>JAFZXZ010000018.1 GCA_017616555.1 bacterium | reverse complement strand
ATAAGAAGAATAATCGAGCGCGCCGCAAAAGCAGGGGAGCCGGTCGTCATTTTAGGCGACAAAGGCCATGCGGAAGTGACGGGCTTGATGAGCTTCGCCAAAGAGGGGACAGTCGTCAGCAATGTTCATGAAGCTGCCGATCTCAAGTTTGACAAGCCCTTCACGGTCGTCTGCCAATCGACCTTAGACAGTTCCACTTTCGAAGCGGTAAAATCTGAGATCTTAAAAAACTATCCCGACGCCAAGATCCACAACACGCGCTGCCTTGCTACGGAAAAGCGTCAGAAAGAGGCGCTCTCCCTTTGCGACGCCTGCGACGCCATGGTTGTTATTGGCGGCATAGGCAGCGCCAACAGCAACCGTTTGGCCGAGATCTGCAAGAGCAGCGGCAAGGCGACTTTTTTCGTGACAGACCCTGCCAACTGGGAACCTGGCGAACTGAAGCCCTACCGCAAGATCGGCGTGACAGCCGGCGCATCCACTCCCCAAAGCGATATCGATCTTATCATTGGCAAGCTGAAAGATCTGATCTGATGTTCTAATTTTGAAGCGAGACATGTAGTTTAAAAACATTGTCTCACAGTTGAAAAATATTAGAATATTAGATGATAAACAACCAATTTGCCCTGTCATGAAAAAACTTCTGCTGTTTTTCGTTTTGCTTGCCATATCGGTTAACTTGAAAGCCGAGCCTACCGTCTTTTTCAGCGAGGATTTCGAGAGTTATGAAGAGGGCGATTTCTTCTCCCAGTGCGACGACCTGAAGTGTTTCCAGGAAGATTACAAGGATAAGTACACTTACGACATAACGAACGTTACGACGAAGTGCCTTTCCGTTTACAAATTCGAAGGCGGATGGGGCGAGGATTCCGGTATCTGGATCCCGATGGGTACGCAGCCAAGCGTTTTCACTGATTCCGGCGTTCTGAGGATCAGCTTTCAGATAAAATCCTCCTACAACATGGCCGGCGTTATGCTGGGAGACGGCGAGGATGGCAGGGCGCTCTATTGTTACCGCAACGGCGGGACTTTCTATTTTAAAAGCAGCGATTATGAGTTCGGCGTAGGCGGGATAGGCGACCAGAATTTCACTCCCGTTGAATTCAACATCTCGTACCCTGCCCGCAGGCTCATGAACGTTATTGTCAACAGCGTGACCAATACACCGGAAAACTTTGTGCTCGATGAAGTCAACGTCAATTATTTCGGCGTTGGCGTTTTCGGCGGAGGCGCTCCTAAATGCGCCCCCATCGACGATGTTGAGGCGGCCTACGAGAGCCTTTATGAACCCGTTCCCAAAATAAGCACCGACACGCTTGAATACAGCCCGGAGGAAGGCTTCAAGACCCTTGTCATCGCCAATGACGGAGGCGGTTATTTCAACTATTCCGTCCAGCCGACGGAAAATCTGGAATGGCTGGCTTTTTCGGGCACCAACGGCGTCTGCGCCTCGGCCTGCGAACTGGAGATCGCTTTGAACCGCTCCGACATGACGAACGGCTATTACAAGACGAAACTGCTAGTCGATTTCGGAAGTTTCGGGCAAAGCTATGTCACGCTGCGGGCCGGTTCCGGCAGCGTCTTCTTTTATGAGAATTTCGAAGCGCCCTACATGGAAGAGGGCGAGATCACGGGCCAATACAGATGGGACGGCAAGAAGGAAGACGGTTACGGCAAGCCTTACAACGAGATGATCGTTACGAACGTTGACTTCGGCATCGACGGTCCTTGCGCGCATTTCTACAGGGGTTCCGGATGGGACGGCTACACTTGCAAGATAGGGACGCCCAAGAATCCGCTTGTCAGGGTCTCCATGACGCTTTGCAAAGGATCAGACGGCGATGTCAACGAATTCGCCATCCGACAGAACTACTGGAACAATGCCGCGGATTTCAATCTGCGCTGCAGCGAAGAAGGCTTAAAGATCTACGGCTTCTGCAGCCGCGAAGAAAAATATCCTCTCGTAGGCGAAACGACGGCGCCCTTTGACGAATGGTTCCCATTCTCTTTTACTCTGGACTATGAGCGCTATGCCCTGACCAGCCTGACTTTTGGCGACTTCACCACGAACTACGCCAAGGGCATTCCGCTCCGCAATATGCCAAACGATTTCACGAATCCGACGGACTTTCTCGACAGGCTCGCGATCAGCGGCGGAGGAGAAAACACCGAGGATGCCAAACTTTTCATTGACAATGTTAAGGTAGAGCTGCTGAGTAGGGAAAACAAGCCGCTTCCGAGTTGGGGCGGCGTGACGAACCTGGGGGACGATGGATTGACCAATATCTTCTACACGACGGTCCTGAATTACGGATCGGCTGATTTCGACTACGCTCTCAAAGTCCTGGACTATTCCTCCTGGTTTTTGCCTTACTCTATCAGCGGTTCGGTCTCCCGCACCGCCAATCTTTGGTTTGTCCTTTACAAGAACTTTTTCCCCGACGGATTCTTCCGCTCCCGGGCGGTGATGGATTATTGGGACTGGGATGAATCAAACAGAGGTTCTCTGACTTCCCTTTACACTTACTCCAAGGGAGGCTGGTACTACGCTTCCAATTTTGAGGAGCCTTATTACAAAGCGGGGGCGCTTAACGGCCAGGATACCTGGAGCGCCAAAGGAGACCAGAGGATAGGCGGCGCCCGCACCAATAGGCTCTTCCTTTACATGGGTGGCCAGGGCTACGCCAGGACGTCCCTAAAGATCCCAAAAAACTGCGAGTATAAAATCAAATTCAACTATTATGTTGAAAGGCCTGCAAGACATGGGACGGTCAGGATAAGCGGTGACAACGCAAGCCTGAGGGACATGGACAAGAATCTGAAGGGAAATTTCCCGCTCTACATATCAAGGGACTCCGAAAACTCGAATACGGTTGTTTCCTGCGTGATGGAAGGGACGCTGACGAACCTTCTTTCCGCTCCGCTGGACGAGTGGAACGAACTGTCCGTCGTCGTGGACACCGCTCCTTCCGTCTATTGCGTAAGATCGATCTCGTTGAACGACGATGTCATGGAGTTCGACGAGGGAGACCTGCCCTTGGAGGACCGTTATCTTGAAAAGGACATCGACATGTTTGAGATCGCTATGGAAGGAAGTGTAGGCTTTTATGTTGACAATCTTATCGTCTGCGCTTCAGACATCCCCGAGCCGGCGCTCCTGGCTCTCCTCGCTTTTGTTTCTTTCATATTTATAAGAAAGAAAAAATAGAGAGGGTATTTCTTTATTTTTCCTTGCACTTCTGTTATAATTTCTTCAAGAGTAGAGATAACCAACCGTATAATCAACCAACACCAACAACAAGGTTTTTATGTTCAATATCGTATTCCTGGACGCCGATTCGCTCGGCATGCTTGATCTCTCGCCCATTGCAGAGCAGGGGGCTCTCATGGTTTACGCCAGCTCAGGCGCTCTCGACCTTACTGAACGTATCAAAAACTGCGAATGCGTCGTGGCGAGCCACGTTCCCATCCGCGCCATTAACATGGAGCGAGCCCGCAGCTTGAAACTGATCGTGACGATCGACTCCAATATTCCCAATATTGACCTTGAATACGCCAAACAGAACGGCATCAAGGTCGTAGGGATCAGCGGATTCGCTGTAAACTCTGTGGCGCAGTGCACGGTCGCCGCGATGCTGAACCTTGTCTGCAAGTTCCATTACTTTGACAAGTCTGTGAAATCGGGCGCCTATTCCAGGAGCCATTCCTTCACCGACAGCTCCCAGAACTTCTTCGACATCGTTGGCAAGACCTGGGGTATCATCGGTATGGACAAAGTTGGCGTAAAGGTTGCCGAGATGGCCACTACGCTCGGCATGAAGATAATCTACTATCCTCTCAGGGACGAAGACCCAGTTGACAAATACGAGGCTGTCTCCATCGAGGACCTGATGAGGCGCAGCGACGTTCTTTCCGTGCACGCTCCCGCCACTCACCAGACGATAAACCTCATCACCAACAAGATGATGAAGCTTATGCGTCCGACGGCCTGCGTCATGAATTTCGGCGGCGCCGGGATCATAAACGAAGAGGATCTGGTCCAGTGCCTGAACGACTACACCATTTCCGGTGCGGCCAGCGACACCTTCAGCCAGGAGCCCCTGCCTTTCAACCATCCCTATTTCCAAGTCAACGATCCCGACAAGATCATTCTTACCCCGCACATCTCCTGGGCCAGCTATGAATCCAGAGTAGAATTGGTGAAGATGATAGCCAAAGAGATAAAAGCCTTCAAAACTAAATAAGCCTAGCTATGGCTGAAAACAAAAAAAGGATCCTCTTTGTTCACCACGGTTCCGGCATGGGCGGTGCTCCGCAGCTCCTTCTGGAACTATTGAGGCATCTTGACAAGGAAAAATACGACCCGATCATATGGTGCATCAGGAAAAGCTCCGCTTCCGATCTTTTCGAAAAGAGTGGCTACAAGGTAATCATCGATCAGAGGGCCATTCCTTTCCTGCACATATCGGACGGTTTCTATGGCATCAAGAAACCGCATCTCATCTTCCGCATGACGAAAGGTCAATTCACTTCCTACCGCACGGCCAAAAAGATCTTCAAGGAAGTGAATCCTGACCTCATCCACATCAACACCATCGTAGTTCCAGGCATTCTTAAAGCGGCGCACTCCACGGGCAAGCCAGTGGTCGTAAACGTCCTGGAAGTGCTATCCCACGGCTATGTCGGCTTCAGACGAATGCTGATGCGTCATTACACGAAGCGCTGGGGCAACGCCTTTGTCTTTATGCTTCCCAGCGAACACCGTCGCTGGAGGATCAAACCGGAAGTTCCCACTACCGACGTCTTCGACTTCATCGACGTCAAGGCTTACCAGAATGTGGAGCCTGACTGGAATTTCAGGCACACTCTGGTAGGGGACGATTCCAACAAGAAACTCATCGGCTACTTCGGACGTTTCACGAGAGCCAAGGGCGTACATAAGCTTCTGAAAGCCGCTGCCCTTCTTAAAGCTCGCGGAGTAAATTTCCACCTCGCCCTGGTCGGCCCAATAGAATTGCCGAAGGAATATCCTCTCTGGCGCCGCATAACCAACATGCTTTCCTGGTCCGACAAACTAAGAGCATTGACCGACAAACTCGCCATCTGGGACAAGGTCACATACTGCGGACCGTCCACGCACGTTGATCCATTGGTCTCAGCCTGCGATGTTCTTGCCGTGCCTTTCCTCGAACCTCACTTCTCAAGATTAATTGCGGAAGCAAGCTCCGCCGGCAAACCAGCCGTTGCCTTCAATATCGACGGCCCTGGCGAAGAGATCATTCCAGGCGAAACCGGCCTTACCGTCAAGCCTTTCGACCACAAAGCGCTTGCGGATGCCTTGCAGAAACTCATAGAGGACCAATCGTTCAGGGAAGCCTGCGGAAAAGAAGCCGCTGAATTCGCCAAGAGGAGCTTCGACGCCGAGACCAACGCCAGGAAGGTCTTTGCGCTCTACGACGCTCTGGGAGTTTAGTTCATGGACCTTCCTCTGCCTCTCAGTTTACGGAAGCTGGGCCTTTGGCACGGTCTGGTCTGGGTCTTGCGTCTTGAAGGCAGTAAAACTTATTATCTCTATCTCGCTCCCAACCCCATCAACGCCGTGCTTCTCAGCGACTCTTCTCCCAAGGAAGAGTATCCCGAGGCGACTGGCCAGCTGGGCACTCTTGCTCTCACTTTAAAAGACGTCGATCTTAAGAAGCTCGTTTTCCATCCCGAGACTTCCATCGTGAGCCTCTACTTCTCAGACAGAAGGATACTGCATCTCCACTTCGCCGGCGCCCATGCCACGCTTTTAGACGAATGCGGCGTAGTGGAAGCCACCAACTGCAAAAGGCTGAAAGCCAAGGAAGCCTACACGCCTCCTCCCGACAGAACGACCGGATATGAATGGGGGACGATCACATTAGAGGAGCTTAAGCAAAAAGCGGAAGAACTGGAGACCTCGCTCATCAGGGACGCTCTCACAAGAAAGTTTGAAAAAGAATTTTCCAAGACGGAAAAGAAGCTTCAGAAGATCGAGGAAGATCTCCAAAAAGCCCAGAATGCCGACCATTACCGCAGATTGGGAGACCTTCTTAAGATAAACTACAATCAGATATCCCCGAGGCAGACCACTATCGAGCTTCAGGACGTTTTCGAACCCGACGCCCCAACCATAGAAATTAAACTTCTCGAGGGCAGATCTCCCAAGGACAACGTTACGCACTATTACCAGCTCGCCCAAAAAGCCGAGAGAGGTTACGAAACTCTCCAGAAGCGCCATGACGCGACGGAAGCGGAACTCGCCGTACTGAAAGAAAAACTTGCCAAGGTCTCAGCCTGTTCTTTGGCTGAACTCAAAGCTCTGAACAGCCCGGCTGAAGTCAAGTCTTCAAAGAAAGAAAAGCCTGTAAAGAAAGCTAATCCCGACGGCCCCTATAAAGTTTACCGCTGCACTTCAAGTGACGGTTTCAAAATAATCATCGGCCGCAGCGCAAGCGACAACGATTACGTCACCATCCGTCTTGCCAACGGAAACGACGGCTGGCTGCACGTCAGGGACTATCCCGGAAGCCACGCCATCATAAGAGCCGAGAAGGGGAGAGAGATCACGCCCACCGCCTGGAAGGAAGCGGCCGAGCTCTGCGCCGCGCTTTCCAAGGCTCCGGACCTTGCTAAAGTTGACGTCATCTACACTTATAAAAAGTTCGTCTCCAAGCCGAAGAACGCCAAAGCCGGTTCCGTTCTGGTCGCCGGCGGCAAAAACATCGTGGTAAAAAAAGACGTCGCCGCCAACAAGGCCTGGCGGGAATCCCATTTCAGCGATGATTTTTCTTGCAATTAAACCCTTCTTCTGCTATTATATTCGCAATATTTAACCAACTCTCCTAATTTATGGCTAAAGATGATGTAATCGAAGTTGAGGGCGTTGTGACCAAAGTTCTGCCCAGTACTCTCTACCGTGTCAAACTCGACGACAACGGCATGGAAGTGCTTGCCCATATTTCCGGCAGGATGCGTCACTTCTTCATCAAGATCGTCGCCGGCGACCGCGTCAAACTGGAAATGTCTCCCTATGACATGACGAAGGGCCGAATCACTTATCGTTATCGCGACTAAAAGAAAAATGAAGATAATTTCTCTTGCTATTCCGGACGTGAAACTCATCGAGCCGGATGTGTTCGGCGACAACAGGGGCTTCTTCATGGAGACCTACCGCGCTGATCAGTTCAAGGAAGCCGGCATCCCGACCAATTTCGTGCAGGACAACATGTCCTCAAGCAAAAAAGGCGTGCTTAGAGGCCTGCACTTTCAGAAGAATCCCTACTCTCAGGGCAAACTCGTCAGAGTCGTCAGAGGCGAAGTTTTCGACGTCGCCGTTGATCTTAGAAAAGGTTCCCCTTACTTCGGCAAATGGGTGGGCGATCTTCTCAGCGAAGAGAATAAAAAATCCCTCTATGTTCCGCAAGGCTTCGCTCACGGCTTCTGTGTCGTCAGCGACGAAGCGGTCTTCCATTACAAATGCACCGAGTTCTATCATCCCGAAGCGGAAGGCGGTCTTCGCTACGACGATCCGACCGTCAACGTGGAATGGCCTCTGCCTGATCTCCCGAAGATCACGTCTCCCAAAGACGAGAAGGCGCCGTTCTTAGAGAACATCGACTGCAACTTCACTTATTAAGTAGATCATGGAACTTTCTGCCGCTATAGAACAATTCTTAGAATACCTTAAAAGCGAGCGGCGTTACAGTCCCAGGACCATCATCAGCTACAAAAGGGATCTCGACGGCTTTGTCGCGTTTTTAAACGAATGCGGCAAGCTTCCCAGCCTTGAAGACATTCAAAGGGAAGATCTGCGCGCTTTCCTATCCGACTCTGTCGCGGAAAAAGACCACGATCCCAAAACTGTGGCGAGGCAGGCTTCCGCCATCCGTTCCTTCTTCGGCTTCCATTTCAGAAGAAGGAACATCAAAGCTTCTCCCGCCACCAGCCTCACTACTCCCAAGCGAGGCAAACCGCTTCCCACCGTCCTGACCTTGAAGGAAGTGGAGGAGATCCTTTCCATGCCGAACCAGGAAACGTTGGAGGGCCTGCGCGACGAAGCCATCATGGAACTCTTCTATTCTACCGGTCTTCGTCTTTCCGAACTGGTGAATCTTACCCACGGCATGCTGGATATGGACGAGCACGCCGCGAGAGTCGTCGGCAAAGGCAACAAGACAAGGTACGTTCTCCTCGGTGAACTGGCGATGCGCGCCCTCAACAATTACTTCAACAATCCCGAATATCCCTCCAGGGGACACAACAGCCCCTGCTTCCCGGGACCGAAGGGAAAACTCTCTCCCAGAACCATTGAGCGCCTCATCGCCAACTACGCATCAATGGCCGGCATTGACAAGCACGTCACTCCTCACGTCTTCCGCCACAGCTTCGCGACGCACCTTCTCGATAACGGCGCGGACTTAAGGAGCGTGCAGACCATGCTGGGACATGCCTCCATCGGCACCACCCAGATCTACACCCACGTGACCATAGAAAGGCTGAAAGAAGTATACGACAAATCCCACCCTCGGAAATGATGTTCCTTCCGCGAATGCTTTCCGTGCTACAAAAATCTATTCCTTGTTTTTCAAGGGTCATTCTTATAAAATATCTCCGCTTAAATAGTATAACTTTAACCAACAGGTATAAATATGAAGAAAGCTTTAGTCTTAACCATGGCCCTTCTGACTGCCGCTGCTTTCGCGGAACAAGTGAATGTCTTTACTTGTGGCTTCGAAGAAGGGGAAGGCTTTTCCACTGGAACTATCGTTGGCCAGAATGGTTGGAGCCTGAACGGCACTGAAATGGGTCAGATGACCATCGTGGACACGACGTCCTACGCCGGCGACCAGTCTTTCAGGATCTATCACCCCGAACAGAGCTGGGGCGACAACGACGCCATCAAGAGCATTTCTTACGAGAATCCCTACGAGGTCGATGTTCACATCTCCTACATGGTGAAGCCCGGGAACAACTATTGCTCCTTCGGTCCCAAGGATAAGAACAACCAGCTGATGTTCAACCTTTATGTCGGCAAGAACGAGATTGGCGGCGACCTTCCTACCTATACGAGCAAGGGAGTCAGCCTCAACCCCGATCAATGGTGTCCCGTTGAGATTCTGATCAGCCCCAAGACCAGTAAGATCAAATCCGTCACTGTCGGCGATTATGTTCTGGTCTCACCCTCGGAAGAACCCCGTGACTATTACGGCAGCGCTTCCGGCGATCTGGGCAAACTGGTCTTCTTCACCAAATGGCACTACATGACCGAGACTTTCGTTGACAACATCAGCATCGATCTCGTTCCGGAACCAGCTTCCATAGGTTTGCTGGCTCTGCTCGGCCTGAGCTTCCTGCGCAAGCGCGCCTAAGAGGCTTTCAAGGGAAATCTGATCTTTTTATCCGGCCGGGCAACCCCGGCCGGTTTATTTGAAGGTGATATGAAGAAAACATTGCTGCTATTAAGCCTGGCCCTTATGGCCTGTCTGGCCTTTGGCGCGGATTTTCAGACCGATCTGCAGGTTGGATTCGAGGAGGAGGAAGGTTACGTTTGGGGCGAGATCGTCGGCCAGAACGGCTGGACCGGCAGGGAAGGACAACACCTGGTCTCCTATGACTTCGCCTACAGCGGAGCGAGCAGTCTGAATTTCAACGGCGTCGCCACCGGGGACTATGAGGCGAAATTAAAGTTCGACTGCGACGATCCCGAAGGCTTGCCGGTGCACGTCTATTTCATGTACAAGCCCAGCGAGGAAGGATCATTGCGTTTTTATGTTTCCGAAGGGGACGGGCGCATCATCACCATTTTTTTCAGCAGGAAACAGTTCAGCGCGGATGCGCCGACCTACATAACCTATGCTCTCGATCCCGAGCTGGACGCTGATTCTTGGTACGAGGTCGGCATTTGGCTCGACCCTGCTGAGAAGAAAGTGACGTCCTTTTACATCGGCGACTTCGACGTGACCAAGACGGAAGGCTTCGACTACATCGTATCAGGGCAGACGGGCGTTCCCGACAGCCTGTGCTTTTACACCGCCTGGACAGATGAGAAAACCGTTGCCTACGTGGACGATGTTGTGGTGGAGAGTCTTCCCGAACCGGCTTGTATTGGCTTGCTGGCTTTGGTCGGCTTAGTGTTCTTTAATCGTATAAAATGACCGAAACTAACAATAGAATGGAAAAGACAATGAAAAAACTTTTTGTTTTAGCGCTTGCCGTGTTTGCTTTGTCATCCTTCGCCGAGGAGCAGGTCTTCTTCTGCGGATTCGAGGAAAGCGAGGGGTACGCTCTGGGTCCCATTACCGGACAGAACGACTGGACCGAGCTATTCAGCCACACGGTAAATCAGTATGAGGTGACCAACAAAGTTTCTTTTACCGGCGACCAGTCCCTTTATGTTTACGGCCCTAGGGAAGGTGGCGACACCGGTATCAAGAAGGTTGTTGAGTATGAGAATCCTTATCATGGCAAGATCTTTGTCTCGTACATGCTGAAGCCTGCCGACAGATATGTCAGACTGTATTTTTACGACGCGGTCGGCGGTGATAAACACAGGATGGCAGTGGTGCACATCAACACTCATGAACTTTACATCGACGCCGGCGGAACCTGGAACGGCGGCGATCCGGATCTGAGCGTTGACGAATGGTACAAGGTCACACTGCTTTTCGATCCTGTCGACAATGTGTTGGAAGAATTCACTTTGGGCGACGATATAACTCTTGACGAGATCCGCAATTATTGCGATGAAGCCGCCTCCGGCGACATCGGCTCCTTCGCCATCAGGACCGGTTGGAACGATCCGACTGACGCCTGGGTCGACGACATCACCATCGAACTGATCCCCGAGCCGGCGTGCATAGGGCTTCTGGCTTTGGCAGGATTGTTTCTTCGCAAGCGTTCGTAAGGAATGCGCATGAAACGCTGCCTTGCTTTTGTCCTAGCGGCCGCTTTGGCTTTCTTCTTCTGCGCCTGTGAAAAGGGCGGCGGCAAAAGGCCGGCGGCGGCGTACGGAGTTTTGGAGAGAGTGTTCGGCGACACGAGCCATTTTAAGCTTGCTTATGCTCCGTCGCTGAACACTAATCTTTACGATACGTTTTCCTACGAAGCCAAAGATGGGAAGGTCTTGGTGAAAGGTGAGAACGATCTCGCTATCGTGCGCGGCTGCTATGAGTATCTGAAAGATCATGCGGGCGTGATGGTGACATGGCAGCAGAGACATCCGAAGATCGAGAATTATCCGGATGCCGAGTTGACTGTCGGGGGGACGCCGCATAAGTTCCGTCATCATTTCAACGTCTGCACCTTCGGCTACACCGCGCCGTATTGGAAGTGGGACCGCTGGGAGGAGGAGCTGGACTGGCTGGCGCTGCACGGCGT
>JAFZXZ010000017.1 GCA_017616555.1 bacterium | reverse complement strand
TAGTGGCGGACCATATCAGGGCGCTGGTATTCTCCATTGCGGACGGCGCCATGCCTTCCAACGAGGGCAGAGGGTATGTTCTGCGCAGGATATTGCGCCGCGCGGCTCGCTACGGCCGGACCATCGGCATAACGAAGCCTTTCCTGGCGTCCCTCGTTCCGGTGGTCGTGGAATCCATGGGCGGCGTTTACCCCCTGATCAAGGAAAGGGAGAAATTCATAGAGGAAGTAATCAATGGCGAGGAAGTGCGCTTCTGCGAAACGCTGTCTAAGGGTGAGGAACTCTTCTACGAGATCGCCGCGGCCTCAAAAGACGGCAAAATCGCCGGCGCCGACGCTTTCCGGCTCTACGACACTTACGGATTCCCGCTTGACATAACCTTGGACATGGCCGCGGAAAAAGGCCTGACTGTCGATCAGGAAGGCTTTGAAGCCGAGCTAAAAAAGCAGCGCGAAAGAGCCAAGGCCGCCAGGAACGTGTCAGGAAAAGTTTTGACGACGGATTATGAGGAACTCTACGCCGCCTTGGGCGACACTGTGTTCACCGGTTACTCGGAAAATACCGGCAAGAGCGTCGTCACGGCGCTGATGAAAAAGGGCGAAGGAAAAGTCGAAGAATTGGCATCTGGCGACGTCGGCCAGATCTTCGTTAAGGAAACGCCTTTCTACGCCGAGAGCGGCGGACAGATAGGGGATGTGGGAACGATCACTGGATCTGGTTTTGCGGCTACCGTTACGGGAACCATCCATCCGGCCCGCAAGCTGACGGCCCACAACGTGGAAGTTACCGCTGGAACGGTCAAGGTCGGAGACGAAGTCGAGCTTGCTATCGATCTTGAAAAGCGCGAAGCAATAAGGCGCCATCATACGGCTGCGCACCTTTTCCACGCGGCTTTAAGGGAAGTGGTGGGAAGCCATGCCACCCAGGCGGGAAGTTACGTTTCCCCCGAGAGAATGCGCTTCGACTTCCATTCCCCGAGAGCGCTGACAGAAGAAGAACTCGCTAAGATCGAAACAAAAGTGAACGAAGTGATCTGGCAGGATATTCCTGTGGAGACGAAAGTGACAAACGTGGACGAAGCGAAGGCTATGGGCGCCACCATGCTCTTCTCGGAAAAATACGGTTCGGAAGTGCGCATGCTGAGAATAGGCGACTTCAGCCTGGAACTCTGCGGCGGCACGCACGCCAAGTCCACCGGTCAGCTGGGCGGTTTTTACATTGCAGAGGAAAGCGCCCTGGCGGCGGGCATCCGCCGCGTGGAAGCGCATGTGGCGGCGGCGGGATACAAGGATGTTACTGTTCAGCGCGCCCAGCTTAAGGAAGCCGCTAATTACCTGCACGCCCGTCCGGACGAGATCATGGCCCGCCTTGAAAAGCAGAGCGATGAGATAAAGGAACTGCAGAAGAAACTGAAAGCGCTGCAGGGCGGACAAGTGAAAGAGCTGGCGAAGGAATTGGCGGCGAAGGCTGAAACGGTCGGCGACCTCAAGGTGGTCGCGGCCGACTGCGGCGAACTGGACGGCGAAGGCCAGAAGGCTCTCTGCGACGCCCTGAAAGCGAACCTGCAGAACTCCTACGCCGTAGCCATAGCCGTAAGGGCTAATGATCGCTGCGCGTTCACGGTCTTGATTTCCGAAGAAGGCGTGAAGGCCGGGCTGCACGCCGGCAACATCGTGAAAGCCATGGCGGTCATCACGGGCGGCGGAGGCGGCGGCAAGCCCAACCAGGCCCAGGCCGGCGGCAAGGACGCCGCGAAAATACCTCTTGCTCTCGAAAAAGCGAAAGAAATGTTTGCAAACAAAAATTAAAAACATAAACTAAGGAAAAACAATGCAAGTCCCTCTTTTGGATCTGAAAGCGCAGTACGCTCCTTTGAAGGAAGAGACCATGAAAGCGGTCTCGGAAGTTTTTGATTCGCAGTATTTCATCATGGGCCCCAAAGTCAAAGAGTTTGAGGAAGCCATGGAAAAATATACCGGAGCCAAGCACGCCCTGGGCGTCTCCTCCGGAACGGACGCCCTTTTATTGGCGCTGATGGCGCTGGGAATAGGGGAGGGCGACGAAGTCATCACGACTCCCTACACCTTCTTCGCCACCGCGGGCTCTATCGCCAGGACGGGCGCCACGCCGGTCTTCGTGGACATCGACCCCATTACCTTCAATATCAACGCCAACCAGATCGAAGCGAAGGTGACTGAGAAGACCAAAGCCATTCTGCCGGTCCACCTCTACGGCCAGTGCGCCGACATGGACGCCATACGCGCCATAGCCAAGAAGCACGGACTCTTTGTCATCGAGGACGGCGCCCAGGCCATCGGTGCGAAATACAAAGGCGAGCAGGCCGGCACCATGGGAACCGTGGGCTGCTTCTCCTTCTTCCCCTCGAAGAACCTGGGCGGCGCGGGCGACGGCGGATTGGTCACCACCAACGACGACGAACTCTTTTCTAAACTCGAGAAGATGAGAGTGCACGGCATGCATCCGAAATATTACCACCAGTACATCGGCGGCAACTTCAGGCTGGACGCCCTGCAGGCTGTGGTTCTGAGCGTCAAGCTTCCGCATCTCAACGACTGGCATGAAGGCCGCAGAGCTAACGCGGCTTTCTACACCAAGGCTTTCGAGAAATGCGAAAAGATCATTACGCCGAAGGAAATGGCCGGGAATTATATGATCTTCAACCAGTACATCGTGCGCGTGCCCAGAAGGGACGAAGTGATAGCGGGGCTGAAGGCCGCGGGCATCGGCTGCGACATCTATTACCCGGTCTCATTGCACATGCAGGAATGCTTCAAGTATCTGGGCTATAAAAAGGGCGCGTTCCCGGAATCCGAGAAGGCCGCAAGCGAAACGCTGGCTCTGCCCATCTACGCGGAACTCACGACGGAACAGAAACAGTACGTGGCCGACACGCTTATCTCCCTGGTGGAAAAATAAGGCGCTATGTTTTCCCTTCTGGCACTGCTGACTTCCACGCTGCTCTCCTCCTTCGTTCTGGGGGCGATGCAGTATTTTGTCATGGAACAGCTGACGGGCATCTACGGCATGGATGACCGCGCCTGGATCACCCAGGCGGTGGCGGCCACCGTGACGGTGGGCCCGGCTTTGATCTACTTCTTCTCGGGAGCGCTGGTCTCCGCGATGAAGAAGGCTTACGTGATGGCGCTTTCCATGGCGGGAGTTCTGCTGCTGCTCATAGGTATCTTCTTAAGCCTGAAGTTCGGGATCATTCCGGCTCTCTGGGTGAGTCTTACCGTTATCGGCATCATCTTCGGGCTTTACAGCGCCGGCAAGATGTCCGCCATTCCTTTCGTGCAGAAGAATCTCAAGATGTCCATGGCGGCCGTCAACGGGCTGATGTCCATGGTCTTCATCTTCGGACTCATGCCCGGGGCTTTCTGCGGAACGCTGATGTATCAGCACTGCCCTAATAGCTGGCATTTCATTCTGGGCGGCGTCTCCATCATTACGATCATTATTTCCCTTGCCTGCCTGCCCAAGGGCGAGGATCTGACTTCTTACGGCGAAACGCAGCGCTCTATTCTGTCTGGCACCAAGGACGTATTTACGAAGCACTGGACGCTTCTCATTTGCGGCGCCTCCTTGTGGGGCTGCGCCAACGCCGTCCAGATGGCCCTGAACGCCTACCTTACCATGAACGGGTATGCGACTATCCAGCAGGCCGCCACCCTGCCCGTAGCGGCTGCGGGAGGCGCTGTAATAGGCACTCTGGTGTCGCCCGTAATGAACAGGGCGCGCTTCATCTTCATAAGCCTCTTTACGGTCCTGATGGGGTCCATTATTTTCCTGGTTCCCCAGATATGCCACTCCACTTCCTCGGTCATGATCTGCACGGTCGTTATGGGCGTCTTCTTCGGGGCCGCGGTCAACCTCAACGACTCGACTTTCCTGGAAATCAGCCAGAAGGGGAATTTCGTGGGCATCGGCGCTTCCTTGCAGAGCGCGCTTTTGGCTTTGCTGTCGGCTTTGATATCCACGCTGGTCTTCTTCCTTTTGCAGGTGGCGCACGTCATCGATCCCAACCAGTCCTTTACGGTCTTCGCGATCTGCTGCGCCGTCATCGTGCTTCTTAGTTTGATCGTTGGCTTCAAGTACGGTTCCAGGGAACTCAATCCCTCCGTTGCGCTGATGATCACGGGCGCCAAGATCCTCATGAAGCTCAGGTACCGCGCAACTATAGAAGGCTTGGAGAACATCAAGAGCGTGAAAGGCGCTCTCATTCTCCCGAACCATCCCGCGGAAATGGACCCTGTCATGGAAGTCCTGACTTTCTGGAACGCCGCGCATCCCAGAGTCGTGGTCATCGAGGATTTTTACAATATGAAGGGCCTGCAGTGGCTCTTCAGAAGACTGGACGCCATCCCGATGCCCGACATTGAGGGCACGGTTTCCGCTTGGAAGCGCCGCAGAGTCGAGAAGGCCCTGGACGCCGTGGTCGAAGCTCTGAAGCAGGGCGACAACGTCCTCATTTATCCGGGCGGCGCGCTTTGGCGCCAGGACCATGAAGTCATAGGCGCCAAGTCGGGTCTGCACTATATCCTTTCCAAAGTTCCCGAGGCCCCGGTGGTGCTGTCGCACGCCGCGGGCTTCTGGGGCAGCTCGTTCTCCTACGTTTACGAGAACCGCCGTCCAAAGCTGTTCGCCCAGCTCTGGCACGGGGTCAAGGTCGTGCTTGCTAATCTGATCTTCTTCGTGCCCAAGCGGCCCATTGAAATAAAGATCGAGATGGCGGGCGGCGACTTCCCCAGGAACTGCCAGGACAAGATGATATTGAACGCCTGGCTGCAAGGGTGGCACGACCAGTTCGGCAGGGAAGAGCTCAAGCTTTATCCCTTCTATTTCTGGAGTAAGAAACTGCCCGTGATGGCGGAGGTGAAGGAGAAGGAGAAAGTTGACGAAAGCACTCTGAACGCCAAGATACTTAAGGAAGTGACTGCGGAAATAGCCAGGATGAAGAAAATGGCGCCGGAAGAGATCACGCCCGGCGACCGTCTGACGGACGACCTTGGCATGGACTCCCTTGAGACCGCGGAAGTCTTGGGCTGGCTCCAGGACAATTACGGCGTGACGGACGTGGCGCCCCAGGAGCTCGTCAACATCGCCGCCGTCGCGCATTTCGCCGCCAGCGCTTCCCAGCAGGTGCTGCCGGAGCAGGTGGCCCTGGCGCCCGAGGAATGGCGCAAGGGAGTAGAGAGGCCCTGCGGACTGCCGGAAGCCGAAACGGTCATAGAAGCGTTCCTGAAAGCCCTGGACAGGGGTGGGAAACTTCCCATGGCCGCGGACGAGACCTTCGGCATTCTGAGCTACGAAAAATTCAAGATGGCGGTCGTTGTCTTCGCCTCGCTCGTTAAGGAGATGCCGGGGGACAGGATCGGCATCATGCTGCCCTCCACCGTGCTCTGCGACATACTTCTTTACGCCTCCATGCTGGCCGGCAAGATCCCCGTCATGCTGAACTGGACCTTGGGCGAAGCAAATCTTAAACACGTGGTGGCGGCCTCCGATCTTGAAGTCATTCTTTCCGCTGAGGCCTTCGTCGATAAAGTCGAGAATCTTCCCGTGGAGCTTCTGGAAGAGAAGCTGGTTTTGGTGGAAGACATGAAGAAGAGAATAGGACTTTCCCTGAAACTGAAAGCCCTGAGGCAGAAAGGCTATTCGGCTGAAAAGATGCTGAGAGCCTGGGGCCTTCTTAACAAAGCGGCTGACGATACCGCGGTCATCCTCTTCACCAGCGGCTCCGAGAACGTGCCCAAAGGCGTGCCTTTAAGCAACCGCAATCTGTTGAACAATATTCAGGGCGTCTTTTTGAACGCGAAGATCGTGGCGAGCGACGTATTGTATTCTTTCCTGCCGCCATTCCACTCCTTCGGACTTACCATGACGACCTTGATGCCCACCATCTGCGGCATCAGGATCGCGCACTATCCCGATCCCACCGCTTACCGCAAATTGGCCTACGGCACTTGCAAATGGAGCGCCACGGTGATGGGCGGCACGGCGACCTTCATGAAGGGCATCATCAGAGCCGGGAAACCTGAGCTCTTCAAGACCGTGAGACTGGTCGGCGTGGGCGGCGAGAAAACGCCCAAGGAACTCTTCGACCTCTTCGCCCTGAGAACGCCCCAGATCAACGTCATCGAAGGCTACGGCATCACGGAGTGCTCGCCCCTGGTCTGCCTTACTACGGCAGGGGACAAAGTGGTGGGCGTCGGGCGCCCGATAGCCGGAATGGAAGTCAAGATCGTGGATCTGGAAACGCATGAAGACAAGCCCGCGGAAACCCAGGGGCTCATAGTCGTCAAAGGTGTGAGCGTCTTCAAGGGGTACCTGGAAGGCAAGCCCGATCCCTTCCTTACGCTTGGCGACAACGAGAAGTGGTACAACACCGGCGACCTCGGTTACTTCACCAAGGCCGGGCAATTGATCATAACCGGCAGGGAAAAACGCTTCGTGAAAATAGGCGGCGAGATGATCAGCCTGCCGGCTCTGGAAGCCGTTTTGAACCACCGCTGGCCAAGTAGTGACGAGCGTCCCCTGATCGCGGTGGAAAGCCGCGAAATAGAAGGGGAGAGGCCGGAACTCATAATTTTCTCCGTATTGGAAAACCTCACAGTGGAAGACGCGAACGAGGCGCTGAAAGAAGCCGGAATCGGCAATGTGGCCCGTATCTCTTCCGTCATAAATATTCCTGAGATGCCGCTCCTTGGAACCGGCAAAACAGACTACCGTTCACTTAAGTTAAAACTCAAGCAAAGCAAATGAGCAACGAACAAGACAACAGATCCTTCCGTTTCATGCCTTCAAAAAAATGGTTCGCCAATGAAAATAGGCCGGAACCGTTCATCGACGGCTCAACGATCCCTGAAGCCTATCTGAAAGCATGCGCGCGGTTGGGCAGCAAATACATCTCCGACGCCGATGCCATCCTCGGCGAACTGGACTACGCCAAGTCGAGAGTCGTGACGCTTCTTATCGCGGATTCCGTCAAGAACATCAAGGCGGAAAGGATCGGCATCTTCATGCCGTCGCTTGCGGCCACCGACCATCTTCTAGTGGGCTGCATCATGGCGAAGAAAGTGCCCGTGCCCCTGAACTGGACGCTGGGCAGAAAGAGCCTGGAGCACGTTTTGAAGAGCGCGGAACTGACGACCATTCTGACTTCCAAGAAAGTCTGGAGCCGCATGGACAACGTGCCCAAGGATCTTTTCGAAGACAAGCTTTTGTTCCTTGAAGACATTTTGAAAGCGGGCGCCACGCCCTGGGGCAAACTAAAAGCTTTCGTGAAGAGCTTGCTGCCCGTTAGCACCATTCTTTCCCTCTACAATCAGAAGGACACGAAAGAGGACGACGTCGCGCTGATCCTTTTCACATCCGGTTCCGAGAACCTGCCCAAAGGCGTTCCCCTTACCCACAAGAATCTTCTTATCAACAGCGGCGACGCGGCCGAGGCTCTTTTGGCCAACTCCCAGGATTCCATTTTCTCCATTCTCCCGCCTTTCCATTCCTACGGTCTCACCACTTCCGTGGTGCTGCCCATGGTGGCGGGCGTCAGAACGGTGCACTATCCCAATCCTCTTGATTACAAGAATCTGGCCCAGATGCTGGAAGATTGGAAAATGTCCATTCTGCCGGCCACTCCCACTTTCCTGAAAGGCATTCTGAAAGCGGCCAGGCCCGAGCAGCTGCAGTATGTTCTGAAAGTCGTGGCGGGCGGCGAGAGAACGCCCCAGGAAGTCTTCGAAGGCTACGAGAAGGTCGCGCCCCAGGCCATCCTGAGGGAAGGCTACGGCGTGACGGAATGCGCGCCGGTCATTTCCGTGGGCGATTACAGAGTTCCTAGGACCGTCGGCGTAGGCAAGCCCTTCAGGCACGTGAAGGCCGCCATCGTCTCCTTAGAGACCGGCGAGAAACTTCCGCCTATGCAGGAAGGCATTATCTGTGTTTCCGGCCCCAGCATTTTCCATGGCTATCTTGACAAATCTCTGAAGAGCCCCTTCCTGGAATTCGACGGCAGAACTTGGTACAACACGGGCGACATCGGCTACCTTACGGAAGAAGGCGTCATCGTTATTTCCGGCCGCTTGAAACGCTTCGTGAAGATCGGCGGCGAAATGATCAGCCTGCCGGCCCTGGAGCAGATCTTGGAAGCCAAGTGGCCCTCCAATGCCATGGGGCCGAGCCTTGCCTTGCAGTATTTCGAAGGCGACGGCAAGCCTTTCATCGTCATGCTGACGACGCAGGACATCGACAGGACGGAAGTCAACAATGCGCTAAAAGAAGGCGGCTTCTCCAACCTCGCCAGAATTAGCCAGGTTTTGAAAGTCGAAAAGATCCCGCTGCAGGGAACCGGCAAGACGGACTTCCGCGCTCTGAAAGAAATGGCCGAAGAGATCCTTAAGAACGCTTAAGGCTTGGTCGCTTCCTCACGGCACCAGTTGGAGAGGAAGTGAATGATGATAAGAATGTCCAGGGATGTGACATTTTCCGCGTTCTTGGCCGCTTCGCTCATTTCGTGAATGAGCCACATGCCCAGTCCGAAACGCTCGTCGCAGTCGTAGAGATTGTCAAGATAAATGCTTTCCTCTCCGGGGACGTGCGGGAAAGAGAAGCCGAAGCGCAGGTAGCTCAGGTCCTTTCCTATGTTCCAGGCCAGAAGGGCCGCCAAGGGAGGATTGCTTTCATAGGCTGGCAGTATTTTTTTGGCTTTTTCTTTCTGGGCGGTCGCCAAAAGCACGTTCTGGTGATGAGTGCGTCCGGGAGTCTGGGAGCTCGAGAGCCTTTCCGCCATGCAGACCACGCTCCAGGAGAAAGTGGATATCAGTTTTTCCGGCTGGCTGGCGAAAGCTTTGTCCTCTTTCGTCATTATTTCGTAGAAACCGCCTTCGGGAACGAGCATGGTGCTCATGGCCAGGGCCATTTCCTTTTTCAGCGTCACGTTCTCAGTGATGCGGTAGTGCGCGAAAACATCCTTGATAGCGTCATGACAGCCTAATTTTGCCAGAGCTCCGGAGACGGCTGTTGCAACGGTCGCGTTGTTGGTCGTCTTCAATAGTTCCCAGAGCCTGGGTATGGCGGTGACGCCTCCCAAAACGCCCAAAGTCCTCGCAGCCTCGCGCTGCACGAAAGGATTCTGGGAGTCCAGCTTCTCAGTGATGACGGGAATGCCTTCCTTGCTGTTGTTCATTCTCAAAGCCCTGATCAAAGTGATGGGCAGGTCGGTGTCCTCGTCCTTCAGAAGTTCCAGAATGGCTTTGATGGCGTCCGGGCTGCCGATGGTGCCCAGTGCTTTGGCGGCGGCCTCTCTTACTTCATAGGAGGGGTCGCCCATTTTTTCAACCAGGTCCTTGACGGCGATGGCTGCGTTCTCTTCGCCCAATTCCTCCACGGCTTCCGCCCTGGCTTCCGCGTCCGTGGAGTTCTGGATGGTGATGATGTTGTACATGGAACGCGCCATCCTGATAGGATTGTAGAAGGCCAATCTGCCTACGGCATCCTTGAAGGGCATTTCGTTAGCCATCACGGAGATCTTAAGGAACAGGGGAAGGACGGCGGTCCAGGCGAAGATCGTAAGCCCAGCCGCGATAAGCTGCATGTAACGCCAGTCAGCGCCAAGGATGACGGTGTGATACGCTTTGAAGTGGTCGATGAAAATACCGGCTAGAACAGGACCCAAGGCCGAGATCATGCCCACGACGAAGTTATGGCTCGCCATGGCGATGGAGCGGTCGTGCGTCGGGGCGTGGATCCCGAGGAGCGCCATTTGTCCCATGTAAACGGCGTTGGCCAGCGCGCCGAACATGAACTGCCCGATCATAAGGACAAGAACAGGCTGGGCGACCACGAACGTGCGTTCAATAAAAGGCAGGGAAAAGCTGAAGCTTTTGTCAGGATAGATGAAAAACCAGTAGAGGTTGACCAAGGGTTCTATGATGATCAGGAATATCACATAGTTTCTGGCGGACAATCTGTCAATGATGTAGCCGCTGATCCTGCTGAAGGCCACGATGCCCAGAATATTGGCGCCGGCGATGAAAGAAATGACATGGTAGCTTATGCCGTATTCCTGGCGGATGAAGATGTAAGAGAAAGCCGCGAAGATGGTGTTCAGGAAGAACCAGGCGCTGTAGGCGAAAGTAAGGAAGAGGAAATTTTTGTTTTTGAAAGGCATTACCGCCCTTTCAAGCATGCCTCTGTCGCGGTTGGGATGCTCGGGAGTCACTTCGGCCGTCTTGGTCTGATAGAAAATATCGATCATGCTGAAGACGCCGGCCGTGAAGAAGACCACCATGAAGCCAAGGAGAGGCAGATCCTTCCAAACTCCCGGCAGGATGTCCAGGGCGTAGCCGGAAAGGAAGATCGTGCCGAGATAGACCGTCATGACAATGGTCATGCGGCGGCCCCAGTAGTTGCCGGCCTTGTCGTTGGGGATGAGGTCCGTCATCCAGGCCAGCCAGGAGCCGGTGATGAAGTTGCCGAGCGCCATACTTACTACGCAGACGGCGACCAAGGTTATGGCCAGGACTTTGTAATCCTTGGAAAAGAGCGGCATGAAAGCCGGGATGAACCAGAGGAAGCGCTGAATGAAAGCGAAGAAGATGACCATAGGCCGCCTTTCCTTCAGCATCTCGGAAATGAAAGCGCCGGGCAGTTGCAAGATCATCGTGAAGCTTGTTATTGTGCCGGCCAAGCCGACCAGTTTACCGGAAGCCTGCAGGACCGACAGGTACATCTGATAGGGGAGGTTCACGGTGATGGCTGTCCAGACGTTGCTAAAGACTCCGGACAGAATGGTCATGTTCAGGGCGCGGCGTATGCCTCTCTCGGTGACCGGATCACCGTCGGTAAAGAAACGCTGCGGCTTGGTGCCTTGCTTTTGGGCGGAAGCGGATTCCATAAATTTCCGAAAAGAATATTCAAAGGATTATAACATTTAGCCGGTTTAGTTGGTAGTGCCGGCAGCCGTCCGCTTTGTATTTTAAACGGGCTTCTAGTATAATTTCTTATATGAAGACCATAAAAGAAATTAAGGATACGCTCAAGGGCATTTGCGTTTCGCCCTCGCTTCTGTCCTGCGATTTTTCCAAGTGGGCGGAAGAGATCAAGACGGCGGAAACTGCCGGCGCGAACCTCATCCACTGGGACATCATGGACGCCCACTTTGTTCCCAATCTCACTTTCGGGCATCCGGTCGTTAAAAAACTCAGGCCCAAGAGCGATATGATCTTCGACGTCCACCTCATGATCGACGATCCCGTCACCTACGCTCCCAAGTTCAGGGAAGCCGGCGCCGACATCATCACCATGCACATCGAGAGCCCGGCCTTCAAAGACGCGAAGACGATTACGGACACTCTTACAGGTCTTAAAAATTCCGGCTGCGCCGTCGGATTAGTCGTAAAACCGAAAACTCCTGCAGAAGCGATCTTCCCGTACATTGAGCTCTGCGACATCGTTTTAGTCATGACGGTAGAGCCCGGCTTCGGCGGACAAAGCTTCATGGCCGACATGCTTCCCAAAATCGAAACGCTGAAAGCTGAGATAGAGAAGAAAAACCTCGACTGCGCCCTGGAAGTGGACGGCGGCGTGGACGGCGAGACCAAGGATCTCTGCTTCAAGGCCGGCGCCAACGTTTTCGTGGCCGGCAGCTATCTTTTCGGCAAAGCGGACATGGCTGAGAGGATAAAAGCTTTCTACGCGATGGAAAAGAAATAAGATGGCTGAGCATATTATAAAATTTGGAACTGACGGCTGGCGCGGCGTGATAGCCGACACCTTCACTTTTGAGAACCTTTCCCTGGCCGCCCAGGCCTATGCCGATTATCTCAAAGCGGAAGGCAAATCCGGCGCTTCGCTTGTCGTTGGCTACGACCACCGTTTTCTGGGCAAGCGCTTCGCCTCGCTCGTTTCCGAGATCCTCTGGGGCAACGGCTTTAAGGTGATGCTTTCAAATAAGCCTTTGCCGACGCCTGCTGTTTCCTATGCCGTAAAGCATTTTGATCTGGCGGGCGGCGTCATGATAACCGCCAGCCACAATCCCGCCAACTACAGCGGCTTCAAGATCAAGCTTCCCCCGGGCTGCTCCGCGGACGTTGCCACTACCAAGGGCATCGAAGCCCAGGTAGGGAAGAACCCGCCCAAAAGGCTAACGAAAGAAGAAGCTGAGAAAAAGGGCCTGGTCCTCACAGGCGACCCGGAAAAAGTCTATCTGGAATGGGTGGAGAATTTCCTGGACAAGGATCTTCTGAAAACCAAAAAACTGAAAGTCCTCGTGGATTCCCTCTACGGCGTGGGCAAAACTTATATTGCGGACATTCTCAACAAGTACGGCCATGAGGCTGTCACCATCAGAGCGGAACGCAACCCCTCCTTCCCGGGCATCGCCCCAGAGCCTGTTCCTCCGAACATGGCCGAAAGCATCGCGAAAACCAAGGAAGAAGGTTTCGACGTCTGCCTGGTCACGGACGGCGACGCCGACCGCCTGGCGGCCGTTGACAGCAGGGGAGAGTACATCATAACTCCCAAGATCGCCCTGCTTCTCGCGCTTTATTTTATGAAGTGCAAAAAGTGGTCGGGAAAGATGATCAAGACCGTCTCCTGCTCCAAGACCATCGACCGCTTCTGTGAGAAATATGGGATTCCATTGGAAGAAAAGCCCGTGGGCTTCAAATATATCGTTCCCTTCCTTCTTGACGGCAGCGCCCTGGTGGGCACCGAAGAGAGCGGAGGCCTTGGCTACCGGAAGCACATTCCCGAAAGAGACGGCGTATTGTCCGGCCTTCTCTTCACTGAGGCTCTCATTGGTCTCGGCTTCAGGAACGCCGGCGAAGCCATGGACTACATCGACTCTGAATTCGGAAAGCTGCGCTACCACAGGATCGACAAAGAGTGCGACCCGAACGCGAAAGACGCTTTCATGAAAAAACTGGAGACTAATCCTCCCTCTGAGATCCTCGGCCGCAAGGTAGTGAACATCAAAACCATCGACGGCGTCAAATTCGAGCTGGAGGACGATTCCTGGCTGCTCCTCAGGTTCTCCGGCACCGAGCCGGTCTGCCGTTTCTACGCGGAAGCGCCCACTCTTCCCGAAGCCGAGAAAATGACGGAACTCGGCGCCTCTCTTCTGAAGTGATGGCTGATCTCATCGAATTACGCTTAAGCGCCGAACCGATCGTCTGCGAGCAGCTCGCCGAACTTTGGGACGATCCCGAAGCCGATTTTTCCGTAGAAAAGCTCACCGATTCCGAAAAGGCCGTCTTCAGCCTTTTTTTGAAAAGCGAAGATGAAGCAAAAGAAGCCGAAACAAAACTTTTGGAGACGGCGAAACTATTGACTGCCGATTTTTCCCTGGACAGAAGGATCGTCAAAAAAGAAGACTGGGCGGAAAAATGGAAAGAAAATTTCCATGTCAGCAGAGCAGGGAAGAATCTTGTCATCGTGCCTTCCTGGGAAACGTATTCGCCCAAGCCTGACGACATCATCCTCATAAACGATCCCGGCATGGCCTTCGGCACCGGCAGCCACGGCACCAGCAGAGCCTGCCTGGAATTCCTGGAGGAAATTGCAAACCAAAACAAGCCTGAAAGTCTTCTGGACGCCGGCACCGGCACGGGCATTCTCTCCGTGGCCGGAGCGAAACTCGGCATCAAAAAGATCGACGCCTTCGACAACGAGCCCCAGGCGGTGATGGCCGCCAAAGAGAATGCTGAAAAAAACCAAGTGGAAGACAAAATATCCGTTTTTCAGCAGGACCTCTTTTTTTACGCCCCTAAGAGAAAATACGATATAGTTATCGCCAACATCCTCTGCGCCGTCTTAGAACGCAACGTAGAGCGTCTAATGGCCGCTGTAGCCCCGGGCGGTCATCTGATTTTGGCCGGCATCCTGGACGAGCAGTATCCCAAGCTCTCCTTGCTTTTCACTCATTTGGGCGCCATAGAGCAAAAATCGACGCTCATCGAAGGCTGGAGAACCGGCGTCTTCAAGATCCCGCAAACGTTAAGACCTATTGAAACGGTTTCCCAAAGCGACAAAGAAATGGAGGAAGCTGCCTCCTGGTTCAGCGGCAAATGGCACATTCCCAAAAGCGCCTACCTTGCCAGCATGCGTGAGCCCAGGGACAATTACTGGTACGTCATAAGGGATCCTGAAACGAAAAAAATAATCGCCGGCGCCGGCATCATTCCCAACGACTTTCACATGAGGCCGGATCTCGCTCCCAATCTCTGCGCCCTGTTCGTGGAAGAGCCTTTTAGGAAGCAGGGACTGGCGGGCGCGCTTCTAAACCACATCGCCAGGGACATGCAGACGAAAGGCTGCGACACGCTCTACCTCGCCACCGAGCACACTTCTTTTTACGAACGCTACGGCTGGGAATTTTACACTTTCGTCAAGGAAAGCACCTCCGATCACATAACAAGACTTTACCGCCACGTATGGAAAGACGAGCGAAAATAAACCTTGTCGCCGCCGCTCTGGTCATATTGGC
The DNA here is from genome assembly GCA_017616555.1 of bacterium. Lineage (GTDB taxonomy): Bacteria > Auribacterota > UBA3054 > UBA3054 > UBA3054 > UBA3054. The sequence continues at coordinate 78,426 of JAFZXZ010000017.1, read as the reverse complement.
TATAATCGCGTTTTTCTCTTTTGTCGATCCGACCGCGTCCCCGTATTTTCCCCACTGCTCCTTCCGCGCCCTCACCGGCTTCGACTGCCCGGGCTGCGGCACCTCCCGCGCGCTCCACAGCCTCGCTAACGGACGTATTATCGAAGCCTTCAGCTACAATCCCATCCTCTTTCTGGCCATCCCCACCGTAATAATCCTCATCTTCTCCAAGAGGGCCAGACGCTCCGTCGCGCTCCCAATAGTCGTCCTCATCGTCATCCTGCTCTACTGGGTCATCCGCAACCTCCCGCAATTCCACTCTCTGCTTCGTTAGGACAATTGTTAGGATAATTATAAAAAACAATAGCCTATGTAAATGCTTTCTTAATAAAAAGTTATAGGAGAATGTGTTAGGATGGCCGTTGGGACAAATCACAAGAGAATCTTTCTATATAACACATTTCTAAAAGGGAAGATACGATAAAAGCGTTAGGATAATTATTGGAATTGATTATTTAATCAAAGAAAACTTCCCACTTCCCTCCAAATCTTGGCCCAATATGCCTTATAATACCCAGTTCTTTCAAGCGTTTAAGATTATTCTTTAACACACCTTCCGTCGTGCTAGGAAACTTCTCAATAAGTTGTTTTCTTGATGCTGAAGGATTTTGGCTCAAGAAAAGCATGATTTCCTTTTGAAAAGGAGTTATGATTTTTATCGTCTTGGTTTTTATATGATCGGATTTGGCAGTTCGCGTTCTATAAACCGTTGTGAACGTACCCAGGCGGCTGTCCCATTCCGGATAAGGGTTGCTGTTTTTTTCGCATTCTTCCTTGATCTTGGTGATGCCTCTTCCGTATTGCTCTATGATACCCATGTCGAAAAATATTTTTGCGATCAGTTTATTGCGTGGTTTGGATGAGTGGTTTGGATCCATGAGCGTTTCCAGGGACATATCGAATGGCAGTTCCCCTGGGCTTGAAACAACAAGATCGTTATCGAGTATTTTGATCTGTATGTCATGAGGCGAGCCGTAGTCTCTGTGGCAAACGGCGTTTGTTACGGTTTCGCGTACTGCTTCTATAGGATAATCCCAGACTGGAACATGATCTACTCTTCCGGGAGGAACGATAAGGGCGCAATGGATGTTTTTCTGAATAAAGGAAATCGTCTCATCGATTTGATCCTGGATGTGTCCCTGCATATCCCGGCTGTCAGTAATGACGGCTCCGTTGGCTTTGAACGCACCGGCATGTATTACCGCTTGGGAAAACTTCAGCTGCGGATCTTTCGCAAAAAGCAAATAGGCTGCTAGCGTGATCTCGGTTTCGGACTTTACCAATTCCAATTTGGTCAGCACGTCCCAGGGATCTTCTTCCATGGTGAAAGTTCTGCGGCCTTTCGCCGTTGCTCTTTTCATGTAATCGCGGACGGCTTCCATGTCGATGTCTTCTTTTGCAACTCCCGGGATGATTATGGCGTCCATGCTGCCGCCTGTCGACTTTATGTGGCATTCCGCTATTTCCGTTGGCGTCATTTGATGGTTCACGCTGCCTTTCCTTATAAAGCATCTTCCTCTTGTCGCCACGGGCTTGAGCGGGTTTTCCTGCCCCCGGATAACGACGACCTTATGTCCGCGGTATAAGTTTTCTTCCACGTCCACCGCGACGGATGGTTCCGTAGCGGTGGATATTTTGTTCTCAAAATCCCGCAAAGATTCAACTCGCAGATTTTTCTTCGCCGGCTCACCCTTGTCGTCTATGCCGATTATTATTAATCCTCCGCTGGCGTTGGCGAAGGCGCAGACTGTTTCAATCGTTTCCGTTCCGAACGACTCCTTCAGCTCGAGATCATGTCTCTCGCGTTTGGCAACCATGTTTTCAAGTTCTTCGTTAGTCATATTAAGTTCGCTCTTTTTGATTTTAAAACTACGCGCATATATTAGGATATTTCAATAAATTAATCTGCCAGCCAAACCGGAAACGACCCGTAGGGAAACAGGGGACAAAGCGTAGGAAAAACTGACAAAAACAGCTTCTCGATATAATTAAACGATCTGACCGTTTCACATTTTAAACCGTCTGCTTAAGTACGAACTTGAAAATCAAATCTTAAAAACACGCGCTTGCGAACAACTTGTTTTAAAGGCGATTGCAAGCGCAATCTCTGCAATTCCGCATGGATAAAAGCTTTTCCAAGACTTGCTTTTTTTTTTTTTTGATTAAAATAATAGAAAAATTACGGAATTACGCAATTCATTGCGCAAGAGAATTTTTTAATTGAATTTTAGGAGAATTCAATGAATGAAAAATGGTTATATTCATCGGCGTTGGGTGTTCTTTTGATTGTCGGTGAGGTCTTGGGCATTACCGTTCATGATGTATTGAGCAACGGATTCTGGTCCACACAGGAACGCGCAACAGAAATGTCCTTAAACGCAGAGACAACGGACAATTATAAAGAAAAATACAAGAAGGAAACAGAAACACCCCGTGAAGACGGCTCTGTTGAAAAGTCGTATCTATACACAAAGAAAGGTAAGACGACCAATGATGTTGTGTGGGCACAAAGCAAGAATTATTGGGGTAAGACAGGCACGACCAATCCTTTGGAAAACAATCAACAGACATTAAAGGTGGTCAGCCGTCATCGTAAAGAACAAAGCACGTCAGATGAGTGGAAAGCACAAACCTTGATGGAAACCTGCCCGACGAACATTGCGGAAGAATCTGTGGCGTCCTATACCTTTAAGCCCCGCAAGAAAGATGCTCGGCCGGTGCTTCCGTATATGCCGAATACAGAGTGGTTCGCGCGCATTGCCAATCAATATCCGGGGCATTTATGGGCTCAGGACGACTGGGCATACTATACCAACTTTGTTTCAGATACAGAGGCCATTGTTTATGGTAGAATAATGAGAAGCGCCGCTCTTCCTTTTCATAAAATACTCCCCAAACGTGAAGAACTTTTGTTCTGGGGACAAGCCAAATACACCTATGACAGGAAGATTACCGTCCAAGACAACAAAGTCATTGTTGAACAAAACTTTAATGAAGATTCCACCTATGAACATGAAATCAAAGGCGGTATTAAAACCAAATATGTTGCGACCTTTGGCAAAAATGGCCAGTGGAAGAAATCTACCGAAGTGGTATCCCAATGGCGTTCCGGTCATGCCAACGATTGGTATACCAACTATTACAGAATAAAACAGCAAGAAACAGAATAATCTATTCTAGGTTACTAGCTCTGCAGCTTTCGACCGGCGACGAAAAGTCGTCGGTCGCTTTTTTTGCCGCTTGGCTTGCTAAGGTTCGAGCGATATTGTATAATACAGCGTATTACAAAAAAATACAGGATAATATTATGAATACCATATCGTTCAGGACCGAAGAGGAAACGAAGAAGAAACTCGACCAGCTGGCAGCGGCCCAAAAGCGCGACCGAAGCTTCATTATCAACGAAGCGATCAATTACTATCTCTCTTTGCAGGACTGGCAGGTCGCCCATATTGAGGAGGGCGTGAAGCAGGCGAAGAAAAAACAGTTCGCCACGGACAAAGAGATGCGTGACATTTTGGAGAAATGGATGCGCTGATGCTTAAGATTAAGTACACAAAATTAGCCGCGGAAGATCTGAAAAACGGCTACGAGCACATCTTCGCGGATAACCGCTCGGCGGCCAGAGACGTCATAGTTCGCATTATGCAGACTCTCGATCTGCTGGCTTCGGAACCCCGCATAGGTCACCCAGGCAGGGTAAATGGCACCTATGAGTTTTTGGTGCTCAATACGCCTTACATCATAGTGTACATGGTGGATGGGAATGAGCTTATAGTCGTTTCCTTCCTGCATACATCCCGTCGGTATCCGGAATGATTTCGAGGTAAATATATGCGAAAAGAGATCAGAGGAAAAAGCGTCGTTTTGCGCGAGCAAAAGGAAGAGGACGCAAAGTATTTTGCCCATTGGTTCAACAAGCCGGAAGTAATGTTCCAGTGCGGCTTCGAGAAACCCACCGACGAGGAAGAGGAAAAAAAGCGCATCACCGTCGCACACAGGTCCGAGGATTCGGTCTGGTATACGATCACGGACCTCGAGGGAAACGTTATCGGCGAGACCGGCCTCTTGCGCATGTTCCCCGCCTGGCATCAGACTGACCTTACGATAATCATTCCTGACCCGAAGAATCAGCGCAAGGGATACGGGACGGAAGCGATCACGATCATGCTGGACATGGCCTTCAAGGAATTATCCATGCACCGCGTTTCCATAGGCGTGGTAGCTCTGAACACGAACGCTTTGAATTTCTACAAAAAGATTGGATTCAAGCAAGAAGGCGTTTTGGAAGAAGCGTACTATTACGACAACGAGTACAGCGACTTCATCATGCTGCGCATCCTTCGCCAGGAATGGAAGTGATCAATTCAGCTTGAAGGAAGCGGGGAGAAGGGCGGAAAGCGTAGTCTCCCGGTATGTGCCGTCGGTCTTGGCCATGAGGATCGTGAGGTCGCCCTTAGGGGAGAACTCCGAGAGCACCTGGCGGCAGATGCCGCAGGGGACGGCGAATTCCTCCGCGTTGTAGCAGATGGCGATGGCTATTGGATCCGTGCCGCCGTTCGCTATCATGTTGCAAACGGCGGCGCGTTCCGCGCAGATGGTGGCCCCGTATGAGGCGTTCTCGATGTTGCAGCCTTGGTAGGTCTTTCCGTCCTTGGTGAGGATGGCGGCGCCCACCTGAAATTTGGAGTAGGGGGCGTAGGCTTTTTCACGGGCGGAAATGGCTTGATCAACGAGTTCTTGCGCGGTCTTGGGATCCATTATTTTTTGCCTTTGGGTTTGGCTTTAGCTTTGGCTTTCGGCTTCGCTTTGGGAGCGGGTTTGGCGGGCTTTTTCGGAGCGGGCTTTTTGACCGCTTTGGCGGGCGCTTTTTTGGGTGCGGGTTTCTTTGCCGGTTTTGGTTTGGCAAGCGTCTTCTTGGGAGCGGGCTTCGGTTCGGGTTCCGGTTCGGGCTCGGGTTCGGGCTCGGGTTCCGGTTCGGGAGTTTTCTCTTTCTTCACGCCGATGGTGTAGGTCTCCTCTTCGTTCGCTTCCTGGTTGAAGATATCCATTTGCTGGCCTTCCTGGGATTCCCAGACGAAGTTGCCGATGAAGATCTCGTTGTTGGCGTTCTTTTCAAGGAGGAGCGTGGTGGATTCGCGCATGGCTTCCGTGACGCCGTCCATTTCCGGAGTGGCGATGACAAGGGAGAGGCCGAGTCTGTTGGCGAAGCGCAGCAATTCTTCTCTTCTTTCCGCGTCGATGCCGTAGAAGGCTTCGTCGAAGAGGAGGAAGCGGATCCTGGCGTTGATCTGGTTGTAGAGCAAAGCGCTCATGGCCATTATGAGAAGATAGTTCGGCACGGCCTGTTCGCCGCCGGAACCAAGGCGGCGGATGTCGTTCGTCAACTCGATGCCTTCGCCCTCGGTGCCTACGACTTTCACATGCAGCTGGTAGTCGAACCAGTGGCGGTAGTCAAGGAAGGAGGGGAGAGAGCCGTCTGGCTGCATGCGCAGTTCGCCGATCTTAGATTCGAAGAAGGCTTTCAGCTGCTCCTGGCTGTCTTCGTCGATGTCGCCGGCTCTTCTGACGATGCCGTAAACCTGACGGTATTCATTCTTGATCTTCTGGGTGAAGCGGTACTGGGAGCGGCCGAAACTAAGGCCTTCCAGCATGAGGTTGACGGCTTCCAAACTCTCTTTCAACCTGTAGAGGTCCCTGGTGTACTGGTTGGAGAGATCGCCCAGGATCGTTTTCTCGAGAAGTTTTCTTCTGTTGTCGCTGACGGAATTCTCGAGCTGGGTGAGCTGGTCGTTCAGTTTCAAGGTTATGGTCTTGAGGTCGCGGCCGTCCTGGTCGATGAGGTCGTTGATGTCCTCGCGGTAGGTGAAGGCATATTTCGTCCAGAGCAGCTCATGGTGGATGAGTCCGCCCTTGGAGCGGGAGTCGTCGCTGCCAACTAAGCTTCCGATCTCGCGGTTTATTACGCGCTCCTGGATCTTTATTATCTCGGCCAATCTTCCTTCCTGGACGTTCTCTGCGCCGTAGGTCTCCTTGAGGTAGCTCTCGAGGTCGGGGTATTCTTCAGAGAGGCTGTCTTCCAGAAGTTTCTTCTTGTCGGCCGCCTGGTTCACGGCTTCGTTGTAGCTGAGCCTGGTCTTGGCGTTCTGGGCTTCCAGAATGGAGACGCGTTCCTTGTAGCGGGCGATCATTTCGACGAGCTCCTCGCGTTCCTTCTCTTCTTCCGTCAGGCGCTTTTTTAGGATGTCTAGCTGTTTGTGGATGTCGCCGGTGGTCTGGAACTGCTTGTCCTCTCTTAGCTCCTTGATCTGCTTGGTGATCCTCACGATCTGGCGCTGGGATTTGGCCTGCAGGCTCTGGGCTTTCTCGACTCTTTCCTTCATTTCATTGAGGAGCTTGTCGTTGGCGGCTCTCTGGGTGAGGCGGTGGGCGATGAGCCATGGCGAGACTTTTTCTTCCAGCTGGATCTTTATCTTGTAGATCGTTTCAATCGTTTCGCTGAGGGAGGCTTGCTTTTTCCTGAGGCCGTCGGCGATATTGCTGAGCTCTTTATTTTTGATCTTCTGTTCGGTCAGGAGTTTTTCCTGGGCGGCCTGGCGGCGCGCTTTGCCAAGGAGTCCTTCCGCTTCACGCTTGATGTAGCGGTAAACGGCGCGCTCTTTGACAAGGCCTTCTCGGGACAGCCAGTCGCCGTCCGGAGTGGCGGCCAGGTCGCAGATCCTGATCTTGCCGAGCTGAGTGTCAACAAAGCAGCGGGCGAAGCCGTTCGCGGTCTTCAGATATTTGGCGATGGAATTGTCCAGGGGTTTCGGGCTCTTCGTGGCCATGAGGCGGGAAGTGTCGGCTATCCTGATCCCGGGATTGGCTTTGCCGGCCAACCTTATGACTTCTTCGAGATCCTCCTCTTCGGGGATGATGGTGCCGAGCCATTCGTCGCCAAGGAAAGACTCGATCAGGTTCATGAGCTGGGGCGGCGTATTGGGCGCGAAATCGAGCATAGAAAAGAGCGGCTCGGCTTTCAGGCCTTCTCTCTTCAGCGCGTCCAGAAAATCCCTGTAGCCGATGACTCTGGGCATCACTTCCATGGTCGGGACGGCGGCCGTCACTTTGCCTTCCCTTTCCAAGTCGGAAAGTCGCAGAGAGAGAGTCTGCTTTTCGTCTCTTAAGGCCTGCAGCAGGTTGTCGGCGGCCCTTACTGCCAGCTTCTGGGAGCGGGAGAGCGCTTCGGTGTCGCACTCGGTCGTTTCCTCGGCGTTCTTGTAAGCTTTCTTCAAAGAGGCGATCGTTTTGGAAAGATGGTCAGAGGCTTCTTTCACTGTCTCGGGGCAGACCGGAACAGATATGGTCTTTATTATGGCGTTCTGGGAGCGGATGGCTTCCAAAACGTCGGCGTTGGCGTTCGCCTTGTCCTTTTCAAGCGTAGCCTGCTTCTGCAATTCTTTTTCCGTTTCTTCCTTGAAGGTGACGGAATCCTCTTTCAGTTTCGCCAGTTCTTTTTCAAGGCGTTCCGCTTCTTCCCAGAGCTTGGCGCCGGTGCCGGTCCTCACTTCAGCCAAGGTCGTCCTTGTCTGCTCGAGTTTCGGCAGGAGGTCGTCAAGTTTGTTCTTGGCGTCGATCTGGTTCTGGCGGTTGACGGCGACGGCTCTTTCCTGGCTCTTTAATTCCGAGGCGAGGTTGTTTAGGGAGTTCCTTAGCTTCAGGTAGCGGCATTCCTCGATCCTCGCTTTGGAGGAAGCGATCTTGGCTACGGTCTTGTTCGCCTCATCGAGCAGCTCGGCTTCTTTCTTAAGGCCTTTGATGTCGCTCTCGATGGTCTCCAGGTTCTGCAGCGTCGTTTCGATGTCCTGGAAGACCTGGTGGTCGGGAGCGGGCAAGAGGGCCGCGAAGAGGCCTTCGAAGTCGCGGGCTTTGACGACCAGGTCCTTGTAGGATTTGCTGGCCTTTAAGAGATCGGCCACGCGCTCAAAATTCGAGCGTCCGCCGAAGAAGCGGTTCGCGACCTGCGTGCGGTAGCGCCCGATGTCGTAAACTCGCGTCTTGCCGACCAAGCCTGGCAGTTCCTTCTTGTCCACGGGGCGGTACTGGGGCGCTTCGGAAACGTCGTTCACCCTAACGGTGAGCTGGACGTCGGAGAGGGGAGCGTCAACAATGAAGCCCCACATTTCCGGACGCTGGTCGAGATTCTCGGCGAAGGCGCCGACGCCTATCGTCACGGGGTTCTGGCTCTTGGGATCGAGCAGTTCGAGGGCGACGTAGCCGACTGCGCCGCCGGCACGGCCAACTTTGCCGGTCTCGAAGTTGTGCTGAAGCAGAACGCCGGAAAGGCTGCGGCCGGATTCCGAGCGCCCGCCTATTACGGTAGCGGCGTTGAACATCAGCCTTTGTCCGCCGGTCAGGGCTAATTGCACCGCGTCTATTATGGTCGTCTTGCCGGTGCCGTTGTTGCCCATGAGAAAGAGGCTGCCGTGGATCTTTATGGTCTCGTCGGCGAAGTTATGGAAATTGATAAGGCGCAATGCCCTCAAATTCAAAGCGTTTTCCCAACTGTGGTTTCCGTTCATCGTATTCACCTATTTAAAAATTTTCCTGTTCAGTTTCTTCTTCCTTTAAGTCAGCTTCTTCTTTAGTTCCGTCCTGCTTGGAGTAGAGCCTGGCGATCTCCTTGAAGGTGAGAACGTCCGGACGGTAGCAGTGGATGCCGGGGAGAAATTCGTACATGACCTGCTGCTCTAAGCCTTCCGGCAGGCGCTCGTCTTTTCCGACCTCGGCTTTTTCTTTCTGCTCGATGAAGCGGTATTTTATCAGCTTCGGGAAGAGCGTGCGGCAGGCGTCCACTATCGCTTTCTCACTCGATTCGCCGTCCTCAAGCTCCTCGTTGAAGCGGTTGAAGCAGTACTGGACGAAGTCCGAGATGAGGAAGCGCAGCCTTTTATCGTCGTCGTAATTGGAGTTGAAGTCCCTGAGGAGCTTTTCGTAGAATTCCAAAAGCAGCATGAAGACCGAGCATTCGTCCCTTCTCGTCAGGTCGAACATGTCCCTTTGCGACGGCTTCAAGGAATTGTTGTAGAGCTGCGGCTTTATTATTCTTGCAGCCTGGCGGTCAACGTAGAGCTCCCAGCCGAAGTAGCGCATGAAGAAGTGGCCGACGGCTTCCTGGTTCAATCTCAGGTAGGCGAAGAGGTCCGGGTCGTCGGTCTGGTAGAAGAAGGGCGATTCCAAAAGCACGTTCAGAAGCGCCCTGACGCTGTGGATGTTCAGCTGATCGATCTGGTCGGAGTAGTTCTCCGTCTCGTTTTCAAAGTATTGTTCGTTCATAGTCTTTTAGTTGTTTTCCTGAAAATCTACGGTGTAGTCGGGGGAGGAGAAATACCATTTCCCGCCTTTGAATTCCGCCTGCGGCGCGTTTTTGTCAGGCTGCTTTAAGGTGTACCCAAGTCTGATGCCGTGCTTCCTTCCGATCTTGTAGAACTTGACGGAATCCATGTAGTTCCTGATGTCGTCCATGTTCTTAAGGGAGAACAAATGGATGGGGCCGCGCTGTCCCATTGGATAAGCTTTCAGGAGCATGAAGTCCCTCAGGCGTTTGGCCTTCGCTTTTTCCAGTTCGCGGCTGGCGCTTGCCGAGCCTGTTTTGGCGATGATGGCGGCGTTGCGGAAAGGCGGCCTTATGGCGCGGCGGCGCCAGTAATTGGGCCTCGGCGGGGGAACGCGGTCTTCCGGAGTGCCGCCGCCCATGTCGTTATAAATTTGTCCGACGGAGAAGAGCTCCCTTATGAAAGCTTTGATCTCCGGCAGCGCTTCATCTGGAGCGCCGATGCATTCGTTGGCGCGGCGGCGGAGGATCCTTATCCTGATGTTGCGGTGCCTGATGTCGTCGAGGTACTGCCTGATGCGGCTGATAAGTATCCTGACCTGCTCGTTGACACGGAGGCAGAGAAGCTGGAAGACGCCTTCGGGAGCGAAGAAGGGGATAAGCCTCGCCAGCATCTGTTCGATGGGGTCGTCCTGCTCAGCCAGGGCGCCTGCCAGAGGATTGTTCTCGGCGTGCAGCCTCATCGCTTCCCTGGCGTTCCTTAAAATGGCGAGCCCCTGCTGGGAATTCCAGCGCGAGAGCGCGTTGTAAACGGGAGGCGTCAGGTTCGCCACGCGCTGCAGATATTGGTCAACGTACCTGGCCAGGCGGTCGATTATTTGCGGCAGAGTCTCGAGCTGGAAAGGCTCGATGTTGAAAGTCGCGATCCTGGCGCCGAAGTCGCTGATCTCGTTGGCGACGAGGCGGCAGCGGTTGTCTAATTCAGAGATGTTCCTGGCGAGCCTTCTCAATTCCGCATCCGTCAAATTCTCGCCGCGGGAAAGGCAAAGGCCGATCTTTTCGACGAGTTCCTGAAGATCCAGAAGATGGTCCTGGTCAAGCGTGACGGCGTTCAGATTCTCCACGGAGCGTACGAGCGACAGACTCTCCAATAGCGCCCTGGTATGGTCGGTCAGGCGGTAGAGGAATTTCTGCACTCTCCTGTCCGCGATGTGCTGCAGTCTTTTCGGTTCGATGCGGCGCTCGACGTTGCCCCAGAGCATGAGCTGCTCCATGTCGGCTCGGAAAGTCTGCTGGCTGTAAGGGCCGGCAGTTTCCAGGAGCGATTGGACGGCGTCGTAGATATCGTTGTGATACTTTTCGACTTCATGGGCCTGGCGGCGCAGAAAGAGAAAATAGAGAATGGTGGCGTAATACCACCGCCGCTCTGAACTTAGAAAAGCGCAGTGACTGGCTGGAAGAAGATCCAGAAAAGTGGGTTCCGGCGCCACAGCCTGAAAAAGATCAGGCTGCGGCGCGGGATCGATCTGTTCAATTATATTGTTGTCCATAATCCCTTCTTATACGAATACACACTCAATATATTGTATCAAAAGGGCCTTTTTTTAACAATATATTGGGCCGAAGGGAGGGGATTATCTGCGGGCAGAAAAGAAATCCTTGAGAAGCGTCTCGCATTCAAGCGAGCAAAACCCTTCCAACACTTCAACTTTGCCGCCCGCCCAGGTATTGGCGAGGTTGGCGTTGGAAAGCAGGGCGCCTCTTTCCCAGTCGCGCGCTCCGAAAACGACAGTTTTGATCCTGCTGAGCAGAATGGCGCCGGAGCACATGGGGCAGGGCTCAAGGGTAACGTAAAGCGTGCAGCCAGTGAGGCGGCGGCCCAATTTTTTCTGGGCTTCCTTTATGGCCAAAAGCTCCGCGTGGGCGGTGGCGTCCTGGCCTTTTTCCGTAAGGTTGTGGGCGGAAGCAATGACGTTCCCGGCTTCGTCCGCAATGACGCACCCGACCGGGACTTCGCCAATAGCGGCGGCCTCTTTGGCTTCCTTGACAGTCAGCTGCATGTAATCTTTGTGCTCCATGAAAATTATTTTACCAAATATGAAAGCGTTAAATTTGCTACAATATATATTTGACAATTAGAATTCAAACCAACACGAGGTGATTTATGAAAAAAGGAATCATTTTTCTCTTAGCGGCGCTGGCTGTATCCGCGGCTTATGTTCAAGCGGACCCGAGCGTTTTCTTCAAGGAGGACTTTGAAAGTTACAGCTCCGGCGATTTTCTGCCGCAATGCGAAGCGGCGAGCGTTTGGCAGACCAAATACCAGACGAATTTCGCCTATAAAGTGGAAAGCGACGTCATGGAGTCAAAGTGTCTGACCGTGACGAAGAACGACGCCGACGGATTTAACTCCGGCAACTCCGGCGTATGGATCCCCACCGGGGCCGAGGAAACCATGTTCACCGAGACCGGCATTATGAGGATCCGTTTGAAACACCGCTCCCTTAGCAACATCAGCGGCTTCATGTTCGGCAACGGGACCTCCAACGGCCGCGCCCTCTGGGCTTACCGCAACGGCGGCACTTTTTACATCATCCACAGCGACAAAGTTCAGATGGAGTTTGGCGGCATCGGCGGAGACAAGGACAATGAGCTGGAATTCAATATCCAGTATCCCTCTCGCCGCCTCGTCAACGTCATCGCCAACGGCGTCACCAACGTTCCGGAAAACGTTATCCTTCCCAACTTCAGGATCACGCATATCGGCGCGGCTGTCTTCGCCGGCGGTTATGTGGCGCAGGGCAGCGGTTACGTCACCGCCGTGGACGACATCGAGGTCGCTTACGAGGCGCTGACCACGCCGGTCCCTTCCATGCCGACTGATCCCGTTTTAATAGGCCGCAACGTCGCCAGCCGCGAATTCGTCGTAGCCAACAACGGCGGCGGTGAATTCGAATACACCGTTTCCGCCCTGGGCGATCCGGAGTGGCTCACCTTCGCGTCCACCGGTGTTTGCAAGACAACCAAGAGCCACAAGGTTACTTTTAATCGCAGCGTCATGGGCGACGGTTTCTACCGCACGATCCTCACTTTCGACTGCTCGCCTTACGGAAAATTCGACATTCCGTTGAACGTCAGATCCGGCCTGGTCTTCTACTATGAAGATTTTGAGGCTCCCTATATGCAGCCTGGCGAGCTTCACGGTCAGCAGGGCTGGTTCGGAAAAGAGGAAGGCAACGATTATTCTCCCGTAACGAACGAAGCTTACGTCAACACGCCATCCGATCCCTGGGAAGGTCAGTGCGCGACCTTTGAAAAAGCCAGCGGCTGGGACGGCTATTGGTATCCCATCTGGACGCCCTCCAACCTCATTATCAAAGTCTCCTGCAAATTCCGCTGGGATTTTGAAAACGAAGCCGACCGCTTCTATTTCCGCTCGACCTATTGGGCCAATCCGGCCATCTTTGACCTTTGGTATCACGCCGAAGGCAACGACGTCAGGCTCTGGGCCTACAACGACACTTCAGGATATCCCCTGGTCGGCGACTACGGTCTGCCTGGCAAGACCTGGCATGATTTCTCCTACACCATGGACTTCAGGATGCAGCAGCTCACGGAATTCACCTTCGGCGACTTCACCACCAACTTTACGGAAAAGCCTCTGAGAAAGAGGATGAATGACCGGGTGGTGCCTATGCACTACTTTGAAAAATTCGGTGTCAGCGGCGGCGGCGAAGATTCCAGAGTGGGCGTTTCCATCGACAATCTGCTCATCACGGAAGTCCAGCGTCCCAAGATCGCCATTCCCTCTTACGAAAAAGCGGTCTCCATGGGCGGTCTGAGCGTTTACACCAATCTTTTGGAGAACGCCGGCGCCCAGAACTACAAGTTCAACATTGAAGTTCTCGATTACGCGGACAATTTGAAACTCTCGCGCGACAAAGGCACCATCGGCACCAAGGGCATGGTTATTTACAGGCTTGACCGCAAGGGCCTGAAGGACGGTTACTATACCGCCAGGCTCAAATACGAATACGAGGCCAGCAATGGCACCAATTCCGGCTCCTTCGTCCAGCTCGTGACCTTCGGCGTGGGCGGCTGGTACTACACGACCGAATTCGAGGGCGAGCTTTTCCATCTCGGCTCAATCAACAATCAGGAATGCTGGAAAGTTGAGAACTTCTACGAAGTCGAGCCTTCTCTTAAGATCTTCGACGGCATCCAGTGCCTCTATTTCGATCAGCAGAGCAAGGTTAAGGTCAGCGCCGGCGTCCCGGCCGGAAGCCACTATTCCTTCCGCTGCCTGGTCAACCTGCCGGACAACAACAACACGACCTATCTAAGGTTCTGCCAGAATACCGGAGACGGATTCCTGCCTTTCTACATAAGAAGGGATCGCGATACTAAGGAAGTTGTTTTGGGCTACAAACCCGCCGGAGGAGACGGGGTTGAAGAGCTTATGAGAAACAACACGCTCGGTCAATGGCAGACTTTCTCCTACACCATGGATCTTGATGAAGCCAATTCCTGCGTCACTCAGGTGACTCTGGGTGATTATGAGACTAACTGCTTCACCGGCGAGATCGTGCTCAACACCGATTTCGACGGCCAGCCCGTCACGTCCTTTAACATCGAAGCTGTGAACGACGGCCCAGATGAAGAACGCGATACCGGCGCCTACATCAAGAACGTGGTGGTCTGCGACCACACTATCCCCGAGCCGGCTGTCTTCGGACTTCTCGCTCTGGCCTTGCTTTTGCTTCGCAGAAAATAAACGGCAGGCGAATCGCTTAGCGTTTTAAAAGCCCCGGTCTCCCGGGGCTTTTTTATTGTCCAGCGAAATGAACAGGTTTTCCTTCCCTTATCCACCTGATCTTCACATCTTTTTAAATTGTTGATAACTTGTGGATAACTGTTAGTAAGTGCTATAATTTAGTATATTTAGCCAACTTGCGAATGTGTAATATATTGTGAACTTTGTTAATAACACTTGATTTGGGGTGCGTTTTGTGGTAGGATGTCAGAAGATAATCTTATATTGAAATATTGTCTTGGAGACGATCAGATATTATGAAATCAACTTTCGGAAAGAAGACATTCGACCTGAAATTGGGACTCGCCGTTTTGACTCTGACGGCGGTCCTCGGCTTATCCGCTTATGGCGAGACCATAATCGAGCGCATTGACATAGAGGGCAACAGAAGAGTCAGCGAGCAGGTCATCCGTGACATGATCAGCACGCATCCCAATGAAGTTTACAGCGAAGAAAAAGCCATGGCTGACACTGAGAGGCTTTTGGCCTCCGGCGATTTCGATAGCGCTTCGACCACTACGAGCGAAGGTATCAGCGGCACGATCGTCACATACACTGTCAAGGAAAGACCAATTCTCGACAAGCTTGATTTCACCGGCAACAACAGCATTAAGGAAAAGGACCTGGTTGACAAGGTCCAACTCAAAATAGGCGAGCCCCTGAGTCTTGAGAAACTTGAAAACTCCGTGGAGGAGATCCGCAAATATTACGCTGAAAAAGGCTACGGCATGGCTGATGTCACCTATGAGATAGACGACACCATGGACGGAACCAGGGCCAGCGTCAACATTCTCGTTTCGGAAGGCGAGGAATCCTACATCAGGGAAGTCAATATTTCCGGCAATACGCTTATCTCCACGGCTAAGATCAAACTCTTGATCGGCACCAAAGCCCGTTTCTGGTTCCTTTTTGGCACATACCAGGAAGATCAGGTCAGGGACGATATCTGGAAAATAACCGAGATGTATCAGGAAATCGGCTATCCCGAGGCCCAGGTCGATTACGACCTCCATTCCACCGAGAAAGGCGACGGCCTCGCCCTCGACATCACGATCGATGAGGGACGCCCTTATTTTGTCAACGACATCACCGTCAGGCAGGGCAAACTGAGGGATATGTACCTCACCAACATCATCTCGATGATCGAGGTGCATCGTGACGAGCCCTATACCCCGCAGGCTGTGGAACGCGACACTGAGAATCTTAGGAATTATTTCCGTTCTCTGGGCTATGCCGACGCCGTCTGCGCTTCCAAGGTACTGCTTGCCGAAGAGCAGCCCGACGACAGCGTGAGAGTCGATATTTTCTACGAAATGGACGAATCGTCCCTCTTCGACATCGGCATCGTTTACATCACCGGCAATGAACGCACCAAAGACGTCGTCATCCGCCGCGAGCTCTCTTTCTTCCCGGGCGACCGCTACAACTACTACCGCATCGACACGAGCCGCCAGCGCCTGATGAACATGGACTACTTTGAGAAAGTCGATATAGTCGAAGCGCCGAATCCCCAGGATCACAGCAAGAAAGACATTTATGTTGACGTCAAGGAAAAATTGACCGGCCAGGTCGGCGTGGGCGTCGGCTTCTCCAGCCAGGACATGCTCTTCGGCACGATCACCATTACGCAGCCCAACTTTGACTGGAAGAATTACAAAAATTGGTTCACCGGCGGCGGCCAGCATTTTCGTTTGAAAGGCGAATTTGGCATTCACCGCCAGGACGTCATCCTAAGTTTCACGGAGCCCTACTTCCTGCATGAGCAGCTGAAGGGAAGAAAAGTGGCGGCCGGCTTCGACCTCTACTGGAAGAACAACAACGCCCTTGGTCCCGATCTCAGGATCATGAGGATCGGCGGCGACCTCAGGGCCGCTACGCCGGTTAGTATGGCCTGGATCCCGACTGTCGGCAAGTACCTTGGCGTTTTAAAAGTTGAGGGCGCCTTGGCTGGTGAATACATCAGGGTCGGCGTTGACAAGTCCTTGGATTATGACGATATGA
Organism: bacterium; assembly: GCA_017616555.1. Classification (GTDB taxonomy): domain Bacteria; phylum Auribacterota; class UBA3054; order UBA3054; family UBA3054; genus UBA3054. The sequence goes on along the minus strand of JAFZXZ010000017.1, from coordinate 62,260 downwards.
TCGTCGGCGAAGACACCACCTGGCTCAAGAGACGCCATGTCAACAAACGCAACGGCCGCGTCCAGAAACGCATGGTCCCTCTTGAATACGAGCGCTATGACAAGTATCTGAAGAAAGAGAAGGGCAGTTACGCTGTGCTCGCTCCGACAATCACTCTTACGAGGGACACCAGAGACGCCCTGTTCCTTCCGACTTCCGGCGCTCTGACCATTTTGAAAGGCAGAGTTGGCGTCGGCTCCACGATCTACGGTCTTGTTGAAGCCAGCCACTCCCAGTACTTCAAGCTCTTCGAGCTCTTCGAAAGGAAGCCCAATTACGTCTTCAGCGGTTCGCACGTCTTGCTGCTGCGCGGATCGATCGGCTTCGCTTCCCACAATACGCCGATCTTCGACCGCTTCTTTATGGGCGGCAGCGAAGAGATGCGCGGCTTCCGCTACGGCTTTGTCGGGCCGAAGGACTACTCCGGCGACAACCCGCTGGGCGGCAACTTCAAGTTCATGGTCTCCGCGGAATACATCTTCCCGATCTGGCGCTACAACGAGAACATCAGCGTGCACGGCGCGGTCTGGACCGACATCGGCAACGTCTGGTGGAAGGAAAGGACGTACTACAGAGCGCTGCGCTGCATGAACGGCCAGTACGTGGTCGAAAGAAAGAAATTCGACAACTTCGGCGAGATCAACGCCAGCGTCGGCGGCAGCCTTATTCTGCAATTGTGGCGCATGCCCATCAGGATCAACTACGGTGTCCCGATCTTCAAGGATAGTGAATCGAAAGATTGGAAACCCTTGGACGGCTTAACCCTCGGCACAGGATTCTCCTTCTGATGAAAAGCGCGAAATACATATTGATATCCGCCGCCTCTCTCTTGCTTTTCGGATGCGCCAGGGGGGCCTACGAGAACATTCATGAAGAAGTGGTCATGAACACCCGCAACCACATCAATCTTGCGGTCACTCCGAAGTACACCACTATCGCGGTCATGCCCTTCATCAACAACGCCGGTATGAAGAACGCCAACACTTACGCCAGGCGCTCCTTCTACGGCAACCTGGTCTCCTATAAGAACTGGAACGTCCAGCCGATGGGCGAGACCGACAATCGCCTTTCTAAGCTCACCCGCCGCGACCTCGACGAAAGCGCCGCCGGCAGGATGAAGAGCGCCCTGGGCGTTGACCTCGTCTGCTACGGCGAAGTGAAAGAGCAGTGCAGCCGCTACGGCCTGGTCTTCTCATATAACAGCGTGACAGCAAGGATCGCTTTCTACGACGCTTCGACCGGCGAAAAAGTCTGGGAAGCCGAGGATTTCCGCGACTCCCTCGTCATGGGCATAAGCTTCCTGTACATGTATGAAAGAGACGTCATGTGGGCCAGAGAGATCCACAACCGCTACGACGAACTCTTCCGCGACATGATGCAGCAGTTTCCCCTTTGCACCTACGGCTACAAAAAATAAGGTATTGATATGAAGAAAATACTTTTACTCATATTAGCGATAACAGCGACATGTGTTCTGGCTGAAAAGCCGGGCTTCAAGCAATACACGGGCTCCTACAATCTTTCCGCCAACGGCGCTACTTACACCGTCATAGTGGCCAGGGACGGCTACACTACGATCCTGGGCGGCCAGGACAAGGATCCTGTGGCCGGCAAGGTCAAATTCTGGAAGAACCGCCAGGAAATGCGCCTTCTGTATCCCCAGTACACTTTCAAAGGCTTCGCCAATTCCCTGGACCTCTTCTCAGGCGAATTTATGGACATCACCCAGGGCGCCGACTACGTTGACGCTACGCTGCAGAGAACTGAAGATCCCGTCTTCCATATCAAGTTCATGAAGAGCACCAAGCGCACCGTGAAAGGCGATATCTTCTACAATTACGGCAAAGAGATCAAGCCGAGAAGCTATTACCTTGCCTACTACTACAGGACTGACGACGACAGGACCTATTATTTGCGCAAGACCCAGAAGATCTCCAAACTCGGTTTCTTCAATATGAATTTCCCGAAATTCTTCCAGGTTAACGTTTATGTCGTCTCCGAGGAAGGCATAGCCGACCTGCCCGCTGACTACACCAGCCAATTGTCAGTGGACGGCACCAAGATCATGGCTTACAATTACTGCGAACCGGGGTACAAGCAGCCCCGCGACGTATATAAAAACAAATAAAAACCAAACGATTCTTCTCCTACAATGTTTGGGCGGACGGGGCAACCCGTCCGCTTTTTTATTCTCAATTTACTTGAAAATAAAGTAGGCGGCGGCCACCATGCAGAGGGCGGCGTAGAGGAAGTTCCAGGAAACTTTCTCTTTCATAATGAAGATCGCGAAGGGCACGAAGACCGAGAGTGTAACTATCTCCTGGGTGATCTTCATCTGCATGAGGGTGAAGGACTGGTTGCCGAAACGGTTGGCAGGGATCATGATGCTGTATTCGAAGAAGGCTATCACCCAGCTTGTCAGAATGGCGAGGATTACAGCGGAGTCGGACCTGTTTTTCAGGTGATAGTACCAGGCGAAAGTCATGAAGATGTTCGAGAGGACGAGAAGCGATGCGTAAATGCAAAAATGGGCGATCTTCATATTGAATGTTTACTCCATGCGGTGCCTGTATTGGGGGACGCAATTTTTACAGTGAATTGGGTTTTCAAATGTTCAAGGGCGTCTGATATTTTTTCAGACGGATTTTCCGGAAGCTCACACAAAAGGATCGGCGCCTGCGAGGCGGCGGCTCTGGCGAGGGCGGCGAGGTAGAGTTCCTCTTCCGTTAGCTCCCGGCAAGCTTTGTAAAAGATAGGGGAGAGCCAGGGCCAGCTTTCCATTTCAGTCGTTCTCTTTTTTATCTCATCGCTCGTATAGCCGCGAAGCGACAGGTCGCCCAGGACGTTCTTGAAGACCGTCATGTGCGGGTAAAGAGCGTGCCGCGGCGAAACGAAAGCGGTGTCAGGAGAACCGAAAGCGAACATTACTTCTTGTTGGTCGTCTTGGCTATGAAGCTGACGATGTCCTTTTTTAGTTTCTCGCGCTCAGAATCGATGGTGTACATCATGTGCCCGCCCTGGTAGTAGGTCTGGGAGATGTTCTTCTTGAGTTCCGGCGTCAAGGGCATATGGTTCACCGTGTGCCAGGTGGCGAAGTACGGCGTAGCCAGGTCGAAGTAGCCGTTGGCGATGAGGACCTTCAGGTCCGTGTTGCGGCAGATGGCCTGGCGCAGCCTGTCGCTCACGTTGACATATTTGCCCTCGTGGTCGAATTTCCAGGGATGGGCGCGTCCGGTCAGGACCAGATATAGTTTTTCGGAATCGTAGTTCAGCTCAGTCCTGACGTAGTCGTTGAAGCAGGTCGTGAAAACGCCCGCCGTGGCGGAATGGCTTGGGTCGGTCTCGGGATGGTCGCCGGCACGTTCGCCGTCGCGGCCTTTGATCCTGCCGTCGAAGCGGCCGACGGAATAGCCTTCCTCTTTCAGGAGATTTTTGGTGAAGCGCCAGATACTGGGCTTTAGGTTGCAGTCAAGCACGAACTGCTCTGTGAGTCCGGTGTAGGCGGCCAGCTTTTTCGCGACTTCCTGTTTTTCATCTTCAGGAAGTTCAGTGCCTAAAAAGAGCGCGCGGAGATATTCGTTGACCGCAAAGCTTTCCACTTCGGCCAGGAAATCGTCCTGCTTTTGTCCAACGCCGGCTTTCTTGTGATAGTGCGCGATGGCGGCGTAGGTCGGAAGGAAGAGAATGAAGGGGAGGTCGTTGCCGAAGTCGAAACGGGCGGTGCCGAAATCAAGGATGGAGGAGACGAGGATGATGCCGTTCAGGTACATGCCCTGCTCGTTGTTCAGGTATCCGGCAAGCCCTGCGGAGCGCGTCGTGCCGTAGCTTTCGCCCAGGAGGTACTTCGGGGACATCCAGCGGCCCTGCTGGCTGCAGAAGCGCATGATGAAGTCGCCCATGGCCTCGATGTCTTTTTCAAGACCGTGAAATTCGTCTTCGTGCTCGAGGTCGGCGGCGCGGGAGAAGCCCGTGCTGACAGGATCGACGAAGACCAGATCGGCGGCAGTGAGGAGCGTTTCCTTGTTGTCCACGATCTCAAAAGGCGGTTTGGGAGCGGAGCCGTCGGCATTCATCTTGCAGCGCCTGGGGCCGAAGGCGCCCATGTGCAGCCAGATGGAAGAACTGCCAGGGCCGCCGTTGTAGATGAAGATCACGGGGCGTTTGGCCTTGTCTTTTACGCCGTCCAGTTCGTAGTAGGTGAAAAAGATCCTGGCCTTAATTTTGCTCTCGTCCTTGTGCTCCCTAAGAAAGAGCGTGCCGGTCGTGGCGGTGTAATTCAGTTTCGTTTTGCCAAGTATTAGGGAGTGCTTGGTCTTTATTCTCTGTTCCTGCTCTTCAACTGGAGCAGCCGGTTTTTCTTTTTCGTTTTCCATCTTTATAACTTCGTTTTTATTTAACAAGGCCGGCGAAGCCCATGAAGGCTATGGCCAAAAGCGCGGCGGTAAGGAAGGCGATGGGCATTCCCCTGAAAGGCTTGGGAATGTCAACGAGCGCCAGACGCTCCCTTATGCCCGCCATCAGCATTAAGGCGAGTAGGAAGCCGCATCCGGCGCCAAACCCCTGCAAAACGCCAAAGAGGAGGCTCATTGGGTGTCCGTAGCCAAGGGCCGTGCCGTTGATGGTGACGCCCTCGATATTGAGGATAGTAACGCCAAGGACGGCGCAGTTCGTCGTGATAAGAGGAAGGTAGATGCCTAATGCCGCGTAAAGGGGCGGGGCGATCTTCTGGATGACCATCTCCACGAACTGCACGAGAGCCGCGATGACAAGGATGAAGACCAGCGTCATCAGGTAGCGCAGGTCGAAAGATTCGACTCCCTGTCCTCCGCCGAAGATCTTGTAGAAGAGATTGCTTTCGGAGGGGTAGAGGAAGAAGTGATAGACGAGCCAGCAGACGACGCTCGATAGCGTCATGACGAAGATGACGGCGAGCCCCATGCCGAGGGCCGACTTCTTTTCCGTGGAAACGCCGATGTACGGGCAATAGCCAAGGAAGCGCGAGAAGATAAAGTTGTTGACGAGAACAACGGAAATGACGACTAGAAAGGCAGTGGCTAGGTTCATTTGGCTCTCCTCTGGGCTAAGACGTTACGCACGGCCATGACGAGGCCGAAAGTTAAAAGCGCGCCGGCGGGGAGGATCATGATGCCGATGGGGTCCCAGCCGGGAACGACCGTCAGCCCGAACCATTTGTTGGCGCCCAAAACTTCCCTGATGGTCGCGATGATGGAGATGGCGATAAGGAAGCCTATCCCCATGCCAAGCCCGTCGAGCGCGGCTCTAAGGGGATTGTTCTTGGCGGCGAAAGCTTCCGCGCGGCCAAGGATGATGCAGTTCACCACGATCAATTTTATGAAGAGTCCGATGGCCTTGCTAAGTTCCGGTGCGAAGCCCGCAATCAGCATATCGACGACCGTCACCAAAAAAGCGATGACGATGATGTAGCAGGGGATCCTGATCTTGGAAGGCACGAAGCCCTTTATAAGGGAAATGATGATGTTGGAGAAAGTCAGAACCGCGATGACGGAAAGGCCCATACCTACGGCGTTGCGCATGCTTCCGCTCGTGGCGAGAGTCGGGCACAAGCCCAAGGAAAGGACCAATACAGGGTTCTTTTCCCAGATGCCTTTTAAAAATTCCTTGAGAAGACTCATAATTGTCCCTCCGCTTTAGCTTTTAGGAAGAGCTCAATCGGTTCCTTGACCGCCTTCGTCACGGCGGTACTTGTTATGGTCGCGCCGGAAAGAGCGGTGATGTGCTTCGGATCTTTCGTCTTCACGACAATGAGATCCTCGGGCGTCTTGCCGGAGAACTGCGCCTGGAACCAGGGGATCTGGCTCTCCTCGGATTTTTCTTCCTTTGAGGAGAAGAGTCCTTTGATGGCGCTCAATATGGTGTCGTTGGAAGGAAGCGCGTCCACTTCCGCACCTAAGCCCGGAGTCTCCGCCTGCTCGAGCACCCTGATGGCGACGACTTTGCCGTCGGGCTCGATGCCGCTTAGAACTTTGATCTGGGACTGATAGCCGCCGACCTGGTACAAAAGCTCGTAGCCGATCACGTTCTTGCTTTCGTCGAAGACTTCGTAATAAGAGATGGTCTTGCCTTCCGTTTCCACCTTTTTCAGTTCACCGAAAGAGGAGGCGCTTGGGAAAGCCAGCTTCTGGCCTTCCTCAAGCCTTTTCGCCTGGGCGGCCTGGATGGGCTCCTTTGTGATCCTGTCAACCAAGGACAGCCCTACGCCGGCCACGCCGGCAATGATGAGAAGGACTAAGCCGTAATGCAGTATGGTTTTCATTTCTTGCCCGTCCCGAATACTCTGTTAGAAATAAGACCGTCGATCAGGGGCACCGTGGCGTTCATGATCAGGATTGAGTAGGAAACGCCCTCCGGATAACCGCCCCAGCGTCTTATTATGAAAGTCAAAAGTCCGCAGCCAAATCCGAAGATCAATTGCCCTTTGTGCGTCAGAGGGGAAGTGACCATGTCGGTCGCCATGAACCAGGCGCCCAGCATCGCGCCGCCCGAGAGGATCGCGAAGAGCGGGTCGCCCTTGAAGATCAGAGTGACCAAGGCCAGCGTCACAAGGAAGCTTACGGGGATGTGCCAAGTGATTATGCCTCTTATGAGCAGGAAGAGCCCGCCCAAAAGCAGCAATACGGCGGAGATCTCGCCGACGCAGCCTATGGCCCCTCTGCCGTAGCCGAAGGCCAGGTCAAGGTACATGCTGCCCTTCGAACCGAACGCGCTTATGAGAGCGTCCTGGCCGCCTTCCTTCAAGAGTCCCAGGGGCGTCGCCTGGGAGATAGCGTCAACCGGGTTGCCGAACTGCGCGCCCAGTGTCCAGCTCGTCATATGCTTCGGGAAGGAAGCCAGAAGGAACGCGCGCCCGATAAGAGCGGGGTTGAAGATATTGCAGCCCAATCCGCCGAAGCACTGCTTCACGATTATGACCGCCAGCGCTGTGCCGAGCATCGGCATCCACAAGGGGATGGTCGGCGGAACGTTGAAGGAGACTAAGAGCCCGGTCAAAGCTGCGCTGCCGTCCCAGCAGGATCTGATCGGCTGCTTCCGAATCTTAAGGCAGACAGCCTCGCAGACCATGGCGAAGAGAACGCAGACGATCGTGAGTTTGACCGCCATGAGGCCGAAGATGACGTAGCTCCAGATCAAAGCCGGCAGCAGCGCCAGAAAGACCGTCCACATGACTTTCGGGATGGAGTCTCCCGACCTGATGTGCGGCGATGAGGAAAGACGAAGAAGTTTTGTTTCCATATGTTTAAATTATGCTTGTTGCAAAATAAAGGCGGGGGCGTAGAGCCTGACTTCCTGAGCGTCAAGAAGAGATGCGTATTCTTTGCCGAATTGAAAAGCATCTTTCTGCAATTCCCTCAAGGGCGCAAGCACGAAGAGCCTTTCTTTCATCCTGGGGTGCGGGATCGTGAGTTCAGGTTCGTTCACGCACTCATCATTGAAAGTCAGTATGTCGATATCGCAAGTCCTGGGAGAATTCTTTTCATGCTCATTAGGTCTGCCCAGCTCCTTTTCGATGCTCTGGGTAAAAGCGAGCAGTTCGCGCTCATTCATTTCATGTTCGCAGGAGACGACCATGTCGAGGAAAGGAGAGCTACCGGCGGGACAGTCTATGGGCGCGGTCTCCCAGACGGAAGACAACGAAGTGACAGCAACCTTTTCGCGCAGTTTTGCCACTGCGCTCTTAAGATTGCCAAGTCTGTCTCCCAGATTTGACCCAAGACTGAGATAGCTTAATGTCATTTGTAAATGTTGAGCTTTTTGATCCTTTCCACCGCTTCAAGGAGCCTTTCCTTGGGAGCGGTCAGAGTCATCCTGATATAGCCTTCGCCGGAGGGGCCGAAGCCGTTGCCGGGAGTGGCCACCACCGCCGCTTCCTTAAGAAGTTTCATGGCGGTCTCCTTGCTCGTCATGCCCTGAGGGACGGGCGCCCAGACGTAAAAGGCCGCCTGACTAGGCTTCACGGGACAGCCCAGGGCCTGCAGGCCGTTGACTAGCGCATCCCTTCTTTCCTGGTAAGTACGAAGCAGCTCTTCACGCCAACTTTGGTCGCCCGTCAGCGCTTCCACGGCGGCGTCCTGGACGGCGCCGAAGATGCCGGAGTCAAGGTTGCCTTTGATGCGGTAGAGCCCGGCCACCAAAGAAGGATTGCCGACCGCGAAAGCCACCCTCCAGCCCGTCATATTGTAGGTCTTGGAAAGCGAGTAGTACTCCACGCAGTATTCCTTGGCGCCCTCAACTTCCAGGAAGGAATGGGGCTTGATGCCGTCGTAGTAAACGTCGGCGTAGGCCGCGTCGTGGGCGATGATGATGTTGTATTTCTTCGCGAAGTCCAGGGCTTTCTTGTAAAAGGAGAGCGGCGCGGTGACAGCGATGGGGTTGTTGGGGTAGCAGAGGAACATCATCTTCGCCTTCTGCGCAATTTCTTCCGGAATGGCGTCGAGGTCGGGAAGATAATCGTTCTCTTCCTTAAGCGGCATATAGTAAGTCTCGGCGTCAGCGAAAAGCGTGCCGGAATGATAGACCGGGTATCCCGGTTCCGGAACGAGCACCACTTCGCCAGGGTTGACGAACGCAAGGTGGATATGCCCGATGCCTTCCTTGGAGCCAAGGAGCGGTATGATCTCGGTGTTGGGATCAACGGTCACGCCGAAACGGGTTTTATAATAATCAGCGCAGGCTTCTCTCAGAGCCTGTTTGCCGTTGCCAAAGTCGTACTGATGGTTGGCGGGATTCAGGGCGGCTTTTCTTAAAGCTTCCACGATGTGCGGAGGAGTGGGGAGGTCAGGGTCGCCGATGCCCAGATTGATGACGTCCGCGCCCGATTTCTTCAGTTCGCTTTTCAGAGCGTCGATCTCTTGGAAGAGATACGGCGGCAGCATGGAAAGCCTTTTGGAAAGGGGAAAATCCATAGTGTTCCTTAAGTTCTATTGCAGATTAAACTATTTGTCATTATATCATAACCGCCCACTATTTCGCAGGCGATAAATCATATGCCCTTGGCAAACAGGCTTCGCTAAGTTTGCTTACGGGCACATGATTCTATCGCCTGCGAACTCACGGAGGATACTGACAAGACTCAAGTGCGAACGCAGCATGTACCCCCAAGCGAACTCACGGAGGACGCAAATCAAGGCCAAGCGCGCGTAGTCCGTGAGCGGGGGATATATGCTCCCTTTGGCGTATGCCGCTCTCCGCGACGATAGGTCGATATGTTATAATAAAGGCAAGATAACCAACTGAACGGAATGATGATGAGAACGTTTTTCCTTTTAGGGCTTTTGGCTGCCTTCGGATCTCTTTGCGCCGACGCCATGATCAATTACAATGGAAAACTTTTGATAGAAGTGCAGGACGAGGAGAGCGGATTGCCAGTCCCGGGCTACCAGTTTTCCATCAGCGAGGATTACAGCCACACCAAGATCCTTGCCACAATAGAATCTGACATCAGCGGCCGCGGCTGGAGCAAAAAACTGAAACCGGGCGAATACTACATTTTCAACAGCAGGACCTCCGGCGGCTACGCTCCCTACGAAGGCGGCGGACCCTTTGCTTTCCCAGCCGCCGGCACCGGCATGGTCTTCAAAGTCAAAGGAGGGAACAAGGGTTGCAAGATAGATCAGTCGGGATCGGATAGCACCCTGAAGATGTCGGGGGTAGTGACGGACGAGACGCTGGGAAGGATCGACGCTGATGGTCAGCACAGATTTTTCATCAGCTGCAAAGGCAGCATATTTTCCGACTATTTCTGCCTGATCCCCAAAGGCTCCGACGCCTATTTTAAAGCCAATGACGTAAGTTTGAATTTCAAGCGCAAAAAAACCACGCTGACTTTCAAGATAGGCCCAACTTACGCCAACAAATATTTCAACCTGGGAACATTTTCCGAGGGCTCCCCGTTTGTCGAGAATTTACTTGTTCAGAACACTTTCTCCGGCAAGAATAGCAATATTTACAACCAGGACAAGGATCCCTTCAACAACAGCACCGTGTCTTTCTATCACGGCTGGATCTCGCATCCCGATATGTACGGCGGTCAGAGCTTTAATTTGATCGACAAGGGCAACCAGTATTGCTGCGACAATACGTCGATCGTGGAGGGAGCCAAGGTTGCTCTTAAGTTCTCCCTCAACAAGAAGAACCACAAGTTCAAGCTGACCTTGAAGTCTCAATACAACATAGGCTGCTATTTCAGGTTCACTAAAAACGAATAAAGCTTAAGTGCAAAAAAAAGCCCGCGATCTTTCGCGGGCTTTTTTTGTCTTTGACTTTTACTTTCTCGGGGGAGCCTGGTGCACGCAGAGCTTGTGGATGGCGTGGGCCGCTTCCATGACGCCCTCAGCAAGACTGGGATGGGCGTGGATGACGTCGCCTAATTGTTTGGCGGTCATTTTTTGCGAGATGGCGAGCGCCAGTTCCGCAATGATGTCGGAGGCGTGCGCGCCCATGATTTGGGCGCCCAAGAGCTCGTCGGTCTTGGCGTCCGAGATGAGCCTAAAGAAGCCTTCGATTTCGCCCATGGCAAGCGCTTTGCCCAAGGCGCCGATGGGGAACTGCGCAATCGTGACTTCGTGTCCGGCTTCAACGGCCTTCGGTTCGGAGAGGCCGACGGAAGCTATTTCCGGCACGGTGAAGATGCAAGAGGGCACCACGCGGTAATCCATGGTTTCATTAGCGCCGGCGCAGTTTTCCGCAGCCACGATGCCTTGGGCGGTCGCTACGTGGGCCAGAAGGATCTTGCCGGTGATGTCGCCGATGGCGTAAATATGGGGAACTTTAGTTTGCATCTTGTCGTTTACCGCGATGAAGCCGCGTTCCGTTTCAATGCCGATCCTGTCGAGGCCGATGTCCGCAGTGTTCATGCTTCTGCCAATGGCCACCAGCATTTTTTCCGCTTCGATGGTCGTTTCGCCGACCTTGCCGGTGACGCCGGTCTCGGTTAGCGAAATGTCGGAGATGCCGACGCCCAGCATGACATTTATGCCGCGCTTCTTGAAGGCTCTCAGAATGTGCTTGGAGATCTCGGGATCTTCAAGGGGCAAGAGACGGTCGAGCATTTCCACGATCGTGACTTTCGTTCCGCATTCCGCTAAGATGCCGGCAAATTCGCAGCCCACCACGCCGCCGCCGATTATTATGACGGAGGAGGGGAGGGTGGTTTGCGCGAGGAAGGTCTTGCTCTCCACTATTCTTTCGTCGTCGAAGGGAATGAAGCGGGGACGCGCGGATTCGCTGCCGGTCGCGATGATGCAGTTTTTGAATTCCACCGTTTCGACGCCGTTTTCGGTCTCGACTTCCGCGTGGCTTGAATCGACGAAGCGCGCCTTGCCCATGATGGTCGTGACGCCGTGGGCCTTCAATAGCTGGGCGATGCCGCCCGTCAGTTTCTTGACCACGCCGTCCTTTCTTTCAATGGCTTTGGCGTAATCTATGGTCGCGCCTTCAGGATTTGAGACGCCGAAGGCGGCGGCGTTCTTGACGGTGTGAAAAGCTTCAGCGGAGGCGACCAGGGCCTTGGTGGGAATGCAGCCCCAGTTGAGGCAGGTCCCGCCCACGGCGGTCCTTTCGGCTATCATTACATTAAGTCCGCGCTGGGCGGCTCTGATGGCGGCCGGGTACCCGCCGGGTCCGGCGCCCATTACGAAAACATCGCAGGTGTAAGGCATGGTTTTTAATTTTTATTTATTGTTAAAAAAGGTCCGAGAAGAGATCGCCCTGCGTCTCTTTTTCAGTTTTTTCGTTTTTGGTTTCCGCTTTCAGGGATTTTTCGGCGGCGTTCCTTTTTTGCCTGGCCGCCAATTCTTCCTCTTTGTTTTTTCCCAGGTTGTCGAAAAGGCTAAATTGTCTTTCCGGTTCCGGTTCGGGAGGCTCGAAGCCGCACATAAGTGCCAGTTCTTTCCAGGAGATTATTTTCGTTCCCAGTTCCAGCGCTTTGTCGATCTTCGAGCTGCGGGCGGAGACGTCCTCGGTCACGAGGAAAGAGGTTTGCTTGGAAACGGACTCGCTGACCGTGCCGCCGTATTTTAGGATCGTGGCGGCGGCTTCCAGCCGGCTGACGCCGGGTATGGCGCCCGTTATGACGAAGATCTTTCCGTCCAGAATTTTCGGGACGTCCTCAACTTCCCTGTATTCCATGCAGACGCCGGCGGCGCGCAGTTTTTCTATAGCCTCCCTGTTCCTTGCGTTGGAAAAGAAGCTCATGATGCCGATGCCGTTGGTTTCGCCGATGCCGTCTATTGCCGTCAGTTCAGCTAGAGTTGCAGATGCCAGTTTGTCGATGGTGGGGAAGTGCTTCGCCAAAGTTCTGGCGGTGGCGCTGCCGACGCCGGGGATCCCCAATGCATTGAGAAGACGGTCGTAGGGGCGCTTCTTGCTCTGATTCAGGGCGTGATCCAAGTTGGCTGCGGACTTGTCTCCTATCTTGGAGAAAGCCAGCCAATTCGCGCCCTTGATGGCGTAGAGGTCGCCGTAGTCGGAGACGATCTTTTTATCGACCAGTTCGTCGATGACAGCCGGGCCAAGCCCTGTGATGTCCATGGCGCCCCTGGAGGCGAAGTGGGCGATGACGCGCTTCAGAACCGCCGGGCAACTGACGTTGCTGCAAGTGATGGCGGCCATTTCGGGATCCCGGTAAACCTCGCTTCCGCAGACAGGGCATTTGCTGGGAACGCTTATCTTTTGTTCGGAGCCGTCGCGCTTGTCTTTCAGAACGCCCACGATGTCGGGGATTATTTCGCCGGCTTTCTCGACCAGGACCGTGTCGCCGACACGTATGTCGAGCCTTTCTACTTCGTCGAAATTGTGGAGCGTGGCCCTTGACACTTTCGTGCCGGCCAGACGCACCGGCTCAAGGTTGGCGACGGGCGTGATGGCGCCGGTCCTGCCGACCTGCAAAGAAACGCTTAAGAGTTTCGTCTCGGCGCTTTCGGCCGGGAATTTATAGGCGATGGCCCAGCGCGGGGATTTGGCGGTGGCGCCGAGTTTATTGCGCAGGGCGAAACTGTTTATTTTTATGACGATCCCATCGGTGGCGAAGGGGAGTGTGAAACGCTTTTCCTTCCACTCTTCGCAGAAAGCGATGGCTTCCTCAATATTTTTGCAGATCTTGCAAGGGGAGGCCGCCGGCAGTCCGAGCTTTTTGTAGGCGGTCATAAGCTCAAGGTCGTCGAAGGCGGGGAAGGCGGCGGAAGCGTAGGCTACGAAGGTGAGTTTCCTCGAGGCGGTGACGGCGGGGTCGTGCTGCTTCAAGCTTCCCGCCGCGGCGTTCCTGGCGTTGGCGAAAAGGGATTCGCCGTTTTCTTCTCGCTCCTTGTTCAGGCGCTCCAACTCTTTTAAAGGAAGCAGGACTTCACCTCTCACGTGGAATGTTCCCTTAGGCGCGTTCTCCAGAAAGAGGGGAATGTTTTTGATGGTCCTTAAGTTGGCGGTGATGTCGTCGCCCTTTTCACCGTCGCCCCTGGTGGCGCCGAGGACGAAACTTCCGTCGGTGTAGGTTAAGGATATTGCCAGGCCGTCGTATTTCAATTCCGCGCTGTAACTGACACTAAGCCCTAATTCTCTTTTCATTCGCTCATCATATTCCCGCATGTCGGCGTAGGAATAGGTGTTGCCGATGGAGAGCATGGGGACTTCATGCTTGACAGTTCTGAATTCGCCGGCAAGTTCGCTGCCGACTCTTTTGGTAGGGGAGTCAGGGGAATCGAATTCGGGGAACTGTTTTTCCAGTTCTATCAGCTCCGCCATCAGGCGGTCGTAGTTCTGGTCGGTGATTTCCGGCGAATTCTCGACGTAGTAGAGCCTGTCATGGCGCCTTATTTGGGCGCGCAGCGACGTGATCCTTTCCTTGGCGTCATTCATTACTCGCGGACTTTGATCACTTGGCCGGCTTTCAGCTCCTGACCGCCGTTCAGTTCCTTAAGCTTGTCCGCGCTGAGACCGAACTTTTTGCCGAGGCTGTAGTAGGTGTCGCCGTTTAGCACAGTGTAGGTCTCATCGTTGGAGGCTTCGGAGCTCTCTACTGTTTCCGCTGCTTCCGTGGGCGCGCTTTCGGCGGGCTCTTTGAGCTTCAACACCATGCCGGGCTTAAGGCTGTTGTCGCTCATGCCGTTCCATTTCTTTATGTCCTCGACCTTGAGCTTGTAGTTCCTGGCGATGGCCCAGAGGGAGTCGCCCTTCTTAACGGTGTATTCCGCCGGCGCTTCCTCGGTCTTTCCGAGCACGGCTTCGTCAACTTTATTGGCAAGACTTTCGACCGCTGCTTTGGCGGCTTCCTTGGCGGCCTGCTCAACTTGAGCTTTCTGCGCGGCCAACTTTTCCGCTTCTTCTTTGGCGGCTTTCTCGGCTTCCGCTTTTTCGGCGGCTAATTTTTCCGCTTCCTCTTTGGCCGCTTTTTCAATTGCGGCCTTTTCGGCGGCCAGTTTTTCCGCGGCCGCTTTCTCGGCTGCGGCCTTTTCGGCGGCCAGTTTTTCCGCGGCTTCCTTTGCCGCTTTCTCGGCTTCCTCTTTTTCTTTCGTCATGCCGGAGAGCGCGGCGTCGGCGGTCGTCAAAAGATCATCGTTCTTCTTTTCCTCTTCCTTGGGAGGATCGGAGACGAGCTTCAAAGAACCGAGGTCTGAAAAGTCGTCAGCTTTCGTTTTGGTCTCCGCAGGCTTTGCGGGAGCGGTGTTTGTCGGCTGCTCCTTGGCGACTGCCTCTGTCGGCTTGACAGTCTTCGGCTTCTCCTCGTTTTTGTTTTCAGGCGGCAGGGGCTTGATTATGTTGGAGGGGAAAACTTTTTCCAGGAAGGGGAATCTGTCCCTTAACTGATCCTTGAAGGCGAAGCCCAGGACAAGCAGCACGCAGATCAGGCAGGAGAGATAGAACCAGATGTTCGTGTTTTTCTCTTCCCTTACGACGGGCGGTATGTCGTCCACGTGCGTTATGGCGCGCAAAAATTCCTGGTAGTTGGCGTAGCGCTCGTTTAAATTGTAGGAGAGGGATTTGAAGATCAAGCCCTCCCAGCCCGGCGCAATGTCGTTGCGCATATTGGGAAGGGCGGCTATCTCGCCCTGGGGAGGAGCGCCTGTCAGCATAAGGTGGCAGATGGCGCCCATGGCGAAAATATCGCTCTGCACGGTGGGAGTCCCCTGGATCTCTTCCGGGGATATGTAGGCGTCGTCGGGCTCGCTGGAAGTTCTGACAGCGGGAAGACCGATGTCGGTCAGGCGGATAAGGGGCCTGCCGGCGTTGGTCCCGCTGCCCTCGACGATCATGATGCCGTGCGGGTTGATGCCGCCGTAGGGAAGATCAGCCGCGCTGTGGGCGTAGGTGAGAGCGTCCGTCAGCTGCGTTAGGAGATCGGCAATTACGTCCTCTTCCAAAAAGCCGGGAGACTGGTTGAGATATTCTTCGAGGTTAAGGCAGTCGTGGTCGTTCCTTCCGCCGACCTGCTTGTAGGCGGCGTATTCCTGGACCGTGTAGAAGTAGCCGTCCCTTATGGAGCCGCTGGCCAACTGCGGAACTATCGAAGGATGGTGAAGGCTCTCCCTCTCCCTGGCTATCGCCTGCGCCGCTTCCGCGTAGCGCCCGGGGCTGTAGATCTTGAGAGCGGCCAGCTCGTGAGTCTTGACGTTCTCGGCAATGAAAACGCCGCCGGCTCTGCCCTGGCCTAAAAGCATTGATAATCTGTACTCACCGCAGATAGTGCCCTGCCATTCTTTTGGATCGAATTTGCTCATAGTCTCGAATACTTTTGATAATTAGTTCATTATACTATTATCGCCTGCGCTTTGCCAACGGCTGAAGGGGAAAGGGGATTTTTATTATCCTATTGAAACGTGATTTCCTATTTGGTATCATAACTAACCGGATGTTTTGAAAATAAAAATCTAAAAAATACAACGATCCAAGGAGACATACAAATGAACGCCTACGTTCAAAGCGTCATCGAAAAAGTCAAGGCGAAATATCCGCATCAGCCGGAATTCTGCCAGACCGTGGAGGAAGTCTTAACTTCCATTGACCCCGTCATCGCCTCTAACCCCGCTTACGAGCAGGCTGACATCCTGGGCAGGATGGTGGAACCCGAAAGGATGTTCACTTTCCGCGTCGTCTGGACGGACGACAACGGCAAAGTCCACACCAACACCGGCTACCGCTGCCAGTTCAACGGCGCCATCGGCCCCTACAAGGGCGGCTTGCGCTTCCATCCTTCCGTTTACCCCGGCATCATCCGTTTCCTTGGCTTTGAACAGACTTTCAAGAACGCTCTGACCGGCCAGCCAATAGGCGGCGCCAAGGGCGGCTCCGACTTCGATCCCAAGGGAAGATCCGACGCGGAAGTCATGCGTTTCTGCCAGAGTTTCATGACGGCCCTTTACCGCTACATCGGTCCGGACGTTGACGTTCCGGCCGGCGATATCGGCGTAGGCGGCCGCGAGATCGGTTTCCTCTACGGCCAGTACCGCAGGCTGAAAGGCGTCTTTGAGAACGGCGTCCTGACGGGCAAGGGCTTAACTTACGGCGGCTCCCTCATTCGTCCGGAAGCGACCGGCTACGGCGCCATCTACTACCTCAACGAAGTTTTGAAGCACGAGAACGACTCCATCAAGGGCAAGACCATCGTCTGTTCCGGTTACGGCAACGTGACCTGGGGCATCTGCAAGAAGGCCGCCGAACTCGGCGCCAAGGTCATCACCATTTCCGGCAGCGCCGGCTACATCCTCGATGAAGCGGGCGTCAACACTCCCGAGAAGATCGACTATCTGCTTCAGATGCGCGCCGCCAACGACAAGAACATAAAGAAATACGCCGACAAATTCGGCGCCAAATATTTCCCGGGCGAGAAACCCTGGGGCGTCAAGGGCGACATCGTCATGCCCGCCGCCACCCAGAACGAAGTCGATGTCAAAGAAGCCAAGCAGATCGTCGCCAACGGCACGAAGTACTACATTGAAGTCTCCAACATGCCGACGACCAACGAAGCCCTCAATTATTTGAGAGGCGAGAAGGGCGTCATCGTCGCTCCCTCCAAGGCCGCCAATGCCGGCGGCGTGGGTGTCTCCGCCCTGGAAATGTCCCAGAACAGCGAGCGCCTGAATTGGACCGCCGAGGAAGTGGACGCCAAGCTTGCCGTCATGATGAAGAACATCCATGACGCTTCCGCCGAGGCTGCCAAAGAGTACGGCTTGGGTTACGACCTCGTGGCCGGCGCCAACATCGCCGGTTTCAAGAAAGTCGCGACCGCCATGCTGGAGCAGGGCCTCTTCTAAGGCTAAGTTAAGCACCCTTGATTTTTGCCAACTGTTGTGATAACATAGTCGGCACATTTTGAAATTAACCGAATCAATCTAATTTAAAACCAAGTTCATTTATGCCTTCACATCAGCATCGCGTCAAAAGCCTCAAACAGGCTGCCGTACGTCAGGAACGCAACACGCAGGTCAAGTCCCGCGTGAAGACCATGTCCAAGAAAGTCTCTCCCGAGAGCAAAGATCTCGAGAAAGATCTGCGCAGCGCCGTCTCCACGGTTGCGAAAGCCGCTCAGCTGGGCGTCATTCATCGCAAGGCCGCCAGCCGTCGTATTTCCCGCTTAACGAAACGCGCCAACAAGATCCAGGCCGAGAAAGCCTGATTGCCTCATATAAGCACCATTTAAGCCGCACAAGTTTTGCCCGCGCAAGCAGGACAATCTTGTGCGGCTTTTTATTTGCCTAATATATATACAATATAACCTTTAACTTAAGAGGTCCACCATGAACGACAATGAAAACCCCCTTCTGAACCCCAAGTTCGACATCCCCTGCATCGGCGGCGGTTACAAGAAACTCAGCAACAAGGAATACAGCCTCGCCACCATCTGCACCCAGGGCGGCTGGCAGCCGGCCAACGGCGGCCCCAGGGCTCTGCCCATTTTCCAGAGCACGACCTGGCGCTACGCCACCAGCGAAGAGATGGGTAAGCTTTTCGATCTGGAAGCCTCCGGTTACTTTTACACCAGACTGCAGAATCCGACCGACGACGTGGTCGCCAACAAGATCGCCGACCTGGAAGGCGGCATCGCCGGCGTTCTGACCGCTTCCGGCCAGGCGGCCAGTTTCTTCTCCATCTTCAACATCGCCTCCGCGGGCGACCATGTCATCAGCTCCGCTTCCATCTACGGCGGAACGCTGAACCTTTTCGTGGTCACCATGAAAAAACTCGGCATCGAAGTGGAACTGGTGGATCAGGACCTGCCCGAAGAAGAATTGGACAAATATTTCCGTCCCAACACCAAGGCGGTCTTCGGCGAAACTTTGACGAACCCCAACGTGAAAGTCCTGGATATCGAGAAATTCGCTCGCATCGCCCACAAGCACGGCGTGCCTTTGATCGTTGACAACACCTTCCCGACGCCCATCAACTGCCGTCCTATCGAGTTCGGCTGCGACATCGTCATCCACTCTACCACGAAGTATCTTGACGGCCATGCCTGCGCGACCGGCGGCATTGTCATCGATAGCGGCAACTTCGACTGGGACAAGCACGCTGACAAGTTCCCCGGTCTCACCACTCCGGACGAGAGCTATCACGGCCTCACTTATACCAAGGCTTTCGGCAAACTGGCCTATACTATAAAACTGGTGGCCCAGCTCATGAGAGACATCGGCGCCCAGCAGGGTCCCATGAACGCCTTCTTGCTCAACCACGGTCTTGAGACGCTGCATCTTCGTATGCCCAGGCACTCCGAGAACGCCCAGAAAGTCGCGGAATTCCTGGAATCCAGACCGGAAGTCGAATGGATCAACTATCCCGGCCTTAAGAGCAGCCCGGACTACGAGCTCGCCAAGAAGTATCTGCCCAACGGTTGCAGCGGCGTCATCGCTTTCCGCGTGAAGGGCGGCCGCAAGGAAGCCTCCGAGTTCATCGACCGCTTCAGGTTCATCGGTGTGGAAACGCACGTGGCTGAAAACAGGACGATCGTGCTGCATCCTGCGAGCCATACGCACCGTCAGCTGACGGACGAGCAGCTCGAAGCCGCCGGCATCCCTGTCGGGCTTATCAGATTGTCCGTCGGTCTTGAGGACGTGAACGATATCATCGCCGACCTCAAGCAGGCTTTCGAAAACAAATAAGAAAGCCTGAAACGCGAAAACAAAAAAACGCGCGCCGCAAGGCGCGCGTTTTTTCTTTATCAGAGGATCGTTTTTATCTGGCTGCTTTCCAGCCAGCCGGCCTGGCTTCCTTCCTCCTGGCTGACCAGGATCTTCACCCAATTGCCTTCAAAGCCTGTCACCTTCACTTCCGAACCGTTCTTCAAAACGAAGATCTCGGTGTAAGAGGCGTCGGGTCCGGCGTGGATCCTTGCTTCCTCCGCAACTATCACGCCCTGGTGCGAAGCGTCGTAGTATTTGTGGAGAAAGGAGGCCGAAAAGAGCGCTGCGACGATGAAGAAGAAGATCGCGAATTTTTTCATGGCGCTCCTGAGGCCGGGCTTTCTTGAAACGATGAAAACGGAAAGCGCAAACCAGCCTATGATCCAGGAAACAATGGCGACCGTCAGCTGCTCCATGATCCCGAGGTAGAAGTAGAGGAAGAAGAAGGACCTTATGGCGGAGGGGACTTCCTTCCTCGCGATGTTGTCCTCGGTCTGGCTCAAAGCGCGGGAAAGATTGGCGGAAGTGTCGGCGTCCCTGGGGGCGAAAAGCTCGGCTCTTCTGTAGCAGGCGATGGCGTTGCCAAGGTCGCCGGACTTATAATAAGCGTTGGCGAGATTGTAGCTCAAAGCGGGGGAGGAGAGGCCTTCTTTTGCGGAGCGCGTGTAGCAAGCGATCGCTTCCTGGTAATTCTGGTTCGTGTAAGCGGAATTGCCCTGGGCGAAATACTTCGCGGCTTCAAACGAACTCGCTTTAGCCGCGACTGCAAAAGCTACGATGAAAAGCAATGTCAGGATCTTTTTCATTTCAAAGTCCTCCTTAATTCTTTCAAGAGGATGGAGGTGTCACTAAGCAATTGGTCGTTATCGCACTTGGGTCCGTAGTTGCCGGCGAAGCGCGCCATTTCTATCCTTGTCATGAGATCCTGCCAGTCTTTTTTCAGTTTGGCGTCCTCTATGGTGTCGGCGCTGATGGAGCCCTTGGGGAGATCCAGGGTGTCGGCGACGTAGTCGTTGAGGGCGGCCGAGAGATAGCCGCAGAATTCCTTGATAGCTTCCGGCTTGCCTTTGAGTTTTTTCGCTTTCTTCAAGTTCTGCTCGGCAATCGAGTAGGCCTGGCTTTTTCTCTTGAAGCTCGGGTCTTCCTCTTTACTGCGCTTGTAGGCGATAAGGGCGCAGAGTAGGAATATGACCGGCGGAAGCATGGCGGCTATGACGAGCAGGCGCTTGTCGCGTATGGAGGACAAGGCGTCTTCACCGCGTTCCAGTTTGATGCCGAAGATATCCTGGTTTAAGATCTTGATGGTGGGGGAGCCGCCTCTCTGCACGGGAATTGCTTCAGAGACCGTCACCTTCTGGCTCTGGGCGGATTTTTCCACAGTTAAGGGGAATGGCCCGGCGGTAAGAGTCTGGTAATCGTTTTTGGCGGTGTCGAAATATGAGAAGGAGACGGCGGGCAGTTCTTTTATGTCAGCGCTCAAGGGCACCCACATTTGGCTGTAATTTTTGATGCCCTTCAGCACACCGTCCGAAACGCTCGTCTTCTTGTCCACTACAGGATCGTAAACCGTGAAGCCAGTAACGTTGGTGCTGGAAAGATCGACCATGGCCTGGTCGATGTTGCCGATGCCTGTCAAAGTTAATTTAAGCGTGACAGGTTCGCCTTCCTTGACTTTCTTGGGCGTGACGTCGGCGTCCAGGGCGAAACGCCCGACGGCGCCTTTGAAATCTTTCGGCTTGTTCTGAGTCGGCAGATTTTTAACGTTGAAAACAAGCGGTTCGGAAACGACGTTCTTCTCAACGGTGCGGTAGTTCTGGAAAAAGCTGAAAGGATCGTCAAAGGGATCCCTTGAGCGGCTTCTTCTGGATACGGGAACGTTCACAGACACCCGCATGTTGGCGGGCCCGAGCGAGAGTTTGCCGGCTTTCAGGGGGATTATGAGTTTCTGGAAGCGCAGGTAGTTGTAGATCTGGCCGCGGTAGCGCTGGCGGTCCTGCTGGTAATTGCCGATGTCCTGGGCGTTGAAGCCCGCGAATTGCAGTTCCGGCTGGTTGGCGCCGGAGAGATTGAGGTCTTTATAGTAGAGCGTGATCGTCAGGAAGATCTGTTCGCCTACGAAAGTATTAGTGGTGCTGGCGTCCAGTTCCAGGAAGAGTTCGCCGCCCGTTTCCGTGGTGGCGGGGGAGTTGGCGGAGCTTTTCCTCGCTTCTGAAACATCGATCGTTATCTTCGGCAGATTGTAAGTCTTGCCGTCGGCTTTGATCTTCGCTTCTCCGATCGTCAGTTTGCCTGTCTTAACTGCCTGCAGTTCGTAGCTGAATTCCTGGGAGGAAGACTGCACTCCGTTCACTATGGAGATGTTGCTGCTCTGGCTGGGCCCCATGATCACGCGAAAGCCGTCCATCTCGCCCAATTGCGGGGGAGAGGCGTTCTTGGCGTTCTCCACCGTTACGGTGTAGCGCAGCGATTCATCCATGCTGATGGCTTTGCGGCTGCACGTGGCCGAGACTTTGACTTCGGCCAGCGCGCCTATTGCCAGCATAATGGTTAGGAAAAAGACTTTTATTTTCATCGTGTTTTTCATAGGGAGATATTTTACCAGTTTTTGTCCACAGGCACGATCGCTCCCGGCATTTTCTTGCGGTTCTTTTCTTTGTCGGAATTATCCTCTTCGAAAGCGCGGAGCATCTGTTCAGCCTGTTCCTTGGTCATCTCTTCGCTGTTCTCCTGATCCTGCTGCTGCTGATCCTGGTTTTGATCCTGCTGCTGTTCTTGCTGCTGTTGCTGCTGATTCTGGTCCTGGTTCTCATTCTGATCCTGGTCCTGCTGATCTTTCTGATCCTGCTGATCCTGCTGATCCTGGTTCTGATTGTCGTTCTGCTGTTGCTGCTGATTCTGCTGCTGCTTTTCGTTGTTCTTCTGGTCGTCGTCTTCGAACTCTTTTCTCGCCTTGATGAAATTGTCCAGGGCGACGAACTGGTTCGTGGGCGCGTCCGTAATTAGGCTTTTCAGCTTTTCTTCAGCGGTTTTGCTAGCAGCGGAGCCGAGCTTCAGATATTCTATGGCGTTGGTAATGCACATGGCGAGCGTTTTGGAGCTGGCGGCGGGCAGAGCTTCCTCTTTTTCCTCGCCTTCGCCTTCACTCTCTTCGCCTTCAGATTCGTCCTTCTGGCCGCTGCGGGACTTCAGTTCCTTGACCAGTTCCTGGCCGATGGCATTGAATTTGTCGGCGCATTCCTTCAGGGCTGGGGCGTCCAGGAGCGAGAGGTCGCAGGAGAGGTCGTAGAAGTTGTTGAAGACCTCCGCACAGCGCCCGGACAAGTCGTTGACGTAAGGCGAAATGTTTTCCGAGACGAGGCCGACGGCCGTCGCCCTGGCTTCCTGGAAGCGGTTGCTCAAAGCCTGGAAGACGTCCGTCTGGGGAACGCCGCCCTGGATGCACTGGCTGAGGCCCTGGCCCACATTTGCGAAGGTTTGGTAGAGGGCGATGAGCGCTTCGTTTTCCGGCGTTTTTTCCAAGCCTTGGGTTGCCGGCGCTTCGCCACTTGACTGCAGCCTTTCAGGCGGCAGGTTGGTGAAAAGGGCCTGGAACCCGACGATGAGATAGTCGGCTTTTTCTGAATGGGCGTACTGGTTCGTCATGATTCCGCCCAAGAAGTCGGGCGGGATGTCAGTACCTTTTTCAAGGCTTTTCGCGGTCTTGATGAGGGTAATGTTCTGCGCCCTGATCAGCGCTTCAAGCTCGCGAAGGAGTTTCTGCAGGGGATCTTTTTCCTGCTCGTCTTTCTGTTGGCTGGCCAATTCCTTCATCAGTCTTGTAACGTACTCGATGTTGGCTTTGGTGTCCTCGTCGTCGCGGTCGAGTTCGTTGGCGCGCTTGTAGCTTTCGAGAGATTCTTTTAATTTGCCCTGGCGGAAGAGGCAGTTGCCGATGTTGTAGTGGCATTTGGCTTCCAGTTCAGTGGAGGCGCCGCTGGCGGCTCTTTGGAAAGCGGAGATCGCCTCATCGTATTTTTCCAGGCGGTAGCAAGCCAAGCCGGCGTTGTAATTAGCCTCGGGATTGTCGGGGGCGTCTATCTGGGCGTCGGCGTACTTTTGTTCGGCCTCCTGAAAATTTCCGTTCTGGAAAGCCTTGTTGCCTTCGCTGATCTTAGCCGCGAGTTCCTTGCTTTCCGCAGCGTAAAGGGGAGCGGCGAAACTTAAGAGCGAGAGGGTGAAGATAAGAAGAATGTTTTTCATATTCATGCAGCTTCTCCTTCCTTGGCGGTTTTTTTCTGGCCTTCGCTTACTAAAGACTGCAAAAAGAAGCAGAAGAAGGCGGCGCACAAGGGCCACTGGAACCTGTGCTCATAGTGCTTCTTCTTGGAAGAATCGAGCTCTTTGGTGTCCATGTTGGCGATCCTTTTCGTATAGATGGCGTCCAGTTCCAGGCCGGACGCGACGGCCTGGGCGTAGGCGCCGCCGGTTTCCAGCGCGATCTTCTGGAGTGTTTCTTCGTTGAGCTTGCTTAGCACCTGGTTGCCGCTGCGGTCCGTGATATAGGTCTTGCGGCCCTTTTCATCCGTTATCTGGATGGGGCTGCCGCTGGGCGTTCCGATGCCGATGCAGAAGATCTTGATGCCTTTTTCCTTGGCCATTTTTATGGCGTTGTCGAGGTCGCCCTGGAGGTTCTCGCCGTCTGTTATAAGTATCAGCGCCCTGGTGTTGCGTTCATTGCCTTCGAAGGCGTTGACGGATTTTATTATGGCTTCGCCGATCTGCGTTCCGCCCTTGGGAATGAGCGAAGGGTCGAGTTCAGATAAAAACATCTTCGCCGCGCCGTAGTCAAGGGTAAGCGGGCACTGCACGAAAGCGCTGCCGGCGAAAGCGACCAAGCCGATGCGGTCGCCCTGCATGATCTGCATAAGGTCAAGGATAGCGCGCTTGGCGCGCTCAAGCCTGCTTGGCGCGATATCCTGGGCCAGCATGCTCCTGGAAACGTCCACGGCGACGATGATGTCGCGGCCTTCTCTCTTCATCTCTTCCCAGGTGTAGCCCCACTTCGGCTCCATAAGCGCAAGCACCAGGAACGTGAGGCCCAAAAGGAAGAGGAAGATCTTAATGAGGCGCCCGCTCTCGCTTCTGGTCAGAAGCTTGTCGAGCATTTCCCTGGAGGCGAACTGTTCCAGCATGGATCTTCTTTTCCTCGCTCTGTAGAACAAAAAGAGCGCCAGGGCTATAACGATCCAGAGAAGGTGTATATAGTAAAGTTTTTCAAAGTACATAATATTCTCCTTATGGCAGTTTTTGGAACCTGGTAGCCAAAAGCAGAGTTTCGATGATAAGCAGAGCGGCGGCCGCGAAGACGAGTCCCGGGAATCTTTCTATCCATTCCATGTAGGTCAGAGATTCCGTCTTGGTCTTCTCGAGCTGATCTATTTCCTTATAGATCTTTTCAAGCGAGGCTTTCTCGGTGGCGCGGAAATATTGGCCGCCTGTGGTCTTGGCGATGTTCTTCAGAAGATCCTCGTCGATCTCGACAGGGACCTGCTGGAGGATCTTGCGGCCGAAGAAGTCGGTGCCGGGAACGGGCGCCATGCCCCTTGTGCCGGCGCCTATCGTGTAGATCTTGACGCCTAGAGCCTTGGCGCTCTGCGCGACGGCCATGGGCGCCATTTTGCCGGCGTTGTTCATACCGTCGGTCAGCAGGACGACCACTCTGCTCGTGACGCTGGAGTCTTTCAGCCTAAGAAGCGCTGTGGCTAGCGCGTCGCCGATGGCGGTGGCGCTTTGGTCGGCCATGCCGATCTCGCACTGGTCGAGGAGAGTCAGAAGCGTTCCGTAGTCCAGAGTGAGGGGGCACTGGGTGTAGGCGTCGGCGCCGTAAACCACGAGGCCGATCCTGTCGCTGGAGCGATGCTTGATGAAGTCGGCGGTCACTTCTTTCACCACGTCAAGCCTGCTGCGGTCCTTGGCCAGGTCTTCCGCGATCATTGATCCGGAGGTGTCGATGGTCAGCATAATGTCGATGCCTTCCGTCGTCACTTTGGTGTCCTCTTTGCCTTTCTGAGGGCGGGCCAGAGCGATGGCCAGTAATGCCACGGCGGCCACTCTCAAAAGGACTATGAAGGGACGGAGCCTGACAGCTAAAGTCGGTCTTATTCTTTTAAGCAGGCTGATGTCGGAGTATCTGACGCCGGCTTTGCCTGTTTTTTTCAGCGCATCCCAAAGGATCACAGGGATGAGCAAAAGAAGCAAGAGCCAATATGGGTCGTGAAGGATCATTGCTTTCCTCCTTCTTTTTCTTCTTTCTGTTCGGCGGTCTCTTTTGTCTGCTCGATGAAATTTTTGATGTTCTTTGTTGCTTCCTTCGCCAGTTCAAGAGAGGTCTCGCCCTTGGCGAATTTGATCATGTCGCACTCCATGAGGAAGGAGCGGAGCATTTCCCTCTGTTCGTAGGTGAACTTGGGATCCTGCCTAAGGATGGCGAGGAATTCCTCCGTGGTGAGTTCCGGAGCGCGGATCTCGAAGCGGTCTTCAATGTAAGTTCTCAAGACGATGGAGAGACGGCTGAAATATTCTTTGTAAAGTTCTTTTTCCAGGAGCCCTTCGGCAAGGAGAGCCTCCAGGGCTGCGTAAGCCTTGACGTGGGCCGGGACGGGAGGGGGCGCGGATGCTTCTTTTTTCTTTCTGAGGCAGAGAAGCAGAACTAGCGCGACGGCGGCCAGGGAGGCTAGCACTATGATGATCTTCGTTCTGTTCTTTTCCTTCAAAAGCAGCTCAACCACGCCCTTGATGTCCCTGATGTCGGTCATCTCGCCTTCCTTGGCGATGGAGACGACCTCTACGCAGAGGGCGGAACTATAGAGCGTGTTGGTGTGGCCCGTAATGGCGAAATTCACTTTCGCGGGCGGAATCTCATAGACGCCCGTCAGATAGGTCTCCAGCTCGTAGGTCTGTTTCCTTACGACGCGGCCGCCCGGCAGTTTTTCTTCCGGGAGGTTCTCCCAGTCGTGGATCAGGAGGCTGCCCATGGGCGCCAGGTTCTCGGCGAAATCAGGCATCTGAACGTCGATGTTGGTCTGGGCGTTGACGGAGATGGTGTATTTCACAAGGTCGCCCACTCTGACCTGCGGCCGGTCCACGAAGACGTTCACGGCGACGGGGTCGCTCGTTTGCGCGGCTGCGCTTTCGGCCTTCTTCTTCTGGCAGCCTATCAGAGCCGCGGTCAGCAGTATCAGCAGACAAATATGACGCATGTTATTTTTCCTCTTTTAGATTTTCATCCTGAGCCGGTTTTTCCGGTTCCTTCTCATTCTTCACTTCTTCCTTCTGGTCGAGCGAGGGATCCAGGGCGGTGTATCTTTTCCTCGCGGCGGCGGCCTCTTTCTGGCGCCCCAGCTTCGTTAGGGAATCGACCACTCTTCTCGGGACGTCCTTGTCGTTCGCAAAAGTCGGGTCTAACGCTTCGGCGCGGTAGTAGTAGGCGACGGCGTTGGCGAAATCAAGCTTGTCGTAATAGATGTTGCCGATCGTCACGCATACTCCCGGGCGCTCTTTTACGGGAACGGGGTAGTCGGAGAGGTATTTCTGCAGCTCTTTGGCGGCCTGCAGATCGAGCCCTTTGGTCCTCAAAGTGATGGCCAGGGCTCTCTGCTGCTCGGCGGTCCAGTTCGCTTTGGGCGGGAAGTAGAGCCTGTAGGCGATAAGGAGAAGCAGTATGAAGCAAAGGATCTGTATTAAGGAAATGATTTTTGACATAAGTTTAGAAAATGGTTTTTTCCCGGCGTTTGAAGAAGCGCACGATCTCGTCGCCGTAGTTGGCGTTGGTCGATACGCGCATGGAGTCCACGCCGGAGGACGTGAAGCTTTTGTCGCGTTCCTCGTTTCTCATTACTGAGAGTTTTTCCAAGGTCCGGCGGACTTTGGCGTCGTAGGTGTCAACGGTTATGGTCTCGCCCGTTTCGGCGTCTTCGAGAGTGATGAGGCCGATCGGCGGAAGCGAGCTTTCCCTCGGGTCGGAAACGGAGACCGGAATGAGGTCGTGACGCTTGCTGGCGAGGTTTATCGGCTTCTCGAAGCCTTCGCACAAAAAGTCCGAGATAAGGAAGACGACGGCCTTCCTGCGGCAGACTTTGTTTAAGAAATCGAGGGCGGCGCCGACGTCCGTTTTGGAGCGCTCGCTCTTCTTGAAGCCCAAAACTTCCCTGATGACGCGGAGGACATGGGAGTGGCCTTTCTTCGGCGGGATGTAGAGCTCGATTCTATCCGTAAAGATGATGAGCCCCACTCTGTCGTTGCTCCTTATTGCGGTGTAGGCCAGAAGCCCCGCGATCTCGGCTGCGATCTCGTTCTTGCTCTTAGTTACTGAACCGAAGGCGCCGGAGGAGCTGGCGTCCACCATCAGCATGACGGTCAGTTCGCGCTCTTCCACGAAGCGCTTCACGTACGGAACGCCGGTGCGGGCCGTGACGTTCCAGTCGATGGTCCTGATGTCGTCGCCGGGCTGGTAGAGCCTGACTTCGTCAAACTCCATGCCGCGCCCTTTGAAGGCGCTCTTGTATTCGCCGGCCATGACCTCGGTCACCTGGTGGCTGGTCCTGATCTGGATCTGGCGGACTTTCTGGAGCAGTTCTTTGGATAACATCTTGATTTCTCCTTAATCTATCCTATTGGGAAAGATCATCAGGGCACCTGCACTTCGTCGAAGATCTTCTGGACGAGGTCGTCGGAAGTCATGCCTTCCGCTTCCGCCTCGTAGCTCACTATAACTCTGTGGCGCAAGACGTCCGGGCCGATGGACTTGACGTCCTGCGGCGTCACGAAGCCTCTGCCCTGCAGGAAGGCGTGGGCCTTGGCGGCTATTGTCAGCGCGATGGTGGCGCGGGGCGAAGCGCCGTACTGGATGTAGTCCTTGAAGGGGAGCTTGTAGGCTTCCGGCTCTCTGGTCGCGAAAATGATGTCGAGGATGTAGTCGCTGACTTTCTCGTCGATGTAGATGGAATCGACTATTTTTCTCGCTTCCAGGATCTCTTCCGGAGTGATTATCTCATTGACTTCGCACTTCACGTTGGTAGCGGCCATGCGGCGCTGGATCTCCTTTTCCTCTTTTTTGTTGGGGTAGGTGATCTTAAGTTTCAGCATGAAGCGGTCCACCTGCGCCTCCGGCAGGGGATAGGTGCCTTCCTGCTCTATGGGGTTCTGGGTGGCCAGGACCAGGAAGGGTTCGTCCAGGGCGAAGGACTGGTCTCCTATCGTCACCTGGTGTTCCTGCATAGCTTCCAGAAGAGCGCTCTGCACTTTGGCCGGGGCGCGGTTGATCTCGTCGGCCAGGATCAAATTAGCGAAGATCGGGCCTTTCTTGGTCTTGAAGGTGCCTTCCTTCGGATCGTAGATCATAGTGCCGATAAGGTCGGCGGGCAGAAGGTCAGGCGTGAACTGGATGCGCTTGAAATCGGCTTTCACGGCTTTGGCAAGCGTCGTAACGCACAAGGTCTTGGCCAGTCCCGGAACGCCTTCCAACAAAATGTGCCCGTTGGACAGCAAGCCGATCAAAAGCCTGTCGATCATGTAGCTCTGCCCTACGATTGTGTTCGAGATCTCCTGGCGCAGCACGGAAAACTTAGCGCTGGCTGACTGGACCTGTTCCTGGATCTGTTTGACGTCTGTATTCATAAATTCTCCTTTTAGATGTAAAGCTCATCCGTTTCCTTTTGACGGTTGGGCTTGTTACGGATTAATAATTCTTTCAAAAAATCATAGGCGCGCTTTTCTTCCATGGCGGAGGGCTCGTAGCCGGCGTAGCGCACGTTGAAACAAAGGGCGCATACTTCCTTGGCCGTCCTCACCATCCTCTGGTCCACGCCGTTATTCAAAGCTTCCTTTTCCCCGAATGAGTCGAGGTCGGCGATGGAATACTTGGCGCGCAGGTAGCTTCTTAAGAGCTCTTCGCATTTGCCGAAGTAGGCGGCGGTCTCGCCCTTAAGCCTCAGCTCCCTGCTTTCCTCCAGCTTCACGAGGTATTCTTCCTCGAGGTTCTGTTCGGGCTGATCCGCGCTTTTTTTCGCCGTTTTCTTTTTCAAGACGAAAACCAGCGCGGCGGCAAGGACGATCAGAAGGGCGGCCGCGATAACGAGCCATGGAAGCTTTGCGCTCTTAACGTTCAAAGTTATGCCCGCCAGATCGGAACTGCTGAATTCGCTGTCCTCTAATCCTCTCGACATGACCTCGATCAATCCGGTCTCGACGACCGTTCCCGGGGCGTTCGTTACAAGAAGATCGATCAGGTAAGTAGCGGTATGCTGCGTCCCGCCAACACCCGGCTTCGACTCGTTGTAGCTGACGATGTCTTTTACCAGGGCGCCTTTCAATTCCTTAAAGCGGGGAGTGCGCACGGAGATCGTCTCATAGCCGGTCCACGTAGCGGTCATTATGAGCTGCGTGCTCTTCTTTGAGACGACGTTGGTGCTCTCCGGAAGGATCTCCCACCTTACTTCCGAACTCGCGCTCAGCGCCAGCAGGAAAACTGCAATTATGTAAATCGTTTTACGCATGCCGAACATATTGCAAAAAGCGTGCCAAAAAATAAATCACGATATTTACATAACTTAAAATTTTGCCGCCGCTGCTTTTTGTCAAAATGACAAATGGTTTTCCATGTGTTTTATCTATAAAAAAAGCTGTTTTTTAGGGATATTTATTTATAAGTTGCTTTTTCATATCATTATTGACAGATAGAATCTTTAACATCTCTTAACCAAAACCAACGAGGTTATTATGAAACGAATCCTCATAGCTCTATTGCTCCTGGTCTGCGTTCCGGTCTTTGCCGGCGTCGTCTATCAGGAAGATTTTGAAAGCTACGAAGTGGGCACCCAGATGGCCGAACAGGAAGGCTGGGAAATCTTCAACAACTACACCGGCAACACCACGGTCGTGACGAATGCTCCCAACATTGATTCCAAGGCCATGGTACTGAGCCAGTCCGATACGGGCTCCACCGAATATGTTATGGTCCTGACTCCGACTTTCGATACCACGCCTGCCAGCACTCTCAAAGAAGTCACAAAGATCTCCACGAAAGTTGTCTCCGGTTCCAATACCGACCTTATTGCGCTTTACGATAAGAACATGAGCCGCTTCTTCTATCTGCACCTGAACGCAGCGGACGGTTTGATGGCTTCCAGTCCGGGCGGCGTTACCTTTGAAAACTTCAACACCGACGGTTTGACTCCCAACGAGATCACAGTCGTTTTCGACCATCTCAACAACCAGATCACGTCTGTGACTTGCAACGGCGAGACTCAGGAATGCTCCATTATGTTGGAAACCACTTTCGAACAGCCGTGGAGGATGCGCCTTTCCACGTATCTTGGCGGTGTGATCGAAGGCGCTACCGGCACCTATTATGATTTCGTCAAGGTCGAGAACGTGGCCCGTGCCGAAGAGCCCACCATTTTCTGTGACAGCGATGCGGTCATTCCCCTGGATTCCACCAGCGCGGAGTTCACGCTCTTCAACGGCGCCTCCGAAGGCGAGATCAACTTCACCGTCACCACCGACGCCGATTGGCTGGAAGTCACCCCCACCAGCGGCACGTTTACCGATTCGACCGTTCTTACCCTGAAAGCCAAGGAAGACATGCCCGACGGATTCTACCGCGGCAGCATGACTGTTTCCGGCGGCGCCGGCGAACCGAAAGTCGTTTCCGTCATGTGCTCCAAAGGCAACATAATTTTTGAAGAAAAATTCGACGATATGGAAGACGGCTCGATCGTCGGTCAGAGAGGCTGGACGCTCGACATGGGCGACGTTATCGTCTCCAACGCCTACGACTGCAGCGGCAAATGCATGTTCATTTACGGTGCCGGCGGCAACAACGCCTGCAGCATGTATCTTCCGCAAGCTTGTTGGTATGAAAACCTTGTGGTGAAGGTCTCCTTTGATGTGTATTGGCCCTCCGACGGCACGGCCACCGACGTCTGTATGCTGCAGAAAAACAGCCACGAGAAGTTCGAGAATTATGTTTCGAAAGACGAAAGCGGCGAAGGTTTCTATCTGGTAAACATTCAGAAGAACAATGGCGCTAAGAAAATCAAGAATTTCGCCATCGCCCCCTACGACAAGTGGGTCACAGTCGAATATACCATCGACCTCCAGGCCAATATGCTTCTCAGTTTCGGCTGGGACGGCGTTGTCACGAACTTCACCAATTGGCAGCTCAAGCAGCCCGACACCCATTTCTACAATTCCTGGGGATATGCCGTCTGGGATAACGCCAACGGTGTTCTTGAATGCAATCATGGCATCGACAATATTAAGGTTGAAAGAGTCGAAAAGGAAGCGGACGCTAAGATGATCGTTCCCTTGTCTGCATCTGTTGGCGTTAACGACAGCGCTGCTGTGAATGTCTTGAACGGCGGCAAGGGCTCCTTCGACTACACGGCTGAAGTTCTCGATCTAGCCGAAAACGTTACGGTCTCCCCGAGCAGCGGCACCGTTGAGGATAGTCAGGAAGTGACGTTCACCGTGGACAGGGAAGGCTTGGGTGACAACTACTACCGCTCCAGAGTAGTGTTCAACGCCGGCGACGCCGGATGCACTACCACCATCGTTTCCTTCGTGGTTGGCGGCGTCTATTACTCCGCTGACTTTGAAGAACCGTTCTTCGCGCTTGGTGAATTTGCCGGCCAGGACGACTGGGGCGACAACAACCCCGGCGCCAACGTTGCCTATGTTATGAGCACCAACGACAACCAGACCGTGATGATCGAGATCGGCGGCGGCTACGGCGGCTATTACCACGCCCTGGATGTTCCCGAGAACAGCATGGTCAGGTTCGACTGCGATGTCTTCCTCCCGCCCGCCATCTTCGAAAGAGAAGACCTGATCGGCAGGGAAGTCATTTACTTCAAGCAGAACAGCATGTACCAGTCCGCCGCGGACATTACGCTGGACATCGACTTCATGGACGGCGTTCCTATCGTTTATGGTCTCGACCATGCCAACGACTACATGTTCTCTACGACCGAATACGCGGAAGACTGGATGCACGTTTCCTACGTCATCGACTACAAGGAAGGCTTGCTCACGGAATTCACCATCGACGACAATTCTGAATATCCTGTGGATGCCTACATCAATGACAACTACAAGGGCGCCGGCTGCAACCTCTTCTGCCTGTGCGTGACCTACGCCGGCAACATCCAGTTCGACAACGTCAAAGTGAGCGTTGTTCCTGAACCGGCTGTCTTCGGCTTGCTCGCTCTCCTTGGTCTGGCTCTTATCAGACGCAAATAAAAGAGCGCTAAAAAAAGGCTCGGCGAAAGCCGGGCCTTTTTTTGCCAAAGAATTTGTTTTACATTCAACCTAACCATCAGGAGTGTTTATGAAACGGTTACTCTGTCTGTCGCTTCTTGCGGCGGTCTTCATGGCCTCAACGGCCTACTCCTTCCAGTATTGGGGCGACGATTACTCGAGCTACGATGCCGGAGACAATCTTCTTGATCTTGGTTACACCACCTTCTCGACTTATGCCGGCGCGCCGGTCATCGTCGAGGCTTTCGGCACAAAGTGCCTGCAGCTCAAAAAAAGCGAAGGCGGATCTGAAGATTACAACATGATCCTGACGCCGGTCATCGGCCCGGATTGGGCGACGCTTGCGGAAAGCGGCTACGTTCAGGGAAATTTCGACGTGGTCGTGAAAGGCACGGTCTGCCCAGGCAGCGGCGTGGACCTCTTCGCTCTCTACGGCCAGAGCACCAACCGCTTCTTCTTTTTCAACTGCAACACTTCCGGTTTGCTGGCCACCGATCCAGCCTCCCAGCTCTTTGAGAACGTCAAGACCGACGCGCTGAACGAGATCTCCGCCACGCTGCGCTATTCCGACGGCGTTTATAAGCTGGTCAAAGTGACGGTGAATGACGAGACCTGGGAAGGCGAATCGGCCTGCGCTTCCGGCGACGCCCCGCGCTTCCTGCGTCTTTCCACCCAGCTCTCCACTTTGGCGGAAGGCAATGAAGGCGCCATCTATGGCAACGCCGCCATCGACTTCGTTTCGAGAGGCGACTCCAACACCATGTATCTGGAGAACTTCGACAGCTATGAAGATGGCACACAGATGGCCGAACAGCCGGGCTGGGCTTTCTTCAGCACTTATTCCGGCAACACCACGGTTACGAGCGGTCTGGAAGGCTTCGAAGGCAAAGGCATGGTGCTCTCCCAGTCCGAGGGCGGCTCCGACGCTTACGTCATGGTGCTTACCCCGGCCATTGAGCTCAATCCGCCGAGCCCCGGCACCCAGTATGCCAAGATCACCTGCAAGTTCATCTGCGGCAGCGGCACTGACCTGATCGCTTTCTACGATATGGCCGGCACACGCTGGTTCTATCTGCTTTGCAACGGCGACGCCGGAACGGCTGCTTCCAACCCGGCCGGCATCGAATTTGACAATCTGAGCACAGACGGCAAGACGCTGAACACTATTTCCTTTACTTACGACTCCCTTGACAACAAGATAGTCGGCGCCAGTTGCAACGGCACGACGGTTGAATGCGATATTGCCGGCGGTTCAGGGCAGCCAACCAGGCTGCGTCTTTCCACCCAGCTTTCCTCCAAACTTGAGGGTGCGGAAACCAGCTACGACTATGTGGAAGTTAAGGCGGTCAACCGTTCCGACGATCCGATGCTGAACTGCGTGAATTCCGTTCTC
The DNA here is from genome assembly GCA_017616555.1 of bacterium. Lineage (GTDB taxonomy): Bacteria > Auribacterota > UBA3054 > UBA3054 > UBA3054 > UBA3054. The sequence goes on along the minus strand of JAFZXZ010000017.1, from coordinate 28,390 downwards.
ATTCAGCTGGATACCACCGAGACGACCTTTGATCTCTACAACGCCGGCCCCGAGACCGGCACGGTCAACTATCAAGTCGCCGTTGACGGCGAATGGCTCACTGTCACGCCGTCGGAAGGTTCCTTCAACGTTTCCGAAAAGCTTACCCTCAGTGTCAAGGAAGGCTATCAGGACACCTGGCGCCGCACCAAAATGACCGTTGACGCCGGAGAAGCCGGCGTGAAAGTCGTCGATGTCATGTATCAGGGCGGCAACATTATTTTTGCGGAAAACTTCAACGACATGGAAGACGGCTCGATCGTCGGCCAGAGAGGCTGGACGCTGGACGTCGGCAAAGTGGTCGTAACCAACGCCTACGAGTGCGACGGCAAGTGCATGTTCCACTACATCTCCGGCGGCAACGACGCCTGCAGCATGTATCTGCCGAAACCCTGGTATGAGAATCTGATCGTCAAGGTCAGCTACAAACTCTACTGGCCCAGCGACAGCGCCGCCTCCGGCGTCTGCCCGCTGCAGAAGGAATCCGGAACAACTGAGAAATTCGAGGCCGGCTACGTGCCCGATGACGAAGGCTTCTCGCTTTTGTACATCATGAAATACAGCGGCGGTCAGAACGTTGACAAATCGGTCAAGAACTTCCCCCTGGCTCCTTACGACACCTGGGTGGACATCAGCTACACCATGGATCTCCAGGACAACAGGCTTCTCAGCTTCAGCTGGGACGGCTACACCACCAACTTCAACAACTGGGCTCTCACCAATCCCGATTGCCATTCCTTCAATTCCTGGGGACACGCCGACTATGATCCTTCCGGCGAGAACGCCAAGCACGGCGTGGACGACCTGGTGATTGAAAGAATACCCAGGGAGGCTGCTCCTAAACTGTCGGCGGACCAGTATGTCAACTGCGGCACGAATGCTGTTTTGTCAATAGGCATCAAGAACCTCGGTTCCGGCAGCTTCGACTACACGGCCGAGGTCATCGACCTCGACGACGCCCTCACGATCGAGAATCCCACCGGCAAAGTCAAAGAATCCGTCAGCCTCAACATAACTCCGGACAGAAGCAAGCTTGAAAACAACTTCTATCGCGCCAGAGTGAAAGTGGACGGCGGGGAAGCCGGCTGCGCCACCTCCGTCGTGGCCTTCGTAGTTGGCAACGTCTATTACTTCGCCGATTTCGAGGAACCCTTCTTCAAGGAAGGCGATATCACCGGCCAGGACGAATGGGAAAACGACTGGCCCGAAGGCAACAACGCCTACGTCCTTACCACCAACGCGACGCAGTGCCTCCTGATCGAGACCGGCGGCGGCTACGGCGGCTATTACCACGCCCTGGATGTTCCCAAGAACAGCTTCATGCGCTTTGACATGGACCTCTTCGTTCCGAGCGCGATCTTTGAAGATCCCGAGAGGCTTACCATCCCCATGCTGCACTTGAAGCAGAATAGCACTTACCAGCCTTCCATCGAACTCAGGGTCGCTCCCGATGTGATGGACGGCGTGCCTATTTTGGTCGGCGACGCTGTGGGCTACGAGGACTATCCTCTGGTCATAGCGGAATACGCCGGAGAATGGACGCATCTGAGTTACACCATAGACTACATGGAAGGCAAACTGGTGGAATTCAGTATCGGCGACGTTACCGAGAATCCGGATTACGTCTATACTTATGACTCTGACGTGCCCTGCACCTTGTTCTGTGTCTGCGTGGGCTCCCAGGTCAATCTCCAGGTGGACAACGTCAAGGTCAGCGTGGTTCCTGAACCGGCTGTCCTTGGACTTCTCGCTCTCCTTGGTCTGGCTCTGCTCAGGCGCAAATAACAGAGCGATCGCCTAAGTAAAAAAGGGCCCGGCTTTTGCCGGGCCTTTTTTTGTTCTTAATGTATAATTATCTTGGTTTTTTAGAAGTATTAATTTTCAAGGCCTTGTTTTTTATAATTTTAAGTATGATTAGCGAAATCTTTTTAATCAACATACAAAGGTGTTTTTTATGAAACAACTTATGATACTTCTTCTTTTGGGCGCTTTTTCTGTCATGGCCGCCGAAAAGGTGCTTTATGAAGAGGACTTCGAGAGCTATGAATTGGGAACGCAAATGGCGGAACAAGACGAGTGGTCCTATCTCGGATCCTTCACCGGCAACTCACTGGTAGTCTCCGGCATTACGGGTTTTAGCGGCAAATGCATGGAAATGAGCCGCTCCGAGGACGGTAACCCCAACGACGTGGTGGTCGTGCTTCCCGGCGCCAATTACGTGCCGGATGATCCCGTGAAAGAGCTTACGAAGATCTCAGTTACTTTCGTCTGCTCGACCGATAACGATATGATCGCGCTTCATGACTCGGTGGGCAATCCTTATTTTTATCTTCGCTGCAGCGCCAATACCGGCGTAATGTTCAGCGTGCCCGGCGGCATTTCTTTCAGCAATCTCTACAAGGACGGCCACACTCCCAACACGCTTTCCATCACTTACGACTTCAACGAGAACAAAGCCGTGGAAGTCAGTTTGAACGGCGTGACGCAGCAATGCGCGATCGCAGCCAACGGCAGCTGCGTGCAGCCGACCAGGCTGTATTTTTACGTGCAGCTGTCAACCATGTTGGAAGGCTGCACCGCTTCCTATTTCGACGACGTTAAGATCGAGACGGTAAGCCGCCCAGCCGGCCAGGCCATCATCTGCGACGACGACGTGCTGATCCCCTTGGACAAGACGGAAGCTAAGTTCACCGTTAAAAACGGCGGTGAAAGCGACGTCACCTTCACGGTCACCTCTGACGCTGAGTGGCTCGCTGTCACGCCAGACAGCGGCACTTTCAGCGACAGCCAGGTCCTTACGCTCTCCGCCAAGGAAGGCTACCAGGACACTTTCCGCCGCTGCAATATGACTATCGACGGCGGAACGGCCGGCTCAAAAGTGGTCAGCGTCATGTATCAGGGCGGCAATGTCATTTTCAGAGAAGATTTCGACACAATGACTGACGGCTCTATCGTCGGCCAGAGAGGCTGGACCTTAGACGTCGGCAACGTTGTCATCACCAACGCCTATGAGTGCGAAGGCAAATGCATGTTCCATTATCTTTCGGGCGGCAACAACGGCTGCAGCATGTATCTGCCTGAGCCCTGGTATGAGAACTTAATAGTCAAAGTCAGCTACAAGCTCTACTGGCCCAGCACGAGCGGCGCCACCGGTGTCTGCCCTTTGCAGAAAGACTCAAGCACTACGGAAAAATTTGAAGCCGGCTTTGTCCCCGATGAAGGCGGCGAGGGCTTCATGCTCTACTACATCAACAAACTGAGCGGCGGCAGCACTCTCGCCAAATCCATCCGCGATTTTCCGGTCGCTCCATACGACCAGTGGGTGCCCATCGAGTACACCCTCGATCTGCAGACTCAGAAACTGCTTAGTTTCGGATGGGACGGCTATGTCACGAACTTCGTGAACTGGTCTCTGCCCAACCCCTCCTGCAATTACTTCTGCTCCTGGGGACACGCCGACTGGGATCCAACAGGCCCCACCGCGCTTCATGCCATCGACGACCTTACCATAGAGAGAGTGCCGAGATCCCAGGAAGCTACTCTTATCGCCCCGTCTTACGTCAACGGCGGCGTTGAAAACTTCTTTACGATCGAAATTCGCAACGGCGGCTCCGGCAGTTTCGATTACACCGCGGAGATCCTGGATATTGACGACGCTTTGAAGATCAACAGGCCCTCTGGCACCGTTAGAGACGTCGGCTCCATTACCGTCACTCCCGACAGAAGCGCGCTGGATGAAAACTATTATCACGCCAGAGTGAGGATCGACGCCGGGGAAGCCGGCTGCTGCACGACGATCGTCTCCTTCGTTTGCGGCAACGTCTATTACTTCGCCGATTTTGAGGAGCCCTTCTTCCACCTCGGCGACATCACCGGCCAGGACGAATGGAGCAACGACAACCCCGACTGGAACCTCGCCTATGTTCTTTCCACCAACGATATGCAGTGCCTCTGCATTGAGACCGGCGGCGGCTGGGGAGGCTATTATCATTCCCTCGACGTTCCCAGGAACAACTTCGTGAGATTCGAGATGGATCTCTTCATTCCGAGCGCGATCTTTGAAGATGAGGAAAGGCTTACCAACCCCATACTGCACTTGAAGCAGAATGATAAATATAATCCTTCCATCGAACTCAGGGTTGCTCCCGATCTGATGGACGGGGTGCCTATTCTTGTCGCCGATGCAGTTGGTTACGAGGATTATCCTTTGGTCATCGCGGATTACCCAGAAGACTGGACGCATCTGAGCTACACCATAGACTATCTGGAGGGCAAACTGGTGGAATTCAGCATCGGCGATGCCACCTCCTATCCGGAATACGTTTATACCAGAGATTCCGACGTGCCCTGCACGTTGTTCTGTATCTGCGTGGGCAGCGAAGTCGGCCTCCAGGTTGACAACGTCAAGGTCAGTGTAGTTCCCGAACCGGCGGCGCTCCTAATTATGGCGCTTGCGGCTATGCTTGTTATAAGACGCAGGTGAGATTTCAGCGCAAATAGATTTTGTTAAAATATAACAAACCTATTAACTTACTTACGGTATCGGTAAAAAGATGATGAAAAGATTCTTCCTGATCGCCTTGGCGGCGCTTGTCCTCTGCTGCTCCTGCAGCGATGAAGCGCGGCCGAAGGCCGGACACGTCATCTTCATCGGCGTGGACGGCGTATCGACGCCCGCCTTTAAGGATCCGGCGCTGCTTTCAAGGATGCCGAATCTCAAGATGATGATGGAGGAGGGGAGTTATACCCTGGAAAAGCGCTCCGTGATGCCGTCGGCTTCGGCCATCAACTGGGCCTCTATCTTCAATGGTCTTCCGACGGAACAGCACGGGTACGGGAATTGGAATTCCACCAAACCCGAGATCCCGCCTGTCCTGGACAACGGCAGGGGAATGCCGCCGACCATCTATACGCTGCTTCGGCAACAGCGCCCGGACTCCGAAACAGGCTGCGTATATAACTGGGACGGCATCGGCCCGCTCATCGATGAGGAGGCTATCAATTATCACCTTTACCGCAATACGGAAAACAACCCGCTGGAGAAATATATTAGGGAAGTCGCCGTGAAGTACATTCTGGAGAAGAAACCAACCTTCTTCACGATCTACATCGGCAACCCGGACGAAGTGGGTCACAATGAGGGCTGGGATACGCCAAGCTATTACAAAAGTCTGGAAGAGACCGACCGGATGGTCGGTATCATTCTGCAAGCCTGCAAGGATGCCGGCATCTTTGACGACACGATCTTCGTGTTCTCCTCCGACCACGGAGGCTCGGAAAAAGGTCATGGAGAACTTAAGATGCTGCATCTTGAGACACCACTTATCCTCTACGGAAAACACATCCGCAAGGGCTATGTTCTGGACGAACCGACGATGCAGTACGATTTGAGCGCCACACTAGCCTACGCTTTGGGGCTTAAGATCCCGCAAGCTTGGCGCGGCCGTTCGCTGAAAGCCATGTTCGATTAAATGGAACTCAAAGAGATTTTTAGTAAAATATAGAAAATCAATTAACAACCAACACAGGACGAATTATGAAACGAATCCTTATTCTTTTGGCGCTCCTCGCCTTCGTCGCCTCCAATCTGGCCTGGTCAGATACGCTCTATCGGGAAGATTTCGAGTCTTACGAAGTGGGAACGCAGATGGCTGATCAGGAAGGCTGGGACATCTTCAGCACCTACAACGGCAACACTACGGTCGTGGACAACGCCCCCAATATTGAAGGCAAAGCCATGATCCTTTCGCCCTCTTCGACAGGGCACGACGAATATGTTATGGTTCTGACTCCGACAGTTGACCTGACTACCCCCAATCCGGCGGCCAATCTGGTCACCGTCAGCGCCAGGGTCATCATGGCCAGCAGCATTGACCTTTTCGCCATCTATGATAAGAATAGCAACCGTTACTTCTATCTGAAGGGCGACCGCAGCAGCGGAACGCTGGAAAGCTATCCCTCCGGCGTCAACTTCACCAACCTCTACACCGACGCGACCACCCCCGACGAGATCTCCTTCGTTTGGGATCCGTTTGAACAAAAGGTCTTGAAAGTTACCTGCAACGGCGAGGAACAGGAGTGCAACATTCTGCCCAGCGGCAGCTGCGAACAGCCCTCCAGGCTGCGCCTTTCCCTGCAGCACACTTCCCTGGACGGAGCCGAGGGAACTTACTATGACTACGTGGACGTTTCTTATTCGCCCCGTTCCGCCGATCCGCTGCTTGCCTGCGCTGAAGACGCGCTCATCCCCCTTGATACCGAAAGCGTGGAATTCACGATCTACAACGCCGGCCCCGATACCACCACCATTGATTATTCCATCTCCACTTCCGGCGATTGGCTGAGCGTCACGCCCAATTCCGGCTCCTTCAACGAATCCGCCACTCTGACTCTGAAGGCTGCGGAAGGCCTGGAAGAAGGTTTCTACCGCGGCACCATGACCGTTGACGCTGGCGATGCCGGAACCAAGGTCGTTTCCGTCATGTGCTCCAACGGCAACGTCATCTTTGAAGAAAACTTCGACGACATGACGCCCGGCAACATCGTTGGTCAGCGCGGCTGGACGGTGGATGTCGGTGCTGTCAGCATCACCAACGCTTACGAGTGCGCCGGAAACTGCATGTTCATGCACCGCTGCGGCGGCAGTTACGCCTGCAGCATGTATCTGCCGAAGCCTTGGTACGAGAACTTCATCATTAAAGTCAGCTACGACCTCTACTGGCCGAGCGACAGTCACTGCGATGACTCCTACGTCTTGATGAAGGACAACGGCAAGAACGAAAAATTCGAAGGCCAGTTCATGCCCACCTATGGCGATGACGGCGGCCTCGGTATGTATATGATCAAGAGAAGCAACAAGGATGGCTCCGAACAGGAAAAGCGCGTCAAGAATTTCCCGCTCTCTCCCTTCGACACTTGGAACAAAGTGGAATATGTCCTGGATCTCCAAAGCCAGAAGCTTCTCTCCTTCGCTGTCGGCGAGAACGTCACCAACTTCGTCGATTGGCCGCTCATGAACCAGGGCTGCAACTTCTTCAACTCCTGGGGCCACTCCGCTTGGAACGGCGAGGACAACGGCAGCCGTGTGGCGGTTGACAACCTTAAAATCGAAAGAGTGCCCAGGGAAGCTGATCCCGAACTGATCACCATTAAATACGAATCCTTCGGCACCGACGACACCATCATCATTCCCATAAGGAACGGCGGCGCTGGCAGCTTCGACTACACCGCGGAAGTCCTTGACCTGGACGACGCCCTGACGGTCACAAACCCCAGCGGCACTGTGACAAACTCCGTTGATCTGGTAATCAATATCGACAGGACCGATCTGGAGGACAACTTCTACCGCACCAGGATCAGGATCGACGCCGGTGAAGCCGGCTGCGCCACCAGCATAGCTTCCTTCGTTTGCGGCAACGTCTATTATTTCGCCGACTTTGAGGAACCTTTCTTCACGCTCGGCACCTTTGCCGGCCAGGATCAATGGGTGGACGATAACGGCGGAGAAAACATCGCCTACATCTGCTCCACCAACGATCAGCAGTCCCTCTATATGGAATACGGCGGCAACTGGGGCGGCTACTATCATGATCTTAATGTGCCGGCCAACCAACTGGTGAAGTTCGAAATGGACGTGTTCGTTCCGCCTGCCATCTTCGAAGATCCCGAATGGATGGATGAAACCCTAGTCTATCTTAAGCAGAACAGCAGATACAGCCCCTCGAAAGAGCTGATGCTCCGCGCCACTTCTGTTGACGGTGTTCCTATCGTCTATGCTACGGCCAAAGATTACGATATGACGTTCTGCGAAACGGAATACGTAGGAGAATGGATGCATGTTTCCTACGTCATAGATTATCTTTTGGGCATGGTGACTGAATTCACGATCGACGATAACACTTTCGAGACCGATGAACTGATCACCGACGACGCCGGTACGCCTGTCACCCTGTTCTGCATTTGCGGGGCCTACGGCGCCAATTTGACCTTTGACAACGTCAAAGTCTCCGTCGTTCCCGAACCGGCCGCGCTCGTGGCGCTCATGGCGCTTCTTGCTCTCGGCCTTCGCAAGAGATAAGCCGGTCTAACTAAAACCGAAACAAAAAGGCGGGGAATTTTCCCCGCCTTTTTCTTTTCCTGATCACATCTCCAGATAGACAAGTTCGCCCGTGATATCCTCTATCCCGTAGATATCCCGAAGCACTTTCACGTAAAGGTCTATCTGAACTTGGTTCTCCTCATGCGGATGCCCCGTTTTGAAATCGTAAACGACGATTCTTTCCGGAGCCTGCGCGCTCGGATAAAAATGCACTCTGTCCATAATGCCTTTCACAAGCTTACCTTCTATCAGCGCCATGAATGGCATCTCGCGCCGAACCTCGCACGCTTCCTTGGGCTTTACGAAAACATTCTCCGGATGCCTGGCGATGTAAGCGTCCACCACCGCCTTCGCTTCAACAGCCGCCTCCGAGGCAGGAGCGGCGGGAACTGAACTCGCATCGCCCAGCCAGAGGATGCTCTCGCAATAGGCGTGGATGGCGCTGCCGCGCCGCATGGCTTCTTCTCTTTCCTTAGTTACGAACGTGATCTCATCGCTGATCTCTTCCTCCCTTTCTGTTTCTCCCAGCTTGGAAGGGGAAACTGTCTGCCTTCTGCGGGAGACCTTTTTGTCAAAAGCGGGAGGAGTCAATTCCAAAAGCGTTTCTTCGGTTTCAGACTTTTTGCTTTCAGCTTCCTCGTTGTACCAATTGGCGCTGCCGAAGTCGGTGTAAGTGATGCCGTAGTCTTTGAACGCTTCGGTGGAATTTTCGCTTTCTTCAACGTGCTTTTTCAGATAGTAGCGAAGCTGACTGATGCCTGGCTTCTTGGCGTCCGGGAAAAGCACGTACAGAGCCTTTGACGGCCTGGTCAGCGCGACATAATTCAGATTGGCGTTCTCGATATATTGTTTTTCCTTCGCCATATCTTCCATCTTTGCATATTGTTCGGAAGCGAAGTAGGCCAGTTTGCTGCATTTTTTGATGAAGGCGGTGCATTTGGGAGCGGACAAAACTTCCTCTTCCTGCTCCTCCGTTTTTATATAGTCCGCCTTGGAAATATCGTCGAGTTGGCTTTGGATCAGCGGCAATATCACCATGTCGAAAGTCAGGCCCTTGGCGGCATGGATCGTGGTGACGATCACTTTGCCGGGATCAGCTTTTTCTCTCGGACGTTTGTATTCCTCTATGAAGCTTATGAAATTTTCTATGTCTGAAAGGGATCTGCCAGGATAAGAGGAAGCGGCAAGCGAGATGTCGGACAGACGTTTGGCTATGATATCTTTTCCTTCTTCGTTCCCGGAGGCTTCTTTCCATTTTTCGGCCAAACGGGCCGCAACGCTGGAGTATCCGTCGCGGATCACCTGGCGGCGCCAGAAGGCGAGAGTTTCCTCCGGAGTTTCATTTTTGAACAATTCCCTGAGGGGCGAATTCATGAGCAGGAAGAGCGAAACGAGATCCCCGGGATCGGCGATTAGCTTGAAGAAGGCCAAGACGATCTTTGTCTCTGGGAAGTCTATTATCTTGACGTCCGCGGAATTCGTGCAGGGAATGTTTTCCTCGGTCATAAGGGACAATAACTTTTCCGCCTGCTCGTTGGTCCTGACCAGCACAGCGGCCTGCAGGCCTTGCTTGTGCGGCTGGATCTCGTTTATCAGCCTTAAAGTTTCGGGGAAAAGGTAGTTTTCGCTCCTCTTTTCACTGCTGACTAACGTGAGTCGGCTGTAGCCTTTTTTGGGGACATTTTCGCCCTTTGCTGAAGCGTGGTCTTGGAACTCAACGGCATCTCTCCAATCTCTATCTCTATCTATATAGCAGGGTAGGGAGAAGATCAAGTTGACCAGTTCAAGGACTTCCGGAGCAGAACGGTAGCTTTCGAACAGCGGATGCTTCTTAAGGGCCGATTCGTAGTATTTGAGAAAACGTCTGAAAATCTCAGGAGAACTGCCGCGCCAGCCGTAGATGGCCTGCTTCAGATCGCCCACGACGAAGAGACTTCTTTCCTCCGTGTCGGACAAGATCTCGTCGATCAAAGGACTAATGATATCCCACTGAGTCCAGCTGGTGTCCTGGAATTCGTCGATAAGAATGTGCCTGATCCGGGAGTCGAGACGGAAATATATATCCAGCCCGAGGATGGGGTTTGAGATTATCTTTCCAACGGTCTGGGTGATGTCGCTGAAGGTGAAGCTGTTTTCCCTGAATTTTCGTTCCAATAGTTTGCTTTCATATTTTTCCGAGAGCTGGTAAGCGGCCTTGGTCTCGCTGATCTTTCTTTTCAGTTCCCGGGATCCAAGGTATGTCAGGCATTTTTCCAGGTGATCAAGGCTGCTGTCGGTCAGCTGCAGGTCCGCGATAGCAGCGAAATCGATCGATTCGTTTTCAAGAATCTTCTTGACCTGACTGTTGTCGGTTATGCTCTTTTTGTAAGCGAAGGCCAATCCCAGATCGCGCGTGAGCGTTTCCGCCACGCTGGAGTTTTTGCCGTCGATAGTTTTCAGCTTGAAGGAAAGGTCCGGCTTGTCTTCGTTTCTGAAGGCTATGTTGCCGACGGCTTCTGCAGGGATAAGGAAACTGTTGTTCTGGAAGTCGTCTAGAATCTCCAGAATGTCGCGCCCGACTCTTCTCAGCTCCCTCTGCTCGTTGAGGCTGGAGAAGTTTTCGTAGAATTCCTTGACTTTTTGGATCTCCCGGTAATCCAGGAGAAGATCGTCGAGCGCTTTTTCACGAATGCGTTTTTCAAGCGTGCCTTCCAGAATGTTTATGCCGGCGTCCATCCCCATGTCGAAGGCGAAGCAGCGCAGGATGTCGTTGAAAAAGCTGTCGTAGGTCGAGATCTTCAGTTTGGGAAGCTCGTCGAGCATGGAAAAGAGCCACTTCGCGCAGTCAACTTTCGACGGGACTTTTTCAAGCTCGGCGTCCTTGAATAGTTTTTGGGCTTCCTCGTCGCTTTGGGCCGCCTTGGCCAAAACTTTAAGGATCCTTTCCAGCATTTCCGCGGCGGCCGACCTTGTGAAGGTAAGCGTTAATATTTCGCTCGGCCTTGCTCCCAGGCTCAAAAGCTTGATGAAACGCATGGCGAGGCGGTAGGTCTTTCCGGTCCCTGCCGAGGCGATAATGGCGGTGTTTTCTATTCGCGGCATCCTATTATCTCCTCGACTTTTGTGATCCTTTCCCTGTCTGACAGCTCACAGACCGTTTTGTACGGGCAGTATTGGCAGTTCTTATGAGGGAAGATGTTGTGGAAATCGCTTTGCAGAATTTGGTCAAACGTTTCCTCTATGATTCCGCTGTCAGCAATTAGTGCGAGAGGCGCGTATACTTTTTCCTGAGTCTTGTCGGCGCTGAAATTTACGAAGGCGTAGCGGCGCTCAACTTCAGGCGGAAAGACGTCTTCCAACAGCTTAAGGTAAGCCGGCAGCTGAAGATCTTCCTGCATTTCCTTTTCGCTTTTGGCCGTCGCGCCCGTTTTATAGTCGATCACGCAGATGGAATCCTGCGACGCGGCATTGCGGTCGAGCCTGTCGAGTTTGCCCGTCAGTCTCACGCCTTTAATTTCTTTTTCGAACTTCTTTTCCGCCATTGTTATTTCCCAGCCTTCCTTTTCCCAATCCAGGTGCTCTTTGGAGAAAAGCGTGAGTTTTTCCCGAAGCTGCATTATCTGGAAGTTGGCAAGCGGGGGAAGGGCGGATCCGAAAAACTTTCTGCAAAGGGATTGGATCGTTTCGGCGAAAAAGGCGTTCGTTTTTTCTTCGTTGGAAGGAAGCGAGCCCGCCATCTTGGCTTCGGCGAATTTTTGCATGACGTGATGGGCGAGCGTCCCGTAGATGTTCGGAGCCATTTCCCGAAAGATCGGGCTGTCGCTTTGCACGCCGATCTGCCACAGGGCAAATTTGAAGGGACATTCCCTGAAGGCGTTAAGGTTTGAAGCGCTGATCGAGGAAAGGCTGGCCCTTATTGTTTCTATAAGAGGATCGGGAAGCGAGCCGGCTTCAAACTTCGGCAGGAAAAGCGAGGCGTAGAGGTTCGCCGATCCGTTTTTGGCCTTGGCGTAGAACTCCTCGACATACTTTGCGCGGTCAACGGGATCTTCACTCTCGTCGCAGAGGAGGCGGCTCAGAGTCCTGTAGGTGCCGTCTACGGACTGGCGACAGGCGAAGAGGTATGTCTTGGCGTCCTTATCAAGGAGCAGCCTCAGATAGTAGCGGTCCCTTCTTATGATGTCCTCGCCGCAGCTCATGCCTAGTTTGGCTCTCAATTTGTCGGGCAGGAAGACGTCGGAGGCTTTGACCTTCGGAAGGATGCCTTCATTGATGTCGCAAAGGAAAATAATGGGGGAATCGTCAAGGACGACTTCCAGCCAGCCGGTGACGTCGATGGCGTCCGCTTCGGTCTGGATGGTCACGTGCGTTTTTTTCGCCTGAGCTTCGAGGCGTTTCAGGAAGACATCGCCACTTATTTCCTCCTCCTCGATCCTGGAGGCCGCGAGCGTTTCCGCTAACGCGTCGGTCTGCTGCCAAGCGGATTGGTCTTCCGGAGATTGGCTGGCCTTTAACTTTGTGAGCGTGCCCTTCCAAACTTCCAGCCATTGGCTTTTAGTCAGCTTTTGGCGCCAGGGTTTCGCTAGCTCTTCTAGAAAGAGGAAGAGCTTAAGGGGATCCTGATTGGGGTGTGATTCGAACATCCAGCTCTTTGGGTGCTCGCCCAAACGTTCAGTCAGGATCTTGGTGAAGACGGGAAGAACTTCCTCCAGGTTATGGAAAGTTTTAATTTCCGCTACGGCGGCTCTTTCCACGCAGGGCAGGCGCAGAAATTCTATGCAGGCCTTGGCGCTGGGATTCAAAAGGAGCTCTGTCAGCGATTGACAGAAAAGTCCCGGCTCCGTCTCGTGCCATAATTTGCCGGAAGCTTCGTGGAATGTCAGGTCTTCTTTGGCGAAGACTCTTAGGAAGGAGCAGATGCCGCTGTCCTGGGAAGCGATCGTCACGTCGCATTGGCTGAGCGTTCTTTCCTCGGTCTCCTTCTTCAGAGAGAGATAGATCTCCTCGGCTTCCTCTAGGGGCGTGGGGAAGATCTTGGTATTAGGGGAGAGCAGGGCCTTGGTCGGAGGGAAAGAGGCGTCCTTTTTCAGAAGGCCTGTTTCGTCGAACCAGGCGGCGTCTCCGACAAGCAATAGCTTAACGTCGTAGTCTTCCCTTTGGAATAGTTTCAGAAGGAAGTGGATGTTGTCGCGGCAGGCAAAAAGATAGATCTTTTTAATTTCTCCCGGAGGAGAGTCCAAAATGAACTTCAAAGCTTTCGTTTCGTCCATGAGGTCGTAAACATCCAGCTTCGTTTCGTAAGCAGAGAAAAGCTTACCGATAGCTTCATAGCGCTTGACTTCCTCATCGGTCGGGAGCTCGCCTTTTTCTATGATGTCGCTTAGAGCGACTCTATTGAGGAAGAGTTCCTTTTTAAGTTTGGCCAGGCTTTCTCCCAAACTAGTGAAAACGTTGTCAGGAATGATTCCGCCTTCTTCTATGGTCGTAATTATGTCGGGCAGGAGCTCACTGTTTTCTCTTAGGACTTTTCTCCAAATGTCAGCGGTCTCGAAGGGAGAGGCCATTTTGCTGCCGGCGAACTCACGGCCAAGCGAGCGCAGGAAGGAGATGTCGGTCTCGGTTTTGGGCGGAAGGAAAAGGATCTTTTCTTTGGCGCAGAGTTCAGAAAGTATTTCCAGAAGCCTTCTGCCGGCGCGCTTTCCGGGAAGTAGCAGAGTGTAACAGGAGAGGTCCAGAAGCCTGCCAGTCCGGTGTCTGGACAAAAGTTCAAGGGCCAGGTCTCTTATGACTTGGCGGCGGGCAGGTAAGGTTTTCAGGACTTCTATCATGGCTTCAATTATAGCAAAGACAACCGTCTTTTATGTGCGCATTTGTCGTTATTTTGTTACAATTAGGTTGTAACCAAGGGAAATCATGTTTATGAAGAGGATCTTGTTTGTCGTTATTGTTTTGGCGGTGATGAACGTTTCTGCCACGGTCTATACTTTTTCTCCGCTTTCTTCCGCGCCGCTTAGTGGGGCGCAGGAAGTGCAGACGGGGGACAGCTGGCTTGATGGGCACAAGGATCTTAGGCGCGCCGACAATGTCACCTATGCGGAAGGGCTGGAGATCTCGCCCAAATTCGGCTACGTCTCGTTTTGGTTCCAGCCCAATTTCTCTTCCGACGACGGCAAGGAGCATTTGATCTTTGTCTTGGGAAAACCAGAGAACGGGATGGTTCTCTCGAAGACCAAGGAAGGCCTTCTGAAGATCGCTTCCGTATCAAAGGAGAAGAAGGCCGCCACGAGAGGTACGGTTAATTTCAAGGCGCGGGAGTGGCATCACATTGCTTTTTCCTGGTTCGTGAACGACGACGGCGTTCCCTGTGGGCTGCCGCTGTTTTTCGACAAAGTGTGTATTGCCGGGGAAGTGCCCTGCAAGGACGCTTTCTTTGATCCGGGGGAGATACCCGGGAACATTGAATTTCATCACGACAACGGCGAAATGATGGATCTGGTCTTCAGGAACGAAAAACTGGGGAAGAGATCGACACTTGACAACGGGGCTTTGTTAAGGACCGTCTATACGGATTATTTCCGGACTTTCCCGGCGGAGGATATCAAGATCACGGCTGAACCCTGGGGGATACACGCAGACAAGAGGATCTTGAAGGGGTATTCTAAAAAATTCGGTTTGCTTGCGAAAAGGAACGGCGAATTCGAAATGGTGACGGACGAGATGAACGCCTACGGCAACTGGTCTTATTTCGACGCCAAGCCTTTCATAGAGTGGACGACGGACAACGACAACGCAAAGCCCGATCCGAAAGTGTCGGCAGCCATAGAGGGCATTGCGGAAGGGCCGGTCACGGTCAAGGCGAGTTACCGCGGGAAAACTGCGGAATTCAAGACTTCTGTGATTTCTCCTGAAAAGCCGGACATGACTGTGCAGTTCATCGAGCTTTTGCCGCGCTACAGCTACAAGGATCTTAAGACAAAGATCGCCCCCGGGGACCAGGTGACCTCCGTGGTGCACGTGGCCAACTATGGCCCTGTGGCTTCGCCAAAGGGCTTGAAACTCAAGTTCTGGGTAGGGGACGATAAAGAACCCGTGTGCAAGAAGGTCGTGGATCTGGAGCCTTTTCTGCCGCAGCAGATCAGGAAGTATTCTTTTGTCTGGACGTTCCCGAAGGAAAGCTTGCTGATGAACGCCGAGGTCGCGCTGGAGGATGACCTCTGCCTCGTCAACAACAAAGTCTCCGAGTGGGGCGACGCCAGGCCGTTGTGGTTCGCGTTCTCGCCAATCGTTACGACGAATTATTTTGCTGAAAGGAAAATGAATTGCGTGGGATCGTTCTCGATGTTCGACTGGGTGGCCGGGCACAAGCTGAAATTAGATGCGCTGCTGCTTGACACCAAATATCCCGACATCTGCCCGGATGGCATCAAGGAGAAATACAGGATCGACAACCTTGTTTATCATTATTGGGAAAAAGGCAAGGACAACGTTTACGACAAGGGAGAGGAATTCAGGGACGGCGGTTTCCCCATAACGGACAATCCCAACGACCATGCTTCGCATCAAGCAAGCGCGCCGCATTTCTCGTCGCTAAACGCTTCCGTGGTGCACGAACTGGGGCACACCTGTCTGGCGCTGCCGGACGTTTACAGTTATCCCGTGAGGAGCCACAATGTGTTGCTGAAAGACAAGGAGGGGAAATTGTATGTAGGCGGAAGCAGGATGCCGAAGTTCGGCGCCGATATCATGTACAGTTCCGCGGAGAACGTGCCCTGCGGTTCGGCCTACACGCCCCTTATGAGCGGCTGCCATATGTGGATCAACAAATCCAACGCAGGGAAGATCGTCTATTGCATGGGATACAGGGGTCCGAGATTCTGGGGCGTGCAGGGAAGGTTCATTCCCATTTCGGAAAACATCCTGAAACTTTACGACGTCAACGACGAGCCCCTCAAGGACGCGGCGGTCTATATCTATCAGGTCTCGCACGGAAAGATAAATTCCTTCGCGGACAAATACTTTGCCGATGTTCCCAAATTCAAAGGCTACACCGACAAGGAGGGAAAGTATCTTATCCCGACCGACACCGACAAGGATTGGGATTGCGTTTACACCGACCGCTTCGACGGCAGAACGAGCGTTTGGAATCCTTTCGGCATGACGACCGACGAGAGCAACGCTACCAAGGACGCGCCCTGCACGCCCTCCGTGTGGCATGTGGAGGGATTATTGCTCATTAAGATCGAAACGGCGGATGACGTGGAATTCCATCTGCTGCCTATGTCAGAGTTCAACGAGCAATTTTTCGCCGGCGACAAGATGCGTGGCGTTTACGAGATCAGGACACAATTGAAAAACACCAAGAGGCCGGTTTTGAGGAAGACCGATATCCCGGAAGAGTGCCGCAAGCTCAACAGGGCTCCGGTGGCGCTGCTTTCGACCAACTATTTCAAAGTGAAAGCCGGACAGACGATCAAGCTTGACGCCAAGGGAAGCTTCGATCCGGAGCTCCAGCCGCTACTTTATTACTGGCATGACGCGGGGAACTGGTACGCCTCCGGCTTCAAGAGCGGAAGGGTCCAGGAATTCAAAGCGCCTGCGAAGCCGGGCGAAAAGATCAAGAAAGCCCTTTACGTGCTGGACGGGATAAGGGCCAGCGAACTTTTTGAATTCACCATTGAAGCGGAATAAAAAAACGCGCGGGGAACTATTCCCCGCGCGAACCGTCCAAGGGTCTGGATAATTGACCGTTTATGGCGTTTTGGTCTCTGGACGGTTTTAATTGGAAACCGCAAGTAGAGTTTCCGTAAGTATGATATGAAAAGGCAAGCGCTTTCAATGAGGTCGAAAGCGGAAACAAATCGTCTCTCTTTTCTGACAGGGGAGAGTTTGCTAAAATTAGGGTAAAGGAGGAAACATAATGTCACGCTTAAACTTGTTCCTGTCGCTGCTGCTTTGTTTTTCGGCCTTCGCTTATGAAGGGACGGAAGTTTCGACCAAGGAGAAGCCGACGCCGAAAGCCAATCCTATGATCATTGACGGGGTCTTAAGGCTCTCCATCCTGAACGAAAACTGCATGCGCGTGGAACTCGGCTCTTTCCATGACGAGCCGACCATGTTCGCGAAGAAAAGGAAAATGGACTTCTTCGATTTCGAAGTCATCGACAAGGACAACCAGATCCTAGTCAAGACCAAAACGCAGATCTTTTTTGTGGACAGACACCGCTTCAATGGCAGGATGGACGGCTGGAACTACGGCGTGGATATGCCGGGAGTGGGCTGCTGGCACGGCGACAACGGAGTGCCGGACCTTACTGACATGGGCGGCAGCATCGCCACCTTGGACGGCAAGTGGAGAGAGTGCAAGCTTGATTGTGGCCTCATGAAGAAAGAGGGCTGGTGCATCATAGACGACACCAGGACTCCTTTGCTTAAGGATGGCTCGGCGGTAGTGAGAGAGTTCGGCGAGCTTGACCAGGACATGTATATTTTCTGCTACGGGAAAGATTATCAAAAATGTCTGCAGTCGCTCTGCGACGTCTCGGGAAAGATCCCGCTTCCGCCCAGGTTCGCCTTCGGTTCCTGGTACAGTCGCCACGCTATGTACACTTCGGAGGATTACCGCAATATCGTGAAAGAATACGACGAGCAGAAGTATCCTCTGGATGTTCTTGTATGGGATATGGAGTGGCATGACAGGAAAGGCAATAAGGGCGTGGGACACTGCGGCACATTGGGCTGGACGGGCTGGAACTGGAACAGGGAGCTTCTGCCGGACGCGGAGGAACTTTTACACGAGATGCGTGAAAAGGGACTGCATATCGCCCTGAACGTGCATCCCGCCGACGGCGTCAGGAACCACGACTTCTGCTACGAGGATTTCATGAAGGCCATCGGCGAGAGCACGGAAGGGGAGCGCATCGTGCCTTTCCAGGCCGGCAGCAAGAAATATATGGACGCCTATTTCAAGTACGCCCACGAGCCTTTTGAAAAGGAAGGCGTGGACATATGGTGGGTGGACTGGCAGCAGGATTACATCTATCCATTTGTTTCCGGCGTTCCTGGTTTGAAGCACTGGCCCTGGCTGAACAAGCTCTATTACGAATACACCGACAGGCCGGAAAGGAGAGGCTTGTCCTTGGCGCGCTGGGGAGGATTAGGCGACCAGAAGCATCCTCTGGAATTTTCCGGCGACACCGGCGGCACCTGGGAGATGCTGCAGTTCGAAGTCTGCATGACGCCTGTTTCCGCCAACGCGGGCTGCTGCTACTGGTCGCACGACCTGGGCGGATTCTTCAGCGGCCGCGACGGCGAGATCTATGCTCGCTGGCTGCAGTTCGGCGCGATCTCGGCGGCTTTCCGTCTTCACTCCTGCGGCGACATCGACAAGCGCCCCTGGTTCTGGCAGGACTATGCGCAAAAGTCCGCCAGGGGAAGCTTCGACCTGAGGTCGAAACTGATGCCCTACATCTACTCCGCGGCGGAAAAACTCTATTCCGAGAGCCTGCCCTTCATCAGGCCTTTGTATTACGATTATCCCGAGGACGAGGCGGCTTTCCGCAATCCGAGGGAATTTTTGCTAGGCGACGGCATTCTGGCCGCGCCTATAGCCGAGAAGGGCAGGGGAGAATCCTTCGTTTCCACCAAGGTCGTCTATTTCCCAAGTGACGGCTGGGCTCAGTATTTCACAGGCGAAGGCTACGATAAAGGTTATTCTTTGGTCAGCGCCGACCTCTACGAGTTCCCGCTCTTTGTTAAGAAGGGCTATCCGCTCGTCCTGGGACAGACCGGGAAGAGGATGGCCGATTTGCCTAGCGCGCTGACCGTCATGGTCTTCCCCACGGAAGGGGACGGCAAAGGGGAGAGCGAACTCTACGAGGACGACGGCACGAGCCTCGCCTACAAGGAAGGAAAAAGCGCGCGCACGCCCTTTGCTTATGAAAGGCAGGGCAATCTCCACAAAGTGACATTCGGTGAGACAAAAGGCGACTTCGAGGGCAGGATCGCGCAGCGTCCCGCCTTTGTGGTCCTGAGAAACATCGCTTCCTACAAGGAGGCGAAGTTCATGGGACAGATCGTGCAGGCTGACTTCGACGCGGAAAAGCGCACGCTGACGATACCTTTGGCGGACACGCTGCCCGGGACTTTGGAAGTCGAGGCCGAAACGGTGGCGCCCGAGGCGATTGCAGCGGCGGAAATTGCAAGGCGCTCCGCCCTCCTGCCGGTCGAGGATAAGCTCGGCAAACTTCTGGTGGCGGGCTGCGGCCTCGGCGTGACGGATGAAAGCGCCTACGGCTACGACTGCAACTATGTTTACCGCTTCTTCCCGGGAGGCTTGGTCGAAAATGTTACCATTACGGAAGAGGGGAGCGGCAATGTAGTGAGAGTGAACTTTGAAAAAAACAGCAAGGAGCCAGTCGTTCTGCTTCCTTCCGGCGGGAAGGAAAAGCGCGTGAGCTTCCTTGGCCTGGAAGAAAAATACTAGGAGGAAAACATGTCTTATTTTCTGCTTTTATCGCTTTGCGCACTGTTTGTTTTGCCTTTGAACGCGGCCTCGGTCGTTGGCACGGAAGTCTCGACCGCCAAGACGCCGACGCCCAAAGTCAATCCTATGATCATCGACGGCATCCTCAGGCTTTCCATCATCGACGAGGGCTGCATGAGGGTGGAAAGGGGGACTTTCCACGACGAGCAGACCATGTTCGCCCAGAAAAGGGAGATGGACTTTACCGACTTTGAGATCGAGGACAAGGACGACCAGATCCTCGTCAAGACGAAGAGCATGATCTTCTTCGTGGACAGAAACCATCCCGAGGGCAGGATGGAAGACCATAACTTCGGCGTGCACATGCCTGGCATAGTCGTATGGCGACCCTCGTACGGAAAGATCAAGCAGCACAACCTGGGCGGAAGCACGGGAACCCTCGACGGCAAGTGGGGCCCCTTCGAACTCGACGACGGCCTTATGACCAAGGAAGGCTGGTTCATTTACGACGATACGGAAAAGCCGCTTCTGAAGGACGGCTCGGCGGTCGTGAGGGAAGTTAAAGAAGGGGACATGGACGTCTATCTCTTCTGCTACGGAAAAGATTTTCAGAAGGGCTTGCAGGAACTCTGCGACGTCTCCGGAAAGATCCCCATGCCGCCCAGGTTCACCTTCGGCTCCTGGTATTCCCGCTGGTACTCCTACACTTCGGAGGATTACCGTAACCTTGTCAAGGAATATGAGGAAAAGGGCTACCCCCTGGACGTTTTGGTCTGGGACATGGAGTGGCACGACAGGAAAGCCACCAAGGGCATTGGCCACGCCGGAACTCTCGGCTGGACGGGCTGGACCTGGAACAGGGATCTTCTGCCGGACGCCGAGGAGCTCCTGAAGGAAATGAGGGAGGAAGGGCTGCACATTGCCCTTAACGTTCACCCCGCCGACGGCATAAGGGATCACGAATGGTGCTATGAGGACTTCATGAAAGCCCTGGGCGAAAGCACCGAAGGCGGCCGCATCATTCCTTTCCAGGCCGGCAACAAGAAATACATGGACGCCTATTTCAAATTCGCCCACGAACCCTTGGAAAAGGAAGGCGTGGATGTCTGGTGGGTGGACTGGCAGCAGGATCACATCTACCCCTACGTTTCCGGCGTTCCTGGCCTGAAGCACTGGACTTGGCTGAATAAGCTCTACTACGAGCACACTGACAAGCCCGACCAGAGGGGACTCTCCTTTGCACGCTGGGGCGGTCTGGGCGACCAGAAGTACCCAATAGAATTCTCCGGCGACACCGGCTGCTGCTGGCCCATGCTGGCTTTCGAGATCGCCATGAACACAGTCTCCGCCAACGCGGGCTGCTGCTACTGGTCCCACGACATGGGCGGCCACTACGGCAGAAGAGATCCCGAATTATACGCCCGCTGGCTGCAGTTCGGCGCCACCACCGCCTCCTTCAGGCTTCATTCCACTTATGACGTAAACCTGGACAGGCGCCCCTGGCTCTGGGGGGAGTTCGAGCCCTCTTTGAAGAGCAGTTACGTCCTGCGCTCCCAGCTTCTTCCTTACATATATACGGGCGCGCACAAGCTCTACGAGGAATGTTTGCCTTTCATAAGGCCATTGTATTACGATTATCCAAATGACAATGATTCTTATGTGAATCCCCAGGAATATTTGCTGGGCGATCATATGCTGTCCGCTCCCATAACGGAGCCCGGCAGGGGAAAAGACTGGCTCGCTTCCCAGGTCGTATATTTCCCGAGTGACGGCTGGGCCGATTACTTCACGGGCGAAAGCTATGACAAAGGATATGCGCTCGTTTCGCGCGGCATCATGGAGATGCCGCTCTTCGTGAAGAAGGGAACGCCGTTGCCCTTGGGCAGAATGGGGAAGAGGATGGCCGACTTGCCCGAGACCATAGACCTTATGATATTCCCAACGGACGGCGACGGCGAGGGATCGTTCGCGCTCTATGAGGACGACGGCATCACTCCTGACTATAAGAAAGGCGAATATGCCTTCACCAATTTCCGCTACATCCGCCAGCTCAACAGCCATTTCATTATGATAGGCGACCAGAGAGGCAGCTTCAAGGGACAAATGAAGGACAGAGGCTACACAGTCACAATTCGCAATGTTTCTTCCTTCGAGGGCGCGCTCTTCAACGGCGAGCCTGTCAAGACGGATTATTCGGCGGCCGCCCGCACTGTCAAAGTCTATCTGCCGAAAGGCGCGGAAGGAAAACTGAACATTTCCGCCGCGGTGGCTTCAAGGGAAGACGTAACGAAAGACGCTGTCAAGGCCCGTGAGGCAACTCTTGATCCCGAGGACAAAGAAGGCAGGCTCCTGGCCGCCGGCGTAGGCCTGGCCAAGACCGACGAATCATGCTATCTCCTTGATGGCAAGGAAGTCTGGCGCTTCTTCCCGGGAGGATGCACGGACAGCTTCACCCTAAAAGACAACGACACCGGCTGCGTGGCCGAATATAAGCTTGTGAAAGGGAGCAATAAGCCCCAGATCGTTCCCAGCGGCAACTGGACGCTTATTGTGGACGGGGCGGAGCTGAAAAAACCGTGAGCAATTTAGCCTCCTTCTTGACTTATCGGAGTGAGGTTTGGTAGAATGTGCTTAGTTAACAATCCAACAAGTGTGTGAGACCGTGATGAACATTCGTACAAAAATCTTCAGTTTGGCCGTATTGACGGCCATGGTATGTCTTTTCGCCGGCAACGCGGTTGCCGACGGCGATGCTTTCGCTGACGAGCCCGCTCCCGCTCCGGTCCGCACTTACGCCCCGAGAGCCTTCTCCTGCGGCGGCACCGACGAGATCGTCGTTACGGCCCCCGGCGAATGGCAGGTCGGCGAGAGCCAGGTCTGCGTCATCCGTTTCAGAGCGGCCAACCGTTACCAGACCTGCAGCGTGGTCCATCCGATGGCCAACGGCCTCGAATGCGTCGGCACGCAGCCTCAGGCCACCAGGTCCGGCAACAACATCGTCTGGGATCTTGGCAGCGTTGAAAAGGGCGAGGAAAGGACCTTCCAGGTCCAGTACCGCTCCGTCAATGACGTCGATCTCAAGCTCTGCGCTTTCCTGCAGACGACGAGCTGCTCCTGCTCCGCCGCCAAGACGGTGAGAGCCCGCATCGCCATTGAGAAGACCGGCCCCGAGACCGCGGTTTTGGGCGAGAACGTTCCTTACACCATTACGATCAGTAACGTCGGTGACGGCACCGCCAGGAACGTGGTCCTGAACGACTATCTGCCGGAAGGTCTCCGCCACAGCAGCGGCTCCTCCCAGCTCAGCCAGGATATCGGCTCTCTTGCTCCGGGCGAATCCAAGACGCTCACTTTGTCCGCCCAGGCTGTCAGCCGCGGCAGACACTGCAACCGCGCGGTCGTGACGACCTCCAACGCCGGCACGGCTGAATCCACCGCCTGCACGGTCGTCCAGGAACGCCAGCTGCAGCTGACCAAGGACGGCACCAAGTCCCAGTTCCTCGGCCGCAAGGCTAACTACAACATCGTTGTCACGAACCCCGGCGACGCCGCTCTGACCGACGTTGTGGTCGTCGATACTCTGCCGCCGTACACGACTTACGTCTCCTCGAGCGGAGGCCAGGTCCAGGGCAACCAGGTCGTTTGGCGCCTCAATACGCTTGCTCCGGGACAGTCCCAGACCTTCAACGTGACCGTCACCTGCAAGACGCCTGGAACGCATACCAACACCGTCACGGCCGAGTGCCGCGAAGGCCTGCGCAGACAGGCTGAAGCCCCGACCATCTGGCGCGGCATGCCGGCTGTCAGAGTCGAAGTGGTCGATGATCCCGACCCGGTCGAGATCGGCGGCGAGACGGTATATACGATCTCCGTCATGAACCAGGGCACTGCTCAGGACAGCAACGTCGAAGTTACGGCGGTCTTCCCGAACAGCATGAAGCCTCTGGCCGTGGCCGGCGCCATCGGCAGCCAGATCCAGGGCCAGAAGGTCATCTTCGCCCCGGTACCGGTGATCGATCCCAAACAGGAAATCATCTATAGAATAAAAGCGCAGGCTTTGAGTGTGGATGACGCCAGACTTAAAGTTTACGTGAAGACGAATCTTCTCGAGACCCCGGTCATAGAAGAGGAATCCACGCACCTGTACTGATATTTTTAGTTCCATAAGCAAAAGGCGGGTAGCGCCCGCCATAACAGTTAAACGTTTAACAACTAAGGAGAAAAGAAGTGAAACTTCTCAAAAGCCTCATGGCCATCAGCTTGGTTGCCTGCTTAGTCGCCGGCTCCGCTATCGCTGATTGCGCCCCCATCACCCAGAACGGCTCTGCTGCCTGCACCAGCTTGGTCGGTATCCAGTATGCCGGCACCACTGAAGTCAGCTTGAACGAACAGTTCACGAGCAAGATGATCGTCACCCCGAATCAGGACGTGGCGGAAGTCGTGGTCAAGAGCTCCGTTCCGGAAGGTCTGACCTACGTCAGCTCTACTCCTGCCGCTCAGGTCAACGGCACGTCCCTGACCTGGAATCTCGGCGACCTGGATGCTTTCCAGTGCCAGACTCTCGAGATCAACTGGCAGGCCAACCAGGAAGGTACCTTCAAGCAGTGCGCTTACGTTTCTGCTTACCCCCGTACCTGCTTTGTGGTCACAGCCACCAACCCCAGAATCGAAGTCGAAAAGACCGCTCCTGAGACCGCTCTGGTCGATCAGCCGTTCACCTACACCGTCACCATCAAGAACGTTGGCAGCGGTTTAGCCAAGAACGTCGTCGTGACCGATACCCTCCCCGAGGGCGTCTATCTCGTTTCCGATCCTGAAGCCCGCACCTTCACCATGACTGCCGGCGACATGATCCCCGGCTGCGTCAAGACCGCTTCCTTCCAGGCTGTTGCCAAAGATCGCGGCACTTACTGCAACAAAGTCACCGCTAAGGGCGACAACACCAACCAGGCCGACGCCCAGGCTTGCACCAAGGTCTTCAAGCCTCAGTTTGAGATCTACAAGTCCGGCACCGAATCCCAGCTGGTCAACAAGAAAGCCAACTACACCATCACCGTGGTCAACACTGGCGACACCACCTTCGAAAACTTCACCGTTTCCGAACAGCCTGGTGTGAATCTGCAGGTCCTCGACGCCAACGGCGCCCAGGGCAACACCTGGACCGTCCCGACTCTCGGCCCCGGCCAGAAAGTTGAATTCAGCGTGGTCGCCACCTCTCCTGTGGTCGGCGAAACCACCAACTGCGCCACCACCACCATCGACGGTGTGACCAAGCAGGCTTGCTGCAACACCAAGTGGTACGGCCAGGCCGCTCTGCTGATCGAAATGGTCGATGATCCCGACCCGATCCAGCTCGATGCTGAGCCCGCTGAAGAAGTGACCTACACCATCACCGTGACCAACCAGGGCACTGCTGATGACTCCAACATCACGATGAAGGTCGTGTTCCCGGCCGAGATCACCCCGATCTCCTGCGGCGGCGCCACTGCTGGCACTGTCACCGGCAAAGAAGTGACCTTCGAGACCGTTCCTGTCTTGACGCCGAAGCAGGCTGTGACTTGGACGATCAAAGCCAAAGGCGAAGCCGTTGGCGATGCTCGTATCAAATCCTACCTGAACTCCGACCTGCTCAAGAACCCGGTCGTGGAAGAAGAATCCACTCATGTGTATTAATCTTCCTTAGAGGAGCAAAAAAGAACGGCCCGCGCAAGCGGGCCGTTTTTTTATTTCAGCGGAAAACAAAAAAGCCTTTCCAAAAGGAAAGGCTTAATATTTGGTGGACCGGAAGAGGATCGAACTCTCGGCCTCAGCATTGCGAACGCTGCGCTCTCCCAGCTGAGCTACCGGCCCAATTTCTCTCAAATCAAGTAGGAAGCATTGTAGCAAAAGGGCCTTTCAATGTAAAGAAGGGGAGAAGCGGCTTTTGTTGACTTGTTTTCCGCTTTCTGTTATCCTTACTATTCACAGAATGGATAATTATGACTGAGGAAGCCAAAAATAACGAGGGCCGCGCCCTTATCATCATACCGACCTACAACGAGCGGGAGAACGTCGTCAAGATGCATGACGCTCTGAGGTCGCTGTATCCTTCCATCGGTCTGCTTTTCATTGACGACAATTCGCCGGACGGCACTGGCGCGGTCGTTGACGAGCTCTGCGCCAATGATAATCTCACCCACGCCATCCACAGGGAAGGCAAATTGGGATTGGGCACGGCTTACATCGCCGGCTTCCGCTGGGCCCTGGAAAGGGATTATGAATTCATCTTCGAGATGGACTGCGACTTTTCCCACGATCCGAAATATGTGGCGGACTTTCTGCATGTGGCAGGCAGCGCCGACCTTGTCTTGGGATCCCGCTACACTTCCGGCATCAGCGTCATCAACTGGCCCTTGCGCCGCGTTCTGCTCTCCGTCTTCGCCACGATGTACGTCAAGATCATAACCGGCCTGCCTGCCAACGACGCGACCGGTGGTTTCAAGTGCTTCAGGCGAAAAGTGCTCGAAGCTATTGATATGGACAACATCCGCTCCAACGGCTATTCCTTCCAGATAGAGCTGACTTATTACGCCTGGCTCAAAGGATTCAAGATTAGGGAAGTGCCGATCATTTTCTACGAGCGGAGCAACGGCATCTCCAAGATGAACAAAAAGATCGTTTACGAGGCTGTCTTTATGGTCTGGCGCCTTTTGTTCGCGCATCTGTTTGAGAAGAAGCCCCAAAAGCAGTCTTTTTATGAACCGGAACTGCTTCCCAAAAGGGAGATCTGAAAATTATGAAGCTTATTGACCGTTATCTCATAAAGTCTTTCTTCCTGCCGCTCTTCTACTGCCTGGCGGCGTTTTTGGTCCTGTTCTTCGCTTACGACATGACCAACAACCTTTCCGACTTTCTTGAGGAAGAGAAGACCGTCAGCGAGATAGCGACCTTCTACGTCATGAGGATCCCCGAGATCTTCAGTATCGTCATGCCTTTCGCGGTCCTGCTCGCGATCCTCTACTGCCTCGGCAATCTTTCAAGGACCAACGAGATCATCGCCATGCGCGCCAGCGGCATCGCGCTGACCAGGATCATAAGGCCGTACCTTTGCTGCGCTCTTCTTATCACGCTCGGCACCTTCGCGCTGAGCGAATACTGCGGCCCCATCGCGAGGAAGAAAGCCCAGGAGATCATGCCGAAGAAAGCTTCCACCCTGACGCAGAGCATCAGCCAGGGGCAGAACAGTACATTTGTCACTTTTGAGAATACGAAGGCTAACCGCATCTGGAACCTCCAGGCGACCGACGAACCCAACAAGTTCCGTTATATCTCCATTCGTCACTACAAGCCCTCTACCCGCCGCATAATAAGGCAGCTGGAAGCAGAGAGCGCCGAATACATAGCGAACTACGGCTGGTATTTCTTTAACGTCAAGGAGATCATCTACGACGCTGACGAGAAGCCCAAGGACACTTCCACTTACAAGAAGCGGAGGATCTCCGTTTATGACGAGACGCCGGAAATCATTTTCAGCCACTCCATCGACGACGAGATGAACATGAATCTTTCGGAACTGAAGAACGCGGCCCGCACCGTAAAAGAGGAATCGAGCCGCTATTATTCCCTGAAGGCCGACCTTCACCGTCGTTACGCCATGCCCTTCGCCTGCTTCGTCTTCGTTCTTTTAGCCGCCCCCTTCGGCATCTTCCACACCAGGGCCGGCATGATGAAGGGCGTACTGACGAGCATTATCCTTTGCCTGGGCTATTTCGTGGTGGCGTACCTTTTGATCAACCTGGCGAAGGAAGGCAAGGTCAACGCCATCGTAGCCTGCTGGTCAGCCAACGTTGTCTTCCTGGGTATTGGCGCTTACTTAGTTTACCGCATGCGCTGAATCTTTTCCCAGGTCTCGAAAGTCCCTTCTGAAAAAGCGCGCTCTTCCGTTTTTTCCCATCCCTTGAGATCGATGGGAAAAATAACGTCGCCGGAATATTCCTTATTTAAGCGCGTAAGAAAAAAAACGTTGATTTCCGGCTCGAACAGTTTGTACACTTCGGCCCCACCGATAACGAACGGCTCAGGATCGAGCGCCAAAGCGATTTTAAGGGCCTCTTCTTTCGTATGGGCTGTCTCTATACCCTTGGGCGCCGAAAAGCCCTTACGGCTCAATACAACAAGCTTGCGGCCAGGTAAAAGCCCCATATACGACTTCCGCCCGACTATCAGAGCATGCCCCATGGTCAATTCCTTGAAATGCGCCATGTCTTGGGGAACGTTCCAGGGAAGGCGGCCGCCGCAGCCGATCACGCCGTTTTTAGCCATGCAAGCGACAGCCCTTAGCTTCATGCTTCACCTTTGAGCTGCCGGTAAGCCGTGGCGCGCAGCGTGAAGTCGAAAGACCTCGTCGGGATGGTGGAGAGCCCCAGGGTGAAAAAGGCGGGAATGTGCAGTATGAAGGCTGTCAGAACCAGCACCCAGACCGCGAACTGGTTGCCCTTGGTAAGCTCCCAGCTATCGCCCAAAGCGGTAAAGGGGTTAGCGGAAGTTTCCGTGATGATGTAGTCCGTGAAGTACCAGCGGGCGTAAAACCACAAACCTCCCAGGAACCAGAGCAATATTATGAGCAGCGCGAGAAGAGGGGAGACGAAAACAAGTATCAATACAAAGATGGCGGCGGGGAAGAACAGGATCGCAAAAGGCGCCAGCTTTACGAAGGCTAGAACGATATAGGAAAGCGACAGCAACAGAGACCTTGCCAACCCCCGGTTCAGGTCTTTTTTGCCTTCCTCGTCGTCCTTTGCCGTCGCCCTCTT
>JAFZXZ010000016.1 GCA_017616555.1 bacterium | reverse complement strand
GCCCGCACCTGCGAAGAAGCCCGCACCCGCGAAGAAGCCCGCACCCGCGAAGAAGGCCGCGCCCGTAAAGAAACCGGTCGTGAAGAAGGCCCCTGCGAAGAAGCCCGCACCCGCGAAGAAGGCCGCGCCCGTAAAGAAACCGGTCGTGAAGAAGGCCCCTGCGAAGAAGCCCGCATCCGCGAAGAAGCCCGCACCTGCGAAGAAGCCCGCACCTGCGAAGAAGGCCGTGCCCGTAAAGAAACCGGTCGTGAAGAAGGCCCCTGCGAAGAAGCCCGCCCCCGCGAAGAAGGCCGCGCCCGTAAAGAAACCGGTCGTGAAGGCTCCTGTTAAGAAGTCCGCTCCCGCGAAGAAGCCGGCGGCGAAGCCCGCTCCCAAAGCGCCAGCGAAAAAGCCAGTGGTCAAAGTTGAAGCCAAAAAGCCCGAACCCAAGAAACCGGCCGTGAAGGCCCCTGTGAAAAAGGCCCAGCCGACCGAAGAGCAGAGGAAGGAAGCCGAAAGGAACCTTGCCAAACTCAAACAGACCGGCGGCAGAAGAGCGTCCAGTAAGCCTGCCAGCGAAGAGATCGTCATCACCGGCAACAGCCTTGCCAGCACCTTAGCCAGACAGCTGGTCGAGATCTGCATGGAAGACGAGAACGGCGCGAAGTTCGTAACGCTGACGCAGTTCACCACGATCGTTCCGGAAGACGTCGGCATGGACGACGTGGAAGAGCTGCAGAACAAGGTGGTCGATATCTTAAAGAAAGTCGGCATCGAATTCAAGGACGAAGAAGAACTTGACGATTCCCTAGACATCGGCATAGCGGAAGGCGCCAGCGATGACCCCGTGAAAACGTACCTGCGCCAGATGGGCCGCACCAAGCTTCTGACCAAGCAGCAGGAGCAGGACATGGCCAAGACGATCCGCGACGCGGAACGCCAAATCAAGGAGATCGTAGGCGGCTTCGGCAATCTGCCCACGCGCGTCCTGGAGCTCTGCAACAGCCTGCTCGGCGCCTCCGAGCGTTTCGACCACATCGTCTCCGAGGAGGAGAGGAAGAGCGCCGGCAGCCGCGACAACTACGTGAAGAAGATGCGCCCGATCAGAAGGGAAATAAGAGCCCTCGACCTTGTCATGAGGCAGACTTACATGCGCATGACCAGAGCTAGGCGCGACGGCCGCAAAGCGGACGCCGAGGCCCTGGGCGAAAAGCTGCGCAAGGACCACATCACCATGACGGAACTGATTGGGCAGCTGCGCTTCAAGCACAGCATGATCGAGAATTTCGCCGAAGACGTCCTCAAGATGGGCGAGGCGATCAATGAGACGAAAAAGACCATAGCCGACCTCAAAGAAGCCAACCGTCAGGAAGAGGACAAGGAGACGAAAGACCGCAACAGGCGCCGCATCGCCCAGGAAGAGCAGAAGATCCAGATGCAGGAATTCGAGTGCCGGATGCCCGCCAAGGATATTCTCTCCAAGGCCGACCAGCTTGAGAAATGGACGGAAAAGGCCCGCCAGGAAAAGAACAAGATGGTTTTGGCGAACCTCAGGCTCGTCGTCTCCATTGCGAAGAAATACATGAACCACGGCCTTGACTTCCTCGATTTGATCCAGGAAGGCAACACCGGCCTTATGAAGGCGGTCGACAAATTCGACCATGAGAGAAGCTTCAAGTTCTCCACCTACGCCACCTGGTGGATCAGGCAGTCCATTACGCGCGCCATCGCCGACCATGCCCGCACCATCCGCATTCCGGTGCACATGATTGAAACGATCAACAAGATGCGCCGCTCGACCAAGAAGCTGGTCCAGCAGAACGGCTCCGAACCTTCCCCGGACGAGATCTCCAACGACATCGGCGTGCCCGTCCAGAAAGTCCAGAGCATCCTGAAGATGGCCCAGCAGCCAATCTCTTTGCAGACGCCGGTCGGCGAAGGCAACGATTCTACTTTCGGCGACTTCATCGAAGACAAGAGCGCCGAGAACCCCATTCTCGCCGCCAACAACAAGCTTCTGAACGAGAAGATCAACGAGGCTTTGAACCAGCTTTCCGACAGGGAGCGCAAAGTCATCCAGCTGCGCTTCGGCCTGTCCGGAAAATACGGCCCGCCCAAGACGCTGGAAGAAGTCGGCAAAGTCTTCGCGGTCACCCGCGAACGCGTACGCCAGATCGAGTCCAAGGCTTTGAAGAAACTGAAAAACCCCTTGAGAAGCAGCAAGCTCGTGGCCTTCTACGACGAGATGGAGTAATTTATGGAAGACAGGCTGACGCATCTTCAGCAACTTGAGAGCGAGAGCATCCACATCATAAGGGAAGTGGCGGCGGAATTCGCCAACCCTGTGATGCTCTACTCCATCGGCAAGGATTCCTCGGTAATGGTACGTTTGGCGCAGAAAGCCTTCTACCCGGCGCCCATTCCTTTTCCTTTGCTGCACGTGGACACGAGCTTCAAGTTTCATGACATGTACGCCTTCCGCGACAAGTTCTGCAAGGACATCGGCGCGGAACTGAGGATCTACCGCAACGAGGAGGCCATCGAAGCCGGGACCAATCCTTTCGATCTGGGAACGCAGAAATGCTGCGCGCTCCTTAAAACGAAAGCTTTGGTCGACGCGCTGAGGTTAGGCAAATACGACGCGGCCTTCGGCGGCGCCAGAAGAGACGAGGAGAAATCCCGCGCCAAGGAAAGGATCTTCTCCTTCCGCGACGAAATGGGGCAGTGGGAACCCAAGAACCAGCGCCCCGAGCTCTGGAACCTCTACAACGCCAAGATCAACAAGGGCGAGTCCATCCGCGTCTTTCCTCTGTCCAACTGGACGGAGCTGGACGTCTGGCAGTACATCTACAAAGAGAACATCCCGATCGTCCCGATGTACTTCGCCAAGGAAAGGGAAATGGTCGTAAGGGACGACATGCTTATCCCGCTTGACGGCCCCATTCCCTTGAAGAAAGGCGAAAAACCCGAAAAAGTCATGTGCCGCTTCAGGACGCTCGGATGCTATCCCTGCACGGGCGCCATAAGGTCCACAGCCAAGACGGTCCCGGAGATCATCGAGGAAATGATGGTCGTCACAATCTCCGAAAGATCTACGCGCATCATCGACCACGATACGGAAGGTTCCATGGAGATCAAGAAGAGGGAAGGATATTTTTAAGATGGAAAAAAGCAAAACGATAGAAGCGTTCCTCAAGGAAAACGAGCAGAAGGAACTCTTGCGCTTCTCGAGCGCCGGCAGCGTGGACGACGGAAAGTCCACGATGTTAGGACACCTTTTGCACGATGCCAAGGGCGTTTATGAAGACCAGCTGGCCTCCATCAAGAACGCCAGCAAGCAAATGGCCAAGGGCGAAATAGACTACGCCCTCTTCACGGACGGCCTTAAGGCGGAGAGAGAGCAGGGCATCACCATCGACGTGGCCTACCGCTACTTCTCGACGCCCAAGCGCAAATTTATCGTGGCGGACACGCCCGGCCACGAGCAGTACACCAGGAACATGGCGACCGGCGCCAGCACGGCGCAGCTCGCGGTCATCCTGATAGACGCCCGCTTAGGCGTCCTTACGCAGTCAAAACGCCACCTTTTCATCTCCTCCCTTATGGGAATACCACATATAATCGTGGCGGTCAATAAAATGGACCTGGTGGATTATTCCGAGGAAGTATTTTCGAAGATCAAGAAAGACTTCACCGCTTTCGCCAGGAAACTCAACATCAAAGACCTCAGGTTCGTGCCTATTTCGGCGCTCGTTGGCGACAACGTGGCCGCGCGCGACAAGGAGCACATGACCTGGTACGAGGGCGAGAGCCTTCTGGAACTGCTGGAAAACGTCTATATCGGCAGCGACAGCAACATGGTGGACCTCAGGTATCCCGTGCAGTATGTTCTCAGGCCGAACCTCAACTTCCGCGGCTTCTGCGGGCAGGTGGCTTCCGGCGTCATCAAAGTCGGCGACGAAATCATGGCGCTGCCCAGCGGCAAGCGCAGCCATGTCAAAGCCATCGTCACCATGGACGGAGACCTTGACCACGCCATTCCCGGGCAGTCTGTGACCGTAACGCTGGAAGACGAAATTGACATAAGCCGCGGCGACATGCTCGTCAGGCCGAACAATCTCCCGCAAATAGACCGTCACATCGAGGCGACCTTGATCTGGATGAGCGAACAGCCGATGGACCCCAACGGCAGCTACTTCATCAAGCAGACCACCATGACCTCCCGCTGCAGGATCGACAACATCCGCTACAGGATCGACGTCAACACTCTGCACAGGGAAAAAGCCGATCACCTCGAACTTAACGAGATAGGCCGCGTTTCCATCGTTTCCAACCGGAAACTGATGTTCGACCCCTTCGACCAGAACCGCGCCACCGGCTCCTTTATTTTGATCGACGCCATCACCAACAACACGGTGGGCGCCGGCATGATCATAAGACGCGATTCCGCGGACGACGCGCCCGGCCTCAACGACCAGAAGGTCAGCGACGAAAGGCTGAAGCGTCATCCCGACGCCGTAGGCGCAGCGGACAGAAGCGAGCGCCTCGGACAGACGCCGCAGACCATCTGGATCACCGGTTTGGTCGCTTCCGGCAAATCCGACCTCGCTTACGCCCTGGAAAAAGAGATCTTCGAAAAAGGCGGCCTGGCGTACGTGCTGGACGGCGAAGACATGAGATTAGGACTCTGCCGCGACCTCGATTTCACAGCCTGCGACAAGGCCGAGCACATCAGGAGAGTGGCGGAAGCCGCCAAGCTTCTGAACGAAGCGGGCGTCACAGCCATCTGCGCTTTCGTTTCGCCCTTCAAGAAGGCCAGGGCGCAGGCGGCCGAAATTATCGGCAAAGAGCGCTTCAAAGAAGTTTTTGTCAAGGCCAGTCTGGAATACTGCGCCAAGCATGACGACAAGGGTCTCTACAAAGGCGCTGAAGAAGGCAGCGTGAAGGGCCTGGCGGGCGTCAACGCGCCCTATGAAGCGCCGAGCGATCCCTGGGAGACCTTCGACCCCGAAAACGAAGGCAAAGAATCCTGCGCTTTCAGGATCTTTGAGAAATTGCGCAAAGAAGGAAAACTATGACGAAAAAAATAATCTTGACAGGCGACAGACCGACGGGCAGACTGCACATCGGCCATTACGTCGGCAGCCTCCGCCGCCGCGTGGAGCTGCAGAATTCCGGCCTTTACGATGAAATATACATCATGATCGCGGACGCCCAGGCTCTGACTGACAACGCCGAGCATCCCGAGAAAGTCAGGGAGAACGTCCTGAACGTCGCGCTTGACTACCTCTCCTGCGGAATAGATCCCAAGATCTCCAACATCTTCATCCAGTCCCAGGTCTCGGCGCTCTGCGAACTGTGCTTCTATTACATGGACCTCTTTTCCGAAGCCTGGCTGAAGCGTAATCCCACTTTGAAAGCGGAAATAAAGATGCGCGGCTTCGAGGACAGCATACCGATTGGCTTCCTGACTTACCCCGTGAGCCAGGCCGCCGACATCACGGCCTTCAAAGCCACGACGGTCCCGGCCGGCGAAGACCAGAAGCCTATGCTGGAGCAGACCAGGGACATCGTTGAGAAGTTCAACGCCATCTACGGCGAGACGCTTGTTTTGCCGGAAATACTCCTTCCCAGCAACGCCGCCTGCCTGAGGCTTCCCGGAACGGACGGCAAAGCGAAAATGAGCAAGTCGCTTGGCAACTGCATCTACCTTTCCGATTCGGAAGAGGAAGTCTGGCAGAAAGTGAAGACCATGTACACTGACCAGAATCATCTGAGAGTGGAAGATCCGGGACAGGTGGAAGGGAACCCTGTCTTCACATATCTCGACGCTTTCGCAAAAGACGAAGACTTCGAAAAGTACGGCCTGGAATATAAGAATCTCGACGAGATGAAAGACCATTACCGCCGCGGCGGCCTGGGCGACGTCAAGGTCAAGAAGTTTTTGAACAACGTCCTGCAGGCTGAACTGAAGCCTATCAGGGAGCGCCGCGCCTACTGGGAACAGCGCATTCCTGAAGTCTGCGAGATCTTGAAAGCCGGCAGCGAAAAAGCGGCCGCCGTCGCCAACCAGACTCTCAAAGAAGTCAAGCGTTCCATGAAGATCGACTACTTCTCGCCCGACGGGCTTCTGGCGGTGAAGGAATGCTAAAGGGTCTTTTGTTCGACTGGGACGGTACGCTCTGCGACTCGCTGCCCGTTTGCGTCGGCGCTTTTCGCATGACGATCCAGCGCTACACCGGAGTGGAGCTCTCCACTGAGGAGATCATGGACCATTTCGGCATGAACGAAAAAGGCATCCTGGAACTGAAGCTGAAGGACCGTCCGGAGATCTGGGCGGAAGCCTTGGAAGATTACAACGTCAATTACAGGAAGCTCCACGAAAAAGTGCGCGCGCCTTTCCCCGGCTTAAAAGAGCTTATCGCCGATATGCGGAGATCCGGCGTCAAAGTCGGTCTCGTCACCGGCAAAGGCGAAGTCAGCTGCGCCATCTCGCTTGAGATGACAGGGCTTTTTGACGCTTTTGATTTCGTAAGGACGGGTTCGGACAAATGCCTCAACAAGGTTGAGAGCATCAGGATCTTTTTGGACAAATTTTCCCTTGCTCCCGAAGACGTCTATTATGTTGGCGACGCCGCGAGCGACGTTGCCCAGGCGAAGGAGGCCGGCGTGCATTCCATAGCGGTCACTTGGAACTGCATCGTCGATAAGGAAGGAATAGAAAGAGAAAAACCGGAGGCGGTCTTTTGTAAAGTCTCCGAATTCAACAAATATCTTAACGGGCTACTAAAATGAGCGAAGAAGTTTTGGAAAAGGAAGAACGACACCTCGATTTCATCCGCCAGAAGATCAACGACGATCTGGCGCAGGGCAAATTCAAACGCGTGGTGACACGCTTCCCCCCGGAACCTAACGGATACCTGCACATCGGACACGCGAAAGCTTTGTGCCTGGATTTCGGCCTGGCGGAGGAATACCCTGACGCGGAATGCCATCTGCGCTTCGACGACACCAATCCTTCCAAGGAAGACGACGAATACGTCGAGGCCATAAAGGAAGACATCCACTGGCTCGGCTTCGACTGGGGACCTCATCTTTACTTCGCTTCCGACTATTTCGAGAAGATGTACGAGTGGGCCCTTGAAATGATCAAAAAAGGCAAAGCCTACGTGGACGACTCCACGCCTGAAGAAATCAGGCAGATGCGCGGAACATTAACGGAGCCAGGCGTCGAGAGCCCGTACCGCAACCGCAGCGTGGAGGAGAACCTCGACCTCTTCCAGAGAATGCGCGCCGGCGAATTCCCTGACGGTTCGAAAGTATTGAGAGCCAAAATAGACATGAAGTCCCAGAACATTAATTTCCGCGATCCCGTTATGTACCGCATCGTGAGAAAGGATCATCACCGCCAGGGCAACAAATGGTGCATCTACCCGATGTACGACTGGGCCCACGGCCTCGAGGACTCCATAGAAGGCATCACCAATTCCCTTTGCTCTTTGGAATTTGAGAACCACAGGCCTTTGTACAACTGGTTCCTCGATCAGCTTGACAACATCCACCATCCCGAACAGACCGAGTTCGCGAGACTGAACCTGACGGGCACCGTCATGAGCAAAAGGAAGCTTAGGACTCTTGTTGACAACGGCTACGTCACGGGCTGGGACGACCCGAGGATGCCCACTCTTTCCGGCATGCGGAGAAGAGGGTACCCGCCCGCGGCCATCAGGGAATTCATAAAAAGAGTCGGCATCGCCAAAGTTGACAGCGTCGTCGATTTCGCGCTTCTAGAGCACTGCGTCAGGGACGAACTGAACCGCACGGCCAGACGCTTGATGGCGGTAACCGATCCTCTGAAGGTCGTCATTACCAATTACCCGGAAGGGCAGGCGGAAACTTTGACGGCCATCAACAATCCGGAAGACGAATCTGCCGGCACGAGGGAAGTGCCCTTCGGCAGGGAACTCTACATCGAAAGGGAAGACTTCATGGAAGATCCTCCCAACAAGTTCTTCCGCCTCGCTCCGGGCCGAGAAGTCAGATTGAGATACGCTTACTTTATCACCTGCCAGGAAGTCGTTAAAGACGCCGAGGGCAACATCACGGAGCTTCGCTGCACCTATGATCCAGCCACCAGAGGCGGCGAATCGCCCGACGGTCGAAAGGTCAAAGGCACCATCCACTGGGTGGCCGCGCACTCCGCAGTCAAAATTACCTTGAACAATTTCTCCGCACTCTTCAAAGTGGACGATCCCGAGAACGTTCCGGAAGGCCAGGATTTCACTGTGAACGTTGCCCCGGATTCCCTCCTGGTCAACGACAAAGCCTTGGCGGAACCGGCCGCCGCGGACGTCAAACCTTTGGAACCTATCCAGTTCGAGAGGATCGGCTACTTCACGCCCGACAGGACGACGACTAAGGAAGCGCCGGTCTTCAACCGCACGGCCACTTTGAAAGACAGCTGGGGCAAGATCCAGAAAAAGCAGTAAGGAAACTTATGAACAGAATTGAAAAATTAAGGAAAGAAATGAAGAAAAGCGGGCTGGCCGCTTTGCTTCTCACGCAGCCGATGTCGATAGCTTATCTTACGGGCGTCAAAGTTGCGCCCGGCGAAAGGTTCTTCGCGCTTTACGTGGATAAGAAAGAAGCTGCTCTTTTCGTCAACGTGCTCTTTTCCGTAACGGAATGCGAGGGCGCGGAAATAGTGAGCTACAAAGACGGCGATGATCCTTTGAAAGCCGTCTCCGAACGTTTCCCCAAAGACAGCCTTTGCGGCGTGGACGGCTTGATGCCGGCGAAGCTTCTCTTAAGGCTCATGGCTTTGAGAAGCGACCTCAAGTTCACGGACGGCGGCGCCCTCACCGCGCTTGTCCGCATGTACAAAGACAAGGACGAGCAGGCCAAGATGCGCGCTTCTTCTCTGCAGAACGACGAAGTGATGGGCGAACTTATTGAGCTTGCGAAAGGCCGCCTTTCCGAAAAAGCCTTGGCCGAGAGCCTGCTTCCGATGTATCTGAAAAGAGGCGGCAGCGCGCTTAGTTTCGATCCCATCACGGGCTATGGGCCGCACGCTGCGGAGCCGCACCACGTTCCGGATGACACGATGCCCAAAGAAGGCGACTGCTTAGTCCTCGACATCGGCGGCGTTCTTGACGGCTACTGCTCAGACATGACGAGAACGATCTTCCTTGGCGAACCGAGTCCGGAAATGCGCAAGATCTACGAAATAGTGAAAGGCGCCCAGCAGGCCGCCCTCGATTTCATCAAGCCCGGCGTGCTCCTTAAAGACATCGATACCGTCGCGCGCGACTACATAGAGAAAGCGGGCTACGGAGAATACTTCACCCACCGCCTTGGCCACGGCATAGGCTTGGAAGTGCACGAAGAGCCCTCCATCGGCCTTCCCAACGGGCTCTACGCCGAACCGGGCATGTGTTTCAGCGTCGAGCCAGGCATCTACGTTCCCGGCTTGGGCGGCGTAAGGATCGAGGATCTTGTCATGATCACGGACGAAGGCGTCGAACTCCTGAACCACTTCAGCAAAGATCTCATAATCATCTGATGAAAAAGGCCACTATCATAACGGTGGCCTTTTTGCTTGCGGCCGCCGCAACGATCTTCTTCGCCAACAGGAAAAAGAGCGAGTGGATCGAAGAGAAGCGCTTCCAAATGGCGACCGTCACGAAGATCATACTTCCCAACGTCAGGGGAAGCAGAGCCGCGCTGCGCGACGCTTTCGCGGCCATCGACGAAGTGGAGCGCGCGGCCAGCCGCTTCATTCCGGATTCCGAGATCAATAGTCTTAGCGATGGTAAGTGGCACAAATTATCGCCAGTGCTTCTGCCTATGTGGCAGAAAGCCGAATATTTTTATGTTTTGTCGGGCGGAAGCTTTGATCCCACCGCCGGGAACTTGATCAGCCTTTGGGGCTTTGGTCCGGAAGGAGTAAAGAAAGAACCTACGGAAGAAGAACTAGCGGAGGCGTTGCGCTTGACAGGCCTCAATAAGGTCGAAACATCCAACGATTTTATCCGCCTTCCCTTGGGAATGAGCCTCGACCTAAATTCCCTGGCCGCGGGCTACGCCGCCGATCATGCCGCCCAGGTTCTATGGAAGCACGGGATATCTGATTTTTTGGTGGATGCCGGCGGAGAGATCGTCTGTTCCTCCAAGGGAAAAAAGATCTGGGACATTGGCATAAAAGATCCCGAGGGCGAAAATGAAACGACGGTTATTTCTATCAGCAACGGCGCCGTGTCCACCTCGGGAAGCTACGCAAATTTCTTTAAAAGCGGCTCAAACTCTTTCACCCATATAGTTGACGCCAAAACTGGGAAAGCGGCCAAAACGAGCTTGCTAAGCGTTTCTGTGGTCGCTCGCGACGGTATCACGGCAGACGGATTATCTACCATGCTCTTCTGTCTTCCGCCCGAGGCAGGCAAAGCGTGGGCGGCAGGATTTTTAAATGCTTACCCACAATTTTCGGCCATGTTCATAGAGGAAGCCGAAGGAAAATTACGCGTAACGAAAGACGAAGATTGGAAAGCGTTGGAAAAGCGCTGAATTAAACGAACAGCTCTGGTTCGGTTTCGTACAAGATCTGCGCAAGCAATTTGTAATCCAGATACTGGATCCCTTCCTCGCCTTTGTGTATCATTTCGGCCAGCCGGCTTTTATAATAAATGTCCATGGCTTTTTCCAAGGAGAGAGAATGTTTTTCGGCTAGGAAGGCAATAATTCTTTCTTCCAATCTCTCTTTATAGATCTTTTCCAAAACGTTGGCGTCCATACTTAGATCTCCTCGCAAGAAACAAAGGTCAGTAATTTATCCAACGCGTCCTGGTTGATAAAGGCAATTTGATCATAGGATGGATAGGTCTTGATCTCACGCAGCGCTCTTTCCTTTTCCCATGCGCCGCTGTGATACATATCAACGACTCTGAAAACATCATCGTCAGCCACTTTGCCGGAAATGATGTCGTATCTTTGGTATTCTTCCGAGCCGTCGCGGCAAGCGCAAACGAAATCAAGCCATTCTTGCAGATCGTCAGGAAAAGTTTTCAGTTTGAAGCCGTCAAGGTCCTCGCACATTTCATAGATGTTCACGACAGCCTTTTCCTTTTTCAGGATATTTCTTTTTCTTTTCGCCCAGCGTACAGCTTGTTCTTTTACGGTCGTAACATAAAACCCTTTGCCGAAATCCAGAAGCTTATAAGAATACTTCACGTCGGGTTTCTCTATGACATCCAGGGAACCGTGGTAAACTATCATACACTTATTTTCCTTGCTTTTAAAAATTCTTCGACGTCGTTAACTACGTAAGCGGTGCTTTGCGTGTGCAGGACGTCGTGATAGGAAACAAGGAAATCCAAGCATCCAGAGTTTTTGAGGGTGTTGTAGCACTCTGATGGGGAACAACCCCACTTGTCCGCGCAAGCGTGGATGATGTACACAACAAACTCAAATGATTTCTGCGACATAGAAATAAACGGTGCTGGAAATCGGAAGTTAAATAAGGAAACCTTTGCTCTATTTTAGCATATGTTTCGTAAAAATGGCGCAGGCGCTTTTGTGTAAAACGTTTCCAATAAAAATGGCGCGCCAAGCAGGATTCGAACCTGCGACCTACGGATTAGAAATCCGTTGCTCTATCCAGCTGAGCTATTGGCGCGTCAAGAAAAGATTTGGGGTAAATTGTATCTTATACCCCTTTTAAAGTCAAACTACTTGTACGCTCCGTCCTCGTAGCCGGACCTTAAGGCCAGCTTATAGATCTTGCCTGTGGGATTCCTGGGCAGGGCGTCTAAGATGACCAGTTCTTTGGGAATCTTGTAAGCAGCGAGCTTGTCTCTTAAGAATTGGCGCATTTCGAGTTCCGTCAGCGTCTGGCCTTCCTTCAAGGCGACGAAAGCCACGGGAACTTCGCCCCTGAGGTCGTCGTTCCTGCCGATGACGGCCACTTCCCTTATGGCGGGATGGCGCATGAGGTACTCTTCTATTTCCCTGGGATAGACGTTGAGGCCGCCTACTAAAAGCATGTCTTTTTTGCGGTCTTTTATGGCGAAGTAGCCGTCCGCGTCAACGAAGCCGAGGTCTCCCGTATAGACCCAGCCGTCCACGAGCGTCTTGGCTGTTTCTTCCGGCTGGTTGAGGTAGGCCAGGAAGTTGGAGGGGCTCTTAACCGCGATCTCGCCGACGCAGCCAACAGGCAGTTCTTTCTTGTCGTCGCTCATGATCTTCATAGTGACGCCTTCCAGGGGGAAGCCGATGGTGCCGACTTTCACAGGGCCGTGCACGGGATTGAAAGCGGTGGCGGGCCCGCATTCCGTCGGGCCGTCGCCTTCCGCGATCGTTAGTCCGTACTTGGCAAAGAAGTTTTCGCCTACGACGGCGGGCAAAGGCGCGCCGCCGCTTACGCAGATGCGCCAGGAGGGGATTTTAGGCGGATTTTCAACGTTCGCCAAAACGCCGTACATGGCGGGAACGCCCAGGAAAACTGTGGCTTCCCGTTTCTGCATTTCCTCCAGGACCTTAAGGGGCTGGAAGTTTTCTATTATAAGCATCGTGGAGTGGCAGGACAAAGTCATGAGAAGACAGGCGGTCCCGGCGTAAGCGTGGAAAAGAGGAAGGACGGTCACCATCACTTCGCCGGTCTCGTGGCAGTCTAAGCCTTTGTGGCACATCCTCGCGTTCGCAAGCAACTGATCGTCCGTCAAAAGCGCGCCCTTGGGATGCCCCGTCGTTCCGGAAGTGTAGATGCAGACGGCGACAGGGGAAAGATCGGCGGGGAAGAAAGGTTTCTTCTGAATAAGCTCGGCGGGCGTTTTTTTCACGCCAACAGAATATTTGCCGAAGGTCAGGGGGTCTAGCGCTTCTCC
Source organism: bacterium (assembly GCA_017616555.1). GTDB lineage: Bacteria > Auribacterota > UBA3054 > UBA3054 > UBA3054 > UBA3054. The sequence goes on along the minus strand of JAFZXZ010000016.1, from coordinate 227,339 downwards.
AACTATGGCTTCGCCTTTGCCGGCGGGGTAAATGGAAAGGGGAACGCAGGCGTCATGCATTATGTATTCCAATTCTTCTTTGGCGAGACGGTAGTTGACCGGGAGAACTTTCGCGCCCAGGCGCAGAATGGCGTGGTAAGCTATCACGAAAGCCGGGCAGTTGGGCAGTGCCAGAAGTATGAAGCGGCCCTTCAGGTCGCCGAGTGCGGAAAGCTTGCCGCAAAGTTCAGCGACCAGCTCATCTGTTTCTTTATAAGTGATGGTATCATCCCCGAAATACATGTACGGGGTGTCGGGCCAATTGGCGGCGGTAATGGATAGTAGATCCGCTATTTTTGACATACGTTCTCCTTAGCTTTTGGCTTCCTAATTGTACCAAAACAAGACCAATAAAGGGTTCCAAAGGGGGTATTGACATTCAGAAATGATTGTAATACAATGGTGCCCACAATCAATATTGTGGGTTTTTCGGAAGGCAAAACACAATATCTTGTGGTAGGAAGCCGGAAAGCCCGAATAATGTGGAAAACTCAGACATAATAAGGAATAGGAATCATTCCTAATTATGCTAAAATAACTGACAACCAACAAATCCAAGGAAAAAATATGATCAGCGAAATCGTAAAACGTGACGGACGCCGAGTGCCTTTCGACGAGAGCAAAATCGCCGGCGCTATCAAAAAAGCCTTTGCCGCTACCGGGTTCCCCCAGGACGAAAAAGCCGCTGCCGAACTGGCTGCTGAAGTTTCCCGCAGAGTGGAAGAAACCATTCAGGACGTCCCCGATGTCGAGAGCATTCAGGACGTGGTGGAACAGGTATTGATCGACGCCGGTCACGTACGTACCGCTAAAGCCTACATCTTGTACCGCGCGAACAGAAGCAGAGTGCGCCAGATGAACACAAGGCTGATGAAGATCTATGAAGATATTACTTTCAAGGATGCCAGTGATTCCGACATCAAGCGCGAGAACGCCAACATCGACGGCAACACCGCGATGGGCTCCATGCTGAAGTACGGAAGTGAAGGCGCCAAGCAGTTCTATGAAATGTTCATTTTAAAACCCGAGCACGCCAAGGCGCACCGCGAAGGCGACATTCACATCCACGACATGGACTTCTACACGCTGACCACCACTTGCTGCCAGATCGATTTGTTAAAGCTCTTCAAAGGCGGCTTCACGACCGGCCACGGCGTCCTTAGGGAACCCAACTCGATCGCCAGCTATTCCGCTCTGGCCTGCATCGCCATCCAGGCGAACCAGAACGACCAGCACGGCGGACAGTCCATCGTGAACTTCGACTACGGCCTGGCTCCCGGCGTCAGGAAGACCTATGCCAAGCAGTATCGCAAGAACATCCTCACTTATATAGAGCTGCTTGACAGCCAGGAAAAACTGGAAGCCGCGACCAAGGTCGAGGAAGAACTGAAAGAGCAGGGCCTCATGGCTTCCATGGAAAAAGGCGAAGCCTACACCGACAAAGAGAGAGAAGCGCTCATGGCCGCCGGATTGCCGGAAGAGGAAGTTAGGAAAGCCCAGGCCTTCGCCGCCAAGAAAGCTCTGAAAGAAACCGATAAGGAAACTTACCAGGCGGTGGAAGCTCTCATTCACAACCTCAACACCATGCACTCCCGCGCCGGCGCGCAGACGCCGTTCTCCTCCGTCAACTACGGCATGGACACTTCCGCGGAAGGCCGCATGGTCGTAAGGAACATGCTGCTCGCTACGGAAGCCGGACTTGGACACGGCGAAACGCCCATCTTCCCCATCCAGATCTTCCGCGTCAAGGAAGGTATCAACTACAACGAAGGCGAGCCGAACTACGATCTTTTCAAACTGGCCTGCCGCGTCAGCGCCAAGCGCCTCTTCCCGAACTTCTCCTTCCAGGATGCGCCCTTCAACAAGGCTTTCTATAAGGAAGGACATCCCGAGACCGAGATCGCTTACATGGGCTGCCGCACCCGAGTCATCAGCAACGTGCACGATCCTTCCAAAGCCATTTCCAACGGCCGCGGCAACCTTTCCTTCACGACCATCAATCTGCCCAGGCTCGCTATCCTTGCGCACGGCAACACCGATCTGTTCTTCCAGTCATTGGACCGCAAGATCGACTTGGTCATCGATCAATTGCTCTCCCGCTTCGCCATCCAGTGCCACAAGAAAGTCAGGAACTTCCCGTTCCTGATGGGCGCGGGCGTTTGGCTTGATTCCGAAAAACTCGGACCCGACGACGAAGTCGGCGAAGTCTTAAAGCACGGCACGCTCTCCTGCGGCTTCATCGGCCTGGCGGAAACCTTGAAGAGTCTGATCGGCGAGCATCACGGCGAATCCGTGAAAGCGCAGAACCTCGGCCTTGAGATCATCGGACATATGCGCGACAGAATGGACCAGGCGAGCAAAGAGACCGGCTTGAACTTCTCGCTTCTTGCCACACCCGCCGAAGGGCTGAGCGGCCGCTTCGTGAAAATGGACCGCAAGCGCTTCGGCGTCATGCCGGGCATCACGGACCACGAGTTCTACACCAATAGCTTCCACATTCCCGTTTACTTCCCGATCAGCGCCCGCGACAAGATCCGCCTGGAAGCTCCATATCACAATCTCACCAACGCCGGCCACATCACCTACGTCGAACTCGACGGCGATCCGACCCAGAACTTGGAAGCCTTCGAGAAGATCATCCGCATGATGCACGACTACGGCGTGGGCTACGGCAGTGTCAACCACGCGGTGGACAGAGACCCGGTCTGCGGCTTCAACGGCATCATCGGCGACACCTGCCCGCACTGCGGCAGAAAAGAAGAGGACGGGCTCGGCAACTTCCAGCGCATCCGCCGCATCACCGGCTACCTGGTGGGAACGCTTGACCGCTTCAACAACGCCAAGCGCGCCGAGGTCGAGGAACGCGTCAAACACAACGTCTGACGATCATGAAATTTCGTTTGGCCGGATTTCTTTCCGAATCGATAACGGACGGAACGGGCTTTCGGGCAGTGGTCTTTTTTCAGGGCTGCCTGAGAGCCTGCCCCGGCTGTCAGAATCCGCAGACGCACGACCCGATGGGCGGAACGGAAGCGGATACGGAAGAGATAGTGAAAAAGATCTTGTCCGATCCTTACCTCGACGGCGTGACGCTTTCCGGGGGCGAGCCTTTCTTCCAGCCCGAGGCCGCGGCTGAGATCGCGGAGAAAGTGAAAGCGAGCGGCAAGAACGTCTGGGCTTTCACAGGGAATACGTACGAGGAGATCCAAAAAGGGATAGAGGAAGGCAACAGCGCCTGGAAAAGACTTTTGAACACCATCGACGTTTTGGTGGACGGCCCCTTTATCCTGGCGGAGAAAAGCCTGGAATTGAAATTCCGGGGAAGCCGAAACCAGAGAATACTGAAACTCGAGAACGGACTCGTCACAGGGCGTCTCGATCAGTGAATGAAAAAACGGCTCTCAAGTGAGAGCCGTTTTTTTATGCGCGAAAATTATCGGCGCATCATTAAAGTTTCAGGACGCCTTCGAATTCCTCTTCGTTTTGTCCGGCGTCGATGAAGCCCAGATCAAGCTGGACTTTGTCTCCTTTCAGAAGACTGTAGAAATAGGTGCGGAGATTGCGCGCGTCGCTTTCGTTTTCAGTTAGGTTGTAGAAATAGCGGGTCACGCCTTCGTCGTTAGTGACAGCCAAACGCAGGTAAGTGGCCTTTACGGTCTTGTCGCCGAAGAGGCCTTTTTCCGTGCGGTCCATTTCCATTATCTGTTTGTCAACCAAAGTGCCGACGTAATATTTTCTGGCGGAAGCGAGATCGTCTTTGGTAAGCGAAGAGGTGGCGCAGCCGCAGAGCGCGAGGGCCGCGAGCAAAAGACTCAAAACACAGTTAAGTTTCATATGACGCTTTCTCCTTAAGTTAAAAATAAGGCTGCGGACGTGACCGCCCGCAGCACTTATTTTGCCAAAAGACAAATTACTTGCCGAGCAGAGCGGAGCTGGCTTTGAATTTGACCACGGTCTTGGCCGCGATCTTGATCTGTTCTTTGGTCTTGGGGTTGATGCCCTTGCGAGCTTTGCGCTTGCTGGTGGCGAAGGTGCCGAAGCCGACGATAGCGACTTTGCCGCCTTTCTTCAGGGTTTTCTGGACGGAGCCGAGGACGGCGCCGACAGCGGCGGTGGCCTGTTTCTTCGTCAAACCGGTAGCGGCGACGACGTCTTCCACGAGCAGACCCTTGTTCAGGTTTTCAGCTTTTTTGGTAGCCATAGTAAATCTCCTACAGATTTTTGGGTTTGATTTTTTGTGCCGCCTAGTCAAACCATTAGACAAGGCGCGCAAAAAAGTAATTGAAAATTTTAACTGGCGTAATTATACATAAAATCAACGCTTTATGTCAATATCTCGTCTGCCATCCCTTTGCCAAGGCGGAATTGGACAGGATCTGGAGGCCGAAACGGCGATAAACACAAGCAAAACGGCATCGCTTTGGTCGGCATATGGCAAAGACGGGGAGGTTTTTGATAAAATAAACGATATGATACGAATATGGAGGAATTACATGATCGCAAGCCGAGGAATTGCTACAAAAAAACCGGGAGGCGTGGCGCTTCTTGCCGTGCTCACCGTGTTGACGGTCCTTTCGCTTTTGGCGGCGACATTTTCAGCTTTCATGACTATGGAAAGCCAGACCAGCGTGACAACGCTGGCCAAATCGCAGTCGGATCTTCTTGCCCAGTCCGCTTTGGAGCACGCTTTGAGCGTTCTTCGCCAAGACGTCTATGCGTCGCCGGGTTGGGATTCGGAAGACGAGCCCTGGTGTAAAGAATTTCAGGCCGATCCCAAATCGCTGAACAAGGTGAACATTTCCGACGCGCTTTCCCGTTCGCCCTCCAAAGACCTTCCCGCTGTTCCGCCATCCCGCTGGTTCTATGTCAGGGACAACGCCGGAAATCTCCAAGGTCGCTATGCGATCGCGGTCGAAGACGAAGCCTCGAAAATAAACGTCAACATCGCTTCAGCAACGATGGACAACGAACAAAATGAGGGCTTCTCCACCAGGGAAGTAATTCTTTCCGACGGTTCGAACAGGGAAGGCAGAGGACTGCCGCTTTCAAAGGAAGCCACGCAGAAACTCATAAAGTACCGCTACGGCCGCGACACCAAGCCGGGACAAGCCAACGTTGACGACAACTATAACCTGCCGCTCTACGCCAGCGATAAAATCGACAACAACGCCAACCAAAAAGTTGACGAGGCCGGCGAAGGTCTCGACGAAGCGGAAGAATTTATGCCGGACCGTCCGCGCTGGGACGACATGGCTTTCACTTCCATGCAGGATGTCATCGACATCTGCATGCCGGGACAACGCAGCGCGGCCACGGAGTGGATCAAGCATCTGGGCACGACGTACACGCACACGAGGGATATGTACGTTGACAGCACGTCGAAAATTTACAACCGCGTGAACATCAATGTGGCGGAGCGCGAACAGATCAGAAGGATCTTTAGGCGCGCCAACTCCGACTACAAATTCGAGCCTTCGACCATCGCATTGCAGAGCTTAGTCGCCAACGTCATCGACTACCGCGACGAGAACCACGTGCTTACGACCGTCGGCAACGAGTACGGCGTGGAAGCCGTGAACTTCAACGAGATCATGGCGAACGACGGCTCCTACAGTTTCGAAGCGGACCGTATTCTTTTGGGCACAGACCCGACGGACAATGCGCACCTCTTCTCCAAATGGTACAACTGGAACGGCGGATCCAAAGGCGCCGCGTTCGCTGTGAACAGCAAATCTCCCTCCAGCGGCGGTTCTGTAGATTACTTCGGCAAAAGAGAAAGTTACCCGTCCGGCTACAAGATCAGGCTCTCCAGCGATCCCAACAGGTCGTATAACAAGCTCTGGAACAATTTCAAACGCCTGATGAACCGCAAATGGGGCGGCATACCCAGAAACCTTCTGAAGGGCGGCACGCTTGTTTTGTACAGCAAAGACAACGTGAAGCTCGGATGGTATCCCATTTTGGACAACAGCGGCGACAACATTCATGTCGGCTGCGGAACTACGCTTGCCAAGGCCGACCATTTCACCAACGACAACTTAAGCGCCTGTATCTATACGGGCTGGAGCTGGGAGTGCGGACACGCCGGCGTTATTTCGATCGTGCCCAAAGCTCAGGACATCTGGGCCTTCCCGACGCAGATCCAGGACGAGATCAGGCCGCCCAAGGATCTCTATTACTACGCTTTCATCGGAGACCAGAACTTTACAGGCTCTTTCGGAACGAGCGGCGACCAAGTCATGACGAAAGTTTTGGGAAAGAGCTATACGGTGGCCTGGAAAGGCTTCAATGAGTTCATGGACTTGGACGGAGAGTCTGACAAATACTCTGAGACCAGGATGGTCGAATTGAGGAAGGAAGACCTGAAGGGCAGCGAGATGAAGATGCCCGGCGGCGAAGACAAAGTTTGGATGAAGCGCTATCCCTACAAGGACGGCAACGCTGTCAGAGCGGTGGACGGGCTTTTGCCCCTTGTTGTTTCGACCGCCAAGACGACGGGCTTGCGCAATGGCGCCTCAACCTCCTCCTCAACGCTGGCGAAAACCAAAAACGTTTTCGACGTTGTTTACATTCAGCGCCCCGACGTGGTGGAATTGATCAACATCAGCGACAGGGACATTTCCTTGCGCAACTGGCGCGTCGTCATCAACACCGGCGACTATGCCGACCAGATCGCCATCATCGAGACCGCCCCGCATTTCAACGCCAGGATCGGCAGCCTCTACGACGACCCGAACCCGGTCATCCCGGCCAACGGCTACTTCTATCTGACGAACAACCGCCACGTCTTCGACTACACTTTCGGCGCCAGCAAAAACGGAACCTGGGGCGACAACGTCAAGGAGTCGTATCCCTGCTACGAACTGCCCGATGTTTTGTGGGGCGTGCGTTACAAGATCTCCAGAGTCAGCGGCGACAAGCTTTGGCTTTCCGGCGCGAACTGGAAACACGATCAGATGAAGTATGAGATCATCGAGATCCACAGCCCCAGGAGCGAATCTGGCCGCAACGGCGTGACCGGCATCAGAAAATCCGTGCACTACAGCGGCAGCAACTGGATCCAGGCGCAGCCTGGCATCAGCTGGACCGTGGACGGCGCCAAGAGCGGCGACGACGCCATGTTCTTAGGCATTCCGAGAGAGGGCGGCTTCCTTTCCATGACCATGAAGAACGAGTACGGCCAGATCGCAGCCCGTACCGTCGAATACGGCACGTTGAAGCCGAACGAGTTGACATATTCAACGCAGAAAGACGACCCGACGCACTACACCTGGGTGAAGACCACGAAACCCACCATCGGCGGCACCTTAAGGGAAGCCGAGAACCACAACGCGCGTTCCAGGGCCGAGAGCAGGGCTTACGTCAAGAACTCTCCTTACGCCACGGTCGGCGAATTAAGGAAAGTCAGGCGTTCTGGCGACTGGGAAAACATCGGCACCGGCAACAAGACTCAGGAGGCGAACCGCTACATGCAGGCCATAGCCAAGAGCTTCACGACCTACGGCGTCAGGATGGACGCGGAGGAAGAGGGGGCGCACCTTGGCGGCTGGCGCCCGGCCTTCGGTACGGTCGCCAAATCCGATACCGGCAAACTTCAGGCTCAGGAAGTCAACTGGGAGCCCGGCATCTGGGAAGGTCAGAAACTCAGGATCAGCAGCGGCAAACAGAAAGACCAGGTCTTCGTCATCAAGAGCAGCACGGCTACTTCGATCACGCCTGACGGTTATTCCGTCGGCGCACAGGAAACCCTGCACACCTCCAAAGGCGACAAGTTCAGCGTCGGCCCAGGCTACGGCTCCGCCATGTTCTACACCCGGCAGCCTCAGGAGAAAGGCGAATGGGAATGGGTCGAGAAAGGCCTCACCAAGCAGCCCTACGGCCTCTACATCTTTGGTCTGAACGATTCCATCAAGACCACAGAGTTTCTTGAAGAGAATCACAACGCGACCATCAAAGTCGAAGTTTACAACTACGACAAAGCCGAGTACGAGGAATTTCCCAAGACTTCCGTTTCGGACAAGGATATCAACGATCCCTATCAGATCAATGTTCCCAGGCATCTGCAGTGCAACAAGTCCGACGGCTTCTTCTGCGGCATGATAGGCCCCGAACACGTTTCAAGTAAGGGCGGCATCAAGGTTAGATTGACGCCCTCCGGTCTGCACGACGCCGACTGCTCCGGCTTCGCCTGGTTCGATTACGCCTATCTGACGCCCTGCTCCACCCAGGGGCAGATCAATATCAACACCGCTTCGCCGCGTGTCTTGGCATCTCTTCCCGGCGTCAGCTCAAAGCTTGCCGAGGACATTTACCGCGGCGTGGCCCAGAACGGCAAAGCCGAACTTAAGCCTTACCAGAACATCACCGACATCCTCTCCGTCAGAGGCATGACGGTCGAGCGCTACAGTCATCTCTGCGCTCTGATCACTACCAGAAGCGACCAGTTCAGGGTCCGCATTCTGGCCGAGTCTTTGAATGACGTCAACCGCGATGGCGAGTATGATGAGTCTAAGGGCGATTATGTCACGTCCTACACTTCCCAGGACGTCATCGTTGATCGCCAGGCGCTGATGGACGGCGAAATAGGCGAATCCAGCTTCCGCTTCCTTTCCAAGCAGCAGTAAAATAAAATAAAAAGAGCCGGTTTATTCCGGCTCTTTTTTTATGGGGGAAAACCAATGCGCAATTTATATGACAACATTCCCAGCGCCAAATTAGGCATCGTGGCCGTCTCCAGGGACTGCTTTCCCAAAAGCCTTTCGGAAAGCAGAAGAACAAAGATCGTAAAAGCGTACGAAAAGAAATACGGAAGCATATACGAATGTCCAATCATCGTGGAAAACGAGCTGGACGCCAAAGCGGCGCTCGAAGCTCTCAATGAAAATCAAGCGGAGGCGCTCGTGGTTTTCCTTGGCAACTTCGGTCCGGAGACTTCCGAAACGCTCCTTGTGAAATATTTTAAGGGACCTTCCATGGTGATTGGCGCGGCGGAGGAAGGCAAAGAGAAACTCCTGGACGACAGAGGAGACGCCTATTGCGGCATGCTGAACGCCAGCTACAATCTTGCTCTCCGGAATCTCAAAGCTTACATTCCGGAATATCCCGTAGGCGATGACGAAGAATGCGCGGAAATGATCAGCGAATTCCAAACGATCGCCAACGCGCTTATCGCTCTCCAAAATCTGAAGATCATCTCTTTCGGGCCGAGGCCCCAGGATTTCTTAGCCTGCAACGCGCCAATAAAACGCCTCTACGATATGGGCGTGGAGCTGGAGGAAAATTCCGAACTCGATCTGTTCGAAGCGTTCAAGAAACACGAAGGCGACAAAAGGATCCCTGCTGTTGCCGAAGAAATGGCCAAGGAACTTGGAGGCGGCAACAAAAAACCGGAAGTCTTAAGCCAGCTTGCGCAGTACGAACTGACGCTTCTTGACTGGCTGGAAGCGCATAAGGGCATGCGCAAATACACGGTCGTGGCTGGCAAGTGCTGGCCGGCCTTCCAGACTCAGTTCGGCTTCGTGCCGTGCTATGTCAACAGCCGCCTCGCGCAGATGGGAATTCCCGCCGCCTGCGAAGTCGATATCTACGGCGCCCTGAGCGAATACCTAGGCACGGTCGTCAGCAGAGACACCGTCACGCTGCTCGACATCAACAACACCGTTCCCACCGACATGTTCCTTGAAGAGATCAAGGGGAAATATCCCTACCAGAAAAGCGACCTCTTCATGGGCTTCCATTGCGGCAACACCGCGTCAACGAAACTTGCTTTCTGCGAGATGAGGAACCAGAAGATCATGGCGAGAAGCCTGCCTCCTGAAGTCACCAACGGCACTTTGGAAGGCGACCTTGCGCCGGGGCAGGCCACCATCTTCAGACTGCAGAGCACCGCGGATGCCAAGCTCAGAGCTTACGTTGCGCAAGGCGAGATACTGAACGTTAAAACGCGCTCCTTCGGCGCCATCGGCGTCATAGCCGTTCCCGAAATGGGGCGCTTCTACCGCCACGCGCTCTTAACTAAAAATTTCCCGCACCATACCGCCGTCACTTTTTCTCACAACGGCAAAGCGCTTTTCGAAGTCTTCAAGCTTCTCGGCGTCGAACCCGAAGAGATCTACTTCAATCGCGGGAAAGGCGACCGCTATCCCACGGAGAATCCCTTCTAAAGGAAAGTCATGTTTGTCGGCATAGATCTAGGCACTTCCGCGGTCAAGCTTCTCCTGATTGATGAAGCGTGCCGCATTGTCGGATGCCAAAGCGAAGAATACCCGCTCAGCTTCCCAAAAGAGGGCTGGTCGGAGCAGGACCCTGATCTTTGGCTTAGCCAAACCAAAACCGGCTTAATTAAGCTTCTGAGGGCCCACCGCAACCCTAGTGTGGACGCCATCGCAGTTGCGGGGCAAATGCACGGACTTGTGATCCTGGACGAGAATGATAAGGTCATTCGTCCCGCTATCCTCTGGAACGACGGCCGCACGGCATCTGAAACGGAATATCTCAACAACGAAATAGGCAAGGAAAAGCTTTCCTACTATACCGGCAACATCGCTTTCGCGGGCTTCACCGCGCCAAAGATCCTCTGGGTGAAAAACAACGAGCCGGAGAATTTTAAAAAGATCAAAAAGATAATGCTGCCCAAGGATTATCTTGTCTATAAACTCTCCGGCGCTTTTACGACAGATTACTCCGACGCTTCCGGCACGCTTTTATTGGACGTCAAAAACAAAAGGTGGTCGGAAGAAATGCTTTCGATTTGCGGCGTAAAAAAAGAACAGCTGCCTCTTCTGCACGAAAGTTATGAAGCGGTTGGCAAGCTCTCAGAAGAGATCAAAGCAGAGCTTGGGATAAATGGCGAAGCGATCGTCGCCGCGGGCGCCGGCGATAACGCCGCGGCCGCCCTGGGCACCGGCGCGGTTGGGAACGCCAAGTGCAACATTTCCATCGGCACTTCCGGCACCATCTTCATCACCAGCGACAATTTTTTGGTGGACGAAAAGAACAGCCTGCACGCCTTCGCCCACGCGGACGGCCGTTTTCACCTGATGGGCTGCATGCTTTCAGCCGCCAGCTGCAACAAATGGTTCATGGACGAGATCCTTGAAGAAAAGGACTACGCCAAAGAGCAGGCGGAAATTAAAAATCTGGGCGGGAACAAAGTTTTCTTTCTGCCGTACCTAATGGGGGAGAGAAGCCCACACAACGACACGTTAGTCAGGGCCATGTTCTATGGCATGAGTCTCGACACCAAGCGAAGCGAAATGTATCAGAGCGTCCTGGAAGGCGTGGCCTACGGGCTTAGGGATTCTCTGGAAGTGGCCAGGAGCATGGGCCTCGAAATAAAAAAAGCCACCCTTTGCGGCGGCGGAGCCAAGAGCCCTTTGTGGCGCACGATCCTTGCCAATGTTCTGAAACTGGAGCTCATGATCCCGGAAAGCGAGGAGGGCCCGGGCTTAGGCGCCGCGATCCTTGCCGCAGCCGCTTGCGGCAAATACAAAGACCTCGCTTCCGGTACAAAAGAGATCGTCAAAATAAAAGAGACCCTTGATCCAAACATAGAGCTCATGGAAAAATACGACCGGGGGTACGCTTTTTTCCGCAAACTCTATCCTGCGGTCAAGGGTCTCAATTTTTAGAAAGAACGGAAATTATCTGGTGGCTTCGAAAGAGCCTTCCTGATCTTCGCCGTCACTAAGAAAAACGCCTTTTAATTTCTTGGACGTGATAGTTCCTTTGATGACGTCAGAATCGAATTCAGAATCGCGGGCGGTGAAATTGTCACCTTTTACCGTGCCTTTGTAATGTTCGGTTTCGCTGTCGCCATCTTCGTCGGTTTTCGTTAAGGCGAAGGAGGCTTCGCCGTTTTTGCCGATGCTGACTTTGACAGTCAGTTTCAACACTTCGTCGAAGTCGTCAATATATTTGCCGGTGTAAGTGCGTTCGTCGCTTTGTCAAGAGGCGACGGCCTTCTGGAAGATTTTAAAAAGCGAGGAGCTGGGGTCGTTCACAACCTCCTTGATCGTATCGATCTGGTTGAATATTTCCTGGACTGTGGACTGGCCGCTAATTGTGGATTTGCCTTTGGAGGCCTTACTGTTATCAGCAATCACGAGGCTCACGCTGAATATGGCAAGAATAGCTAAAATCTTTTTCATGATAAAAATCCTTGCCGATATTATCTGGTGGCTTCGAAAGAAGCTTCCTGCTTGCGCCCGTCGTCAAGAAAAACGCCTTTCAGGCTCTTGGGCGTGATAGTTCCCTTGATGACGTCGGGAGTGCTGTCCCCGGGCTCGCTGGCGGTGAAGCTGGTGCCCTGGACGGTGCCTTTGTAATAGTCGGTGTCGCTGTCGCCGTCGGCTTCGGTCTTCGTAAGCGTGAAGGTGGCTTCTCCGTTCTGGGCAATGGAAACTTTGGCGGTCAAGGTCTCTACTTCGCCGTCGTCGTCAACGTATTTGCCGGTGTAGGTGTAGTCGCCGCTCTGTAAAGCGGTGACGGCCTTCTGGAGGACTTGGGAAAGCGAGGCGTTGGGGTCGTTGACGACTTCTTTCACCGCTTCGATCTGATCGACGACTTTCTGGGCGGCAGACGGGCCGCCTTGCAGCTTTCCGCTGAAGGTCGCTTCTTTTAAGAAGCCGTCGTCGTATTTGGCGCCCTGCAGAGCGCCGTTCAAGACCGTGCCCTTGATAGAATCGGGGGTAAGATCGATGCCGCCGTGGACTTCCTTGCCGGAGAAGGAACCGTCTTTCATGGTGCCGTCATAGATGTCAACGTCGGTGTCGCCGTCGGCTTCGGTCTTCGTTAAGGTGAAGCGGGCGGCGCCGGTGGCTTTGTTGGTGAAGTCAACGGTCAGAGTCAGGCTTTTCACTTCGCCGTCGTCGTCAACGTACTGGCCTTTATAGACCTGCTGCTCGACGGAAGCGACTGGCTCGGCGGTTGTCGCAGGCTGAGTTTGCTGCGTCTGGGCGGGCTGGACTTCGGTCGTCGGGGCAGTCGGGGCGGCTGGCGCTGCGGGCGCTGCCGGAGCTTCCGGTCTCTTGTGTCCGCCTTCGCCAGTCCTAATCCAAGCCAAGGTGTTTTCGTCTTTGTCAACGATGGAGGCGCGGAAATTGTCCTTGCCTATTTTTCCGACGAGCGCGGTCTTGCCGTCCTTGTCTTGGGCGATGAAGCTGCCGAAAGAGACAGTGCCTTTGAAGGAATAGGTCTGGGGCTCGGCTTCCGCGGTCACGACCTGGAAGGTGCTGCCGTCGCTTCCGGGAATGACGGTGACGACGCAGGCGACTTCTTCCTGGCGGTTTTTGGAGAATTTGCCTTTGAAGGTCTGGATGTCATCGGCGATAGCGAGGCCAACGCTAAGTATGACGAGAATAGCTAAGAACTTTTTCATGGTTGAACTCCTTGCTAGGTGAAATCTGTAATTTCCTCAATTATAACAAAAAAAAGACGCGCTGATGCGCGTCTTTTTTTTGTTTGTTGCCAATTTGGGCCTTTGGAGCGGGCGATGGGGATCGAACCCACGACGTTCAGCTTGGGAAGCTGACATTCTACCGCTGAATTACGCCCGCGAAGTAATTAGATTACTTGCCCTGAACAGCGTTGATGACGTTGTCGAGTTTCTGGCCGGGGGTCTTTTCCTTTTTGCAGGCAGTGAAGGCCAAGAGGCAAACGAGAACGAGTAACAGATATCTCATGGTGATCTCCTTTAAATTTGGTTAAAAGATGGTGGAAATACAACCCTATTCTACATCTTTCGCTTTTCCCAGTCAAGCGTGCCTTTTGCTAAAATATAATATAAATCAACAGAATTAAGGAGAATCTTATGAAATTGTCCGCTGCTGTGCTTTGCATGGCGTGCGCCGCTTTGATGAGCGGCTGCTCGATTTTCAACTCCATCAACACCGTCAAGGAGTGCAATTACGCCTTCGCCGGGCTGGAGGGCTTTTCCTACGCCGGCGTGAAGCTTGACAAGCTGAAAGATCCGACGTCTCTGACCCTGACAGACTCCATCAATATCCTGACGGCCTTGAGGGACAAAAACGCGAAGCTGACCTTCAACACGCTTGTTGATATCGAGAACCCGCATTCCGGCACGGCCAGCGTGGAAAAGATGGACTGGATCCTTTTCCTAGACGACACGGAAATGCTGAGCGGCATCAACAACGACACGATAAAAGTCGAACCGAACGCCACCAGCAGGGCGACTATCCAGGCCAACGTCGATCCGACTAAAGTTCTGAACGGCAATTCGATTGAAAATCTCTGGACGCTTTACCGCAAATTGTCCGGCAAGGAGACCGGAAAGAGCTCCAAAGTGACGCTCAAACTGAAGCCTACGGTGGGAGGCTATACCCTGAAAGATTATCTGACGCTGGATAAGACGCTTTGACCTTGTCCAAAGCCCTTCTTTTTTGTATAATCCAAGTATCTTTGTAATTAATAATTAAGGCAATAAAAATGAGCGGAAAAGAACAGGTCATCGGAGTTTGCGGAGCCGCCTGGGGCGACGAAGGCAAGGGAAAATTTACGGATGAATTCGCCGGGTCAAGCGACATCGTCGTTAGGGCGCAGGGCGGCTGCAACGCCGGGCATACGGTCGTTTTCGACGGCAAGAAGCTTAAGCTTTCCAACGTTCCAAGCGGCATCGCCAATCCCGGGACTATAAACATCATAGGCAACGGCATGGTCCTGGATCCTCAGGTCCTGATAGAAAGGGAAATGAAGGATCTGGCGAAGGTCAGTATCAACTGCGAGAATCTTTTGATCAGCGGCGACGTGAACCTCATCATGCCCTGGCACCGTATACTGGACAGAGCCCAGGAAGTGGCCCTTGGGAAAAACAAGATCGGCACGACCGCCCGCGGCATCGGCCCGGCTTACATGGATAAGATCGCAAGGAGCGGCATCCGTTTGAACGACTTGGAAGCCCCTGAGTTCTTCGCCGAGAAAGTCAAAAAGCACTGCGAGCAGAAAGAAAAATACGTCTTCAGCGTCTGCGGCGCTACGAAAGAGCAGTTCATAGAGTGGATGAAGCTGCCGGACCAGAGGGGAGGCGAATGGCTGACCGCCGACGGACACTTTGACGCGGAGGCTATCATAAGATCTTACCTAGAATGGGGCAAGATCTTGCTGCCGCGCTGCGTGGACGTCAGAGTGTATCTGAGGGAAGCTTACAAGGCGGGCAAAAAGATCCTTTTGGAAGGCGCCCAGGGGCTTTTGCTCGACATCGACCACGGGACTTTCCCCTTCGTCACGAGCTCCAATTGCTGCGCCGGCGGTTTCCTTACCGGCACGGGCCTTCCGCCGCACTGCATAGACAGGATCTATTCCGTCATGTCCGCTTACATGACGAGAGTGGGCGCCGGCCCCTTCCCGACGGAACTGGGAACGGAAGAGGAGATCAGTGTGGAGAGCGCCGACAAAAGAATGAGCTACGAGGAATGCAAGGAACTGGCGAAGACCGCCAACGACGATTACACCTACGGCAAGATATTGCGCCACATCGCCGGAGAATTCGGCACGGTGACGGGACGTCCGAGAAGGACGGGCTGGTTCGACGCGGTGGCCTGCCGTCTGGCCGTGACGGTCAACGGGCCGGACATCATTCTCAGTAAGCTGGACATTCTTGACGTAATGCCGAAACTGAGGATCTGCACGGCCTACCGCTACACCGGTCCGGCCACGCGCTTCAACGGCAAAGCTCTCAACACGAATGACGAGCTGACGGAGTTCCCGACGGACGCCAGGATCCTTAGGTACTGCGTGCCGGCCCGCTATGCCGAGTTCAAGGGCTGGCAGGAGGATATCACCAACTGCACATGCTACGAAGACTTGCCGGAACTGACCAAGGCTTATTTGAAGGGCCTGGAAAAAGAGACGGGCTGCACGATCAGGAAAGTCTCCGTAGGCGCCAGCAGGGAGAAAACTTTTTTCGTGAAGTAAAATGAAGCTTGCCTGCACGACAGATCTTCTTATTCCGGACGCGGACGACCTTGGGCTCGCGGTGCACAAAGCCTGCGAGAGAGGGCTTGAGGGAATGGCCATCTCCCTTACTCCGACTTCGCCTTTCCATATGGGGAATTTGAAGCCGGGAAGCAAACTGCCTTTCCTGCAGGACGCCAGGCACCACAAGCTCGACGTGATGTGCCTTTACGGGCTGACGCTTTTCGGCAAAGAGCCGGAGGCGGAGAAAAGCTACCTGAAAAAGGCCATCTGCTTTTCCCACGCGGTCGGCTCGGAACTTGTTTCCTTGAGAGTCGGCATCAAGCCCGGCGAGGCGCCCTTGGAAGTCATAAAGGAGATCATTGCGGACGGCGCTGATTTCGCGGAGGATCTGGATGTCTGCCTCGGCATCGAGCCGAGGAAGGATTCCGCCATCGACAGCGTGAGCTCGGCCTTGGATCTCATCGACTCCATAGACAGCACTCATTTGGGTTTCGTTTACGACCCGGCGCTGCACAGCTTCAGCGACGAGAAGATGCCCGTCAACGCGGCGGAAGTCATAAAGAGCTATCTTCTCATGATCGTTTTGTCCCCCAGCGACGAAAGGAACGTTGAGGAGACGCACAAGGCGCTCATGCTGCTGCACAAGGCGGGGTTTGAGGACTACGTTCTCCTCAACGCGGAAGGGCACGCCGCGCACCATATGAGCGAAGCGGTCAATGAATTCGCGGGCTTGAAGGCTTATCTTGCGGAGATAGGAAAGGAGGAGCGCTTCTCTTCATGCTGACGCTGATCATAGTGATGCTTCTGGTCTTGGGCGGTCTTTGGGCTTTCGGTCCCGGGATCTTGTGTTACTTTAAGATCACGCGCCAGGCTGGCAAGAAGACCTTTTCCAGTCTGCCCGGCGATTTCGGCTACGCTTACAGCGACCTTAGGATAAAGGGCGAAAACGGCGTGGAATTGGCCTGCTGGTACATTCCTTCCAGATCGAAGAAGGGCGTACTTATCGCGAGCCACAACCTGGGCGGCAACAAGAGCAGCGCCTTCACGTATCTCCGGCCTTACGTCGAGGAGGGCTACTCGCTTCTGATGTACGATTTCAGAGGGCACGGCGGCAGCGATAAGGCGGCCTGCACCCTGGGGTATCTGGAAACGAAAGATCTTTTGATAATCACGGACTACGTCAAGTCGCAGCTGGCGGAAGGCAGTCCCATTTTCTACTGGGGCTTTTCCCTGGGCGCGACGGTCTCGCTTTTGGCGGCCGCCAGGGGCGGCTGCGTGAAGGCGATCATCGCGCACAGTCCCTTCGTCAGCTTGGGACAGGTTTTGAGGCACTACGCCAAGGCTTTCTACCATGTGCCGAGCAGGACGAGCACTTTCATAACGCTGTACCTGATGAAGCATTTTCAGGGCGTGCTGGCGGAGGAAGTGGACGTAGGCAGGGCGGCCAGGCATCTTGGCGACATGCCGATCCTTCTGATCGGCGGCGCCAGGGACCGCCAGGTCCCGGAGGAATGGCTGATGCGTTTGGCGGCGCTTCTGCCGAAAGCGGAGCTGCTCTTCGGCCCTTACGGGCACTGGGAGCTGCCCTTCACTGAAGTTTACAATGTGTCGTCGCGACCGGACATCGAGCGCGGCATCGCTTTTTTAAAGGAACATACATGTTGATGCGTTTGCAAAAATATCTTTCCGAACACGGGATCTGTTCCCGCCGCAGGGCGGAGGAGCACATCCTCGCTGGGAAGATCAGGGTCAACGGCGAGACTGTGAAAGTCTTGGGCACGAAAGTTGATCCCGACAAAGACTTGGTAGAATACGACTCCGAAGTGGTGGAAACGCCGCAGAAGCTGCGTTACATAATTTTGAACAAGCCTTACGGCGTGGTGACAAGCTGCCTTCAGAAAGGGGAAACTACCGTAAAGGATCTCGTGGAATGCGAGGAGAGGCTCTTCCCGGTAGGCCGGCTCGACAAGGATTCCACCGGCTTGGTCCTCATGACCAACGACGGAACGCTGGCCTACCGTCTGATGCACCCGAAATTCCTGCATGAAAAGGAATACGTGGTGGACACCGAAGAACCGGTGACGGAAGGCATGCTGGAAAAACTGGCGCACGGCGTGAAACTAGAAGGCGTCCAGACGGCCCCCTGCAAAATAAAGAAGGTCGGTCCCAGGCGCTTCCGAATCGTTTTGAGGGAAGGCCGCAACCGTCAGATCCGCAAAATGGTCAAGAAAGTCGGGACGGAAGTTACGAAGCTCGACCGCATCAGGATCGAGAACGTCCGCTTAGGCTCGCTGCCGGTTGGCGCCTGGCGGGAACTTAATTTCGAAGAGGAATACGAACTTTTCCAGCGCGCCGGGCTAGTCCGCCACGCTGAGGCTCTGAAAGCCGCGAACCGCAAGAGCCCGAGGAAAGAGCCGCAGATCGTTTTGAGCGCCTTCGCGAAGATTGAAAAGCCCAAAGCGAAAGAGGAACCCAGGGAGGATTATTCTTCAGACATGTTCGAAGAGGGAGAGGAAAAAGTTTCCTTCTTCCCCGGAACGGAAACGGAAGAAAAGAATTACCGCGGAGCTTTCGCAAACCGCAAAAAGAAAGGTGAGCGCCGCACCGTAAGAAAAGAAGAGCTGGAGTCCGAAATCGCCATACTTCCCAAGGAAAGAGAAGAAGGGGACGGGGAGAAGCGCTTCGAAAGGAAGCCCGGCTTCAAGCGTCCGGCCAGAGCCAGGAACGCCATGAAGGACAAAGTATATCCGAAAAAGAAAGAGTACGGCGGCTACGAAGAGCGCTACGGCATGGGAAAACCGGCCAGGGATATCGGAGGCAGGAAAGGCAGCGGCGGCGGCAAAAGGTTCTCCCGTCCGGAGAAGAAAACTTCCTTCGGCAAGGGCAGGGGCGGCCATCGTCCCGCATCTCCCGGAAGATCAGGTTTCACAGGAAAAAAGAGAGGTAGGTCATGAAAAGCCCTTATTTCCTTTACGAGCGCTACCCGGCGCTGGTCTGCTGCAAAGACGACATAGAGAAAGCCGCGCAGGCCTTGAATGAGACTTTCAAAAACGGAGGTGTGATCTATTGCTGCGGCAACGGCGGCAGCGCCGCGGACTGCGAGCACATCGTCGGCGAACTAATGAAAGGCTTCCTCAAGAAAAGGACGTTGTCTGACGAAGAAAAGATGCGCCTTTCCGCCTACGGAGAGAAGGGCGACTATCTCGCCTGCAACCTCCAGGGCGCGATCCCGGCCGTCTCGCTGGTCAATTCCGTAGGCTTGGGCACGGCTTTTGCCAACGACGTGGCGCCGGAACTTGTTTTCGCCCAGCAGATCTACGGATTGGGAAAGGCTCATGACGCGCTTATCGCCATATCTACTTCCGGCAATTCCAAGAACGTGATCTACGCGATCCTATCAGCCAAGGCCAAAGGCGTGACTGTTATCGGTCTGACAGGGCAGGGCGGGGGAGAAATGGCTTCCCTTTGCGACATCGTCATAAAGGCTCCCTCAAATTCCACGCCGGAAATACAGGAATACCATCTGCCGATCTACCACTACCTCTGCCAATTTGTGGAAAAAGAGAATTTCGCGGAATAGATCATGGGAACGCTTTCCTACAACCTTAAGATGCTCTGGCGTCTTTTTGGCAAACGCAATCCGGAGTTCCACCGTCAGGTCAACGAACTGGCGGAGTGGCGCGATCTGGATACGGAGACCAGGCATGTGGAGCAGATCTCGAAATTAGCCCACACTCTTACGGTCGCTAAGAAAAGCGTCTATTACCGCGACATGCTCTCGAATTTCAAGGCCAATCATAACGCTATCGATTTCCTGAAGACTCTGCCGTATCTGGAAAAGGAAGCCTTAAGGGCGCGCCCTGAACTTTTCCTGACGGGGGAAAAGATGACGGTGGCCGCCCACACCAGCGGAACGACGGGAACGCCCCTGCAATTGAGGCGCAGCCTTCGCTCCATCGCGAGGGAGGAAGCGGGCTTCTTTTCTTGGTACTGCCAGGCGGGCTGGCGCCCGGGCTGGCCGATGATCGTTTTAAGAGGCGATCTCGTCGTCCCGCAGGAGCGCGAAACGCCGCCTTTCGGCGTGCACGATTTCATCGGCCGCAGGTGGGTGCTATCTTCTTACCATATGTCGGACGTTACGCTCCCCTGGTACATCGACACGATCCGCTCCTCGGGCAGCATTTTTATGAGCGCTTACCCGAGCTCGGCTTACATTCTGGCGGAATACATCTGGCGCAAAGGATTGCGGCCTTTCGGAATGAAGGCGGTCTTTTTGGCTTCAGAAACGGTGAACCAGGAGCAGATAGACCTTATCAGCGAATTCATCGGCCCGGTGCACGTCCAGTACGGCATGGCGGAAAGAGTTTGCTGGATGACGACCTGCCAGGCCGGCTGCTATCACGAGGACACGAGCTACGGCTTTACGGAATACGCTCCTCTTGGCGACGACCGCTACGAGATCGTGGCCACGAGCTTCATCAACGACGCCCAGCCGCTCATCCGCTACCAGACGGGAGATATCGCCATCGGCCCCTTCGGCTGGAAAGACCGCTGCGAATGCGGTGCCATGGGACCGGGCTGCCGCCAGATCATAGGCCGCGAGGACGATCTCTTCCATCTGCCGGACGGAAGAAAGATCGGCCGCCTTGACCACGTCTTCAAAGCGGTCCCGCACATCGTTGCGGCCCAGATCATCCAGCACGATCTTTATCACACCGAGATAGTGATCGTCCCGGACGTCCACTATGAACAATCTTATGAAAAAATCATACGCGCGAAATTCACGGAAAGGACTTCCGCCGACATAGCGTTACAGTTCACTTACCGCTCGTTTCTGCCCCGCACGGCCAGGGGAAAATTCCGGGCGGTGATCTCCAAAATAGCCAAGGAAAATCATGGATAGGAAAAAACTCTCCTGGTATCTTGACCGTCTTTCGAAGATGTCTCTCAAAGAGACCATCTGGAGGCTGGATCTTCTGGTCAATCAGCCCGACCTTTCGAAGATGCGCCAGATACCTCTTGACACGGCCAGCAGCGAAATGAAAAAAAGCGCGCCAACTCTCGGCGCGAAGCCCAAGGTCTCCCAGAAGATCAGGGAGGAAGTCGTTTCGAAGGGTGAGGCGGCGCTCAGGCATGAATTCGAGTTTTTCGGCGACAAGATAACGCTGCCTGGAACCATATCCTGGCTGAAAGATCCTGTAAACGGCAAGCAGTCTCCGAGGAAAGATTTCCTGGAAATGAATTACCGCGACCTCGGGGACGAGATTTCCATAATGCGCATCTGGTTTTTGAACCGCCATTATCATCTTATCGATCTGGCGAAGGCCTACGCCGTGACGGAAGATGAAAAGTATGCCGAAGAGATTATATCCCAGCTCAACAGTTTCATGAGGGAGTGCGCCTATCCTTACGGGCTCCCATGGGTGACCGCGATGGAAGTCGCCATGCGCCTGCTCGTTTGGTGTCATGTTTACCGTCTGCTTGCCACCAAGCTTCCAAGCTGTTTTACGGAAGCTTTCGCGCTTTCCTTTATGACGGTGGTCAAGCAGCACTTTGAACACGTGAAATTCAACCGCTCGCGTTTTAGCAGCGCCAACAACCATACGCTGGCAGAACTTACGGCGCTTATAGCCGCGAAGAAAACCTTCCCCGTGCTTTTCGCCAAGGAAAAGGAAAATTGGGAGGACGAACTTCTAAAAGAGGCGAAAGCGCAGTTCTCAACTAAGGGCGTGAACCTTGAGGAAGCCTACTCTTACCAGGCTTTCTCCCTGGAACTGCTCTGCACCGCCGCCTGCCTTTCCCAAGAATTCCTGGCCAAGGCCAAAGAAACGTTAAACGCGGCCGCTCAATTTATGGCGAGAGCCAACGGGATGATGACGCTCTGCGGCGAATACGGCGACAGCGACGAAGCCGTGGCTACCGGGCTCATACCCAGAGATGGCGCCTATTACGAGAATGTGACAAAGCTTGCTTTGGCGCTTTCCTCCGACTCTGCGCAGGAAAGCAATGAGATAGGCGAAGACTACCAATGGTATGCCTTGAAGACCGCGCCCGTCGTCCAGACCGAGGACCGCGTCCACTTCAGCAAAGACGTGGGCATGTTCTGGAAAGGAAAAACCAAAGACGGCGCCCCGGTCGAATTCTTTTTCATGACCGGGCCTTTGGGCTACGGACCTTTGGCCGCCCACGGCCACGCCGACGCGCTTTCCTTTACCATGAGCGTTAACGGAACGCCGGTCTTCATAGACCCCGGCACGGGCAACTATCACCAGCAGAGAAAGTGGCGGGAGTATTTCCGCTCGACATTCGCCCACAACACTTTGACAGCGGAAAACGAGAGCCAGAGCAGAAGCCTCGGCCCCTTTATGTGGAAGAACAAATACCGCGTGGAGATAGAGAGCGACAAGATGACGGAAACGGGATTCGATCTTTCCGCCAGGCACTACGGTTACAAGAATAGGTTCGGCCTCACGCACAGAAGAACGCTGGTCTTCGAGACCGAAGAAGGAAAACTTACGCTGAAGGATGAGACTTTAGGCTGCGACGGCGTGACCGCCAGGCAGTATTTCCATCTTTCGCCGCTTTGCGAAGCGGTCCAGAAAAGCGCCAAGGAAGTTCTTGTCAAGGGTCCGTCTTTTGAAATTGAGGTGGAATTTTTCGACGTGCGTTCCGTAAGGCTCATAATCGGGGACGAGCATCTTCCCCTGGGCTTCCGTTCCGCTCACCTGGGCAAGCGCGAACCCATAAGCGTCATAATGACCGAAACGAACTGTATCGGCCAGGACGCTTTGATCAGCAGCTTCAAGATCAGAAACCTTAAATGACGAAGCCTCACGCAGTCATAGTGGTCGAAAACCTTCCGGTCCCCAGGGACCACAGGGTCTGGCTCATAGCCACAACGCTGAAAAGCAACGGCTACGAGGTGACGGTCGTTTCGCCCTCCGACGATCGCGCGTCCGCGGGCGTCTATCGTCATGACGGCGTCATCATGATTAGGCACAAGCTTTATCAGGCCAAGAGCTGGCTCGGCTACGCACGGGAATACGCTGAGGCGCTGCTGAAAGAACGGGCGATATTGAAGAAGGTCTATGCGAAGAAGCCTTTCCAAACGATCCATGTCTGCGACCCGCCGGATCTTCTCTACCTTTTGGCCAAGCCTTATAAAAAGAAAGGCGCGAAACTAATTTTTGACCATCACGATCTCTCTCCGGAACTGATCCTCGCCAAAAGAAACGCCGCTTCCTACGAAGAGCTCGGATTTTTCTTCAAGATCCTTTACAAGCTTCTTCTGCATTTCGAAAGGAAGTCCGTGCAGAGCGCCGACCTTGTCCTTGCCACCAACGCTTCCTACCAAAGCATAGAGTTTTCAAGGGACGGCCTCGCACGGGATAAAAGTTTCGTGGTGCGTTCCGGGCTGAGAAGGGGAGAGCTGATTCAAAACAGAGAAGCGGCAGATTCGAAGGATCTAAAACTCGTTTACATCGGAGTGATGGCGCGCCAGGACGGTGTTGACATTCTTTTGAAAGCGCTGGCTCTCCTGAAGGAAAAGCAAACGAACGTCTCTCTGAAACTTCTGGGCGACGGTCCGGAATTCGAGAACTTGAAAGCGCTCAGCAAAAAACTCGGTATAGAAAAAGAAACGGAATTTCTTGGCTTCGTCCAAAAAACAAGAGCAAAGGAAATACTTTTAAAGAGCGACATCGGCGTGACTCCCGATCCCAAGACGCCGATGAACGACAACTCCACGATGCTGAAAACCATTGACTACATGGCGGCCGGCTTGCCGCAAGTCATGTTCGATCTCAAAGAGCACCGCGCCACTTGCAAAGACGCCGCGCTCTACGTTGAACCGAGCAAGCCCGAAGCGTTGGCGGAAGGTATATTGAAACTTTACAACGACCAGGCTTTAAGGGAAAGCTTAAGCCAAAAATCTTTAGCGAGAAGCCAGGAATTGGCCTGGGAAGGGGACGGCGAGCCCCGCCTTCTGGAAGCCTATTCCAAGGCTTAACTAATTTTGTTTAAATTATTTATACTCAAAAGCTGCAAGGGTATTGTTTACCACAAAATAGTTGACTTGTAAATTATTTACCAGTTTATGATATAATGGTGGTGAACAAAATGAAAACGTCTCAAACCAATCAAGGAGGATGTTATGAAAAAAAGTCAAATGATCGTTATCGCTTCCGCTATCATTGCCTTCGTAGCGCTGACTTTCTTCACCTACAATGTGTTCAGAGCGCTCTCCAGCGTGAGCCCTGATCCGCACTGCGGCATCAGGTACACGAAGTTCAGCGCCGACAATCAGGTCTCCGGCGCCTTCGCCCTGAACTACATCATCAGCAAGTCCAATTGATCGCGAAAGCGGAATCAGATTTCTGCCTACTACTATATAAGGAGGTAACTATGAAAAAACTCTTTACTCTTTTTTTCCTTTCTTTTTGTTTCACGCTTAGCTCTTTCGCCAGACACGCTCCCAAAAGCGACAAAGGGATCTTCCTTTCTCCCGGCCAGCATTTCGACTATGTGATGTACGGCTACGTCTGGGATTCCGAGTCCAACACTTACGACGTCGTCTTCGCCCCGGGCTTTGTGGGCGCGACCGACACTATCAGGATGGGGTTCAGTAATGTCATAACCAACGACCTTCCCAAGTACTTCAGTTCGGATTGGTACTCCAACTGTTTTTCCATGGTGCCTAGCGCCTGCCGTTTTGCCAACACGACCATCACCAACTACGCGCTCGTTTATTTTCCCACCAAGGCCAGGGAAAATCTCTGGGGAGCCGGGAACACGGTGAAGGATAGTTTTGTGACTGCCGGCGAATTTATTTTTGATGACATGCCGGAAGCTTATTCAAGCTGCGGCCGCTTCGTCAGCGACAACCTCGGCAAATCTCTGGGCGGCTGGCTTACCCCGCCGCTCGCGGGGCTCGGGATACTTGGCGCTTCCGTCTGGTACCCCATGTGCGGAGTGGGCAGCGTAACGATAGGCGGCTTAGGCGGACTCTTCCAGACTATGCTGGCCGGAGGCTGCGTAGGCTGCATAGGCGGCAGTTTCCTGACGGCCGGCGGCGCCATCGGCGGCAGCGTTCCTGCGGCCTGCCTGCACGCTTCCATGGCTCCCGGGGCCAAAGCGCTTTGGGACGGCGGCATGGGAACGCTTGTGACCGTTGGCTGCGAGGCCTGGAACGCGGCCGTCGTCACGCCCTGCTCCTTCCTCGAGCCCAGGCCCAGCGGCAAGCACGACACGGCGCTGATGGACTTTTACCCCGCCCGCCAAAACAACAAGAAGGATCCAGCCCGCAACGCCAGGAATAAGTAGTTCCGGGTTTTGCGAAAACTCAAAGGGAAGCCTATGTCCCCAAGCGAACTCACGGAGGACGCCAATGTTAGCAATGCGTGCGTAGTCCGTGAGCGAGGGACATAGGCTTCCCTTTGGCTTATGTGCGCCGCACTTTGCTTAAGTTATCCACAACCCCGCGGCGGCTCTTTTCTGCATATAACATGTTAAAATAAAGACGCTTACATTGGGTAGTGAGGGAGCGGTTGCTTTCGCGTTGTTTTATATCCTTGCTTTTGGTAAAATGAACACGATGGACGATTAGCCGCTTATATTAGCGGCGGTGTCGTCTTGTCGAACATAGAAAACAATTTTTTATTAACGGGATCGTTCCCAGAATGATCCCAACTCCTTTAACCAAATGATAAGAGGAAATCATGAAAAAATTCCTTTGTCTGGCGCTGATCCTTACATTGGCGTCTTACGTGTGGGCCGATGCTCCGGCGAACGACAACCTCGCTGACGCTCAGGCTTACACTATCGGAACGCAGGTCACCGGCACGACCGTGGAAGCCACCCTGGAAGAGGGTGAAGCCGCTTCTATCGAGTCCGACTGGGTGAACTCCGTTTGGTACAAATTCAACCTCGGTACGACTTTCCAGCAGAAAGTGACGATCACCGTCAAGGCTACCGAAGGCAGCGCCCAGGACACCGCCCTGGTCGTCGCCACCGGCACCGGTTTCGCTGATTTCACGTACCTCACCCGTCAGGACACGACGGTCGATGAGACTTACGCCGGCACTTTCGACGGCGACAAGGACTATTACGTCGGCGTGTACGGCTGGAATGCCGATTCCTGCGGCGAATTCACGCTGGAATCCACCAGCGTCCCCATCAAGAGCTGGTACTGCTCTCCTGATGGCGCCGGCTCCGGCGACAGCTTCGAAGATCCTTGCGACGTGAAGACCGCTTTCGCCAATGTGGCTGCTGGCAACGCCGTTTACATGGCTCCCGGCACTTACGTGCTTTCCGAAGTTGGCGAAGCCGGCAACGTCCGTTGGACCGATGGTACCTTCCTGCTCCTCCAGACCGCTGGCGTTTCCGTCATCGGCGCTGGCAGCGACCAGACCATCATTCTCTGCGACCAGACCAATGACGTCGGCGTGGCCATCCTTGCTGCTAACGTCACCTTCAAGGGCGTCCAGATCCAGCACCCGATGGACATCAAAGGCAACGACTCCTGGGGCGGCGCTTTCTACGGCCTCACGGCTGCTCTGACCACCGTTGACGCGGGCGGCCTCAATCTGGAAGACGTTTACGTTTACGTCGGCGCCGAAGGCGGCGAGACCAACGTTGACAGCGGCAGACTCATTCGTCCCGCCTGCATCCAGACCACCTGCGGCACCACGATGAACATCAAGGACTGCGCGTTCATCTCCTACGGCCTCCTGACCTCCTGCCAGATCAAGCCCTTCACTTGGGATGCTGGCGCGGACGGCGACAAGACCGTGACCTACAACTTCGATTGCTGCACCTTCAGAAGCAACAAAGACGTCATCCAGGAACAGCGTCCTGACAACATTGACCACAACAGCGCCATCTTCGGCAACGTTTGGTACAGCAATGTTGACACTGTCTGCAACGTCAGGAACTGCGTCTTCCTGAACACCAAGTATCCCGTTGGCGAACAGGCCAACGACGACGAAAGGGCTTGGACTTTCAATGTGAAAGACTGCTTCATGCCCGAAGCCGACCTTGAAAGACAGACCCGCGCCACCGCCAACTACATCAATTGCGACACCGTGATGGATCCGCAGGTTGACGGCACCACCTGGACTACCTCCTTGGTGAAGGCCGGCAAAGGCTGCGTCATTCCGTTCGACGAATACGTTGTGGTCGTTGACGAAGACTTCTCCTCTTATGATGAAGGAAGCCTCATCGGCAACTACGGCTGGTCCAACGGCTACGGCAACGACGGCAGCGGCACCGTTGTCAAAGACGGCGACAACACCTATGTCACGCTGACTTCCGGCAGCGGCCTCTGGGGCGCCCACTACACCTTCGACAATCCGGTCGAGACCGGCTGGCTTGGCGGTTCTTTGAACCCCTATCGTCTGTGGGTCTATTCCGCCAGGTTGAAATACAGCGGCTCCACCGCTAATCCTTGGTTCGGTCTCTGGGATCCTCAGCTTTACGAGTCCCAGTTCAAGAGAGACGGCGACCATTATCTGTTCTCCCCGGACGGCGCGACTTGGTCCTCCCTCGAGATCCCTGTTGACGAATGGTTCGACTTCGAGATCGCTGTTGATCCCACCGCGGTCAACAAACATCACAACACTCTGTACGTCACCATCAACGGCGTGACTGAAGAACTGAATGTCGCCGGCGGTCAGGAAAATGACTCCGACATCTTCAAGACCTTCCGTTACTTCTTCTGGGGCGGCGGTCTGAGCGTCTCTATCGACAGCTTCAAGCTCGTGTATATGTGCGACGGCCCGGCCAACGATTATCTGGCCCGCGCCAAAGAGTACACTCCCGGCACCACGGTCGTCGGCAACAACGAATACGCCCGCGTCGAATCCGGCGAAAGCACCGATGAGCTCTACTCCATCTGGTACACCTTCAAGGCTGAAAACAACATGGGCCTGCAGGTCACCACTGCCGGCACTTGGGATGAATTCGCCAACGACACCATGATGGGCGTCTTCTCCGCCGAAACGGCCACCCCGACCTTCGAAGACCTGACGGAAGTCGTTCCTCTGACCGACACCGGCAGAGACGAGACCTTCAAGTTCGCGAAAGAAGAAGGCAAGTACTACTTCATCGTCATCGGCTCCTATGAAGGCGCCGGCAACGTGAAGCTGAGCTCCGAAGACATCTACATTGGCAACCTTTACGTCGCTCCGGGCGCCACCGGCAGCGGTCAGTCCGAAGACGATCCTATGGGCAGCGTTTCCGAAGCTATGGACGCCATTGCTCCGGGCTACACCGTGAAGCTCGCTCCCGGCGAATATTCCATCGCTGACAACTTCAACCAGATCGACGCTTGGGGCGCTGGCATGACCATCCTCTGCTACAAGGCCGAGAACGTCACCTTGCAGGGCGCTGGTCCTGACAAGACCAAGATCGTGGCTCCTGCCGGATACGTCGGCGTCCGTATGGAACGCAACGGCGCTTCTCTCCGCGACCTGACCATCGAAGCTCATGGCGAACAACACTTCGTCAACCACTACAACTGGCACATGAACGGCGCTCTCTGCGCTTGCAACTGCTCCGGCATGAGCGTCAGCAACGTCGCTATCGTCAGCGAAGCTGGCACCGACGGCGGCGCGCTCCGTCCGTTCCCCACCTACAGCGTCACTGACTTCACCGTCACCAGAGTGGCTGTCGATGCCCCGAACTGCGGCTGCCCGGTCTTCTTCGACAAGGTCAAAGACGTCACGGTCAGCTATCTGACTGTCAACGCCAAGAACGTCGCTAACAACCCGGCTATCTACTGCGGCAACTGGCCCTGGGGCGTCAACGAAGGCCTGACCTTCAACAATGTCCTCTTGGCCAACGCTTATATGCCGTTCACGGTGGAAATCGATGAAGAAGTCTTCATCTACAATTCCATCTACTACAATTGCCCGAATGACAGCAACTTCAACGAAGACGCTGACGTCGTCGAAGAAGGCTGCGTGTCCTATGAAGAAGGCGATCATGATCCTGGCTTCGAAACTCTCGAAGGCTTCGTCCTGACCTCCACTTCTTCCACCTACAAGAACGTTGGCTGGCGCACCATTTGCGGCCCCGAAAACGACAACCTGGCTGACGCCATCGATGTCGGCGAAGGCGCCACTGTTGGCGACAACACCCGCGCTACTGTTGAAGAAGGCGAAAACGAAGCTCACAAAGCTTCCGTTTGGTACACCTTCACTCCGTCCGAAGACGGCACCTTCCGCATCAGCGATGAAGGTTCTCACGCGGTCTCCGGTTACGACGCCATGCTGAGCATCTACACCGTCAACGGCGAAGAAGTGTCCTTCGCGACCTTGGAAGCCGTCGTCGAGACCCAGGATACTGGCACGGACGAGACCTACGATCTGAAAGCCACCGCCGGCACGACCTACTACATCTGCTGGGACGGCTATGAAGGCTCTCAGGGCGAATTCACCATGACCATCACCAAACTGCATGATGGTCCGTGGTACGTCGCTCCGGGCGCCACCGGCACCGGTACGTCTCCCGATGATCCTACGGGCGACCTGATCTTCGCTATGGAGAACGTGGTTCCCGGCCAGACCGTCAACCTCGCCGCTGGTGAATACAGCATCGCTGAATTCTACAACCAGACCGACATCTGGGGCGCTGGCATGACCGCTCTGTGCTTCAAGGCCACCGACGTCACCCTGAAGGGCGCTGGCCCGGACAAGACCATCTTCACGGTTCCTGCCGGCTACGTTGGTATCCGTATGGAACGCGACGGCGCTTCCGTCCAGGATCTGACCGTCAAGGCCTATCGTCCCGAAAATATGCCCTACCACTACAACTGGCATATGCAGGGCGCCATCTGCGCTTGCAACTGCGCCGGCATGAGCGTCAAGAACGTCGCTATCTACAGCGAACAGAAGACCGGCGAGATCCGTCCGTTCGCCGTTTACAGCGTCACCGACTTTACCGTCGATAAACTGGGCGTTGAGGCTCCTTACTGCGCCAGCCCCTGCTTCTTCGACAAGGTCAAAGACGTTACGGTCAACAACCTGACCGTCAGCGGCGCCAATGAAGACCAGAATCCTGCTGTGTACTGCGGCAACTGGCCGTGGGGCGTCAACGAAGGCCTGACCTTCAACAACGTCCTGCTCTGCAACACCTACTATCCGTTCACTGTTGAGATCGACGAAGAAGTCTTCATCAACGACTCCGTGTACTACAATGTCTCCGAAGAAAGCAACTTCAACGAAGATGCCGACGTCACCGAGACCAACTGCACGTACTATGAAGCTGGTGAAAACGATCCTGAACTCCAGGAAGTCGAAGGCTACATCCTGACCGCTGTCAATCCGTTCTACAAGAACATTGG
This sequence comes from bacterium, assembly GCA_017616555.1. Taxonomy (GTDB): domain Bacteria; phylum Auribacterota; class UBA3054; order UBA3054; family UBA3054; genus UBA3054. Next base: position 197,026 of record JAFZXZ010000016.1, on the reverse strand, counting down.
CTGGCACACCTACATTGCCGAGACCGCTGTCGCCACTCTGGGCTATGACCTCCAGGGCTCCGGCTGCATCGCTGTTGACGGCAACGACGGCTTCGAGGAAGTCTGGAAGAGCGAATACTTCGCCGATATGTACATCTGCGGTTCCGCGGTCGAATACGAGGGCTTCCTCTATCTCGCCAACGATCCTTCACCCAACGCCACGGTTCTCAAGATCAATGTTGAGACCGGCGATGTTGAAGAATTCTACACCGAACCCAGCTGGGACAACGGCGCTCCGACCATCACGGATGCCGGCTACCTCTATGTCTGCGACGAAAAGGCCAACCTCTGCAAAGTTGATCTCGCCACCAAGGAAACCGTCTGGATCACCCAGCTCGTTTCCACTGGCGAACGTCTGACCAGCAGCGCCATCAAGTTCAACGGCGGCAAAGCCTACGTGAAAGTTGCTGGCAAGGGTCTCTTCGCTGTCACCTCCGGCGGCTCCGTCGCTTGGTGCTACGAAGATTCCGACTGCAAAGACGGTTGGGGCGGCAACGGTGTGTCCTTCAGCCCCGACGGCTCTCAGGTCTACTACAAGGACGAAGGTTATGTCATCGCGGTCAACACCGCTGACGGCACCGAAGCTTGGACTGCTGAGACTGACGAAGACGACAACATGACCTGCCGCGAACCGATCGTCGGCGCTGACGGCACGGTCTATGCCGTTGTCAGAATCGGCGGCGAAAACGGCAAAGTCATGGCCTTCAACCCCGATGGCACCTCCAAGTGGACTGCCGAGCTCTCCGAACAGACTGGCGACGATGGCGGCTTGGCCCTCAACCTCGGCGGCGACATCATCTACGCTTCCTACTCTGAAGGCGTGACCGCCATCAAGACGGAAGACGGCTCCATCATCTGGGACGCCAAGATCGGCCACGTTCGCAACTGCGTCGTTCCGGTCAACGAAGGCGGCCTCTATGCCGTGACCGAAGGCGACGACGGATCCTTCCTCGTCTTCCTGACCGACGGCACCGACGGTGCTGAAGCTGACGTTGTCTGGTCCTACGAGATCGCTGACACCAGCACCAGCAACCATATGCGCCCGGTCGTTCTCGAAAACGGCGACGTGTTCTGCGGCACTCCTCAAACGATTGCTTGCGTCCGCCCCGTGGTCCCCGAACCGGCCATCATCGGTCTCCTAGCTCTCGTTGCTCTCTTCCTCCGCAGGAAGTAAGCTTCGATTAGCTAAAGCTAGCTCAAACTAGCGAAAAAAGGCTCCCTCTTCGGAGGGAGCCTTTTTTATTGCCTTCGCACGCACAGTCGTTCTCGCTCCGCCCAAAAAAGTATTTGCCCCTTCGTTCACGGACTACGCGCGCCTTGCCTTGATTTGCGTCCTCCGTGAGTTCACTACGGGGCAAATACTTCTTTTGGGCTGCGCAGACTGTCACGTTGTACTTTGCTAGGGAGCGAAGCAAGAAGGCATGTACCCGTAAGCAAACTTAGCGAAGCCTGTTTGCCAAGGGCACATGCCTTTTGCGAGCGACCAAAGGCAAAACTGGAATAAGCGAATGTGGTAAAATATCAAAGGAATCAGCCTTAACCAAACGACGAAAATAGCATGAAACGCTTTCTTTGCCTGGCTATAACGCTCTTGATAGCGGCTTCCTCCTGGGCCGCCGCTCCCGCAAACGACAACTTCGCCGATTGCGAGACTCTTGTGATCGGGACGGAAGTTTTCGGCACCACTACGGAGGCTACGCTGGAAGCGGGCGAAACAGATCATCTCGGCCAGGGCTGGGTGAATTCCGTTTGGTACAAGTTCAACCTCGGCACATCTTTTAATCAGAATGTTTACTTCGAGATCAATGCCGTGGACAGCGCTCAGGACACCTGCCTCGTCATCGCCACCGGCTCGAACGTAAGGGATCTTAAGTATATCGTCACCCAGGACACGAACGTTGACGAGATCTATTCCGGGATCTTCAAGGGGAACAAGGACTACTACGTGGGCATCTACGCCTGGACCTCCGATAACTATGGCGATTTCAAGATCAGCACTTATTCTACGCCTTTAAGGGATATGTACTGCTCTCCCGACGGCCGCGGATCAGGGGATTCTTTTGACGATCCCTGCACTTTGAACACTGCTCTGTCCGACGTACAGGGAGGCAACGCCATTTACATGGCGCCCGGCACCTACAAGCTCTCAAAAGTGGGCGCGATGCAGAATCTGCGCTGGACGGACGGCAACTTCCTTCTTATAGACACATCCGGCATTTCCATAATAGGCGCCGGCTCGGACCAAACTATCATACTTTGCGACGAGACCGACGACATCGGCGTGTATATCACAGGCACGGGCATCACCTTAAAAGGCGTTTCCATACTACACCCCAAAGACATCAAGGGCAACGGGGACTGGGGCGGCTCCTACTATGGCCTGACAGGCGCCCTGACGGTGGTGGATGCGGACGATGTGACTTTGGAAGACGTTTATGTTTACGTGGGAAGCGAGGGGGAAACAGAGAATCCTGACAACGGCGCCCTCATTCGCCCGGCCTCTTTGCAGCTTAATCCAGGCGGCAGCCTTAAGGCCCGCGACTGCGCCTTCATTTCTTACGGCCTTCTTACCTCCTGCCTCATAAAGGCATTCACCTGGGACGATTCGGCCGACGCTGAAAAAAAGAGCAGGATGGATTTTTCCTATTGCACTTTCAGGAGCAACAGGGATCTTATAGCTGGCAAGAAAAGCGAGGATACCCTTGACCACCAGACGGCCGTTTACGGCAACACCTGGTACGGCAACGTTCCTCTGACGGTGAACGTGGACTGCTGCGTCTTTTTAAATACGCTGCTTCCTGTTTCCGAACAGGGAGGAGGATCCGACGTGCAGTGGGTCTTCAACGTCAGGGACTGCTTTATGCCCGGTGCTTCGCTCGACAACTCCTCCCGGGCGATCGTCACATACACGAACTGCGACAACACTTTCGATCCGCTGACAGACGAGGACTGCCGTCACGCGGCCGTCAAGGCCGGCAAAGACACATATGTACCCATAGAGCCTTTTGTAACCGTTCTGGAGGAAGACTTCTCGGATTATGAGGCGGGCGACATCAAAGGGAAGTACGGCTGGGGCGACGGCTACGGCAGCGACGGCAGTATCACAGCCGTGAAAGAGGGCGGCAAGACTTATGTGGAGATCCATCCCAACGGACTCTGGGGCGCCCATTACGATTTTAGTAATCCCGTTTCCTCGGGCTGGGGCGGAGGAGCAGCCAACCGCTACCGGATCTGGCGGTACAGCGCCAGGATGAAGCTTCCCGAGACGGAAGGATATCTGAATTTCGGTTTCTGGAGCCCTGCCTGCGCGGAAATAGAATTTAGGAAAGACGGCGACCATTACCAATTGCGGGCGACGGACGCCCATCAGGATTCCCAATTGGAGATTCCTTCCGGGGAATGGTTCGACATCACTCTGGATTATTACGCTAACTTTACGGACGGTCACCACTGGCTGAAGTCCGTTACAGTGAACGGCGTGACGGAGGAGATCGGAGAATTCACCATGCAGGAGAACGACTCCGATATTTTCAGCACGCTGCGCTTTTTCTTCTGGGCGGGCGGCGTGACCATGGCGCTGGATCACTTTAAGATCGAATACTGTCTGGACGGTCCTCTGAACGATCACCTTTCCCGGCCGTTTACTTACGAAAGAAATACGGATATTACCGGCGACAACGCTTACGCCAAGATCGAACCGGGCGAAAACACTGCGAGCCGCGCCACGGTCTGGTACCGCTTCAAGGGCGAAACCAGCGAAGAATTGGAGTTGTCAACCACAGGCAGCTGGAAAGCGTTCGGCAACGACACGACGCTGGCGATATATTCCTCCTCCTCCGCTTCCGCGGATTTTTCCGATCTGAAATCCGTCGTTCCTTTGGCTGATGCTGACAAGGACGAGAGCGTGTCCTTTGACGTAGCTCCCGGTAAGTATTATTACATAGCCGTCGGTTCCAAAGAGGGCGCTGGCAGATTCTTCCTGAGATCCGGCTGGGCGGGCAACCTCTACGTGGCTCCTGGCGGGAAGGGAGACGGACGCACCCCAAAGACGCCCATGGCAGACCTGGCGGCGGCCTTGGAAAATATCAAGCCGCCCTTCGAGGTCGTTTTGGCGCCCGGCACTTACTCTATCGCCGATCACCACAACAAATACGACTGCTGGGGCGTTGGCAACACCGTGCTTTGCCTTAAAGCGGAGGGGACCGGACTTAGGGGCGCCGGAGTTGGCAGCACCACTATCCTGGCGCCGGAGGGCTACACCGGCTTACGTTTGGAAGCTAGCGACTGCACCCTGGCGGATCTGACCGTCAGGTCAATGGGAACATCCTATAACCGCGCCGCCGGATACCGGGACACCTTACAGGGAGCCCTCTGCGTATGCGACGCTGAAGGCGTTCTTGTCACGAACGTCGCTGTGATAAGCGAGCAGACGGGAGGCGGCGTCCGTCCCTTCACGATGTGCGGCGTTAAAAACTCTCGCGTCTGCCGCCTGGCCGTTTCCGCCCCGAACCATCCCGCGCCTACCGTCATGCTCGGCTGCCAGAACGATGTTCTGAACAATCTGACTGTTTGCGGGAAAGTTGGCGGACAATGCGCCGTTTACCAGAGCAGGCAGCATCTGGGCGCCTCGACGGACATCAGTTATAACAACTGCCTCTTCTACAGGGCGAGCAGGCCTTTTTATCTGGAGGACAACGTTGAGATTTCCGCCAGCAACTGCGTTTACTACGCCGCAACTAAGGAAAGCTTCATGGGAAGAAATGTGAAGCTGAGCGAACAAAAGTGCGTTTCCTTCGAAGAAGGCGTCAACGACCCGGCCTTCCGGGAGGTTGGCGGCCACATCCTTTGCGCCACGAAGATCTATTACGCCAATATCGGCTGGTGCACTGCTGCGAGCATGGAAAACGATGATCTTAGGAACGCCGTCACGGTTTTAACCGGGGACACTGCTGGCGACAACACCGGCGCAACGGTGGAATTGGGCGAGAACGCCTTGCACAAGGCTTCCGTCTGGTACAAGTTCATTCCCCCGGAGGACGGCGTTTACAGGATCGACGACCTTGGCTCGTATGAAGTTTCCGGCTTTGACGCCATGCTCTCCTTATACACTGTGGAAAGAAATGAAGTAACTTTTCCGAACCTTTTGGCGGTGGTGGAAAGTCTGGACAGCGATCGGGACGAATGCTACGACCTTGAAGCTCTGTCCGGGACAGCCTACTACATTTGCTGGGATGGGAACGCCGGATCCCAGGGCGCCTTCACCATGCACATTACCAAGAGGAACTCCGGAGACTGGTTCATAGCTCCGGGCGCAAAGGGAAGCGGAAAGAGCGCCGACGACCCGTCCGGCGATCTTGTCAAAGCCATGGAAGAAATTGTTTCCGGCCAGACTATCCATCTGGCACCGGGGGACTATTCACTGGCCCGATACAACAACCAGTACGACATCTGGGGAAACGGCATGACGGCGCTCTGCTTTAAGGCGGACAACGTCACTCTTAAGGGCGCGGGCCCGGACAAGACCGTCATAATAATTCCCGAAGGCTACGTGGGCGTGCGTATGGAAAAGGACGGCGCGACGCTTGAGGATCTGATGATCATGCAGGGCGGTAGGCCGCTTTCCAATTACCGCTACAACTGGCATATGCAAGGCGCCCTTTGCGCCTGCAATAAAAGCAATATGAGCGTCCGGAACGTAGCCATATACAGTTTGCAAAGTACGGACGAACCTTACACCAGGCCTTTCTCTATATACAGCGTCACTGATTTTTCGGCGCGGAACGTCTGCGTTCTGGCGCCCAACTGCGCCAGCCCTGTTTTTCTCGATCAGGTCAGCGACTGCACGCTCGACAAAATTACCGTTGCCTGCGCCGGCGCGGAAGGCTGGCCGGCGGTTTACGTCGGCAACTGGCCCTGGGGCGCCAGTACTGGGCTTTCCTTCACGAGCGTTCTCATAGCGGACGCTCATATGCCCTTCAAGGTGGAAGCGGAGAACGAGGTCGTGATCGAGGACTCCCTCTATTACGGCTGTGAGGCGGAAAACGTGTTCGATCAACCGGCGGACGTTACCGAAACAAACTGCCTGTACTACGCGTACGGTACTGAGGATCCTGGCTTCCAGGAAATTGACGGATACATGCTTACTCCGACCAATCCGATTTATGATTACGTGGGCTGGCGCGCGGTCCCCGAACCTGCCGTGATAGCGCTGCTCGCCCTCGCCGCGCTTCTCCTCCGCAGGAAGTAAAATTTACCTTCGTGCGAAAAAGCACATATCCCCCGCTCGTTGGTCGCTCGCAAAAGGCATGTGCCCTTGGCAAACAAGCTTCGCTGAGTTTGCTTACGGGTACATGCCTTCTTGCTTCGCTCCCTGCAAGCGTTGGAGCAAAGTGCGGCGTATACCCCTAAGTGAACTCACGGAGGACGCAAATCAAGGCAAGGCGCGCGTAGTCCGTGAACGAGGGGTATACGCCGCACTTTGCGACGGAACGCTCCTTAGAAGAAAAATCAGCGGAGGTGAAGAATCAGCAGCGCTGCCATAAACACAAACAGCAGCGCCATTCCGATCCTTATCGGCACCGCGCCCTTGCGCTGGACTTTCAGCATGAACTGCGACTTAAGCCCGAAGGCCGCGAGGAAGGTCAGGACGATCAGAGGCAAAGCGAAAAGGAAATTGTAGAAAAGCAACCACAGCCAGGCTGTTATTCTTGCCGGATCGTTTTTGATGATGAGGTTGATGGTCGGAATATAGACTTGTCCCGTGCAGACGGACTCAAGAAGCGAAACAAGGAAGCCCGCCAAGAATACGCCGAAGAGCCAGCGCTTTTTGCCGGCGTAGGCGGAAAGGATCCTGGTGATCATGCCCCTGAGCCTCGGGGGAAGTTTCAGGATGAGGCTCTCGCTTTCTTTCTCGCCCGTGCCCGATCTGCTGACGGTGAAAGCGTCCTTTATGGAAAAGACGGCGCAGACGAGGCAGAAAATTATGAGCGCGATGTCGAAAGCGAACTTGATCTTCGGAAAGATGGAGAGGGCTTTTATGACGTTAAGGAAGCCTAACCCCAGGGCCAGGTAGGTCAAAAAGACCGCGAAAGTGAAAGTCAGCCCGGTTATGATTATCTCTCTTTTCGAGGAGCCGTAAACGGAGAGCAGGGAAATGAAGAGAATGAGAGTGGCGAAAGCGCAGGGGTTGATGCCGTCCAGAAGTCCGTTTACTAGGACGCTCATGAACGTGAAGCCCCGCATCTTCTCTTTGGCGAGCTCCTGGGAATCCTGCTGAATATCCGGTTCATAAAGCGGAACGTCCCGGCCCTCAAAGGCCGCAATGTGAGCAGGCAGGGAGTTGGTAACTTCCGCTATGCCGTAGAAAACGTTGGTGTAAAGGAAAAGCGAGACTGGAGCGTTCTTTTTGTTCTCCAGGTTCAGTTCCTTTTCCAGTTTCAAAAGCAGAAGGTAGTTCTCCTCCTCCTCGAGCGGCAGGTCGTGGAGCGTGATCTCCTCGAAAGCACCCTCCAGGTCTTTCAGGAAATACATGGTCTCTTCGCACTCGCGGCAGTCCGAGTGGAAGAAGCGCAAATTGATCTCCGAGGCCAGGCTTGGGCCGGAAACGGCCAATAAAAGCCCTGTGAGGGCCAAAAAGAGGCCTTTCTTCGTTTTCAGGGGTAGTTTTATCACTTTTCGGCTTCGGCCTCGTTTTGGGCCTTAGGGAACTTAGGGGTGTCTATGCGGAGGACATTGAACTTGCACCCGGCGTCCACGGAGATCCTGATGCTGCCGTAGCGGGAATAAGTCTTGTCCTTGATCCTGAAGACCGTGATGCGGTTGGTTACGGAATCAAGAGGTTCCTCAACGCGGAAAGCAAGGAATTTGTCGGGCTTTTTGTCCTCATCCGGCGGAGCGCCGAAAAGATCATCGAGGAAATAGACGTTGAGAGGGGAAACGGGCTCCCTGAAATGCTGGATAACGGTGACGGTCTGGGTCGGGGCGTCGCTTTCCATGAAGCTAAGCTGCTTGGGGTGAAGCTCCACGCAGGGGATGATGGGAACGGTGACGTACCAGCTCGCGACAGGCTTTTCCGGATCGTCGCTCTCAATATAAACCGTGTAGTTCTTCGGGCCTTTCTTCAGTTCGCCGCCGAGGTCAAGCGTGCAAAGGAAGGTGTTCGTTTCGCCGGGGCCAATTGTAAGCGGGGCGTCCGGGCTGACCTTTGTGCAGGCGCAGGAAGGCCTGAACTTTTTGATGTTCAGGGGGTCGGTTCCGGTGTTGGCGATAAGCATGGAGAGCTTTTTTTCGCCGTGGGCCAGGGAGTCTTCAAGCAGAAGACCTGGCTTTACGGGGAAATCGATAACGGGGGACGCGAAGGCGTTCCAACTTAAAAGCAGCGAAAAGAACAGAGGCAGAAATTTAATTTTCATGAGATTTCCTGATCTTTGCGTGATATTCCTCTTCCTTCCTAAGCCTGGAGGAGAAGAGGCCTACTAAGAAATACCAACCGTAAGCTAAATGCGACAAGAAAACGCCCAGGACCGTGAAGGGCGTGAGTTTCGGATGAAGAATGAAAGCGAAGAAGATGGAATGGAGGAAGTAGATCGCCAACACCACCAGGTAGAGAAGACTGAAGAAATACAATTTCGGCGTGAGGAACGTCAGGGGTCCAAGCAGGACGCCCAGAAGGAAGAGCGAGGGCACGAAATAGGCGAATTTCCGGGAGGTCTCCGGAAACTTCTTCACGAAATATCCGCGATGCAGAGCGTACTGCGTAAGCTGGCGGAAGTGGCCCTTGAAAAGGTGGCGGCGGTGGTGGCAGACTTCCACTAAGGGGTCGTAAACAATGTTGTAGTTCAGCTTCTTGGTGACGGTCAGGCAGAGCTCCGTGTCTTCGCCCGGCCAGAAGTTGGTCTGGAAGCCGCCGGCTTCCTGGAAGACGTCTTTCCTAAGAGCTAGGTTGCAGGTCGGGTAATCGTCCACCATGCGTCTGCGATCCACCAGGTAGCGGTAGGAGTAGCCGCCGCTCATCATTTTCGATTCATAGACGGCGCCGCCCACTCTCTGCCAGAAGGAGTCTTCCGGAGGAGTCGTGCCCGGGCCGCCCACGCCGGCCAATCTTTCGTCTGTGAAGTTGCCGGCCAGCTCAGAGAGCCAGTTTTCCCTCGGGTAAGCGTCGTCGTCCAGGAAGGCGATTATTTCGCCCCTGGCGGATTCAACGCCCAAATTTCTCTTGATGGCCGGAAGCTCGGGACCGGAGGGGATCACTCTGACGGAGGGGTCTAAAGAATCGATCGCTTCGTCCGGAAGCACGATTATCTCATAGCGGTCCTTGGGATAATCTTGCTCCAGAGAGCGCGCAACGGACTGCCTCAAATAGGGGTTGTCGGCTTTTACCGCGATGACGATGGAGATGAAGGGTTTTTCTTTGTTGCGTTTCGGAACCCAGCTGTCGTAGTAGGCCAAAACTTTCAGGCGGTAGAAAATGGCCAGAATGTCCAGCGTCATGTTGAAGACGTTGTAGAGGGACATGGAGCCCTGGCGACCAAGGAAATTGACTGTGACGGCTTCCTCCGTAAGTTTGAAGCCGTTGTGCACGGCAAGAGCGGCCAGCTCCACGTCGAAGGCATAGCGCCTGACCAGCATGCAGTCGAAGACGCGCTCGAGAAGTTCCCTTTTGAAAAGCTTAAGTCCGGTCTGGGTGTCTTTAATTGGAAGCGGCAGCAAGAGATAGACGAAAGCCGAGAAGATCTTGCTGGCGATCCTTCTAAGCAGGGGATAATGCTTTTTAGAGCCCATTTGCTTCGAGCCGAAGACGGCGTCGCAGTCCTCATGTTGCATCTTCACGAAAAGCGGTTCCAGGAAGGCGGGGTCTATCTCAAGGTCGCTGTCGAGGAAGAAAATGTATTTTCCTTTCGAGTGCTGGAAGGCCGTCCTTAGGGCGACGCATTTGCCGCGGTTGCTCGTATGGGCGACGCATTTTATGGTGTCGCTTCTGGCGGCGGCTGTCTCTATTTCCTTTTGCGTATTGTCGGTGCTGCCGTCGTTGACGACGATAATTTCAAAGCCGCCCGGAAGATCCTTGCAGCAGGTGGACTGCATGTCTTCTAAGGTGGCGCGGACCTTTTCCAGGTTTGCCCTAATGTGGCTGCCTTCGTTGTAGGCCGGCATCAGAACGGAAATAAGGGGAGCGTCATTCATCTTTCTTTTTTCCTTTCTTGATGCCGTAGCTATCCGGCAATCTGTAGAGGCTGCGGCGGCTTATGCCGAGTTCGTCGGCGATCTGAGTTCTCGTCTTGCCGTTTTTCAATTTTCTTTCTATAAGGGCTTTCTTGATCTCGTCCAAAGTCATCTTGTCGAGTTTTTCCCAAAGGGCGGCGGAACTCTTCTCTTCTTTTTTCGCGCCGGATTCGGCGAGGATCTCAGAGGGAAGGTCGCGCGGTGTCACTTCGCCGCTGGAATTCTTGATGACCAAAGCTTCGATAACGTTGTGGATCTCCCGGATGTTGCCGCTCCAGGAATATTTCTCCATCATTTCCCTGGCGATCTTGGAGATCGTGACGTTCTTGGAAGTCTCCTTGTTGGCCTGGGCTAGGAAGTGGTCGATCAGAAGTGGAATGTCGCCCTTTCTGACTCTCAGGGGCGGCATGGTCAGCGAGACGACTTTCAGGCGGTAGAGAAGATCCTCCCTGAAGCGCCCGGCCTTGACAAGCTCGCTTAAGTTCTCGTTGGTGGCCGCGATGACGCGCGCCTTGGAAATTATGGTCTCGTTGCCGCCCAAGCGCTCGAATTTCTTATCCTGCAGGACTCTCAGGAGAATGGTCTGGACTTTCAGGGGCAGCGTTCCGACTTCGTCGATGAAGACCGTGCCGTCGCCCGCCTCCTCGAATTTGCCCTTGTGCTGCGAGATGGCGCCGGTGAAGGAGCCTTTCTCATGACCGAAGAGCTCGCTCATAAGGATGTCCTGCGGAGTGTTGGCGCAGTGGATGACGACGAACTTGCCCTTGCTTCGCGGGCTGGCTTCGTGGATGCATTCGGCAAGGAGGCCTTTGCCTGTGCCGCTTTCGCCTTCAATAAGGATCGTCGCGTCCGTTGGCGCGGCTTGGCGGGCGGTCTTCAGCGTTTCTTTCAAAGCGTCGGAATTGCCGATGATCCTGTCGAAGGCGTCGGGCGTTTCCTGTTTCTCGTCAAGGCGGAGCGTCTCGGCGATCTTTTCCTCGACTGTGCCGGCGCGCAAGGGCTTCGAGAGGAAGTCGTAGGCGCCCTTTTGGAGCGCTTCGCCCGCTTCGTCGGCAGAGCCGAAGGCCGTCATTATGATGACCGGCGTTTCGGGGCAGATCCTCTGGGCTTCCTCCAATACCAGCATGCCGGAATCGCCGGGCATCCTGAGGTCCGTCAGGATGAGGTCGAAGACGCGGTTGCGAAGTAAATCGATGGCGGTCTTGGCGCAGTCGGCCTCCGCCATGGAGAGACCCATGATGTCTTCTATGATCTCGCGGAGGTTATCGCGGGCGTTTTTTTCGTCATCAACGACAAGGATTACCTTTTTCATTTTACCTCCGGGGAATCGAGAACGTGAGTTTCGCTCTGGCGCAGGGGCGCCTTTAAGGTGACGGTCGTGCCTTTGCCGACGCGGCTCTTAATTTCTATCGTGCCGGAGTGGGCTTCCATGGCGCGCTTTATTTGCAGCATGCCCAGGCCCGTTCCGGTCTGCTTGGTGGTGTAGAAGGGATCGAACATTTTTTCGGCGGTCTCTTCCGTCATGCCTGTTCCGTTGTCTCTTATGGAGAGCTTGAAGAAGTCGCCCTCCGTTTCCAGCCGCACGATGAGGAGTCCGCCTTCCGGCATGGCCTCCACGGCGTTCCTGATGACGTTTATGATGGCGCCGCGCAAGAGATCCTCGTCGAGCAGGGCGGGGGGAACAGGGGAAAGGTATTTCTGGATGACGATGTCCCTGGAGTGCAGTTCCGGCTCCATGACGGCAAGGCAGCCTTCGCAGAGTTTTTTGAGGTCGGCCTCGCTGGGCCGGAAGGAAAGCGGCCTGGCGGCCTTCAGGAAGTCCTCCACGATCCTCTTCAAGCGTTCGCTCTCGCTTATGATGACGTCAAGGTCTCTCGCGATCTTTTCTTTGGTCTCAGAGTCAGGCAGCTTCATGACCAGCCGTTCCGTAAGGTCGGCCTTCATGATGATGGAATTTAGGGGATTGCCCAGTTCGTGGGCCACGCCGGCAGTCAAGAGCCGCATGGTCTCAAGCTTGGAATTCCGTTCCCTGTCCTCCGCCGTGCTCATCTCCCTGGAAACGTCGGTGAAGATGATGAGCGCGACAGGGGAATCAATTTCGCAGTTCTTTTCCTGGAGCGGGACGATCTTTATCCTAAGCCTCAGTTTCCTGGGATAATTGACGTCCGTCTCCAAGGTCAGGAAAGATTCGTGCCCGGTCTTGTCGAGTTGCATCATAAGGTTCTGATCTTTCAGGCAGTCGCTCAAAGGAAGCCCTGTGATGCTCTGGGGAAGGACGCCTAAGGTGTCATAGACCGCGGCGTTGGCGAAAAGCACAACGTTTTGTTCGCTGACAGCAACGATACCGTCCGGCAGGGCGTTCAGGAAAACGGCGAGGTCGTTCATAGTTTAAAGGCCTCCGCGATTTTAATTGCTACCTGCTCGGGCTGCCAGCCGAGTTCGGAATAAAGTTCGTCAAGCGTGCCGTGGGCGATGAAATCATCGGGAATGCCGAAGGAGAGAACAGGCTTCTTGAGCTGGAAGGCGATAGTTTCGCCAAGGCCGCCTATCAGGGCGTTGTCTTCCATCGTCACGATAGGAATGCCAGCCAGACTGGCAAGCGTTTCCATATCCAGAGGCTTGATGGCGCAGGCGTCGATGACGCGCACCTCTTTGGCGAATTTCTCCTTTACGATCTCGGCGGCTCTCAGGGCGTGGAAGACCATATGCCCGGTCGCGACGATCGCGCAGAGATCGCCCTCCTTTAAAGTCTGCCACTTTGTGACGTCGCCTGTGAAAGCGGGAGCATTTTCTTTGGGCAGATCGTAGGGGATGGTCCTCCTGGGATAGCGGATGGCCACGGGCCCGTCGTGCAGCAGGGCGTACTCGAAAACGGATCTCACGGCCTCCTCGTCCCTGGGCGAGAAGATCATGAGATTCGGAAGGTGCCTGAGGTAAGAAAGATCGAAAGCGCCGTGGTGAGTCTTGCCGTCGCTTCCGACTAGGCCGGCGCGGTCGAGCGCCAAAATAACGTTGGCGTTGGGCAGACAGACGTCGTGGGCGATCTCGTCGTAAGCCCTCTGCATGAAAGTCGAATAGATGCCGACGATGGGACGGAGGCCGCTGCTGGCCAAGCCTCCCGCGAAGGTGACGGCGTGCTGTTCCGCTATGCCGACGTCGAAGAAACGGTCGGGGAAGTGATTGGCGAAATTCGTCATGCCCGTGCCGCCGCACATGGCGGCCGAGACCACCACGACGCGCTCGTCTTTTTCCGCCAGATCCAGGACGGTCTTGGAGACGGCGTCGGTGTATGTCAGATATTTTTTCTCAGTCTTTACGAGTTCGCCGGTCGCGGGGTCGAATTTGCCGACGCCGTGGTAGCGTTCAGGATTCTTTTCCGCAGGAGCGTAGCCTTTGCCTTTCTTGGTGCGGCAGTGCAACACCACCGGCATGACCTGCTCAGTGGAGCGGGCTTTCAGGATGCGCACCAGTTCTTTCACGTCGTTGCCGTCCACCGGACCGATGTAGTGGAAGCCCATCTTCTCGAAGATATTGTCAACGATGAAAAGCAGCTTGAAAGCGCCCAAGAGGCGCATGCTGAAATTCGTCAGATGGACGCCTATCACGGGAATGCTGCTCAAGATATTTTTGCAATTCCTCTTGAACTGGCGGTAATGGACGTTCGAGACTAATCTGGCGAAATGTTTGGCGATGGCGCCCTTGGTGGGCGAGATGGACATGGCGTTGTCGTTCAGGACGACCGTGAATCTTCCCCTGGCGGCGTTGTTGTTCAAGGCTTCCAGCGCCAGACCGCTCGTCATGGCGCCGTCGCCTATCACGGCGACGACCTGATAGTCTTCGCCTTTGGCGTCCCTGGCGGCGGCCAGGCCCAAGGCTACCGAAATGGAAGTGCCGGCGTGTCCGACCGGGTAGCAGTCGTAGGGGCTTTCCTCAGGCGTCGGGTATCCGCTGAGGCCGTCCTTTTGCCTGAGAGTATGGAACTTTTCGCGGCGGCCCGTCAACAATTTGTGGGCGTAGGCCTGGTGCCCCGTGTCCCAGACGAGCTTGTCTTTCGGCGTGTCGTAAACGTAGTGCAAAGCGACCGCCAGTTCTACGGCGCCCAGGCTCGAAGCAAGGTGTCCGCCCGTTTTGGAGACGGTATTCACGATCTCCGCTCTTATTTCAGAGCAGAGTTCGGGGAGTTCCTCGACCCTAAGTTTCCTGATGTCGGAAGGCGTTTGCACTTTATCCAAAAGGGACATTTCTATTCCTCGCCTCTTCCCTGAGAGATCTCAGTTTCCAAGGCTTCTATGGTTCCGTCGTTCTTAGCTTGGAGCTTTTCGATCTTTTCGCGGGCGTTCTTCAATTCCGCGGCGCAGAAGGTCGCGAGCTTGATGCCCTTCTCGTACTCTTTCAGGCAGTCGTTAAGGGAGAGCGAGCCGTCCTCGATCTTGGCGACGACAGATTCCAGTTCCTCCAGAGCTTTTTCAAAGGAAAGTTTTTTCTCGGTTTCGGACATAATGATATTTAACGGTTTTAATGGAAAAATTTGCCGAGCAGAGTGCCCAGGAATTCGCTGTCTTTGACCCAACGCCCAACGTCGTTCAGCATCACGAAGGCGAAGAGCGCCAGAAGGAAGATAAGGCCGATGCGCTGGTACCAGAGCAGGAATTTCTCAGGCAAGGGCTTTCTCCTTATGCCTTCCGCAATGAGAAGCACGACGTGGCCGCCGTCCAGAACAGGCAGCGGCAAAAGATTAAGCACGCCAAGGTTCACGGTGATGAGCAAAACGAAATTCAAAAGCACGTCGAAACCCCTCTGCGCCGCGGCGCCGGTCATCCTCGCGATGCCAACCGGACCGGAGAGATTGTTGACTTTGAGGGAGCCCACGAAGAGCAGTTTCAAAGTCTTCAAAGTCTCCGTAACTTTTGTCCAGGCCTTGGTGGGGGACTTCTTCACGGCGGAAAGGATTGGCTCCCTTACCATTTCGGAAGCCGGCCTAAGCATAACGCCGGCGTGCCCCATGTACTCCACGCGGGAGACCAGAGACGTTACTAACGTTTCCCTTTTGTACTTGCCGCTCTGCTGCGCTATGGCGACGCAAGCCGTCACGCTGCCGACGCTGATGGCCTCGAAATAATCCTCCTCGGAAAGCTGCAACGGGCGGTCGTTCAAGGCGAGGATCTTCGCGCCTTCCAGCGTCCAGAGCTCTTCCGGAGCGTCGGGGCGCAGGCTGAGTCGGGCCCTGCCGTCCACGTTCACGATGTCGAAGAGCTGGCATTTTTTCTTTTTGCCGATCGCAAGTTCGAAGGTCCTTTCCTCCGGCTGCGGCGCTTCGCTAGCCATACGGGAAGCGGGATAATTGGCGACCGTTACGGTCACGTTGGTGTCCGGCATAGTCCTGATCGTCTGGGAAAGCGTTTCAAAGCTGCATTTGTCGGGAGACAGTCCCTTGATGGACAGGAAGACGTCGCCTTCCTTGAGGGGAGAATCGGAGCATACGACTTTCTCTACCTGGGCGGGAGGAGACATGGCGATGCCGAGCCCCAGGTAGCCTTTTTCCTCGTTGAGATCGGGCGTCACTGTCAGTGAGATGTTTTCGTTTTCCCTTTGCGTTTCAAGGCTGACGGGCTCGTAAAGGTTCGCCCTTATCTCGTCCACAAAAGCGTTCCAGGTCGTTACTTCCGCGCCGTTCAGTTTAAGGATCTTGTCGCCTGGCTGTATTCCGGCGGCTTCCGCGGGCGAACCGGGAATCACCAGGGATACGATTATGCCGTTGGGGGTGAGTGCGGTCTTTTGTCCGTAGCAGAGAAGCGCTATGGCCAGGGGAATGGCGAAAAACAGGTTCATGAAAGGGCCGGCCAAAATTATGGAGAGCCTTTGCCAAACCGTCTTTGCGTTATAGAAACGATTCTGGGGAACGTGCTTGAAGGCTTCCTTTTCCTCCTCGTCCGGCAGGTCGCTCTGCCCGGCCATCTGGACGTAGCCTCCCAGGGGAATTATGGAGATGCAGTACGTCGTCTCCTTGCCTTTCCACTGCAGGATGGTCGGGCCGAAGCCGATGGAGAAACGTTCGACATATACGCCGCAAAGCTTGGCCGCGGCGAAATGCCCGAACTCATGAACGCAGACCAGAAGTCCCAAAACTATGCAAAAATATATAAGCGTCAACATCTCTAAACTATTCTCTCCCGAAGCGGTCGGCTTCTAAAATGTCCTCTAGATCAGGATCAACGATATTTTCAGTTTTACTAAGTTTCTTTTCCACGAAGCGCGGGATGTCCATGAAGCCGCACTCTCCTCTTAAGAAGCGCGCCACGGCGGTCTCGTTCGCGCCGTTCAGAACGGCCGGAAATATCCCGCCTTTTTTAAGAGCTTCATAGGCGAGTTCCAGGCAGGGGAAGTTCTCCAGATCGGGTTTGCCGAACTCTAATTTCCCAATCTCGCTGAGATCAAGCTTGGCGACAGGGGAGGGCAGCCTCTTGGGATACGTCAGGGCGAACTGGATGGCCAGGCGCATGTCGGGGACGGAAAGCTGGGCCAATTGCGCGCCGTCGCAGAATTCCACCAGGGAATGAACTATGGACTGCGGATGGATGACGACGTCGATCCTGTCCGCCGGGACGGAGAAGAGCCTGGAAGCTTCGATCACTTCCAAACCTTTGTTCATCATGGTGGCGGAGTCCACGGAGATCTTCGGCCCCATTTTCCAGACCGGGTGCGCCAGCGCTTCTTGAGGCGTTACGTTTTCTAAGAAAGTTTTGTCCTTTCCCCTGAAGGGTCCGCCGGAAGCTGTGATCAGAAGGCGCGCGACGCTTTCTTTTCCGCTGCCCATGAGGCACTGGAAAATGGCGCTGTGCTCGCTGTCCACGGGAATGATCTCGGCTCCGGTCTTTTTTGCTTCCTTGAAAACAAGTTCTCCTCCCGAGACAAGGACCTCCTTGGTCGCGATGGCGAGGCGTTTGCCAGCTCTCACTGCTTTCAAGGCAGCCTCAAGCCCGGCCAGCCCGACCACGCTCAAAATGATTACGTCGGCGCAGTCCCCCAAAGAAGCGACGCCTTCGCTGCCAGCTCTCACTTCCAGATCAGGGAAGGTTTTTTTCAATTCCTCAGCGCCAACGAGATCGTTTACGGCGACAACTCGCGGCGCGAATTCCTTTACCTCCTCGCAGAGCAAAGGCGAAAAGTGGCCGCAGGCCAGCGCTTCCACCCGGAAGCGCTCCCCTAGATTTCTGGCGACATCGAGAGCTGATCTCCCGATGCTGCCGGTGCAACCTATGACTGCGAGAGTCTGCATCAAGTTAGGAATTGAAACGGTCTGTGAAAGCTTTCAGTTCGGCTGTCAAAGCCGTGCCGTCCTCGGGCGTGTTGGCTTCCACGTAGCACCTTATTATGGGCTCGGTGCCGGAGGGGCGCACGAGGACCCATTCGTTGTTTTCGAAATTGAACTTGAAGCCGTCAAGCTTGTTGCGGGAAACGACCTTGCGGCCGAGGAAAGTTTCGCCTTCCTCTTTGGAGACAGCTTCCAATATCTTCGCTTTGTTTTCCGGCGTCAGGAAAAGGTCGGTGCGGCCGGTCCAAACGGAGCCGATGGCGGCTTTGATCTCTTCCATCGTCTGGCCCAGAGTCTTTCCGGTCACGGCCACGAGTTCGGTGATGAGCAGGCAGGCGAGAATGCCGTCCTTTTCAGGAATATGCGCGCCTATGGTCAGGCCGCCGCTCTCTTCGCCGCCTAAAAGGACTTTGCCTTCCAGTACGTAAGGCGCGATGTACTTGAAGCCGACAGGAACTTCGATAAGTTCCGCGTCGAGATACTTCGCCAGACGGTCAAGATAGCCGGTCGTCGCGACGCTTCTCACGATGGCGCCTTTTAAGCCGCGGTTCTTGGCCAAGTGCCAGGAAACGAGGCACAGCACCTGGTTGGCGTTGTAGAAGGTGCCGTCGGAATCCACGATGCCGAAGCGGTCGGCGTCGCCGTCAGTGCCCAGGCCCAGGGCGTAGGGGCCTTCCTTGACCATCTTGATCAGCTCGGGCATGTTTTCCGCAGCCGGTTCCGGACGGCGGCCGCCGAAGGAGGGGTTGACCCAGTTGTGCAAGGCCGTCACTTCCGTTCCGGCTCTTTTCAGCATCTCGTCGAGATATTCCCTGCCCGTTCCGTAGAGAACGTCGCAGGCGACTTTCAGATTGGCTTTCTTTATGGCTTCCAGGTCCACGAGCTTCGTCAGCTCGGCGAAATAAGGCTCCCTCGGGTCGAGCATAATAATTTTGCCTTCAGATTCGGCGGGAGCAACCGGCTGGTCGATGTGCTGCTCGATGAACTTCGTCACTTCCGTGCCGGCGCCTTCGCCGTGCTCGACGGAAAATTTCAATCCCTGGTACTCGGCGGGGTTGTGGCTGGCGGTGTAGTTGATGGCGCCGTCAAGCCCCATGCTGCGGATGCAGAAAGACAAAACAGGAGTGGGGCAGTCCCTTTCCGTGCAGTAAACGTTGATCCCTGCTTTGGCCAGCTGTTTGGCGGTGCGTTCCCTGAACTCTTTGCCTAAGAAACGGGCGTCGCTGCCAACGACTACGCTAAGCTCGGATTTGCCGGTCGAACGCAGGTAGAGAATAATGGCGTCAACGACTCTGGCGGCGTTTTCAAAAGTGAAATCTTCAGCTAAAATGGCCCTCCAGCCGGAGGTCCCGAATTTGATCTTCGCTTTACTCATTGGAATTGAACTCCTTTTTTATCGTAACTAGTAAGTTGGTGTAATCCATAGTTGTGCGGAATTTCGCGAGCTTGGGATGATTGGCGATGTAGTCGGCCATCGATCTGTCCCTTCTCACGGCGTCCATAAAGGCGACGGAAGCTTCCGTGAAGGCTTCCTTATTGGCTCTCAGAAGCCCGAAGTTGAAATAGACGGGAGCGTATTCGCTCTCCTGGGCGATGCCCACCCTGTAGTAGCCTTCCGCTTCCTCAAGTTCGCCTTTTCTCAGGACGATGGAGCCGAGGTTGTCGTAGATGATGGCCAGATCCTGGCGGGAAAGGGGAACGAAGCGCGTAGCCGTGAGCGCCGCCCTATAAGCTTTCTCCGCTTTCTTCCTGTCCGGCGGAAGCTTCAGATTGGAGGCGTGGCCGAGGTAGGCCTGGGCTTTGGCGTAGTCTGGGAACCGTTCGCACAAGGGCTCAAGGATCGCCAGGGCTTTGTCCATTTCGTTCTTGCGGAAAAGCTCGATAGCTTCGCCAAGGAGGGAGCCGCCGATGGAATCGAGAAGATCGGAATAGAGGATCTTTCCTTCCGCTTCCGGGTAAAGCAGCAGTCCTGCCTTAGCCTGCTTAACGGCGTTTTCATTATCGTTCCCAGCTGAAAGGGCCAGCGCCAGGTCGAAACGATTCAGGGCGTTGGAGGGACAATCTGTCACAAGTTCCGTCAAAGTTTTCTTTGCCCCAGGAATGTCGCCTGACTGCAGCTGGGCATACCCGAGGTTGCGCCTCAGAGCTTCGTTGTCCTTTTCCCTGGCGGCGGCCTGGCTCAGCAGACGGATGGCCTTTTCATATTCGCCCTTCATGATATAAGCGTTGGAAAGGCCGAAAAGTCCGTCCTTATCCATGGGATACTTCTCAAGATAATTCATGAAAAGTTCTTGGGCTTTATCGATGTCGCCGGTCTGTATGTAAAGGACGCCTAAGGAATACATGACGCTCTTGGAATTGGGATCCTCTTTCAGAGCGGACTCATAGTGTTCCACAGCCCTTTGATAGTCTGCTTCCTCGATGGCGGCGTTGCCGAAAGAGACATGCTTCTTGGCGAGCGCGTCTTTTGGAGCTGACAGCGCCAAGTTGGCACACATGAACGCCGCCGCAAAGAGAAAACTGTAATTATAGATACGCATATTATTATTCTATCATAAAATTTCGGTATAATTGGATGAACAAACTGAAAACGGATCCTTATGCTAAAACCCAGCCTGACCATATTTGCTTTGCTTGCGTTTTTTCTGGCGCCGCAGCTTCTTTTTGCCAATGATTCTGAGAGCAAATTGCCGCAGCAATTTACACCTGACAGGAAAAACGCCATATCTTCGCTTTGGGACCGCCGCGCCGGAACGAAAAGCGCGGACGACCCCGACGGCGACGGCCTTCTGACGGAAAACGAGCTGACCGCTTACAGCACCGACCCGAACGTTTATGATTCCGACGGCGACGGACTTTGCGACGGCGAGGAGGTTTTGGGCTACCGGCTGCAAAAGGGCGTCAAGGGATATTACACGGCGCCTCTTTATTGGGACACGGACGGCGACGGGCTCTGCGACGGCGAGGATCCGGACCCGACTTCACCTTTTATGCGGGCTTCCTTCGAAGCTTGGAGCGAATGGTGGGAGAAGAAAGCCGAGCTTTTAGGCATCCCCTGGATAGGGCTCAATTTGAAGAAGAAAGATTATGACGCCGACAGCGTCACGAATTTTGACGAATACAAGCGCGGCACCTGCCCCTTCATGAAACCTGGCAAAAAATTGGCGTTTTTTGCGCCTAGCAGCATAACTTTAAGCAAGGACCACTCCACGACCACGACTGTTTCCGCGGTCTTTTTCGCAGACTATTCCGTGACCGGAATGCTCTGCGTTTCCGCCCTGAATCTTCCCGGCGCCAAGGTCTTCACGAAAAGGCGCCAGGGCTGCGAGATGAGCGACGGCCTTTTCATGCCGTTCGACATGCGCGGCTGCGTTTTCCTCTCGCGTTATGCGGTGCCGATGGATTTCGAAGTGATCCTTCCCAAGGCGACGGAAAAAACGCCAGCGGTCGATTATCTGAGAGTCCGCGATAACGAAGGGTACTGGAAAGACGGGCTTGAGATAAAAAATCCCTTGTCAAAATGCGCTCCCCCGGCTTTGGAGCTCATGATGCCAGGTGACAACGAGGAGATCATAGAAGACGGGAAAATTAGTTTGCTTTGGCAGTGCGGCGGCAAGAATGATACCTATCACCTGAGGATCTTCATGAAGTCTGGGGATCGTCTTACAGTTTTGGAAGACAAGAAACTCAACAGAAACTGGTACAAGTTTGAACCGGATTTTTCTGGTATCTACGTTTGGCAAGTCGCCCGCGAAGACGAAACAGGACTGGCGTCCTGCGCTGAAAGCCGCAGTCTGAAATATCTGCCTTCAAGCGGCATGTTTGATACTGATGGCGACGGCATAACCGACAACGACGAGGCTCTTGGAGATTCCGATCCTAATGATCCTAACAGCGTGCCTCTTACGATAAGGACTCCGGAAAAGCTTCCGGACGCTTTTATAAAGGAGCATTATTATTACAACATCATGGCGAGCG
The DNA here is from genome assembly GCA_017616555.1 of bacterium. Taxonomy (GTDB): domain Bacteria; phylum Auribacterota; class UBA3054; order UBA3054; family UBA3054; genus UBA3054. The sequence goes on along the minus strand of JAFZXZ010000016.1, from coordinate 175,476 downwards.
GGGGAGCTCCTCCCTACGAAGTTCTGATGCTCACTCCGGGCAACCCGCCGGGCTTTCTTCTGAAAGGAGAAGGATTGCTCCTTGGCCTGCCGGAGAGGGAAGGCACCTATCGTTTTACTATAGGCGTGAGAGACCAGAACAAGATCACCCGCAAAAAAGTTTTCACCCTAGAGGTGAAACCCCAGCCGAAAAGCGAACCGACTCCCAGCCCCAAATAAAAGGGGTATATTAACGTTAGTAGCGCTCAGAGCGCTTGTTTCCACGTTCCCGTTCGCTTGATATACGCCAGATTAGCCCTATCTCAAAAGGGCTTTCGTATATTTTTGAATTTTCAATAAAGTTTTTCTTTTTTCAAGTTTGATAAAAAATACATCAAAATTGATAGAAACTTGTAAAAAGCTTGCTTTATTCTGAAAATGAAGGTAGAATCATAGCGAACAATAATTTTATTTATAAGGAGAAATTATGAATAATAATTCCTTCAAGTCGTCTATGTTTTTGAAAGGTTTTCGCCTTTCCGAAGGCTTGACTATTAAAGATTTGGCCACGAAGCTCGAGGTCAACTACCGTTTCCTCTCCAACATTGAGAACAGTCGGAGCTTAGTGTCGTTGAAAATTCTGATGAAGATCTCGACCATCTACTATAGCTTCGACCTGCCGACAGCCTTGTCGCTTTTAGCCAGCGACAAGGCGATCCTTGGCGCCAATTCGGTGGCCAGGCGCGCGAAGAAGCAAGCGGAGAAGATCATCACCGCCAGGGCGCCTCATCTTAAGGACCACCTTGTTATGACGCGCTACGGGCTCCTGAGGTACGTGACTAGTCCTGAGGAGATCATGAAGCTTTCCGGCAGTCACTGCGACTTCCTGCTTCTGAACCACCGTCCCGACCGAATCAGCGCCACGACGCTGGTCGTGAGAGATGAGCGTCCGGTGAAAGGTCAGCAGTCTCTGGTCATCAATCCCGACGGCTCGGATATCGTGACCTACGATCCCAACTACCACAAGGCTTTTCCTAGTTACGTGATCAGCGATACGCTGGACGAGACGCCCTACGGGGTAATTGGCGCTCAGGACGCTGCCGAAGAGAGCAAAGGAAGCGAAGAATGATTCTCGGCGAAGAGTCATGTGCCCTTGGCAAACAGGCTTCGCTAAGTTTGCTTCCGGGTACATGACTCCTTCGCCGAGAATCATCGCTTGACCCGCAGCCGAGCACGGTGCAAGCTAAGCACATATCCCTAAGCGAACTCACGGAGGACGCTAGTGCAGGCCATGCACGTGTAGTCCGTGAGCGAGGGATATGTGCTTAGCTTGCGCTGCGGATGTCTGTCAGCGCTTCCAAAGGATCGCCAGCATGCGTTCCCCGTGCCTGAGCGTCAGCAAAGGATCTTTGCAGGTGCGCCCGAAGAAGCCCGAGAACTTCCCGCCGAAAACGTAGATCCCGCTGTGAAGATAGCGTTTTTCCTCTTCGCGGACTTTTCCGTGTACTGGAAAATGTGAGGTGACTAAGGGGATGAATTCCTGAATGATGAAATCTTCCCCTAAAGCCGCTTTCACGCCTTTTTTCCACACCGTTTCCGGCGTGTGGCAGCCTTGAAGTATTCCGAAGCCGCACTTGGAGACGCAGGGCTTCAGGACGAAGCAGTCCTTGTTTTTCAAAACGAAGGGCAGGAGGTCGATCTCTTTCCCTTTGTAGTCAACTTTCCCCTCCCGCAAGGGGACGGTCCAGGGGACTGTGCGCTCCACGGCGTCTCTTATTGCGGGAGTGTATTTTTTCAGCATGCGTTCGTCTCTCAAATAGGCGAAGAGTTTTTTGCTGAAAGCGATTTGGGAGCGGGGCGAACCGACCACGCAGACATTGTGTTCCTTGTAAGCGTTGGTCAAAACAGAGAGGGATTTTCGGTTTTTGCCCCAGTCTTCTCCCAGAAGACGTCTGTAGATAAGGTGGATCGATTGTCCGGCTACACTGACGGAACCGTTCTCATACTTCAGGTCCCTCGGATCGGCGACTATGGCGCGCAAACCTCTGCTTCTAAAGAATTCCTGGCAGGCGTAAAATTCCCAGGAGGTCTCTTCGGTTTGCCAGTCAACGATGGCGATCGTCGGCTTAACAGGCCAGGCGCCGACTTTCTTGGGGAAGCGTTTTCTGAAGGAGGCGTAGCATTTTAGAAGCGTGTCGAGAAGGTGGGGGAGTATCGCTTCTGTAGTAAAACGGCCTTTTGGGAAAAAGGGAGAGCCTGCTATAAGATCCAGGTAAAGGCTGTGGAAGGTGTCGAGGTTGGACATGCCGGAGCAGCCGTCCGTATTTAATTCGATCATGACAGGCCCCTTTGCGCAAGGGAAAGAATCGAAACGCGCGCAGGGGATAAAGGAATCGTAGCCGGGATCAACTTTGACGAGTTCGCGCATGAAACGGTCTGGCAGACAGTCGGCAAGCCACTTCTCATTTTTCAAAGCTTCTTTGGAAAAGATCTCCGAAGCTTTCAAAACCAGCTCAGCGTCGGATTGGAAGCGCCTGAGTTCTTTTTTCTCCAGTATCATGGGCGCCATCTCTCCGTGGAGGAGAAATTCTCCGTACTTTATGCTTCTTTGCCTTAAAAGGGCGTGCAGTTCCTTTTTGTCGAAGTCAAAACGCTCGAGGTTATGGGCGTAAAAATCGTTCAGAGGCTGGATGTCTGTTCCTGTTTTCACTATTATTCTTCCCGGTAGATTAGCAATTGCTATTGTACCAGAAAGCCGCCTAGACCTGGTTGGACGTTAAGCGTCCTTTTTTCGATTATCTCAATAGGAAGGCTGAAATTCAAAATGCGTCCCGACTGATCCTTTATCTCGAAGGACAAGGAGAAGGATCCGGTTTGAAGCGGTATGCCGAGGATCATCCCGCTTTCATTGACAGAAAGGCCGCGGGCGGAATTTTCCTTGATCTTCCAAAACAACGGTCTGGCGCCTCCCGACACATTGAGCTGCTTGAAATAAAACAAGCCTTTTTCTCCAACGGGGAGGAAGTCTGACGAAAGTCTCATAGGCATGTCCGAACTATCAAAGGGGTCGAAACCTTCCTTCAGTTCATCGTTGTCTGAAAAGCCGTCGCCGTCGCTGTCTTTTGCGTAATCGTCGTCAAGGATAAAAAAGGAGCGTGTATTGCTGTAAAATTGGCTTTGCGCGCCATGAGCAGTCACCTGCCAGAAGTATTGGCCTTTTTCCTCAGGAACAAAATTAAGGCTTGTGTTTGAAAGCGAGTATTCGTAGAAAGCCGGGCCGATTATCGTCAGGACATAATTGGTGACCGTGTTGTCGGCGCTAGCCCAGGAAAACGCGAAGGGAGAGGAAAACTCCGCTCCGTTTTCGGGAGCGGTCAGTTCAAGACGGGAATCCAGGGCGTGTCGGTAGTTTATGGGAAGGACGGTTTGAAGGGCACCGTCCGCGGTCACGACCCTTACCTGTCCGTTCTCTTGGTTTTCTTTGTCAGATGTGAGCGAAAAGCGCAGCACTTCGCCGCAGCGGGCAATGAAAGGGAGCCCGACAGTTCCTTCCGGAGAGGAAAGGGATTTAATGTCCGGAAGGAATTGAAAATGCTCGTAATCGAGTCCGAAACATTCGGCAGTGTACAATAGACCCGTGACTGTTCCGCTGGAAAGGAAGGAGACTTCAAAGACGTTCGTTTCAGAGGCGTCGTTTTCCAGGGTTATGCTTTCCGGAGAAAATTTGGCCGTAATGCCCTGATAGTCGAAAAACGGATTAATTTTATTGTTGAAATTCGCTTTGGTCAGACGGCTGTTGGCAACTTGAAATCTTGAGGTCACGGCGCTCCAATAGGTTTGCCAGGCAGAATAGGACAGTTCGTATTCCGGAATAATTGGATGCGGATCAAGGGAATCTATGATTCCGTCTCCGTCGCTGTCCGGTATGTTTGGAAGTAGGCCGAGAGAAACTTCTTCGCCGTCGGAGAGGCCGTCTTTGTCGGTGTCATACAGTCCGGGCCAGGCGAGGTATTTTTCGTATTCATCTTTGTCGGGAAGGCCGTCTTCGTCGCCGTCGGTCAGAAGCCGGAATTTTATGACGTTGGAGGGCGGGGGATCCGCACTAGCTATATCAATGTCGCCAATCTTCTCAAAGGAAAGGGTTAGGAAATTAGTGGCGCGCGCTTTGATTTGCCTTTCGGTAGGATAGGCAATTGGCTTTATGCCAATGATGTTTTTTGCCAGATAGTGCGCCGGCAATTTTCTGGCTAAGGAAAAAAATATGCTTCTGCTGCTGCCGTTCATAGCTAGGGAGGCGAAATGGCGGCCGCAGGAGATCCCTTCGTTTTCCTGAAGATATTCCCAGTTGATCCTGTCCTGGCTTATTATGACGAGGTAATCGTTGAACCCTTTGATAAGTTCCAAAGAAGTGTCATATTGCCTATACTCCGGTTCATATATGGAGCAGGCCAGGTCGCCAAGCGTTTCCAGAGTTAGCAAGATACTGAAGGCAACGAGTGTGAAGAATATTTTTTTCATGATCAATGCTCCATCATGTTTCTAATTTTAGAGCAGATGCCGTTATATCCGTTTTCAGGAGGCAGGGTGATGTCAACCAATTCGCCGTGTTCCATATTGACGACAAGGTGATCCTCATTAGACAATTGAAGCGTATTGTAGAGGAAGGACGATGAAACGTTGACTCTTTTGTCGCCGCGGCCTGTGATCCTGTCATTCGTGAATCCTCCGACCAGGAACAGGATTGGGAAATCGGTGTCGATTTTTTTCAATCTTTCCGATATGCTTTTCGATCCTCTGGCCAGAAGCTTAAAGTTCTCTATCGAAGTCTGAGTCTTGTTGATCAGATCGGCGCCGATTTTTATTTTGCGTCCCAAGTCCGTTTGGAGCACAACATTGGCAATGTCAGAGCCGCAGAAAGGGCTTCCGGCGAAGATCGCTCCGTCGGCCGCTTCGCGAAAATCTCTGTTTTTCATTTGCTCTATGAGCAGAAGGCCTCCCATGGAGTGCGTGAAGAAAACAGGCTTGAGCTTCCAGTCGCCGCAGCGTTTATAAGAAAAGCCATAAAGATTGAATTCGCTGCTTTTGTCGCCGCAATAATCCATTATTGAGCCCTTGCTGGAGTCCCAGGGAAAGTCGAAGACAATGCAGGGCGGAAACCCGCTGTATTTGGATGCGTTCTCCTTGAGGTCTCCAAACGAAGTGTATTGATCTCCGTGCCAAGTGGGGGGTGAGCGGATGCCGTGAACAAGAACAAGCGGCCTTATTGGTCTTATGGAAAAGCGATAGCCGATGGTCAAATTTTCGGCATTTTCCGGACGCGAAACAATAAAGTCGATCGGCCGGCCCAGGAGGGCGTTCGTAACGTAAAGCCTCTTGGAAAAAAGATTGCCGGGCTGCGGGCGTATTACTGTTTCAGGCTCGTTAAGTTCGTTGCCGTTCTGCCTTGCTTCCAAAATGAAATCGTTGGTAGCGGTCACTTCGAAGCAATAGCCTTGCTTTTGCAAAACGAAGATCCATTTGTCCTCGTCGCCCTCATCAAGGCCGAGATTGGAGAAGCCTTCGTAGTCGCGAAGGAGACTGGCAGAGTAATCTTCGTCCTCTTTGATGAAACCCGCTTCATCCCATTGGCAGACGAAATGGTAAACCCTTGGTTCCATCACAACATGTTCGAACACGTTGCTCCCGTCGTAATTGACGGTGAACATAATGCTTTTGCGATTTTGTATGGTTTCCGGCTGCTTGACCAAGAATAAGACGGATTGGTAATTTTCGGTAAAGCTGACGGAGACCCAGTCGGACGACCCGCTGCAATCACGGAAATTCAAGAGATTGTTTCCCACGGTATAGTGGTCGCTCGTTTTATTTGAGCTGAATCGGAAGACATAGTCGTAATTATCGCCCATGGAGGAGAGCGATATCAAGACTAAAAAAATAAAGGAAGTAATGCGCATAAGTTTTAAGGGCGGGAGGAGGGATGAAGCTCCTCCCTGACGGTCAGCGCATGGACAGGCCGCGAAATGTTGCGAGGGGACGTTTTTCGCAAGGCGGCTGCGCCGGCCGCTTATTTTCGGATTAAAACGTAAGTGAAGCTGAGAGTTTCGCTCTGAGCTTCGGAAATACAAATGCTGGCTGAGCCTTCAGGATCGATCCTTACCCAGTAGGGGACGCTCGTTTCCTGCAAAGGAGTCAGAAGTATCACGGACTGCTCGGAGAGGCCTGAGTAACAGATCATCACTTCAGTCTCGCCGGGAGTGATGTCCGCCCGTCCTCCCTGTGACGCTGAAAAATCCACAAAACTGACAGGCTTGATGTCGTGGCTGGATGCCAAAACGAGATCCCCGGCGTCAGCCCTAAGGCAGGCTTCGCTGTTAGCGATGACAAGGTCGCAGCGTTCTTCCACGCTGCCGACAAGCCAGTTGCCGCCCGTCGGAAGCCTCAGATCTGCTACGGTCAATGTGCCGGTGATGCTTCCGCCGGAAACGGAGATCAGTTCGTCAAGAAAAGCGGGGTCCAGATCGTCTCTGCCAATAAGCACGCTGCTTCCCAAAACATCGTTCATTTTTCCGGCCAGAGAGTTTTCGGTAACCGCATCGGCTCCGTTGATGGAAAGCCTTCCCTCTTTTGAAAAGCTCATTTCGGTGTCGGTCTTGAAGGATAACTGCGACCAGAGTTCTTCGTCTATGATGAGATCTTTCCAATAGACGTTTACACTAGGGGGAGGGTTGGCGGAAATCGTTGGCCCCATGTCCGGCTCCTCATAATAGTTATAGCTTGCGTTGCCGCGGTATGCTTTGCAGACATAAGGATGGATCGTTTGATAATTTGAGGTCGTGCGCAGTCCAACAAGGTATTCTCCCGGGATAAGCAGGGAATTGTTGGAGGCGAAGGTGTAAACGCAGCGCGGAAAGGCAGAGGTGTTAACGCTTGAGGAAGCGAAGAGAACATTTATTTCCGGCGTTTTATGGAAGATGCAAACAGCCCCCGGCGGCGCTATCTCGGAAACGTTGGAAAAATATAGCGTGACGCTTTTGATGTTAGTCTCCGACTTTACCCGAAAACGACTGGCGAAATGGGTGACGTAAGTGATATCGTAGTGTTCAGGCAGAGTAGGCGGGGACAAAGGGCCAACTAGCGGGGAGGAGGTCTTAAAAACATAATCTCCTCCGTTTCCAGTCACTATGCTCTGGGCTATTATTGAAGAAGGAGATTCCACTAGAAGGGTGCCGTTAGTCAGCCCTTTGCAAACAGTCTGCAATCCGGCTATCTTAGCGTTGGAGTTTCTGAGGGAGGTCTTGAGTTCGGCTATGCCCGAAGTGTGCTCTGCGAAGGTCTCCGCATCCAATCCTTGGCTTTCTTCTGCGTGAAGCGCGTAAGGAGCGGGAACCAGGTCCAAGTCAGGCGTCAGAAGCCTGTAGTTTGCGTATTCGCTTCTAGAGACCCAGATCCTAAGTTTTCTCAGTGCGCCATCCGCAAAGAGATCTTTGGGCAAAGCTTCCATATTGCCAAGAGATGTGTTGCCCAGGAGGATATAGAGGGTATGGCCGGAGAGCGTCACCGGAGTGCCGTTCAATGGATCTTGATTTGGAGTCAGCGTGCTATTGGTCCAGAGGACATGGGTTTCGTTCCCGTCGTGGATCAGGAACTTCACATAGACGACGGAGTTGGCTGCGGCGACGGATTCTTCAAGCTCCATTCTCAGGGGTAGTAGCGGGTCTTGGGCGCGGGAAGAAAAAGCCGTGAGAATGAGAAAAAATAAAAGAAGGATCTTTTTCATGTTGTAAATCCTTTAATCTTGGTTAGAGGTTGCGGCGCCTGAGAATAAGAAGACAGATGAGCAAGGTAAAAGATGTTGGTTCAGGCGTTAGGTAAAATTTGCCGTAGGTCTCAAAGGAAGGACCCATAGATATCGGTTCCCCGTTGCGAAGGACGGTTATCTGGGCGCCTCCGCCGTAGGCTTCGCCGGCCTCCGTCAGACCGTTGGCGGCGAAAGCCGTGAGCATTATTAAGAGACAAACGAGTATGAACACAATTTTTGGTAGTCGCATAAAATTTCTCCTTTTTTAAAGTAAGCGGTCGCGAAAACGAAAAAATTGCGTTTTGGGTTTTGAGCAACCCCGGGAAGCATTGTGGTAAAATATACTTCACTATCAACTTAACCACCATCAAAACATCAATTATGAAAGAACTCGCCAAGGGCAAAAATTTTCAGATCAAAACGAAAAACACCATGATGCTCTTCGTTCCCAGGAAGGACACGTGGACGCTCATCTATTACGGGAAGCGTTTGGGCAACGCAGCTGACATCGCCAAGCTTTGGGGACAGACGGAGCGCTGGTTCTATACGCTGGGCGGCAACGTCCAGGAAACGTACCCGGCTTTCGGCGGTGATTTGGAAACCCAGCCCCAGCAGCAGTCCATGAACAAGCACGGCGCGCTTTTGGCGATCCATGCCAACGGCGACCCGACTACGGAATTGGCGATCGAGAGTATAGAGGAAGTGAAGGACCGTCCCGGCTTCAAGCATTATGTCTTCAGCTACAAGGACCGCGCCTATCCTTTCTTCGTCAAGCAGCATTACCGTGCGGCCTTCGAGACCGATATCATTGAGACCTGGGTGGAAATAAGCCACAAGGAAAAAGCGAGCGTCAAGCTTCCCAGGATGGATTCCTGCGGTCTTAAGTTCCGCGGCCTAAGTAACCGCTACTTCGTCCAGAACCTCTACGGCACCTGGGCTTCGGAGGCTTTCGTCGCGGAAAGCGAGATCCCCCGCGGCGGACATATCGAACTTGACGCGAGGTCCGGCGTCAGGGACGCCTGGGGCAACAATCCCTCTTTCATGCTTTCCATAGGCGGAAAGGCGACGGAAACGGAAGGCAGTGTCATCGCGGGCGCTTTGGCTTGGTCCGGCTCCTGGCACATCGATCTTTTGCATGACGCCAACGACGATCTGCACATTTACGGCGGCGTCGCGAACCTTTCCGGTCCCTACATTCTTGACCCTGGCAAGACTTTGACGCTTCCGAAATTCTTATTGACCTACTCCGACAAAGGAAAAGGCCAGGTCTCCCGCAACTTCCACACCTGGGCCAGGGACTTCACGATCCCCAGGGGGCACGAACTGAGAAGCGTGCTTTTGAACAGCTGGGAAGGCGCTTACTTCAGCCTCTCCGATCAGGTGCTTCTCGACATGATGGACGGCGTCAAGAGGATCGGAGGCGAAATGTTCGTCATCGACGACGGCTGGTTCGCCCAGGGCGAATTCGTCCGCAACAACGGCTGCACAGGCTTAGGCGACTGGACTTGGAACAGGGACAAGCTTCCCAAGGGCCTCAATTATCTGGTCAAGCAGGCCAAGAAGCGCGGGCTCAAATTAGGCCTCTGGTTCGAGCCGGAAATGGCCAACACCAGAAGCCAGATCGCCCACGATCATCCGGAATGGATCATAAGAGGCGAGAACAGGACCTTGCGCTGCGGCCGCGGCGCCACCCAGGTCGTCCTCGACATGAGTAACCCCAAAGTCAGGGAAAACATCTTCAACCAGATCGACGCCGTTTTGAAAGCCGCGCCGGGCCTTTCCTACATCAAGTGGGATGCCAACGCGGACTTCATGAACTACGGCTCCGATTTCCTGAAAGGCGAAAGATGCGCCAACCTCTGGTTCGACTACACCATGGGCGTTTATGAGCTCATCGCCAAACTGCGCAAGAAATATCCCAAGATCATCTTCCAGGCCTGCTCTTCCGGCGGCGCGCACGCGGAGTACGGCTTCCTCTCGCACGCAGAGGAATTCTGGGGCTCCGACGACACGGACGCCAGGCAAAGGATCTTCATCCAGTGGGGCGAGACGCAGTTCTATCCCGCCAACGCCATGGCTTGCCACGTCACGGCGGTCCCGAGCCACCAGACCGGCCGCGTGACGCCTATCAAGTACCGCTTCGACGTCGCCATGTCCGGCCGCCTCGGCCTCGAGCTGCATCCCAAGAACATGACCGAGGAAGAGCTGGAATTCTCCACCAAGGCTGTCGCCCTTTACAAAAAGGAGATCAGACCTATTGTCCAGCAGGGCGATCTCTACCGCCTTGTTTCGCCTTACAAGGAAAATTATGCTTCCATCATGTACGTCAGCAAGGATAAATCCAAAGCCGTGCAGTTCTTCTACGGCCTCAACATGGTCTATTGCGGCGACTACCCGCCGCCTGTGAAGCTCCAGGGCTTGGATCCCAAGGCCAAGTATAAAGTTGAGGAAGTCAACTACGTTCTGGACAAGAAGGGCAATCCCAAGCTTCACACTGTGGTCAACGGCGAAATCTTAAGCGGCGAAGTGCTTATGGAAGTCGGCATCGGCTTCACCATGCGTCCCGAGTACGATTCCGCTGTCTTAAAGCTCACGAAAGTCAAATAAACTGCCCATTTTTATGTTAAAATAGGTTCGATGTTACCCCCTAATTTTTCATCAAAAGGAGAACACATGAAAAAATTCTTTATGCTTCTCGCTCTGCTTGCTGTTTCCGGTTCCCTTATGGCCGGTGATATCTACGTTTCTCTCTCCACCGGCAAGAACAGCAAGGAAGGAACGAAAGAAGAGCCCTTGAAGAGTCTCTGGAAAGCTCTTGAAAAAGCCTCTGACGGCGACACCATCCATTTGGCCGAAGGCATCTATCCCGGCAATTTGAAATGCAACTGGTTCCTGATCGATAAGCCGATCTCCATAATAGGCGGCTACAAGGCCGACTTCTCCGAAAGAGATCCCCTCAAATACAAGACTATGTTCCAGCCCCTCAATGAAAACAATGACAAGAAGGGAACGGGCTTGGGCATCTTCACCATTGAATTCGACAAGACCAAACCGGCTCCCAAGGGCGTCAACATGGTCTTCGACGGCCTCATCTTCGACGACGGCTTAGCCCAGAGCTACCACGCCACCAAGGGCAAACCGGAAGGCGTTGACACCGGCATGTGGCTGGAACCCCCGGCCAAGGGCGACACGCCTTTTGCTTCCAGTAAGCGTTACCTTGTTTACGCCGCTACCGCCAACAGAGCCGAAGGCGACATTACCTTCAAGAACTGCGCTTTCGTCAACGCCGGCAACATCGCCGTGAACCTCAACTGGTACAAGGGCAAGGTCATTATGGAGAACAATGTGTTCTGCAACAACCTTATGATCGGCGCCGACGTCATCAGCTCCAACCCCGAACAGGGCGCCGTGCAGTGGCTCTTCAAGAACAACACCGTTCTCTACACCTGGAGCCGCACCAGCGAGCTCAGCGACATGGGCTTCGGCGTCAGAGTCAACGCCAACATGAACTCCGAAATAAAGGACAACGTCATCGGTCTTAGCGTTCTCAGTGGCTTCGACAACACCAAGGGGTTGGACAAGACTAAAAAGACGAAACTGGACGGCAACGTCTTCTTCCTGAACCGTCAGTCCGACGCTCAAGTCACGAAATCCCCCAGCATCATCAAAGTCAAAGTGGAAGACTTCGAGGATGACATGGAAGGCAACTTCGGCATCGAAAGCGCCCAGGAAAACACAACGCTTGAAGATCCCAACGTCTTCAAGGGCCGCCTGAACGCCCCGTACCTCAACGCCTTCCTCTCCATGAAGTATTCCGAGACCGCGACGTTGGACAACGACAAACTGAACGCTCTCCGTTCCGTTTTTGGCCTCCCGCAGCAGGGCACGATCGTTTCCAAAGTCGATATGTTCGGCAACCGCTACCCCCTGGAAGACGCCCTGAAACTCTTCGGCGCCATCCCCGGCAAAGGCGCTCAGGAAATCAAGTAATTAGCCAAGCAACAACCAAAAATTGCCAAACAAAAAGGCCCGCACCGCGGGCCTTTTTGTTATAAAAAGCTAGCCATATAGAGAGGCAGATGGAGAATTCCATCCTTTTCCATGAGATCTTTCGTGTAAAGGATAAAGGAATCTCCAATGCGGTTTTTAAATTTATTTTTAAATTTGTCAAGAGACTTGTGAGAGCGATAATTTCCGCTTTTGACTTCCACCGGGGAAATCTTATCTCCTATGCGGATCAAAAAGTCTATTTCCATTCTGGCTTCGGAATTTTCGATATCATAACGGGAATAGAAAAATAATCTTCTCCCGCTGAAAGCGAACGCCTGGGCGACATAATTCTCCATGACCATCCCCTCGTTTATGTAGAGATTGCCGGAATATATCTCGCTATAAATATTGGTTTCGGTGTAAGACCTGTCTCCAAGCATTTGCGATATCATGAGTCCCGTGTCTAAAATATAAATCTTTAAAGTCGTGTCATCCTCGCTCAAAGAAAGCGCTATTCCAGGATCAGTAGCGTTATAGGCAATGTTGGCGACTTTTGCGTCGGCCAGCCATAGGAAAGCATCTTCATATTTTCTATATCTTGCGTTCTTTTCAAGAGAGGCAAGAGAATATTTTTTTTCCTTCTTAGACAGTTGGCCGGGAATTCCGTCAAATACTCTCCTCACTTTTGCAGCATCCCTCCCGGCGAATTTAGCTATGTCGTTGTGATAAAGTCTAAGAATGGACCTTTTCACAATATCTACTTCCCCCAAATTATGGGTCTCATGATATTTTTCAACCGCCTGCGGCATTCCGCCCACCAGCAAATACTCACGAAAGCGATGCATGGCTGTTTCATGAAAGCTCTTTCCCATTGGACGCTTTTCCTCGTAGGCGCGCCTTATAGCGGGGAAAGTCACTTTGTCGTCCATAGCCCATAAGTATTCCTCAAAATCCATTGGATACATTCCAATAGCTTCCTCTTCAGAAGGAATCGTAATATCCTTTACGTTCATCTTGATGGATATCAAAGAACCGGTCTCTATGTAATCGTATCTCCCATCAGCGACAAGCGCCTTTATAAGCTGCCTGGCCTGAGGGCAGCGCTGCACTTCGTCAAACACTATAAGCGTATTTCTTGCATGTAAAATTACATTGTACGCCATTGATAATTCGTTAAAAAAGATATTCAGATCATCGGGATGATCAATAATTGCGGAAACCACTTTTTGGTTTGGTCTCATGAAATCAACAATGACAAACGACTCATATTCGTTTTTGCCAAATTCGCTGACTATTGTACTTTTACCAACACGTCTGGCCCCCTCTATCAAAAGGGCTGTTTTTCCGTTTGAACGCTGCTTCCATTCGAGAAGCTGATCATAGATCTTTCGCTTGAAAATCATAATTTCCTCCTATGTTTAAGAAATTGTACCATTTGGCTTCTCAAAAAGCAATATAAGCGCACGTTTTTAAGAGGTCAGAGAGGTAAGTTTTCGCACGTTTTTAAGAGGTCAGAACAAGTAGTTTTTGCACGTTTTTAAGAGGTCAGAAAAAGTACGCAGGGCTTTTTATTTACTTTTAAGAATTATTCCTATTATAATTTTCGGGTACATGTACCCTTTTTTTAAAATAGGAATTTTTTTAGCCTTTCAGGGATGTGATGAAGACGCCTGTGAGAATGAGCGCGGTGCCAAGAAGGCTCATAAGGCAGGGCGTTTCGCCAAGCGTCGCCCAGGCTAAGAGGAGTGTTATGATGGGGCAGAGGTAGATGCCTACGGCGCATTTCACGGTGCCTATTATCTGGGAGGCTTTGTTCCAGGTCACGAAACTGACGGCGGAGGCCAGGATGCCGAGGAAAAGGAGCGGCAGGAGGAAATTGAGCTTCAGGAATCTCGTGAAATCGAGGCTCAGTCCGAAAAGGCCGTGAAGCTCTTTTACGGGGCTTAAAAGGAATAATGGGAGCAGCGTCACGAGAGCCCAGAAAAAGGAGCGCCTGATCTGGAAGAACTGGGAATAGCCTTTTTCGTTCAGCCTGTCCATGACCAGGGAATAGAAGCCCCAGGACATCATGCAGCCGACGGCCAAAAGGTCGCCCAGGGGGTGAAGCTGCAGGGAAAAGTTGCCTTTCGTGCTGACCAAAACTATGCCGGCCATGGCCAGGAAAAGTCCGGGCCAGAAGGCGGGCCTTAATTTGGTCTTAAGCCAGAAGCGGCCGACGATGGCGGTCATGATAGGAGCGGCGCCAACGATGATGGAGACGTTGGAGGCGGTGGAATAATAAAGGGCGCAGTTCTCCAGCATCTGATAGAGGGCGGCGCCGGTAAGGCCGAGGAAGAAGAATAATTTTTCGTCGCCTTTTTCTATTTTGTCCATCTTGGGGTAAATTCCCCAGAGCACCACGTAGGCTAAAAGGAAGCGGAAATACTGGATCTCCAGGGCGGAAAAGTCGCGCAAAAGATACTTGGTCGCCACGAAAGTGGCGGCCCAGACGACGACGGATATGCCGGCCAGAGAAAAACCTAGTATCTTGTCTTTGAAAGTCATTTGGATAAAAATTATATCAAATCATGAGATTGCGGTTTTTGCTAAAATATAATAATTGAGAATGTTCTTCCTTTAACCTTAATCCCTGAGGTAAAATTATGTCCGACAGTTACACCAAAACCACCACGACCTCTTTAGGCTCAAGACTCGGTTCGTCCCTTATCGGCGTCATTATCGGCATCGTGCTCTTCATTGCGGCTTTTCCCGTTATCTTCTGGAACGAAGGCAGAGCCATAAAGAGAACCAAAGCTTTGAACGAGGGCGAAAAAGTCTGCGTGACAATAGATGCCTGGAAGCCCTCCGAGGAAACGGAAGGGAAGCTGGTGCATCTTGCGGGATCGGTGAAAACATCCAATCGTTTGAGCGACGCGGTTTTCGGCGTCTCCGTTTCCAATTCGCTGCGTTTCGCGAGGATCGTTGAGATGTATCAGTGGAAGGAAACGAGCCGCTCCGAAACGAAAAAGAAGACCGGCGGCGGAACTGAGACTACCACGACTTACACTTATAACAAAGTCTGGTCGGACACTCCCATCGACTCCTCTTCCTTCGAGAAGCCTGAAGGGCACGAGAATCCTGTTGACTGGCCGATAACGGGCGAGAAGTGGCAAGTCCCGCAAGCGACGCTGGGAGTTTTCTCGCTTTCCAGCGACCAGATCGAAAGGGCCGGCAAAGAAGCGCCTTTCACGCCTTTTGTGACGAACAATATGCCCTTGCCTTCCGGACTCGACGCCTCTTACGTAAGGATCCCCGGCGGCTTCTTCAAGGGCGCTTCCGAGGGCTCCAGCATCTCCGCTCCCAAAGTGGGCGACATCAAGGTGACTTTTGAAAGCGCGCCTGTCTGCGAGATCAGCATGGCTGGCAAGAAAGAAGGCAACACAATTAGGAAATACCAAACAGCCAACGGTCTGCTGATCCTGCAGTACAACGGCAATATGTCCAAAGAAGAGATCTTTGCCGCGGCGCACCGCGACAACACCATCATTACCTGGCTCATCAGGATCGCGGCGCTTTTGATGTTCTTCTTCGGTTTGAAGCTCATCATAGGGCCGCTCAACGTACTGTCGGACATTATTCCCTTCTTCGGGAACATCATGGATTTCGTAACGGGTACGGCGACATTTTTGATCGCGCTCGTATTGACGCTCATTACGGTGGCGATCGCTTGGCTGACGGTCAGGCCCGTCATCGGTATCACGCTCATTGTGATCGCGGTGCTTTTGATCGTATTCGCGAAGAAGAAAGGCAAAGAGAAAAAACAGGTAGTCCAGCAGCAGTAATAAATGTCCAAAAGCGTTTTCATAGTTCTGCTCTGCATTCTTTTCCTGGTCATCGGTTTTTGGCTGGGGAGAGGAAAAGACAACGGTCCGGCTTCCAGGTCCGGCGAGCTTTCGTCTAAAGTCAGCGAGCTGGAAACAGATCCCGTAGTTTCGGAAAAGCAGACGCCTGCTCCTGTTTCCGACTATGCGGAGAGAGATCGCTCTCCGCAGAACGAAGCTAATGAAAGCGCTGTTGTAAAGAAAGACGCATCTGCTGTCAAAAGCACTAATTTGCCTTACATCGAAGGCGAGCTTATATTGCGTCCCAAGGAAGGTATTTCC
Organism: bacterium; assembly: GCA_017616555.1. Lineage (GTDB taxonomy): Bacteria > Auribacterota > UBA3054 > UBA3054 > UBA3054 > UBA3054. The sequence goes on along the minus strand of JAFZXZ010000016.1, from coordinate 159,571 downwards.
CGGGCGGAACTGATTGCGCTTCTGAAAGAGCGGGGCATCGCCGTGATAGGCGATATACCGGAACTCGATCTCATCAGAGTGGTTTTGCCGGACGATATGAAGGTCGGCGACGCGGAGAAATTCCTGAAGGAAAAAGACGCGGTCTCGGAGACAGTGAGGAACGCGCCTGTAACGCTGGAGCCGGCGCCTGTGGCGGAAAATATTCGTCAGGGCACGCCGGTCGGAAGCTCGGCTCTGAAACTGATGGGAGGAGAGATCATCGGCAAAGGCAGGGATGGCGCCGGGATCCTGGTGGCAGTCCTCGACACCGGTGTGGATGACAGCGTCCCTTCCCTCGCGGGCCAGACTTTCGGCGGCTATGACATCGTGAACGACATGGCTTTTGTAACTGACAACAACGGGCACGGCACGGCCTGCGCCTCGCTTATCGCCGGGAAAGGCGGCGAGGGTGGGGTACTTGGCGCCGCGCCGAAAGCGCAGATCCTGCCTGTGAAAGTCATGGACGACTCCGGCAAGAGCGACGGTTTCGCCATCGCCAAAGGGATAGTGTACGCGGTGGAAAAAGGCGCCAAGATAATAAATTTGAGTTTGGGCACGACTTCGGAGACGACGCTTTTGGACTCCGCTATCGATTACGCCTTGGGAAAAGGCGTTCTTATCGTGGCCGCTTCCGGCAACGAAGGAAAGGAAGGCGAGAATTACCCCTCGACCGTTGAGGGCGTATTGTGCGTCGGAGCAATTGACGGCGAAAAGTGGAAAGCCGCTTTCTCCAATTACGGCCCGAAAGTTGACCTGGTCGCGCCGGGCGTTCTGGTCGCGGCGGCGGCTCCAGGCGGCGGCGCGGTCCTTATGAGCGGGACGAGTTCCGCGGCGCCTTTAGTTTCCGGTGCGGCGGCCAGCGTCTGGTCGGAGAATCCCAACTGGAGCGCGGAGAAAGTTGCGGAAAAACTTATGGCGGAAGCCGACGATCTCGGTTCTCCGGGCGCGGACGACTGGTACGGCGCAGGGCTCGTCAACATGTACAGGGCCCTGAGGACGATCAAGGAAAAAGACTTGGCGCTTTCCTCGCTTTACTTCGATCCTCCGGAGCTTATCCAGGGGGAGAAGTCGGAAATGGTCGCGGTCTTCCAGAACCGCGGCACGGACAGGATAGTTGACGGCGCGGCGGTCATAAAGATCGACGATAAGGAAGAAAAAGTGCTTTTGCCTCATCTGGAGCCGGGCGCTTCGGCGGAAGTGAGGCGCTCCTTCAATTTGCCGGAAGGGCGCGCGAAAAAGGAAATGTACATGGAAATAAAGGCGGAAGCGTCCTCGGACGCCAGGTATGAAAACAACGGAAAGAGAATTTTAATAAGCAAGGAACGTTAAAGATGAAAATACTGGTTTCAGGCGCCAACGGAATGCTGGCAAGAGCGGTGAGGGAAAAGCTGTCTCAGGAACACGAATTGTTTTTGACGGACGTCGGGGAAATGAACATCCTCGATAAAAATGAAATTAAAAAAGTCTGCGACATCGCCAAACCGAACCTTATCCTGAACTGCGCCGCCTACACGGCGGTCGATAAGGCCGAGGAGGACGAGGCCTTTGCGAGAAGGTTGAACGCCGAAGGGCCGGCCAATCTGGCTGCCGAGTGCAAGGAAAGGGGAATACCGCTCGTTAGTATCAGCACGGACTTTGTTTTCTTCGGAGACGGAAGCCATCCGATGAAGGAGGACGACCCGACGGCGCCCAAGGGCGTTTACGCTGTGACGAAAAGGGAAGGGGAATTGGCTATCGAAAATAGCGGCTGCGAATTTTTGATCGTCAGGACGGCCTGGCTCTACGGCAAGGGCGGGAAGAATTTCCCCGACACCATGATAAAACTCGCCAAGGAAAGAGATCTTCTGACGGTCGTCAACGACCAGGTCGGGTCACCCACTTACACGGTCGATCTGGCGGAGGCACTCCTTAACCTTATTTCCGCCGAAGCGAGAGGCTACTATCATTTCACGAACCAGGGCGGCATAAGCTGGTTTGACTTCGCCTGCGGAGCCATAGAGGAAGCCAAGGAGCTCGGCATAATAGAAAAGGATAAATTAGTCGAGGTGAAGCCTGTGACGACACAGGAATTCCCGCGTCCGGCGCCGCGCCCGAATTATTCCGTGCTTTGCCTGGAAAAATATCAAAAGGCTACCGGGAAAACGCCCCCTGAGTGGCGCGAGGCCCTGAAGCGCTATCTTGTTAGCACTTTGGCGCCCAGATAAATGTTAAAATGGTTTAAGGTGTAAATAACCCCAAATACGAGGTACCGATATGAAAACCCAATTACTCTTAACCGCCGTTTCCGTTCTTCTTCTGGCTGTTGCTTGCGAGAAGCAGTCAAACAACGACGAACTGAAAAGCATTTCGCTTTCCTTGAGAAGCCTGGAGAACAGGCTTGAGAAGATCGAAAAGCGCATGGGAACGCTGGAAAGAGCGCCGCAGTCCGGCAAAGAAACCATTAAAGTTGCTTCTGACAACGGCAACGTCGATGAGATACTGGAAGCCTTCAACGAAAAGCTCTACAACCTTGAGCAGATGATGGTGGCGGCCGGTTTCGACGTTCTTTCCACCAACGAGGACATCGAAGTTTCCGCTATGGCCGAGCTCGTGGAAGAGAAGACGATGGAGAAGCGGCGCGAGAAATACCAGACCTCCATGCGCGAACTGAGGGACACGCAGCGCAAGAGCGACAGCGACAATTACGGCACGGCCTTCACGGAGCTCCAGGAAAAGACGAGGTTCCGCTGGGGCGGCAACCGCAACGAGAGCCAGGAAGACCGCGAGAAGCGCATGCAGGAAATGGTTCAGGCCAGGGAAGACCTCATAAGGCAGTATCCCGATTCCTACGCCGCGGCCCAGCTCAGGGCGGAGAGCGCGGCCTGGAACCTCATGCAGAACAACTATTCTGAAGCGTTGAAGACTTACAAAGAGCTCATGGCTTCCGGCAAAGGGACCGAAGCGGTCAACGATTTCGGAATGCGCAATGCTACGGGACTCCAGTATTCGCTGGCCAGCAAGGCCATCGAAGAAGGCGACTACGCCACTGCCAGGAGCATCATGAAAGATCTTGAATCCAGTTCGGACGATCTGGTTATGGCGTTCGAAGGCTTCGGCGGTGGCAGAGGCAGAGGCGGCCGCGGCGGCAGAGGCGGCGGACCCGGAGGACCTGGCAGAATGGAGGACAATCTGATCTCCAAGAACCAGGCTATCAGCAAGCTCAACGACAAGATGAACAGCAAATAAGCTTAAGGAAGATTCATGCAGGAACGAGATGAGATAGGCGCCAGTCTTGCGCGTTTTCATGCCGCGCTGAAACAGTCTGGCAGCGGGCTCAAGGCTTTCACCAGAAAGCAGTACATGGAAAAATGGAGGAGCGAAAGCATCTTCCATGTTTTGAGGATCAGGACCACCATGGTCCAGGCCATGCAGAATTTCCTCAGTGACAACGGGCTTTTGAACCTGGAGAGAGTCTCCCTTTCCCCGGTGACGGACCCCCTGGCCCACGATATTGAGTATTCTCCGACCATCCGTTACAAGGGCCAGCCCTACAAGACCACGCACTCGATGATATATTCGAAGTTCCTGGCCTGCACCAACCCGCTTTTGAAGGGCGTCTATATCGATTCCCCGAACATCAGGTTAGAGCTGGAAAGCCCGATTGGCGAGCAGAGAGGCCGTTATCTCATTGATTTTTCCCAGATGGACATGGAGCTTAGACGGGAAAAATTCGTGACGCTTAAGGAATATTTCAACGAAGAGGAAAAAGTCAAAGCCATCCTGGCGAAAGATTACGAAGGGGCGCTTGGTTTCTTCGAGGATTTTATCATCTATACCGTGAAAGCTCTTATAGAAAAGAATTCCGAGGATCTCAAGGCCCTGGGCGTAATACTTACGGTGCCTGAAAAGCCCTTCCCTTCTTTCTTCAGGGATGAAGCTGGTGACGCTTCGGAACAGGAACTGGGGAACACGGCCAAAAGCCAGTTCTTCTGGATCAAGGGCATCATGCGTGAAAACTACGACCTGGTCTATCCGTATCTCAAAGCTGACGGAACGAAAAGGAATCTGGAAGAAGTTCCCTCCAGGGACATCTACAACTACGACCTCTGCGCGCAATCCCAACTTGCTGACGGGAGCATGGGCGGAGCGTTGGAAGTACTGTCCGGCGCCATTAGGGAATGGCTCTACGAACCAATTATCGAGCGCCTCTTGGACAACAAGATCATAATGTGTCGCCCCTCTTTCGACCGCAACGGCGAAATAACCAACGTTGAGGAACTAAGCGGTTACGCTCCTTTCCTGGCGGCGGCAGCTATGAAAGGCGAAGACGGCTCCGACCTATTCCCCTCCACTTTCGGCGGCGGCATCGGCGTGGAACGTCTGCTATATGCGCTTCTGAAGGGTCCCGTTATCAAAAAGATCGATGACGTCACCCTCTTCGGGAAAAATCCAGACTCGCACCCCATTTATTTGTTCTAAACCTTAACAACCAAAAATTGAGATAAGCTATGAAAAAATTACTGTTCCTTATTGCCCTCGGCGTAATGAGCGTTTTGGCCGGGGAGACCAACACGATCTTCACGATCGATTTTGAAACGAGCGAAGGCTACACGCCCGGCGACGTTGTCGATCAGAACAACTGGAAAGGCAGCTGGTGGGGGGCCGGCGGCGTGATAATCGTTTCCAACAACGCCGCGGCTGCCCAGAGCGGCTCGCAGTTCCTTTTCTGCGACGACGCCGACAGTCAGTACGGCATCAACCACCAGACCAGCTTCGACATCTCCGAGCAGTGCCCCGGCAACGTCAAGCTTTTGGTCTCCGGCTACACTTACGTTTCCAGCGAAGCGTCCAATCCTTTCTACACCAAGATCCATGCCCTTGGAACGAGCGGCAAGAATTACGATGTGGAAATTACGGAATTCATCCGCTATGCCGACGGCAAGGCGACGCTCGCCTATTCCTCTGCCGACGGCTCCCAGAAGACCTTCCAGGTCAACGAACTTCCCGCGGACACCTATCAGCCCTTCAGTTTGATCATTACTCCCGCCACCAGAAGCATCGAGCGCCTCAGCATTGCCGACCAGGTCTTTGAAGAGGAGGGCATGTATTACAAGAGCGCCAAGACGGACGGCTGCGGGACCTTGCCGGACGGCGTCAGAGTCATGCACACCGGCAAACTGGACAATTTCCAGATCGCCACCTGCCCGCTTCCGCCGAAAAAGGAGTTTGATCTTAGCCCCATTAAGCCCATCTTCTCCCGCACCGCCACGGAAATGAAACTGACGGTTGCTAACAAGACCACGGGCTCTTTTGAATATACCGCGACCATAGAGGATTCTCCGGAATGGATCTCCATCACTCCCGCTTCCGGCACTTGCTCAGGCGCGGTTGAGCTTACCTTAAGCGTTGACAGAAGCCTTATGACCAACGGCTACCATCGCGCCATGGTGACCGTTGACGGCGGCGAATACGGCTCCAAGACCATCCCGGTCTGCGTTCCCAACGGCACCGTGATCTACGCCGAGAACTTTGAGTCTCCCTTCATGCAGATCGGCGGCATCGACGGCCAGAACACCTGGATCGGCGACTATCAGCACGAAGGCAACTCCATGGTGGTCACCAACGTCTCTTACGGCTATGAAGGCAACTGCGGCTACATTGTGAGAGCCGGCGGCTACGAAGGCTACATGTGCGACGTCTATTCTCCCACCGGCGGCATCTTGAAAGTCAGCATGAAGCTCTACAAGGGCAGCGAGGCTGACAAAGACGCCGATTACTTCTATTTCCAGAACGACTACTGGTACAGAAGCGTGAGCTTCTGGTTCGTCAGGGAAGAAGGCCAGGATTATTTCTATCTCTATGAATTCGGCCTCGGCCCCGCCCAGAAGAAAATGCTTCTTGGCGATCAAAAGTTCCCCCTGGACACCTGGCTGGACTTCTCCTTCACGGTGGATTACAGGCGCTATCTAATGACCGATCTGACATTGGGCGACTTCACCACGAACTTCGGCAAAAGTGTCGAGCTTTCCAAGAAGGCCAGCAAATTTATCGATCCTGTCCAGCGTTTCACCAAGTTCTGCGCCAGCTGCGGCGGCAATTCCGAAAACGCCATGCTTCTCATAGACGACCTCAAATTTGAGGATGTGCCACGTCCCGCCACTTATGAGCCTCAGCTGAACGGCGTTTATGTTTTCGGTGAAGACAAGACCGTCATTGAGGACACCGTGGTCAACTGCGGCACCGTGCCCTTCCAGTACGAAGTGACCTTCCTCGATTATCCTGAGAACGTCTTAGTCACCACCAACGCCACCGGCGTCATAGAGGACAACGGCAAATTGAGCGTCGGCGTCAAGAGAGACGGCCTGGAGGACGGCTTCTTCCGCTCCAGGATGCGCTACGCTTACGGCGCCGTGGGCGGCGCCCTGGATTGCGCCATCACCTCGCTTGTTACCTTCAGCAAAGGCGGCTTTTATTACGCCACCGATTTTGGCGCTCCCTTCTACACCGAAGGAAACTTGAACGGCCAGGATTACTGGAAAGTCCAGGACAAGTCCACTACTCCTACTATTGGCGAAAAGGAAGGCAAACGCGGCGTGTATTTCCCTGAATCTTCTTTTGCCTATGTGCCCGCTATCGGTGCGACCGGTTCCACCTTCACCGTTGAGGCGGAATTCCTGATGGAGAAGAACGAGAACACCACTTACGTCGATCTGACCCAGAACGGCGAGACCGGCTTCCTGCCCATCAGGCTCCGCCGCGACAAGGAAAACAATGAAGCCTTGATCGGCTATATGTCCGGATCTGACTTTATGGAATGGTTCAGAGCGCCCTTGGACAAGTGGAACACCGTTTCCCTCACCATTGACACCGACGTGGCTTACGGCTGCGCCCTCAGCGCTTCCGTCAACGGCGTTGTGACCAACTTTGGGGAAGGCGACGTGCCCTTGAACGGCGGCTTCGATGATCAGCCGCTTCTAAGCCTTGGCATCAAGGCCCAGAACGACGGTCCGGACGAACTGTACGCCACCGGCGTCTGGTTCTCTAAACTTTCCGCCCACGACGTCAGCGTCCCCGAACCCATAGCGGTCGGACTGCTGGCCATCGTATTGGCTCTCGTCATGCGCAAACGCTGACGATATAGCGGAAGCCAAAACAAAAAGGGCGGGCATTTAGCCCGCCCTTTTTTATTGCAAGAGCTCTTTATTAGAACTTGACCTTGTTGTTTTCGTCCACCAGGCAGATCGAAGGCTTGAAGGTTTTGGCTTCCTTTTCGTCCATGTTGGCCCAGGCGAAGATAATGATGATGTCCCCGAGCTTCGCCAGGTGAGCGGCCGCGCCGTAGATGGCGATGGTTCCGCTGCCCTTTGGGGCGGGCAGGACGTAAGTGTCGAAGCGGGATCCGTTGGTGACGTTCGCCACGGAGACTCTCTCATAGGGGAGTATGTTGGCGGCGGCCATGAGATCTTCATCTATTCCGATAGAGCCGGCGTAATGGAGATTGCATTCCGTCACTCTGGCGCGGTGTATTTTTCCTTTCAGTAATGTCAGCTGCATGGTTTTCCTCAATTTGGTAGTTATAATTCTACCTTAAAGGGGAAAGGAACGCAAGGAAGAAGCCCCAATTAGAAGCAGAGCAAGGAAAAGCAGCGCGCCCGGTTCGGGAATAAGCTGGAAGGGACCGCAGACGCCTCCGTAAGCGCCTGTGGCGCCCTTATAGGCGGTTTTGGCCCTGAGGTAATACAAAGTGCCGACTGAAAGATTCGAAAGCGTAAGCCCGTCCTCAGGGACCGCAAGCCCCTCGAAGACTATGCTGCCCGGTCTTGTCTCCGAGCACTCGTGGTTCTTGAGATCGTTGAAAAAGTCTTTTTCCAAGACTTCCCACTGCGAGCTCTTCCAAGTTGCAGAGCCGCGGTTTATATAGGGGTACCTTATGATGGTGTGGTTGGCGGTGCCGGTCGCATATTCGCCGATCGGCCAGGCGGTGCCGGGATCTTCGCCGATGACGCCGATGATGTCAAGTATCTCGTCGCCTTTGATCAAAGCGACCGCGTCGTTGCCGGTGAAGTCTATCTTGGCGCTGACAAGGTCGGCTGCGTTCGTAAGCTCTGCGTCAGCCTTGTTGTTGCAGATCAGAAGCGTTTCATAAGAGGGAAGCGAGCCGAAGAGCGCAAGCGTTTGCCCGGCGACCTCCGACCCGTTCTTGAAAATACAGACATTTATTCCGTCAAGCTCGGCGGCTTCCAAGGAGGGATTGTAGATCTCAAGGTAGCGGTTGTTCCCGGAACCTTTGCCGTACTCGGAGAAAAAGAGTCCCGGGTTCGGCAGGAAATCCCTGCTGGTGGCGAGATCGACCAAGACCGTTAGCTTTTCATCAACTTCCGGCCTCCTCACAACAGCGATTTCGTCGCTCAGCGTTCCTTCTTCCACGCTCGGCACCGCCACATCCACAACCGGAAGCTCAGGCACCGTCACTTCCTTAATTGGGCTGCCGCAGGAATACGCTCCTTCAGGTGAGAGGCCCCAGGCTTTGTAATAATAGGTGTTTCCGGGAGCAACGCTATCGTCGCTAAATTCTTTTTCGTTGACCGAAACCACTACGGTTCTGCCAAGGCTGTCGCCAATTTCATAAGAGCTTTCGTTTTGCGGACGGTTGGTGACGAAATAGTTTTTGTTTTCCGAGCGGCAGAGCAGGTTCATGTCCTCACTGAGATCCAAACGAATCTCCACTCTTTCCCAGTTGGCGGTGGTTATGGCCAGTGAAGGGAACGCTCCGCGCTCTGGGCAAGCTTCTCCCTTCAGAGTAACGTTTCCGATCCCGGCGTAGTCTGAGGCGCCCTGCTGTTTGATCCTAAAGATTATCCCAGCGGAATCGGCTTCGCCAGGAACGGCGATGGAAACGGTTTCCCACTCGTTGCTCGTATCAAGTCGGGAGCGGGTGAGACTTCCGAATAGATTGGTGGTGTCGCAGAAAAGACACCACTGGATGTTTTCGCCGGAATCGAGCCCTTCGGCGAAATAGGAAAACTCTAGTAAGACGTTGGTCACGCCGACGAGCTGCTGCGGCAAAAAGCTTAGAGTGTGATAATAGCTTTTGCCCTCGCTGTTCTTGGCAAGGCCTCCAATTCCCCAGAAGAAGGCGTTGCTTTCCGCCGTGTGTTCGTTCAATTCCTGCAGGACGCCCCAATGGGATTTTTCCTCTTGGTATTGGCCCGGATTGGAAACATACTCCCAAACGGAAGTGTCCCCGAACGAAGACTGGGCGACGGTTACGTTTTCCGCTAAAAGGGAAACAGAATTTAAAAGCGCGCTGATGGCGGCTACGAAAAATAGTTGTTTTTTCATATTGTGTCCTCCTTATATAAGTAAGCGGTCGCGAAAACGAAAAAATTGCGTTCTTGATTGAGTAACACGATTTAGATAAAATGTAACACGATATAACCAACAATCTAAAAAACTATGCGCAACACACTCTTAGCAACTCTTTTTGTCTTTTCTTTAGCCTTGACTTTACAGGGCGCCGGCTGGATCGACTGGTACGTTGACAACACTTTCGAAGGCGACTCCACAGGCACTGAAGCAGCGCCTTTCAAGACCATCCAGGAAGCGGTGGCGGCCTCCGTTGCCAGCAATGCGACTTTCTCAGCGGACACTATCTGGATCAAGGGCACCGGCAAGCCTTACATCGGCCCCGTCGAGATCCCCAACAAAAACGCCATGCGTTTGGCGGGCTACGGCGAAATTAAGCCGGAGATCACCGTCACCGGCGAAGTGGCGCAGACCGTCATAAAGAGCGGCGACAATTACGCCAATCCTTTCTACGCCTGCATGCCGCCGGCCCAGGTCGGCCTTGAGAATCTGATTGTTAAAAATGACATTCCCAGCCCAGCCGGCATCTTTTACTGCGCCGACATACAGACCTGGGTCTCCTGGGAAGAGTCCGTCAGGGAGAAACCTGAGAGAATGCGTTTCGGCGTCAGAAATTGCGAATTCTACGCCTCAAACGGCTGCGTCTGCTTCAGGCTTAGGGACCTTGACCAGCGCCACAATCAATCTCTCTTGGAAGCCGACCACTGGAGCATGGTCTGGAATTGCAAGTTCCAAGGCGAAGGCGATCTTATGCACCTTTCCTCCCAGGAAAAGGCTTTGGTCGTCAGCAACACCTTCTTGGGCGGCGGAAGAGCCATGGTCTTTGAAGGCTGGACCAACGCGGTCTATTCCCGCTTGACGGAAAACATCAAGATCAAACAGAATCTTTTCTTCGGCCAAAAGGACGCAATTCTTTATTCCGGAGTCTGCGACGACCTGGAATTCAGCCACAACACCTGCGTTCTGAATTCCGGCACGCACATCTCCTTGACCGACACCGGGCTCGACCCGCGCTCCACGACTTACGTCGAAGACAACATTTTCCAGAAAGGCGAAAGCCCTGTGCAGTTCGCGGAAGAAGATTGGAGCCAAAAAGTCCGCTTCAGGGACAACCTTTTTGAAGAGGTCGCCTCCTACGGCGATTACCCTGTCGAGGGTGAAGCGAAATTTGTTTCCGTCGATCCTGTTGATCCGGATTTTCTCCGCCCTAACTTTGATTCCGACGCGGACAGGGGCGACTATTATTTGGGCGCGCTGGCTCCTGTTCCGGAACCGGTCTGCCTTTTCGCGTTCGCCCTCGTTTTGGCGGCGCTCATTAGGAGAAGATGATCCTTAACCTGAAAATAAAAGTCAAGGGAGCGGCGCTGATCTTTACGGTGCTGCTCCTGGGCTTTTTTTCACTCATGGCGCTAGCTTTCAGCACCATGCTCAGTTTGCATTTGGGGCAGAGCAGGAATTATCTGCAGGACAGCCTCGTTGAAAGCGGCGAACAGGCCGTATTGGCTCATGCGCTGGCTCTTTGCGACCATGATGTTTCCAATTCCAGGCTTTTTGACAGAGTGTTTTCCTCCGGCTGGAAAACGGGAGGGGAAAGCGAATTGAGCTACCGTTTCTGCATCAAGGACCAGTGGAGCGACAAAACTTTTTCCTCCGCCTCCAGTCTTACCGCCATGCGGGAAAAGACCGGTCTGGAAAAAGTCAATCTCTCCACTATGGATTCAGAGGATCCCAACAACGCCTTCCTGAGAGAAAGCTGCATCAAAGTCTTGCAGGAGGAGGAAAGGGTAGCTGAGCAGGTTGACGAAATAGTTGACCGCATGCTGGACCAGTTCGACGTCAACAGGAATTCAAGGGAGAATGACCGCAACGGTGAGAGCTTGGTCATCACAGGCATAACGAAAGGCGACAACAGGATCTTTACGCCGATAGACATTACGACGCTTAGCTCCTTTTTCGACCTGAACAGAAAAACGCTGGACCCTTGCAAATACTTCATCGTCAATGGCGTCAATTTCGAGGCCCAAAACGGCGTCACCAATCTTTACGTTTCTCTGATGGATCGTCCCTACGGGGATAAAGAGAAGGCGGAATGGGATCGTTTCACCTATTTTGCCGGAGGGAGAATTGGCAATCTTTGGAAGGATTGGAATTGGGAAGGAAAGGATGTCAGCTTCCTTTCTCCTTGCGGAGGAAAATATATCAAAGCGAAGATATTGGAGGCTAGGGACAACGGTTTTCTTTTGGACGGTACTCCGGAAGTGTCCTTCGGATCGACGATCATAAGGGATTGGTGCAACAGAAGAGACGAGCCAGGCAGCTTTAAACTGGAGGCGAAATTGAGCGACCTCTGGGTCATCACGGGACTTCAGACAAATTTTTATTACAGCTGTAAGCTGAGGCAGGTGGATGGTCACAAGGCAAGGCCTGTTTTTGTCCCAGACGGTATTTTGCAGACGGGAGATTTTTACAGGGTCCAGACAGGAAAAAAAGGGGAGCTGGTCTTTTCCTTCACCAAAACAAGCAGGGATGCGCTCTTTATGGGAGTCGAGATGCGCAGCCCGGAATATTACCATTTTGAGAACACGTCTTCTTCTTCCCTCAATCTGCGCGACTGGGAGCTTTATTGCGAAACGCCCGAGGGCCTTTCAAGCAAGATAAAGCCGCAATGGGTCAAGCATCCCGTTCTCAAGCCGGGCGACAAGCTTGATCTTTTGAGCTGGGAGAGGGGAGAGAAAGGAAAAACGACCGTCAATGGCTTCGCGCCCCAGGCCGACTGGGCAATTCCTGCCAAGATAAAATCCCACAAGCTCCTTTCCTCCGAACTCGGCTACTACGCTTCCATCATTTTGGAAACGAATCCTAATTATGAGCGACAGAATCATCACATCAGGCACGGTTTCGTTTACATCGGGAACAGAAAAAGAAAAAACATGATGCCGTTTCCCATTTCCAATCAAAACGGCAGCAGCCTAACGGTTTTCCTAGGCCCTAAAGAATACGCCAGGCATTGGTACAGGATGCTGGGAGACAGCGTTTATTTTGGCGATTTCCAAATAGAGATGCTCCGCAACAAAAGCTACGTTTGCGACCAGTGGGGCCAAAAGACAACACTTCTCTCCGTCCCGGACAACGTCCCCTGGCTGATCGGATATCACAAGATAAAAAACAGGGAGACGAACAGGGAAGATCTGGAAAGGTGCCTTAAGCGCTTTTCCAACCGCAAGGCTGTTCTGCCTTTTTCTGGCAAGATCAGCCATTTGACCGAAACGAAGTGCCTCGCTATTCCGAGCGGCGGCAACAAACTGCTCCTTCACGAGAAACCGGCTTTTAAGGAAAACTTCTGGAAAGACTGCGATCTCGTTACCCCGGACGGGGAAGTTTTCAGGATCACAGGCTCCAAAGGCGCGACCGTAACGCTTGACCGCAACCACAAATTGAAAAAGGAAACGACGATACTTATCACTCCCGACGGGTTGGACAGTTTTTTGGCCGGGCCGATCCTGCCGGAAAGAGTCTGGACTCTTAAACTGACAAAAGACGCACTGCTGCCGGGAGATCTTTATCTTCCCGGTCACAGTCCGCTTCCCAATCTCCCCAGTCCGGAATACACGATTAGCGTTTACAACAGTCTTTCCGACAAATGGGAAATAAGGGCGGAAAACGCTGTTTTCCCCGAAGGCGACGTTATCCATCTAGGCAGGATAACCAAAGACCACCGCTTGTCCAAGGGCGAAATCAAGATCAAGATCGTAGGCAAAGGCGCCGGGCCAAACGGTTACTGGCTGAGGCAGCCTTTCCTCATCTCGGACAACATGCTGAGGAAAGAAAAAGAAGAGCGCTGCGACAGCTTCACCGTCTATTACGAGATCCAAGCTTTGGACAAAAGAGAAAAAGACAAAGAACCGACAACAAGGAAAGGATCATTTCTTATCCAGCGCCAGTGGCAGCGCGGCGGAATCCGCCCCCGCAGCTTCTTCGCCGCCAAAAGCTCCTATTGCAAACCTTTTTGATCAGGCAAACTCTCCTCCTGGGGCGGGATAAGTTTCTAAATCTTTGCTATAATTGGAGAAAAGGAGGTAAATTATTATGCGCAATGCTTTGTTTGTTTTATTTGCTGCCATGGCGGTTTCTATTTTTGCGGGCGAACTCGATGAACATTACGCCAAACTCAAAAAAGCTTACGATTGGCTCGGCGTGAAAACGGAATTGGACACCAAGAGCACCGAGGAATACGCCAAGGATCTTAAGAAATATCAAGCGGAAGCCGAAAAAGGAAGCGCTGAAGCCATGTACAGGCTGGGGAGAATGTATGAGGAAGGCCGCGGCTCACTGACCTCCGACTACAAGACGGCCGTAGGCTGGTACAAAAAGGCCCTGGAAAAGAAGCATCCCGCGGCCATGAACCATCTGGCCACGCTTTTTATGACCAGACAAGGCGTGGAGATGGATTTTGAAAAAGCGGTAAAACTTTACACCGAAGCCGCCAAGCTAGGCAACACTGACGCAATGCTGAACCTCGGCGTGCTTAATGAAAACGGGCTGGTCTTTAAGAAGGATTACAAGGAAGCCGTGAAGCTTTATGAAAAAGCCGCGGAAGGCGGGAACGCCGCCGCCCTGAAATTGCTTGCTGAGGTTTACACCGACGAATACGGAGATCATGAAGAATTTCGCAATTGGAAAAAGATTGTGCCTAGCTATGAAAAAGCGGCCGCCATCGGCAGCACCGAAGCCATGGTCAAATTGGCGGACATTTACCTTACTGGCGGCCCGTACCACATAAAGTGGGTCAAACCCGATCCAAAGAAGGCGCTCGACTTGTACAAGAAGGCTTTGAGCAGGGGCAGCGGCGAGGCGGCGGGAAGGATAATGCAGATCGTCATGATGGAAGAAAAATCTGCGCCGGATGATCCCGAGTTGAAAAGGTTGGCGGAAAAAATGGCCAAACTATGGGCTGCCGCAAATTTTGGTTTGAACGACATGCCGGGCGATGATGAAGATTTCGAAGAGATAGGCGAACTGGATCTGGACGAGAATGACGACGATGACAGACTCTGCAGTTTTTATGACAACCGTCTGCCGTTGCTGGACGAAGGGATGGAAGGTCGCGACGGACATTGGACCTTCACGCTTCTTTACGAGGACGGCGGAACGAAATTCATCAAGGAAAGATGCCTTACCGTCGAGACCGTGGCCAAGTGGTATGAAAAGGAAATACAAAAAGGCAATGTGGAAGCCATGTACGAACTGGGAAAACTTTACAGCGAAAATCGCGTAGAGATTCCTTACGAGCTTACTAAAGACAATAATCGTTATTATGAGGACAAGGCCATCGAGCTTTTCAAAAAAGCTTCCGAAAAAGGACATGCGGACGCCATGCGCAGAATTGGCGATATTTACAGGCAAAGGTCCGAGTACAATATCGTAGGCAGCAAAGATCTCGAGGGTGAGAAAAGGAAAGCTTACGATAACAAGGCAAAGGCCATCGAGTGGTATGAGAAAGCCGGAGAAAATGGCAGCAAGAGGGGAAAAGAAGAAGCGAAAGAGTTGAAAAACAGGAAGTTTTTCTGGGAAGAAAACGATAAAAAATGAAACAACGTTTTTCCGTTGAGGAGCAACTATGGACAATGAGATCTTGAAAGCCTTGCGCGAACGCCGCAGCATCCGCAGTTTTAAAAAGGAACAGATCACAGACGAAGAATTGAAGGCCGTGCTTGAGGCCGGAACATACGCGCCGACCGGCATGGGCTACCAGGACCCCTGGATCGTGGCCGTGCAGGACCCTAAGATCATCGCGCAGCTTGTTAAAATGAACGCGGCTGTAATGAACAGCAAAAATAATCCGTATTACGACGCTCCGACAATCGTGCTCGTCTTCGGATCACCTCTGGAAAAATGGGGCAATTCCGTTTGCGACGGCTCCCTTGTCCTCGGCAATATGATGAACGCCGCCCACGCCATAGGCTTGGGCTCCTGCTGGATCAACAGGGAAAGGGAAATGTTCGCGACCGAGGAAGGCAAGGAGCTTATGGCGAAGCTGGGGCTCCCGGAAGGATTGATAGGCATAGGCAGCATATCCTTGGGTTACATAGACAAGGAGGCGGCGCCTCCCAAACCCAGGAAAGAAAACTACTACAGGATCATCAAATAGCGAGCGCTTCTTATGAAAAAAACATCCCTAGTTCTCTTTGTTTTTATCTTTGCCCTGAAGGCAGTTTCGGGAGTTGATATTTCCGTGATCGCCGAGGCGTATTCCAAATTGGGCGCCGAGCTTAAGATCGAGCGGAAAACAGACAAGGAATACGACAAGGACCTGAAGAAACACCTTGCCGGAGCTAAATCCGGAAACGCGGAAGAAATGTACAAGCTCGGAAGGATGATAGAAGCCGGCGAGGGCTCCATAACGTCCAATATTCCCGCGGCGCTGAAATGGTACGAGAAAGCGGCGTCCAAGAAAAATCCTGCCGCTATAAACCACTTGGCTGGGATGTATATGACCGGCCAGGGAGTGCAGCTGGATATCGACAAAGGGCTGGAACTATACAAGCAAAGCGCGGCTTTGGGCAATTCCGACGCTATGAGCAATCTGGGCGTTTTGAGCGAAAAAGGAGTAGGCATAAAGGCAAACGAGAAAGCGGCCACCAACTGGTACCAAAAGGCCGCGGACAAGGGCAACGCTGTCGCGATGCTTAAACTCGGCAAGATATTCTCTAGAAGCAGTTCGGATCTCTACGACAAGAAAAAAGCCGTGCATTGGCTGGAGAAGTCAGCGGAAAAAGGCAGTTCCGTAGCTATGCATGAGCTTGCGTCTTTTTATGGTGCAAACGGGATGAGCAATCACAGAAAAATCGCCAGCCTTTGCATGAAATCGTTGGAGAAAGGCAACAACTCCGCTTTTGGAGATATCATGGGCTTTGCAATGGCCTACGAACAAATGGGGATCTCGGATTCTAAGATAAAGGAAATTGGAAGAAAGGTCGGTAAGAGAACTTATATAAGCGTTATCGGCTCCCAACTTGACGAAGATGACGAAGACATCGCCGTGCAAGATGAACATGTTGACAGGCTGTTTATCAACAGCGAAGAATTCGATCTGAAAAAGGAAGATCTTCCCCTGATCAGGGAGGGCGCATACCGCGACGACGAGCCGGGGATTTTTTGCCTTCTGTATGAAGACGGCGAAACGGACTATATAAAGGCTAGGGCGTTAAACAGAGAAAGGGTATTCCAATGGTATGAAAAGCAGGCTGAAAAAGGTGATTTCACAGCCATGTACCAGTTGGGTAAAATTTACAGCGGCCGGGACAGGTTTTCCGGCAGCCAAAAAGAAAGGGAAGAGTTTGAAAAGGGTGTTTCCATGCTGAAAAAATGTGCTGAAAACGGAGATCCCTACGCCATGTTTGCATTAGGTGAAGCCGATTACAGCGTTTATGCCAGGGATTACAATTGGCTGAGGGGAAAGCCTAAAGACGGTGAAGCCGAATACGACAAATTAAAGAAAGAATACTTGGAAATAAAATCATCAATGTTAGGTTGGTACGAAAAAGCGGCGAAAGCTGGGAACAAAAGAGCCAAAGAGAAATACGACTCTGTTAAAGCAGATCCGGAGCCTTGGGAGCAAAGGAACTAAATTACAAAGGACATCACATGCGCATTATTTTGATTGCTTTGTCGTTTTTTATTGCGACAGTGGCTTATTGCGAACTGGACATGGATACGATCGCGAAAATATACGACGAACTCGGCGTAGAACTGAAAGTGGAAAGGAAAACCGCCGAGGAATATGACCAGGATCTGAAGAAGTACCAAGCCGAAGCAAAAAAGGGCAATGCTGAGGCAATCTACAAGATAGGGCGGATGTTCGAAGCCGGTCAGGGCTCGCTTAAGGCAGACATAAAAAAGGCTCTTACGTGCTACGAAAAAGCCGCCGCCAAAAACAACGCCGCAGCCATAAATCATCTTGCCGGAATGTACATGACCGGTCACGGAGTGGAAGCCGACATCGACAAAGCCTTAGAGTTTTACAAGAAAAGCGCTCAACTGGGAAATTCCGACGCCATGTGCAATATGGGCATTCTTAATGAAAATGGCATTGGCTTTGAGGAAAATTATAAGGACGCAATGTCTTGGTACCAACAATCAGCAGAAAAGGGGAATGCTGCCGGAATGTTTAATCTTGGCCGTATACTCTGTATCACCAAGAACGAAGCTTTTGACTTTAAAAAAGGAATTTCCTGGCTGGAAAAGGCAGCCGATGCGGGGAGCACTTCCGCAATGATTATCTTAGGAAACAAACACAAAGGCGGTTCATTAGGACAGAAGAATAACTTAAAAAAAGCTTTCGAATCATATTTAAGGGCTGCCGAACACCTCGACAGACGCGGATTTAGAAAGATCATGGAGCTGTGCAGAGACGAAAAATGTGACGATTCGGCAACTTTGGCTTTGTATGAAAAAATGAAGCAAAAGACTGAAAAAAATCAGAACGGAACTTCAAAATTCCCTGATTATAGCGATTTAATTTATTTTCATGAATATAAAATGTGGTTAGAAGGAGTTCCCTTGTTGAGGGAAGGAGGCTATTATACGGAAAATTATGACGAATTGTGCGCCATCTATGAAGACGGCGAAACAGGCTGCGTTATGGAAAGAGGTATTTTTATTAAAACATTAGCCAGATGGTATGAAAAAAACATTGAGAAAGGCGATATAGTTTCCTTATATCAATTGGGCATGCTGCACCGCAAACTTAAAATGCAGGACGAATATAAGGAGGAAGAGCGTGCGTCTAATGACGATGTTTTTAATAACAAGGCGATACCTCTTTTTGAAAAAGCTGCCGAACAGGGTCATGTGGCGTCTATGTTTCAATTAGGAGAAGTTTATTACACCAAGGATATATTCGCCGATCAACATGAAAAAGATCCCAAAAAAGCCAAAGAGAATTCCAAGAAATACAGGGAACTTGCTTCCGAATGGTATAGAAAAGCGGCGGCGAAAGGTCACAAGGAAGCCAAGAAGCAATTGGAATATATAAAGAAACATTGATACAAAAGCCACTTTTTATGATGAAAAAACTTTTAATAATAGCGACTGCTTTTTGTCTTTGTCTTTCGCTTGTCGCGGCGGAAGGGGAGGCGGGAGCTGAAACAAAAAAAGATCAAAAACCGTACTGGACGTCTGAAAATTTGCTTTATGGGCCGGGTATGACATTCTTAGGATTATTTTGTATAAATCCGTTGGTCTGGTGTTGTGGAGCGACGTTTGTTGGTTGTGATGCTTTTTGGTTTTTTCCTCTTGTTGCGCCAATGATGATGGTTGATGGTGTTATTCACACGGCAACTTTTGGTTTGTTATATAACAATCGTACTGGAGAAGACTACATTATGAATTGTACACCGGGCCTTGGTAAATATTGGAAGAACAAGAAGGAGTCTAAGTCGGAGCCAAAAGTTGAAGACGCTTGGCAATAAGGGAATCGAGGCTTGACTTTCGGGAATTTTTCGGCTGATTTGTAGTGGCACTACATAATGGACGAAAAATTGGCGGCGTTCGGAACCGTTTAAAAATGGTATAATTGACCATTATGTATGAAGTGTTTTTAGCTTTGCGCTATCTTTTGCGCTCCAAGAGTCACAGAGGGTTCGTTTCCTTCTTCTCTTTGATCTCGGTTGTCTGCGTTATCATCGGCGTAGCTGCTTTGATTATCGTTTTGTCGGTGATGACGGGCTTTGAGAAGGAGATGAAGACGAAAGTCATCAGCGTTTTCGCGCATGTGACTATTACGGGGCCTGTCCGGGTGATATTGCCTTACTGGGAAGAGCCGATGGAGATAGCCAAAAAGAATCCTCATGTCAAAGGCGTGGCGCCCTATATCAGAGGGCCGGTGCTTTTGTCCACGCGCGACAAAGGGCATCCGCTGGTGGTCTTGGGCATGGATCCCAATTTGGAGGATTCCGCTTCGGAACTGCACAATTACATCAAGGACGCCGGCGGATCTTTGACGGACAATCAGGTGATCTTGGGCGACACCTACGCCAGGAACCTGGGAGTGTCGAAAGGGGATCACGTCGTTTTGACTTCCCCGGCTTTCGTGCAGACGCCGGGCGGAAGAGTGCCAGTGCAGAAAACGCTGGAAGTGGCGGGGATCTTCCACTCCGGAAATTTCGAATACGATTCGCAGTTCGGGCTTACGACCTTGGCGGTGGCCAACCACCTTTTCCAGATGCACGGCGCGGTCCATGCGCTGAAAGTTAGTTTGGATGACGTGGACAATGCAGGCCTCGTGGCGAAAGAGCTGAGCGAGGAGCTTAGGGGACGCTGTTCCGTGCAGACCTGGATGGAGCAGAACGCGCACCTTTTCGCGGCGGTGCAGCTGGAAAAGCGCGTGATGTTTTTGATCCTGCTTTTGATAAGCTTGGTAGCGGCGCTGAACATCGTTTCTACGCTGGTGATGGTGGTCCTCGGGAAGACCAAGGACATCGGCATTCTGAGGGCGCTGGGCGCCACCAGCAGGTCGGTTGGCTTGATCTTCACCATTCAGGGACTCTTCATCGCCATGATAGGCCTCTTTTTGGGCGTGGTGGGCGGAACAGTCATCGCTTACAACGTCAATCCTATTCTGCACTTTTTGCGTTTGCATTTCGGCATAGATCTTTTCCCGGCCAACGTGTATTACCTGGACGGCATACCGAGCCAGGTCGTGCCGGTCGATGTGGCCATGATCGCCGGCTGCGCATTCGTTTTGTGCCTTTTAGCTTCCATTTTCCCCGCGTTGCTGGCTTCAAGAATGAAGCCTGTAGCCGCCCTTCGTTACGAATAGTATGGCGATATTCGGAATAGGCTGCGACATCGAGAAAGTGGAGCGCTTCAAAGTAACAGAAGCGAAGATGGCGCTGGCTAAAAAAGTCTTTACGGAAGAGGAGCTGAAATATTCGCTTGGCTACCGTTTCCCCGAACAGCGCCTCTGCGCCCGCTTCTGCGCCAAGGAAGCTTTTTTCAAGGCGCTTGGCACGGGCGTCTCGGGAAAGATGGCCATGAAGGACGTGGAGGTAGTGAAAGAACCCTCCGGAAAGCCCGCTATAGTTTTGCATGGCGCTACGAAAGAATATTTTACCAGCCTGGGGTTAGGGAAAATAAATCTTTCCCTTGCGCACACTTCTGAAACGGCTATGGCTTTCGTGGTACTGGAAAACGAATGACAGTTTTTCGTGCCGGGAATTTGCTATAATTCTTTTTTGAAAAAATTTTAAAAAATTTAACAAATAAATCAGGAGAAATTTTATGTCAACAGTCGCCGAATACTACAAGAAGCTGGCCGACGAGATGCAGTCTCTGCGCGACGCCGGAACTTACAAGGAACTCAGGTACCTGCAGACGCCCATGGACGCCTATACGGAAATGGAAGGCTACGGCCGCACCATGATCATGTCCTCCAACAACTACCTCGGTCTTTCCAATCTTCCCGAGGTCAAGGAAGCCGGCAAGGCTGGCATCGACAAGTACGGCGCCGGCACCGCTTCCGTCCGCTTCATCTGCGGCACTTTTGACATTCACAGAGAATTGGAGCAGGAGATCGCTTCCTTTTTGAAGACGGAAGCCTGTCTTACTTACGTTTCCTGCTGGAGCGCCAACGAGAGCGCGATCCCGGTCGCCTGCGGCGCCGAGGGCGTCGTCATCTCCGATGAACTGAACCACGCTTCTATCATCGACGGCTGCCGTTTGATCGCCAAGGGCGTTCAGAAAGCCCGCTACAAACACTCCGACATGGCTGACCTGGAAGCCCAGCTTCAGCAGTATCCCAACGCTCCCGTTCGTCTGATCGTGACCGACGGCGTCTTCTCCATGGAAGGCGACGTGGCCAAGCTGCCCGAGATCGTCGCTTTGGCGAAGAAGTACGAAGCGCTGGTCATGGTTGACGAATCCCACGCCACCGGCGTCATCGGAA
This sequence comes from bacterium, assembly GCA_017616555.1. GTDB lineage: Bacteria > Auribacterota > UBA3054 > UBA3054 > UBA3054 > UBA3054. The sequence continues at coordinate 138,243 of JAFZXZ010000016.1, read as the reverse complement.
AGACCGGACGCGGCACCGCGGAATATTACGGCCTGGAAGGCCAGATCGACATCATCTCCGGCACCCTCGGCAAAGCCTTGGGCGGCGCGGCCGGCGGCTTCGTGGCCGGCAAGAAGTGCTTTGTGGAAGCGCTCATTCAGAAGTCCCGCCCGCAGCTCTTCAGCAACGCCTTGCCTCCGACGGTCGCCTGCTCCGCCCTGGCCGCGCTGCGCGTTTTGGAACGCGAGCCGGAAAGAGCCCAGCGCTTGAGAGACAAGGCCTCCTACCTCAGGAACAAACTGAAAGAAGCCGGCTTCAAGCCGCTTGACGGCGACGGCGCCATCGTTCCCATTATCGTCGGCGACGATGCCTTCGCTATTTCTATCAGCAACAAGCTTCTGAAGAAGGGCCTCTTTGTGACAGGCTTCGGCTTCCCGGTCGTTCCGCGCGGTACGGCCCGTATCCGCTGCCAGGTCTCCGACGCACTGGAACTCAAAGACCTCGACTGGGCCGTTGAGCAGTTCAAGGAAGTCGGCAAAGAAGTAGGTTTGATCTGATTATAATTTTTAGGCATTAAGGATATACACATGGGTATTTCTACAAAGCAGACAGGAATTCCTTTTACCAAAGTAAAAGTGACGGACAAATTCTGGGCTCCGAAAATGGAGACCAACCGTTTGAAAACCATCCCTGCCAACGAAAAACAGTGCAGGGAAACGGGACGTCTTGACTGTTTCAAGCCTAGCTACAAAGGCGAACGCCATTACTTCTGGGATTCCGATGTTGCCAAGTGGATCGAGGCCGGCTGCTATTCCCTGGCTGTCAAATATGACAAGAAATTGGAACAGACGCTGGAAGACGTTATCTCCGACATCATCGCCATGCAGCAGCCTGACGGCTACATGAACAACTACTTCATCTACGTCAAGCCGGAAATGCGCTGGAAAAACCTGAGAGACTGCCATGAGCTCTACTGCGCAGGGCACCTCATCGAAGCCGCGGTGGCGCATTTCTACGCCACCGGGCGCCGTAATTTCCTGGATGCCATGTGCCGCTACGCCGATCTGATCTGCAAGACTTTCGGTCCGGAAAAAGGCCAGATCCCGGGCTACCCCGGCCACCAGGAGATCGAACTGGCGCTGGTCAAACTTTACCACGCCACAAATGAAGAACGCTATCTGAAGATGGCCTGCTTCTTCATTGATCAGAGAGGACAGCAGCCGCATTACTACGACAAGGAAGCGATCGAGAGAGGCGACGATCCCAAGAAATGGTGGGCCAAGACCTACGAATACTGCCAGGCGCATTTGCCTGTCAGGGAACAGAAGGATGCTGTCGGCCACTCCGTCAGGGCCCTCTATATGTACTCAGGCATGGCGGACTGCGCCAAGGAGACCGGCGACAAGGAATTGGAAGCGGCCTGCAAGCGCCTTTGGGAAAGCGTCTGCGAACGTCAGATGTACATTACTGGCGGCATCGGCCCCTCCCTTAGCAACGAAGGCTTTGTGAGAGATTACATGCTGCCGGTCGAGAACATCTCCTCCGAATCCTGCGCCTCCATCGCCGCGATTTTCTTCTGCCAGCGCATGCTCTACCTGACGGGAGAATCAAAGTATGCCGACGCCATGGAAAGGATCATGTACAACAGCGGACTTTCCGGCGTTTCTTTGGACGGCGAAAAATTCTTCTACAGCAACCAGCTTTACACTTACGATCCGGAAGCTGACAAGAAGGGCGAGAAGAAGCCCGAGTCCAAGCACTACCAGTGGGACGGCGCCGCACTGCACCGCCAAGGCTGGTACGGCTGCTCCTGCTGCCCGCCCAACATCGCCCGCTTCATCGCAAGTCTGCCTGGCTACATCTACGGCACGAGCGAAAAAACGCTGTGGGTGAACCTCTTCGTGGGCAGCGAAACTGAGATCGAGATCGATGGAGTGAAAGTCAAAGTCGAGCAGAAGACCAAGTATCCCTGGAACGGCAAGACGACCATCACGTTCAAGCCGGAAAAGGAATGCACCTTCACCGTCAAGCTGCGCATGCCAGCCTGGTGTCAGTCCAGCAGCCTGAAAGTCAAGAGCAGGTACGACGAGGAAACGCCCGTCGATGACGAAGACGGCTATCTTACCGTCACGAGAAAGTGGCGCAAAGGCGACCATATCATCTATACGATGGATATGCCGGTGCAGAGAGTTTACGCTACCACCAAGGTCAGGGAACTGGAAGGCCGCGTCGCCATCCAGAGAGGACCTGTGGTCTATTGCCTGGAAACGGTCGACAACTGCACCAACAATCTGGAAAGATGCGCTCTGCCCAGAAAGTACAATTTAAGGACGTTCTGGGACAAGAATCTCTTGGGCGGCGTTATGACGATCATTGGCAAAGTGGAAGTCAACAACGACGGCAACGAGGAGGAGGGCCTCTATCAGCAGACGCCCCCTGACGTCAGCATAACGCAGTTCAAAGCCGTGCCGTATTACGCTTGGGACAACCGAGCGCCCGGCAGCGTTATAGTTTGGATCAGGGAGAAATAGAGCCTGAAAACATGTTTAACACATGGGAAGGAAGGCGACTTCCTTCCCTTTTTTTATAGGAGGTAAAATATGATTATTTTAGCTGGTAAAATTATTTCCGACGACCTGCTCCGCCACCTCGAGGAGACGAAGCAGCCCGTTCTCGACAATGATTACGCAAGGGAGCGCGGAGCAGGTTTTGACCTAAATCTTGTACCCTCGGACGAAGCCAGGGAGAGGATCCTGGCAGGGGAGAGACTCTACACTACAAATGAAGACGCCCTCACCTGGGTCTATGAGAACCTGAAAGGCTCTCCTCTGGTTGAGAAGGCTGACCTTATGAAAGACAAGGCTGCCCTGAGGGACAAGCTCGCTTACCTCTATCCTGATTTTTATTACAAAGTTCTAAAAAAGGAAGAGCTTTTCGAACTTAGATCCGAAGACCTCAAATATCCTCTTATCCTGAAACTGAACATCGGCTTCGGCAGCCTGGGCGTCTATACGCTCTTCGGACCCCAAGACCTCGTCGAAGCCAAAGCCGACATCGAGGCCCATTACGAGGAATGGCGAACTTCCTATACGGAAGGCGTGGTTGGTTCCAGCTTTTTGCTTGAAGAGCTAGTAGAAGGCACTGAATTGGCGGTGGACGTTTATTTCGATACCGTCGGCGCTCCCGTTATACTGAACATTTACGAGCACCGCTTCGCTTCCGCCCGCGACGTTTCGGACCGTCTCTACTGCTGCGGCCCTTATATTATGAAGAAGTGGTACGACAAACTTACGGCTTATTTCGCGGAAGTCGGAAAGAAACTTGACATTAAAGATTTCCCCTTGCATGCGGAATTGCGGACCTACAAGGACACCGTTATTCCCATAGAATTCAACCCATTGCGTTTCGCCGGCATCTCCACCAACGAAGTGGCAGTCTATGCTTACGGTTTCTGGCCCCCCGACGTTTATTTGCAGCAGATTAAGCCTGATTTCACGGAGATCATGAAGAAAGCCGCGGGCTACGTTTACAGCTTTATCATCATCGACAAGTGCGGAACGCATATTCCCAGCGAGCAGTTCGACTACGACGCCCTGGTCAGGTATTTCCAGAAAGTTTATTCAGTGAGAAAGATCAACCAGCCGGTGCCGGATGATTTCGCGATCATTTTGACCGCCACCAAAGAGGACGATCAGAAGGAACTGGAGGAAGTTCTCACCATGGACTTCACCAGGTTCGTGAAGAAATAAGCGAAAAAGCAAAAAGCCAAATAAAAAAAGGCCGCGGTTTTCCGCGGCCTTTTTTTGTTTCATCCTGAGCGCGCTATTACGGCTCGGTAATGAAGGCGGGATGCACGTACTTGGAAGTCTTGAAAGACATGGAGACGGCGGCGGTGTCGCCTTTCTTGCTGATCTTCATGGAGAACTTCACTTTGGAGCCGTCCTCCAAGGTTTCGGAATACTTCCAGCTCTTGCCGGCTTTGCCGGTGGCTTTGCCGTGGATCAGCATGGCGGGCTCAGTGGTGTCGCAGAAGAGGCCGAAGAATTTCTTGCCTTCTTCAAACGTAGGAATGACGTCCTCGTCAACGACGCCCTTGGCGCTGGCTTTGCCCTTGGTGTCGAACAGATTGTCGTAGGATGGATTGCCGTTGCTGCCGAAGTAACCGAGCGTGAAAGAAGAGTTCACGTTGCTGGCGCTGTATTTCCAGGAGCCTTTCTTCGCGGAGAAGGAGAAGGATTCGGAACTGTTGCCGCCGGTGAAGTTTTTGCCTTTCTTGTCGGCTTTCATTATGTAGCCCTTTGTGACGACCGTGTAGTCGTAGCAGAGGCGAATGTAGAATTCGCCTTCCCTGGCGTCGATGTTTTCAATGGCGTAGCCGCGGTCTTCACCCTTCAGGCTGAAAGAGTAGGAAGTGTTGCCTTTTTCCGCAATGGGATAAACGGTCAAAGTGGCCTGAGCCGTCGCAGCCGCGAAGAGCAAGAGAGCAGCCAAAGTAATCATAGTGTTTTTCATTTGATCTCCGTAAACGTTTAGTGGTTGATTTTAAACTTGGGGCTTTATTCTATCAAAGAGCGCGCCTGCGCGCAACGATGCGCTTACGCGCGAATACCGCTTCGCCCAAAAAAGTGTATGCCCCCGGCTCACAATTACGCGCGCATGGCCTTGATTTGCGTCCTCCATGAGTTCGCCTTGGGGCATACACTTCTTTTGGACTTTGCGCAGTTACTCTTGGCCTGCGAGCTGTCAAAAAGTCACATATCCCCAAGCGAACTCACGGAGGATGGCGGGGTTGAGAAACTGAGCGCGTAGTCCGTGAGCGGGGGATATGTGGCTTTTTGGCAGCGAGCGGCAAATGATTAACTAGCGATAAAGGAAGATGTTAAGTGGTGCGCGAAGGGGGTGCTTGATTTTAAAACACACATTTCATACAATAGTGTTTCCTTGAATTGCGCCCTCTAAAAGCGATGTACGGTAACAGGCGCAACCCAATTTAGGAAGCCCGGGTAGCTCAGATGGTAGAGCGCGTCCTTGGTAAGGACGAGGTCACGAGTTCAATTCTCGTCTCGGGCTCCATCTTGGGATTGCCTCCATGCGCCGGAGTAAAGGAAAAACCTTTCCCCAGATCTGTCATGGCAAGGCCGCGTTCATTGGAAAAAAAGAATCTTTAAGGAGATATTGACCATGGCAAGAGAAATCATCACTTTGGCGTGCACCGAATGCGGACGCCGCAACTACACGACCAAAAAAGATCGCAAGAAAACTACGGGCCGTCTGGAACGCAGCAAATACTGCCCCTTCGATCGCAAGCACACCCTTCATCGCGAAACGCGTAGTTAAATAATTTTCCTTGGACCGCGGGGCAGTAGCTCAATTGGCTAGAGTTACGGTTTCCAAAACCGTCGGTTGGGAGTTCGAGTCTCTCCTGCCTCGCCACCAAGAATAAATGAACGCAAAAAATATGAAAGAAGAAGTTAAACTTTCCGCCTGGCAGAAGTTCGTGAACTTCTGGCGCGAAGTCGTTGAGGAACTGAAGAAAGTCGATTGGACCAGCAGGGAACAGCTCTGGTCCGCCACCAAGATCGTCATCGTCAGCTCGCTCGTCATGTCGGCGTATCTTTTCGCCCTCGACGCTCTTTTCTCCTGGCTTCTGAAATTTGCCAAGTAATATTTTATGGCTCCTCAGGAAGAAAAACACGAATACAAGTGGTATGTGCTGAATACCCTTTCCGGCCAGGAATTCCAGGCTGAGCAGCAGCTCAACGAAAGGATACTGCAGTACGGCATGGGCGACTATATCGCGAAAGTCGTCGTGCCCACTGAAAAAGTTCAGGATATCCGGAACGGCAAGAAACGCGTCTATACGCGCAAATTCTATCCCGGATATATTCTTATTTATATGGAAATGACCAGCGAAGCCTGGCAGTTGGTGAAGAAGACCAACGGCGTGATCGGCTTTCTCGGCGGCGACAAACCCAAAGCTCTCACCGACAGTGAAGCGGAGGAGATGTTCGCTCAGCTCGAGGCCTCTAAGGAACGTATCGCGCCGAGGATCTCTTTTGTGGTCGGTGACCGCGTGAAGGTCACGAACGGCCCCTTCGACGGCTGCGACGGCCTTGTGGAAGAGATCGACGAGGAGCGGGGCAAACTCTCCGTTTCCGTTATGGTCTTCAACCGCAGCACCAAGGTGGAGCTGGAAAGCTGGCAGGTAGAGAAAAGCGAAGCCTGACCGGGAATATAAAGAACAAAGCAATCCTTAATTAGGGAGATTAAATATGCCTCCAAAAAAAGTGACCGGTTTGATCCGTTTACAAATTAAGGCCGGACAGGCTAATCCGGCGCCGCCTATCGGCCCCGCTCTGGGCCAGCATGGCGTCAACATTATGGCTTTCTGCAAAGAGTTCAACGCCCAGACCAAGGACAAAGAGCCCGGTTTGGTGACCCCCGTTGTCATCACCGTCTATCAGGACAAGTCCTTCACCTTCATTATGAAGGAGCCCCCTGTGGCCGTCCTCATTAAGAAAGCCGCCGGTATCGAGACCGCTTCCGGCGTCCCGAACCGCGAAAAGGCCGGGCGCATCACCAAAAGCCAGGTGCGCAAGATAGCCGAACAGAAAATGAAAGACCTCAACGCCCGCACTGTTGAAGCCGGGATGCTGATGGTCGAAGGAACCGCCCGCAGTATGGGCGTAGATGTCATCGGGGACTAATACTGATTAGATCCTCATAATTTACCCCGCGCCGCAAGGCCGGGGGAGCGTACAAGGAAAACGCGATATGTCAACTAGCAAGAGACACAGTGCCAACAAGGCCAAAGTCAACCGTACTGGGCTTTATAAGCTCCAGGACGCCCTGACCGAGGTCCTTGCCCAATCCGGCACGAAGTTCGACGAGTCGCTGGACGTGCAGATGCTTTTGGGCGTTGATCCCAAAAAGGCCGAACAGGCCGTGCGCGCTACCGTAGTGCTGCCGAACGGCACAGGCAAAACTGTGCGCGTTTTGGTGTTTGCCACGGGCGCGGACGTTGATGCTGCCAAAGCGGCTGGCGCCGAATACGCCGGGTTGGAAGAGCTGGTGGCCAAGATCCAGGAAGGATGGACCGACTTTGACGTCGCCATCGCCACTCCTGCCACCATGCGCGAAGTCGGTAAGCTTGGTAAAGTCCTGGGTCCCCGCGGACTCATGCCTACTCCCAAGGCCGGCACCGTGACCGCCGATGTGACGACCGCTGTCAACGAATTCAAAGCCGGTAAGGTGGAATTCCGTCTCGACAAGCAGGCCGGACTGCATTGCGCTGTCGGTAAAGTCAGTTTCGGCAAAGAGAAGCTCCTTGAGAACATCAGGACTTATCTCAACGCCGTATTGAAAGCTCGTCCCCAGACTCTGAAAGGAGCCTATATCTTAAAGCTCGCCCTTAGTTCGACCATGGGCCCGGGTTACCGGATCGACGTGGCCGACGCTGAACGCGAGGCGATGCTCTAAACCAAAAATAAGGACGAAATCAAATGCGTATTGAAAAAACATATATAGTGCGCGACATGCAGGAGAAGTACTCCAAGAGCACGCTCTTGGTGGTCACTTCCTACCACGGCATGAAAGCGCAGCAGAACGGCGCCCTCCGCTCCAGCGTTGCTGAAGCCAAAGGCACGTTCCACGTTGTCCCGAACCGTCTTCTGAAGATCGCCCTGCCCGAAACGGCCGAGGAGAAATTCAAAGACAGTCTGACCGGCGCCAACGCCCTGGCCGCCACTGACGGCGACCTGGTCGAACTGGCCAAGGTCATCAAAAAATTTGCTGATGACAATAAGAACTTCGAGATCCGCTGCGGTCTTCTGGAACTCTCCCGTTATCTGACGGCTGACGAAGTGAAGGCTCTGGCGGCTCTGCCCTCCAAGAAGGCTCTTTACAGCATGCTGGTCTCCGCCCTGCAGGGCCCGATCAGAAAGCTGGCCTGCTTCGGCAACGTTCTTATCACCAACACGGTCCGAGTTCTGGACCAAGTCGCCCAGAAGAAAGGCGAAGGCGCTCCCGCGCCCGCTGCCGAGTAAACTTGGCATTAGTTCTTTTATATCGCTTACGCACTCAGTTAACTTTTAAGCCTCAAACAAGTTACTGACAACATAACTACAAATTGCCCGTTAATTAGATCGGGTAAAGGAGAATCACTATGGCCTCTGAAAAAATCGAAGCCCTCATTTCCACCATCGACACGCTCACCGTTCTGGAACTCAACGAACTGGTTAAAGCCTTAGAAGAAAAGTACGACGTCACCGCCGCCGCCCCCGTCGCCATGGTCGCCGCTGGCCCGGCTGCTGCCGCTGCTCCCGCTGAAGAAGAAAAGACCGAATTCGACGTCATTCTGACCGGCGCCGGCTCCAACAAGATCGCCGTCATCAAAGAAGTGCGTGCCATCACCGGTTTGGGCCTCAAAGAAGCCAAAGACCTGGTCGACAATCCGCCGAAGCCCCTCAAAGAAGCCGCTTCCAAGGACGACGCTCAGGCCATCAAGAAACAGATCGAAGCTGCCGGCGGCACCGTCGAGCTCAAGTAATCTATTTCTGGCGCTCTCCCGCTTTGGCGGGAAATTGATGCATAACGTGGCGGGGGATAAATATCCCCCCTCCACGTTGTGTTTTGTCTAAAACCTTAAAGTTTCCCCACTACATGAAACGTACGAAAAAAGGCAATATAGAGGAAGTTTACTGCGGCAAATTCGGCGAATTCCCCCTGCCGCCCCTGACGGCGGTCCAGCGTGATTCTTACGCCAAATTCCTGCAGCGCGATAAAATGCCCGAAGAACGCGAAATGGAAGGTTTGCAGCTTCTGTTCACGAAGGCTTTCCCCATCGTCAGCAACAATAAGAAGCTGGAGATGCATTTCGTGCATTATTCTTTCGGCGCTCCCAAATATACCATTGACGAATGCAAACGTCGCGGCAAAACGTATGAAGCGCCGATCAAGGCTATGCTTCGTGTCAAAGGGAAACTTGGTTCCGAAGAAGTCGTCAAGGAGCAGAATGTCAATCTCGGCATGATCCCGATGATGACCGACAACGGCACCTTCATAATAAACGGCGTGGAACGCGTTATAGTCAGCCAGCTGCAGCGCTCTCCGGGCATCTACTACCTGGAAAACATCCACCCGACCGGCGTGCCTCTTTTCGGCTTCACGCTGATCCCGAGCCGCGGCACCTGGCTGGAGGCCACTTTTGACCTCAAGAATAACATTTACATCAGCGTTGACCGCCGCCACACCAGACGCAGAGTCAGGGCGACGACGCTTTTAAGAGCTTTGGGCTTCGAGAGAGATGAGGATCTCTTAGACCTTTTCTACAAGGTCGGCGACCGCAAGATCTCCGAAACCAACAACAAGAACCTTGAGGGCCTTTTCCTCGGCCAGAAACTGACCGTCGGCAACGTTACCCTCGAAAAAGCCACGGAACTGACCGAAGAGATCCTTGAGGAACTCCTCAAGGCCGGCGTTTCCAGTGTCAAAGTTTACGATGCTCCGGCCGGTTCTCCCGTCCTCCGCATGATCGAGGATGAGAACGAAGAGTACAGGCAGAGATTCTCCGCCAAGAACGATGTCCCCGGCAACCGCCGCAAAGAAGCTCTGCGCGAGATCTACCACCGCTTCCAGCCCGGCGAACCCTTCAGCCAGGAACAGGCCGAAAGAGCCTTGAAGCGCTTGTTCTTTGAGCCCGCTTCCTACGATCTCTCAGACGTCGGCCGTTACAAACTGAACGGCAAATTGGGCCTTCCCATGAACGAGGAAGAGGAGAAGCGCACGACTCTGAATGAAAACGATATCGTCGAAGCGCTGGCTTATCTTTTGGACCTGGCGGCAGGCAAAGAAAAATCTAGTAAGCACGGCGAGCCCGTCAAGATGGACGACATCGACCACCTTGGCAACCGCCGCATCCGTCCGGTCGGCGAACTGGTGGCCAACCAGTGCCGCATCGCGCTGGCCAGAATGGACCGCTATATAAAAGACCGCATGACGAACCAGACGGCCAGTCAGCAGCAGGAGATCCCGCAGCCTGAGAAACTCATCAACCCGAGGATCCTCTCCAACCTTATGCGCGATTTCTTCGGCCGCTCCCAGCTCTCCCAGTTCATGGACCAGCTGAACCCCTTGGCCGAACTGACTCACAAGCGCCGCTTGTCCGCACTGGGCCCCGGCGGCTTGAACAGAGACCGCGCCGGCTTCAAAGTCCGCGACGTGCACAACAGCCACTACGGCCGCATCTGTCCTATTGAGACTCCTGAAGGCGCCAACATCGGTCTTATCGCTTCCATGAGCACGTACATGAAGACTAACAAGTACGGCTTCATGGAAACGCCTTATCTTAAAGTTGAAAACTGCAAAGTGACGGACAAGGTCGTTTACCTGCCTGCTCACGAAGAAGAAAAATACACTATCGCCCAGGCAAACGCTCTTAGGGACAAAGACGGCAAGTTCGTTCTGAAAGAAGGCATCAAGGCCAGAAGGAACGGCGACTTCAAGGAAGTCAAAGCCACTGAGATCGAATATATCGACGTTTCGCCGAAGCAGATCGTCTCCATCGCCGCTGGGCTTATTCCCTTCCTGGAACACGACGACGCCAACCGAGCCCTGATGGGTTCCAACATGCAGCGCCAAGCCGTGCCCTTGTTGACCACGGAAGCTCCGATGGTCAGGACCGGTCTGGAAGGCGTGGTGGCGAGAGAGTCAGGCGCCGTGTTGACCGCCAAGATCGACGGCGTGGTCAAGGAAAGCGACGCCACTCATATCGTGATCGAAGGCAAGAACGGTCAGGAACAGGTTGAAGAACTTCTGAAGTTCAAACGTTCCAATGCCGGCACTACTATAAACTATCATCCTTACGTCAAGTCCGGCGCCAAGGTCAAAGCCGGCGATGTTATCGCCAACGGCCCGGCGACCGCGGACGGCGTCCTGAGCTTGGGACGCAACATCCTCTGCGCTTACATGCCTTGGGAAGGCTACAACTTCGAAGACGCTATCGTCATTTCCGAAAGAGCGCTGAAAGAGGACTTCTACACTTCCGTGCACATCGAAAGCTTCGACTGCATAGTTGCGCAGACCAAGCTGGGCGCTGAAGAAACTACGCGCGACATCCCGAACGTGGGTGCGGAAGCTCTGGCCCGTTTGGATTCCGAAGGTATCGTCATCCCCGGCACCGAAGTCAAGCCCGGCGACATCCTGGTCGGCAAGATCACTCCGAAGAGCGAGACCGAACTGAGCCCCGAAGAGCGCTTGCTCAAGGCCATCTTCGGCGACAAGGCCGCTGACGTTCGCGACGCCTCCCTGAAAGTTCCGGCCGGCACTTACGGCGTTGTTATGCATGTTGACGTTTTCCGTCAAAAATCTAAAGACGCCCAGCGCGACAAGGCTCAGGAAAAGAAACTGCAGAAGGAAGCGACCGACAGACGCGCCAAGCAGGAAGAAGAGATCCAGGAATGGTACAGGACCGAGCTCGATAAGATCTGCTCTGAAAAGCTTAAAGGCGCCATCATCGACGAACAGACCGGCGACATTCTGGCTGACAAAGGCCAGTCCGTGCCTCCCGATGTCAAGAGTATCATAAGGACCAAGAAGTCTCTGGTCGGTTTCGACGTGGAGGACAAGGAATTCGCCAGCCGAGTCAACCGTCTGCACTATCAGCTTGACTACAAGAAAGAAGAATTGGCCGCCCAGTATGCCCGCGAGATCGACACCATCAAGCGCGGCGACGATATGGACAGCCATATGCTGAAGATGGTCAGAGTTTACATCGCCATCAAGCAGAAACTGCAGGTTGGCGACAAGATGGCCGGCCGTCACGGCAACAAAGGCATTGTGGCCAAGATCCTGGCCGAGGAAGATATGCCCTTCATGGAAGACGGTACCCCGGTTGATATCGTCCTCAACCCCCTGGGCGTTCCTAGCCGTATGAACGTCGGTCAGATCATGGAAGCTCACTTGGGCTGGGCCTGCCGTATGCTGGGCCTTGTCGCTACGACTCCGGTCTTCGACGGCGCTACGGAAGAAGACATCGAAACGCTCCTCAAAGAAGCCAGAGAGCAGGCCAAGAAGAACGACAAAAAGAAAGACGCGCACCTTTGCGCCACCAGTCTTGTTCCTGAACTCGGTAAGGTGACGCTTTACGACGGAAGGACCGGCGAAGCCATGTACCAGAAAGTGACGGTGGGCTACACCTACTTCATGAAACTGGGTCACTTGGTCGCCAACAAGATCCACGCCCGCGCTACCGGACCTTACTCGCTGGTCACGCAGCAGCCTTTGGGCGGCAAAGCCCAAAGCGGCGGACAGCGTTTCGGCGAAATGGAAGTTTGGGCCTTGGAAGCTTACGGTGCCGCCTATACTTTGCAGGAAATGCTGACGGTCAAATCCGACGATACGGAAGGCCGCAAGAAGACCTACGAATCCATCACGAAGGGCAACTGCGCCCTGGAAGCTTCCACGCCGGAATCTTTCAACGTGCTGGTAAAGGAACTCAGGGCCGCCTGCCTTGACGTCAGAACTGAGAAGAAGTAAACCAACTATCGCAGGATAGCAAAAATATGATGAAGTTTGATTCGGACAACGAATTCGAGAACGCCGTAACGGAAGACATCCTGGAAAGCAGCGACGAGCTGACCAGCGATATCGCCGACACTATCGCGGCCGATGAAACTCTCTTTGACGAAAGCGAAGCGGGGAGCGAGAAGATCTCCATTCCCGACGATTCCGAAGAAGAGCAGCCCTTCGACATGTGGAGTCATCCGGTCAAGGAGAACCAGTTTGACAAAGTGACTGTCAACATCGCTTCCCCCGACACCATCCGTTCCTGGTCCCACGGCGAAGTCAAAAATCCCGAGACTATCAACTACCGCACTTACAAACCCGAGCCCGGCGGCCTTTTCTGCCAGCACATTTTCGGCCCGGTCAAAGACTGGGAGTGCGCCTGCGGTAAGTACAAACGCATTAAATACAAAGGCATCGTCTGCGACCGCTGCGGCGTGGAAGTCGCCCAGAGCAAGGTCAGGCGCGAACGCATGGGCCACATCGAGCTGGCCGTGCCCGTCGCCCACATCTGGTTCTTCAAGACCATGCCCTCCAGAATGGGCGCCATTCTTGACATGACTGTCCGCAATCTGGAGAAGGTCATTTACCTTGAATCTTACATTATTCTCGACCCCGGCAAATCCGGCCGCAAACGCGGGGAACTCATCAGCGAGGACGAGCTTGAACAGCTGCGCGCCGATGGGCACACCGACATCAAGGCCGGCACCGGCGCGGAAGCCCTGGAAGTTCTCTTGAGGGAATTTGACCTTGACAAGGAAGCGGACAAGCTGTATGAAGACATGCAGAAGACGCATTCCAAGCAGGTAAGGAAGAAAATCGCCAAGCGTCTTAAAATCATTGAAGGTTTCCGCAATTCTGAGAATAGGCCGGAATACATGATGATCCATGTCGTTCCTGTCTTGCCCCCGGATCTGAGACCTCTCGTTCCCCTGGACGGCGGCCGTTTCGCGACCAGCGACCTCAACGACCTCTACCGCCGCGTCATCAACCGCAACAACCGCTTGAAAGCCCTGAAGAGCCAGCGTACGCCTGATGTCATCATCAACAACGAAAAGCGCATGCTCCAGGAAGCGGTGGACGCTCTGATCGACAACGGCCGTCACGGCCGCACCGTGACGGGTCCTTCCGGCCGCGCTCTGAAATCTCTGAGTGACAACCTTAAAGGCAAGCAGGGACGTTTCCGTCAGAACTTGCTCGGTAAGCGCGTGGACTACTCCGGCCGTTCCGTCATCGTTGTCGGTCCGGAACTGAAGATGACCCAGTGCGGTCTTCCGAAGAAGATGGCCTTGCAGCTTTTCGAGCCCTTCATTATCCGCGAACTTAAGAAGCAGGGCGTAGCCCAGACGATAAAGACCGCCAAGAAAGTCATTGAACGCGGCGACACGATCGTTTGGGATATCCTTGAGCAGGTGACGAAGGGACACGTGGTCATGCTGAACCGCGCCCCTACCCTGCACCGTCTCGGCATCCAGGCTTTTGAACCGATGCTCATCGAGGGCAATTCCATCAGAGTCCATCCTCTGGTCTGCGGCGGCTTCAACGCCGACTTCGACGGCGACCAGATGGCTGTGCACGTTCCGCTTTCCAGAGAAGCTTTGTGGGAAGCCAAGAACTTCATGATGGCTCCGGAAAACCTCTTCTCACCGGCTTCCGGCAAACCTATGATGATGCCGACTCAGGATATTGTTTTGGGTATCTATTACCTGACTCACGATCCCTGGCTCAAAGAGCATTCCGTCGCTCATACCGGCGTTATGACTCCGCAGGAAGTCCACAGGGCTTATGACAACGGCATAATATCGCTGCATCATAACATCAAAGTTCTCTTTGCCCCCAACTGGAAGGATCCGTCCAAGCCCGCTCTGGAAGGCAAGAAGGAAGAGATCATTGACACTACGGCCGGACGCGTTTTCTTCAACGAGCTCCTGCCCGAAGAACTGAAATACTACAACAAGACAATCGACAAGAAAGGTCTCGCCAAACTTATAAACGACTGCTTCGAAGCGGTCGGCGCCATGGGCACGGTTGAGACTCTCGACCGCATCAAGAAAGCCGGTTTCCATGAATCCACCAGAGCTGGTATTTCCATCTCCACTTCCGACATGATGGTGCCGGACAGCCGCAAGGCCGTTCTGGAAGACGCTCAGAAGAAAGTGAATCAGATCACTAAGCAGCATGCCGCGGGCGCCATCAGCGAAAAAGAGCGCTACAACAGCGTGGTGGACGTTTGGACGACCGCTACCAACACTATCTCCGAAGACCTCTATGCCAAGCTGCAAAGCAAGGCCGAGGAACTGAGAGAACTAAACCCGCTGCACATGATGGTCGATTCCGGCGCCCGAGGCTCCCGCGACCAGATCAAGCAGCTGGCCGGTATGCGAGGATTGATGGCCAACCCCAGCGGCGAAATCATTGAAACGCCGATCAGATCCAACTTCAAGCAGGGTCTCTCGATGCTGGAATACTTCATTTCCTCGCACGGCGCTCGTAAAGGCTTGGCCGACACCGCTCTTAAGACCGCAGACGCCGGTTACCTCACCAGACGTCTGGTCGACGTGGCCCACGACATCATCATCACTTGCGACGATTGCAAGACCCCGAGCGGCATCAAAGTCACGGCTATCTCTGAAGGCAACAAGGTTCTGGTAAAGCTTAGCGACCGTATCAAAGGCCGCACGGCCCTTTACGACATCATGAAGCCCGGCTCCAAGGATACTATTGTTAAGGCTGGCGAGCTTATAACGAACCACAAGGCTAAGGAGATTGAGGAAAACGGCATTGATGCTGTCACAATTAGGTCCGTCCTTACCTGTGAAGCTCCCTACGGCGTGTGCGCCAAGTGCTACGGCATGGACCTCTCCAAGTACGAACTCGTAAAGGAAGGCACCCCGGTCGGCATCATCGCGGCCCAGTCAATCGGCGAGCCCGGCACGCAGCTTACCATGCGTACTTTCCACATCGGCGGCACAGCTAACAAAGCTGCGGTCATAACAGCCCATAAGGCTGAGAAAGCCGGCAGGATCGTTCTCGAGAACGTACACAGCGTCAAATCCGAAGACGGCGTGCGTGTTTTGAACAAATACGGCAAAGCCATCATCGCGGACGATAAGACCGGTGTCCCGCTTCTCTCCTATGACTTGGAGATTGGTTCGCTCTTGAAAGTCAAGGACGGCGAGAAGGTCAAAAAAGACCAGGTCATTGCCGAGTGGGATCCTTACAATATTCCGATGTACACTGAAGTTAGCGGTATCGTCCGCTACAAGGACATCATCGAAGGCAAGACGCTTGACCGTCGCAGGTCTGAAGAGCAGGGCAATAAGGAAGAGCTCGTTATTCTTCAGACCAGAGAGGATCTCCATCCCGAGATCTGGTTCGAAGGTGAAGACGGAAAATCCAACGGCAGCTACCCGATCCCGGTGAACGCCATTCTGGTCGCCGAGGAAGGCGCGGAAGTCAAAGCCGGCGCTATGATCGCCAAGACGCCGCGTCAGGAATCCAAGACCAAGGATATTACCGGCGGTCTGCCCCGTGTGGAAGAACTCTTCGAAGCCAGACGTCCTAAAGACGCCGCTGAGATCGCTGAGATCGACGGCACCATCAGCTTCCCTGAAAAGAGCATCGACCGCGGACACCGCATCATCAAGGTGACAAGCGATACGACCGGCGAAGTCAGGATCCACAAAGTACCCCTTAGCCAGCAGCTCATCGTCAGCGCCGGCGACCGTATCAGGAAAGGACAACGCCTCACTGAAGGCGCCATTGAGCCTCACCAACTGCTTGACGTTTGCGGCGTTCGCGAACTTCAGGGCTATCTCCTGGACCAGGTCAGGGAAGTTTACCGTTCTCAGGGCGTGGAAATAAACGACAAGCACATCGAAGTCATTCTGCGCCAGATGCTCCGTAAAGTCAAGATCACGGATCCCGGCGACACCGAGTTCCTGTATGACGACGAAGTCGAGCGCTCCCGCTTTGAGGCCTGCAACCGCAGAGCCGCCAAAGAGGGCAAGCGTCCTGCCAAAGGTATGCCTCTCTTGCAGGGCATTACCAAGGCCGGCTTAAGCACGTCTTCTTTCGTCTCCGCGGCTTCCTTCCAGGAAACCACGCGAGTTCTGACCGAAGCCGCCGCCACCGGCCGCGAAGACCCCTTGATGGGCTTCAAAGAAAACATCATCATGGGTCACCTCGTTCCCTCCGGCACAGGCTTCTCCAAAGAACGCTTCACCGGCGAACTGGACGAACGCGGCGAACTGGATCTCGGCTACACCGCCCAGAGCGAAATGGATTCCTCCTTCCTCTTGGATACTGACGACAGCGAAGGCGAGATCCTGGGCTCCATGGACGAGATACTCGGCGGCGATTTCTCCAAGGGAGAAGGAACCGATTCAAACGAATAAAAACCAAATTCAATTCATAAACAAAAAAAGAGGAAAATCATGCCTACTATTAACCAATTAGTACGGAAGAGTCGTCAGCCCAAGCAGCAGCACACCAAGGCTCCCGCCTTGCAGAGCTGTCCTGCCCGCCGCGGCGTTTGTCTGGTAGTTACCACCCGCACGCCGAAGAAGCCGAACTCCGCCTTACGTAAAGTTGCCCGTGTCCGTTTGTCCAACGGAACGGAAGTAACCGCCTATATCCCCGGTGAAGGTCACAACTTGCAGGAACACTCCATTGTTCTGGTAAGAGGCGGCCGTGTCAGAGACCTTCCGGGCGTCAGATACCACCTTATTCGTGGCGTCCTGGATACCGCCGGTGTGACTAAACGCAAACAGAGTCGTTCCATGTACGGCGCCAAGCGTCCCAAATCTTGATCGACAACGAATTTGCTTAACAACTCTATTTTTGGACAAACATAATTTATGGCACGCAGACATAACGCAACGCGTCGGGTAATCACTCCCGATCCGAAATTTCAAGACAGAATCGTCGCGAAGTTCATCAACAACCTCATGATGGACGGCAAAAAGACTTTGGCCCAGCGCATCTTCTACGAAGCCCTGACCAAGGCCAGCCAGATCGTTTCCGTAGCCGAGGAGATCGAAGTCTTCAACAAGGCTCTGGAAAACGTCCGCCCCACCGTGGAAGTCCGCTCCCGCAGAGTCGGCGGCGCGACCTATCAGGTCCCGGTGGAGATCCCCCAGTATCGTCAGGACGCTCTGGCCATCCGCTGGATCATCGGCGGCGCCAGGGGCCGCAAAGGCACCGAAATGGCGCAAGCGCTGGCCTACGAACTGGCCGACGCCTATAAAGGCGAAGGCGGTGCAGTTCGTAAGCGCGACGAAGTGCACCGCATGGCAGAGGCCAACCGCGCGTTCGCTCACTACCGCTGGTAAGTGCACAGACGCTCATAATGATGGCCTGCCGCGGTATCGCGGCGGGCCATTATATTTAATAAAACGAAAGATACTACTATGGCAAGAGACATAGCATTAGAGAAGGTTAGGAATATCGGCATCATGGCCCACATCGACGCCGGTAAGACCACCACTACGGAACGCATCCTGTATTTCTCCGGCGTCACCTACAAGCTCGGCGAAGTGCACGAAGGCACCGCCGTGATGGACTGGATGCTGCAGGAACAGGAGCGCGGGATCACCATTACTTCCGCCGCCACCACCTGCTATTGGAAAGAACATCGTATCAACATCATTGATACTCCGGGGCACGTGGACTTCACCATCGAGGTGGAGCGCTCTTTGCGTGTTCTGGATGGAGCGGTTGCTGTCTTTTGCTCCGTAGGCGGCGTGCAGCCGCAAAGCGAGACCGTTTGGCGCCAGGCTCAGAAATACAGCGTTCCTATCATCGCCTTCGTCAACAAAATGGACCGCGTGGGCGCCGACTTCTTCGGCACCATCGAGCAGATGAAGAATCAACTGAACACCAATGCGGTGGCCATCCAGTACCCCATTGGCAAAGAGGACAACTTCCACGGCGCTGTGGACCTCATCAAGATGAAAGCTTACATCTGGCACGATGAACTGAAGGACAACATGTACACCGAGGAGGAGATTCCTCCCGAGCTTATCGATGCTTGCAAGGAAAAACGCCAGATTTTATTGGAAGCCGTGGCGGAATGCGACGACGCGCTTTTGGAAAAATATCTGAACGGCGAAGAGCTTAAAGACGAAGAGATCATGGCGGCCTTGAGAAAAGGCGTTGTTGATAACAGAATTGTTCCTGTAATGTGCGGCTCTTCCTTCAAAAACAAAGGCATCCGCCTTCTATTGGACGCCATCGTCGCTTATCTTCCTTCTCCTCTGGACGCTAAGCCGATCGTCGGCATCAACAAGAAAGGCGAGGAAGAGGAAAGGAAGCCCACCGACGGCGCGCCTTTCTCCGCTTTGGCATTCAAGATCATGGCCGATCCCTATGTCGGCAAACTTACCTTCTTCCGTGTTTATTCCGGCTCCCTCAAAAAAGGACAGACGGTCTTCAACGCCAACACCAAGAAAAGAGAGAGGATCGGGCGTCTATTGCAGATGCACGCCAATAACAGAAAAGAGCTTGACGAAGTCCACGCCGGCGAAATAGCCGCGGCGGTGGGCCTAAAGAATGTCAAGACCGGCGAGACCATCTGCGACGAAGGGCACCCCATAATCATGGAATCACTGAACATTCCAGATCCAGTCATTTCTTTGGCCATCGAGCCGAAATCCAAGGCGGACCGCGATAAGCTTTCCGAATCCTTGGCCAGACTTTCCGAAGAAGATCCGACTTTCACCGTTTCCACCAACCAGGACACCGGCCAGACCATCATTTCCGGCATGGGCGAACTGCATCTTGACATCATCAAGGACCGCCTCATCAGGGAATTCAAAGTTGACGCTACGGTCGGCCGCCCGCAGGTAGCCTACAGGGAAGCCATCACCGCTTCTACGGAGATCCATTCCCGCTTTGTGAGGCAAAGTGGCGGCAAAGGCCAGTACGGCGACGTGCACATCAGGTTTGAGCCCTTGGAAGCGGGCGCTGGTTTTCAGTTCGTTGACGAGATCAAAGGCGGCGTGATTCCCGGCGAATTCATTCCCGCGGTCGAAAAAGGTCTTAGGGAAGCGATGACCAGCGGCGTCCTTCTGGGATACCCCTGCACGGATTTCAAAGCCACGCTCTTCGACGGTTCTTTCCATGAAGTTGACTCTTCGGAAATGGCCTTCAAGATGGCGGCCATCTTCGCCTTCAGAGACGGCATTCCCAAATGCAAACCGGTCCTCATGGAACCTGTGATGCACGTGGAAGTGACGACTCCCGACACCAACCTTGGCGACGTAATTGGCGACCTTAACAGCCGCCGCGCCAAAGTTAGGGAAATAGTGCCCAAGCAGCATCTGCAGGTCGTCAAAGCCCAGGTGCCACTGGCCGAAATGTTCGGATATGCCACGGCTGTCCGCACGCTGACCAGCGGCCGCGCCAGCTATAGCATGGAACCCGACCACTTTGAGCAAGTTCCCAAGGCAATTCAAGAGAAACTGCTGGCCGGCAAATAAGGCGCGGTTTGCTTTTTCAGGGCTATTTGATTATAATATCCCTAAAGTAGTCTAGTTTGCTTTAAAAAAGAACAATTCATAAATAAAGGAGAAACCATGAAACGTGTAAACACGAAAGGCTTTACCTTGATCGAATTGCTGGTCGTGATCTCCGTTATCGGCATTCTTGCCAGTCTTGGTGTCGGCGCCCAGGGTCCTATCAAAGAGAAGGTCGGTCAGTTGCAGCGTAGCGCTATGCTGCGCGACCTGTACGTCTATCTTCAGACGTATCAGCAGGACTTCGGTTCTTTCCCGAGCGTTCAGCCCACTGCCACCCGCTATGAGCAGGGCGGCGGCGTGCGCGACCTGTATCCTCTGGCCTACACCGGCCGTATGGACGAGAAAGAACTCAACGAGCTTCTCCATCCACCGGGAGGTCAGTTCGACAAGTTCAGTAAGGAACCGCGTCCCGAAGAATTCGACAAGAACCACATCGGCTGGTCCTACAACTCCACCGCTCGTATCGACAGCACGGATCCCTTGCTGGCCGACCAGGGCGTGAGCAGCGGACAGCTTCGTCTTCAGACCCAGGACCGCGGCATCAAGCCTCTTTCCAACAAAGGCGTGATGGTCCTTCTGGCGAACGGCCGTATTGAGAAGATCTCGGCGCACAAGACGTCCGGCAAGCTTCTCGGCGGCGACGTCGTGAAAGACTGGGGCGTTTTGAAAGACTAAGTCTTTTTTCCCCATGAAGACCGGAAGAAAATTTCTTCCGGTCTTTTTTTATCTAATTTTATGCCGAACGCTAAGAAAAAATTTCCGTACGAACACGTCATCGCGATTTTGATTGGGATCGTGTTGTTTTATTTCGGCTGGCAGCTGAAAAGCTTGGTGGCGGAAAGAAGCGCTTCCGCTGAAAAGACCATAAGGCTTAGGAATCTTTACGTCCATTTGAAAACTTACTGCAACGAATACGGTTCGTACCCGAGCACAATGGGAAATGAACGTTATTCAAAAACAAGTTCCGCTTCCGATCTTCTTTTGCTTACCACTATGGGTTACGCCGGGGAAGATGAGATAAATACCAACCTTTGGTCATACAATGCCAACGCGCTGCCTGACAGCGAAGATCCTTTGCTTTCTGAAAAAGGCGTGAACAAAGGAAAAGCGAAGAAACCTGTATATCTTCTTCGCGCTAACGGCGAAATATTGAAAGCCGAGCCGAAAAACGGCCTGCTTCCTTCTGCTATCTGCGATTGGGAAAAACTCGGCGATTGATTTAGCCAGTGGCGGAGCAAAGTTGTCGTATGCCCCCGGCTCACAATTACGCGCGCATGGCCTTGATTTGCATCCTCCATGAGTTCGCCTTGGGGCACACGACACACTTTGCTCCGCCGCAAAGGAGCGGAGAGCGAAAGAAGCACATACCCCTAAGCGAACTCACGGAGGACGCTAATGTTTGCAAGGCGCGCGTAGTCCGTGAGCGAGGGGTATGTGCTTTTTCGCTCAATCCGCTCTCTTTATTTGCTAAAATATAAGCATGAGATTTATCGTCAGTCTGCTAATTTTGCTCTTTTCCTTGTCTGCGTTTTCCGCAGGACAAAAAGACGCGCGCCTGTCCCGGCGCGCTCTTAAAGGCTTAGGCATAGAGGACGACAAATTCTCGGAACTCCCGGTCCAGTCTTTCCCCGAGGACGGCTATATCGTTGACACCTACCAGATATTGCCGATAGACGGCAGCAACGGCTTCTACCAGATCTGGGATGAAGTACATCTTGACGAAACGGACGGGTTGGTGAAGTTATTGAAAAGCGACGCGAATTCCAACGAGCTTTGGAAAATCACGCTGAACGATTTCAAGGGCATGCAGCGTCGGCCCAAACTGCTTGATTTTTCCGACGGAACGCTTCTTGCGGCTTGGGAGAGCTCCAGCGCCGGTACGAACAACGTCAACTTATGGTGTATGCGGATAGACAAAGACGGTTCGTTTCTCTGGCCGCTTCCCGGCGTTTTGTCCTGCGCTCCGAAAAATCAGCTCAACGTCAGTCTGGCCAGGTTGACTGACGGAGGAATAGCGGCTGTATGGGAAGATTATCGCAACAGCGACCCGGACATTTACTATCAGGAGATCATGCCTGACGGCAGTCCCGTCTATACGCCGGACGGCGTGGCTATAGAAAAGGTGGAGGGAGCCCAGCTGAAGCCGGGATTCGTTCTGGACGAAAACGGATTTGCAAAAAAACTTTCTTGGGAAGACTACAAGGATTTTACTTATCCCGTTTGCACGATCACGATAGACCTCGATGATCTTTCCGTTCCGGAAGCGGGAGCTCTCCCGCTTATTTTATCCCTTGTTTATTTGTTGAGAAAAAGGGCCTAGAATTTTAGATCCAGGGTCATCTGGAAGCGGCCGCTCTCAACTTTTGTTTTCTGGTTCTCCCAGGCCTCCGTGAGATGGAAATAAGGGGGATCATTGTCAACCGTTACTTCCAGGTCAAGGTTGGCGTTTTCCAAAGAGACTGCGGGGATGGAGACCTTCTTGTTCTTTAATTCGGATGATCTCAGGTCCAGTCCGCGCATTTTCAGTTTGATCGTTCCGGGCAGAAGTTCTTTGCCCTGAAAATGCAGTTCCCCCTCCGCTGAGAGAAGGCCTTTTTCGCAGACCCAGTTGCCGTAGTCCTCGGGCACAAGGTCGCCCAATATTTCCGCCGGCAGGTCGTTCAGGGAAAATTTCAAAGTCTTGACGTTCCCTTCGGTTGTAAGAAAACCCTGGAAAACAGTCGCGGGATTCTCCCTGAGTTTTATGAGCCAAAAGGATTGCGGATTTTCGGCTTTTTCAGGCGGCACGGCCAGGTCCTGACCGTCCAATTCGACGATGTCCCAGACAAAAGGCTTTGTGCGTCCTTGGAAAAAGACGCTGCCGCCTTCTATGCGGGCTCTTTTTATGTAAAGGGGATCCTTGCTTTTCTCTTTTTGCGAAAGAAGGTAGGGGAGTTTTCCCAATTCCACTTTCTCGGCGGAATAATTGAGAAGCGAGCCGCCTTTTCCTAAGGGCATGACCGCAGATTTGCCGGAGATCGCGCCGATAAAATCGCAGGGCGCCATGATCGTCGCATTCGTAGCGGAAATAAAAACGCTGCGCTTTCCCTTTGCCAATTCGCTTTCGTCCAAAGTCAGCACCACTCTTTCCACTGAGGCGGTGAAGCCCATGACAGGATCGACGGCTCTGACTTTCTCGAAGACCGCCTCGGCTTTCGGCAGGGAAAGATCAAGCTTGCCAACTTCCAGCGGCATGCCTTTCTTTACGGAGTAGGAAGTCAGCTTTTCCTTGACGGCCAGATTGTCCAGGAGGCCGACGGCTATTATGAGGCCAAGAAGCAAAAGGGGAATGAGGACCAGAATGGCTTTTAAAACGCGCATAAGGCCGAATAAGGCGGGCTTTTGGATAAATTGGGAACTATATCAGTCCAGGGAATAACGGGCCGCCAAAACGGAAGCGTTGTGGCCGCCGAATCCGAAGGAATTGCTGAGAGCGTATTTTATTTCGGCTTTTCTGGCGACGTTCGGCACGCAGTCCACGAGGCATTCAGGATCGGGCTCCTCCTGGTTGATGGTCGGAGGAACAAGGCTGTTATTCATAGCCAGAAGCGTCGCGATGAGTTCGATGGCGCCAGCCGCACCCAAGGTATGGCCGGTCATGGACTTCGTGGAGCAGAGCATGATTTTCGTGTCTTCGCCGAAGAGGCGTTTGACCGCCATGACTTCGGAAATGTCGCCTAAGTGAGTGGAAGTGCCGTGGGCGTTGATGTAATCGATCTCGCTAGCCTTGACGCCGCCCTGTTCGAGGGCCTTTCTCATGGCTATTTCGGCGCCTCGGCCTTCCGGATGAGGAGCGACCATATGATAAGCGTCCGCGGACATGCCGACAGCTTTTATTTCGCCGTAGATCTTGGCGCCGCGCTTCATGGCGTGCTGCAGTTCCTCCAGGACGACCACGCCGGAGCCTTCCGCGATAACGAAGCCGCAGCGCTTTTTGTCAAAGGGACGGCTGCCTTTTTCAGGCTCGTCGTTGAAGCCGGTGCAGAGGGCTTTCATGGAGCAGAAGCCCGCTAGTCCCATGGAGACGATGCCGGCTTCCGCGCCGCCGGTTACCATAACGTCGGCGTCGCCGAACATGATCGCCCTGAAAGCGTTCCCGATGGCGTGGCTGGCTGTGGCGCAGGCGGAGGAAACGCTGTAGTTAGGCCCTTGGGCATTGTAGCGTATGGAAACGATACCGGAAGCGATATCGCTGATCAGCATGGGAATGAAGAAAGGGGAGACGTACCTGGCGCCCTTATCAAGAAGCGTGCGGTACTGGTCTTCGAAAGTTTTCATGCCGCCGATGCCGGAACCGATGATGACGCCGAACTTGGAAGGATCTTCGTTCTCGGGAACGATGGCGCTGTCGGCTACGGCCTGGCTGGCCGCGGAGACGGCGAACTGCGCGACGCGGTCCATGCGTCTCGCTTCTTTGGCGTCGATATACTCGGTCGGATCGAAATCCAGCACCTGGCCGGCGATCTTCGAGGGATAAGGTTCAGGATCGATAATGGAAAGCTTAGTGATACCGCTTTTGCCAGCGGCCAAATTCGCCCAGAAATCAGAAACTTTGTTTCCCAGGGGGGAAACAACACCCATGCCAGTTACAACTACGCGGCGCGTGGTATCCATACTCTCTCCATTATTAAAAGACAAAAAAAGGGGAGTTCAAAGCGAACTCCCCTTGGAAAAATAGCGTTTACTGCTGCTGTTTTTCGGCCAGTTTGGCGTCGATGAAACGAACGGCGTCACCGACGGTTTTGATCTTTTCGGCCTCTTCGTCGGGGACAGGAGCTTCGAATTCTTCTTCGAGAGCCATGACGACTTCCACGAGGTCCAGGCTGTCAGCGCCCAGATCGTCTGTGAAGTTGGCGTCTTCCGTGACTTCCTCCGGCTTGACGCCGAGCTGTTTCACGATGATGTCCTTGACTTTTTCAAACGTTGTAGCCATGTTTTTCTCCTTTGTAGGTATGAAAAAATATATTGATTTTAAAAAATTACATTACCATTCCGCCGTCCACAACGATGACCTGCCCGGTGATGTAAGAGGCGAGATCGGAACAGAGGAAGAGTGCGGTATTTGCTATGTCGTTGGGTTCGCCGAACTGTTTCAGAGCGACCAGTTCGAGCATTTTGGCTTTGACTTCGTCGGATAAGACTTCCGTCATTTTGGTCTTGATGAAGCCGGGCGCGATGGCGTTGGCGGTGATGCCGCGGCTGGCCAGCTCCTTGGCCGTAGTCTTCGTCAGGGCGATAAGTCCGCCTTTGCTGGCGGAGTAGTTCGCCTGGCCGGCGTTGCCGATAAGTCCGACGATAGAGGCCATATTGACGATACGACCGCTTCTCTGCTTCATCATGATGCGGGCGACGGCTTTCGTGCAGTTGAAGGCGCCTTTCAGATTGACTCTCAAAACGGCGTCCCATTCGTCTTCGCCCATCCTTATGAGGAGGGTGTCTTTAGTGATGCCGGCGTTGTTGACGAGAATGTCCAAAGAGCCGAAGTCGGCCTGGATCTTCTCCATAAGGGACTGCATCTCAGCCAAATTTGAGACGTCGCCGGCGTAGCCTTCGGCTTTCACGCCTAGAGCCCTTACGGCCGCAACGGTCTCAGTCGTAAATTCTTCTTTCAATTCCACAACGGCGATGTTGGCGCCGGCAGAAGCCAGCTTAAGGGCGATAGCAGCCCCTATGCCGCGGCCCGCGCCTGTTATAACGGCCGTCTTGGAACTTAAATTGATTTCGTATGCCATAATTTTCAAGTGTTATTTAAAAATATTATACCAAAACGCTCCCTCAGATGCTAGCAAGCTCCTCGAGCTTGCCGCAAGTTTGTGTTCTGGCTTCTCTCATTATTTTTTTGGCGAGCCCGCACAAAACGTTGCCCGGTCCGCATTCCAAACTAAGTTCCGCTCCCAAAGCGGTGATGGCGCGGAAGTCGTCTTCCCAGCGCACGCTCTCAACTATCTGTCTGCCCAGCAAGGCAGCGAAGTCGGCGTCCTCGGGATAGAGGCTGCCAAGCACGTTGGAGGCTACGGGGAAGTTGGCCTTCTGCCATTTGGTTTCTTTCAGCATAGGCAGGAGTTTTTCCCTGGCCGGATCCATGAAGGGGGAGTGGAAAGCGCCGCCGACCGCCAGGGGGATGACGCGCCTGGCGCCCGCAGCAAGCAGTTCTTCCTGCGCTTTCTCGATGCTTTCCTTGGCGCCGGAAATGACGATCTGCCCTGGGCAGTTGAAATTGGCGACGTAAAGGGAAGGATATTTTGCGCAGATATTTTTGACGACTTCGCCGTCCAGCTGAAGGACCGCGGCCATGGAGCCGGGGGCTTTTTCCGCCGCTTCCTGCATGAAGAGCGACCTGGAGCGAACGAGCTCAAGGCCTTCCTCGAAGGAGAGCACTCCGGCGGCCGTAAGCGCCGAATACTCGCCCAGGCTCAAACCGCCGGCGGCCACGATCTCGAGGTTGGGTTTTTTTTCCTTAAGCGCGGCGAAAGCAGCCAGAGAAACGGTGTAGATGGCGACCTGGGTGATGTCGGTCCTCTTCAGGTCCTCTTCCGGACCTTCGAAAACGGTTTTCATGAAACCTTCGCCCATAAGGGCGGAAGCTAGATCAAAAATATTTTTCGCGGCCGGGGAATTCTCGTAGAGATCCTTGCCCATGCCGACGTACTGAGCGCCCTGGCCAGGGAAAAGCAAAGCGATTTTTGTCATGATCTTTCAATCTCTTGGGGTTGAATTAGCGCTTCCGCGATGTAATGGTTGAGGTCGTGCGTTACGATCTCCTGGGCGCGGAAGATGGCGGCGCACAAGGCGTCCGCATGGGAATTGCCGTGGGCTATGATGCAGGTCCCGTTCACGCCGAGCAAAGGAGCGCCTCCGAACTTTCTGACGTCGAAATGACGCCTGATCTGCTGGGCGGGGGACTGGGAGAAAAAGCTTGCGAAAAATCTTGAGAAGCCGTACTTGTTGCTTTGCGGATGCGAGACCATCGTCTGGATGCCGCTCGCCATGCCTTCCATGACCTTTAGGGCAACGTTGCCGACGAAACCGTCGCAGACGATGACGTCAACCTTTCCGAGGAAGATGTCCTGGCCTTCCACGTTGCCGTAAAAGTGCAATGGAGAATTCTTCAGAAGCGCGTGCGCCTCCCTAGTCTCTTTGTTGCCTTTCTCATCTTCTTCGCCCACAGACAAAAGGCCCACCACAGGATGGGTCTTTTTAAGGACGTGCCTGGCGTAGCAGGCGCCCATTTTCGCGAACTGGACTAAGTTGACGGCCTTGCAGTTCACGGTCGCGCCGGCGTCTAAGAGCACGGTCGCGCCGAAAGGCCCCGGGATCAGAGTGGCAATGGCCGGGCGGTCAACGCCTGGCAGAAGCTCCCATTCCATAAGGGCTGCCGCGGCCAAAGCTCCGGTGTTGCCGGCCGAGACGATGGCGTCAACTTCCCCTTTGGCAGCCATGCGCGTGGCGACGGCAATGGAGGAATCGCGCTTTTTTCTCAAGGTGACGGCGGGGGACTCGTTCATTTCCACGTTCTGGGAGGCGTGGATGACTCTTACAGGAGCGTTGCTGGCGTTTAGATCGGAAAGACAAGCTTCGATGCGCTCAGCGTCTCCCACCAGAATGATGTTAGCTTCGGAGTCGCCGCTGGCAAGGTATTTCAGGGCGCCAGCGACGATCTCGTTGGGGGCGTAATCGCCCCCCATAGCGTCAACGGCAATACGCATTGCGTAACGCGAAGAAGGGAATTATTCGGCGACGGTAGCCAGAGCGATCACGCGGCGGCCTTTGTAGAAACCGCACTTCGGGCAGACCACATGGGGCTGCTTCTCATAGCCGCAATTGGAGCAGGCCAGAGTCTGGGGCTTCGTTAAGGAGTCGTGCGTGCGGCGTTTGTCGCGGCGGGTCTGAGAATGTCTGCGTTTTGGATTTGCCATAAAAATCTCACCTTTTGTTGTTTATTTCATTTTTAATTGTGAATAGAAATTGTACCATAACCGCCCCTCATTGTCAAAGCCAAACCCCGGCGGAAATTTGCTAAAATTTGAACATGACTTCTTTTAGGCTAAACTACCTGGAAACTCCCAAGCTATCCGTTGCGGAGCAGATCGCTCTGGACAGAGAGCTTATGTCGGAAGTCGGGAAGAAAGCAAGGCCGCCGCTGCTCAGGTTTTATAACTTCACTGACGAGGCGATCGTTCTGGGTTTAAGCCAGGATGAGGAAAAGTACGTTGACAAAGCCGCGGCCGAAAAGGATGGAGTTCCCGTCTTAAGACGTTTCTCAGGCGGGGGGGCGGTCTTCATCCACAAGGGCTGCCTTGTTTACACGATAGTTACGAATCTTGCCCCGCCCTTCAGGCGT
Source organism: bacterium (assembly GCA_017616555.1). Taxonomy (GTDB): domain Bacteria; phylum Auribacterota; class UBA3054; order UBA3054; family UBA3054; genus UBA3054. The sequence continues at coordinate 109,803 of JAFZXZ010000016.1, read as the reverse complement.
TTCGACGTCATGGGCGCTTACCGGACAGCCTTTGCGCCCCTCATCAAAGCCTTCCAAAACCAAGGCCTCAACTTGGAGTTCCACGAGCCCTGCGATCTGGCCATCGCCGGAAGAAAGGTCGCCGGCAACGCCCAGAGCCAGCGCCAGGGAGCGCTGCTTATGCACGGCAGTTTCCTGATCGATCCCGACATCCAAAGAATAAAACGCTATCTTAAGGAGCCTGACGTTCGTCCCGATTACCGCGCCGCGCGTTCCCACGAAGATTTTCTTTTGCCGCTTTCGGAAGTCGGCTTTGATGAACAAAAACTCAAGGGCTTGCTCGTCAGCGTTTGGTGCTGATAGTGCAAATGCTTGAATAATGATAGAATAGACTGTCGTCATAATAATTGCGGGGAACGTTTGTATGAAGAATATTAAACTGGCTGCGCTCCTTTTTTTCATCGGCGCGAATGTTCTTTTTGGAGCTGAGAATGTATTCTGCGACTGCGCTGGAGATAGTCAGCAGGTCTTGACCTTTCCGGAAACTGTCTGTCAAACCGCAACAGCATTTCCGGAGGGAGATCCTGAAAGTTCCGTTCCCTTTGACTGGGAGGGGACCTACGTTGGCGGCAGCAAAGATCTCGCTATTTACCGGAACATGGAGATGCACCTTGACCCTATAAGCGGGGGGGAAGGCGAAACGGTCGTCACGGGGACCATAAACATCAGTCCCTACGTAGGAGACTTCAACTCCGTTTACGAGGGCTCGTACAAGTTCAGCGGCACCTTTAACAGGACGACTGGGGAAATTGTTATTCAGGGCAACGAGTGGGTAAGCTATCCCGTGAACAGAGACGGCGGGGAAGCGCCGGACTGGGACTTTTTTATCTTCACCGGGACGATGAGCTCGGACAAGATCACAGGATCCACGATTTTGGGAAACTGGAAAATGTTCCCCAAAAGCTACGACGAGGACGACATCGATTCTGGTTTCCAGTTGGCGAAGGACAATAACAATTTCGTGCACAGTAACGAAAGCGAGGGAGGGTTCACCGGGACGACAAATTACGTCATAAGCACGGAGCTTTTCAATAGGCTGAAAGAATTCACTTCAAGCGAATCGGAAGTCAATCTCCTAAAGAAAGAAATGTACGAAGAGTGGTACGGCTCCTGCTACGGTATTTCCATCACTATGGGGCTTAACTTCAAAAACCTCCTGAACGCCGAAGAGATTTCCGGAGAGACGCTGGTCTCTAACGAATATTTCTGCATGCCTCAGCCCAAGGAAGATAAGAAGCTCAGGGACATCATAAACTATTATCAACTCTCCCAGTTTCTTGAGAACTACGGCGAGACTGCGGGTAATCGCAAAAACTACAACCCCTCCTTGTGGAGCGGCTGGATCTACGATGGCAGTGCGAAACATTCCAACGTCAGCCTGTCGGGCTTCCTTAGTAATCTGGTAAAGGACGCCAAAGAGGCTTGCGAAAAAGGCAGCGTGCTGCTTTTAGACTTCACCTGCTACGGTTTCGGGCATTTGGTATTGGTCACGGGCTACTCCGTCAGCGAAGACGGCTATCGGCTGAAAATCTACGATATGAATTCTGTGAACGAGTATGGGAATAGCGGCTATTACACTTACATGAACATCGCCAAGGATCTATTGTCTTTCACCTTGTTCACCGGCAACGACGAAATAATAGACGAGGACAATTACATTTCCTTAAGTTATCTGGAGCCGACGCCGCTTGATGAGATCAAATACTGTTCCTCTTTGGGAAAAGGCCGCGCCTCGAAGAGTGTCACGCTGATCTTCAGCGCAGACAGCCAGTTCATCCTAACAAGCTCAAAGGGCAAAACTCTCACTTATAGGAGATCCGCATTCAGCGGAGATCTTCCCATCGACGCTGTCAGCTATAAGGAAAATAAGATCAAAATCAAGACCAAAGGCTGCGACTCTTTCAAGATTGCCCCCTTGGGGAAAAACATCGACATCCAAGTTTATGACGACGACAATTACAAGGGCATAAAAGGCAAAAATATCAGATCCATTTCTCTGAATCTCTCCGGCGACACGAAGATCTGCGGAAGCGCCTATACTTTCAAAGTCTACTCTTCCGTAGAGGAGATGCTTGATAAGGAGGAAAGCGGCCTGGCCTCCATCAGCGCCAAAGCCAACGGTCCGGTTACTATAAGAAGCGGAAAGGAAAAGGTGGAAGCCAAGGCAAAGGGAAAGATCTCGCATGTCAGGACGGCGGTCTATCAGGACGTCCGGACCGCGGGAGGGGAGATAAAGGGCAGAAGAGCCTACGTCTCCGTCAACGCCGCGGAAGACCTCTCCACCCGTGACCTTAATGAAAGCGGCAAGATATTTTTCGGAAAAGACGCATATGTTTTCAGAGGAAATCCCGTCAAGCCTAAGATCTCGGTCTTTGCCGGCGAAAAGGGCCTCAGGAAGGGCAGGGACTACAAAGTTAGCTATTCCGACAACAAAAAGCCCGGTACTGGCACCGTGACCGTCACAGGCATTGGAGAATACAAAGGCGAGATCTCAGCAACATTCCCAATCGTTTCCAAAAAAGCTAACAGCGACTAAACATCAAGCCTTTCAAAGGCTGCTACCGGCTTATCAAAGTGCGAGTTGATTTTTGATAAAATTTTAGAAAGACCTTAACTTGGTCAGCCGCGCGAGCGGTAGACCACAATATATAACAACAACCTTTTTTACCAACAAAATGAAAAGAGCACTTATTTTTCTTGGCGTTTTTGTTTTCGCCACCACATTCCTGACCGGTTGCGCTACGGTTTTTTCTGATTCTGAATATGAAGTTCAGATCTGCTCCTCTAGAAACGGCGACGTTGTAGCTTTGAAGCAGGGATATATGACCATTGCCACTCAAGCTACGCCTTATAACATGCGCTTGAAAGCCAGCAGAGATTTCTTCTCGGGCGAAAGCTATATTCTTGAATATGTTCATCCTGGCACCGGTCAGAAAGAAATAGCCTTATACAATGCGACAATGGATCCGTGGATTATTGGCAGTTTCATTTTTGGTGGTTTTTTAGGAATCATAATTGACGGTGCTTCTGGTGCAATGTATAAATTACCCGATCAGTTCTTTATTTGCACGGACGAAAACCAGTTCACTTCGCCCGTAAAGGGCGTTACTGTCGCTCCTGCAACGCCAACGACCACAAGCACGACAAACACCAACGTAAGCACCGGGAATACGGGAACAGAATAGTTTTTCACTACAAGGATAGTCAAATATAAAATTGGAGAATAAATATGGAACCTCTTATTATCAACGGAAATGAAACGGCGGCCGCCATTCGCGCCGAGATGGCCAAAGAAGTGGAAGAAATGAAAGCTAAGGGCGTGGAGCCCGGGCTTGGCTTCGTTCTTGTGGGCGACAATCCCGCTTCCCAGGCTTACGTCAGGATGAAAAAGAAAGCCTGCGCGGAAGTGGGCATCACCGGTTACGACTACGAGCTCCCGAAGGAAACCACCCAGGAAGAGCTTTTGAAACTGGTGGACGAACTGAACCACGATCCCAAGATCGACGGCTTCATTGTGCAGCTGCCGCTGCCGAAGCACATTTCCGAAGAGGCGGTCATCGCCGCCACCGATCCCAAGAAGGACGTGGACTGCTTCCATCCCGTGAACGTGGGCAAACTCTGTATCGGCGACACCGACGGCTTCTATCCCTGCACGCCCTACGGCGTAGTGGTCCTGCTGCAGAGAGCCGGCATTGAAGTGAAAGGCAAACACGTGGTCATCGTCGGCCGCTCTAACATCGTGGGAAAACCCTTGGCCAATCTGCTCGTCCAGAAACGCGACGGCGCCAACGCCACCGTCACCATCTGCCACACAGGCACGAAGGACATCCCATCCATCACCAGGCAGGGCGACATCGTGGTGGCTGCCATCGGCCGTCCCAACACCATCACCGCCGACATGGTGAAAGAAGGCGCGGTGGTCGTGGACGTAGGCGTCAACAGAGTCGAGGATCCTACGGCTAAGCGCGGTTACCGTCTGGTGGGCGACGTGGATTACGAGAACGTGGCGCCCAAGTGCTCCGCCATCACTCCGGTGCCGGGCGGCGTAGGCCCCATGACCATCGCCATGCTCCTGGGGAACGGCCTCAAGGCTGCCAAGAGAAGACTCCCTAAATAAAAGATGCTTAGCGCCGCGCTCATATTGGCTCTGGCCCTTTTCGGCCTGCTCCTTTTTATCGGGCGCGTTTCCTCCAGGCTGACTGAGAGGATCAGCGACCGCTATCTTTCTTTGGACATACCGTCGGGAATATTGTGCCTCCTGGCGGTATGTCTTTATTTTTACATTCTCTTTTGCAGGGCCGATCTTTTCTCCAACCAGATCTTCCTTTGGACGCTCATCGGAATCGCCTTCCTGACGCTCCTGGAGCCCTGTATTAGGCACAGCAAGATCCTTCAGAACAAGATCGAAGCTGCGAAATTTTTGAGGACGCTGGAGCCCAGGAAACTCGGCCCGGTAATTTGCCAGCATTACGAGATAGGAATCGGCAAAGAGAGCCAGCGCTTGGTGCAGCTAAGCGACCTGCATTACAACGATCTTTCCAAGCTTTTTCTCAAGGAAGTGATCTCCGAGGTCAACAAGCTTGAGCCTGATTACGTCGCGATCACCGGCGATTTCATCCAGAAGATAAAAGATATCCCGGAGTTAATCGAACTTCTTGGCAAACTCAAGGCTAAGGAAAAAGTTTTTTACGTCCTGGGCAACCATGATTTTTGGATCGGGGCGGAGAAACCCCTGACGGAAGCCCTTGATTCCCTTGGTTTCGTGCATTTGAGGAACGAGAGTTGCACGGCGGGGGAGATGATCTTCCTGGGGACGGAAGCGCCCTGGGGGCAGGAGATGTCTGCTTTTGCTTCCCTTGATAAAGAAAAACTTAAGATCGCCCTGGGCCACGATCCGGACGAATGGGAGAATTGGCGGAAAATAGGGGCACATCTTGTCCTATCCGGGCACACCCACGGCGGGCAAATTCGTTTCGGGCTTTTCGGGCCGATGATCCTGCCTTCCAAATACGGCGCCATGATGGCGGAGCGAGTCTTATCCAAATACGGCAGCGTTATGCTCATAAGCAGGGGATTGGGAAAGCCTTACCTGCGTTTTTGTAATCCAACAGAGATCACCATGATCGATATTCGCCTGTAAAATCGGCGAATAAAATATGTTCTTGAAATAGCAATAAATATTTGCTATGCTTAAGGTCCAGATACGGGGTGCTTCCCCCAAAGTGGGGCGAGGCTGAGATGATACCCATATTAACTTGATCCGGATAATACCGGCGTAAGGAAAAAGGATATGACCCAACTTCAAAAAGCAATTGAGGGCGTCATAACTGATGCCATGAGGACAGTGGCGGCAAAAGAGCATGTGCCGCCGGAAACAGTCCTCGCTGAAGTGGCGGCGGGAAGAGCCGTCATTCCTTTAAACCCCTCCCACAAAAACTGCCGGCCAGTTGGCGTAGGGAGGGTTTTCTCTACCAAGATCAACGCCAACTTGGGCTGCAGCAAGGACCGCTCGTCCCTTGATGAGGAACTGAAAAAACTTTCCGTTTCCTTGAAGTACGGCGCGGATTTCGTCATGGACCTGACCGTGGGGAAAGACGTTTCTTTCATCAGGAAAGAGATGATCAAAAATTCGCCTGTGCCTTTGGGAACGGTGCCTGTTTATGAGACAGTCTCGCGTCTCGAGGGGAGCGTTCCCAAGATGGATATGGCGCTTTTATTGGACGTCATTACTGAGCAGGCCGAGCAGGGCGTGGATTTTATGACGCTGCATGCCGGGCTTCTTAGGAGGCACATTCCCCTGGCTGTCAAGAGGACTATGGGAATAGTTTCCCGGGGCGGATCATTGATGGCGGAGTGGATGCTGGAGCATGACGCGGAGAATCCTCTCTATGAGAACTGGGACAAGGTGCTGGACATTCTCGTGAAGCACGACGTGACGGTATCTTTGGGGGACGGGCTTAGGCCCGGCTGTATAGCGGATGCTTCCGACGAGGCCCAGTTCGCTGAGCTTTCCGTTTTGGGCGAGCTGGTTTTGGCTTGCCGGGAAAGAGGCGTGCAAGTCATGGTGGAAGGTCCCGGGCACGTGCCCTTCGATCAGATCAAGATGAATATGGAAAGGGAGCAGGAAGTCTGTTTCGGAGCGCCCTTCTATGTTCTCGGTCCTGTCGTCACCGACATCGCGCCGGGCTACGATCATATCGTGTCCGCCATAGGCGCCACCGCCGCGGCGACCTACGGCGCCTCGCTTCTGTGCTACGTGACGCCCGCGGAACACCTCGGCCTTCCGACGGAAGACGACGTGAGGGAAGGCTGCGTAGCCTATAAGATCGCGGCGCACGCTGGCGACATTGCAAGGGGATTGCCTGGCGCAACAGACATCGACCTTAAGATGTCGGAGGCCAGGAAAAATTTCGACTGGGACAAGCAGTTCGAGTGCGCCCTGGATCCCGAGACCGCCAAAGCAAGGTGGATGAAGGGCGAGCCCGAATCCCACGACGAGGATCACTGCACCATGTGCGGAAAGGAGTTCTGCGCTGTCAGGACCACGAAAAGAATCAAAGAACTTTTAGCCAAAAAAGATTGAGGAAAATACAATGAAGAAAGAAGTAATGGAAGAGACTATCTCCGGCGCTATAGTAAAGAGCTTTTTTAAGAAACTGCAGGACAACATGGCCCTGGACGTGGCTATCGCTGGCGCCGGGCCCTCCGGCCTGGTGGCGGCTTATTATCTGGCCAAAAAAGGACTGAAGGTCGCTATCTTCGAATCGAAGCTGGCGCCCGGCGGCGGCATCTGGGGCGGCGGCATGCTCATGAACGAAGTGGTGGTCCAGGACGACGCTGCCGAGATATTGCATGAATTCGGCATCACCACCGTGCCTATAAAGAAAGGCTACCATACCGTGGATTCCGTGGAAATGGCTTCCGGGCTTATTTTCGGCGCACGCCACGCCGGCGCGGTCATCTTCAATACGGTGACAATAGAGGACGTGGTCATGCACAACGACGTGGTCTCCGGCGTGGTCATCAACTGGAATCCCGTGGTGAGGCTGGAAATGCACGTCGATCCTCTGGTCATAACCACCAGGGCGCTTATAGACGGCACCGGACACCCCAACGAGATCGTGAGGAAAGTCGTCAGCAAGGCCGGCGTGAAGATCGATTCGCCCACGGGCGGCGTGATGGGCGAGAAGCCTATGTGGATGGAAGACGGCGAAAGAACGACTCTCATCAACACCAAGAAACTCTATCCCGGCCTCTACGCCTCCGGCATGGCGGCCAACAACGTCCAGGGCGGTTTCCGCATGGGCCCCATTTTCGGCGGCATGCTTAAAAGCGGCAAGAAAGTCGCCGATCTGGTGGAAGCGGATCTGAAAAAATGAAAATCGAAGACGGATTCGGACTTTACCTGGTGGTGACGAACCCTGTGGCGGGGTACGCCAAGTGCGCGGAGGCCGCGGTAAAATGCGGCCTTCGCTTCGTGCAGCTAAGGATGAAGAATGCTCCGGAAGCGGAGATCCTAAGAGAAGCAAAGAATATGCGCGCGGCCACCAGAGGAACGAAGACGCTTTTTATTGTGAACGATGACCCGAAGCTCGCTGCTCTTGCGGAGGCGGACGGAGTGCATTTAGGACAGGGCGATATGCCGATAGCCATAGCGCGCAAGCTCTACCCGGAGCTAGCGGTATTCGGACTTTCCACGCACAATCTCAGCCAGGTCAGGGAGGCGGTCAGGCTTTGCCCCGACTACATCGGCGTGGGTCCTGTGTACGCCACCCCGACCAAAGTGATACCCGATCCGACTCTGGGCTTGGAGGGCATGGCGGAAATGATAAAAGCCGCTCCCTTCCCGGCGGTGGCGATAGGCGGCATCAACTGCGAAAACTTACCTTTAATAAAATGCGCCGGCGCCCGGAACTATTCCGTGGTGCGGGCCGTTTGTCAAAATAATGATCCGGAATCGGCCATAAGGAGGCTTATGGAGATCTGGGCAACCCAAACAAATTAAAACGATGGAAAAAAGAACAAAGTACGTCTTCATCACGGGCGGCGTGGTGTCGAGCTTAGGGAAAGGCATAACGTCGGCGAGCCTTGCCCTTCTTCTGAAAAGCCGGGGCTACAACGTTTTCATGCAGAAACTGGATCCTTATCTGAACATCGATCCAGGAACCATGAGCCCTTACCAGCACGGCGAAGTTTTCGTGACGGACGACGGGACGGAAGCGGACTTAGACCTCGGGCACTATGAGCGTTTCGCAGGCGTCACTTGCAGCAAAGCCTCCAATTACACCAGCGGCAAGATCTATTCCGCTGTTCTGCAAAGAGAGCGCCAGGGCGGATATCTTGGCGGTACGGTGCAGGTCATTCCGCATATCACCAACGAGATCAAATCCGCCATCCGAAGCGCGGCCGGCCCCGACGTGGACATCGTTCTTTGCGAGATCGGCGGTGTTTCCGGCGACATCGAGTCGTTGCCTTTCCTGGAAGCAGCCAGGCAGTTCCGTTTCGAGGAAGGCCCGAGCAACACATGCTTCGTGCATTTGACGCTCGTTCCGTATCTGCGGGCGGCAGGGGAATTGAAGACTAAGCCCAGCCAGCAGTCCGTGGCGGTATTGCGTTCCATCGGTATCATCCCGGACATTCTGGTCTGCCGCACGGAAATGCCGATTCCGCAGGAACACAGAGATAAGCTGGCGCTCTTCTGCAACGTCAAAAAAGAGCGCGTCATCGAGGAGCTGGACATCACAACCAGCGTTTACGCCATCCCGAAAGCTTTGAGCGAACAGCATCTGGACGAGGAAGTCTTAAAGCAGCTCGACCTTAAGATGAAGCCTATAAAGCACACGGCCTGGGACGAACTGGTGAAAAGGGCGACAAAGCCGAGAAAGGAGTGCACGATCGCGCTGGTTGGCAAATATGTAGCCATAAAGGACGCTTACAAGAGCGTGCACGAAGCTTTCCAGCACGCCGGCATGGGCCATTACGCCAAGGTGAAGGTCAAATTCATCGAAGCGGAGGATCTGGAAAAAAGCACGCGTCCTCTGCAAGGCGTGGACGGCATACTGGTGCCGGGCGGATTCGGCAGTCGCGGCGTCCCCGGAAAATGCATCGCCATCCGTTATGCCAGGGAGCACAAGATCCCCTTCCTCGGCATCTGTCTCGGCATGCAGTGCACGGTCATCGAATTTGCCAGGAACGTCCTGAAATGGAAGGACGCCAATTCTACGGAATTCGACCCCAAGACCAAGCATCCTGTCATCGATCTGATGGAAGAACAGAAAAAGATCACCGACAAGGGCGGAACCATGAGGCTCGGAGCTTACCCCTGCAAGCTGACAAAAGGATCTGTTGCCGCGAAGGCTTACGGCACCACGGAAATTTCCGAGCGTCACAGACACCGCTACGAGCTCAGCTACGACAGCGAGAGCCGCAAAGCGCTGGAGAAAGCCGGTCTCAAAGTCGTCGGTCTTTCACCAGACAGAAAGCTGGTGGAAATGGTGGAGCTGCCGAATCATCCTTACTTCGTGGCCTGCCAGTTCCATCCGGAGTTCAAGTCCAGGCCGACCAAGCCGCATCCTCTGTTTTTCAACCTGGTGAAAGAAGCTCTTCTTTACAAAAAGGCGAAGGAAAACAAGAAAAAATAGGCGTTTCATTTTAGGTTGAATTTTGTTAAAATGTACCCATCAAGGAGGTACTAACCTAAAATGAAAACCAAAACCAAATTTGTCTTTGTGACCGGCGGTGTAGTTTCCAGTCTGGGAAAGGGAATCACGTCGGCCAGTCTGGCCTGTTTACTTAAAAGCCGCGGATACCGTGTCTTCATGCAGAAGCTCGATCCGTATCTGAACGTCTATCCGGGCATCATGAGTCCTTTCCAGCACGGCGAGGTCTTTTTGACCGACGACGGCACGGAAGCCGACCTCGACCTCGGCCACTATGAGCGCTTCGCGGGCGTCACCTGCACCAAGTGCTCGAGCTACACCAGCGGAAAGATCTATTCCGCCGTTCTCCAGAGAGAAAGGGAAGGCGGATATCTCGGCGGAACCGTGCAGGTCATTCCGCATATCACCAACGAGATCAAAGCGTCCATCAGAAGCGCTGCGGGACCGGACATTGACATCGTCCTTTGCGAGATCGGCGGCATCGCCGGTGACATTGAATCCCAGCCGTTTTTGGAAGCCGCCAGGCAATTCCGCTTCGAGGAAGGCCCGAATAACACCTGCTTCGTTCACTTGACGCTCGTTCCCTTCCTCAGGGCCGCGCAGGAACTGAAGACCAAGCCTAGCCAGCAGTCGGTGGCGGTTTTGCGTTCTATCGGCATTATCCCGGACGTTCTGGTCTGCAGGACGGAAGTGGAGCTACCGCAGGAGCACAGGGACAAACTGGCGCTCTTCTGCAACGTCCGCCCCGAGCGAGTCATCGAGGAAAGGGACATTACGACGAGCGTTTACGCCATTCCCAGGGAACTATCCAGGCAGCATCTCGACGAGGAAGTCTTGAAGCAGCTCAATCTGCCCCTGAAGCCTATAAAGCACACCAATTGGGACACGCTGGTCAGGAAAGCTACTCAGCCGAAAAAGAGCTGCACAGTGGCGCTGGTCAGCCGCTACGCCATCATAAAAGACGCCTACAAGAGCGTCTATGAATCGCTGCAGCACGCCGGCATGCAGTGCGACGCCAAAGTCGTGACCAAGGTCGTGGAGCCCGAAGAACTCGTGAGAAACGCCAAGAAAGCTCTCTCCGGAGCGGACGGCATCCTGGTCATGGGCAGCATGACAAACTACGGCGAGAAAGGCAAGAGCCTGGCCGCCAAATACGCCAGGGAAAACAAAGTTCCTTATTTCGGCATCTGCGCCGGCATGGAATGCGCCGCCATTGATTTCGCGGAAAATGTCCTGAAGATCAAGAACGCCGCGCTTTCCGACAAGGGCGAGGAAAGGTCCGCCATCGGCATAATCGACGAGCAGAAGAGCGGTGTCACCAAACTCGGCGCTACCGACCTTGTGGTCGAGAAGGGGACGAAGGCCTACCAGCTCTACAAAGCCAGGAAGATCTCGGAACGCCATCGTCAGCGCTACGCCATGCTCTATGACAAAGCTCTGGCGGAAAAATTCGAAAAGGCCGGCATGAAAGTCTCGGTGCTTTCGGCTGACGGCAAGTTCGTAGAACTTTTGGAAATGCCGAATCATCCTTTCTTCATGGCCTGCCAGTATCATCCGGAATTCAAATCCCGGCCCACAACTCCCCATCCTCTTTTCAAGGCTTTCATCAAGACGACGCTTGACAAGAAGAAAAAATAGGGTTTAAAAAGAAGCCCCCGCCTCGAGCGGGGGCTTTTTTTGTTGACTTTGATTCGTGATTTTTGATAACATAAATAACACTAACAACTGGAAATTTATATGAAGAAGATCACGTTTCTGGCAGTTTTACTGGCTCTTTTTGCTTCGCTTTCCCTCGTCGCTGCTGATAGGGATTTCGACTCAATGGCCCCGGATCCCGACCACACTATGGGCAAAGGGCTTTTAAGAGGTCTCGCCAACATCGGCTGTTCCCTCATCGAGCTGCCGGCCCGCACCTGCTATTATTCCTGTCTATACAGCTGGAACTATATTCCCTACGGTATGCCCATGGGTATCATAGACGGAGCCAACTTCTCTGTGATCAGAGTGGTCGGCGGCGTCTTCGACCTTCTGGTCCTGGGGACCAACGCTCGCAACCATACGCTGTACACTATCTTCGAAATACCCACTTGGCCTTGGGACACCCCCTGGCTGCCGACCGAGGAGGAACGCAAGGAGATCGAGTGGTGAGTTGACACCAAAAGGCTCTTTTGCTAGAATACCAGCAGTTTATTAATCGAATGAATAAGTTAATCTACCATAGATACGGAGGAAATATGCGCATCTTGGTTCTTTTGGCCATGGCTCTCGCTTTAGTCGGCTGCTCTACGACCGCTAAGGATACGCAGACGGCTATTCAGGATCTCTCTTACATCTACCCGGATGATGAGATCGTTCACGAGACCTACAAGACCGTAGAGAACGCCGAATGGCTGTTCACCACGGACGAGTACGCCGGCTGGGGCTACTAAGCCGAAGATGGATCTAAAATTCATATTTAAGACTCACTGCGCGTGCGCGGTGAGTCTTTGCTTTTTTATCGCTAGCCTTTACGCTAGCGCAAGCGACGTTCACCCGGTTGGCGAAAAACTGACCTACAAAGCCTACGCCGTCGGTTTTCTGCCGATCGGCACGGTGACGCAGGAAACTTTCACCAGCAATTTTGAAGGCCGCACGACCTACTGCTTCACCGGGCGCTGCTACGGAGATTATCTCGTTTATCTGGCTGACGTGCGTTTGGCGGCCCAGGTCGCCCGCTACAGCGGCGAATCGCTTTTTCACGATCTTGAGCAGTACGGCACGGAACGCCGCGGACGCAAGCTGCTTTTCGACCGCGTGACCAACAAGATGACTTATACGCGCCTTGAAAAGGACAAGGTCACTTACAAGGTGCGCCGCGTTATTGACGCCGGTCACGATGTAGACGATATTTTCGGCGGCGCCTTCAAAGTCAGGGCCAGGCTCGGCTCCAACGTCGGCGACTATACGGAAGTGAAGCTTGTCGAGACTGACAAGATATTCCATCTCCGAGTGGAAGTGGTCGAGAAGACGATCCTCCCTATAAAAGATGTCGGCTATTTCCATGCGATGAAAGTGGTCATAAAGCCCCTGAACCTCAAGAAAGAGGAGGTTTTCAAAGGCCTTCTCGAACTTGACAGGGACGTGACCATATATTTGGAAGAAAAGACCAAAACGCCTCTGCTTATATCCTCTACGGTGCCTTTCGGCTTCGTGAGGCCAAGGATAACCGTCCTGCTGCAAAAGTGGGAGACAGTTCCCGGCTTTGAGCCTATGCCGGTCACGGAAGAAGAAATTAAAGAGTTTTCGGAGAAAAAATAAATGCTCACACGCGGCGAGTACCTGGCAGCCTGGCTCGTCGTCGCGCTGACGATAGCCTTTGGTTTCGTAAGGCTTGTTTCCAACGAACGGGAAAACGAAAAGACAATAACTTTGCGTTTGGAGAGCTGCGAAACGATTTCTCTTGAGGAAGAAGAGCCGTGACAGACATCGACGCCCTTCTGATATTGAACCATCTGCGCGTCGGACCGATCTCGGCCAGAAGGCTTTTGGAATATTTCGGCTCGCCCTCCGAGATCTTCCGTTCCCTCCCGAAAGAGAAGAAAGCGCCGGAAATAGATTTTCTTTCCGGCGATTATTCCACAAGGCTCACGAATTGGCAGAAAGAAGTGGATCTTGCCAAAGCCTGGGAGATCATAAAAAAAGAGAAGATCAGGCTGGTCACTTTCTATGATCCCGATTACCCGGAACTTTTGAAGCAGATCTTCGATCATCCCTTGCTTTTCTATATGAAGGGAAAGCTCTCGGCTAATGACAATGAAGCATTGGCGATAGTCGGCTCGAGGGACGCCACGGAGTACGGGCGCCACATAGCTTACCGCTGGGCGGCCAGGCTTGCCGAGGCCGGCATTCCGATCGTTTCCGGCATGGCGCTGGGAATAGACACCGCGGCTCATGAGGGCGCACTGTCGGTAGGCGGACGCACCATTGCGCTCCTGGGCTACGGCTTCGGCTACGTTTATCCCAAGGGCAACGAAAGGCTCTTCGACGAGATTGCGGAAAAAGGCGCAGTAATAACTGAGTACGCCTGGCATCGGGCCATTGGCAAGGGCTCTTTTCCTCTGCGCAACCGCCTTATCGCCGGCATGGCGAGGGCGACGCTCGTCGTCGAGTCCAGGGAGAAGGGCGGGTCCCTTATCACCGCCCATTACGCCGCGGAATATAACCGTACTGTTTACGCTGTGCCAGGACCTGTGACAGCTCCGCTTTCGGCTGGCACGAACAATCTCATAAGGGAAGGCGCGACGCTTGTCACTAGCCCTGAGCAGATGGTAGATGAGTTCGAGCTGATGTTCCAGACGCCGCCTCAGGACCTTTCCCTGGAAGCGCGCCAGAAGGACACGGAGGAAAAGCTGGAAGGTTTGGAAAAAGCAATTTTTTCCGCGTTGCTGGAACCAATGACGCCGGACCATATCTCGACCTTGCTGGACGAATCCATAGATAAAGTTTCCGCTTCTTTGGTATCATTGGAAATAAAGGGCTACGTTCTGGCTCTGCCAGGCCGGAAATACGTTCGCTCGGAGACTTAAATGCGACTCCTTTTTGCCATACAGAAACTGGATAAACGATTGGGCGGAGCCGAGCGCTTCACCACGAATCTTGTTAAAAGCATGCTCAAAAGAGGGCATGACGTTACGATCGCCTGCTACTCCTGGGATAAGCAATATGAAGAGTTGGGAATAAAATTCATCAGGATTCCCAGTCCGGGTTTCTTCAAGGATCCCTGGGAAGAGTATTCCAAGAGTTTAAAAGAAGAAATAGAGAAGCTTGAAGTCAAACCGGATATTATCTGCGGCCTAACCCAGATGTACCCTCAGGATGTCCACCGCTTCGCGGGCGGCATCTACGCCTACTGGCTGCCCAAGAAATACCCCAGGACCTGGTTCTTCCAGAAGTTCATGCCTAGGAACCGCCGCATCCTTGAATTTGAAAAGAAGATCTACGACCCCCAAAATCTCAAATACGCCGTGGCAATTTCCGAAATGGACAAAGCGCTCCTGAAAAAATACTACGCTTTCCCGGAAGAACGCATAATTACGATCTACAACGGCATCGATCAGACGGAATTTCACAATAAAGGCAGGGAAGAAGCCAGGCAAAAATTAACGCAAGCTAACGCGATAGATCCACAAAAGCGCATCGTGCTTTTCTCCGCCAACAATTATAAAAGGAAAGGCCTGCCCGAGGCGGTCGAAGCGCTCCTTAAAACTAAAGACCCCTCCCGCTTTGCGCTCGTAGTCATCGGCAAACCTGACAAAGGCCTGAGGAGCGCGCTCAAAAGAAAAATAGGGGACAGCTTCCAAACTGTCTGGCTTTCCCGCGTTGACGACCCTGCGGAATATTACCGCGGAGCGGATCTTATGCTTTTCCCGACGCATTACGACTCTTTTGCGAACGTGACAGCCGAGGCTATGCTCTGCGGCCTTCCCTTGATCACAACCAAGGACGCCGGCGGCGCCGAGATGGTAACGCCAGGCGTCAACGGCTTTGTGGTCGAAAACAGTTCTAAAACGAAAGAAATGGCGGAAGCCCTCGATTTCCTCCTTGACGGGGAAAAGCTCAGAGATTTCTCCAAAAATTCCCCCAACACCGCCAAAAATCTCACCACAGACCTTTGCGCCAAAAATTTCGAAGCGCTCTTCCAGAAAATCTTAGAAGAAAAAAATTAGTTATTTTGCTAAAATTAACTAATGTTTTTAATCTCTCAAAAGAGGTCTCTTATGAAAAATCATTTTTCCATGGTGCTGGCGCTTTTCGTTGCGCTTGCCGCGCTTTGCGCTTCGGCTTATGAAAAGGAACTTTTGTCGATTGGGTTCGAATCCGGCGAGGGTTATGAATTAGGCTCAGTCATCGACCAGAACGGCTGGACGCACAAGGATCCCAGGTACAACGCGGATACCAGCAAGAACGAGGTCACGGACGGCATAGGCTGGAATGGTTCTAGGGGCTTGCATCTGGAAGGCGGCTCGAACTTTGTCGGGTTGAACTTCGATCTGAGCGAAATGGATTTCGATAAAGATACGGAATATCTGGTCTGGTCCTTCAAACTGCAGCCTTTTGAGGACACGGCCGGGGCGGGCGGCATAGACAGCTACTTCAAGCTCGGTGTCGACGACGGAACGGTCCACAGCTACGGACCGCCGTCGATCTTCGAGACAAAGAACTGGAACGGCGAGAGCTTCCGCGTTTACGGGTACGACCTCGTGGCGGGTCAAAACAAGTGGTATATTCTGCCTTATGATACGCCGTATGAGTACAACGAGATCGCGGTGACTATCGATATGGCCAAGTACCAGATCATTTCCTGGCAGGTTGGCAGCCTTGTTACGAACGTGACGATGGCTTTTTCAAGCCAGCAGAAAAAGATCCCCAACTGGATGTCTTTTGAGCTTTACGGCAACATCGACGACATCAAGCTTACGGCGGTCTCGAAGCCGGCGCCGCCGGGGGCGAAGCTGGAGACCTACACCAAGACGCTGCAAATAGACCGCGACGCCAAGGAGTTTTATTTCACTGTGCGCAACACCGGCACCAACAAGGTCAGCTATGTGGTCAGCATGGAGGGCGACCCGGGCTGGGTGGAGGCTGTAAACGGGGAAGGCTCCATCGACGGAGAAGGCGAGAAGGAGCTTCAGTTCAGGCTGCTCAGGGACGACATGGTGGACTTCTATTACCGCACTACTATCAAGGTTGACGGCGGCATGGGCGGGGTTATTGAGGTCCCGCTGTCCGTGCAGTCCGGGCTGGTCTTCTATCAGGAGGATTTTTCCGGGCCGTATATGACAATAGGCGAAATAAGCGGCCAGGACCGCTGGTACACGGACAGAAGCGGAACTATTGACGGCAGCATAGGAAACGGCATGGCTTACAACAGCATGGTGGTCACCAATATGCCCTTCGCCATAGACGGGGAATTGGCCAGGATCATCTGCTCCGGCGGCTACTACGGCTATGAATACACTGTCGATACGCCTTCCAACCTGATCGTGGCGGTGGAGTTCGATTTCTACTGGCCCAGCGACAGCCAGGCGGCGAACTTTGACGTTACCGGCGAATTGTGGAAGCACATTCCCTTCAGCCTGAATTTCAGGAAGAGCGAGGGCGACACCCTCTTCAAGGCTACCAAAGCGCAGGGAGTGGATCTCGCGGGCGGTTTGGGCTCGAATCAGTACGAGTGCGACGTCTGGCACCACTTAAGGTACTCCATGGACTTCCGCCAGCAGGTGGTAAATTACATTGAAATGGACGGGGAGCGCTACGAATTCGGCGATTCTATGCCGCTGCAGACTTACGGTGGAAAGGTTTTCCGAACTTTGCACACCTTGAACTTCGGTTCCGACGGAGTGCAGAAGAACGCGGATCAGATCGATTACGTCTCCGGCGTCTGCATCGACAATCTCATTATCTGCGAGGAGAAACGCGACGCTAAGCCTAATATGACAGGCCCCTCTTACGTCGCCATGAAGACGGATGATTCCTGCGATGTTGTTTTGAAAAATTCCGGTGCGGAATCCTGCCAGTTCGAGGCGGAAGTCTTGAATGACGCTCCGCTCGTTGTATCGCCATCCATGGGAACGCTGTCCGAGTCTTTCACCGTCAACGTGGCTATAACGACGGAACCCGAGCCGGGCTTCTACCGCTATTATGTCAGGTTCGTGAGCGAGGCCGGAGGATGCGTCACCACCATGGTGACCTGCGCCAGGGGCGGCATCTACTACACCGCTGATTTCGAAGAGCCATATTTCCATGTTGGCAACATCAACGGCCAGGACGGCTGGTCTCTTGATCCGGAGCAGAATGTCTCCAATCTCTGGGCCTTCGTGGAGGAGATAGACGGCCAGTATGCCCTGCGCTATTACGACTGCGGCGGGTACAGCGGCACGCTTTTGCCGGTCTTCGTTCCGGCGGAGCAGAAGTTTACTTTCTCCTGCAGGCTCTATGTCACCGGCGAGGGACCTCACGAAGCCATCCTTTACGTCAAGCAGTTCGGCCACAAGCCGCTGCAGGAATTCTGGATATGGCGCGATAAGGAGTCTAACTGCGCCTGGCTCTATGTGAAGGGTTATGAGGAATTGGAGCTGCCGCCGGCGCCCCTGGACGAATGGTTCGATTTCTCTTATACGCTGGACATGGGCTATGACAAGTGGCAGACTACGGACATCACCTTCGGGGACTGCGTGACGAACGTAACGGATCTTAACATATACTTTGAGAACAGCAGGGAAGGCGAGGCTGTAACGGCTCTCTCCATCTGCTCCAGCGGCGATCTTGAAGAGGAAGTTTATGCCGACATCTTCGTGGATGACATTGCGGTCTATGACGCCACTGTTCCGGAGCCTGCGCTGCTGGCTTTGCTCCTCATTGGCGTTGCGCTTCTTCTCAGAAAGTGGTAATATTGAAGAAAAATGAGGATATATTTATGAGAAAACTTTTGGGCTGTCTTATCGTTCTCTTGGCTTTTTCTGTTTGTGCCGAGGAAATGAAGATAAATGTGGGAACCGAAGTCCTCGTTCCTGAAATGACCGAAGAGCAGGTGAAGGAAGCGGAACGCCTGGCCAACATTAAATCTCTGGTCTGGGACAAGCTTTATCTGACTATGCCTTACGCTGACGCTACGAACATTATGTCGAAAGCTTTGGAATTTCAGGCTCCGGAATACCCCTTCAAGGCGAAAGCTTATATGGTGGCGGCCTGCGACAACCTGAGCGGCAGCACAAACAAGATGGTTTTGGCGGCACGCCGGCTGTTCTTTGACGATAAGGATCAGCTTTTGGCTATGGAGCACATCTTCAACGGCTGCACGGTCGATCAGAAAAATTACATCATGAACATGTACTCCAGAAAATACACCATGATCCCTATCCAAGCCAAGGACCACAGCTGGTTCAAAGTCGCGGACGGCATCTCCGTGGTGGTGGAGTTTATTGAGAGCAAGTCGCAGATGAATATCTACGGCTGGGCCACTCCCAGCGAGTACACCGTCAGGGCCATCTATTATCTCGAAAAGGAGTTTATCGCTTTGGTGAACCGCCAGGGGCTTGCCATGCTGCCTCCTGAGATCGCACATCCCTGACGTTATGAAACATTTTTTGCTGATGGCTTTCTTTTTGGCAAGCATGAATGTTCTGGCTGCCGATCCTGTTATCGTGGCCCATCGCATGGGCGCCGGCGAACGCGATGAAAACACTCTGGAGGCTCTGAAGGAATGCGCTTCCTTGGGCCTCAAATTTTTCGAGACTGACATTCACATTACCAAGGACGACCAGCTGATCGTCACCCATGACGGAAATTTGCAAAGGCGGTGCGGCGCGGATGTGAATGTTGAGGAGATGACGCTTGAGGAGATAAGGAAATACAAGACCAAAGAGGGCAATCCTCTGCCGACTCTCAAGGAGCTTTTGGCTTTTCTGAAGGACAAAGGTATCGCCATGCAGTTGGAAGTCAAGGCGCCCCCAACTCTGGGAAGGCTGAAAAAGCTGGTCGAGGTCATGGTGAAGGAGCTCAAGGAAGCGGAGTTCACCGGGGATGATCTTCTCGTCATCTCCTTCTGCCCGGACGCCCTGAGGTTGACCAGAGAAGCCGAAGACAGCATTAAGACGGGACTCTTGTGCGGCGGAAGCGATGAGAAAAATATCCAGACTGCCAAGGAAAACGGCTGCTCCTGGATATCCGCAGAACTTTTGACGACTACCAGGTCCTTCGCGGACAAGGCTCACAAGGAAGGTTTCAAGCTGGCTTTGTGGACGATAAGGGCGGACAGGGACTTTGTTCTGGCCAAAGATCTGGAAGGCGACGCTATCGTCACGGACTTTCCGGAAAAGTACTCTAAGAAGTAAAAAGACCGCCACTTGTATTTTAAAAGCGGTTTTCATATAATACTCACACTCTCATTTTGCGCGTTGGCTGACATCTCAGCCTGGTTCGCTTTTGCGAACCAACCATAGCGTCGCTTTCAAAGGGGACAAATGTCCCCTTAAGCTTACGGAATGGCACGCCTAAATGGGCGCGCCTTCTTTTTTTAGGCAACAATCAATCAATTACATTTTAACTATATTAAGGAAGAATCATGGCTAATGAACTGAAGATGTCCTGCGCCCGCAGAACAGCCGGCGGAAGCTCCGTGGCCCGCAGAATGCGCGGCCAGGGCGACGTCCCCGCTGTTGTGTACGGACACGGCAAAAACATCAACATCACCCTTAATTTGCACGATTTCACCCAGCTGATGAAGCAGATGCACAGTGAGCACGCTGTTTTGACTCTGGACGCCGAAGGCGAAGTCGTGAACGTGCTTATCAAAGAGATCCAGCGTCACCGCGCGACCCACAACATCCAGCACGTTGATTTCGTGGTCGTCGACCTCGACGAGATCGTCACCGTCTCCGTTCCGATCATCACCATCGGCGATGCGGACGGCGTTAAGAATTACGGCGGCATCATGGAGGTCACCCTCCGCGAAGTCGAAATACAGTGCAAAGCCGGCAGCATTCCTGACGACATCACTGTGGACGTCACCCCCCTTAAGCTTCACGAAGTTCTGCGTGTCGCCAACTTAGAGGTTCCCGAAGGCGTGAAGATCCTTGCCGATCCGGAAACCCCGGTCGTCGTCATCGCTTCTTCCGCCGCTGAAGATTCCGCTGCTTCTGCCACCGAAGGCGAAGGCCCCGAGGAACCCGAAGTCATTACGGCCAAGAAGAAAGAAGAGGAAGCTGAGCCCGAAGCGCCGAAAGGCAAGAAGTGATCTCATGATCCGCGCGATCATGGGCCTTGGGAACCCTTTGGCGAGATACGCCAATACAAGGCATAACCTGGGCAGAATGGCCATGGAGGCGATGAGAGAGAAGTGCGGCCTTAATTGGAAAAGCTACTTCTGGAAAAATTACCTCTGGTGCCAAAGCGCGGACGAGCCACTGTTAGTTCTTTCTAAAACTTACATGAACCTTAGCGGTGAAGCGGCCTATAGAATGGCCAAAAACCGCGGTCTCAAACCGAGCGAAGTTCTAATAATCCTTGACGACTGCTTTCTCCCTTTGGGGAAACTCAGATACCGCAAGGAGGGAAGTTCCGGAGGACACAACGGTTTGGGATCGGTTCTCGAGGCCTTCGGAACCGAGGAGGTGCCTCGCTTGAGAATGGGGACCGGGATCGGCTCCTGCCGTATGGCGGACCGCGTCCTGGAGGATTTCCCATCTGAAGATCTGCCAATGGTCGCGGCGATGACCGATTACCTTAGCGATCTTCCCAAGCGACTCTCCCTTAACGAAGAAAAAACAATAAATGAAATAAATAACTGGCGCGCTCCAATAACGGAAGACGCGTCTAACTAGGAGGTAATCCAGTGAATAAGTACGAATGTTTGTTCATCATCAATCCGGACGCTGCCAGCGAGCGTTTCGCCGCTGTCACCGCCACGATTGCCAAGGATGTCGAGCGTTTTGGCGGCACTATCGAGAAGACCGAGGAGATCGGCCAGAAAGTGCTGTGCTACCCCATTGCCCACTGCAACGAGGGCTTCTATTATCAGATCAACTTCGCCATGCCGCCCGCGGCTGTCAGCGATTTCAAGAGACGCTGCGTTTTGAACGCGGATGTTCTTCGTTATCTGATTCAAGTAACTGAAAAATAAGAAAACTATGCGCAACGTCCTTTGCTTGACCATTCTGGCGCTTCTGCTTTCCGCCTGCTCCTCCATTCCGCCCTACGAGACGGAAGACTGGAGAGTCGCTATCGTTGACAGCGACACTGCGGAAGCTGTCGTGCGCTACGAAGGGTTCGGCAGTCCCAGCAGCGACCCCGCCAAAAGGGCAGCCTATTGCGAGACTTTGAAAGAGTTGGCCGAAGACAAAGAACCGTCTTCGCCGCTTACTCCGAGAATGTCCAACGCCCGCCGCTATTTCTTAGTGGAGAACGGCAGCTTGATCATGGTTGAGCAGGGTGAGATACCCAATCCTCTCTCGTGGTTCGAGCAGTCCGGCCTCAACCCCATGACCTGGTTCTCTTCAGACGTCAATATGAGCATGAAGAACGGCTACGTCATCAAATGGGGTTTTGCTTCCCCCGAAGAGATCGTGGCAGCGAGCGGTCAGGTCATGAACGAACGCGATTACAGCCGCATCCTTGCGTCGCTTGACAACCGCAACGTGACGACCGACAAGACGGAGTGGGACACCGACGGGCAGACCATAATCGTCTGGCCCGGCGAGACCCGCGCCTTCAACTGGAAGACGACTTCCAGGGGCTACCTCAAGAACTATCCAAGCTTAGCCTACGAATTCACGGGCGACGAATCCTATAAGGTCGAGCCTGCTCTGAACGTTCCCGAAATCATAAACGAAGCCCGGGGCGAAGGCGAAGAGCTGACTGTTCCCGAAGTAAACGCTAAGGAAGCTGAGAACACGAAAGTGGAAGAGGTTTCAAATCTCGACGAACTCGAGGCGGAGCCTGTGGAAGAAAATAAAGGACAAAGCGCCTTTGACCTTTGATAATAATTAACAATCTATACTCGGACAAAAATCATGACTGTCAAAAGAAGAAAAATCGAAAAACTGCCCTGCAGTTTTTGCCAGGAAAAGAAGACCATCGACTACAAAGACGTCGAAACTTTGAAGCCTTTTCTGACCGACTACGGCCGCATCGTGCCCCGCTACGTCAGCGGCAACTGCGCCAAGTGCCAGCGCAAACTGGCCAAAGCCGTCAAACTGGCCCGCTTTATGGCTCTATTGCCTTACGTGGGCGATGTGCACAATGAAGACTAATCATTAAGGAAGGATCTATGGAACTGATTTTACGTGTAGATATCCCCAAGCTCGGCAAGGCCGGCACCATCGTGAACGTTACTGAAGGCTACGCCCGCAATTACCTTTTACCCAAGCATCTGGCTGACAAGCCGACGCAGGACGCCAAGGATCAGATCGAAGCCATCGTCCGCCGCCGCCGCATCGAGGAAGCCAAAGAGCTGGAAGCCTGCCAGGAAATGGCCAAGCGTCTTGAAGACATCACCGTCAAGCTGGCCCGCAAGGCCGGCGAAGACGAGAAGCTCTTCGGCTCCGTCACCGCCAAAGACATCGCCGACGAACTCGAAGCCCAGAACGTCGTTTTGGACAGCAAGAAGATCCAGCTTGAAACCCCCATCAAGCAGCTCGGCCTCACCAACGTCGAAGTCAAGCTTCATCCTGAAGTCACTGCTTCCCTCAAAGTTTGGGTCGTCAGCGAATAATATCCTTTTATGGATGCTCCCGAACGCGAAACTTCGCAAGCCCTTGCGAACTACGAGCCGCCCAGGAACCTGGAAGCGGAACGCTGTCTTCTGGGCTGCATGCTGGTCGATGAAGAGGCCCGCGCCAAAGCCTTCGGGTATGTGACGCGCGAGTCTTTCACCGAGCCTGCGCATCGGGAGATCTTTTCAGTCATCAGAGAAAAATTCGAGCATGAAGAAGGCGTGGACGTCATAATCGTCCACGCCGCGCTTGAAGGCAACGCCGCCTACAATTCCGCCGGCGGAGCGGCTTATCTGGCCGAGCTGGTGGAAATGGTGCCCACGACGGAAAATGTGGAGCACTACGCCGCGATCGTAAAAGACAAGGCCTTGCTGCGCACTCTCATCACCACCTGCCGCAAGGCTATAAGCGAGTGTCAGGGCGGCGAACGCAACGCCAAGGAGATCATCTCCGAAGCGGAGCAGGGCATGATAGGCCTCTTAAAAGACAACAACCGCGGTTTTACGCCTATCGGCGACCTGATGCTGCCCAGTATTGAAATACTGGAAAAACTTTCCAAGGCGCGCCGCGCCGGCGCCACCGTGAGCGGCCTGGATACGGGCTTCCGCGACATCAACAACATGACAAGCGGTTTCCACGGAGGCGAGCTTATCATTCTGGCGGCCCGCCCCTCCATGGGCAAGACCGCCCTGGCCCTCAACATGGCCGAGCATATCGCTGAAAGGAACAAGGCGGCGGTGGCTTTCTTCTCCCTGGAAATGGGCCCTAACGAACTGGTGACCAGGCTGCTTTCCTCCAGGGCCGGCGTCAGGGGCCAGAACCTGAGAAGAGGCGACATGACCGAACAGGACTACACCAAACTGGTCAGGGCCGCCGGCGTTTTAAAAGAACTCGACCTCTTCATCGATTCTTCTCCTAGCCTTACTCCTCTCGACATCAAATCACGCTGCCAGCTGCTCCGCGCCAAGGCTCCAAACTTGGCCGCCGTTTTTGTCGATTACATCCAGCTTTTGTCAGCCGGCAGCGACAAGCAGTTCAAAGACAACCGCGTCCAGGAGATCAGCTATATTTCCCGTTCGCTGAAATCCCTGGCCGTCGAGTTGAGTATTCCCGTCATAGCTCTTTCCCAGCTGAACCGCCAGGCGGAGCAGGGAACGGACAAGGGCAGCCGCCCGCAGCTTTCTCATTTGAGAGAATCCGGTTCCATTGAGCAGGACGCCGACATGGTAATGATGCTCTACCGTCCCAGCTACTACAACAAGGAAGCCGCCACCGACGAGGCGGAAGTAATTATAGCCAAACAGCGCAACGGACCAACGGGAACCGTAAAGATGATCTTCAACCCGGAATACGCCCGTTTCGTTGACGGACAGGCGGAAAGATAAATTCAGGGTAAAAAAGGCTATAATTAAATAAGTCTTGTTTTTTATCTTTAAAAAAGGGAGTTATTATTTATGGCCAAAGATCAAAAGAGCCGGGAAGGGAATTATCTTTTCACTTCCGAATGTGTCTCAATGGGACACCCGGACAAAGTCTGCGACCAAATTTCCGACGCCATATTGGACGAAGCGCTTCGTCAGGACAGATCCAGCCGCGTAGCCTGCGAAGTTATGGCTGCCACCGGGCTGGTTGTTATTTTTGGTGAAATTTCCACCAAAGCCGCGCTTGATTATCAGAAGATCGCCAGAGAAACTATAGAGGAAATAGGCTACAACGATCCCGAGCTTTGCTTTGACACCAAGTCCTGCGCCGTTATGTCCTGCATAAACAGGCAGTCCCCTGACATCAACAAGGGAGTTTTCGGCGCCGACGGTATCAGCAAAGACCAGGGAGCCGGCGACCAGGGCATGATGTTCGGTTACGCCACTACGGAAACTCCTCAGCTCATGCCGATGCCAATCTTTTACGCCAGGGCCATAATCAACAAGCTTACCGAGCTTAGACAGAAAGGAAAAATAGCCTGGCTGAGGCCTGACAGCAAATCTCAGGTCACTATCGAATATTCTGCGGACGGCCGTCCCCAAAGAGTCCATACGATCGTTATCTCCACGCAGCACGGCCCGAAGGTCAAACAGGCTGAGATCGTCAAAACTCTGAAGAAAGAAGTCATAGAGAAAGTCATCCCGAAGAAGATGCTGGATAAAAACACCATAATCCACATCAACCCCACCGGCCGTTTCGTCATCGGCGGCCCGCACGGCGACGCCGGATTGACCGGCCGCAAGACTATTGTCGACACTTACGGCGGCATGGGGCGCCACGGCGGCGGCTCCTTCTCCGGAAAAGATCCCTCTAAAGTTGACCGCAGCGCCGCCTACATGATGCGCTACATCGCCAAGAACATCGTCAAAGCAGGACTGGCCAGGCAGTGCGAAGTCCAGGTCTCCTACGCGATCGGCAAAGCCGAGCCGCTTTCCCTGAACGTCAACACTTTCGGCACCGGCAAGATCAGCGACAGAGCCATCGAAAAACTTGTCAAAGACAATTTCGACCTGAGGCCTTCCGCCATCATAAAGAAACTTGATCTTCTGCGTCCCATTTATCTCAAAACCGCCAAGTACGGTCATTTCGGCATAGAGAACCAGGGCTACACCTGGGAGAAGACCGACATGGCGCAGACCTTAAAAGAACAGGCCAAAAAATATGAGTAAACTTTTCCTTGCAATACTGGCGTCTCTTTTTCTTTGCGCCTGCGCTGACAAATACGCGGTGACATACGCCATGGATCCTCCCGGCGACCTTGACATCAAGAACAAGGTCACCGTAACCGTAAGAGACCTAGTAGACCGCAGGCCGAGCCAGGAGCGCGTCGGCCCGGCCGATCCTTTGGACGGCGCTTTCTACAGCGAAGACGGCGTCCTCGAGGAACCCTTGAGCGAGTCTATAACCAGGCTTCTGCAGCTTGAGCTTTCCAATGCCGGCTTAGACGTTGTCGATTCCGCCAATTACGTCCCCGGGACCGAGCGCAGCGTCAGGGTTGCCGGCGAGATCTATCACGCTTACGTCATGGGCACCCCGGAATCGACAGTCAGCGACGACAATCTCTGGAAGAGAATGCGCTACACCGTCAGGGTGGCCGTTAGAGTCGACATGATCGACACTCTGGCCGAGAAGCGCGTGATGGCCCGCAAGTACGAATACAAGGACTCCTTCGTCATTCGCCACGCCATGCAGGATTTCGAGGCAGTGAAAGAAGGCAAGGACAAAAACTATCTGGAAGCCGGCGACGCCTACTGCATGCAGCTTTTCAACGACGCCGTGAAGAAAGTCTTGGTCCAGGCCAGACGCGACATAATCGTGCAGATGAGTCCGGACATTGGAAATATGCCCGCATCCATTGAAGGTCTGGAAATGACCGACGAGCTCTAAGCTTTGAAGATCTTATTCTGTCATAATTTCTATTCCCAAAGAGGCGGCGAGGACGCCGTTGCCCAAAAGGAACTTGAGATGCTCCGCCAGGCCGGGCACACGGTCATTCCTTTCCTCAGAGACAGCGCTCTCATCGCCGATTATTCACCCTGGAAAAAGCTTTGCGCTTTCCTGGGGGGTTTTTACAACTGGAAGCTGGCGCACGAACTGAGCGACATAATCGACAAGGAAAAACCGGACGTCGCCCAGGTCCACAACGTTTTCCCGCTGCTCAGTCCGACCATCTACCTTGTTTTGCATGTCAAAAAAGTGCCGATCGTGCAGACCGTTCACAATTTCCGTTTCTTCTGTCCGAACGGCTTGCTCTTCTGCTTCGGCAGGCCTTGCGAAAGGAAGCCCAACCAGAGCATGCTGAGATGCATATCCCGCCGCTGCCTAAGGAACAGCAAACTGTACACCCTTTGGTACGCCTCGATATTGCGCTTCCATTACATTCTCGGCACATTTAAGAAGATCGACTGCATAATCACCCTGAACAAGTTTTCCGCCCGTCTATACCGCCATGCCGGTTTCGGCACGGTCTGCGCCAAGCCCAACGGCTCCGACGCTACGCCCGATCCGGAAGCGAAGTGCGAGGGCTATTTCCTCTTCGTCGGACGCTTCTCCCAGGAGAAAGGCATCATGACGATGCTGAAAGCTTTGGAAGGATCAAACGTTCCCGCCAAGATGATCGGCAACGGCCCCCTGGACGAAGAAGTGGCGGCCTATATGAAGGATCATCCCAATCCCAACGTGACTTTCCTTGGCTACCAGCCGCCCGACGTCTGCAACTACTACATGGCCAGGGCGCTCGTCACAGTCTTCCCTTCGGAATGCTATGAGAACTGTCCCGTGACCGTCATCGACTCCCTGAGATTGGGAACGCCTGTTCTGGCCTCCCGCATCGGCGGTCTTCCCGCACTTCTGCCTCCCGGCGTAGGCTGGCTTTTCACGCCCGGCAACGTCGAGGAACTGAAAGAACGCATCAAGGATCTTTACGCCAAGAAAGAAGAGATAATCTCCATGCGCGAAACAGTCGCCGCTTACGGTGAAAAAGAATTTTCCAAGGAAGCGAACCTGGCCCGCCTTACCGAGATCTACAATTACGCCATCGCCAAAAGAAACGGCGGGGAACCTCTCCTGCTTCCCGGCATGCTGGACGACGAGCTATGAAAAATTTCCTGCTCGTCACCAACTTCTGCCCCTTCTACAGGATCAAGCTCTTTAAGATCCTGAATGACGAACTGAAACTAAAGATCCTCTTCTATTCCGCCGGCACTGAAAAATACTGGGAGTCCAGCAACGCTCAGGGCGAGAAAAAAGCGGAAAACATCTATCTTGCCGACGACGGCGCCAACAAGCTGACCATAATCTGGCGCTACATCAAAGTGCTTTTCTCCAAAGAAACGCAAGGAATCATACAGGGCTTCAACGGCGCCGCCTTCATTTTTCTCGGCTATATTATCGCCAGATCAAGGGGCATTCCCTTCGGTATCTGGACCGGCCTCTGGTACCATCCCAGAACGAGTTTCCACACTATTACTAGGCCGCTTACTGATTTCATCTACCGCCACGCCGATTTCGCTATCGTTTACGGCACTCACATCAAAGCCTACCTCGTTTCCCGCGGCATGAGATCTGACAAGATCTTCATCGCTCAGAACACCGCCGACAACGAACTCTATGCGAAAGCACCGGAAGAAGAAAAAATAAAGGCGATCAAGGAAAAGTACGCAATCAACAACAATGATCCCAAACTTCTTTTCGTGGGCCGTTTCGTGGAAGACAAAGGTCTAAATGATCTTTTGAAAGCGCTGACCATGCTTCCCAAAAACACACAATTGCTTATGATAGGCAAGGGTCCGGAAAAAACTAAGTGTGAGGACTTCGCCAAAGCCAACGATCTGAAGATCAATTTTGCCGATTATGTTCCTAACGAGGAACTTTACCTTTATTACAGCCTGTTCGATATCGTTGTCGTTCCTTCTGTGACCACCGCGACCTTCAAGGAACCCTGGGGCCTCGTGGTCAACGAATGCATGAATCAGGGCTGCGTGGTCGTCGCCTCGGATTCCGTGGGCGCCGCCGCAGGCGGCCTGGTGGAAGACGGCAAGACAGGCTTCATTGTTCCGGAAAGAGATCCCATAAAACTGGCCCAAGCCATCGAAAAACTCATTGAAGATAAGGAACTCAGGGAAACGCTTTCCAAAAACGCCAAAACTAAGATCGCCGGCTGGACCTACGATAAGATGGCCGAGGGCTTCAGGCAGGCTGTAGCTTTGATGGAGGAGAAGCTCAAAGTATGAAAATAAAAAGAGCCAATCTTTTCGGCGCCGAGCTTACCGTCACCACCTACGCCGAGCTTCTTAGGATCACAGACGAGATAATAGAAAAGAAGCCCGCCGAACCCTACCGCTACAATTTCTGCAATGTCCATGTGGTCATGATGACCTTAGAGAACGAGAAGTTGAAAAAGGCTGTCAACCATCCAAAAGCGCTCTCTGTCACCGACGGCATGCCCCTGGTCTGGGCTATCAGAAAACTTGGCAAGATCACCATGGAGGATAGGGTTTACGGCCCGACCTTCTTTGAAAAAGCCCTGAACTACCGCCCTGGAGAAATCAAACACTTCTTCTACGGCAGCACGCAGGAAACCGTTGACGCTCTCTTAGAAAAAGCCAAAAAAGAGATCCCGAATCTTAACGTGGTCGGCACATATATCCCGCCCTTCAGGCCTCTCACTGAGGAAGAGCAAACAGAACTTATCAGCCAGATCAACGACTCCCAAGCCGACATCGTCTGGGTTTGCCTTGGCGCCCCCAAGCAGGAGGTCTTCATAGACGAGATCGCTCCGAAACTGAACGTTCCAATCATGGCGGCCGTTGGCGCGGCCTTCGCTTTTTACGCCGACAAGACCTCCCAGGCGCCCGCCTTCCTCCAGAAGATCGGCATGGAATGGTTCTACCGCTTACTTATGGAGCCGAGAAGGCTCTTCGTCCGCTATTTCAAGTACAATCCCTGGTATTTGTGGAAGTTCGCGGCCGCGCTGATTTCCGGGCACAAGCTTCCGCAAAGCGAAACTGAGCTTTAGTTCAGCAAAACAGGCGAACGCAGCATGTACCCCTAAGCGAACTCACGGAGGACGCGAATCAAGGCCATGCAAGCGTAGTCCGTGAGCGAGGGGTATATGCTGCGTTCGCACGATGCAAGCGTGCTTAGGGGTGTATGCTTCTTTCTCTGAGTAAAATTTGATAAAATAAAGCAAATGTACCACTTTGGGAGATATAAAATGAAAAAGGCAATTTTACTCAGCATCGCGGCGCTTTTCTGCGTTTCGGCTTTTGCCGACGGTTGGTGTTATGGAATTTCTTTTGACGGGAGTCAGATCACGGATGAACCGATCCTGTTGAGGCCGGACGCTCCCATTACCTACAGCAGCTCCCTGGCGGAAGGTCAACCGAAGTCTATTGTAATAACTGTGGAAGACCAGGAAAATCCGGAAATATGGGCCCAACTTTACGCTTCTTCCTTTGGATATTGGGGAGGCGCTTTTTGCTGGGATTATACTGATGAAAAATACAAGGATTTTCCCACCGATGACACATATGTGCTCAAAGAAAAGATAGAGACGGAGTTTGAAACAAAGGAATATAGTCGTATGATTACGATATTGCCGGAGCCCGTGGGCCTGTTCGCAATTGCTGTAATTGGCGCGATTTTCTTGCGCAAGCGTATTAAAGGCCTGATCGCTGCTTTGACGATCGCTACGTTAGGTTTTTTCAGTGCCGAGGCCGAAGGAGCGGTCGAACAGGTCAATTGTCGGCAGAACTGGCCTTTTGATCGAAGCGTGGTTATTCACTATTATCTTACCTCCGATAACGCTAACCCTACATTCAATATCAGGATTTATGGCTGCTTTGATTTTGACGGATTTTCTGGCGAGCATCTTTTTGATTTGTCGGAAAGAGGAACCTTAAGCAAAGAAGGAGCGGAGGGGCCTGTTGTCGGAACAGGATGGCATGAAACTTTATGGACGCCGGATGAAAGTTTCTATGATACGGTCACCGATGATTTGGCTATCAAAGTTGAAGCTAGCGAGCAGGCGCTCCCTCCCAGCGGCGAATATATTGTGATCGATCTTTCAGGAGGACCAGAAGCGGCTAGTTTCCCGGTCACAAGTCTCGACAATGAGCCGGAAGGCGGTTGGACGCTGGAGCACAAGAAAACTAAACTAGTTTTAAAGAAGATCGAGCCTATGGGCTCTATGATTGGCAGCCGCGATGGAGAACTGGGCAAAAAAGACGACGAAGTCAGGCATCAAGTAGTGTTGACCCCAGTTATCTACGCCGGTATTTTCGAAGTCACCCAGAAACAGTACGAACTGGTGACAGGCACTAATCCTTCTCTGTTCAAAGGTGTCACTCGCCCGGTGGAGAGAGTATCTTACAATATGCTTCGCGGCGCTGAAAAAGGCGCCAACTGGCCCGCCAACAATAGAGTTGACGAAGATTCTTTCTTCGGAATTCTCCGCACAAAAACCGGTTTGATCTTTGACCTTCCCACCGAAGCGCAGTGGGAGTTCGCCTGCAGGGGTATGACAGATTCGGCCTTGAACAGCGGCTATAATCTTACCAGCACGACTAAGGATCTTGATTTGGACGAATTGGCTCGCTATTGGTACGACGGCGGCGGCAATCCCGAAGAAGGGACGATAAATCAGGCGCATAACTTTGTGGGCACATACAAACCCAATTACTATGGCCTTTACGACATGCACGGCAACGTCTGGGAATGGTGTCTCGACTGGTATAAGGCTAATTTAGGGTCAGAAGAAGTTACTGATCCCAAAGGCCCGAGAACAGGAACTTATCGCACGCTTAGAGGCGGAGGCTGCTACAGCCCCGCTGCCGACTGCCGCTCGGCTACCCGCGAATACAGCAAGCCCAACTTCGGCGACTACAGCGGCTACGGCTTCCGAGTCTTCCTGGTACAGTGATTTGGTTCATTTCCGAATCAATTAAGAGCGCCCTAAATGGCGCTCTTTTTTTGTTATAATGAATGTTGGTTATTGAAGAATTTCTAATGATAATGAGGGATCGATGAAGAGGATCTTATTTTTTCTGTTGCTGGTTTTGAGTGCGCTGGGCGCCTTCGGCGAGGCGGCGTATTTCAATTTTGAGAATATTTCTCCCGGGGCTTTAAACGGACAGGACGGCTGGAGCGCCACGGATAGCGTTCTGGTCAGCGAGACGCAGGTCGTCGATACTACGAACAGCATAAACGTGGCGGTCTGGTTCAAATATGGCAAGCGCTCCGTGGAGATGACAGGGGAATCGTCGCTTTCCCGCACGGTGGCTTTTGATGCTGATAAGGAACAAAGGATCGTTTTTGATTTTTACGCGACTTTGTCTGAGGACCTATCGGAGAAGAGCGCGGTGGTGAGTTTAGGGGACACGCCTTTGCTGCGTTTGAGGCAGGTCGGCGCCAATGCGATTGTTTTGGAAGTTTACGGTTCGTATTTTGGCGATGCTCCCGCTTGGCGGGAACTGCCGGGCGTACAGGCGCTCTTTCACAGGAAGTGGCAGCATCTGGAATTGCTTTTAACTCATGATCGGCTGCTGAAAATCAAGACGCCGTATAAGGATGTGGAGCTGGCGGGATTCGCGCTGGCTTCGGATTTGGAATCTGGAGATCTTGATTTTAAAGTTGAGAGCGGTCTCGAGAGATTTTATCTTGACAATGTGAAGTTCAGGGAAGAAGCTGAAAAACATGGCGTAGTTTTAAGGGACGATTCAGATTGCGTTGTGGGCGGTGAAGCGGTAGGCTTTGATGTCGATTGCAGTTCTCTTTCCAGCGGTCTGGAGTTGACATTCGGAAGCGTATCGGCGGGTGGAGCGCAGGGGAATCTGCGAGTCCTTTCTGGCGAGGAAACTTTGCTAGAGCTTCAGATTGGGGAAGAGGGAAGCTTGATGAAAGATGATGAGCTTCTGGCGACGACTTCCGCACTGGTCGAAGAGAATGTTTTTTCCTTCGGTTTTTTGAAGAACGGAAGATTGGTGAAATTCGGCTGCAACGGCGAGGATAAAAATTTTACGGATGTTTACGTTTCGGAGGGCGGGCTTGGCTCTTTGACTTTTGAGTTCGCCAAGACTTCCCAAGATACGAATTCTGTCTTTGCGGTAAAGGGTTTCTTCGCGCAGGACAGTCTGCCTATCGTTTACGGCGAAGTGCCCTGCCTGGACATTCTGATGACGGCCTACACGGGAGCGGGCAACAATACGCCGCCAGCCAATTACACCAACATTTATTATCCGCAGGTCAAGGAATTCTACTACCGCAATTCCAATGCGCAGCTTTTGCTTTTATACGATCCTGTTTACAGGAATATCATTCCGCCGGCACCGGATTTCTTCAGGAACTACACCAACGAATACGGGGAATTGGAGCTGGGCGGCAGGATCATGGCCAGGGATCTCAGAAAGACCTTGGGCATCTGGAATGAAGAGTACGATATGTTCGTCTTCACTTACGGCAACGGCTGGAGCCACTGCGGCGGGAACTGGGGCGGCGGATCCGCTTATTACACCGGCATGGGTGCTGTTATGTGCGCCCAGGTGGGCAACTGGGGCGGCGACGGCACGACGTTTGTGACGGTGCATGAGATGATGCACTCGGTTGATCAGATGTATTCTTACAGCGGTTATCACGAATATGCCAGCAGTCATCCGGATGATTCCATTTATGGCTGGGCCACGGGTGGGGAAGACCTTTCCTGGTGCGGCAACGCCATGCGGCCATTCACGAATTATTTCGGCATGATGGGCCCGTGGGACGGGCGTTATGTTTACCGCGACAGCGATTATGACGGTTTAGGCGATGACGATTTCTTATTGCCAGGCGACGAAGTCAGAATGAATTCCGATCCTACCGAAAGCGATACCGACGGCGATGGCCTGAGCGATCTTAAAGAATATACCGCCGGGCTGTATTTCCCCAGCGACGCGAACAATACCGATACGGACGGCGACGGCCTTGCGGACGGCGAAGATCCGTATCCGATCGTAGGCTACAATAAGAAGATCCCCAGTCTTTTTGAGGAGCCTGACTTCGACGGTGTCATTGAAAAAGGAGAGTGGAATTACTGGGGGCAGGGAACGCTCTGCAATAAAGACGTGACGAACTTCAACGTGACGGCTTACGCCGGATGGCGCGAGGACGGATTGTATCTGGCTTTCAAGACGGATAAGCTTTGCGGCATCACCATAGAATTGGACGGTTCCGGTTTGAGCGGACCATGGTTCGGCGGAGACACCTTCCGCTTCAAGATCTTCAACCAGTATGCCAACAGGCTGATAAGCACTTCGGACGACGCCAGGAGCATGGGGCAGTGGAAGAGCGGTTTGTCGCCGACTGGGGCAAAGGTCAAGAAAGTTTTGACAGACGACGGCGGTTTTATTGCGGAGATAAAGATTCCCTGCGATCTTGGAAGTATCAGAGGCTATACCTGCTGGCCTGATGAAGACGCGACCAACTGCTTCCCCTGTGTTGAAGGGGCGAAGCTGGGACTTTTGCTGACTTTCGACGGCATTGGGCAAAGGAGAGTCTCGACGGAAGAATACAAGCTCAAACCTTATGCTCAAGCTTTTGAGAGATTGGATTGGCATGTTTTCGAATTGGTCGAGAACGATGTTCCGGAGCCTTGCTGGCTTTTGGGTTTGCTGGTTTTATTTTTAATTGGCATTAGGAGACACTTAGTCTGATGAACGCTTTCGCTCTTATTCCTTTCGCGGTCTTCGCGGTCTTTTATGTGACGCTTGGCATCATAGCGAGGGATTTTTACAGAGTTCCCATGACGGTGGCTTTTCTGGTGGCTATCGCCTCGGCGCTTTTTTTGCAAAGAGATAAGAAATTTTCGGAAAAGATAGAGTCTCTGGCCAAGGGCATGGGAGAGCCGGACATCATGCTGATGTGCCTCATTTTTATTCTGGCTGGGGCTTTCGCGGCGGTGGCCAAGGCGAGCGGAGCGGTCGATTCCGCTGTCGTTATAGCGCGCTGGATCATTCCCGACAACTTCATGGTGGCCGGGCTGTTTTTGGTCTCATCTCTGATCTCTCTGGCGGTGGGGACGAGCTGCGGAACGATCGCGGCGGTGGCGCCGATCGCCATGGCTTTTTCCGAGCCTTTGGGCTTGTCGCCGGCTTTGCTGGCCGGCTCGATCGTTTCCAGCGCGATGTTCGGCGACAACCTTTCCATGATCTCGGATACGACGATTGCGGCGACCAGGACGCAGGGCGTCGGGATGAGGGACAAATTCATCGCCAACGTTGCCCTGGCGGTGCCGGCGGCGCTCGTGACTTTGTTCATCTATCTCATCGCCGGGTCTTCGCAGTCCGGCGCGCAGTCTGTTTCGAACGTTGCGGTCTCAATAAAAGACTTCATCCTGATACTGCCTTACGTTTTGGTCTTGCTTTTTGCGCTTGTCGGCGTAAACGTTGTGGTCGTGCTCTTTTTGGGGACGTTCATTTCCGCTTTGCTGGGCGTTGTTTTCGGGCCGCTTGATTTCTGGGGAGCTTTGGAAACGGCCGGAAAGGGGACGCTTGGCATGAGCGAGACGCTGACTATCGCGCTTTTGTCCGGCGGGCTTTTCAATCTGGTTTCCGAGGCCGGCGGAATAGAGTGGCTGACAAACGCTATCGCCAGGAAAGTCAAAGGACAAAGAAGCTGCGAATTGGGCGCTTTTTTCCTCACGGGGCTTGTGAATCTCTTTACGGCGAACAATACGGTCGCCATCGTCATAGCCGGCCCGGTCGTCAGGCAGCTGGGCAGAAAATTCAAGGCCGATCCCGTAAGATTGGCGGGCATCGTCGATATCGCCGGCTGCTTTGTGCAGGGGATAATACCTTACGGCGCGCAGATACTTATGGCGACCGGCATCGCCAGGAGCGCAGGGGCCGAATTCAGCGGACTGGGCCTCGTCGGCTGCATCTATTATCCTTTCCTTTTGGCGGCCGCTTCCTTTTTGGGCATTATCCTGGGCTCTCTGAGAAAAAGGGCGGGAGCTGAGAGATAAGCCGGCTTCGGCAGACAAATTTCCTTGCTCTTGAGTTTTAGGAAGTGTTGTGGTAAAATCATCTACCTATTCAGTGGAACTATGTCCATGAACTAACTTAACAATCAACCCAACCTAAAACTATGAATCAAAATTCTTTTGAAGAAATGGATGACCTGAAGATCGATCTCGAGCAGTACGGTATCAAGGAATCCTCCAACTACGAAAAATTCTCTGACGAGGATATGCGCGCCATGTATGACGGCACTTTCCGTTCCGTCACGGAAAACACCATCATCCAGGGCAGAGTCGTGAACATCACTCCGACTCACGTTATCGTCAATGTCGGTTATAAATCCGAGGGCGTTCTGCCCCGCGAAGAGTTCGCCGATACCCCGAATCTGGCCGTTGGCGACACTGTCGACGTCTTTTTAGTCAGCAAGGAAGACGAGCACGGCAACATCCGCCTCTCCAAGGCTGAAGCCGACCGTCAGCGTTCCTGGGACGCCACTCTGGCGGCCTGCGACGACGGCAAGCCCGTCAAAGGTATCATCAGAAGGAAAGTCAAAGGCGGCCTTATGGTCGACATCGGCATCGAAGCCTTCCTGCCAGCCAGCCAGCTTTCTCTCCAGAACACCAAGAATATCGACGACTTTATCGGTCAGGAGATCGAAGTCAAAGTCATCAAAGTCAATCACGAACGCAAGAACGTGGTGGTCTCCCGCCGCGAGCTGCTTGACGAAGAGCGCTCTTTGAAGCGCCGCTCCTTCCTTGATCAGATCAAGGTCGGCGACATCAAGAAGGGCGTTGTCAAGAACATCACCGATTTCGGCGCCTTCATCGATCTGGACGGCATCGACGGTCTCTTGCACCTCACCGATATGCGCTGGGGCCGCATCAATCATCCCTCCGAGATCCTGGAAGTCGGCAAAGAGATCGACGTTATGATCATCGGCATCGATTACGATAAGGAACGCGTTTCCCTCGGCATCAAGCAGATGACCCCGAACCCCTGGCTGGATGTCGATAAGAAGTATCCCGCCGGCACCGTCGTGGAAGGCAAAGTCGTCAATCTGCTGCCTTACGGCGCTTTCGTGGAATTGGAAGAAGGCCTGGAAGGCCTCATCCACATCTCCGAGTTCAGTTGGACCCGCAAGGTCAATCATCCTTCTGAATTCGTCCAGGTGGGCGACGTCGTCAAGGCGGCCGTTCTCTCCATCGACACCGACGATCAGAAGATCTCCCTCGGCCTCCGTCAGACGCACAGCAATCCTTGGGAAACCATCAACGAGCGTTATCCCATCGGCGGCAAGATCAAAGGCGTGGTGCGCAACCTCACCGTTTA
This sequence comes from bacterium, assembly GCA_017616555.1. GTDB lineage: Bacteria > Auribacterota > UBA3054 > UBA3054 > UBA3054 > UBA3054. The sequence goes on along the minus strand of JAFZXZ010000016.1, from coordinate 73,053 downwards.
CGGCGCCTTTGTGGAACTGGAAGACGGCATCGACGGCCTCATCCATGTCTCCGATATGTCCTGGACCCGCAAGATCAATCATCCTTCCGAAGTTCTGAAGAAGGGCGAAGTGGTCGAAGCCGTCGTTCTGAACATCAATACGGAAGACAGGAAGATCGCCCTTGGTCTGAAGCAGCTTACCGAAGACCCCTGGGATCACATCTACGATCATTACCGCGAAGGCGACACCGTCACCGGCAAGATCACGAACCTTACGACTTTCGGCGCCTTCATTCAGCTTGACAACGACATCGAAGGCCTCATCCACATTTCCGAGCTGAGCCAGAACCAGGTCCAGAACGTGAAAGAAGTCGTCCAGGTCGGCCAGGAAGTCACCGGCAAGATCGTCAGGATCGACCCGACTGACCGCAAGATCGCCGTCAGCCTGAAAGAATACGAACGCGAGACCGCTCCGGAAGCCGCCGCTCCTGAAACGACCGAAAGCGCTCCTGCTGAGGAACCGGTTCCCAGCAACGCGCCGCAGGAACCCTTCACGTCCGGCATCGACCTGAACGCTGTCATGCAGCGCAAGGAAAAATAAGGCCTGAAGCGTTCTTGGTGAATGGGAGAGATATTGACTTTTAAAAGTCAAATGAATATAATCTCTCCCATAGCACTAAAAATTTAGCGCGCGGGAGTAGCTCAACTGGTTAGAGCGCCGCCCTGTCACGGCGGAGGTTGCGAGTTCAAGTCTCGTCTCTCGCGCCACTTTTTTAAAGCCCTCCATACGGAGGGCTTTTTTATTTTTGTTATAATCTTATATATGAACAAACTTCTATTCATACTGCTCTGGGGCGCGCTGTCCCTTTCCCTGTACTTCCCGATATTGGGCGCTTTCTCTCCCAAAGGGGGAGTGGTCAACTGCATTCAGGAAGACGGCGTTTTTTTGGCCAATTTCTCGGTCAATCAGGAATTCACCACGAACGTCACGGCCTCTTTCCCCGTTCCCTGGGATCTTACGCTTGCGATCTTAGCTCCCGGCGGCATCCCCAAGAACGGGGAGATGTGGGTGAGAGTGACGGAGCCCGAGAGCGGCGAGCTCTGTTTGGAAAGGCTTATAACTTTCGAGGACGCCAGACCAGTCAAAGCTTTTCCTCACGAGCCGTCCCTGGGGCTGCCTTTCACTTTTATTCTTGACAATGAAGAAGACCTAAAGAAGATCGACATGTCTAAGGGGCCGTTTTTCACTTCTGAGGGTCAGAATGGCGTTCTCCCGAATCAAAAATACGATTGGGAGATAGGCATAAGAGGCGACGCTTCGTTTTCGGGTTCGCTTTTCCTGACAGCCTCGGAAAAAGGCGCGCGCAGTTCCTTTTTGGGGCGCTATATCAAGATCCTTTCCCTCTCTTACGCTATTATCTTCTCTTTGATCCTGTGTTCGCTTTTGTGGCTGTGGCACACAGGGTCAATGTACCGCTTTGTGAAGGGCGCTCTTGTTCTGCTTTTGGTTTTGATTAGCTCAGACGCTTTGGCGGGCAACCTTGCCATAGACGTTCCCGAATCCGAGCTTATTGAGAATTGCGAAGTCGTACTGGAATCCGTTAACGGAGGAATACTTCTGAAGAACGGGAGTGACTTGATCTTCTCCAAGGGCAGGCAAAGGGTGATCCTGAAAGAGAATGCGCCCGTAAATACTCTGCCGCTCTTTGGGAACTGCCCGCTTTCGTTTTGCTTTTTGGAACCGATGGCGAAAGGCGAAGTGTATTCCATCAATAGGGAAGATTGCGCGCTTTCCGCTTTATCCGGCCTTTCCCTGGGTGAAGATTCCTTCATGGAGCTGACAAGGCACTTAGGGCCGCCTATGCTGACGAGCACCGGCAGCTGCTATTTCGCCGCCTGGACATTCACGGACGGCAGTTCGCTTTTCGTTGCGCATGAAGGAGACAAGTGCTACCGCCTTGAAAGGCAGCTGAAAAGGCCGGGCTATTACCTTGACCTCAGGCGCTACGGCGGACCTACGCCGGAATGGGCGAAATGGCCCTGGCGTTTCTTCCATATCGGAGCTTTGGTCGTGGCTCTGCTTTTCGCCGCGGCTGTCATGGCAAGGGCTTTGGTTTTTGGCAACGGAGTAAAAAAACTTCTGAAAGCAAACGCTAAACCCAGGGAAAACGCATGAGCCACGGGGACAGGAAACCGACTAGAGGCGAAGTTATAGCCAACGTCGCCACCCATGCCGTAGGCTCGCTTTTGGCTATTGCCGGCCTGGTTCTTCTCGTCGTTTTTTCCTCCTGCCACGGCACGGCGCGGCACATAGTCAGCTGCTCCATTTACGGTGCGACCTTGTGGCTTATGTTCATCATGTCGACCGTTTATCACTCGCTTCCGGACGGCAGAGCCAAAAAGATCCTGAGAGTCTTCGACCACTGCGCCATCTATCTGGTCATTGCGGGAACCTACACGCCCTTTACGCTGGCCGTGCTGCCGCCGGGCTGGGGCTGGTCTATTTTCGGCGTGATCTGGGGATTGGCGATCCTGGGCATAATCCAGAAGATCTTTTTCATCAACCGCTGGCCGCTTCTCTCCACGATCCTCTACATCCTTATGGGCTGGATAATCGTAATTGCGTCCAAGCCGATGTTCGCGATGCTGCCGGCTGGCGGCATAGCTTTCCTTGTGGCTGGCGGCGTCGCCTATACTTTTGGCGCGCTGTTTTACGTTTTCGACAACAAGCCCTACCTTCACGCAGTCTGGCATGTTTTCGTTCTGGCCGGGGCGGTCTGCCAGTATCTGAGCATTTTCTTTTTTGTCATTCCCTAAGCTATGCCAAAAGAAACAGGAAAAACGAGATCATATCTTTTGCCATACTTGGGAGGTCTTTTTCTGACTTCCTTTGCGCTGGGACTTGTCCTGGCGTGCTTTTTACTTGTCAGCGTGTCCAGGGAGATTGCTTTGAGTTACAGGAACATCGCGCAGACCTGGGTTAAAGCCTGCCAGCATGAAATGACCGCCAGGGGAGAATTGGGACTCCTGCAGCAGGAGATGGAACTGAACTCCGCCGTGCTTGAAAAGCAGGGGATCTATCTGGTCGAAGTCATTTCCATGAGCGGACTCATTCTTTTGCACAGCGATGAGAATCTTGTGGGCGAGACGGCAAACCTTACGCTCAACTTAAAAGGGGCCCTTCACGGCGGCTCTTACCAGCGCTTGACAGGAAGCGGAGACAACTTAAGGATAGTGCTGACGGAACCGCTCGCCAATTACAACCAGATCTGGGGCGCCCTCAGCATCAGCCTGAAGCCAGAAAAGAAGCACGTCTGGCCTTTGCGTTTCGGAACGATTTCCAAGAAGCTTCTGCTGATCCTTATGATAGTTGACATTCTGCTTCTGCTCTTCTTCCTTTTCAAGACTCTGCAGTCCGGGAAAAGCGCCATGGAAGAATTGAGGAAAAAGGAGGACAGCATAAGGCAGGACCAATTGGCGACCGTAGGCGCAGGTTTGGCGCATGAAGTCAAAAATTCTTTGAACGGGATAAACCTGAACGCGCAGCTGTTAAAGGAAAGCCTGAATGACAGCGGCGCGTCGGAAAGCCAAATAAAGAAGCTTGAAAGGATCGAACGGGAAGCGCGCTCCTCGGGAGAAATGCTGGCGACTTTCCTGAGTTATGCGAAGAGCGGCGAATTTTCTCCGAAAGAGGTGAATCTGCGCTCCCTCATAAACGAGCTCGGCCAGTTCTTCAGGGAGGCGGGCGAGAAGGGAAACGTCAAGGTGAGCTATTCTTCAGAAAATGCTCCCCAGAGCGTAATAGCGGATGAGAGCAGTCTGCGCCACGCCGTGACGAACCTGATGTGGAACGCTGTGCAGGCTGTTTCCCAAGCGGGCGGGGGAACGGTCGTTCTCACGGGCGCCGCGAAAGGCGGCTCTGTGGAGATCAGCGTGCAGGACGACGGCCCGGGGATCCCGGAAGACAGAAAGGAAAAGATCTTCGACGCCTTCTACACTACCAAGGAAAAAGGCGCCGGATTAGGCTTGGCTGTCGCCAAAAAATCAGCGCTTTCGCACGGCGGCAAATTGGAATTGAAAGACACAAAAAAAGGCTGCCTTTTCGTTTTGAGTTTCCCATTGAAGGAAGGCAAAAATGACTAAGAAGAATGTTCTGATCCTTATTGCGGAAGACGATGCGGTCGCCAGGGAAACGCTTGCGGAAGCTTTTTCCGACAAGGGTTACAAAGTCTTGGAAGCGGCTGACGGGGAAGAGGCGAGAGAACTGGCGAAAACAAAAAAGCCCGACCTGCTCCTGACGGACTGGAAGATGCCAAAATGTGACGGCATGCAGCTGGTGGAGGAGCTCTCGAAAGACCTGCCCATCATTTTGATGACGGCTTACGGAAACGTGGAGTACGCGGTCCTCGCCATGGAAAAAGGCGCCTTCAACTTCATAGAGAAGCCCATCGACCTTGTGAAGCTCTTCGCTCTCGTTGACAAAGCTTTGCAGCACTCCCTGCTGCAGAAAGAGAACGAGCAGCTGAAAGACCGCCTTGAGCGTACGGCCCTGAGCGGCATCATAGGCGCCACGCCCGCCATCAAGGAAGTCTTTGCGAAGATCAAGCAGGTCGCCGCTTCCGACACCACGGTCTGCATTTTAGGGGAATCGGGAACGGGAAAGGAACTGGTGGCGAACGCCGTGCAGTCCCTGAGCGGGAGATCCCAGGCGACCTTTGTTAAACTGAACTGCGCGGCCATTCCGGAAAACTTACTGGAGAGCGAACTTTTCGGACACGAAAGGGGCGCTTTCACGGGCGCTGAGAAGCAGAGGATTGGAAAATTCGAGCAGGCGGACCACGGAACGCTCCTTCTTGACGAGATCGCGGAGATGAAGCCCGAGCTGCAGGCCAAGCTCCTGAGAGTTTTACAGGACGGCGAATTCACGAGGCTCGGCGGAACTAAGACAATAAAAGCCGACGTCAGGATCATCTGCGCGACCAACGCCGACATTGAGAAGAGGATCGCCTCCGGTCTTTTCCGCTCGGATCTTTACTACAGGATAAGCGTCTTCACCATCAATCTGCCGCCTCTTAGAGAGCGCAAAGACGACATCGAGCTTCTGGCTAAATATTTTCTCGACCAACTGTCCTCTAACCTCGGCAAAGAATTCCTGGGATTCTCCAAGGAAGCGCTCCAGGCTATGCGCAATTACTCCTGGCCCGGCAACGTCAGACAGTTGAAGAACGCCGTGGAGTATGCGACCATTACGACAGGGGAGAAGGAGGAAGTCAAGCTTGCCGCCTTGCCCAAAGAGATCGGCCAGGGCGCCGGCATAAGCGTTAAGGAAGAAGAAGCCGCGGCGGCTCCGCTATCTTTGAAGGAAATGGAAAAGCAGGCCATAGAGGCGGCGCTGAGAAGATCGGGCGGCAAGAAAGACGTCGCCGCCAAAGAGCTCGGCATCGGGCTTAAAACGATTTACCGCAAAATAGAGGAATACGACATCAAATGAATTCTTACTGGGTGCATAATCTGGATCCTGTGCTTCTGCATTTGGGCCCTCTCAATATCCGCTGGTACGGAGTAATGTATGTTTTAGGGCTCTTCATCGCGGTTTGGTGGCTTGGAAAGAGGCAGGAGAAGGGCCTTTTCGTCCTGCCGAAAAAAGAGAATATCCAGGACATGGCCTTCTACGGTTTCCTTGGAATACTGATCGGCGGAAGGCTGGGGAACTGCTTTCTTTACAACGCTCCGTATTTTTTGACGCATCCATTGGACATCATAAAAGTCTGGGAAGGCGGCATGAGCTTCCACGGCGGGATGGTAGGCGCGGCTGTGGGTCTCTGGCTTTACGCAAGGAAGATGAAGGTTCCCTTCATGCATTTATTGGACAACACCGCTTTGGTCAGCACCGTAGGATTGGGACTTGGCCGGGTGGCCAATTTCATCAACGGTGAATTGCACGGCAAGGTGACGGACGTTCCCTGGGCTGTCATCTTTCCGCAGGTGGACGATCTTCCCAGGCACCCGGTCCAGCTTTACCAGGCTTTCACGGACGGAGTCGTGCTTTTTGCTGTCATGTTCCTATTTGCCAGGAAGCCGAGGAAGAACGGCTTTTTGAGCGGCGTCTTCGGCGTGACGTACGGAGTACTTAGGATCATCACGGAACCCTTCAGGGCGGAGGATTCCGTCCTGGCCGGCTGCTGCGGTCTTACGAAGGGGCAAATTTACAGCATACTCACGTTGATCGCCGGCGTTCTCATACTTATCTGGAGCTCCAGGCAGGAGATCGTAACGAAGCGGGAGGAGCAGGCGTGATCCTTCTTTTCGGTTCGATATTAAGCGCTGTCCTTCTGACGCTCTCATTCCCGAAGTTTGGATTTGCTTTCCTTGCGCCAATTGCCCTGGCGCCGTTTTTCAGCGCTCTGCTTATCAGGAAAGAAGGAACGTGGAAGGGCGTCTTTTTCAGCGCTTATCTTCTTGCACTGATCTGGCATGTCTCAAGCATCTGGTGGCTGGGGTACGTTAGCTGCGCCGGGATGCTGGCGCTCTCCGCTTTCCTGGCGCTCATTTTCGCCGTCTTTGTTTTGTTGGCGATGTATTTTGTCAGGAAAGGCTTCTATCCGGTTCTGTCCCTGGCGCTTTTCTTCCTTTTTTATGAACTGACGATCTCTTTCATTTTCACGGGCTTCCCCTGGCTGCTGCTCGGGATGACGCTTCACAGGAATCTGCTTTTGATCCAGACGGCGGATATCTTCGGCGTGCATTTTATAAGCTTTCTCTTGGCCTTCACTTCCGCAACTATCGCGGGTATCGCTTGCAATCGACGCGTTAAGTCTTTCATTACTTTGGCTGTCGTCCTTTTGCTTTGGACGCTTTCGGCTTGCTACGGCTTTTACAGGATAAGGGAATTGGGGAGCGAAACTCCTATTGAATCTCTGCGCGTTGCCATGATCCAGCTGAATCTGCCTCCGGAACTGAAGCACGACGAGAGCAAGGACGAAGACACCCTGGACAGTTATCTCAAGGCGACTGAGAAGGCGGCATCTGAAAGCGATCTCGTCATCTGGCCCGAGACCGGCGTCCCGGGCATTTACAACGACTACGCCAATCCGGCCATTAAGGTCCTCCGAAGATTCAGAACGGAAGTCAAAGTCCCTCTGCTCTGCGGCCTGACCTGGGCGGAAAAGGACAAGCAGGGGAACATACAGTTTTTCAACTCCGCGGCTCTGCTTGACAACTCCGCCATGCTGCCAAGAGAGCGTTATTACAAAAAGCACCTTGTCATTTTCGGCGAATACGTGCCGCTGGAACGCTATCTTCCTTTTTTGAAGCTTTTGACGCCCATTCCCAGCAGCTACACTCCCGGCGAACTGTCCCACGTGCTCAATCTTAAGACCGAGAAAGGCTCGACCCTAAAATTGGGCGCGCTCGTCTGCTTCGAGGACGTTTTCCCAAACAGCGCCAGGGAGGCCGTGAAGGAGGGAGCAGAGATACTGGTCAACATCACCAACGACGGCTGGTTCTTCGATTCTCCCGGACCTTACCAGCACGCTGCTCTCTCTAGTTTCCGGGCGATAGAAACGCGGCGCGAACTATTGCGTTCAAGCAACACCGGCATAACCGTTCTCATTGACAGAACGGGCAGAGAAAAGGCCCTGCTTTCAAATGACGGCAAGAGCGTTATGGTGCCCGGCGAACTTATCTGCAGCGCTTGTGTTTATTCTCCCAGGGAGACGATCTACGCCAAATACGGCGACCTCGGGCTTTTTGTTGTGGCTTTTCTGGTTTTTCTTATTGGGCTGCTGTTTAGGAATCCCAAGAACGTTATGGTAAAATAATAGAATTATGAGAGGAAATTTAAAAAACAAAATGAAAGACAAGATGCGGAAGAAGATCCACATTCTTCCCAATTTTGTCACGGCCTGCAACCTTGTGATGGGCGTCAACGCCATCATGATATCGTTGGGCGCTTTCGCCAACAATGATTTCAGCAACAAGCGGCTTACCCAGGCCGCCATGTGCGTCTTTTTCGGCATGATCTTCGACGTCTTCGACGGTTTCGTCGCCAGGCTTACGAAGACCAGCAGCCGCTTCGGCATGGAGCTCGACTCTCTTGCCGACCTGGTGACGTTCGGCGTTGCGCCGTCCGTCCTCATGTACATTTTCGTCCTGAAAGACATTCCCGATCCCGTAAGGAAACTGGTCCTGCCCTGCTGTATGGTTTACACCTGCTGCGCGGCTCTGCGCCTGGCGCGCTTCAACGCGCAGATCGAAGACGAGGGCAAAACTTTCTCCGGTATTCCGACGCCTGAGGCCGCGGGCGTGATGATCTCATATCTTTTGCTTCTCTCCCACGGCTATCTCAAGCCAGGAACGAACTCCTTCCACGAGATATTGCAGAATTATATCGTGCCTTTCGTTCCGGTGGGACTGGGCCTTCTGATGGTCGCGACCATTCGCTTCCCGGCTCCGGCCAAGCAGATCGTCTGGCAGAGGCATCCTTTCATCTATCTGGTTTTGATCGTCTTCATTCTGGTGGCGCTGATCTTCAGGCCGGGACTGGTCTTGCCCGTCCTTTTCCTTGGTTACCTTTTCTACGGGCTTCTGCAGGCCGCCCGCCGCGCCCTGTTCCCTCCGAAAGCTAAAGCTGAGAACCAGGAAAGCCAAGAGGAATAATGGCCCGGGAACAGAACGATGTGCAGGGGATCCTTCCAGTTGACAAACCCAAGGACTGGACTTCCCACGACGTCATAGCCAAATTAAGAGGCGCTTTCAGAATAAAAAAGATCGGCCACGCTGGAACTTTGGATCCGATGGCGACAGGAGTATTGGCGGTGCTCTTAGGAAAAAGTACTAAGCTTTCCGATACTCTGATGGCGTCGAAAAAAACATACGAGATGACGGTCCGCTTCGGCATCGAGACCAACACTCAGGACATAACTGGCGAAGTGGTGAAGGAAAGCCCGTTGCCGGAAGGCTTCGGAAAGGAAATGCTGCTAAAAGTCCTTCCCGAATTCAAAGGAGAGATAGAGCAGCTTCCGCCTATGTTCTCCGCCATCAAGGTGAAGGGCAAAAAACTTTACGACATAGCGAGGAAAGGACAGGAAATAGAGAGAGAGAAACGTCCTGTCACGATCTACGAGCTGGAACTTTTGGAACTGAAGGGCAGTGAGGCGAAACTCTCCTGCGTCTGTTCAAAAGGCACCTATGTCAGGACCTTGGCCCACGACATCGGCCAGAAGCTAGGCTGCGGCGGTACCTTGACCGAACTGAGAAGAACGAAAGGCGGTTTCCTCACAATAGAGGAAGCCAAAAGCTTGGACGAGATACTGACCTGGGACTTGGAGAAGCTGAAAGCGGAAGCGGGAAAGAATCTGGAAAAAATTACCACGGCTTTAAAAACCGATGCTTAAAACGTCAGGCATAAACTTACTAGCGAAAGCGGCGAAACCGGCCTTCCTGGGCCTTGTGGCGCTTCTAATTGCCTCCTGCGCCCCCAAAGCGGAGGACAAGGTTGACGTTTACGTTTCCATTCCGCCCCTTCTGCCCTTCGCGCAAAGGCTGGCAGGCCCCGATGTCAAATGCGAAAGTTTCATGCCCTCCGGCGCCAATCCCCATTCCTACGAGCCTTCCCCCAAGAAAGGCTCCGGCTACTACGGTTCGAAGCTCTTCATTATGACGGGACTGCCTTTCGAGCAGGAGCTTGTCAAAAGGACCAATGGCAAGGGCCCCAAAGTCCTCGACCTTTTCCACGCCGTTTACAAGGAAGAGGACCATGAAGAAGATCATGATCACGATCATGAGGAACATCACGGACACCATCACGATCCCCACATTTGGCTTTCGCCAAAACTGATGCTGCAGATGGTCAAACTTATGGCGGAAAAGATCGAAGAGCTCTATCCCGAGAAAAAAGCAGAGATCGAAGATAGAAAAGTTGAGCTTGAAAAAGAGCTCGCGGCTTTCGATCAGGAACTTAAAGAAACTTTTGAGAACGGGCCCAAGACTTTCCTGACCTTCCATCCCGCCTATTCCTGCTTCGCCTACGACTACGGCCTTACCGAGATCGCCGTGGAAAAAGAAGGCTCCGAACCGACTCCCAAGAGTCTTAGCGAATCGCTCAGGAAAGCGGGCGAAGAAAAACTCAATTGTCTGATCATCCAGCCGGGCTTGAACGAAAGGCTCGCCACGCATATCGCGAAAAGCGCAGGATTGAAGGTCATCAAAAGGGACGCCCTGTCCACCAATTATTACGAGGAACTAAGGGCGCTCGCCAAAAACATCCGAGGGGAAGAATGAACGGCGACACGATAATGACTTTCAAGGGCGTCACCTTCGGCTACGGACCGCACCTTGTCCTGAACGACGTTTCCTTCTCAATAAAGAGGGGAGAGTATGTCGGCATCGTCGGCCCCAACGGCGGCGGCAAGACCACGCTGCTTAAGCTTGTCTTGGGCCTTCTGAAACCGCAGAAGGGGAAGATCACGCTTTTCGGCAAAGATCCGGAGGAAACCAGATCGCGCATCGGCTACGTTCCCCAGTATTTCAACGTTGACAGGCAGTTCCCGATCAACGTGGCGGCCCTTATCGAGGCCGGCCTTCTGAACCGCTGCGGCTTCTTGCCTATGAGCAAAAAAGAAGCCAGGGGAAGGATCTCCGAAGCCTTGAAAAGCGTTTACTTAGACGGCTACCAGAAACGCGCGGTAGGGGAATTGTCCGGCGGCGAACTGCAGCGCGCTCTTATTGCGAGAGCCCTTGTCTCAAGCCCTGAGATACTGCTCCTCGACGAACCGACCGCCAACGTCGATCCCGCCGTGGGCGTCAGCCTTTACGGCCTCTTCCAGGAACTGAACAAGGATCATACGATAATCATCGTTTCCCACGACATCGGTTTCGTCACTTCCAGCGTCACCTCCATCCTTTGCCTGAACGAAAAACTCTATCAGCACGACGGCTCGAAGCTGACTCCGGAAGTCATAGAATCGCTTTACGGCGGCCACGTTCATCTTGTGAACCACTGCCACCACTGCCACGGGGAGGAGGAATAATGTTTAGCGATCCCTTCCTTCTCAAAGCGCTCCTGGCCGGTCTTCTCATCTCGGTCGCCTGCGGCATTGTCGGCAGTCTGGTGGTCGTCAGAAGGCTTACCTTCATCACGGGCGGAATCGCTCACGCCGTCTTAGGCGGCGTCGGCGTTGCGCTCTTTTTTAACATCGCTCCCGTCTGGGGCATTTTCATCAGCGGACAATTGGCGGCCCTAATCTTAGGCATCGTAAGCCGCAGAGTCAAGCGCTACGAAGAGCCCATCATCGCGGCGCTCTGGTCTATCGGCATGGCGCTGGGCGTTCTTCTTGCCGCGCTCTCCCCGGGCTATCAGAGCGACCTGATGAGTTACCTTTTCGGCAACATATTGCTCATCTCTCCTCTGGACATTGTGAACGTTGTCGTTCTCGACGCGATCATAATCATAATCACAGCGCTTTTCTACAAGCCGCTCCGCATCGTCTGCTTTGATGAGGAATACGCGACGCTAAGGGGACTGCCGACCAATTTCTTCTATCTTCTTCTGCTTTCCCTTATCGCGCTGACCGTCATCTGCGTCATGCGCGTAGTAGGCCTCATAATGGTCATCGCCCTGATGGCGCTGCCGCCCACCATGATGTTAAGGCACACCAACCGCCTCCACGTCGTCATGCTCGGCTCCTCTCTTATCAGCGCCGCGCTTATCGCCGCAGGGCTCTTCATTTCCTTCAGGTTTGACTATCCTTCCGGAGCGACCATCGTCCTCCTTACTGGTCTGGTATTCCTCATTAAGACCATCATCTCCGAACTTCGCGCCAAAGCCTGAAAAGATCAGGCAGAAATGGTATAATATAAGCCTAGAAAGAGGCTTTTATGACACAGAGAGAAATAGACGAAATTAGCCTAGAAAATGCTAGAAAGATTTTCGAGACTGGCGAAGTTTACGGCTGCGAAGTCGGGACGGTCGCCGGGCTTTGCGCTATTCACTCCGCGCTTTTCCAAGGCCTTTACGATTTCGCCGGCAAAATAAGGGAACTAAACATTTCGAAAGGCAATTTCCGTTTTGCGAACGCTCTCTATCTTCCCCAGATCCTCCCGGTCATTGAAAAGATGCCCGAAGATAGTTTCGACGCTATAGTGAAAAAATACGTTGAAATGAACATTGCTCATCCCTTTATGGAGGGCAACGGCAGGGCGACGCGTATCTGGCTCGACATGATCTTGAAAAAACGCCTTGGAAAGGTCGTAAACTGGAGCCTTATAGAAAAAGACCAGTATCTTTCCGCCATGGAAAGAAGTCCGGTCAACGACTTGGAATTGAAAACACTTTTGGAAAAAGCCCTGACCTCCGAAACGGAAAACCGAGAGATCATTTTCAAAGGCCTGGAGCGCTCCTATTATTACGAAGGCTACGAAGCGCTCAAATAAATTCTGCCATTGCTTGGTTGGCGAGTTCGATGCCGCGGCGGGTGAGTTTCAGAGTGCGGCCTTTATAGGTCACGAGTTTGCGTTCTGCGAGGTCTTCGATCTGCTGATGAAAGATTTCTTCATCTTGGGGCGTCAGTTTGACGCCCTCGGTTTTTCTAAGGCCGAGGTAAATTCTTTCACCGAGCTTTTGGATCCTGTTGAGCGGTTTGGTGGTGATCAACTTCCAGGCGGGATCGATGTGGGCGCGCTTTGCTGTGTTTTGATAGGGGAAGCGGCAGTAGCTGTGGGCGCCCGGGCCTAAACCGAGGTAGTGTTTTTCGGTGTCCCAGTAAGCGGAGTTGTGGCGGGAATAAAAGCTCGGTCTGGCGGCGTTGGAGATCTCGTACATCTCAAAGCCTTGTTCTTTCAGAAGCTTTCTGGCCAGCCAGTATTCTTTCATTGTCATGGCGTCGCTGGGGAGAATTGGATTTTCCTTTTGCAGAGGCGTGCCTTTTTCAACTGAGAGGGCGTAGAAGGAGATGTGCTCGGGCTGCCAGGAGAGCAGTTCTTTTACGGTGTTTTGCCAGGAGGAGATAGTTTGATGCGGCAGGCCGTACATGAGGTCCAGGGAGATATTCTTGAAGCCGTTTTTCCTAAGCGTTAGGTAGGCATCTTTGGCTTGCTTGGCATTGTGCAGGCGGCCCAGGTATTGGAGCTCGTTGTCCTGGAGCGATTGGACGCCAAGGCTTATGCGGTTTATGCCGGCTTGCCGCCAGAATTTTAGGTCCTGCTCTTTAAATGCGGCGGGGTTCGCCTCGAGGGTACATTCGATATCGGGTGTCCAGCGAACGGCCTCTTTTACGGCCTCACAGACTTTCAGAAGGGCATTGCCCGGGAGAAGCGAGGGCGTTCCTCCGCCGAAATAGACGCTGGAGAGCTCCCGGTAGGGCATGAGGGGAAGAAGCGATCTGATCTGGGCTATGAGAGATTTGACGTAGAGGTCGATCTCATCGTTTTTCGGGGGATGACTGTAAAAGGCGCAGTAGCGGCATTTCCTGAGGCAGAAGGGGACGTGGATGTAGAGGGCAAGTTTTTGGGGAGGAGCGATCCTGGGAAGAGAGATGTTTTCTGTCAGGGCTTTGGCAAGAAAAACGTCGTTGGGGAGAAGATCGTAGCTTAGGAGGTTCTGCCTTTTCACCCAGGCAAGTTTTGCGTGCTCCAAAGGGATGGGATCGGAGCCTTTGAGTTTTGCGCTGACGCCCACCAATCTGATGTTGGTGGTCTTGTCGTAAACAATGCCGGTGGGGATGATGTCGGCATTTAATTCCTCTTTTATTTCCCTTACGGCGCAAGCGGAGAAAGTCTCGCCTGCTTTCCTTTTGCCGCCAGGGAATTCCCAGCCAATAGGATCGCCATTCTGGTCTTTTCTCAGGGCTAAAAGGATCCTGCCGCGATCTTCTATTACGGCGGCTGAGACTTCGAGGGGAGGATTACTCAAAGCGCTTGAAGAGGAGGACGGCGTTGTGACCGCCGAAGCCGAAGGTGTCGGACATAGCCGCGCGGACCTTCAATTCCCGGGCTTTGTTCGGCACGTAGTCCAGGTCGCATTCCGGATCGGGCTCTTCGTAGTTGATGGTCGGGGGAACGATGCCGGTCTCGATGGCTTTGACGCAGAAAACGGCTTCCAATCCGCCGCAGCCGGCTACGCAGTGTCCCGTCATGGACTTTGTGGAACTTACGCAAAGCTCCCTGGCGTGGCCGCCGAAGACGGTCTTGATGGCGTTCGTTTCCATCACGTCGTTGTGGTGCGTACTTGTGCCGTGGGCGTTGATGTAATCGACGGTGTTGGGGTCAATTTCAGCTCTTTCTATGGCCTGGCGCATAGCCATGGCAACAAAGGAGCCGCTCGGCTCCGGAGCCGTGACGTGGTAGGCGTCCGTGGATTGGCCGACGCCGCCCAATTCGCAGTAGATGCGGGCGCCTCTGGCTTTGGCGTGCGCAAGAGTTTCCAAAACGATGACGCCGGCGCCTTCGGAAATGACGAAGCCGCTTCTGTTGCGGTCGAAGGGGCGGCTAACCCTGGTGGGATCGCCGTCGCCATCCCAACTTGATAGGGCTTTCATATTGGCGAAGGTCGCGATGGAAAGCTTGCAGACGGGGGCTTCGGAACCGCCGCAGATGGCGATTTTTTCGAAGCCGGCCCTTAATCTTAAGAAAGCGGTGGAGATGGCGTCGTTTCCGGAGGCGCAGGCGGTGGCTACGCCGCAGGTGAAGCCGTGGATGCCGTAGCGCATGGCTATCGTATGCGCGCCTACGTCAGCCGTGCCGGAAGGGACCAAAAATGGCGTGACGCGGCCGGGGCCTTTTTCAAACATGACGCCGCAGGTCTTCTGAATATTGTCGATGCCGCCGATGCCGGAACCCATTATTATGCAGACGTCGTGGTTGTCGCCTCTTGCGGCGAAATCTATGCCGCTGTCCCTGACCGCTTCCATGCCGGCGTTGACGGCGTGGAGGACGGAACGGTCGTAGCGGGCGGCGTCTCTCTCGCTGAATCCGCCAGGCGTCGGGTCGTAATGGCATTCGCCGGCGATGTGGACTTTGTTTTCGGTGGAATCGAAGAGCGTGATGGGGCCGATGCCTGATCTGCCGTTTATGACGCTATCCCAGTTATTGGCGACTCCGTACCCTGTGGGGGCGACGGCGCCAAGGCCGGTGACTACTATTCTTTCACTATCTTTCATATCTTTATATTATACCCTATGAACTACTTGAAATTCAAGAGTCTTCCTCGCTTCCAGACCTTCGGAAAACGCTTGCCAAAAACGCTCCGGATATGTTGTGCCAAACGGAAAAGATCGCTCCCGGAACGGTGGCCATGGCAAGGTCGGGGAAGGATGTTTTGGCAAGCGAAACGGCAAGCCCGGAATTCTGCATGCCGACTTCGATGGCAAGCGTTCTTTTCTTTGCCGTCGTCATTTTTAAGAGCATTCCAAGGAGATAGCCTATGAGCAAGCCGAGCAAATTGTGGGCTATGACGGCTAACAAAATGAGCGCTCCCGTTTGCCTGATCCCTTCGGCGCTGTGGGAAACGACGGACGCCACGGTAAGCGTTATGCAGATTATGGAAATCAGAGGAAGAAACTGGGAGGCTTTCTCGCAGGCTTTTTCAAAGAGTTTATTCAATATTAGGCCAAGCGCTATGGGAACGATGACGATCTTGATGATCGTGAAGAACATGGCCGTCATGTCAACATGCACGGTAGTCTTAAGGAGAAGAAAAGTGATGAGAGGCGTCAGGAAGGGGGCGAGGAGAGTATTTACGCTGGTCATGGCGACCGACAAAGGGACGTCGCCCCTGGCAAGGTAGGTTATGACATTGCTTGCGGTGCCGCCCGGGCAGGCGCCGACCAATATCATGCCGGCCATCAATCCGGCTTCGAGCTTAAAGCCTTTTGAGATGGCGTAGGCCAAAAGCGGCATGATGATGAATTGCGCCAACGTTCCGGTCAAAATATCAAGAGGCCTTTTGAAGACGAAAAGGAAAGCTTCCGGCTTCAGCGTCATGCCCATGCCGAACATGATGATCATCAAAAGATAGTTGATCCAACTAGTCCGGACCCAAAGGAAAGAGGCGGGATAAATCAGCGCGACAACGGCGGCCAGAAGAACTATCGCGCCCATGAATTTTCCGAAAAACTTATTTAGGAACGCCATAACCGGTGAGATCTTTTATGATGTTTTCCAATTCCTGCTTTCTGGTGCGGGGGATGACGATCAGGCCTTCTATATTTTCGCCAAATGAGGGGGAAACGATCGCGCCTTCCATTTGCTCGACTTTGTAGAGGAGCGTGTTATAAGCTTGGTAAGAACAGGAGAACGGGAGTTCTGTTTTGGCTTTCTCTTCCATGATCTGGCATTTTTCGACAGCCAGTTGCGCGGCGGCGCGGTAAGTGTCTATGAGGCCTCTGACGCCCAGTTTTATGCCGCCGAAATATCTGACGACCGCTATGACGACATTGTCGAGTTTTTCTTTTTTGATGCTCTGCAGTATCGGCTGACCGGCCGTACCGGAAGGTTCGCCGTCGTCGCTGTAATAGGAATTGGCGTTGTCCGGCGCGCCGACATTGTAGGCCCAGCACACGTGCGTGGCCTGGGGATGCATGGCTCTTATCCTATCAAGGAAAGATTCCACTTCTTCCTTGCTTTTGGCAGGGGAGATGTAGGAGAGGAAGCGGGAACGCTGTTCCGTCAGTTCCGCCTCTTGACTTTCTTTGATGGTAAGATAAGTTTCCATTACTCGCTTGCTTTTACCGCTTCTATTAATTTTGAGTGGTCAAGGGAGCGCGAAGCGACAATGCCAAGATCGTTTTCCAGTAAGGGAGGAGTGGAGAAATCGACTTTTCTGCCCAGAGTATCTGTGACCGTTCCGCCCGCTCTTTCCACGATGAGAAAACCTGCGGCGTGGTCCCAGATCTTTTCCTTGTATTCCAAGCTTTTCGGAAGCCTAAGGTAGATGTCGGCCATGCCTAAGGCTACGGCGGCGTATTTGCACTGGCTGTCGATCCTGTATGGTTCGGCTTTGACAGCTAGGGCATCCCTGATCTTTTCGGCGCGGGAGTGAGAAGTGTGGCCGCTTTCCACGGATTCGCAGATGACGGCGTCGGCGAAATTTTTGTTTAGCGCTTCCTTTGCTTCAACGTTAGGGCTGTCGTTGAAGAGCGACGTGAAGACGGTCTTCTGATTTTCTGATGCTAAACAGAGGAGTCCCTTTTCGCCGTTGGGGGCGGTCATATTGGGGCAGGCCAGGGCCGCGGCTCTTACTTTGCCTTCTTCAATGAGCGCCAGAGCGATGGCGTAATGGTCGCCTCTTAAAAAGCCCTTGGTGCCGTCTATTGGATCCAGTGTCCAGAAGCGTGAGAGGGATTTTGGATCAGCGCTTCTGCCGTGGTCGATGGATTTGAGGATCGCTTCTCCGGAAAGGGGAACGATCTTTTGGACTTCAGATTGCAGATGCTGGAAAAGTTTTTCATTCTCAGGTTTCCGCAATTCTTCTGAACCTTCCTCCGCGATCATGAAGTCGTTGGGAAAATTGTTGGCGAGAACAAAATTGACGATCGCCTGGGAGCCGAAGTCCGCTACGGTGACAGGGGAGCGGTCTTCCTTTTCAAGCACGTCTTTTTCCAGGAGTTTTTTCTGAACGGCGCTCGTCAGCTGCGCAGCCTTGCGCAGAGCTTCTTTTGCGATCGTAAGTTCGGTTTGATATTGCATGTTATCCTTGCAGAGTGTTGAGCGTCGCTTCCAGAAGCGGAAGCAGGCGCATTTCTATGTCGGCTATTCTTCTTAAGGCTTTGGCTTGCAGCCTGCGTTCCCTTAGCGTCCAGGGACGGCCTATCCCGATGTGCGAGGCCGGCCTGACGATGCGGCGTTCGAAGAAGGGGCGAATCTCTTCTCCTATGCCGTCGTAACAGGAGGCGCAGGCCAGGGCGAAAGTTTCGCATTCCGGGTAGGCTATGGCGGCTTCGCGGCAGAATCTGGCGGCCTGGGCCCGAGAGTGCATGAGGTCTTTCAAAAGCTGGTAATTGCCCTCGTTGCGTTCCTGGGCGCGCCAGTCTTGACTCATGGGGTCATGGTGCTGGGGATTTACGAGCGTGGCGTACCAGTAGTCGTAGGCGGTCTGCCCGAGGTAATAGCCGTGGACTCTTTCTAACTGCGACATTTTTATAGCGTTCCGGAAGCCTTTGATGAAAAGATCCTTTTCCTTCGGCGCTTTCTTCTTTTTGTCCTTTTGCGACAAGAAGTAGCACCAGACCATCTCTTCGGAAACGGGATGAGGATAAAAGCTAAGGGAATAATCCTGCGCGATGAGGATGCCGCCCGGCCGGATCCCGGTGACGAGCCCGTAGCGTGCGTAGCCGTCTAAGCCTAATCCGATGACAGGCCGGCCTTCCTTCAAATGATCGAGGATCTCAAACTTGACGGCTTCGTGGCGTTCCCTGGAAGCGCAGATCCAGCGCTCCATCAGTTCGTGCCCGAAGGTTTCGTAAAGGTCGGGGAGAAGATTGTGGCCGCAGGCGGCGTCAAGGGAGACGAGGCGCCAGCCGGCGTAGTGGATCTGAAGGCGGAAAGCGGCGCCTGATGCCGCCATCAAAAGCCAGTAAGGGTAGTTTTCTCCGCAGGCCGAAAGATAGCGCCTGAAACAGGCCACGAAAGTATTGTCTTCGCCTTTATCGAAGCAGAGCGGCTCGATATCCTTTATCTGCTCAGACGCGTCCGCGAAAGGGTCGTTCGTCAGATCCGGGATATTTTCAAAACGCAGGGCCACCTTAATATTTGACTTGAGCTTCCTCCGCCGGGAAGTAGCGGCGGTAGCGGCGCAGCATGGGGCCGATGACTTCCTTTAGGTAATCGCTGACCTGGTCGGCGGCGCGTCCTGTGAAGCGCAGGGGGTCCAGGATAGCCCTTATCTCTTTTTCCGATATTCCGATTGCCGGGTCATTGCCCAAACGCTTAATCAGGTCGTTTACGCCGCCGGAGCGGACTTGCTTGACCGTTTCCATGGAGTTGCAGCGGATAGCTTCGTGGACATCCTGGCGGCTCTTGCCGCGGGCTACGGCTTCCATGATGATGGCTTCCGTCGCCATGAAGGGGAGATTGTCATGCACTCTTTTAGCGATAACCTTGGGATAGACGACCAATCCTGAGCAAACGTTCTTCAAAATGGCGAGAACGGCGTCGGCGGCCAGGAAGGCTTCGGGAATGGAGATGCGGCGGTTGGCGGAATCGTCAAGAGTCCTTTCCAAAAACTGCGTGGAGGCGATGAGCTGAGGGCTTGTCGCCAAAGAGAGTATCAGCCTGGACAGGGAAGCGGTGCGTTCGCAGCGCATGGGGTTTCTCTTGTAAGCCATGGCAGAAGAGCCGATCTGCTTTTTGCCAAACGGTTCCTCTATCTCGCCGATGCTTTGGAGATACCTGATGTCGTTCGTCATCTTGCAGGCGGACAGCGCCAGTGTGACTAGGGGATGCAGAACGTCGGCGTCCACTTTCCTGGGATAAGTTTGTCCGCCCACCGGGTAGGAGGAGGAGAAGCCGAAGCGCTTAGCCAGGGCGTGGTCGAGCTTTTTGATCTTCTTCTGGTCGCCTTTGAAAAGCTCCATGAAGCTGGCCTGCGTCCCTGTCGTTCCTTTGATGCCGCGGAATCTGAGCTGTTTAATGGCGAACTGGATGTTTTCAAAGTCTAGCTGCAGATCCTGGAGCCACAAAGAGGCGCGCTTGCCGACGGTCGTCAGCTGCGCGGGCTGTAGGTGCGTGAAGCCCAGAGTCGGCATCTTGCGGTATTTGTTCGCGAAAGCGGAAAGCGCTTTCATGACGTCAACCAAGTGGTCCGAGATGAGTCTCAGCGCGTCCCTGTAGATGATGAGGTCGGCGTTGTCGGTGACGTAGCAGCTGGTGGCGCCGAGATGGATGATGCCGGCCGCGCTCTTGGCCTGGTCGCCGTAGGCTTTGACATGGGCCATGACGTCGTGGCGCACTTCCCTTTCGTATTTTTCCGCGACGTCGAAGTTGATGTCGGTGGCGTATTTCTCAAGTTCTTTTACCTGCTTTTCCGTGATGGGCAGGCCGAGTTTGCGTTCCTCGTCGGCCAAGGCTATCCAAAGCGCGCGCCAAACTTCCAGGCGTTTCTGCATCGAGAAGAGATGCGACATCTGTTCGCCGGCGTAACGGCCGACCAAAGGATTGGAATAATAATCTTTGCTCACGTTTTTCTTCTTAGCGGCTTATTCGCCGCGCTCGTTTTCCTGAATTATGCCGCGCTGTTCGCGGACTCTGGGATCGGGATCCCAGTCGGTTTCATAGTGCTTGGGGTGCGTCCCTTGGTATTCCTTGATGCCAGCGTTGCGCATGCGATTTTTTTCCAGGCGCTGCGCGGCTTCCTCCGCGGTCTCTTTGTGGGCGGTTTTGGCTTCCAGCTCAGCTCGCACTTTTTCTGTCTCTTCCTGAGCCTTCTGGGTGGCGGCCGCCAGCTGCTCTTCCATGTCGCTCTTCTGGGCGCTGATCTGCTGCTGCAGTTCCTGACGCTGCACTTCCAGGTCATATTGGGAGAGCTTGGCGTTCACGTGCGAGGTCATAAGGGAGCTTTCGCCCTTTTCCGTAATGATGTTGTAAAAATATTTCGCTACGCCAAGCTGCTGGTCGGCTTTGTCATGATCTCCGTTTTTCAGCGAACGCAGGGCGGAAGAAAACCAGTTGTCGCCCTTTTTCTGAAGAACTTTCAGGTATGCGCTCTTTTCTCCAGGGTTTTCGAGGGAATCGAGGAAAGATTCGACATTGGCTCCCGAGTCGGAATCGTTGTTGATCAGATCGTCGAATTGATCAAGCTGATCCTTGGAAAGGGAAACAGGTTTCGAGGATGCGATAAGTTTCGAGCCCATCTGCGGGGTGATGACTTTGTTCTCATCAGCAGATCCCAGCGCTTCGTCAACTTCAGTCTCTTTGGCAGCCTGAGCCTGGAACTGATCCTGGGCCAGCCCCTGGATCTCTTCTCTCACTGCTTCCAGCGATTTATCGACGACTTCCATTCGGTCGTTCAGCGACTGGACCGCCACGGTAAGCGGTACGTCGCTCGTCGGCGTCTGCAGGACAGGCTCTTTCTTGTCCCTCAAGCTGAAAATGATGATGATGAGGATGACGAGAATGAGAGCCGAATTCAAGTACGGCAGAATGTTTTTGACGACAAAAGCGTTTTTACCCTGGCTTTTGGGAGCCTTATCGGGATCAAAGACATCTTGCATATGTCACCTCTAGTGGACTTTTATTCGGAGAGCAGTTCCTGTTCTTTTTCAAGGAAGTCTTCTTCCGCTTTCTGTCTTCTGGCGGCGGAGGAATCGAAGAGAGGCTCGTAAGTGGGGGACGTCTTCGGAGAATAGGACTCCTTGTACATCTCGATAGTCTCGTTCTGCTTCGGGCTCTTGCCGGTCAGATAGTACTCGGCGTCGTCGAAGTGTTCCTCAAAGACTTTCCAATCATCCATGATGGTCTTGCGGCGGTCGGTGGAGTTCATCTTGTCCGTCAAGTTCTCTCTGGTCTCATCCTTGATGAAACGGATGGCGTTCGGGAACTTCGTCTTGACTTCCTCGGTCAGGACTTCTTCTTCGGAGGAGTCAAGAATGACCGTCGGGGTGATGAAGACCATAAGCTCGGTCTTGGACTGGCTCTTCACTTCGGAACGGAAGAGATATTTTACTAGGGGAATGTCGCAGAGCACAGGGATGGTTGAGAAAGTCGTCTGAGTGGAGTCCTTGATAAGGCCGCCTATAACGAGCGTGTGGCTGTCCTGGACCACGACTTCGGTCTGCGCTTCGCGGTCAAGAATTATGGGCGGGGAATGCGGGTCGCTGGCGTAGGCCACGCCGCCGTTCTCCTTGACGGTCACGTGCACTTCCAGGGAAACTTCCCTGTGGCGGTTGATCCTGGGCGTAACTTCCAATATGACGTTGACGTCGATATAGTCGTAGCTGTAGTCTCTCGTACTTGAGTCGCTGCCGCTGCGGCTGTAACGCGCGATAGGGATCTGTTGGCCGACCGAGATCGAAGCCGTCTTGTTGTTGGAGGCGATGATCGACGGCGTTGAAAGAATGTTGATGTCGTTTATCTTCTCGTCGGTCTGCAGCGTGAAGTACGGGTCGAAGTTTCCGGCTTTGTCATATTTGCCGAAGGCGTAGTTGAAGCCTTGCATGGAGGCGGGGACGATCTCTTTCCTGCCGGATTCCAAGGCAGGGGACATGGTCGTGTCAAGGGCCTGGATAAGGTTGACGTGTTCGCCTTTTCCTAAAACTTTTTGCCAGCCGACACCGAAGTCGAAGTCTTTCTCTCTGGTCACTTCCACGATGATGGATTCAATGTAAGCCTGGGGGGTGCGCTGGTCAAGTTTCTTGACGACGGCCAGAACGGCGTCCAGGTACTGCGGGCTAGTCATGATGATCAACGAGTTGCTGGGTTCGTCGATCTGGAAGCTCACTTTGCCGGAAAGGAAGCTCGTGCCGCTGCTGGACGTCCTCGTCCCGGTTGAACGGGTCGAGGACGAAGTTCTGTTGACAGTCTGGTTGCGGGTGCCGGACATGTTGCGGTTTTGCGAGGTGTTTCCGGAAGAAGACGTAGATCTTGAGACGGAGTCGGAACCGAACATAGCGACCAAGGTGGAGCTTATCTCCTCGGCCTTGGCGTGCTGCAAGGGATAGATGCGGTACATCTCGTCGGAATTCTTGCTCGGCGTGTCAAGGTCGTGTATCAAAGCCAGGATCATCGGGAAGTTCTGGCGCGAGGAAATAACTATTACAGCGTGCAGGCGGTCGTCGGGAATAAATGTCGCTTTTGAAACGTTCGCCGTAGATTTTCCCAAAGACATGCTGGCGTTTTCGGCCGGCTGTGCGGGCGGGTTTGCTCTATTGATGACGGTGCCCGAAGAGGCGTTGCGCTGCAGAGTCATCTGCCTGGCTGATTCGTCTGAGAGCACGGGCGAATTGAAGATCTGCTCAAGTTTGCTGACCATTTCGTATTCATCAGCATACTGCATCGGCACGATCCTTATGTCGATGTCGCTGCCGGCTTTTTCCGTATCGATAAGATCGATGATCTCAAGCAGCCTTTTGATGTTGGCGCCGTTGTCGAAGAGCATTAAGATGTTGGCGTTCTCGTCAACTATGGAGCTTCCGCCCAGTCTGCTCATCAAGGGCTTGATGGTGTCGGCCAACTGTTTGGCGGGCACGTATTTCGGGTAAACGATCTGAGTTCTGATGATGTCTTCGGTGTCAAGCTCTTCCTTGGAAGGCAGCACCGTTTTGATTGGTTCGCCCGGCGCGTCGGCCACGGTTGCGATTCTGATTAAATAATCGTTTTCAACGACCGTGAAACCGCGGGAACGCAATGTCGTGAAGATAAGGCTCTTGGCTTCGCTCTTTGTCAAAGGCCTCGGGTCGATTATCGTAATGGTGTCTTTAGCCATGCTCCTTTCGGGGAGGATGGTCTTCCCGGTAATGTGGGCCAAAAGCAGCAGGACGTAGCGGATATCGACGTCCTCGAAGTTAAGCACGAAGCTGCCTTCGCTATAGTCCACAGTGTTGGTTGGATCCAGCGCGCGCAACTGGTTCTCCAGGGTGCCCGATACGGTGATCGAACCCTGGGGAGTGTTGTCCTGAGCCCTCTGCTGCTGCTGAGCGGCTTGGGTCGTTCCTGATTGCACGGTCGTGCCGGCCCTGGGCGACGGAGGGACCTGCTGTCCGGGCGGAATGGCCCAGACAAAGGAGGCCGTCAGGAGGGCGGCTGCGAAAAAGATCTTGCCGGAATGGTTTGACATTTGCTGACCTCTGCTTTTTTTAAGTATGGTTCTGCATATTAATCTAATTATCTTTTCATTATACCACCATGCTGGAAAAATTGCAAAGCAAAAATGTGCCGGACTTCCCGTCGCGTCCGGCCTATCTGCTATTTGACTAAAAACCATGAAAAAACTACAATGAAATATACTGAAATAAAGAATGCGAGAGTGGCGGAATTGGTAGACGCGCCAGATTTAGGTTCTGGTGTTGATGACGTGCGGGTTCGAGTCCCGCCTTTCGCACCATATACGAAATTTAAGGATCATAAATGAACGATCTGACAAGAGAATATACGGGAGTATCGCGCCTCTCCGGGCCTATCCTCGGAATCGGCGGAGTGGTGGGCGCCGGATACGGCGAAGTCGTCGAGATAACTGGGCCTGACGGAACGAACCGTCACGGCAAGGTCCTCGACGTCAGCTCCGATCTTACGCTTATACAGGTCTATGAAGGGACGGGCGGCCTTTCTCCAAGCAGGACGAAAGTCTGCTTCAAGGGTCACTCTCTCACTGCGCGTGTCAGCGAGGAGATGCTCGGACGCGTCTTTGACGGCCTGGGCCGTCCCATCG
Organism: bacterium; assembly: GCA_017616555.1. Taxonomy (GTDB): domain Bacteria; phylum Auribacterota; class UBA3054; order UBA3054; family UBA3054; genus UBA3054. The sequence goes on along the minus strand of JAFZXZ010000016.1, from coordinate 48,719 downwards.
ACGGCGGCGGCGAACCTTTCGGCGGCGTGACGCGCTCCATCGACGGCGAGCCTGTCAATCCCGTTTCCCGCGTCTATCCCAGAGAGTTCATCCAGACAGGTATTTCGTCTATCGACGGCATGAACACTCTGATCCGCGGGCAGAAGCTTCCCATCTTCTCCGGCAACGGTCTGCCGCACAACGAGCTGGCGGCCCAGATCGTCCGCCAGGCCAAGATCGTGGACGGGGAAGGCAATCCCTTAAGCGACAAATTCTCCATAATCTTCGCCGCCATGGGCGTCAAGTACGACGTCGCGCAGTATTTTAGAAAAGAGTTTGAAAGCTCCGGCGCCATCATGAACACGGCGATGTTCTTGAACCTTGCCAACGACCCTCCCGAAGAGCGCATCGTTACGCCGAGGATCGCGCTGACACTGGCGGAGCATCTGGCTTTCGACTGCGGCCACCACGTTCTGGTCGTATTGACCGACATGACGAATTACTGCGAATCGCTGCGTGAAGTCGCTATCGCCCGAGGCGAGGTGCCTAGCCGCAAAGGATACCCCGGCTACCTCTACTCCGACCTTGCGAGCCTTTACGAGCGCACCGGCCGCGTCTCCGGCAGCAAGGGCTCCATTACGCAGCTGCCTATTCTTACGATGCCGAACGACGACATCACGCACCCGGTGCCCGACCTCACCGGCTACATCACGGAAGGCCAGATCGTAGTCTCAAGGGAATTGCACGCCAAGGGCATTTATCCGCCTATCAACGTTCTCCCGAGTCTTTCCCGAATCATGAAGGACGGCATCGGCGAAGGCTACACCAGGAAGGATCACCCGAACTGGTCAAGCCAGCTCTACGCCGCCTACAGCAGAGTGGAGTATGTCAGGAGCTTGGCATCCATTATAGGCGCCGAGGAACTGACCGACACCGACAAAGCTTACATGCGCTTCGGCGAAGAATTCGAAAACACCTTCGTCCGTCAGAGCTTCTCCGAAGACCGCTCCATCAGGGACACTCTTAGGATCGGCTGGGAACTCATGAGCATCCTGCCAGAAAGAGAACTTACGCGCGTTTCCCGCGAAGAAATAGAAAAATATCTTCCCAAAAAATAACAACAGGAATGAACAATATGAAAACTAGTTTTACCGTCGCGATCGTCCTTTCCTTGCTCTCCTTCGGCGCTTTCGCCGGGACCATGAAAGGCACGGTGACCGATGAGAACGGCACGCCCATGGCGGGCGTGGATGTCTCCGTCTGGGGCAAAGAAAGCATCAAGAGCAAGACCGACGCCAGGGGACAATTCAAGATCACGAGCGACGATCTTGTGCCCGGTAACCGCTATTCCGTGAAGGCGGAAAAAGACGGCTACATCATGTCCCAGGCATCCTTCGGCACCGAGATGTACGAGGATGAAGAGGACATGGAGCCCTTGGAGATCACGATGAAGAAAGAGGATCCGGAACCGGAAACTCCCGCCACGGAAGCCAAGGATAGCGCGGCCTCCGCGGAGACCGAGTCCGAATCTAAGGACGAGGAAGTCTCTAAGGAAGAAACTAAGCCCGCTGAGAAAGCTGAAGCCAAGCCTGCTGAAAAGGAAGAGGCCAAGCCTGCTGAAAAAGAAGAAGCCAAGCCCGCTGAAAAAGAAGAAGCCAAACCTGCTGAAAAGCCCGCGGAGAAGTAAGAGGTCTTTATGATCCTCAAGATGCCTCCTACTAAATCCAATCTCTTCAAGCTGCAAAGCGAACTGAAATTCGCCAAAGACGGCTATGAGCTCTTGGACCGCAAAAGGGAAGTCCTCATTATGGAGATGATGCAAGTCATCCACGGGATCTCCCATTTGCAAAGGAGGCTCAACGAAGCGCTGCAAAAAGCTTACGGGGACCTTTACGACGCTTATGTCGAAATGGGCTCCGAAGAAATTGAGCGAGCCAACTTCGCTTTCAGGGAACCCCTGGAAGTAAATATGCGCGAACATACGGTCATGGGCGTCATGCTCCCGGAACTCGAATTGGAAAAAGCGCCTGAATCAGCGGAACTCGGCCTTCTCGGCACTTCCGAAAGTTTCGACTCCGCCGTCAAAAGCTTCTCCTCCGTCGTTCCGCTGCTCTTAGAGTACGCGAAAGCCGCGCTTACCCTTTCGCGTCTCGCCAAGGAAGTCCAGAAGACTCAGCGCCGTGTGAACGCCCTTGAAAACATCACCATCCCCAACGCGGGGGATACCATCAAATTCATTTCGGAATCTCTTGAGGAAGGGGAACGGCAAAGCTTCTTCCAGCGCAAGAAAGTAAAAATGAATTTGCAAAAGTAGGTGAACAGTGAAACCGAAAAACATCCTGCTCTACGTTGACGCCAGCAAAGAATCACGCGCCGCTCTTGATGTGGCCGTCGATTACTCCGGCCCGGAAACGACCATCATAGCGGTGAACGTCGTGAACCGCCAGACGGTCATCCAGCTTACCCGCAGCGGCGAAATTAGCCTTGCGGAAGCCGAAGTCGAGTTGGAGGAAAACGGCTGGTGTTACTTGTATGACGCCGAAGAAATAGCCAAAAGCGCCGGAGCGTCGATCGTCATTCTCCAGGAGTCCGGGTATCCGGAAGAAGTCCTGCCGAGACTGGCCTCCGAGTACGGCGTTGACCTAATTATAATCGGCCACACTCCCGGTCTAGGACAGGCGAGTCTGGCTCAGCAACTAATCGAACACGCACCTTGTGCGGTACTAGTGGTAAAGTAACTATGATGAACGAACTGAAACTCTCCAATCTCTTAACTCCCAAAAACATTCTTCTTGACGTTAAGGAGAAGGAAAAAGACGCCCTTCTGGCCAAGATCATCAAGACCTTCTCGGAAGTAAACAACATCGCTGATCCGGAAGCCCTGGCCAGGGAAGTGACGGAACGCGAAGCCCTCGGCAACACCGGTATCGGTCGCGGCATCGGCTTCCCGCACGCCAAATCCAGCCAGGTCGAAGAGATCTCCGTCCTGTTGGCCCGTCCCGCCCGTCCCATCGAGTACGGCGCTCTTGACGGTCTGCCCGTCAATCTGGTGATCCTCATCATCGCCCCCGATTCCGGCGACAACAACCAGTATCTCCACGCCATGGCTAGGATCTCCCGCCTCTTAGGAAAGAGCGAAGTGAGAGAAAAATTGGCCCAGGTCAAGACTCCTCAGGAAGCTATCGACACGATAGCGGCATTCGAGAACTAAAAACAAAATGTCTGATCACAAATTAGTCAGCGACGCCGCCTCCAACTTAGTCGAAAGCTACAAAGAGGACGGCAACATCAACCATATCGACGGACTGAATCTGCCGAGCAGCGACGACATCGCCTCCTTAACGGAGGAGCTCTTAGCGCTCGTCCTACCCGGCTTTTTCGGTTCGGAGCGTCTGACTAAAGCGAACTTCGCGGCGGTCACGGTCTGCCGCCTCGAGGAGGTCAAGCAAAAACTTACCGAACAAATTTTAAGAGGCATAAATTACGTCTGCCGGGGCGACGAACGCCCCGACTGCGACAAAGCCCGCTGCGTAAAAAAAGCCGCCGCCCTTGCCGAAACTTTCCTCCTCACTCTCCCCAAAGTCAGATCCCTCATCAAGACCGACATCGAGGCCGCCTACGACGGCGACCCCGCCTGCTTCGCCAAGGAGGAAGTGATCCTCTGCTATCCGGGCTTCCAGGCCATCGCCATCCAGCGTCTGGCCCACGAACTCCATTCCATGGGCGTTCCCCTTATCCCCAGGATCATGACGGAATACGGCCACAGAAGGACCGGCGTTGACATCCACCCGGGCGCCAAAATAGGAGAGCGCTTCTTCATCGACCACGCCACCGGCGTAGTCATCGGTGAGACCACCATAATCGGCAGAAACGTCAAGCTTTACCAGGGCGTCACACTTGGCGCCAAATCTTTCCCACCCAACGCCAGGGAAGCCAGGAACTCCAAACGCCATCCCACCATCGAGGACGACGTCATCATCTACGCCAACGCCACCATCCTCGGCGACATCACCATAGGCAAAGGCGCCACGATAGGCGGCAACAGCTGGGTGACATCCAACGTCGCCCCCGGTTCCGTCGTCACCTTCCGCTCATAAAAAGCGATCATTTTTCTCCACCAAAATGGACACCTCTCCATTTTGGTAAGGTCAAATCAAACGTTGCGCCAGTTATGGCAAGCAAGAAGCAACTCGTTTAACGAAAGCAACTTACGCTTGCTTTTTTTTTTTTTTGACACAAAAGTATGGTAAAATAGTATACACAGTTTTAGAATCGTGTAAACCATCGCCCGAAGGTTGTACCATGAAAAAGACAAACTATCTTTTGCTTGTTTTTGCAAGTATCGTTTTTGCGCTTTGCGTTTCTTCTTTTGCGGATGAAAATGACGCTTCGCTTACGCCCAAACAAAAACTAGCCGCGAACATTGAAAAATACGCTGCGGAAAAAGAAATTAAGGATTCCCTTCAGGCTTCCTGGGAATATCACAGAACCTCACCCAAGGAAGAGTGGCTGCCGATTTGGAAGGAAATCATTTTAAACGGAACGCTGGCGGAGTCCGTCACCAACTGGCTCAACTTTGCGAAAGTGCCGCTCTTTTTCCTGTGTCAAGTCGACAATCCTACTTGGCCGGACGATTCTCATTTTTTGAACATTGCGACTGAATTTAAAAAACTCTGCGAAGAACCAGGCCACTTCACGCTGGATGATTTTTCCGATGCGCTTTTAAAGATGCGTACGGATGGGAACTGCTGTTATCCGGCGTGCTATGCTTATATGTACTTTTCAAAGAATGAACAGAAAAAAACAGCTACAAGATATTCTTATAATTTTAAAAGCGTAAGCGATGTACTGAAAATTCTTAGCCTGAAAAACGGTGGTGAAAAGATTTTGCTGGACAAGTTGGAGGAACTGAAAAAAGGAGATTATAGAGAATTTTGCGGCAGCACATTAGGCGAACAATCTTTGGGAGATATAACTACTTTTAGTTTCGAAGGCTATTATAAGTTAATTAAGAATGATATTATCGGCAAATGGTGGGAATTGTTTATGTTCGCTGAACGCTGCGGCATTAAGGACAGTTTTTTTAAAGAGCTTGAAAGTTTTGCCGATACTCAAAGCAATTGTTTTTTTCTCACGAAATTTTATTGTGAGCGCCTTAGTAATAGGGAAAAAGCCATAGAGTTTTTAAATAAGCATTTTAATGTTGATAAGATATGCACTTTCACGGAAGCTTACCCTGAATATGCAGGATTGCGCGTTTCATTGAATGATACTATAAGCACCAGGGAAGAGCCGTCTCCTCTTTTTAAGGTGCTTCAATGGCAGCTCTATCACAATCCTCATGAGTTCTGCCGAAGTGCCGGATGGTTTTGGGAAGGCCAAAGCCCATCGCATTCCTCTCTGACGTATCTTTCTTATGATGAAATCAAAAAAAAGTTGGTTAAGCCGATGCTTGAAAACGTTGAAAAGCCTTCTTTATCGATTGTCAGAAGGCTTTCCGAGATATCTGATCAGGATGATTTCAAGTGTTACCTAAGGAAAAAGCTGAAAAAAGAAGACAATATTTTCTGCGCACTTTATCTAGCCACTCTTACCGACGATCCGGAGGAGTTTACAAACTGTTTGAGGATCTTATCTCCCGAGAAAGACCAAGTGGGGATATCATGCATTATTGTCAGCCTTAGGGATAATTACCCCTCATCTTGCGCCAAGATTATTCTCGACATGATACAGGGAAGCGATATAAAGAGCAATCCTGATTTTCCTTATTATGCTGAACGGTTTAAGAAATGGTGCCTTTCAAAGAACGTTCCTGAAGTTGCAAGTGAAGTTGATTCTATCCTGAAAAACACAGAACGGAAAGATAAAATCACCTATTACGATCCTAAAAAGGCGCTTGAAGAAAAAATAGAGAAGGAAATTGAATATTCTCCAGTGTCGACAAAAAAGCAGACCTATTACTTCAGGCACTCCCAAAGCGAATGGTTGCCGCTTTGGAAAAGGCTGCTGTTCACGGATAAATTGCCAGAAGCCGTAGCCAATTGGCTGGATTTTGCAAAGTTTCCAATGGAGAATTTAAAAGACAATACCGGCGTTATAAAAGAAGAACTTAAGTCAAGACTTTTGGAAAATTGCGAAAAAGAGGGACATTTTACTTTCCAAGAATTCTTAGATGCTCTGATAAACGCCCCCGTTAACGAAAAGTGTTTTCAGCAAAATTATTCGGCGTCTTTTCATTCTTCCAGCAGCGCCGCTTATGAAATTCTTGATTCCATAACCTTCTACCAGATAGCGGATGCGCTGGTTTTCCTTAGTCAAACCAACGCGCTTTCAAAGGTTGCCGAAAGAGCGAGTAAAACTCTTGATTATTCAATTCAGAAACGTTACGAGACCAATGATTGCGAAAAATCTGTTTACGGTTCCGAACGAGCTCCCGAGCGTTGGCAGCCATCCTTCGTTTCGCCAAGCCGATTTACATGGGATGTTTATGAAAGAGCGCTCTTTTGCAAAGAGTATAAACAAGAGGAAGCTTTTCTGAAATATGCCTCCGAAGCGCTCGCTGAGCATCCGGACGCTTTGGCTTTGCTGAAACAATATTGCATAATTCTTATCGACCAGAATAAAAAACCTGAAGTTGTTGATTTCTTAAAAAAGAATTATCCGCCGGAGAAGATATATCATATCACTGAAGACATTGATGATTTCTATGAGATCTTTGGCTGGTTAACTTATAATCCAAGAGACGATTCTGTAGATTTAAAGTCTTTACCGGATAGAGATGAGATTAGGAAAAATTGGGTTAAGACGCAATTGGAGGATAATTGTGAAAGAACTTTGAGGTTACATAACCTTAATAATGTATGGTTCAAAAATTACGACCGCGATAAGACAATTGCCATGGAAGTCGTCCAGCCTTATCTGGCGACCTTGCCCAAGCAGGATATGCTGACTTTGCGCCGGCTGGGCCAGATCTCCGAGACCAATTGGTTCAAGGCTTTCGTTAAAGGAGGTTGGGAGAAGGAGAAGAGTGTGCCATTTGCCATTGAAGAGGCCTGCCTTACGGAAGATTCCCTGGAGTTTGCCGAGTTGCTTTCCTTCATTGCCAAGGAAGGCTGTCCTATGATGGGAGACATACCATTCTTAACAAGAAAGTTAAACGATGACAGCCCGGTGTCTTGCGCTGACGATATGATGACGCTTATCGAAAAGAGCGGAATCTTAGATAAAAAGGCTTATATAGGATATTTAAATTATTTCTGCGAGTGGTGCGTAAAGAAAGGCAGAAAAGACATTGCGGACAAAATAACTTCCCTCAAGTAGCTGTAATGGATTTTCCCGATAGGAAAAGATGGGATCTAAAATAGAACATATTGCAATTTAATACTTTATAAAACAAATTGGTGTGGTTTAGCGGCTCTTCACTCGTAGGGGGAGCCGTGCTTGATGGGTAAGACCGCCTTTTGGGGCCTTGGAGGGCTTTAAAAGGCGGTCGGCCTTTTTTGGAGGGGGCCGTTTTGACATTTTTCGGCTCATTTGATAGAATATCTTTATATAAATAATTAACTAATAAAGAGGTTCTATGAGCGAAAAAGGCTATACCGCTGAGAACATCACGGTACTGGAAGGTCTGGAGGCTGTAAGAAAGCGTCCGGCCATGTACATCGGAGATACGGGTGAGCGCGGACTGCATCACCTGGTTTACGAGGTTGTGGATAACTCAATCGACGAAGCTTTGGCGGGCTTCTGCAAAAAGATCACGGTGACGATCCATAGCGATAACTCCGTGACGGTGGAAGACGACGGCCGAGGCATCCCGGTCGATATGCATCCCAAGATGCATAAGCCTGCGGCGGAAGTCGTGCTGACTGTTCTGCACGCCGGCGGAAAATTCGACAAGCAGAATTACAAAGTGTCGGGCGGATTGCACGGCGTCGGCGTCTCCTGCGTGAACGCGCTGTCCGATTGGATGGATGCCGAGATCAGAAGAGACGGCAAGGTATATCACATAAGTTTCGAAAGAGGCAAAGTAAAGAATCCCTTGACCGAGATCGGAAAGACAAAAGGAAGAGGCACGACCATCACCTTCCATCCGGATGCTGAGATCTTCGAGACGACAGTTTACCGCTTCAATATTTTGTCGCAGCGTTTGAGGGAGCTGGCCTTCCTCAACAAGGGTATAGAGATCACCCTGATCGATGAAAGGGAAAGCCCGATTAGGAAAGAGACCTTCAAATACGAAGGCGGCATCGTTTCCTTCGTGGAATACCTCAACAAGAACAAGACGCCCATACACGACACGGTCATCTACTTCAACAGGGAAAAGGACGACGTGACGGCGGAAGTGGCCCTGCAGTTCAACGAGAGTTACCAGGAGATGATCTACTCTTTCGCCAATAACATCAATACCGTGGAAGGCGGAACGCACCTTGTGGGCTTCAGAGCGGCTTTGACGAGGTCTTTGAACAACTATGTCAAACAGGCGTTGACCAGCGGCAAGAACAAACAGCAGACCTCGATAACCGGCGAGGACGTCAGCGAAGGTCTGTGCGCGGTGGTCTCCGTCAAGGTCATGGAACCGCAGTTCGAAGGTCAGACGAAAACGAAACTCGGCAACAGCGAAGTGAAAGGTATCGTCGAGTCCATCGTCAACGACGGACTGGGGATCTTCCTGGAAGAGAATCCGACGGTCGCCAGGAAGATCGTAGAGAAGGCCATTAACGCGGCTAGGGCGCGCGATGCGGCCCGTAGAGCCAGGGAGCTGACTCGTCGTAAGGGTGCACTTGATTCAGCGGCCTTACCGGGCAAATTAGCGGACTGCTCCGAACACGATCCTGCCATGTGCGAAATGTACCTGGTGGAGGGCGACTCCGCAGGAGGAAGTGCCAAGCAGGGCAGGGACAGACGCTTCCAGGCTATTCTTCCTTTGCGCGGCAAAATTTTGAACGTGGAAAAAGCCAGGGAAGACCATGTGCTTAGCAGCGACGTCATCAAGCAGATCATCACCGCTATCGGAACGGGCATCGGCAAGACGGAATTCGACATCAGCAAAGCCCGCTATCATAAGATCGTTATCATGACCGATGCGGACGTGGACGGCGCGCACATCAGAACGCTGCTTCTGACCTTCTTCTACCGTCAGATGCCGCAGCTTCTGGAAAACGGCTACATCTATATCGCGCAGCCGCCCCTTTACAAGGTCTCACGCAAGAAAAAAGAGCGCTATCTCAACACCGAGGATGAAATGAACGCCTTCCTTTTGGACCTGGGCATAGAAGAGGCCCAGTGCACCGTAGAGGGCAACAAGAATCCTATGCAGGCGCAGCAGCTAAGAGAATTGCTGGACAACCTGGTGAAGATCGAACAGCTTTTGGCGGCGCTGGAAAGGAAGAGCGTCGATATCAGGGAATATCTGAAGGTCGCGGAAGAGAAAGGAAAACTTCCGGTCTATCGCGCCAAGGTCGATAGGGACGTTTATTACCTCACGTCGGAAGAAGAGCTGATCGCTCTGAAAGAAAAGTTCGACAAGCCGGCCGAGGCTCCTGCGGAAGGCGAGGCGGAAGGCGAAGCTATCGTGGACGACACATCGATGGTCGATACCTTCGAACTGTACGAGTCGCACATGCTGGCGAAGTTCGCGGAAGAGCTGAAGAGCCGCAGGCTAAAGATCACGCAGTGGTTCAGCGCCGACTATGAACTGACGGACGCCGAAAAGGATCTGGCCAGGAACCCCAAGGACGGCGGAGAGCCGACGGTCCTGCCTTTGGGCACGCTCACCACTTCCGACGCAACGCAAAAGTTCTATTCTCTGGGCGAGCTCTTGAGGAAAGTGCGCGACAACGGCCGCAAGGGATTGCAGATCCAGCGCTACAAAGGCTTGGGCGAAATGAACCCCGAGCAGCTTTGGGACACCACCATGGATCCCGCCAGACGCTTGCTTTTGAAAGCGAAGGTGGAAGACGCGGTGGAAGCCGACGGAGTATTTTCCATCCTGATGGGCGAGGACGTCGATAAGCGCCGCGAGTTCATCGAGGAGAACGCCAAGTTCGTGACCAATCTTGATATCTAATAGGATCGATAAATTATGGATCAGAATCTTTATACAAGCACTGAGAAAGTCCAGCCGGTATCCGTATCGGCCGAGATGAAAAAATCCTTCATCGATTACGCCATGAGCGTGATCATCAGCCGCGCCCTGCCGGAAGTCAGGGACGGTTTGAAACCGGTGCACCGCCGCGTCCTTTACGCCATGTTCCGGGAAGGTTTACTGCATAACCGCAAATACTCCAAGTGCGCCGGCGTGGTCGGCGAAGTCTTGAAGAAGTATCACCCCCACGGCGACTCGGCTGTTTACGATACATTAGTGCGTATGGCGCAGCCCTGGAGCATGAGATATCCTCTGGTGGACGGACAAGGCAACTTCGGCAGTATCGACGGCGACTCCGCCGCGGCCTACCGCTACACCGAGTGCCGCATGACGGCCCTGGCGGAAGAAATGCTGGCGGACATTGACAAGGACACCGTCGATTTCATGCCGAACTTCGACGAGACTGTGCCCGAACCGACGGTTTTGCCGACGAAAGTCCCGCAGCTTCTTTTGAACGGCACGAGCGGCATCGCGGTCGGTATGGCGACCAACGTTCCGCCCCACAACCTGGGCGAACTTTGCGACGCGCTTATCATGTTCATCAAGAATCCGGAAGTCTCTCTGCAGGAACTTATGACCGTCCTGCCCGGACCGGATTTCCCGACCGGCGGCATCATCTGCGGCAACAGCGAAATAATCAACATGTACAAAACGGGCCGCGGCAGACTGAAGATCAGGGGCGCGGCGGGCGTCGAGCCCGGGAAGATGGGCAAAGACAACATCGTCATCACCGAGATACCCTACACCGTCAACAAAGCGAACCTCGTGACTTCGATCGCCGAACTGGTCAACGACAAGAAGATCACCGGCATCTCCGACCTTAGGGACGAATCCAGCAAGGAAGGCATCCGTATCGTGGTGGAACTGAAGCGCGGCGAAATACCCGACGTGGTTCTGAACCAGCTCTACAAGCACACGCAGCTGCAGATGACCTTCGGCGCCATATTGATCGCCATCGAAGACGGCCAGCCCAGGACGGTCGGCCTGAAGCAGTGCCTGCACAGCTTCGTCAACCACAGGAAAGAAGTGGTGACGAGAAGATCCGCCTTCGACCTGGCCAAAGCCGAAAAGCGCGCGCACGTCGTGGAAGGCTTCCTAAAAGCCCTCGACATGATCGACAAGGTCGTCGCTTTGATCAGAGGCAGCAAAGACAGGGAAGAAGCGAGAGTCGGCCTGATCAACAAGCTTGGCTTCACCGAGCCCCAGGCTGTCGCCATCTTAGACATGCGACTCTATCAGCTGACCGGTCTGGAACGCGGAAAGCTGGAAGACGAACTGAAAGAGCTTGAAAAAGAGATCGCTTTCTTAAAGAGCGTACTGTCCGACGAGAAAGTTCTAATAGGCCTCATCATAGACGAACTGGAAGACCTCAAGAAGCGCTACAGCGACGAACGCCGCACCGCGCTGGCGGGCTCCGCGGACGATCTCAAGATGGAAGATCTGATCGCCAACGAGACTACCGTTATCACCGTGACGCACAGCGGATATATCAAACGCTGCCCGGTCTCCGCCTTCAGGAGCCAGCACAGAGGCGGCTCCGGCATCAGGGGCGTCGGCACGAAGGAAGAGGATTTCGTGGAGCAGGTCTTCACGGCCTCCACGCACGATTACCTCTTCTTCTTCACTTCGGCCGGCAAAGTTTACTGGCTCAAGGCTTATGAGATCCCGCAGATGCCAAGAGATTCCCGCGGCAAAGCGATCGTCAACCTGCTGCAGGTTGAGAGCGGAGAAAAGATCTCCGCTATCCTGCGCGTGACGGGCTTCAACGATACCCAGAGCATCATCCTCTGCACCAGAAAGGGCCTCGTCAAGAAGACGAAACTCAACGAATTCCGCAATATGCGCAAGAGCGGACTTATCGCCATCAACCTCGAAGACGACGACACCATCTGCACCGCCAAGATGACAGGCGGCCAGGACGACGTCATCCTCTTCACCAGAAACGGCATGTCCATCCGCTTCAGCGAGCAGGACGCCAGAGACCTCGGCCGCAACACCAAGGGCGTCAGAGGCATCAAGCTCGAGAACAACGACTACGTCATCGGAATGGAAGTGGTAAGCGACGAGAACACCAGCGTTCTGGTCCTTACGGAGCAGGGTTATGGCAAGCGCACGACCTTCCACGAATACCATATCCAGCGCCGCGCCGGCAAGGGCTTGATCGCTATCAAGACGACCGACAGGAACGGCAAGGTGGTCTCCGCCTTCACGGTTGACGCGACCACCGAGATCGTCATGGTGACGCAGGGCGGGCAGCTGATCAGGACTAGAGCCGGCGAGTTCCGCGAGATCGGCCGCAACACCCAGGGCGTCCTGGCCGCGAGACTTGATGAAGGCGATTCTTTGGTCGCCGCCGCCCGAGTCTTCACGACCGGCTTGGAGGAAGCTGAGGAAGAGGGCGAGGAAGAGTCCGGCCCGACCCAGGGCGAACTCCTCCCCGAGGAAAACGAAACGGAAAAAGAATAAACTAAATATAACCGCAACAATCAGATTAAAATTATGGCAATCAAAGCTGAAATAACAACGAAAACTCCCTGCGAAGTGGTCGTGAAAGCCACGGTCGGCCAGGAAGAACTTAAAGCCGCTTACGAGAGCTCGCTAGTAAAGAACAGCAAAATGATCGAACTGCCCGGTTTCCGCCGCGGCAAAGCCCCCCGCTCAATGGTCGAGGCCAAGTTCAAGGAATATTTCGAACAGGAAGCGATGGACGACATGATCAACAAAGTCGTCAAATCCCTTGTCAAGCAGTACCGTCTGCATGTGGTCACGGAAATGAGCGTGAAGGACAAGCCGGTCTATCCCGCCGAGGGCGATTTTGCCTTCGAAGTGGAATTCGAAGTCGCCCCCAAGGTCGAGAACATCAACTACACTGGCTTGAAGCTGAAAGGCCGCAAGACGGAAGTGACCGACGAGGAAGTCGCTAAAGAGATCGCTTTGGCTGCCGAACGTTTCGCCACCTACGAAGAAGTTAAGACCGACCGCCCGGCCAAGTTCGGCGACTGGTCAGTCTGCACTTACAAAGCGACTTTGGGCGAGAAGGAAGTCTTCAAGAGAGACTCCGCCTGGGTCGAAGTGGCTCAGGACCGCAACACCCCGGCCCCCGGCTTCTGCGCCGAGATCGCCGGCATGAAGAAAGGCGAGACCAAGACCTTCGAACTTAATTCCGGCGCCGAATTCTTCATGAAGGAATACCGCGACCAGAAACTCACTTTCACCGTCACCCTTGAAAGCATCAGGGAACGCGCGGTCCCGGAAGTGAACGACGAATTGGCCGCCAAGATCGATCCCAATATCAAGACCGTGGACGAACTCAAAGTCAAGGTCAAGGAAGCCTTCACCCAGAACAAGGCCGAGATCGAGCAGAACCGCCTCTGCGAACTGGCCAGGGAACAGCTTGTCAAGAATAATCCCATTCCGCTGCCGCCTTATTTTGTCCAGGCTCAGACCAACAACATTCTGCGCCGCGAGCTGGAAAACAAAATGAGAGGCGGAATGAAGGAAGAGGAACTTCAGAAGGAAGCCGAGAATCTTAAGCCGCAGTGCGAAGAGCGCGCCAAGGTTGACGTGGCTGCCGAATTCATCGTCAGCTACATCGCCGACAAGGAGAAGATCCTTTTGACCGCCGACGACATCATGCCCCGTCTGCAGGAATACGCCAGAATGTTCGGCCGTCCCGTGCAGTGGGTCTTCAGAATGTTCGAGCAGTCCGGCAAACTCGACGAATTGAGAGGCGGCATCCTTCAGGAGAAGACCCTGAAGTTCGTCGTTTCCAAAGCTGAAGTTACGGAACAATAATCAATTTGGGGGTAGCTATGCGCCGCGTGCTTTTTGCGATCGTTTTCTTTATCCTGGGAGGAGCCTCGCTTCTCATAGCCCAGAACGTCGGCTTCGTCAATTTGGAAGCCAAGGAGAAACGTGACCTGGTCACAAAGCTGATGATCGCGACCGACATGTATTCCACGCTGGATTTTTCCATCAATTCTATAGTGGCTGCCATGCCGGAGGAAATAAGGCCCAGTCTAAGGAAGGCCATAAAGACCGACGAACTCATGCGGCGCGTGATCCCTGTTTACGAACGTCATCTTAGCAAGGAGACTATCCAGGCTTTGCTTGATTTCTATCACAGCGAGCCCGGCAACGCCTGGCTCAGAGCCCAGGACGCGATCATGAAGGATACCATGGCGGTCTCCAAAGCCTACACCAGCGAGTGCGTGAAGTCGCTCACAGCCAACAAATGAGCAAGATCTACGAATTGTTTTCAACTCCCCAGGGCGAAGTAAAGCCGGCGCTCTTCATAGCGCTGTTCGTTGTCGCTCTGCTTCTGACTTTGCTCTTCACAAAGTTGGTCTTGGCCTTCGCCCTGAAGAAAAAGCTCTTCGGGCCTGTTGGCGGGCGCCACGGCGGCCGTCAGATCCCCCGTTTGGGAGGAGCGGCGCTTGTTGCGGCTTTCGCCATTACGGCCGTCCTGGCGGCTTTTTTGAACCCCACGGTAGCCAAGGAGTTCATGCAGCCGCAGACGCTGGCCATTTTCGGCGGCCTTCTTATCATGGCCGTGCTCGGCGTGGTTGACGACCTATTGCAGCTCAGCTGGGCGACGAAATTCGTTTTCCAGATCGTGGCGAGCTGCCTCGTCATAGGAAACGGCATCGTCATCGCTAAGATCACGAACCCCTTCGGCCCGACACTCGATTTCTATCCCTGGATGGCCATCGCCTTCACTTTGATATGGCTGGTCGGCATCACCAACGCCATCAACCTTAGCGACGGTCTGGACGGACTGTGCGGAGGCATAATCTTTATCGTGGCGGCGGTCATTTTCGTCAATTCCAGGATGCTGGCGCACTCCAGGCCGGAACAGTTCACGCTCTTCATTTTCCCGAGCGTCATTTGCGCCATCGTTTTGGGCGCCGTCTTGGGATTTCTGCGCTACAATTTCTATCCCGCCAAGATATTTTTGGGAGACGGGGGAGCTCTCTTTTTGGGCTTTTTGGTCGCCTGCATGGCCATAAGAAGCTCGCAGATCAGCGCGACTAGCGTAGCGCTTCTTGTTCCCATCATTGCTTTAGGCCTTCCCATCCTCGACACGACGCTGGCTTTCCTTAGACGCACGGTCAGAAGGGAGAACCCCTTCCAGTCCGACGCCCAGCATATCCATCACAAGATCATGTACAGCGGTTTGACGCACCCCGAGACCGTTCTGGTTCTTTACGGCTTCTGCCTGCTTCTTGGCCTGGCCGCGTTGGCGCTCTCACTTAGGAGCAACCAGTACGCCGGGATAATTCTTGTCGTGCTGACGATCGTCATTCTCCTGGGCTTCAAAAAATTCGGCGTCCTGGATGTCACCAGGCTTTGGGGCGTAAGACGCCGCGGCGACATGGAAGAGCAGAAAAAAGATGAGTAACAGTTCGCTCATTCCGCTAATAAAGGATTATCTCAAGCAGGAGATGACCCTTGGCAACTGGGATTCCGTCGCGCCCGAAACTCTTCCTCCCGACCCGGGGGACGTCAAGGCTTACCTCGCCAAGAAAACCGCCGCCGCCAAAAAACCGGACAGTAAAGTCGAGAGCGAACCTCTCAGCAAGTTCAGGGAACCATTCAAGATCGGTTCAGGAAGCAAGGCGGAAGAGCTAAAACGCCTCAGGGAATACGCTCTCGGCTGCAGGCAATGCGCCCTTTGCAAGACCAGGAGCAACCTGGTCTTCGGCAGCGGGGACCCCGAAGCTAAGATCATGTTCATCGGCGAAGCGCCCGGGGAAGACGAAGATCTTCAGGGCGAACCTTTCGTGGGCAGGGCCGGCGAACTTCTGACGGACATTATAGAAAAAGGCATGAAGATCCCGAGAAAGAGCGTTTACATCGCCAACGTTCTGAAGTGCCGTCCGCCCATGAACCGCGATCCCCAGCCCGTGGAAATAGACAATTGCACGCCCATGCTGGCCTGCCAGATCAGGATAGTGCGGCCTCAAGTCATAATAGCGCTCGGCGCTTTCGCCTCGCGCTATCTTTTGAACACCAAGTCTGGCATCAACGCTTTGCGCGGCACTTTCCATACTTTGAGTATAGACGGCATGGCCATCCCCGTTATGCCGACCTATCACCCTTCCTACGTCCTCAGGGAATACACCGTGGAAGTGAGAAGGAAAGTCTGGAACGACGTTACGCAGGTCATGAAATACCTTAATGACAAACAAGTATAAACATATCTTCGGCCCCGTGGCCTCCAGAAGGCTGGGGCGTTCCCTGGGCATAGACCTCATCCCGTTCAAGACCTGCACGCTGGACTGTGTTTACTGCGAGTGCGGCCGTACCACCGTGAAGACGCTGGAAAGGAAAGATTATTTCCCTCCGGAAGAAGTCTTGGGCGAACTGAAAAACTGGAAAGACAGAGGCGGGGAAGCCGACATCGTTACCCTGGCCGGCTCCGGCGAGCCGACGCTCTACAAGTCGCTGAAAACGATAATCGAAGGAGCCAAAGAAATAACCGGTCTTCCGGTCTGCCTTATCACTAACGCCACGCTTTTCTATATTCCGGAAGTCAGGGAAGCCGCGCTTATTTCTGACGTTGTTATGCCGAGCCTTGACGCCGCAGACGAAAAGACCTTCAAAAGGTTGAATCGCCCGGCGCCAGACCTTCCTTTCGCCGATTACTTGGACGGGCTCAAAGCTTTCTGCGAAGCTTACCGCGGAAAGGGGAGAGTCGATCTGGAAATCTTCCTCGTTCCCGGCATCAACGACAACGAGGACCAGGTGACCGCGCTTTCCCTTTTGTCGCGCTCCCTGAAAGTGAACTGCGTCCAGCTCAACACCGCCGTGAGGCCGCCCGCCGAAAAGGATGTTAATCCGATCCCCAAAGAAGAAATGGAAAAGTGGTCGCGCTACTTCATTCCCAAAGCGGAAGTCATCGCTTCCTATCACTCCGCGCCGCTCAAGGAAAAAAGGGAAGTCAACGAGGAAGAGCTCTTGGAGACTTTGAGCCACAGGATAATGTCCTTGGAAGACCTGGTGGAAGCCAAAGGATATCCTGAATCTGAAACTGAAGCGCTCCTCAAAACCCTTCTGCAAAAAGGAAGTATCCATTCCCGCACTCAGGACGGGAAGGAATTTTTCTATGTTTGACGTCCACGCCCATCTTACCGACGAAGTGATCTACGGCGATCTGGACAAGGTGATAAAAGAGGCTCAAACCGCCGGCGTCAAGCGTTTCCTTATCCCTGCTTACAGCAAAAATTTTTGGCTGAGAGCCAAAGACATCGCGGAAAAATACCCTGCCGTTTATTTCGCCGTCGGAGTCCATCCGCTCTTTGTTGCGGAAGGGGACGATCCCGAGCTTCGGGAAACGCTCGTAAAACATCCTAAATGCCTTGCCATAGGCGAAGTTGGTCTGGATTACGTTCCCGACGACAGCCAGAAGCCCCTGCAAACGGCCTGGCTTGAGCGGGAAGCGGCCTTTGCCGCAAAACACGATAAACCACTAGTCATCCACTGCCGCAAGGCCTATTGCGACCTTCTGGAGCCTTTGAAGGAATTCGGCGTCCCATTCGTCCTTCATTCCTGCTCCTGCTCAAGGGAGCAGGTCAAGCCTTTTTTGGACCTCGGCGCCCACGTCAGTTTCTCAGGCACTCTAACGAGGGCGAACGCCAAAAAAGTCCTCGACCTGGCCCGCTATGTTCCCAGGGACAGAGTCATGCTTGAGACCGACAGCCCTTACATCGGCACCGCTAAAGTCAGGCCGCCATTTGTCAGGCCGGCGCAGGTGATGGAAGTCGCCGAATCTTACTCGCAGGCGACCGGGCTTACGCTAAAGGAAGTGGAAAATTTTACCGACAAAAACGCGGCGCGTTTTTTTGTAATATAAGAGATCATGCCAAGCTACGTTGCAATAGCCTTCGAGGCCAACCTCGACACCCACTATACTTACAGCGTTCCGGACGAGCTCAAAGCCGGCGCTGTGATGGGAACGCGCGTCATGGCTCCCCTGGGTCATTCCCAGAGAATTGGCTATATCGTAGATGAAGATCCCGCCATTCCGACCGGAGTAAAGCTTAAGGATATTCTTTCCCTGGTGGACAAGAAGCCGATGATAACTCCGCCTTTGATGCGTCTGGCGCTTTTCGTTTCGGAGTATTACTACTGCGGCCTTGGCCAGGCTCTCAAATGTTTTCTTCCGGCGCCCGTAAGGCATCGCGCTTCCGACTACGGCATGGTGCACGTCGTGAAGATAAAAAAGGAGTTAAAGGAACTCAGCGAGCTTTACGACAACACTCCCGAGCGCTTTTGGAAAAAGCGCAACATTCTGCGCTGTCTCATAGTGAGGAAAAGTTCGGCCGACCAGAAGTCGCCTTTCCTCCTCCAGCAGCTGAAGGAAAGGGCGGAGTGCGACATCGCTTCCATAAGAG
The DNA here is from genome assembly GCA_017616555.1 of bacterium. Classification (GTDB taxonomy): domain Bacteria; phylum Auribacterota; class UBA3054; order UBA3054; family UBA3054; genus UBA3054. The sequence goes on along the minus strand of JAFZXZ010000016.1, from coordinate 30,200 downwards.
CGCTGGAAAAAGCGGGCGTTCTGGAGACCGCGCTGGAGCAGCACTGGTCTTTGAGGGACGAAAAAGCCGCGCTCCCAAACATACCTCCGGAACTGACCGAAAGCCAAAAGGCGGCTGTGTCGGAAGTTTTGAAAAAGAAAGACACCTTCGCGCCGTTCCTTCTGCACGGCGTGACCGGCAGCGGCAAAACGGAGGTTTATCTTCACATAATCGAAGAGGCCCTTAAAGATAACAAGACAGCCGTAGTCCTTGTTCCTGAGATCGCCCTTACTCCCCAGACCGCCGACCGCTTCCGCGGCCGTTTCGGCTCGAAAGTGGCCGTTTTGCACAGCGCCCAGAGCGACAAGGAACGCCATCGCCAGTGGTGGCGCATAAAGGAAGGTGAAGCAAAAGTCGTCGTGGGCGCGCGCTCCGCGGTTTTTTCTCCAGTATCCGATCTCGGCTGCATAATCGTGGACGAAGAGCACGAAAGCAGCTACAAGCAGAACGGTGAGGCACCTTATTACAACGCCAGGGACCTGGCCGTCATGCGCGCCAAGCTGGAGAATTGCCCGGTGGTACTCGGATCCGCCACGCCCTCCCTTGAGAGCGTTCACAACGCCGAGATTGGAAAATACACCCTGCTTAGGCTGACAAATCGCGTCTGTGCCAGCGCCGACATTAAGACGGAACTAATAGACCTTAACAAAGAGGCGCAGGTCGCCTCGCAGTTCGCGGTCATCTCCCGGTCTTTGAAAAGCGCTCTGGAGGAGTGCCTCGCGAAGAGGGAACAGGCTATCCTTTTTTTGAACCGCCGCGGCTATGTGCCGAGACTCATCTGCCCTGAGTGCTACGAGAGTTTGAAATGCCCGAGCTGTTCCGTACCGCTGGCTTATCACAAACGGGACAACGTACTGAAATGCCATCTTTGCGGCTACATTAGCGAATATCTTCCGCCCTATATTTGCCCAAGCTGCGGAACGCAATTGAAGCCTGCTGGCTACGGGACTCAGCGCGTGGAAAACCTTCTGCACAGCCTTTTCCCGGAAGCAAAAATAGGCCGCATGGACAGGGACACCACCAGCCAAATAGGCGCGCACGAAAAGATCCTGACAGCCTTTGCTGACCACGAATTCGACATTCTTCTCGGCACGCAGATGATCGCCAAAGGATTAGACTTTCACAACGTCACTCTGGTCGGCGTGCTGAACGCCGACATTTCCCTAAATACGCCGGATTTCCGTTCCGGAGAAAGAACTTTCCAGCTCGTCACCCAAGTTGTCGGCCGCTCCGGCCGGGGAGCGAAAGCCGGCCGTTCCATAGTGCAATCCTTCACTCCAGAAGCGGATGTTTTAAACTGCGCTGTGAAAGGAAATTGGGAAGGCTTCGTTAAAAGGGAGATGCGGGACAGAAAAGAGCTGAACTATCCGCCTTTCTCCCATATCATAGAGATAATCTTCAAGAGCAAGGAAGCCAAAAAAGCCTACGATTCCGCCAAGAAATTCAGGAACGCCATAAAGAAAAACGTTCCTAAGATCCCGGGATATTTCTACATGACCGAAGTGGAGGAAGCCAATCCATCTTTTGCTTTCAACGAATACCGCTACCAGGTCCACATCAGGACTACCCTTGTCCAGGCAGTCATCAAGGAACTGCTTTCTCCTTGCAGAGAACTTCTCAAAAACCGCGCCGGCGTCAAGACTCAGATCGACGTCGATCCCGTCTGATCATCTGGTTTTTCTTGCGAAAAGCAGAGCTATCACAAGGGCTGCAAAAGCAAAGGCCGGTTCGGGGACGACATCGTTTATGCCGGAGACGCAGAGCGCGAAGTTCTGAGGCCCTTCCATAACGTTGTAGCCGGTAACTTTTACTTCTATGCGGCTGCCGGCGGGAAAATCGTTCACCTGACAGCGCTCACAGTTATTCTTAAAGTCGTTGTGTCCTGTTTTGCCGCCGGAGTAATAATCGGTTTCTCCGTCGCTCACGACGATGTCAAGGTCGTTGACCAGGGCAAGGGCAGCGCCAACAGTTCCGGGATAGTCGCTCCAGCAGAGTGTTGCGGAAACAGGTCCTTCGCTTTCCTTGGTGAAGAAATAGGAGACTGATTGGCCGGTCTCCGCTATCGTTCCCTCCGTAGCGAAGAGTTTGCCGCATGAGGGATCCAAGCTTTCGTTAAGATTGACATGCCCGAAGCCGTTCACCCAGTTGGGGACGACTTCCGGGATCTCGGTGCAGCTGTCGAACTGACCTTTGCCCATAGTCCTGGCGCCGTTGATGAGCAGCGCTTTGACAAGCGCGCAGGAGGGGGAGGCGATGTCAGTATTTTCTTTGAGGTATTGCAGGGCGCAGGCCGCCGCGCCGGAAGTCAGGGGCGTGGCCATGGAGGTCCCGAACATAAAAGTGTAATAGGATTTTCTTTCGCCGTCGTTGTCATCGTCGTATAGCGATTCCGCGGAGTAGATCCAGGTGCCGGGCGCCACGATGTCTGGTTTCGCCCTGCCGTCCTTGGCTGGTCCGCGGCTGGAGAAGTAGGCCATGCCCTGCTGAGTTTCGTTGTTCGGATAGGCGGCCTTGTCGTTATAATAGGGATTGTCGATCGGCAATTCCCAGAGCATGCCGTAAGTATAGGGGTATTCCGGACGGTAACTTTCCGAGGCGCCCACCGTCATGGAGTTTTTGGCGACCGCTTCGCAGCCAAGGGAAAAGTTATCCTCAAGGTCTATCCTTTCGTTCTCGTTCCCGGCGGCGAACAATAAGAGTAGATCGGGATATTGTATAGACAGCGCGTCATAGTATTGAGCCGTGCTGGTGTATTCTCCCTTGAAACTGTAGAAGCTGGAGCCCCAGCTGTTGTTCATGACTCTTCCGCCGGCTTCGTAAGCGTTCGCGATGTCGTTGTCCGAGAGATCCGCAATAGAAGAGGAGGCGTCGCCCAGGCAGATGAAATAGAGATCCGCTTCCCTGGCTGTTCCGGCGTATTCGCCGCCGTAGTGAGCGCCCGTTCCTGTTGCGGAGCCAGCCACGTGGGTGCCGTGACCGTTAAGATCTCTCCAGTCAGTCCTCGTGGTGTTCAATTCGCCCACGACGCCGATCACGTTTTTGTCCTGGAAGTCGTCGTGTATGTTGGCGGTGTCTCCGCTGTCAAGGCCGGTGTCCGTTACTATGACCATCACGCCTTTCCCGGTGTAGCCGGAATTGTTGGCGCGGTCAACGTTCATGAGATTGTCGCCTCTGGCGACGTCGTTCATAAACTTTTTCACAGGTTTTGTTTCGACGCTCAAGACTTCGCTTTTGGCGGCGAGGGAAGAAACCAGGGACAAAGGTATTGCCGCCTCGACGACAGGCGGTTCTTTATGAAGCAGCTTGTAATCCGCCACGTTTTTCTCTTTCAGGAATTGCGCAACCGCGTCATAACTATCAGCTGTCGCAAGACCAATCAAAACTTTTTCCGAAGCGGGCGCCTCTGCTGTCTTCTTTTGGGCGGTTAAGGAAATTTTGTATTCCGGTTTGTATTCGGAGCAATACAAAAGAGGGAAGATCTCGCTCAGTTCTTTTATCTGTTCTTTGGAGGCCAGGAAAATGTACGCGTTCGGCGGAATGGTGCCGATCTTAGTAAGCCCCAGTTCTTTTATCTCTTTCAGTTCCGCGGCGCTGAAATTCTTTTCCGGCTGCACGATGAACTGATACTTCCCGGAAGATGTTGGTGAGGAAGCGAATGTTTCCGCGTTCGCAACTTTCGGGGAAGCGGGATCGATGGTGGCGCTTGAGAGCCTTATAAGGCCGGGATCGGCCAGAAGAGTAAGGCTCAGAGAACTGAAGAGAATAATGGCAATGAGTTTTTTCATGTTTTTATCTCGTTTTTCTGCCAATAAGCAGGGCTAAAAATATAATTGCAAAAGTGAAGGCCGGTTCCGGCACCGCTTCGTCCACGCCGCTTATAGCGATGGCGAAGCGCTGCGGACCTTCCATGATATTATACCCTTTTACGCTGCACTATGTACTGGTATTTCCCGGAAGCGGTGGGATAGCACTTGGGTTCGGCAGTACTTTGGATCGCGGGATCATTGGGATCGATGGTATTGTCCCTTAGGCGAATGACGCCGGGATCGGCCAGAAGGCTTAGGCTGGAAATCAAAAAAAGAAGAGCAAAAGCAAGGTTTTTCATGTTATATCTCCGAAAATACGATCTCGTTTTCTTTTGACGTGGCGTAGGAAAGGGGGACTTTGCCGTCCAGGGCGGGGCGGTCCACGATGAAGGTCGGGATGGCGATGCCGCTTAAGCGTTCGCGCAGTTCCTTAATTATCTTCAATCCTGTCTCAAGGGGCGTCCAGAAATGCTCCGTGCCTGGGATCTTGTCGCACTGGAAAAGATAATAGGGCCGGACGCGGTTAATGACGAGCAGGCGGAAAAGTTTTTCCAATGTTTCCGTATTGTCGTTGACGCCTTTCAGAAGAACTGTCTGATTGTTGATGGGGAAGCCGTTGTCGGCTAATTTGCTTAAGGCTTCCTTGGCTTCTTCCGTCACTTCTCTGGGATGATTGAAATGTGTTTGTATCCAGATAGGTGAGAAGGCCTTCATTTTTTGGCAGAGATCATCGGTAATGCGCATGGGGCAGGTGACGGGCATTCTGGTGCCGAGGCGCAATATTTTAACGCCCTGCTTTTTAAGAGAAGAAATGATCTCGATTATCTCGTCATCGGGAAGAGTGAGAGGATCGCCTCCGGAAATGATGATCTCCTCGACCTTCGGTTCTTTTTTCAAATATTCCAAGACCGCTGGAAGAGTCTCGCGCCAATCTGAGCAGACGCTCTTTATGATCTGCCACCTTCTGGTGCAGTGACGGCAGCGGGAAGCGCAGTTAAGCGTCGCGGTATAAACGGCCCGATCGGGATAGCGGCGGATGAGCCCGGGGACCGGCATGTATTTTTCTTCTTCCAGAGGATCGCAGGAATTTTGCTCGCTTTTCGCTTCCTCGGGAGAGGGGACGGTCATGGCGAAAATTGGATCGCTGAAATCCGCCTTTTCAATCAGCGAAGCATAATACGGAGTGGTGAACATTGGGAGAGATGATGACTTAACAATCTCATCTTCCGAATAAGGCCAGCCTCTAAATTCGAAGATATCCTTTACCGTCGTTAATCTATTATTCAGCTGTTGCTGCCAGGAATTTATTTTCATAATTATTTACGTTTATCTAATTTTTCGAAGAGGGCGTCGAGATCGTCAAAAACCGGTTGTTTGCCGGAGGCGATTTTTTCTCTGATCCCATAAACTTCTTTTTTCAGTTCCTCGACATAACTTTTGGGATAGACGCTTACCGGGATTATGTAGATCACACCATTCTTTTCGGATATATCTATCTTGTCGCCCTCGGAAAGGCCTATTTTATTTACGATGTCCTTTGGAATCGTTATCTGAGATTTTTGTCTGAATTCCGTCAACATTTTAAGCTCCTGTAGCGTTAGTTGGAATTTCTTACTTTCCAACTTATTGTAGCATAATCTGAAATATAAGCAAGATATGATGGCAGGGGGAGGGCGTTCGGGGCTTTGTCTAGTTTGGGACTTGACATTGTGGTGAAAGTGTGGTAAACTAGTCGGCGAAAAATATAAAAATAACTTTTTGAAAGGAGAAGAAATCATGAAAAACAACCTAATCAAAGCGACGCTTCTTTTAGCGTCATTACTGCTTTTCGGCTGCGGCAGCGCAGAGGATAAGAACGCGACTGTTTCCATTTCCGGCGCCTGGGCGCTCTACCCGATGGCTCAGCGTTGGAAAAGCGAATACGCCAAGATCCATCCCGAGATCAACCTGGAAGTCTCGGGCGGCGGCGCCGGCAAAGGCATGACCGACGTTCTCTCTGACCTGGTCGATATCGCCATGGTGTCAAGGGCCGTTTATCCGGAAGAATTGGAAAAAGGCGCGGTGCCTTATCCGGTGGCCAAAGACACGGTCGTGGTCGTCATCAACGAGAAGGCTCCCTTCGCGGAGACGCTTTTGAAGCGCGGCCTGAAGAAGTCCGAATTCCAGAAGATCTGGCTGGAAGAGAATCCGACTGCCGAGATCTTCGGCGGAGAGGGCGCTTTGAATGTTTACACCAGAAGCGACGCTTGCGGCGCGGCTGAAACGTTCGCGGCTTTCCTTGGCAAGAAGCAGGAAAATCTGAAAGGCAACGGCATCCCCAGCGACCCGGGCGTTCCCGAGGCCGTCAGAGGCGATGTTAGAGGCATCGGTTACTGCAACCTGAACTACGGTTACGATCCCGAGACCGGCCGTCCGGTGAAAGGCGTGGTAACGGTTCCCGTGGACGTCAATGAGAACGGCGTGGTCGATAAGGACGAAGAGATCACCACCAAAGAGTTCCTGATCGCTTCTATCCAGAAGGGCGTTTATCCCGCTCCTCCCGCCAGGGATCTTTATTTCGTGACGAAAGGCGAACTGAAGCCGGCTGCCAAAGAGTTCCTGCTCTGGACCATGACCGAAGGCCAGAAATTCAACGACGCCGTCGGTTACATGTCTCCCAATAAGGAGAATCTGGAAAAAGCCATCAATAGTCTTAAGAAGTAAAATTTGTTTTTATGCTGGGCGACTCATCTCTTAAATACCGCGTGCGCGAAGACTGCATCACGGGCTGGCTTCTGAAAGTGCCTGTTCTGATCGCAGTAGGCATGCTTGTGCTTTTCTTCGTCGTGCTGACCGCCAAGTCCTGGCCTTTGCTTACGGGCGGGAATTTCTGGCAGGTCTTGACCTCTTCCGAGTGGCTTCCCTCCGAGGGAAAATTCGGACTGTGGCCCTTCATCATCGGAACCATCGCGGTGACTTTTCTTACGATGGTCCTGGCGGTGCCGGTCTCGGTCCTGGCCGCGGTCTTTCTGAATGAGTTCGCCCCCAAGAAGCTGAAAGCGATAGCGCTTCCTGTTATCGACGTTCTGGCAGCCGTGCCTTCCGTTATTTACGGCGCCTGCGGCGTCATAGCTTTCATCCCGATGGTGAAAGCGTTGGGCGGCGCCCTTGGAATCAACACCACCGGCCGCTGCTTGCTGACGGCTGCTTTGGTTCTGGCCATCATGGTCATTCCGGTCATTTTGTCGATCGTGAGGGACGTTTTGGCGGCCATTCCCCAGGAAGCGAGGGAAGCCTTGCTGGCCCTGGGCGCCACCAGGTGGGAAGCCACCTATCACGTGGTTTTGAAGCTTGCTCTGCCGGGCATCATTGCCGCCATCATGCTGGGCGTTTCCCGAGCCTTCGGCGAGACCATGGCGGTCATGATGGTGGCGGGCAGCATTCCCGAACCGAAGCCAAGTTTGTTCAAGGCGGTCTATACGCTTCCTGCTCTTATCGCAGACAAGTACGGAGAAATGCTTTCTATCAAGATGTACGACGTCGCTTTGATGACAGCCGCGCTTATTTTGATGGTGGTCATCGCCTTCTTTAATTTCGGAGCGCATCTTATCCTCATCCGCTTAAGGAGGAAATACTGATGTTGGCTTGGAGACGTTTTGTTGAAAGGTTCTGGATCGGCTTGATGATCGCCATGCTTTCCATCGCCATCATAAGCGTTCTGGGGATCATCGGAATAGTTCTGTGGAGAGGCTTTGGCGCTCTTTCTTTGGAGATGTTCTTTTCCCTGAAGTTCAGCCCGGTGACGGGCGAGCCCGTGGGCATTGCCAACTCCATCATAGGTTCAGCTTATCTGGCGGGCGGCGGCGTTCTGTTGGCTTGCCTTATTAGTATCCCGCTGGCTCTGGTCCTGCAGAGGGAATATCTCTCCGAAAACATCATCACTGCGGTGACGGTCATTCTTGACGTGCTATGGGGCATCCCATCCATCGTTTACGGCGCTATCGGTTACCTTATCCTGATGAGCTGCCACCAGAGAGCGTCTTTATTGGGCGGCATCGTGACGCTGGCGTTGCTCTCGGTTCCCATTATGACCAGGGCGGCCATGAACGTCATCTCTTTGGTGCCTGTCCAGCTTAGGGAAACTTCCTATGGCCTGGGCGCCACAAGATGGGAAACGATCAGCCGAGTCATCTTCAAGCAGGCTCTGCCCGGCATGGCCACCGCCATCATGCTGGCTTTCGGGCGCGCCATCGGCGACACCGCCGCGGTGCTCTTCACCGCCGGTTATTCCGACAAGCTTCCCAAGAGCATCATGGAAGGCGCGGCCAGTCTTCCCATCACCATTTACTACAAACTGATGATGCCGGGGCAGCTGGCGCAGCGTCAGGCTTACGCGGCCTCCTTCGTTCTTATCTTCATCGTGCTTATTGTCAGCGCGGTCTCCCGCACGCTTTCTAATCGTTTAAGCAAATACACGGTCAAATAAAGATATGTCACACCTCTCTATCAAAGATCTGCACGTCTATTACGAGGGCGTGGAAACCTTAAAGGGCATAGACCTTGAGATCCCGGACAAATCCATCGTAGCCATCATCGGCCCTTCCGGCTGCGGCAAGACGACGCTTCTTAGAAGCATCAACAGGCTGCTGGAACTAAGTAGCGACGTCAAAGTGACCGGCAGCGTCGAGATCGACGGCGAGAACATCTACGACCCCAAGGCGGATCTCATCTCCCTGAGGAAAAAGATGGGCTTCCTGTCCCAGCGTCCTTTCCCGCTGCCCTGCTCGATATTTGACAACGTAGCCTACGGCCCCAAGATCCACCGCATGGACGCCGACGCTATCAATGCGGTCGCTCTCAGTCTGGAACCTGCCAGCAAAGTTTCAAAAAACAGGAAGGAGGCTTTGGCGAATTTGGTGGAGATCTGCCTCGTGAAGGCCGGTCTTTGGGACGAAGTGAAAGAGCGTTTGGGCAGCCCCGCTTCGCGTTTGAGTATCGGTCAGCAGCAGCGTCTTTCCCTTGCCAGGGCTCTGGCCGTCGGCGCCGAGATGATTCTTGGCGACGAACCGACTTCCGCGCTCGATCCTATATCTACTAAGCAGATAGAGGAGCAGTTCAAAGCCTTAAGCTCCCAGTATTCCATCGTGATGGTTACGCACATTCTGCGCCAGGCCAGGCGTCTTGCGGACTATGTGGTCTTCATGTATCTGGGCGAACTGATAGAACACGGTCCGGCGGAGAAGATCTTCAACTCCCCGGAAAAGGAAATGACCAGGCGCTACATCAAGGGCGACATGAGCTAAAGATATGAAACTGACCTCAAAAAGCGAATACACACTTTTGGCTTTGATCTACATGGCCAGGCAGAAAAAAGGCGCCTTCGTCAAGATAGAAGACATCTGCAATTGCTACGATATTCCCAAAAAATATCTGGAGCAGCTTTTGACCATCTTAAGATCAAACGGACTGGTCAGGACCAGAAGGGGAGCGGAAGGCGGCTACGCGCTGGCCAAGGACAGCAAGGAGATAACCGCCGCCGACATCGTCCGCATCATGGACGGGCCTATTGCTCCCACAGACTCTGTGAGCCGGTATTTCTATCAGGCCACGCCTTTGGAGAAAGAAGAATCGGTATTGGATCTTTTCAGAAATATAAGAGATTACGCCGCCAAAATCATGGAAAGCAAAACGCTTTACGATCTGGCCTTGACGCCCGAGATCGGGGGAAGAGCAATTACATATTGACTTAGTATGTAAATAATGATATTATAGTCGTCAAAAAAATAATCACCAACATATAGGAGAACTATGAACAAGAAAAACCTACTTTTAACCCTCAGCTTGGTATTGGCTTTCGGCCTCTCCGTCGGCGCCGCTGACATTCAGATCAACACTCCGGCGCAGACCCCGCAGGCTCCCGCCGGCGACGCCGATCTCTACTACCACGCTATCCCCAGCACTCCCGCTGTCGGCCAGGCTATCAAGGTTGTTGAATCCAACGATGACACCGACTATGTCGTCAAGGCTTACAAGATGAAGCACAAAGGTATTGTGAACGAAATTCGATCAATCCTTGAGCGTACCATCCAAAAGGAAAACGGCAAATCGAAATCTATCGTCAACAACGTTAACGGCGACGAATTTCTCATCGTTACCGTCCCGTCCTTCCAGCTTCCCTACATAGAGGCTGTGATTGAGCAGTTGGACGCCGAGGGCACCAAATTCGCCGGCGGCGGCACGGAACGTTTTGTTTACTACTGCAAGAACCGCCTTGCCACAGATCTTCAGAAATACGTCTTGGCCACCATGGGTTCCGGCCACGGCGAAGTTGTGGCTGACGACCTGACCGGCCGCATCATGGTGAACGATGCTCCTTCCTGCGCCAATACGGTCAAGAAGTGGCTCCCTTACTTTGACGTCGCCCCTCAGCAGATCAGACTGGAATGCCAGATCATCGAGATCGAAAACAGCGACGACTTCAACTTCGGCCTCGCTCTGGAAGCCTGGAAAGAAGCTCTGCCCGAAAGCGTCGATATGACTCTTGACTGGGACAAGAAGACCAACGGCAACACCCCCGGGCCGGAAGGCTGGGCCAGATACATCGCCCAGAACGTGAAGTTCTCCGGTATGCGTCCTAAAGCCGTGGCCAACTTCATCAACTATTTGGTCAGGAACGGCCACGCCAAAGTTTTATCTAGCCCCGAAGCGGTCGCTTTGAACGGCCAGACTACGATCATCGAATCCGTTGACAACGTCAACTACAAAGGCTACAACAGCGACCCCACCAAGACTCTCGACAAGCAAGTCCAGTCCGGCGTCATCTTAGAGATCACTCCGGTCATCGGCACCGAATCCATTTGGCTTGAGATCAATGCTGAAGTCAACAGCGTAGTCGGCTGGACGACCGGCGCTCTGCCCATCGTCAACACCCGCAAGACCTCCGCTACGGTTGGCGTCCTCTCCGGGCAGTCCACCACTGTGTCCGGCCTTAAGCGCGAGTACATCACCAAGAGCGACGAGCGCGTTCCGGTTCTCGGCTACATCCCGCTTCTGGGCTATGTCTTCCGTCATGAAGTGGACGTCAAGCGCAACAGCGAGATCATTATCGTCGTTACTCCGTACGATGTCAGCAAAGACATCCTGAACGGCAGCGAAAAGATCGAGGAATTTGAGAAGCAGTATAAGGAAGAGGTCGAAAAAGGCGCCGTCGACAGATTCGTCGACAGAGTCATCCTCAACAAGTAAAGCTGCTTAGCTCAATTAAAAAGGTCCGCCGTGAGGCGGACCTTTTTTTTGCTTCGAAGATGTTGAAACAGGTTGTGAGGAGGCATTTTTTGCCTGTTTTATTATCGTATTTCTGCAAAGACCTTTCTTTGCTATAATTTAATAACAAATATAGACATTTATCCTTATGATAATCGCGATTGACGGAACGGTTTCTTCGGGAAAAAGCACCGCGGCCAAGAACGTGGCGAGGGAACTCGGTTTGCTTTACATAAACACCGGCCTGATGTACAGGGCGGTGACAGCCTACTGCCTTAAATGCGGCGTCGATACCAAGGACAAAGAGAAAGTGGCCGCGCTGGCCAACGAACTCAGAATAGACCTTGTGAGCGAACCTGACGGCCAGCACGCCCTGGCCAACGGCGAAGACTTGACGGCGGAATGCAAGGGGCCTTTGGTCTCGGAAGCGGTCTCGGACATCGCCGACAACGTCAAGGTGAGGGAAAGGCTGGTGGCCGAGCAAAGGCGACTGGGCTTGGAAGCGAGACCCGGTGCGGTCATGGAAGGCCGCGACATCGGTTCGGTAGTTTTCCCTGACGCCGACATCAAGTTTTTTGTGACGGCTCCTCCGGAAGTGAGAGCGCACAGGCGATATTTGGAATTCAAAGAAAACGGCAAGAACGTTCCCGAGGAAGAGGTCCTGCGCTCGGTTTTGGAAAGAGACAAAAGGGATAGAGAGCGCCCGGTCGGCGCGCTCATAAAGCTTCCGGAAGCGATCCCACTCGATACCGGTGACCTTACCAGGGAAGAAGTCACAGCGAAAATCGTGGAGCACGTGAAAAAATATGAATCCGGATCTTAGCGTAAAAATTGGCAATGTGACTTTCAAGAACCCCGTCTGGGTCGCCTCCGGAACTTTCGGAAACGGGGAAGACCTTGAGGGCTTGGCTGACCTTAATAAGCTCGGCGCGGTCGTAATGAAAGGCACGACGCTTTATCCCAGGGAAGGCAATCCCTTCAGCAGGATAGTGGAAACGCCTTCCGGGATCCTGAACTGCATAGGCTTGCAGAATCCCGGGCTTGACGTTGTCCTAAAAGAGAAAGCGCGCTACCTTTCGGAAAAAGGCGTGGCGGCTATCCTGAATATTTCCGGACATTCCGCGGAGGAGTACGGAGAGATGGCGGCTCATGCGGAGGAGTGCCCTTACGTCACGGCCGTCGAGATGAACGTCTCCTGCCCGAACGTCAAGGAAGGCGGCATAACCTTCGGAACGGACGTGAAAGTCCTGGGCCCGGCTGTCGGTTTCGCGCGCCAGGGCTTGAAGACCAAGCCTCTTATCGTAAAGCTTTCGCCCAACGTTACGGACATTACTGTAATGGCGAAATGCGCCGAGGATAACGGCGCGGACGCCGTTTCCCTCATAAATACTCTTACCGGGCTGGTCATCGACACAAAAAGAAGAAGGCCAGTTCTTGGCAATATTACGGGCGGTTTGTCCGGACCGGCCGTTCGGCCGGTGGCGGTCAGGATGGTCTGGCAGACGGCGAAGGCCGTGAAGATCCCGGTCGTGGGATTGGGGGGAATAGAGAAACTTGACGACGCCTTGCAGTTTTTCATCGCGGGCGCCTCGGCCGTGCAGATAGGCACCGCCACGTTCTACGAACCGAGGACTGCGGAAACGATTGCGGAAGGCTTGGAGCGTTACATGGCGGAGAATGGCTTTGCGTCGATTGCCGACCTGAAAGGAGATTTTTAATGGGCTTGCAGGACAGGGATTATTACCGTTACCAGAATTCTTCCAACGTAAGGGGAGGATTTCTCGTCGGGCTGACGCCCGTCGTGAAGTGGCTTTTGATCCTGAACGTCGGCGTATTCGTTGTACAGTATTTCTGCGAAAAGGTTTTCCAACTCCCGTTCTTCGTCACGAATATTCATTATCTCGGCAAACAGATCGTCATCGAGTATTCGGAATATGAGAAGATCTTCGCTCTTTACGTTCCATATCTGAAAAAATATTTTCTCTTCAGCCAGTATCTGACTTACCAGTTCATGCACGGAGGATTCCTGCATCTTCTGTTCAACATGCTGGCCCTTTATATGTTCGGGCGCTACATCGAGCGCCAGATAGGCTCTCTGCCTTTCTTGAAACTCTACCTTCTGGGCGGGATCTTTGCAGGCATCTGCCATCTTGTTTTTGTCAACGCTTACGGGACGCCTGTCGTCGGAGCGTCCGGCGCCATCTGCGCGGTGCTGGCGGCCTTCGCCATCATGAATCCCAACACAAAGCTGATGGTCTTTTTGGGCTTCATACCGGTCATTATGAAAGCCAGGACCATGGTTCTTCTGTATGCCCTCTACACGCTTGTAATGGCTCTGATCGGCGGCGGGAACGTGGCGCACCTGGCGCACCTGGGAGGACTCCTGTTCGGCTTTATGTACGTTAAGAATTTCCTGGGATTGCGGAGGATCATAGGCTACGCTCCCGTGGACGTTCCGAGAGATTCTTCTTTTTCAACATTCAAGGAAAGAGCGAAAGTTTACCGCGGCGAGGAGTATGAGGAGGCGAATTACAGGCCTTCCGAAAACAGTTCCAGCGCCACGGGCGACCCGAAGCTCGACGAGATCCTTGACAGGATGCGCAGATACGGAATGCATACCTTGAGCGACGAAGACTGGAGCTACATCCAGAAAAAAAGAGACGCGAAATAAATTGATCTTTAAATAACAAAAACCTAACTTTAATTTTTTGGAGGAAAAATGATCTACTCACAGGAAGTCACAGAAATGTGCTGTGTCAAGAAAGGGCCGAATCACGGTCCTGCTCCCATCCCGCAGGAAGGGTTGTGGACCCAGTCCAGGGAAATCAAGGACGTCAACGGCTTCACCCACGGCATCGGCTGGTGCGCTCCCCAGCAGGGCGCCTGCAAGCTTACCCTGAACGTCAAGGAAGGCGTCATTCAGGAAGCTTTGGTCGAGACCATAGGCTGCTCCGGCATGACGCACTCCGCCGCCATGGCCGCTGAGATACTTATCGGCAAAACGATATTGGAAGCGCTAAACACCGACTTGGTGTGCGACGCCATCAACACCGCTATGCGCGAACTCTTTCTGCAGATCGTTTACGGCCGCACGCAGTCCGCTTTCTCCGAGAACGGACTTCCGGTGGGCGCCGGTCTGGAAGACCTGGGCAAAGGCTTGAGAAGCCAGGTCGGCACGACTTACGCGACTCTTGCCAAAGGCCCCCGCTACCTGGAACTGGCCGAAGGCTACATCACCCGTTTGGGTCTGGACGCGGAAGGCGAGATCATCGGCTATGAATTTGTCCACATGGGCAAGATGATGGAGATGATCAAGAAGGGCACCGAGGCCGGCGAAGCCTTGAAAAAAGCCACGAACTGCTATGGCCGTTTCGCCGAGGCCGCTAAGTACATCGACCCGCGCCACGAATAAGGAGGATTACTATGTTGTTTGAAAGTTATGAAAGACGTATCGGACAGATCACTCCTGTCTTGGAAAAATACGGTATGAAGACCTTGGAAGAGGCCAACGAGCTTTGCCTTGGCAAGGGAATAGACGTGGCCGCCATCGTCCGCGGCATCCAGCCCATCTGCTTTGAGAACGCCTGCTGGGCCTACACCCTGGGCGCCGCCATCGCCATCAAGAAAGGCTGCAAGAAAGCCGCCGAAGCGGCCGAAGCCATCGGCGAAGGCCTCCAGGCCTTCTGCATTCCCGGCTCCGTCGCCGACGACCGCAAAGTCGGCTTGGGGCACGGCAACCTGGGCGCCATGCTGCTCAGGGAAGAGACGAAGTGCTTCGCTTTCCTGGCCGGCCATGAAAGCTTTGCGGCCGCGGAAGGCGCCATCGGCATCGCCAAGTCCGCCAACAAAGTGAGGAAAGAACCCTTGAGAGTCATCCTGAACGGTCTCGGCAAAGACGCGGCCTTCATTATTTCAAGGATCAACGGCTTCACTTACGTGCAGACGAAGTTCGACTACGCCACCGGCAAGCTTTCTATTGTCAAGGAGACTCCGTACTCCCAGGGCGAAAGAGGCAAAGTCCGCTGCTATGGCGCCGACGATGTCAGGGAAGGCGTGGCCATCATGCATCATGAGAAAGTGGACGTCTCCATCACCGGCAACTCCACGAACCCCACCCGCTTCCAGCATCCTGTGGCCGGCACTTACAAGAAAGAGTGCGTCGAGCAGGGCAAGAAGTACTTCTCAGTCGCTTCGGGCGGCGGCACCGGCCGCACGCTGCATCCGGACAACATGGCCGCCGGCCCCGCCTCCTACGGCATGACCGACACCATGGGCCGCATGCACAGCGACGCCCAGTTCGCCGGCTCCTCTTCCGTTCCGGCCCACGTTGAGATGATGGGCCTCATTGGCATGGGCAACAACCCCATGGTCGGCGCGACCGTGGCCGTGGCCGTTGCTGTGGAAGAAGCCTCCAAGTAACAAAAAGAATGGCGGCGGGATCTTTCCCGCCGCCCTCCCTAAGACTATGAAAAAACCGATCCTTCTGTCATTTTTAATTCTCCTCTTCACGCCCTTTATTGCTTTATCCGACACCGGCGTGACCGAGGAGACGGTCCAGGCTCTCCTAAAAGATATGGGCGACCCCGGGGAAGCCAAGCTGCCAACTGAAACGCAAAAAGCCCTGGCTTTTGTAAAGGGTTCAAAAGCTGAGGGACCGGGCTTCTTCATTAAATTGGAAAGCAACTATTACTGCGTTTTTTCGCCGGAGCTTTTGGTCGGCAATTCCAACATTACGATAAAGGATCTAAAAAAAGAGAAAGTCAAGCCGGAGGGTATGGAATGCTCTGCGGACGGCAGGCTTGTGCGTTTGAAACTTAAGGACCGGCCGCTGGGATCAATGGAAACAACGGACCCCAAAGCGGGCGCTTCGCTGGGCATAGTCGACCTTGATTTTGAAAAAGAGAAGTTCAGCATGTACAAAGTAACCGCTGCCAAAAGAGGCGAAGGCAGGGTTGATCTCAAAGAGCTTTGTCCTCCGGAAATTGCCAACGACCTTGTTCTGGACGACGACGGCAAGATCTTCGGACTTGTTTACAACAGGATCCAGAAGAATATCGGCGATCTGGCTTCCAACACCAACCGCCATGTCATGAGCTGCCTGACGAGCGTATCCGGCGTTGAGGAAGCCAAATGGGAGCCGACGGTCAAATCTTTCATTCCGGAATGCGGCCGCTTGGCAAAAAAGGAAGACAGGCTGTTCCAAGCCTCGTTTTTAGCCTGGCAGTGGATGCACGTAACGGTCTTCGGCCCTGTCAAGACCGCCGACGTGGTGAGAACGGAAGTTTTGCTTTCCTGGGCCGAAAACCACAACAAACTGGCAGAGAGGATCTCCCTTGAATCCGAAAAGGCGAAAAATAAAAAGGGCGGATACTCCAAAGAGGTCGTGGAAGCCCTTAAAAAGGACGCCAACGAATTTAAGTCGGCGATAACGAAAGCTCTGAGCCCGGAATCGGTCGAGGATGGATACCAATTCCTTCAGAAGGCCTTCATAGAGCGCAACAAGCGCGCCGACGAAAACAAAGCAACGCTTTTGAAAGGCATAGATTACATGGCGGATCACCTCGCCTCCAATCTGAAGCCAAAGAAATAGAACATATCAATACAAGAATTAAGGAGTAGCACATGAAAAAACTTCTTCTTTTGTCTTTCCTTCTGACAGGACTTTTGCAGGCGGCGGAACCCGTTTCCTGCACGCCGGTCCCTCAGAGCTACGACCCCAACTATTGGTGGATGATCCGCCACAAAGCGAAACTGGAGGATATCAAGGAGCGCGGAGATCAGATCGAGGTCGTCTTTGTCGGCGACTCCATCACCCACAACTACGAATCCGTCGGGCTTAGCGTCTGGAACAAGCATTTCAACGGCAATCCTTACAACACCCTTAACCTCGGCTACGGCGGCGATCAGACTCAGAACGTTCTCTACCGTATTCAGGACGGCGAGTTTGACGGCTACAAGGCCAAGGCGATCGTATTGATGATCGGCACCAACAACTCCGGTCAGTACGGCTACGACGAGCCCCCCGGAGACGTCATAATCGGCATCAAGAAGGTCTTGGAAGGCATACAGGCGAAGCAGCCCCAAGCCAAGATCATCCTCTGCTCCATTTCTCCCAGAGGCGGCTCCAAGAGCGACACCCTGAGGGTCAGGAACGATTTCATCAACGAGGAGATCATCAAGTTTGCGGACGGCGAGAACATCATCTGGTGCGACTGGGGCAACCAGATGCTCGACGCCGACGGCAGGCTCTCGACCAACATGTGCAACGATCTTTTGCACCCCACGATCAAGGGCTATGAGATCTGGGTCAAGAACGTTCTGCCTCTGCTTGATCAGATCGTTCACCCCAAAAACATTCCTTCCTGCGCCGTACCGAAAGTCAGGAAAGAGAAGACTTGGTGGACGGCCATAGGCGTCAGAAGGAACGAGATCATGAACGGCGACACTTCCAGAAGGGACGTGGTCTTCCTGGGCGACTCCATGCTGGAAGGCTTTTACAGCGTTGACAGCGCCAAAAGGAAAGAGATCTTGGGAAGCTTAAGCGAGTTTAACCTGACCTTCAAGAACGATCTCGTCCAGAACATCCTGTGGCGCGCGAAGTACGGGGAGCTACACAGCTTCGTCGCCAGGGCGGTCATAATCGCCGCAGGCAACGCCAACACCAACGATGCTCCGGATAACGTGGCGGCCGGCATCAAAGCCCTCGTGGAGGGCGTCAGGGAACGCCAGAAGACCACCAGGATAGTAATCACTCCCATACTTCCCATGGGCCGCGAGAAAGATTCCTCCCTGCGCAAATGGACCGAGGAAGTCAACGCCATCGTGAAGGAAATATCTGGCGGCAACATCTTCTTCGTGGACCCCACCGCGGATCTTTTGGATGAAAATGGAACGCTTCCTGAAGAGTATTCCAAAGACGGCGTGACGCTCACCAAGGAAGGCTACGACGTCTGGGGCGATTGCTTAGGAACGTGGATCAAGGCCCGTCTGTGATCGAAAGCAGGTTAACTGGAAATTTTGAGGAGCACATAAAATGAAAAAAAGTCTTTTACTTCTGGCGCTTCTGATCACGGCCGGTTCGCTTTTCGGCTCGATCAGGGCCATCACTCCGGTGCCGCAGAGCACCAGTCCTTCTTACTGGTGGTATCAGCGCTTCCTTTATGACAAGGAATACGTTCAGGAAAACGAAGTGCCGCTATTGTTCGTCGGCGACTCTATCACCGAGCTCTGGATGGTGGACGGCAGGGGACTGAGCGTTCTGAACAAATATTTCACGAAAGCCCCCTATAACGCCCTGGTGGCCGGCTACAGCGCCGACAGGACCGAGCACGTCATCTGGAGGATGGAGAACGGAGAGCTGGACGGCAGCAAGCCCAAAGCCGTCTGCCTTATGATCGGCACCAACAACACCTGGCACTACGATGAATCTCAGGAAGCGCCCTGCGACACGGTGCTGGGCATCCGTTCCTGCATCGATTCCATCAGAGCCAAGGCGCCCAAAGCCAAGATCTTTTTGTTCGCCATCCTGCCTTGCGGCCGCAACGGCAACGATCCCAGAAGAGCCAGGAACGCTGTTGTCAACGACGCCATGCGCGACCTCTGCGACGGCGAGAACGTCGTTTTCTGCGAGATCAACAACCAGGTCATGGACTGCAACGGCTATTACGGCGAGGACGTTTCCTACGACGGCGTGCACTTGAGTACGCCCGGCTATCAGATCTGGGCAAAAAATCTTCTGAAGCTTCTGCAGCCGATCTTCTATCCTGACGAAACGCCGGAATATTCCCGTCCGCTTTCCAAAGCCGGCGAGGCCTGGTGGACAGAACGCCTCTACCAGACGCGCTGCGCCACCGCCAGCATAGTTTCCACGCGTCCCTCCATCACCTTCTACGGCGATGATCTGGCCCAGGGCTGGGAAGAGGAAGGTCAGGAAGCCATGGCGGAATATTTCAGCCGCCGCAAAGTTTTGAACTGCGGTTTCGACAGCGACTCGTTGGGTCAGCTTATCTGGCGCGCCAAATACGCCAACCTGTCCGGCATGAAGACCTACAATCTCGTGCTCCAGGCCGGTCTTATCGATACCGGGATCACGGAAGAGGAATTCCTGGACGGCTACGCTTCGCTTTTCGCCGAGTGCCGCGCCGCTCAGCCCAACGCCAGGATCATCGTTATGGGTCTGCCTCCCAGAGGGCTGACGGCTGACGATCCCATGAGAGCGCGCATAGAAAAGATAAACGAAGGCCTGAAGGCTTTTGCCAACGGCGAAAACGTCTTCTATGTTGACTGCAACAAAGAGCTCGTTGACAGCGCCGGCAATTTGCACGAGGATATTTCCCCTGATCAGATCCATTTCACTGCCAAGGCCTACGACATTTGGGCCAAGGCGCTTCTTGATGTCTTGAAATAAAATATGAAATTAAAACTAGGATTGATTTTTATGTTGACGGCTGTTTCCGCTCTCGCTGGAGATATTCTTTTCACCACCCCGACTCCCAGAGATCTTGATTCCAATTCCTGGTGGAACACCAGGAGAGCTATGAAGCAGAAGGAAATAAAAGAGAAGGGCGACGTGAGAGTCCTCTTCTACGGCGACTCCATCACCGAGCAGTGGGAGATCGAGGGCTGCGGAAAGAAAGTCTGGGACGCGCATTTTGCCGAGGGCCCCTACAAAGCCATCGAGTTCGGCTACGGCGGCGACAGCACCCACCATCTTCTCTACCGTCTTGAGAACGGCGAGATGGACAACCTTGATCCCGACGTTGTGATATTGCAGATCGGGACGAACAACAGCTGGAACCAGCCGGAATATCCCGCCATGGATTCCGTCCTCGGCGTGAAGGCGGTGCTCGATAAACTGAGAAGCAAATTCTACATTTCGCGAATCGTTTTGTGCGCCATTCCGCCCTGCGGCAGGGACAAGAACGATCCCAGGCGCATAAAGAACGACGCCATCAACGCCGAGATGATCAAGATGGCCGACCACCACACTGTTTTCTGGCTGGATTGGGCGAAGGACTTCGTCAACGAGGAAGGCGTCCTGGACAAGAATTTCTTCCCGGATTACGTGCATCCCAGCGAAGCTGGCTTCCAAAAGTGGTATGAAGAGCTGAAACCGATCCTGGACGAATTCCGCTACACATTAGGGACTCCCGAAACAGCCGCGGCGCAGACCAAGAGCGAGCAGGGCTGGTGGATGCAGCGTATGCGCGAAAGGCGCCAACAGATACTTCAAAAGGAAGATCGCAAGTTTGATCTTGTTATGCTGGGCGATTCCATAACGCATATGTGGGAATGGGAAAATAACGGCAAGACCGTCGCCGACGAATTCTTCCCCAAATATTCCATCCTGAACTGCGGCTACGGCGGCGACTGGACGCAGAATCTTTTGTGGCGCGTCAGGTACGGCGAACTGGACAACTATGAGGCCAAACTCATAACGGTTTTGATCGGCACCAATAACCACAAGGCCACCAAGGAGGAAGTGGCGTCTGCCATCAAGCTGATCCTCGATGAGATCAGATTAAGGCAGCCCAAGGCCAAGGTCCTTCTGCACGCCATCTTCCCGTGCAATGAGAAGCCAGACGATCCCATCAGGATAAAAAATGATGAGACTAATGAGCTCATCAAGAAGTTCGCGGACGGCGAGAACGTCATCTGGTTCGACATCAACAAAAAATTGATGAACGAGGACGGGACCATCAGCAAAGACATGTTCCCGGATTATCTCCATCCTTCCCCCAAAGGCTACCGCGTCTGGGCGGAAGAATTGAAACCTTATCTTGAAAAATACTGCGAGGAATGATCATGAAAAAAATCTCTGCTTTTATTTTCGCTGCTATTTTAACTTCCTATACTTTCGGTATGGGAGTGATCCCGGCCATGACGCCCGCTCCGCAGAGTACGGACTCCAATTACTGGTGGTGCGCCAAGCACTATGGCAAACTCAATGAAATAAAGGAGCGCGGCGACGCGCTGGTCGCCTTCTACGGCGACTCCATCACCGAATTGTGGGAGTGGCAGGACCGCGGAAAAGCCTTATGGGACGAACAATTTGTCAACGGACCCTACAAGGGCATCTGCTTCGGTTACAGCGGAGACTGCACGCAGCATCTGATGTGGAGGCTCGACAACGGAGAAATGGACGGCTTGAATCCCAAGGTAGTGGTCTTGCAGATCGGCACCAACAACAGCTGGCTGCATCCCGAATATCCCGCCGCGGACACGATTCTCGCGATCTCCGCCATCCTTCAGCAGATCAGGAACAAATTCTCTGACGCCAAGATCATCATGTGCCCGATCCCTCCTTGCGGCGAACTGCCTGACGATCCGAGGAGAATTAAGAACGCCGTCGTCAACAAGGAGATCAAGAAAATGGCTGACGGCAAGGACATTTTCTGGCTCGACTGGTCGCATCCTCTGCTTAAGCCGGACGGCAAAGTGGACCAGACGCTTTTCTACGATTTCGTCCACCCCACCAAGGAAGGTTACGAAAAATGGTTCCAGGTCCTGAAACCGCTCTTGGACGAATTCCTTGCTCCAAAGAAAGAGCCGGAGGCCGTCACTCCCGAGTCCAAGCTTGACGAGGAATGGTGGAGAAAGCGCCTTTTTGAACATCGCGTCAGCATCTGCGCCAATACGAACGAATACTTCGACCTCGTTTTGTGCGGCGACTCCATAACCCACAACTGGGAAGGTTGGGGCAAACCTGTTTTCGAGGAGTATTTCTCCAATTACAAAACCTTGAACCTCGGCTACGGCGGCGACAAGACCCAGCATCTGCTCTGGAGAGTGCAGAACGGCGAACTGGACGGATACAAAGCCAAGCTTGTCGCCGTTATGATCGGCACCAACAACGTTGAGGATCCTGCGGAAGACGTGGCGGCCGGCATCAAAGCCAGCCTTGACGTAATCAGGGAAAAGCAGCCGGAAGCCAAGATCCTTCTTATGCCGATCTTCCCCAGGGACAAGCAGCCCACTAATGAAAGAAGGGTGAAGAACGAAAAAGTCAACGAAATGATCAAGAATTACGCCGATGGCGAAAAGATCGTTTGGCTCGACTTCAACAAACAGCTTATGCAGGAAGACGGAACGCTTTCTGAGGAAGTTTTCCCGGATCTTCTGCATCCCAATGAAAAGGGCTACCGCGTCTGGGCGGAAGCCGTAAAACCTTTCATAGAAAACAACTAATAATCCTAAAGGAGGACAAATATGAAAAAACTCCTTATGCTTCCGATCCTGCTGGGGTGCGTCCTGGCGTTCGCAGCTCCCGATTCCTGCGATCCGGAGATCCACAATTACTCCGGCTGGATGGAACGTCATAACTCAAAACTCAAATTCATCCAGCAGTACAGTTCCGAAATACAGATCGCCTTCTTTGGCGACTCCATCACTCACTTCTTTGAGGATACGGGCAAAAGCGTTTGGAATCAGTATTTCAACGGCACGCCGTATCGGGCCTTGAACTGCGGCTACGGCGGCGACCTTACCCAGCACGTTTTGTGGCGCATGCTCAACGGCGAACTGGACGGTTACAAGGCCAAGGCGCTCGTTTTGATGATAGGCACGAACAATGCCGGCGCCAACACGGTCTACAGGGAACCGCAGGGCGACACCGTCCTTGGCATCAAGAAGTGCGTGGAGCTCATGCAGGAAAAGCAGCCTGACGCCGTTGTGATCCTCTGCTCGATCTCACCGAGAGGCACTGACAAAAACGACGGCTACAGAAAGCGCAACGATGTTGTCAACAAGGAGATCGAAAAATTCTGCGACGGAAAGAAAGTCATTTGGTGCGACTGGGGCCCCCAGATGCTGGAACCGGATGAGACTCTGCCCGTAGAAATGTGCTCCACCGACTATCTGCATCCTACAGTGAAAGGCTACAAGATCTGGGTGAAGAATCTGCTTCCCTTGTTCGCCAGCATCATCGATCCCAAGGATCCTTCTTCCTGCCTGGTGCCGTCCATAAGGACGGAAAGGGAATGGTGGGACGCGATCGCGGCCGCGAGGGGAGACGTCAGCGATAAAAACGTCGTTTTCCTTGGCGACTCTTTCCTTGAGGGCTTTTACAGCGTGGCCCCCGACGCCAGGAAAGACTTAGTCGGCGAAAAGAGCGAACTTAATCTGACCTTCCAGGGCGACCTTTTGCAGAACGTTCTGTGGCGCGCGAAAATGGGCGAACTGAACGGATTCGCGGCCGACGATCTGATCGTTTGCGCCGGCAGCGCCAACACCAACAAGACTCCTGTGGAAGTCGCCGCCGGCATAACGACGCTCGTCGAAGCGGCTAAAGACAAGCAGAAAAAAGCCAAGATACTTTTGACTCCGATCCTTCCCATGGGCAGGGAAAAAGATTCCGCCCTGAGAAAATGGGCCGAAGAGACCAACGAACTCTTAAGGGGCATAGAAAAAGACGGCGTTAAGATCGTCGATCCCGCAAGCGTCTTGCTTGATGAAGCCGGAAACCTTCCCGAGAAGTATTCAGCCGACGGCGTCAACTTGACCAAGGAAGGCTATGAAGCCTGGGGAGCCCTTTTAAAATCCAATCTTTAAGGCTCAGCCAATAGGAGAACTGATATGAAAAAGATATTTTTGCTCTTAATTATTTTACTGTCGGGCGAGCTTCTGGCCGGCGTTAGGGCCGCCACCCCGACACCCCAGAGCACTGACCCATCCTCCTGGTGGTGCCAGCGCTTTGAGAAGAAATGCATCGATCTGAAAGAGAAAGGAGCGCCGCTCCTCCTTATCGGCGACGACGTCACCCAGATGTGGGAGGAAAACGGCAAAGGCTTGCAGCCCTTCAGGGCGTACCTGCAGAAGGAACCTGTGAGCGCCATAGATATCGGCTATACCGGTGACAGGACGGAGAACGTTCTCTGGCGTCTCCAGAACGGCGAATTGGACGGCTACGAGCCGCCCAAGGCGGCCCTTATCATGGTCGGAGCCAACAACACCCTCGATTTCACCGAAGACGAGGAGCCGCCCTGCGACACGATCCTCGGCATCCGCAGCATAATTGACACCATTAAGGAACGCTGCCCCGAGACGAAGATCTTCGTCTTCTCGATCCTTCCCTGCGGGCGCACGCCCAACGATCAGAGAAGGACCAGGAACTTCAACGTGAACGCCGCCCTGAGCCGCCTTTGCGAGCC
This sequence comes from bacterium, assembly GCA_017616555.1. Taxonomy (GTDB): domain Bacteria; phylum Auribacterota; class UBA3054; order UBA3054; family UBA3054; genus UBA3054. The sequence goes on along the minus strand of JAFZXZ010000016.1, from coordinate 5,965 downwards.
GCTTGGCGCGACCTTCTATGAGATCAACAGCCAGGTGATGGACATAGACGGCAATTTCGGCGAGGATTTTTCCTACGACGGAATACACCTGAACACCAAGGGCTACAAAGTCTGGGTCAAGAACATCAACAAGCTATTGAATCCCATATTCTTCCCGGAGGAAACGCCGGGCTACAAACTTCCTGTATCCCGCTTCGGCGAACCGTGGTGGTTTGACCGGGTCTTTGAGATCAGGTCCGCCATAGGCACGACCACCACTCGTCCCAATGTTGTCTTGTTGGGCGACGATCTGGCCAAAGGCTGGGAAGAACAGGGCGCTGAGGCCGCAAAAGAATGTTTCGGCTCCCGCCGTGTGAACAATGCCGGCATCGAAGGCGATGCTCTTGCCCAGATCATCTGGCGTGCCAGGTACAGCTGCCTTTCCGCTTTCCGTCCCGCCCTCGTCGTTTTGCAGGCCGGGCTGGTGGATTCTGAGATCACCGCTGAGGAATTCATTGATGCCTATAAGGATCTCGTAACTGAGGCGAGATCCAAGCAGACGGCCTCCAAGATCATCATTATGGCAGTGCCTCCCAGAGGCGCTTCCCCAAATGATCCCATGAGGGCAAGGATAGAGGCTATAAACGACGGGCTTGAGAAGCTGGTCACCAACGACAAGACCTTCTTCGTCAATTGCAACGAAGAACTCTTGGAACCTGACGGAACTCTCTCCCCTGAAATGTCCCCCGACCAGATCCACTTCAGCGCCGAGGCCTACGAGATCTGGGGCAAGGCCATCCAAGAGATCCTCAACAAATAACAGCGCTGATGAAAATACTGGTCGTCAACTGGCGCTGCATAAAAAACCCTGAAGCGGGCGGCGCGGAGATCCATATGCATGAGATCTTCCGCCGCGTCGCTTCCATGGGGCACGACGTGACGCTGGTGGCGCACGCTTACAAAGGCGCTCCCAAAGAGGAAACGATCGACGGCATAAAGACGATCAGGATCGGCAACCGCTATTTGTTTCACTACGCTTTCAAGCATTACTATCAAAAGCATCTCAAGGGATTATTCGACATCGTCGTGGACGACATCTCGAAGATCCCGCTTTTCACGCCGCAATATGTAAAGGAACCCTTGGTGGGGATCTCCCTACACATCCACGGCAAGACTCTTTACAAGGAACTTCCCAAGCTTGTCGCTGATTACATCATAAAAAGAGAGCTTAGGATCCCGGAAGTTTACAAAGGAAAACTTATTTTCGCCGACTCTCCCAGCGCTCGCGACGAACTTGTCAGAATGGGGCACGCTGCGGACAGGACGGCGCTCTTATATGCAGGCATCGACCACGAGCTTTTCAAAAACAACACGGCCCTAAAAAGCGAATATCCTCTGATAAGCTACATTGGAAGATTAAAGCGCTACAAGCAGGTCGATCTGATAGTGAAAGCAATGCCGCTGATCCTGAAGGAATTTCCCGACGCTATGCTTGAGATAGGCGGAAGAGGGGACGACCTTCCCGTAATCGAAGCTGCAGTAAAGGAAGCAAAAGTAGAAAAAAGCGTCCGTTTCCTGGGCTTCCTTTCCGAAGAAGAAAAAGCGAAGGCTATGGCGCGAGCGACAATTACGGCGACCATGGCGGAAAAGGAAGGCTGGGGCATCACCGTTATCGAATCGAATGCCGCGGGCACTCCCGTCGTCGGCTCAAACGTCCAGGGGCTGAGGGATTCCATTGTGGACGGCAAGACCGGCCTTCTGGTCGAACCAGGCAGCAGCTCCGACCTGGCCCAAAAGATCATTTCACTCCTGAAGGACAAAGAGCGCCTCGAAAAGATGGAAGCGGAGGCCAAAGCTTGGGCTGCGACCTTCACTTGGGAAAGGTCGGCGGAAGAATTCATTGAGGCGGCGCAAAAAGAGATAGCCGCTAGCTCTAAATGAAAATAAAAGACCGCAGAGTGATCCTGAACGCCCAAAAGGCGTCTTACCCGACCGAACCTCCCTTCGGTCCGGAGGGCAATGCGCTTTACCAGAGCGTCACAGATCTATTAAAAACGGCTTATCCCGCTCCCGACGGCAATTATCTCGGCGCCTTGATAAGGCCAGGCGACAAGGTCGTAATTAAGCCGAACGTGGTCAAAGCTTCCCATGAAAGGAAAGCAGACGAATGGGAGCAGGTCGTCACGCACGGCGCTGTTGTCAGAGCGGTCATAGACCATGTGCTTACGGCTCTGAAAGGCGAAGGCGAAGTAGTAATTGCGGAAGCGCCGCAGACGGACACGCCCTTCATGCCCGCTATGGAACGCTGCGGCATCAAGGCTGTCGTCGATCATTATCAAAACGCAACCCCCGTTAAAGTAACGCTCCTTGACTTAAGGAAAGAGGAGTGGGTAGCCAAAGACGGCATCGTAGTCAAAAGAACGGAGCTGCCGGGCGATCCTCTAGGTTACAAAGAGATCGATCTGAGGGGTCAGAGCGCTTTCTGCGAAGTTGAGAATTCCCAGGCGCCTTTTTACGGCGCGGACTACGACACAAGTAAAACCGCCAAGCACCACAGCGGCGGCCGCCACGAATATCTCATCTCCAATACTATATTGGAGTGCGACGTTCTCATAAATCTTCCGAAACTGAAGACGCACAAGAAGACCGGCATGACCTGCGCCATGAAGAATCTTGTGGGCGTCAACGGCGACAAAAATTATCTTCCGCATTACCGCCTGGGCGATCCCGCTTCCGGCGGCGACCAGTTCTCAAAGCACGATTTCAAAACGGCTAGCGAGAGAAGCCTGGTGACTGTCTGGAAAAAAGCCATGTATCGTTTGCCCGGTTTTGTGAACGAATGCTTCCGGCCCGTGAAAGCCTTTATGCGGCTTTTTTACGGCGATACGAAAAACACGGTCCGCAGCGGCAACTGGTACGGCAACGACACCTGCTGGCGCATGGTCTGGGATCTTAACAAGGCAATTTTGACTCATGCCAAAGCAAGACATTATCTGACCGTAGTGGACGCCGTTATAGCGGGTGAGGGCGACGGACCTTTGGCGCCGGACAGGAAGGAATGCGGCTGGCTTGCCATGGGCGAGGATCCGCAGGCTTTAGATCGCGTCTTAACGGAGCTTATGGGTTTCGATCCCGATAAACTGGGCTTTCTTAAAAGGCCTTTGGAAGGGGAACTTCCAGCGCCTGAAGTTATTTTTGTGAGCGAAGAGGCCAAAGAACAGATCTTAAGGACGCCCCCCTTCGAACCCCATTTCGGTTGGAAGGGCCATATAGAGCTTCCCAAAGATGCCAAAAAAGTTCTATAATTAGTTAGAGGATGAAATAAACCTAATATATAAAAGGAGGACTAAAGATGAAAAGAGCAATTTTGTTTTTAGCTGTTTTGCTAAGCGTTTTCATCTGCCAGGCCAAAGAGTACGCCAGCGCTTCCGACTGGCCCTGCGAAGTGAAGACGAGTGAATCCGTCTTCCAGATCTTTGAGCCCAGTGTTGAACTTTTTGCCGGCAACAATCTCAAGATCCGTTCCGCCGTCTCGATCCAGAAGGCCGTTGCCTCGACCAACGAACCTATTTACGGTGCTCTTTGGATCACGGCTCTTTCCAGCAACGACACCGTCAATCGCAAGGTCGTCTGCGACAGCTTAAGGGTTGCCAAGTTCAAATGCCCGGACGCGGAGGATATGGAGATCTCCTACGCCGCCGATCTGCAGAACGCCCTCAAGACCTTGGAAATGACCTTCGACCTCGACTATGTTCTGCGTCTTGAAAAGGAAGAGGCCGCCCAGACAAGGAACGAGGCTGAGCTTCAGAACGATCCACCCAAGATCCTCTGCGTCACCAACGCTACGGTCCTGGTCGAGATCGATGGCGCGCCGATCATGCGCAGCCTCGATAACGACGGAAAATACGAAGCGGTCGCCAACACGCCTTTCTGCCTGGTCTTCGACACCAAGAAGAGCTGCTACTATCTGAAGGGCGCCAATTATTGGCTCACCTCTCCCAATCTTCAGAGCGATTGGTATGTTACTTCCAGCGTTCCGGCCGACGTCAAGACTTACGGTGAGTCTCTTGATCTGACGGACGAGGAGAAGGAAGGTTTCAAGAACGATATCGCTTCCGGTGTTCCGAAAGTTATCGTTGTCACAGAGCCCACCGAACTGATCAGCATAGACGGCACTCCGAAATACAAGAACGTCGAGGGAACCGACATCATGTACGCGGAGAACACCGAGAACGATCTCTTCTACTGCGCTACTGACGCCAAACTTTACGTTCTGCTCTCCGGCCGCTGGTACAGGCACCTTCAGGACGACAGCTGGGAATACGTCGCGCCCGACAAACTTCCCTCCGGCTTCTACAAAATGAACGCCAAGAACAGCAAGGAAAGCGTCCTGCCGCACATTCAGGGAACCGAGGAAGCAAAAGAAGCGGTCGCGGATACTTTTGTTCCGCAGACCATAAAAGTGGCCCGCAAGGCGGAGGAAGTTCCGGAAGTCGTTTATGACGGAACGCCCCAGTTCAAGGAGATCCCGGAAGCTTATCCGGTCGCTTACGCCGTCAATACTCCGCACGACATCATTCGTGTCAACGACCGCTACTATCTCTGCGAAGACGCTGTCTGGTACGAATCTTTGGATCCTGTTACCGGCTGGAAAGTCTGCATCAACGTTCCGGGCGTCATCTATTCGATACCGCCTGCTTACCCTGTTTACCATGTGCGCTACGTCAGAGTTTACAACTACACTCCTGATTACGTTTACGTCGGCTACTATCCTGGGTACGTCGGCTGCTTTGTGGACCGCGGCGTAGTAGTTTACGGCACAGGCTACCGTTACGCGCCCTGGATCGGCACTTACTATTATCCCTGGCCGGCCACTTTCGGTTTCGGCGTTTCCTACAGCTTGGGCTTCGGCTGGGGCTTCAACATTAGATGGGGCGCTCCTATCGGCTGGGTCGGCTTCGGCTTCTGCTGGAGCAACTACCGCTGGGGCTGGGCTCATCATCCCTATTGGCACGGCGGACACGGCCACTGGTGGGGCCGCGGCTGCGGGCCTTGGGACCATCACCATGTTTACCGCGGACACGGACACGGCTGTGCCGACAGATATCATCATGGCCCTCACTGCCCCGGCGGACACGGCCCCGGACCGGCTCCTGCTCCCGGACAGCCGAAGAAGCAGGTCCCAGCCGGACGCTACCTTGTTGACGAGCCCGTCAAGAGCGCCAACCGTCCCGGAACGCCGGCCAATTCCCGCATGGCCAGGCAGAACATCGGCAGTCCTCTCCAGACCGGTCTGAGAGCCGATAAGAACGGCAATATTTACACCGGCAGTTCCAGGACCGGAGCGAACCGCGATTCCGGCAGCAGAGTCGGTACGCCAGTTGGCGGCTCCTCCAGAGTCGGAACGGCCGTCGGCACTGGCTCAAGCCGAGTTGGCACATCTACTGGTACCGGCTCCAGCAGAGTCGGAACGGCCGTCGGCACCGGCTCAAGCCGAGTTGGCACCTCTACCGGCACCGGTTCCAGCAGAGTCGGAACGGCTGTCGGCACCGGCTCCAGCCGAGTTGGCACCTCTACCGGCACCGGCTCCAGCAGAGTCGGTACGTCCACTGGCAGTTCAACGATTCCTACGGCCGGCAGAGTCGATACTTCCACCGGCACAGGCAACACCACGAGGAGAGTTAACAATCCCAGCACCATTGGCAACTCCAACCGCAGCGGCAGTCGCAGCGGCTCCACCATCCGTACCGGAACGAGCAGCGGAACGCGCTCCGGAAGCGGCTCGACCATCCGCACTGGCACGGGCAGCGGAGTAAGGTCTTCCTTCTCCTCTCCTAGCATTCCCAGTGGCGCGGCCAGAAGCGCCTCTTCTATCGGCCCCGGCCCTGTCCGCACGACTCCTTCCGCCGGCGCCGTTCGCACGACGCCTTCCATTGGCAGCGGAGCAGCCAGGTCTGGCGCTTCCATGGGTGGCGCTGCCAGGTCT
>JAFZXZ010000002.1 GCA_017616555.1 bacterium | reverse complement strand
ATAAGCCTTACGTATGTAATAAGGAGAAAACATGAATACGAAACTGCTGAGCTTTGTTTTGTGTCTTGGCGCTATGTCGCTTTTCGCCAACAAATTTGACGTGCACGTGCAATTTGAGAGCGACCTGTACGGCACCAACTATGTGACGGACGTCGAACCGGGCAAGCCTTTTTCCGTCACGCTCAAAAGGGATCCCACCAAAAGGATCAGCCGCTTTTTGGTCACCCGCCAGCCGGAGCAGTTCAAGCGCTACTCCAAAAACGTTTCCTTGATAGTCGGCGTTGACGAATACAACGGCGACTACCTGCCGAAGCTTGCGACCTGCGTGGCCGACACGACCTTCATCAGGGGGGTGACAGACGTTTTCTGCAACCACCAGGTGTTTTTGAAAAACGCCGACGCCACCAGGGACAGAATAGAAAACGAGATCAAGTCCGCCGCCGACAAGCTTGAACCTGGCGACACCTTCTTCTACTACCACTCAGCCCGCGGCTACGACGAGATCCCGGGCGTTGCCTGCTACGACGGCTTCCTGTTCGTAGAAAATCTCGACACCCTTTTCCAGCATTTCAAGGATGGCGTCAATATCATCGTCATGCTGGACGCCGAATTCGCCGACAAGATGACAGACATGTTCAACGAGACTACCTGCGTCGTGACCGGCAACAAGCCCATAAAGAAGAAATGGAAAACCGATCTGAGCCCCTTCACCTACGCTGTCATGAGATCAGTGAGCGCCCAGACCGACGATAACAAAGACGGCCTCCTGTCATTTATGGAAATGTACCAAAGGGCCCACCAATACACAAGGAGCGTAAAACAGGACCAGGACGTGATCGTAAGGATCAACTGCGACATCGAAAAGGAAGTCTATTTCTGCGATTATCAGGACCGCACCACCGACGGCACCATCTACGTGGAAAACAGCCAGATCACGGCCAGTGTGGACTGCGTCAATTCCTACACCTACATCTACATCGAGGAAACGGGTGACAGCCTGGACCCCACCATCGACATCAAGAAGAGCACCTACAAGAAAAACATCAAGAAAGGCGAAGCCAAGTTCACCATCGACTACACGGCGAAGACCTACTCCGTTTCCACCCCCGGTTTCGAGATCAACGGCACTAAGATATTCATCGGCCCGGAATACAAGACAAGCAAAAGCGGCTCCCACAACTACGTTATCGAGGACTACTGGTTCAAGAAGATCGGCAGCTGCCAAATCAAGGAAGACTTGAAGAAAGGCGGCTACACCTGCAAACTGAGCGTCAAGTCCGACAGTGATCTCAACGACGTCTTCTCCGACACGACAGGCAGCCAGGCAGCCCAGATACTGACAAGATACTTCTACGACAGCATGCACGCCCGCACGATCTTTTACAACGTCGTCTCCAAAAACGGCAAAACCTTAACCGCCACTTATAAGAAATGAAAAATCTTTTCGCTGCATTAGCAGTGCTCCTCCTTGCCCAGGCAGCGCTAGCCTACGAGATCGACTTCACTTTCGCCGGGGCCGAATACGGAACGAACTTCACCGCCGTGGTCTCTCCCGGAGAAGACTTCACCTACAATGGGAAACTGACCTTTGAGCAAAACCTGACCAAGATGACGGTCTCCCGTCTGCCCGACCAGACCGCTCATGCCAACGCCGGGCTCTTTGTAGGACTATCCGAGTCGACTACGGATCTTCCACTCTATGATGAAATGTTCGCTGACGACGCCTACGTCATGGGCGAGTATGTCGCCGAGTACTTCCCTAATAGGGAAATTATGACAGACATAAAAGTCAAAAAAGACCGCATTCGGGAGATCTTCCAGGAATGCGCCGCCAATTACGAAAAGGGCGACACTTTCCTCTTCTATTACTCCGGCATAATCAACTCCGATGCAAGCATGGCCCTCTACGACGACAACTACACTTCCACTGAATTCGCCGAGGACCTCTCGCTCTTCAAGGACGGCGTCATAATCATCGTCGTGCTGGACGCCGACAATGCGCACCTGCTCGCCAACAAGGGGATCCAGAAGGACAACAAGAACTTCCTCATGATCGCCTCCGACAAAAATCTTCCCGCCAAGCATAAAAAATGGAAAAAGGTCGTCGGCAAATGGCAGGAAGAAGTCAGCCCCTTCACAATGGGGTTGTGGTTGTCGCGCGCCAATGTGACCGACCTGAACGAAGACGGCCTTCTCTCCTGCGACGAATATTTCCTCAGGGCCAAGGCCTGGCTCGCTTCCAAAAATCTTACCAACCAGCCGAGCATGAACAACCAGGAGCTCGCCTCCAAGATATACTTCTCCCCCGTTCCCTACGTTTCCAGCAACGGAAGAGTCTATGTCAATCATGAGGATGATACTTTCAAGTTCACGCTTCCCAACATTCAGAGCGACGCCGTAGTCTATATTGAGGAAGGCGAAACGAAGGAGGACTATGTCATAACTCCCAAGAAAGCCTCCCTGAGCGCCAACTTAAAGGAAGCCGGCCCCAATCTTTCCACCAAGCTCTCCCTCACTTTTAACGTTGAAGACATTCCGGAGATCGACTATTTATCCATTAGCTTCGGGAACTACTTCATGCCCTTCGACACTTTCTTGAAAGAGACCGGGCACAGCCTCACCATGGCCGCTGTCGACTACGATTTCAATATCACGGCCAAGTTTAAATTCAGCATTAAAAAAGGATATTGCCAATGCAATATCAACCTCAAAGGCATATCTAAAATAGCCAACGAACTCAAGTTTGAGGACGGCGAGGAGATCGTTCCCTTGATGGTCAACTGCCGCGGAATGCTTTCAGGCGCCGGACTCTCCTTCCTAAAGACCTACAAGCCCGGAAAGACTTTCTCCGCCAAACTTGATACGAGGAAATAACTATGCTAAGGCTCTCCGCTCTTCTTCTGACAGCCGCAGCGATAACCGCGAGCGCCTATCAGATCCACGTAGTTTATGATAGCCAGAACTACGGCACGAACTTTTTCACCACCGTTCCTCCCGGGGAGGACTTCTACTACCAAAACCAGGTCACACCTGGCCAGGAGGGCGTCAAGCTTTTCAAGATCCACAGGATCTCCCCCCAGCAGTACGACAAGAACGTCGCCCTCATCGTAGGACAGGAAACAAGTGAAGGGTCTCAGCTCGCCTACCACGACATGGAGTGCATAGATAAGATCTGCAACACCATCTTCACCAAGTACTCCTTCTACGGCTCCCTGGCGACCAAGGACACCGTCCGAGGCTTCATAAAGGGCCAGGCCTCCCAGCTCGCCATCAAGGATACCCTCCTCTTCTACTTCACCGGCACGGTTAAAGACGGCGGACTGCTCCTCTATAACGACGAAGTCTACACCACGGACGAGTTCGTCTCGGACCTATCACTCTTCGACACCAACGTCAGGATCGTCGTCATAATAGACGCCGACAACGCCAGGGATTTCGTCCCTTACGTTCTTAAAAATGAACGCGTCTACATATACTGCGATAAGAACATTCCCAAGAAGTACAAGGAGCAGATGAGCCCCTTCACTCTCGCCCTCGACCGCTCCTTCGACAATGTCACCGACGGCGACGGCAACGGACTGCTTTCCTTCACGGAAATGTACTACCGCGCCAGGAATTACCTCATCGCCATCAAATCGAAGCTCTCGCCCTATTACGGATACGGCGAGATCTCTTCTCCCCTTTACTGGGCCCTGGCTCCCGAAGTCGGATGCGACGGCTGGATCCGGGTAAGTAAAAACGACTTCACCGCCTGGGTCCCCGCGGTGGACTCCGATCTGGAGCTTTACATAGAGGAAGGCAGCTGGAAAGGCACCTGGGAAAACCTTTTCACGGTAAGGAAAGGCAGTCTCCAGGCCAAGCTGAAAGACGGCGGGCCCTCGTACCCCACCAAGTTCTCCCTCGAGGCCCTCTTCCCCTACTACGACTTCGTCTCCCCGGCCCTATACCTTGACCGGATCTACATCCCCATAGGCAGAAAAATAAAGGAATCCAAGTCCTCCGTCACTTACACGATAGAGAATTACGAGTTCAAGACTGTCGGCAAACTCACCATAAACAAGAAGACCCTTGTTGGCAAACTCACCTTCAGCGAAAAGAGCTTCCTGGCCGACGCCTTCACCCTTGACTCCAGCCCTGAAGAGATCAATGTCTCCTTCAGAGACTCCTCCATCCTCTTCCACCCCATTGTCTCCTTCCAAAAGACCTATAAGCCCGGAAAGACCTTCACCGCCAAAGTCCCCAAACAAAAATGAAAAAACTCCTTCTAGCCTTAGCCCTAACAGCTCTCCTCAGCCAGGCTGACGACTTCGCCTACGTCGACTTCTCATTCATCGGCAAGGATTACTCCACCAACTTCATGGCCACCCTTACTCCCGGCGAGAACTTCGTCCACTCGGGCCCCCTATCCTCGGGCTGCACCATAAAATCCTTCAACGTCTACCGCTTCCCCAATCAGTTCAACAACAGGTGTGTCCTTTTGGCCGTAGGCATCAGCAAGTACCCCTCCGACTCCAGAATAGCCCCGCTCCCCTGCTGCAAAACTGACGCGGATCAGGTAGGGAGCCAGCTCGCTCTCTACTACGAGCAGGAATACCTCTTCGACGAGGAGGCCACGAAAGGCAACATCCGCGCCGCAATCAGCAAATACGCCGGGGAACTCAAGCCCGGCGACACCTTCATCTACTACCACTCCGGCCAGGCCATGGGCATGAAAATCGCCGCCTACGACGGCATCTACTCGGATGACACTCTGATCTCCGACCTGGGCGAATTCCAGAAAGGCGTCCACATCGCCGTCATAAGGGACCTCAACTTCTCCGGAGCCGTTCCTCCCAAAAAGAGCATCAAGGAGATCGCCGCCCCCGACAACCTGAGCGACATCCTTCTCATCGTCGCCGACAAACAGATCACCAAGAAGAAATACAAATATCCCCTGAGCCCCTTCACTGAAGCCCTTCTCGCCTCCATAGAGCCCTTGACCGACCAGGACCTCGACTTCACCCTCACCTTCAACGAGATCTTCCAGCGCGCCGAAGCGTACTACAAAAAAGCACACCCCAACGGCACCTGCGAACTGGAGAACGACGTCCTCGGCGAGACCCTCGTCTTCACCGTCATCGACGAAGGCTCCACCGACGGCCTTATTGTCCAGGAAGACGGGAAATACGGTCTCGCCGTCCCCAACATTCGGGGAACTGTCTCCGTAGATGTATATGACGACAAATATCCCGACCCAATCGATATCACTAAGGGCACCTACAAGCTCTCCATCAAGGAAAAGAACGGCGAAACTACCTATTCCGAAAAGTTCGACCTAACATTCAACATCTCCGACAACGGCATCCCCATCTTCCCGGAAGACCGCATAGGACTAAACTTCAACAACAAAGTCTTCTATGCCTGGTACAACCAAAAGCTCACCAATACCGGCTTCACCACCGCCATCTTTGACTATTGGTTCGACCAGACCGGCAAACTTCAGGCCAAGAAGAAAGGCAACGTCTGGATCTGCCGCTACTCCTTCCAGACGAAGAACCGGAAGGTCTTCTCCAAGATCTTTTCCTCGGATGGCGATGTCGAGACCCTCAGCATGCAGTACCGCAACTTCTTTAACCTCTTCCAAGGCTCCGCCACTTTCCAGAAAGTCTACAAGACCGGAAAATCCCTCACCGCCAAATTCCCCTGGAAAAAATGAAGCCCAGAATTCTTCTAGTTCTTACATCGCTCGTCATGATGATAACACTGTCGTCATGCGTAACGTTCGAGCCGTATCAATACGATGAAAACGGGCACGTAATAAAAGATGAAAACGAAAATAAAGAAACGGTTAAATTAGGAATAATTGAAGTTGAAACGGAAACTCATCAAAAAAGATACAGCCTAGATGATGTGTTACCTCCGGATTACATTCATCCGTCTGCTTTTGTTCGCCCTTTGTCTTGGGCAGTCATAGGTCCTGTTCTTTCTTTCATACCGCTGCATGGAACATACCCTGTAGTTACGCCGGTTTTGATGACGACAATAGGTGTTCCAACATTCTTGGGGCTGACGGTTTTGGATCTAACGACTTTAGGATACTTCGAGAATCCAATCGTTGTGAAAATACCGGACGAAGAAACAGAAGACAAATCCTGCAACGCATCTAACAACAGTAACGACGCCTCTGACGAATGGACCTATGAATATGATTCTTTGGCAAGCAAAGTCGAAAGCGATCTTACGCCGATCATCTTTTGGCGTCCAAGCGATTATATATATAATTTATACAATGACGATAAACAAAAACCGCACAACAAACCAATCAATTAAGATCATATGAAAAATCTTTTTTCTCTAATCATCGCGCTCTCATTTTCCGCATCCTCCCTTCTCGCCTATCAGGTGACCTTCACCTACAACTCTATTGACGGCTACTCCACGAACTACACTGCCTCCGTTTCTCCCGGCGGGTTCTTCGTCGGCAGCGGATTCGTTCCCTCCGGCAGATTCATCAAGAACGCCTCTTGGGAAGGCAAGATCCCCCAGTCAGACCGCCACAATATCTCCCTCTTCGTCGGCATTGACGAATATGATCCCGAATTCGATCCCGGATCCCTCGACACCTGCGTGAACGACTCTCAGGGCATGGCGGAAGGCCTTACCGGTCTTGGCTATTTCAACCCTGAAAACGCCACCATATTGAACAATGAAAACGCCACCAAGGACGCCATCAGGAAAAAGATCTCCGCGGCCTCCGAGTCTCTTAACCCTGGCGACATCTTCCTCTACTTCCATTCCAGCCACGGCGGAGACGATCCCTTTTGCCTTTGCGCCTACGATGAGGAATATTTCGCCACTGAATTGGCCGAAGACCTCGCCAAATTCAAGGACGGCGTCATAATCATCGTCATATTGGACTCCTGCTTCTCCGCCGGCATGATCCCACCCGAAGCCATGGCCGAAGCCATCCAAGCAGAAATGGCGAATATCAAAGCCCAAAAATGCGTCATCTCCGCCGCCCAAGCCGCCGCCGACCTCAAGAACGACTCTCTCTTCATCACCGCCAGCCAAAGCGACGAATATTCCTACACCTCGGATTTCTACAGCCTTTTCACCTCGGGCTTGGTTTTTGCTTTCGATTCCCTCACCGATGAAGATCAAGACGGCCTCATTTCCTTCTCCGAGCTCTTCAACAGGGCTTACTCTTTCGTAGCCCTTATTGGCTGGCAGGAACCTTATATCAGCAACCCCTCTCTCGGCTACTCGCTCTTCGCTTGCCCGATCCCTCAGCCGGAATCCTACGGATATCTGCAACTTGAAGACGGGGCCTTCGGCTATTCTTTCCCGAACGTCAGCCAGGATCTTAACATAACGGTCAACGACGCCCCGATCGAAGAAAAACCGAATTATACCGTCACCAAGCAGTCCCTTAAAGTCAACTTCAAGCGCTATGAGTTTGATCCCTTGTTCCCCACTAAATTCGACCTTGCCTTTACGTACAAGTTCAAGCCCGGAATAAAAGCCAAAGTGGAAAACTTCAGCGCCACTTTATGGATCAACAAATATCCTGTCGTCTTAGGCCAGACCGGGCAATTCTCCAAATCCAACAAGAACGGGACCACCAAGACCTATGAGATCATGGACTACAATTTCTTCTCCCTCGGCACTTTCCAGATAAAGGTCAACGAAAAGAAAGGGGAAGCCAAGTTCAGGCTGAAACTGAACGAGGTCCTCGATCTCTGGGAAGCCTTTACGCCTTTGGGAGAAGACAGGCAGCTCGTCGATCTGACGTTGATCAGCCACGGAGAAGTCATGAGCTTCCCCATCTCCGTTTCCAAAAAATACAAGGAAGGAAAATCCTTCTCCGCCACCCTTATCAAAAAATAAAATAAGAAACAGTAGCAAAAAAGAAGGCCTCCCGAAGGAGGCCTTCTTTCTTTTTTTAAACTTTCAGGAATATCTTACCCTTGTACAAAAGCCACAAGATCACCCAGCACAGCAGTGTGTAAGTGATTGCCAGGAACAGCTCTTCAAAGCTTCCTAAAACTCCCGCGGCTGCGCCGAAGAGAAATTTGTTCGTCCCGTGAAGATACACCATGCGCTGCAGCATATAGATCGTTATGGCGTTCAATCCGATCACGCGAAACACGAAGAAAGGCTTAGCATATCCCAACACATCCGCGACGTAATAAAAAAGCAGAAACATACATGTGGAATATCCGCCCATCAAAAGCACGAAGGAGGGCGACCACAGTTTCTTGTTAATCGGGAACGCCAGGGCGACAAGCAATCCCGAAACGACCAGCGCCGATCCCATTCCCAAAAGCCAAAGGCTTTTCTTCTTTCCCGACCAACGCTCACATCTAACGATATCCCCAACGAACATTCCCAATAAAGCGCTGCAACCCGAAGGCACGACTCCCAGAAGCCCCTCCACATCGAAGACTCCCGGCGCCGGCACAAAATTACCCGGCAGCAAAAGCCTGTCGATATATCCGCACAAGTTTCCCTTCAAGCTCATGGGATCTCCCAAGCCCAATACGCCCGGCAGATATTTCATAGCGAAGAAATACCCGGCCAGCGCGCCAACAAAAACGCCAATACGCCCCTTGAGGCCGACGAACATATAAACTATCGCCGCCAGCCCCCATCCCAGGCCGATACGGCCCAAGACGCTTGCATAGCGAAGGTCTGAAAAGCCGTCCTCCAGCAGTCCGTTATAGATCATCCCCAGGAGAACCAAAACAAAAGCCCGCCGCACTATCCGCAACACGATCCCAATCGTGCTTCTCCCCTTCTCCCTTGAACTCGCCAAGGAAAAGGGAAAAGATAATCCCGCCAGAAACAAAAACGTCGGAAATACCGTGTCGATAAATGTCAGACCGTGCCAGGCCGGATGATGCATCTGCCTTGCCAGCCAATCCCAGCCCAACAATCCAGCCAGCGCAACGACGACGCCTTCCAGCCCCATGATCCAGATCATGTCGAATCCCCTCGCTATATCCAGCGACGCCAGTCTCTTTTTCTCAACATTGCGATCCATAGCCAAAATTCTCCTTTCATTTCAATACTACCCAAAACACAATTACAGCGCAAGGTCATCATTATTAGATTTTTAGGATTTGGTATAATAGGTTAAACTAACCAAAGGAGTTGATATGAAAATCAAACCGATAACCATCATCGCTTTTATTGGCTGCCTGATCGTTTTGGTCTGCGCCGGCTGCAAAACCGTTTCGATGAAAGACATCAATCCGGAGAACCGTCCTAACGCCAGGCTTCTCCCCTATCTTAAGCCTATCGTTGATACGAACAACGTCCAGACGGTCTATACCAGCGGAACTTTGACGACGAAGACGCAGTCCAACACCACGGGCGCTTCATATACCGTGGGAAGCGGCACCAGGCACTTCGGCCAGGAAGCGAACGTCTATTCGGAATCGACGAACACAAAGTCCGACACGACTTTCTATTCCGACCTGAGAGTCGGCGACGTGCAGAGCATCTTCACCAAAGAAGTGGAACAGAACATAGTTGACGTTAACACCGCCAGCAATCCCAGAGGCAGGATCGTCCTTAGGCTGAACGGCAGAGCCTCCGATTCTAACGAAGCGCTTGAGCTGGTGAACGGTCTGACGGTTGGGTTGCTGTGCCTTTTCGGCATGCCCAGCAACTTCAGGACAGAGGAACTGGACATCAACGTCGCCATCTACAACAACGCCAACGTGCTCGTGAAGCAATACACCGTGGCCGCCGCCGACACCGAGACTACGGCGATGTACTACGGCTACAAAGACGAAGACACGCTGCGTTTAGCCGCCGCACAGGCTCTGAAGAACGCCTTGGAAGAGATCCGCGGATACATCTACAGAGATTACGACCAGATCGCCAGCAAGCTTTGATATGAACAAGATCGTTTTGAAAATTGAAGGAATGGGCTGCGAAATGTGCGTTAGCAAAGTGACCGCAGCCCTTTCCGCCGTGGATCTAGTTGCTGAAGTTAAAGTATCCTTGGAAAACGGTTCGGCGGAAGTTTTCTATTACGGAGAGGCTGCGCCAAACAAAGCGGCTCTCAAAGCGGCCGTTGAGAAAGCCGGATTCAAGGCCGCATAACCAAAAGCGCTATGAAACATTTTATTTCTGTTCTGGCGATAGTTTTCGCTCTCGCGTCCTTTGGCGCAGAAAATCACAAAGTGTACGTCCATTACGGCGCCGATGCTGCCAACACGACCAATATGATGCTTCAGGTCACAGACGGGGCTAATTTCGCCTTCAGGGGCGTTCTGCCGGCAGGCTACGGGATCAGCAGCTTCGATTATGCCGGCATTCCGAAACAGGTAAGCAATCACAAAAGCAAGTTGCTCTTCGTTGGCATCAACGATTATCTCCCCTCCCGCGGACTGAATTCCCTCTCTTCTTGCCTTAACGACGCTGAGACGCTGGCGAATCTTTTGCTGGAAGGCGGGTATTTCAAAGGCGAGGACGGCGTGCTTTTGGAAAACGCCAACGCCCTGACAAGCGTAATCAGGAACCAGGTCAGAGCCGCCGCCAATCAGCTCGTTTCCGGCGACCTCTTCGTCTATTACCAGTCGAGCCACGGCGGGAATTCCCCCTACTCT
>JAFZXZ010000015.1 GCA_017616555.1 bacterium | reverse complement strand
GGCCAGGTCAGCGAATTGCGGCCGTTGACCTGGGCCCAGCCCGTCACGCCTGGCGGGACCAGGAGGCGCTTCTTCTGGTGCTCGTCGTACTCCGCCGTCTGGTAGAGCAGCGTAGGCCTGGGCCCCACGATGCTCATCGTGCCGTTCAGGATGTTGATCAACTGCGGCAGTTCGTCAAAACTAGTTTTTCTCAGCCAGTCGCCGACTTTCGTGATCCTCGCGTCGCCTTCTCCGGTGTAGTAGCCTTCCTTCTCCGCTCCGACCGTCATGGTCCGGAATTTGTAGATCATAAAAGGCTTGTTGTCCTTCCCCGCCCTTTCCTGGACGAAGAAGACCGGACCCTTCGAATCGCGCTTAATGAGGATAGCGATAATGAGCCACGGGATCGCGCAGAAGAGCAATCCCGCCAACGCGAAAAGAATGTCGATGATCCTTTTTAAGAATCTTTGCATACTACTTGCGGGCGGCGTACTTTTTGGCCAGGGCTTCCCTGTTCTCTTTGTACCAGTCGATGGTCTTCTTGAGGCCTTCCTCAAAATTGGTGTGGGCCTCAAAACCGAAGTATTCTTTCGCCCTGCTGGTGTCGAGGCAGCGCCTCGGCTGGCCGTCGGGCTTGCTGGAATCCCAAACGATCTTGCCCTCGAAACCGGTCAGCTTCGCGATCAGTTCCACAAGGTCCTTGATGGAGATCTCGAAACCGGCGCCCAGGTTGACAGGCTCGATCCCGTCATATCTTTCGGCAGCCAGAGCGATCGCTTCGGCGGCGTCCTCGACGTAGAAGAATTCCCTCGTGGCCTTGCCGGTGCCCCAGACTTCGATGGAGTCGCGGCCGGCTTCCTTGGCTTCCACGCATTTCTTGATGAGGGCGGGAATGACGTGCGAGGAACGGTCGTCGAAGTTGTCCCTCGGGCCATAGAGGTTGACGGGCAGAAGGTAGATGCCATGGAAATCATATTCCTGACGGTAAGCCTGCAGCTGCACCATCATCATCTTCTTCGCCAGGCCGTAGGGCGCGTTGGTCTCTTCCGGATATCCCAGCCAGAGATCTGTTTCCTTGAAAGGAACCGGCGTGAATTTCGGATAAGCGCAGATGGTGCCGAGTGCCACGAATTTCTCGATTTTGTGCAGTCTCGCCTGCTCGATGAGCATGGCGCCCATCACCATGTTCAGGTAGTAGAAGCTCCCCGGATGCTCCCTGTTGGCGCCGATGCCGCCGACGACAGCCGCCAAGTGAATGACGATGTCGGGTTTGATCTCTTCGTACATTCTTATGATCTCGGCTTCCTTGGTCAGATCATATTTGTCCCTGTCTGCGATGAAAACATTTTGGCAGCCGCGGGCTTTAAGACGATCGATAAGATGGCTGCCCAGAAATCCCAAGCCGCCTGTGACGCAGATCCTTTTTTCCGTGAAGTTCATAAACAAATCCCCTTTATGATTGTTTGGTTTGTGGTTTTAAACTTTCAAAGTAAGCGCGCAGTTTTTTCGTAAGGGAAAGTCTTTTAAAAAACAGCGCGTAAGTTTTCAAAGGAGCGAAAAATTTGGAGGGCGCTTTGAAGAGAAGATACAGCGACCTTCCCATCGGCGCCAGGAAAAGCAGAACAAAAGTTTTAAAGCAGCGGAAGCCTTGCAGATTTTTGATGCAGGTGTCGAGCGCGTTGGCGCCCAGGCGCGTGATCGTGGCTTTGCTCTTTTCATACCAGCGGACGCCCTCCTGGGAACCGGAGTGCACATGCCAGCACTTGAGCGCAGGAGTGTAAAACGCTTTACCGCCAATGGAATTCAGTCTCAGGTAAAGGTCGATGTCCTCGCCGTAAGCAAAGTAGCGTTCGTCGTAATATTCCGTTTTCCCGCTT
Organism: bacterium; assembly: GCA_017616555.1. Lineage (GTDB taxonomy): Bacteria > Auribacterota > UBA3054 > UBA3054 > UBA3054 > UBA3054. The sequence continues at coordinate 52,314 of JAFZXZ010000015.1, read as the reverse complement.
GCGGAAAGTTCAGGCGGGATGGCGGCCTTTTTCAGTTCGCTAACTTTGAAAAGCGGCGCGCAGCCGCCCGGAGCGAACACGAACTTCTCCGTGAAAGGCTCCGTCAAAGGAGTGGCGAGGCTCAAAAATCTCGTTGGAACGACGTAGGTGCAGAGCACTTCCTCAGTTTCCCCTTTTTCCTTGTCATAGCGGTAGATCAAGGGCCCAAGCATCGTCGCTTCCGGGTGAAGCGCGATAGTTTCCGCCGCCTTCGCAAAAAAGTCCGGTGCTAAGAAAACGTCAACGTTCAAAGGCATGAGCCAGTCGCCCGAAGACATGCGCAGCCCTTCGTTCATGCCGGCCGCAAAGCCTTTGTTCTCGGGAAGCTGAACAAGAGCGTATCCGAAACTCTTGAACTCTTCGCTCTCAAAATACTCTTTGCTTCCGTCCCCGGAACCGTTGTCCACCACGACGACTTCCAGAGCGGGATAGCTCTGGGCCTTCAGCGCGGCAAGGTTGCGCTTCAAAAATTCCAGCGTGTTCCAGTTGAGGACCACGACGGAAAAGCGCGGTTCGGGAGAGTAAGTTTCCATCACTTTATGTCCGTGAATTTCCTGACGTTGGTGTCGGTGCCCACGACCACCAGGATGTCGTTCTCTTCCAGCGGCGCGTGAGGATCAGGCGAAAGCATAAGGAAGCGCTCGTTCTCCTCGCGCTGGACGGGCAGGCGTTTGATGCCTATGACGTTGACGCCGTAGCGGTCCCTCAGCCTCAGGTCGATCATGCTCTTGCCGACGAAACTCTTCGGCAGATCGACTTCCGCGATAGAAGCGCCTGAGGCGAAGGGGATCACTTCCCTAAGATTCGGGGCATAGATCATTCTGGCGACGCGCAAGCCCATTTCCTTCTCGGGGTTGACCGCTTCCGTCGCGCCCACCTTCTTCAGGATGTTTGCGTGCAGTTCGGAGCTGGCCCTCGCAACGATGCGCTTTACGCCCAGCTGCTTCAGCAGAGCCGTAACCATGATGCTGTTCTCGACATGATGGTCGCCTATCGCCACCACCACGACTTCCATAGACGTGATGTCGGCTTCTAAAAGCGCGGATTCGTCCGTGCAGTCCATGCACAGAGCGCCCGTGACGTTCTCTTCGTCCGCCACTTTCTGGACCACGTCCTTGTCGGAGTCGATCGCCAGAACGGGAATGTTATGGGATTCCAGCCAACGGACAACTTCCGTGCCGAAACGGCCGAGGCCTATAACTGCGCATCTTTTTATCATAAGTTTTCCTCCTTAGCCCACCATCAAAGGCGTCTTGGGATATTCTATAGCCGAGCGTTTTCTGGTCGGCAGTAAAAGCAATAAAGTAAGAGGACCGATCCTCCCTATGAACATCATGGCGGTAATGACAAGCTTGCCCATGACGCTTAATTTCTCGGTTATGCCCATGGAGAGTCCGGTCGTGCCGATAGCGGAGACCGATTCGAAAAGGAGTTCCTCGTAGCCTCCGTTCTCAAAAGTGATGAGCAGGATGAAGCCAGTGAGGAACGTGACGTTGTAGAGCATGAAGACCGTGACGGCGCGCCAGACGGTGTTGGCGTTGAAAGAGTGGCGGCCAAGCGTCACGTCATCCCTGCCTCGCAGCACAGCGAACAAAAGCGCCAGGAAGATCACCAGCGTCGTAAGCTTGACGCCGCCGGCGGTGGAACCGGGCGCGCCTCCCACGAACATAAGCACCATGGTAAGGAACCTGCCGGCGCGGCTCATGTCGTTAAGGTCGAAGGTCGAGAAGCCCGCCGTGCGGGCGGTAACCGAACAGAAAAGCGCGTTGCTGATCTTTTCAGGCCAGTTGAAACCTTGCAAGCCGCGCGCATGATCCCAAAGCAAAAAGCCTACCGTGCCGCCGAAGACCAGAATAAGCGTTCCCACCAGAACGACGCTGACGTAGAAATTGGAATGCGGCTTCTTGAAGCGCACGAAATCACTGATCCAACTGAGAACGCCGAAGCCAAGACCGCCCGCCACGATGAGCGCCGTGAAGGTCAGAAGGATCCAGGGGTGATGCTGGAACATCATGAGGCTGTCGGTCTGCAAAGAGAGACCGCCGTTGCAGAAAGCCGAAACGGAATGGAAGACGCTCTTCCAGAGCGAGGCCTTCCAGCCCAGGCCCATGTGGAGCATCTGCGGGAAAAGGAAAGCAACGCCCACGGCCTCAATGATGAAGGTCGCGGTGCAAATGAAAATCGTCAAAGGCAAAACGTTCGACTGACGCTTCTCACCCAGCATATCCTTGACGAAATACTCCTGCCGGAGTCCGATGGCTCTCCCCAAAACCAGCGCGCTGAAAGTTGACAAGGTCATGATGCCCAAGCCGCCGACCTGGATGAGGCCAAGGATGACGACCTGACCGCTGAAGGAAAAGACCTTCGAGATATCGACCGTCGCCAATCCCGTCACGCAGGTCGCGGAAGCCGACATGAAGAGCGCGTCCACCAAGCCGATGTCGCAGCCCTTGTTCAGAACCCAGGGCAGAGCCAGAAGGTACGTTCCCGTAAGGATGACGCCCAAAAAGCTCACGACCAATAAAAGCGCCGGGTGTTGGAAGAAATAGTTGCTGAAGCGGTCGAAGGCGGCAGAACGGGCGAAATAATGCATTATGACAAAGCTCAAGACCGCCATCACGCCAAGCAGGCCAAGCGACCACTCGCCGAAAGCGAAGGCCGCGATCGTCAAAACGAAGGCCGTCAGGATAAAGAAGCAGAATTTCCCTTTGCTGCGCTTGTAGAGATGCATTTCGCAGCGGAAGCTGCCGTAAAGCGCCCAGAGCGCCAGAACTGAGCTCGCGGCAAAAGCCGGCCAACTTAAAACATCGGCGCGGTAGAGCAAAAGCGAGAGCGAAAAGAGCGCCACCCAGTTCAGGGGCATGTACAGCATCGTCCTGGGGCCGAAAACAGGCTTCAGCCAGCGTCTCTCGTTCAGGACAGCCGCCTCCGCGTCAACGTTGGCGCGATGGAAGCTGAAAGCCACCCTGAAGACAAGGAAGCCGCAGAAGATGGCGGGCGCCAGGCCAAGAAGCCAGCTGCGCCAATCGGTAGTCCAGCAGAAGAAGAGCGGAGCGAAGGCAAAAGCGAGCAAAGAACCCAAAAGCAATGTGCTAAGCGGCCTTTTCGAAGAAAGGGCAAAGGCACCGGCCAAAAGCAGGACGTTCCCAACCAAAACGGAAAGGAACAAGGGGTCGGTCAGCCTTCCCGTTCCGAAAGCGAAGGCTACGAGAAAGACGTTGCAAACCAGTTCCGCCAAAAGCAAAAGCAGGGCGTTCTTAGTCTCTCTCTGGACCAAGACTTCTTTTACACGGAATATTAGCATATTTATATATTATACCAATTTACCCCCGATTTGGGAGCAAAATAAAAAGCGGGCGGCTGATGCCGCCCGTTTCTTTTGAGAAAGCTTTTTTAGAAACGTTTACTTTACGATGGCAAGCCTGACGCCTCTGTTGCCGCCGCGGTCGGTCGTGGAAAAGCCCATCCTTCTGGAGGAACGGCATCTTATGGCCCATTCGTTATAAGCGCCGCCTCTGATGACGCGGTAATTGGTCTTGGCAGCGGGGCCGACCGGATCAAGCGTGAAAGCCGTGTTGTCGACCGCATAGCGGTCAATGCACCATTCCCAGACACCGCCGTGCATATCGTAAAGTCCGAGGGCGTTCGGGAGTTTCAGGCCGACGGAGTGCAGCGAGTTGCCGTTGCCCCTGTACCAGCCAAGGCTGTCAAGGACTGTGTTCGTCGTGCCATTGCCAGTTTCTTCCCAGGCTACGCCGTTGTTCCAGGCGGTGGTCGTTCCGGCGCGGCAGGCCTTCTCCCACTGCGCTTCCGTAGGAAGATCGAAGGTGAAGGAATTTCTAGCTTGTTCGCGCAATCTTCCGAGGTAGCTGTCGGCGTCAACCATGTAGTCGGTGTGCTCCGGCCAGGTGCTGCCGAAAACGCTGCCCCTCATCATAGCGTAGGAAACGTTGGTCGCAGGCAGAGTGGAATTAGGGTCAACAGATCCGTTCTGGGTGGGGTTCTCGTTGAATAGATTTATGAACTGTCCCTGGGTCAACTCATAAACGCCGATGTAATAAGCTTTCGTTATGGTGACGGTGTGGCGCACCTCGTTGTTGTTGTTGTCTAAGTGGCCTGTCTCCTCTTCGGGGGAACCCATCTCGAAAGTGCCGGGCTCCACGCGGCGGAACCAGAGCTCTTTGGTCTTGGCAGCCGACTCCAAAACTTTGGGGAGCGTGGCGGAGATATCCATCTTCCTGTTGGCGATGTTGTAGTGAAGATAGGTAGCGCCTCCGGTAACTTCCCTGGCGGCCACGCCGATCTTCATGTTGTCGGTATTGATAGCGCGGCCCGAAGCGTTTGAATCCCAAGTCACGCGCTTCGCGCCCGAACCAAGGGCAATACCGCAGGCGCCGTCGCCGACGATATCCGTAAGTTCGAAGCATTCCCTGCCGTCGATGCTGGCGTAAAACTTAACGCTGTAAACGGGGCAGGTCGCCTCGCTGGGAGCCAGAATGTAGTTGATGTCGACTTTGCCGTTCCAGGGCCAGCGCTGCTGGCAACTGACGGACACGACCGCATCGGCCCAAACCTGCGCGGCAAAAAGGGCCGCCAGGGCCATGATCGTTGTCTTGCTGTTTATTTTCATACAGTTTCCTGATGTTGATTCGAATTTAACTACTGGATGATGATCGCGATCCTGAAGCCGACTGAGGAAGTCGTCATGTTGCCGGTCGTTCCCTTTTTCGGGTCGCAGGCGAAACGTCTGGCGGAACGGGCTCTGACCGCCCATTCGTCCCAGGCGCCGCCGCGCAGAGAACGGGTGTTTCCGGTCATGGGGCCCGGCGAGTCGATGCTCGTGTAAGATCCGCCGCGGTAAACTCTCGTTATGCACCATTCCCAAACGTTGCCGTGCATGTCGTAAAGGCCAAGAGCGTTGGGAAGCTTCTGGCCGACGTTTTGGCAGCGAGTGTAATCGGTATTGTCACTGTACCAGCCGAGCAGATCAAGATTATCGCAATGTCTCTGTACCGCCGCTTCCTCCTCTTTAGTCTCGACGACCTCGCTATCAGCGGAGTTTATGCCACTTTCAGGATCTTCTTCCGGAACAAGCCAGGCTACGCCGTTGTTCCAGGCGGTCGTCGTTCCGGCGCGGCAGGCCATTTCCCACTGGGCGTCGGTCGGCAGATCGAAGATCATGCCGTTGTCAACGAAGCTGCGCACAGTGTAGAAGAAGCTGTTCGTGTCGATGCGGTAGTCCTGGTACTGCGGCCAGGTGCTTCCAAGCTCGCTTCCTCTCAGGTCGTAATAGGAAACGTTGTTGACCGGGCAGAGCATTTCGCCGGGGCTGGAAGTGGAAGGGTTCTTGCCAGTGATGTTCTGGTACTGAGCCTGGGTGACTTCAAAGACGCCGAGATAGAAGGCTTTCGTCACCGTAAGGGTGCGCTGCACCTCGGCGGCAGCATTCTTCTTATGGCCGACCTCGTTCTCGGGAGAACCCGTCACAAACGTTCCCGGCTCCACTCTTCTGAACCACATCTGGGTCGTCTTGGAGGCCTCGTTTTCAAGATCCGGACCGTTGACGCTCACGTTAAGGCTTCCGTCGCTCAGGGTAAGGCAGATATACTTTGCGTTCGCGGTGATGTCCTGAGCGGTGACGCCTACGCTCAGCTTCTGGGTAGTGGTGAAGGGCTTGTCAACGCTGGCGTTCCAGGTCACGCGCTTGACGCCCGAACCGAAAACGTAGCCCCTGGAGCCCTCGCCTTTGATGCTCTGGAGAGCGAAAGGCTCGGAATCGTCGATCCTGCCGAAGAAAGCAACGGCAAAGACAGGTGAGGTGGCCTCGTTGGTCGTCTCCACCGAATAATCGATGTCAACTTTGCCGTTCCAGGGCCAGCGCTGATGGCAGCTGACGCTGACGTTGACAACAGGAGTTTCCCCGAAGACCGCCGCGGAAAGGAAAGCGGTCAATAACAAAACTTTCAAGATCGTTTTCATAAAGAGCGGCCTCCTTTCAAAACTATGAGGGCAAGGGCAAAAATAAGCATGAAGCCCGGTTCAGGGAGAAGATTTATGGCTGCGGTGGCGGTCTCCGTGCCGAAGACCGTGCCGTCGTCGCTATATACGGTATAAGTGAGAAGGTAGGAAGTGTTCCTGGGCAGGACCGTCGGATCGACGCCTGAGTAATCCCAACTGTAGTCGCCTTTTTCCTCGCCTTCGCTTGTGAAGACGGTGTAAGGTTCGGAAGGAACAGAGAAAATGGAAGGTCCGGAAGATTCCTTTTCAACGAGCTGGATCTTCACGGATCTGTCGTAGCCTTCGATCCAGTCGGTGCTGTAAGTAATGCTGGCGGGAGAATCGAGCTCAAGAGTATCCTTAGACACGCTCACGTTGTCGAGCTTGAAATCGTCAGACCAGTTCGTCTCTACAGACGTGTCTTCCGACAGGGTGACATAGACCGTTTCCGAATCGACAGCGTAGGAAACGCCGTTGGTGGTATCGGTGATCACGTGCGTAACGGCGTAAACTTTCGAATTTCCCCTCGGCAAGACGGAGGAGTCCGTGTACGAATAGTTCCAGTTAAAAATACCTTCGAGGCCGTCAACGTCGGTAGAAAAAACATCCTGCTCCGCAACGCCCTCGGCGTTCGCTTTCACTACCACTCCCTTGTTATAGCCACAGTCAGCCCAGCGGGTGCTGTACTGCAGTTCGTCCCAAAAATGGAGCTCGATAGGATTCGAGGAGGTGTTGGGAACATTTTCCGTGTCAAGCGTCACTGCGCTCGACCAGGCTTCGCAAACCGCGCTTACGCCGTATTCGGTTTCCGCGCGCAAAGTCCCGGTCAGGAGCAGGACGCAGCTTAAGATGAAGATCAGTTTTTTCATATCGCGTTTTTCTCTTGCTGGAAGATATCTCTTCCGCTAAATATAATTATTTGGCGAGATAATATCACAAGTGGTTTTCAAAAATCAACCACACGGCTAAATGCTTGTATTAATGCGGAACAGAGAACAATCACACAGCATAACTATAATATTATCAATAACTTGATAAATACTAGTCCCAAACTATACTTTCAATTCATCCAACGGAAAAAACGCTAGTTAAAAAAAGACCGCCTCCAAAGAAGCGGTCTTTTCAAAGGGTGATTATAGCCTAAAAACCTAGAACCAGGGAGCGCTGCTTTTGTATTTGCCGGCGCTGTCCAGGAAAATATTGGTGGAACCAAGCGATTGGTCGAGCTTGATCTCCAGAGGAACAGATGTGTTGAAAGGCACCTTCTGGAGCTGTTCGTAGTATATGCTGTTGGTGGTGAATAGTTTCAGATCGCACTTGATGAAGTCCTTGTTCGGCTTGCCGTGGATCTTGCCGCTGATCTTCTCGTCCGTATTCCTTACCTTATAGTTGGAAACATAATCGTTCTGCCTGATCCAGCCGCCCTGGGTAAGGGGGAGCTCCACGCCGCCGAAAGATATTTTGCCCTGGCCGTGGGGCGCTTCCCAGACCAGGTTCGTCTGGGTTATGTTGCTGACGTAGAGGGAAAGCGAAGTGCGCTTCTTGTTGATCACTACTTTCTTGATCCTGAAGTCCGTGCTGCCCCTGAAATAAGTCAAGCCCACGCTGTTGGTCAGATGGCTTCCGCTCACGGCGTAGATCTTGATGTTGTTGTTGCCTTTGAACAAAGGCAGCGTCCCCGCCCAGTTGCCCTTCGCGTCAAGATCGACCCTGGCGTCCTCGCCGTTTTGGCCCCTTACGGAGGCGTAAACGTTCGAGATGCCGCTGTCAGCGTAAGCTGTGCCGTACACTTCCGTCTCGGAATCGTAAGTGAAATACTTTTCCCCCGCCTTGTGGGACAAGAGCTCGATTTCCGGCTTAGCTTCCTTAGGTACTCTCAGGTTCACGAAGACCCAGTTCGTGTAGCCGTTCTCCGCCAGCGCATAGGCTTTGATCTTGTTGGCGCCCTCTTCCAAATTCAGGGCGCACTGCCAATTGGTCGTTCCTTCCGCAACCAGGTCCTTCGTGCCGGAAGCGCTCACCTGCCTGATCGTCACCTTCTTTATGCCGCTTGAATGGCTGGCCGTCCCTTTGAGGAGGTAATCCCCCATCGCGGCGTCCACGTCGTCGTACTCGTCGGAAGAGGTTATGTTGATATCAGGGAAAAGCGCAAGCTGCTTGGAGAAGTGATCGAGATGCTCCGGGATCCTCTCGCGCCAATAATTCCAGTTGTGTTTACCCTTCGGACGCGTGAAGACCATGTCAACATCGGCCCGGCGTCCAAGCGCCATAAGACATTCGGCAAGATTCATATTGACTTCAGCCAGATTATAGTCAAGGTAAACATCTTGGTCGCCGCAGTCGAACCGAAGCTTGATGAACTTTTTGGGCGCCACCGCCGTAGCGATCTCGTTAGTCTGCAGCGTGCTCACGCCGTCCAAGACTTTGCTGATCTTCGGCCCTACAAAAGCGCCGCTCATCGAGGAGGCAGCACAGTAGCGGCAGTTGTAGTAAGCGTCGCAGCAGCCGGCGATCCTGAAGGCCGCGTATCCGCCCATGGAGATGCCGCTGATGCCGCGGATATTCTTAACGCGGTACTTCTTCGCCAGATGCGCCGGCAGGTCCTTGCACATCGCGCCCATATACCCGTTGGCGTATTCGAACCAAGAGTTGAAATAATATGTGCTTTTCCAGTGGCTGCCCTGCGGGAAGACGATTATGAACTCGTTGGTATGCGTCGTTCCCATGAAAGTCGCATAGGCTTCCTCGTACCAGGTCTGGTCGCTCTGATCGCGGCCGTGCAGGAAATATATGACGGGATAATACTTGTTCGTCTGCCAGTTGTAACCGCTGGGCAATATCACGCCGTACCTGAGATCTCTTCCCACGCTGTCGCTGTGATAGACCTTGTTGGTCTCCCAGACCATGGCCTGGGCGGCGAAAGAAAGAGTTAATACTAAAAGCAGCAACAGTCTTTTCATAAAAGCGTCCTCACTTTAGATTTTTTATGATCGACAGGTAGCGTTTCCTTGCGTTGTTCGCCCACTCTGTCTGCAATTTTGCTTTCTTTTCAGGATCCTTGTACTCATTGAGACCAAGCTCAAGAAAGTCTTCGTTCTTCATGACCGGATGCTCGAAGAACATTTCCCGCCACTTGTCTCCATCTTCCCTGTCCTTCACCAGTTTCCAGGCCTGCGTGCACTCTTTTATTTCGTCCACGAAAAGGATCCCGATGTAATCTCTGAAGATGTTCATCCTGGCCGCGGCGTCCTTGATGTCGTACCTGAATTTCGATTCCATAGAAAAGGGCGAAGATTTCAACATCGCGGCTTCCGGATACTTCTCGTACATGTAAGGGCAGACCGACATCTTCAGCAGCGCGTATTCTTTTGGCGCATCAGGGTCCGTGCCCGGGAACATCGACCAAAGCTTCTGTCCCTTCTCGGACAAATTGAAAAGAATAAACTCGCGCGCCAACTCAGGCTCCGGCGCGCCTTTCAAAAGTGCTATGGCGTCCGGCGTAATGACTGTTTCGCCGGGAGGCAGAATGAAGCCCAGCCTCTCTTCCCCCACGTCCATGACGGCGTTCAGGGCGTAAACGTCTATGCAAAGCCCAAAAGCCGCCTCTCCCAGCGCCACGTCTTTGGGAACGCTTCCGGCATTTCCGGAGAATGAGCGGCAGTTCCCGCTCATGGCGCTGACGATCTTCATGCCTTCGTCCCAGCCGAACCGCTGCACGATGATCTCGTACATCATGAAGACGGAACCTGACTTCCTCGGATCCGCGGAAGCGATCCAGGAAAAGGCACTGGGCTTCGCGAGGTCCGACCAACTCTTCGGCTCCGGTATCCCAAGCCTCTCAAGCAGTATCTTGTTGTAGATTATCCCGAAGCCGGAAAGGCCTACGCCGTACCAGTATCCTTCCGGATCGTAAGTGGGAACTCCGGCGCAGTCTTTCCCAATAGTACTGAGCAATTCACTTGGCAAAGCGCAGGCAGCCAAAAGACCGTCTTTCTTCAAAGCCAGGTAAGGATCCGTGCCTCCCCCGTAAACAAGATCGACGCCGATGCCGGATGGCTTGTTCTGAAATGATGAGCGGATGTAGCGGATGATATCGGAAGTGCCGCCCACGTCGAGCCAGTCGAATTTGACCGGCAGCTCTCCCCTCTTCGCCCTGTCCTCATTGAAAGCTCTCTCAACTTCGTTTCTGACGCCTTCCCAGTGCGGGGAAAGGATCGTCAGCGTTCCGGCGTAAGCGGAAGCGCCCGCGTCTTTGCCAGCCTCCCGGAGGCTTTTTCGCAGGAAAAAGCCTCCAAAGGCGACCGCCAAAGCGAGAATTAGAATGAGTGAGCTAAGGCGCATTTATTATTCAGTGACGGCGGTAATGGCCGCGACCGTCACGATATCCTCTGGCTTGCAGCCGCGGGACAAATCGTTGACGGAGCGGGCGCAGCCCTGAAGCAGCGGGCCGAAGGCTTCCGCTTTCGCGAGCCTTTCCGTCAGCTTGTAGGCGATGTTGCCGGCGTTCAGGTCGGGGAAGATAAGCACGTTGGCTTTGCCGGTGACCGGGCTGCCCGGAGCTTTCTTGGCGCCGATGGCTTCGATCAGAGCGGCGTCGGCCTGCAGTTCGCCGTCCACTTTCAGTTCCGGAGCGCGCTCTTTCACGATATTGGTCGCTTCAATGACCTTGTCAACGATGGCGTCTTTGGCGCTGCCCTTCGTGGAGAAGGATAGCATTGCGACATAAGGTTCCACCTGCAGTATGTTGCGGCAGGATTCGGAAGCCGCGATGGCGATGTCGGCCAGCTGCTCGGCGGTCGGGTTCGGTACCACGCCGCAGTCGGAATAGACGAAAGCGCCGTCAGCGCCGTAGGGGCAATTCGGCACGACCATCAAAAAGTAGCTTGACAGCGTCTTGATGCCTGGTTTGGTTTTCAGAACGTGCAAAGCGGAACGGAGCATGTTGGCCGTGGAGTTGAAAGCGCCGCCCACATAGCCGTAAGCAAGGTTCTCTTTCGTCATCATGGCGGCGATGTAAAGATGGTTCTTCATCATCTCAGCCGCCTGGTCCATAGAGAGACCTTTTGCCTTGCGCATTTCATAGAACTTCTCAACGAAGCCGTTTTCATTTACGACTTTGTCGGGGTCGTAGAGCGTTACGCCGTCAAGGCTGGCGCCGTTTTCCTTGGCCAGCTTATAGACTTCGTCAGTCTTGCCGATCATGGCCACTTTGCAGAAGCCTTCTTTTACGGTCTTGTCGGCCGCTATTACCATCCTGGGGTCCCAGGATTCAGACAGAATAATGGTGCGCTGCAACTTCGCCGCGCGTTCCTTAAGTTCGGAAATGATGTTGCGACTCATATGTTACTCCTTAGATTTTGTTTCTAAATATTCTACTAAATTCTCTCATATTTTGCCTTTAATCAGCAAAGCGAAGCTTATGCTATAATACCAGTCAAATAGTAGAGAGGTTAATAATGATATCAAGACGCATGCAGAAAATGGTTGCCGCCAATTCCGTCATCAGGGCCATGTTTGAGGAAGGCCTCAAGCTCGCCAAGGAATACGGCAGGGAAAACGTTTACGACTTCAGTTTGGGCAACCCCAACGTTCCCGCTCCGGAGGCTCTCAAAAAAGCCGCCATCAAGATCCTCCAGGAAGAAGATCCTGTGAAGGTCCACGGCTATATGCCGAACGCCGGATTCCCTACTGTCAGGGAAAAGATCGCTCTCTCCATCAACAAGCGTTTCGCCACCGATTTTAGCGCTTCCAACATCATCATGACAGTCGGCGCGGCCGGCGGCCTCAACATCGCCCTCAAGGCGCTGCTCAACCCCGGCGACGAAGTCATCACCTTCGCGCCCTTCTTCGGCGAGTACAAAAACTACGTCGCCAACTTTGACGGCGAGCTCGTGGTCGTCCCGCCTAACACCGAAACTTTCCAACCCGACCTTTCCGCTTTCAGGGAATTGATCCGCCCCCAAACCAAAGCCGTCATAATCAACTCCCCGAACAACCCGACCGGCGTCGTTTACAGCGAGGAGACCATCAAACGCCTCTCCGCGATTTTGGAAGACAAGCAGAAAGAATTCGCCACTTCCATCTACCTCATTTCCGACGAACCGTACCGCGAACTCGTTTACGGCGGAGCGACCGTCCCCTACCTTACGAAATATTACCGCAACACCCTTGTCGGATACTCTTACAGCAAATCTCTTTCCATTCCAGGCGAGCGCTTAGGCTACGTCGTTGTTCCCAGCGAAGTGGATGACTTCGAACAGCTCTTCCAAGCCATGACCGTCGCCAACCGCATCCTGGGCTTCGTGAATTCCCCCAGCCTCATGCAGCTGGCCGTTGCGGAATGCCTCGAGGAAAAAACCGACATCGCCTATTACGACAGGAACCGCGAAACACTTTACTTGGGTCTTACCAAACTCGGCTTCTCCTGCGTGAAGCCCGAAGGCGCCTTCTATCTCTTTATGAAAACGCCCATAGAAGACGACAGCGCTTTTTCCCAGGCCGCCAAGAAGTTCAACATCCTGGTCGTCCCCGGCTCGGCCTTCGGCTGCCCGGGCTTCGTCAGGATCGCCTACTGCGTCGCTTACGAAACTATCGTGAATTCGCTTCCCAAATTCGCTGAACTCGCTAAGCTTTACGAACTTTAACGCCTAAACCAATCTATTGGCGGCTTGCCGATGGAGATGAGGAAGTCGTTGGCGAGCTTGAAGTGACCGCAGCCCAGGAATTTTCTGGCTGAGAGCGGACTTGGGTGTGCGGCCTCTAAAATTAGGTTGTCTTTTGTTTCTAGTTCCGGAGCTAGTTTTCTGGCGTGGTTGCCCCAGAGGAAGAAGACGATCTTGCCTTGCTGGCTTAATTTCTTGAGAAGCGGGAAAGTTATTTTTTGCCAGCCTATCGTTGAGTGACTGGCGGCCTCGCCTTCCCTGACGGTAAGGCTTGCGTTGAGAAGTAGCACGCCCTGCTTAGCCCAAGGGATGAGGGAGTTGCCGTTCAGGGTTTTCCCAAATTCCAGTTCCAGTTCTTTTTTGATATTCCTGAGAGAGGGCGGTGTTTTGATATCGTCGGGAACGGAAAAAGCGAGTCCTTCGGCCTGGCCTGGCTCATGGTAGGGGTCCTGGCCGAGGATCACTACTTTGGTCTCTTCAGGCGGGAAAAAAGAAAGGGCGCGGTACGTGTGCTCTTCTTTGGGAAAAACAACGTGCCGCGCCCTCTCCCCCATTAGGAAAGCGTTTATCGGAGCAAGGGATCCTTCCTCGACAAAGCTTTTCCAGGATTCGGGGATAGCGTTCACTTATTTGTCTTCAAGGATGGCTTTCATATCCGGGTCGTTTTCCATGACCCAGCGGTAATGAGCCTGGCGCTGCAGTTTGGCCGCGGCCGCTTCATCGGCGATGATCGTGGCGTTCTGGTGGAACTGCAGAGCGGAAGAGCTGATCATGGAGGTCACGGGGCCTTCCACAGCCTTGGCAAGGATGTCAGCCTTGCTGGAGCCGGTCGCAAGCAAGAGGCAGGCCTTGGCGTCCAGGACCGTGCCGACGCCCATGGTGAGGGCGTGCGTCGGAACGTTCTTGGGATCGCCGCCGAACATTTCGCAGTTCTGTTCCAGCGTTTCCGCGGAAAGCACGACCTTCCTGGTGCGGGAGCTCAGAGGAGACAAGGGTTCGTTGAAGCCGATGTGGCCGTCCACGCCGATGCCGAGGAGCTGGAGGTCAACGCCGCCCGCTTCCTTCATCGCTTTCTCGTAATTGGCGCATTCTTCCACAGCGCATTTGGCAGTGCCGCAGGGCACGTGCGTATTGGCTTTGTCGATGTCGATGTGGTCGAAGAGATGGAAGTTCATGTAGTAGCGGTAAGAGTTTTTGTCCGTGCCGGGCAGTCCCCAGTATTCGTCAAGGTTAAAGGAGGAGCAGCCTTTGAAGCTGATGCCTTTATCTTTGGCTCTCTGGGCTAAACAAGCGTAAACTCTTTCCATCGTGCGGCCGGTGGCAAGGCCCAAGACCGCATTCGGTTTCGCTTTGACGAGGTCAGCTATTATTTTGGCGGTAAGCTGGCAGGCATCTTCCGTAGTTTTGCAAATGATAACGTCCATAATGTTTCCTTATTTTTTTACTTTAAGAGCAGGTCTTTAAGGGATTCTTTGCTGGAGAGCATGACGCCTTTTTCGTAGAAGGGCTTGAATTCGCCGTTCTCGAACTTCGTGGCGTAGTAGATGGCCGCGAAGGTGAAATCGGGCACCGCGCCGCCCTGGCCGCCGACGATCTCGCCGCCGCGTCTCACGTTGTCGATCATCCAGCCGGGAAGGCTGAGGTGATAGGGATTGCGGCTGACTTCGCCGATGTGGAAGGAGATGCCGGTCATCAGAGCGCCGACGTCTTCCGGCTGCAGTTCGCACATAAGGTTCGGCTTGTCCATGGCGCCCCAGAATTCCGTTTCCACGAAGGTGCACTTGTAGTTGAGCTGGCGGACAGCGTCTTCCACAACGTAGTGAGTGCCGATATGCGTGCCGTTCCAGTCGCCGGCGTGCGGAACGCCGATGATGGCGGGCTGGTATTTCTCGATGATGGCTTTGATGACGTCAACTTTCTTCTGCCACTCAGCGGGATTGGCTTCCCTTTCCTTCTTGGTGACGTGTTCGAGGCCGACGCCGGGAACGCTAACTTCCAGGCCGAAGTTCATGTATTCGCAGGCGGTCTTCAGTTCCGCTTCGCGGCCCAGCTGGCGGGCTTTGTTGCTGCCCAATGTGACGGCTACGTCGATGACGTTGCAGCCTTCTTTCCTGAGTCTCAGAGCCCAGCCGCCGGAGATGCATTCGTCATCGGGGTGCGGAGCGAACCACAAAACGGTCGGTCCGTCAGCGGGAGGCATAGGGAGTTTAGTGAAACCGCCGCAGGGGAACGTTCTGCCTTCGGCGAACAGTTTGGCGTACTTCTGCGCCAGGGTAACATACGGATTTTCCATTTTAATACCTTCTATTTGTTTGATTAGATTTTATTCCTGACCGGGAACGACAGCCAAAGAGGCGGCGGCGATAGCCTGGCCGTGGCGTTTGTCGCGTTCGCTGGGAGTGTGGAAAGCGATCTTCTCGGCGAGTTCGGGGAACTCGGCCTTCAGAGTTTCCTGGGCTTTCTCAAGGATGATGGCGCCGCCTTCGCCGCTTGTCACTCGGCCGAGGCTCAAGATGTGGCGGATGTCGTAGAAATTAGCGTAATGCGCCACGCCGTAGCCCATGAAGACGCCGATGGTGTTGTAGATGCTTCTGGCGCGCTTGTCGCCTTCGGCCATGAGCTGCTGGACGTATTTGAGCCTTTCTGGAAGCTTAAGGCTTTCGTCGCATTCGATTCCAGCGGGCTTCAGAAGACGGCCGACGCACTGCTGTGAGAAATACTGCACGCCGCAGCCTGCGTCGCCGGACCACTCGTCGCAGGGGGCGCCTTCCCTGACGTCCACCGGAGCAAAGGCAAGCTCGTTGAGCCAGGTCGTGATGTTGCCCTGGCTGTTGACGTAGCCGACCGCCTCGCTGGAACCGAGGGCGATGCCTAAGACCGCGCCGTCGTTAAGAGAAATAGAGCCGGCCAGAGCCGTCACTTCGCCGTCGTTCACAACTTCGAAGGGAACCTTCCATTCGTCTTTAAGTCTGAGGAAGACATCTTTCGCGGCCGCGACTTTCACAGGATCCTTCACCGGAGCGTCCAGTACGCCTCTGAAGAGCGAAGCGACTTTAACTCTGTTGTCAACGTAAACGCCCGCGGCGCTGCCGCCGATGGCGTCCACTCTCGGAAGTTTAGCCTTGGCGGAATTCAGCATCGCCATGAATTCGGAATGGTGCCATTCGGGATCGCTCTGCTTAACAGGATCCCAGACCACTTCTTCGCTGAAGACCACTTCACCGTCTATGACAGCCGCGACTTTGCGGTCGCTGGCGCCCAGGTCGAAACCGATGCGGCAGCCTTTGAAGTGACGGCCCAGAGGAGCGGTGCTCTCTTTGGGAGCGGGAAGCTTGTCAAGGCAATCGACGTCCACGACTTCGAAGGGCTTCTCATAGATGCGGCCGCCCATGATCTCGGCGTCGAATTTGCCGACTTCCGTCTCGGCGTAATGTTTTCTCAAATAGTCAGCCAAATATTTCGGCCCGCAGATCGTGAAACGGTATCCGCCCCTGGACCAGAGGAGGAACTTGCAGAGCCTTTCTATGAAAGCGGGGTTGAATTTGGCGTACGCGCTGCTCTCGGGGAAGACGACGGTGCTGTAGTGGAAAACGGAGCCGTTGGCCTGCTCGAGGGCGATCGTTACCGGCACTCCGCCCTCGGCCTTAGCGGCCTCGGTGAAGTTGCGGACGAAGATCGAAGACGGAGAAAACTCAGGATCGAGTTCCGGTTTGATCCTGCCGCCGAAAAGAGAAGTATTCATATTTGTATCCTTAATTTTTGTTTATTTCCAACATATTTTACCACAATCGCGATCCTCAGTCCAAGATCTCGACGTTCGCCCTGGGAACGGTAACAATTTTGCCGTCGCCAAGGTCAACGCTCAAGACGCGCACCTTGGAACCGGTGTCTATCTCGACCGGCTTTTCGATGAGCTCATGCACCTTCCCTATTCTCCCGAAGTGCGGGCGCCTGATAAGCCTTATCCTTACGCCGGGCTTCAGCTCGGAAGAATTGACGTGCAGTTCCTCTTTCGTCTCGTAGCCGGGAACGATAAGCTCCGGGCGGATGACACCGGCCCTGATCTGCGTCGCGCCGTTGATGGCCGCGGTGTAGCCGTCCAGGGAGCGCAAAAGCTTAGCGGTCCTTTCAGGCATGACAAGGTCGCCGAAACCTTCCGTCAATACCAGCGTGAAAGGTATCTCTTCTTCGCCCGTCACCGCCACGCCGATGTCGTAGCCCAGAAAGCCCATCAGTTCGGAATCGACGATGCCGGCGCCCACGATGCCCAATAAGCCTTTCTTTTCTGCGGCGTAGAGGACTGAGCCGTCGATCTTGCCAGGGAACATGATGATCTTGCCTTCCAGGTCGTTTGGCAACATGTCGGCTGTCAATATAGATCTTCCGTTGTCGAACCAAAGAAGCTTGCCATGTCTTTCTCCGCCCACGCCGAAAATGCCCTGCACCAGCGCGCCGTAAGTTTCAATAACAACGCCTTCCTCCTCCATGATCTCAACGATCTCGCCGGAGATGTAAGCGTGGCAGGAAATGGGTTTCGGAACGCCCCTAACGCCGATGTTGCCGGAGAGTTTCGAAATGTATTCCAAGGACCCGTCGATGGGAGACGTGACGTTGTTGGTTATGAGGTTGAAGAAGACTGTTCTGGTCGCCAGCAGCTCTTCCTTTTTGACAGCGTCGCCGGCTTTCTTCAGAACGAATTTCTCAAGCTGGTCCGGTCCGCAGCCAAGGATGTTCGCGGCTTTCACGACCGCCAGCGTTCCCGGCAGATCGACTCTCGCAACGACGGTCTCGGGCTCGACCTTATCCCCAAGCTTCACCACCACCTGCCCTTTGACCGGCAGGCGGCGCGTCTTTCTTATCTTAACGTGCGGGCTTATCGTAAGCCCCGGAGTAAATGCGTTTCCCATAATTTATTCCAGCGGCAGATTGAGCGCCTTGTAATCCCTCAGTCTGCGGTTAGCGTTCATCTTTTGGTCGTTGTCGAAAACGAGAGGCCTGCAGCGTCCGTCCAAGATAAGTCCGGCGCAACCGCCTATCACTTCCGTCTCCATAAGCTTGCCGTTGCCTTTGCCGACGTTGAAGCGTCTGGTCGGGAAGATCTGCACCCTGGCTTTCTTGCCGGTCGGCAGAGGCACTCTCAGAAGGTCTCCGCTCTTAACGGTGATCTTCTCTTCCCTGCCGTCAATTTTGACAAGCACGTCCATGACTTTCGCGCCTTCCTTGGCAACGCCGACCGGCGCGATGGCCGTTCCGAGGACGATCATGCAGTCCTTGGCGAAGACTTCCCTGGCCGCCGTAGGATTGAGCTGCGACATCACGCCCAGCTGCGGCATCATGAAGATGGAGTCCACCGCCAGTTGCGTCACGCCCTCAAGCTGGAAAGCGTCCAGCATCATGAGAGCGGACTGCGTCCTGTCAGGCGCATGCGAAAGAACGCCGCCCGAACCGATGCAGAGGTCGAGCTTCATGAGGTCAACCAAAACGGATTGATCGTTGTCCAAAGCCGAACCGATGTCGCCGTCAGCGTCTTTCTGATTGGCCGCCACATCGACCGCCAGCGACCTGTGGTGGATCAAAGAAAGTCTCAAAGCTTCCCTGGCCGCGGCCTGCTCGATGTAAAGCTCTTCTTTTGTTTCCGGGATGGTCGTGGGACGGATCATCTTGTTGCGCAAAATGTCTCTCAGAACGCGCACGTCGAATTCAAACGGCAGCCAGCGCAAAATATTCCCGACGCCGCTTTCCGCCATCACGTTGCAGAGGCTGTAGCTCATGCCGTAGTTGGCGGAAACTGTCCTGTGGAAGTGTCCCCCGAAAACGGAGAAGACGTCCGTCGTGGCGCCGCCGATATCGACCGCCAGGACGTTCTGGTTCCTTTCCTTGGCCACTTCCTGAATGATAATGCCCACCGCCGTCGGCGTCGGCATAATGTCGGCGGACGTGATCTCCATCAGCTTAGGATAGCCAGGCGCCTGCTGCATGACGTGTTCCAAGAAGAGGTCGTGGATCGCCTGGCGCGCTTCCACCACGTCTTCCCTGTTAAGGTCGGGCCTGACGTTGTTGACGTGACGGATGGAACAGACGCCGCCCAGCATATCCTCGACCACGTCTCTCGCTTCCACGTTGCCGCTGAAAATGACCGGCAGGTTGAAGCCCTGCCCGAACCTCGGCTGCGGCTTCGCGGCGCGGATTATTTCCGAGATCATCTCAACGTGCCTTCTGGAGCCGCCGTTCGTGCCGCCCGCCATCAATATCATGTCGGGGCGGATGTGCCTGAGTCTTTCTATCCTTTCGTAATTCTCCCTCGGGTCGTCGAGGGAAATGGTGTCGATGACGATGGCGCCCGCGCCCAGGGCCGCTCTTTCCGCGCTGGCGCCCGAAATAGAGCCCACTATGCCCGTGCAGGCCATCTGCAGTCCCCCGCCTGCGGAACTGGTCGAAAAATAAGCGTCAACGCCGTCGTTGCCCCTCCTGGGGCAGATCAGGTTCCTGTTTTCATCCAAAAGCCGGCGCCCTGTAATATCCTCCAATTCCTCGACCGCGTTCTTTACGCCCACCGTCACGTCGTCGAAGGGCGCCTCGACCGTCGTGGGCGCTTCGCCGCGCCCCGCCAGGCGGTAGCCCTCATCGGTCAGGACGACCAAAATAGCCTTGGTGGTCGTGCTGCCGCAGTCGGTCGCCAGCATCACTTCCAATTTCTCAGTGTCTTTACTCATACCTAATTGGCCAACTCCTTTATCCTCTCCTCAAGCCTCAGCGTATTGGAATCATCCAGCAAAAAAAGACCAAGATCCCGCATGTCGAGCGGCATCACCGTGTTCAGTATCCCACCGAAACCAATCAGAATGTGGGCAGTGATGGGCGCTATGGGACGGTTCACTTCGAAAAGGAAAGTCGTCGCCGCGGGCAAGTCGTATTTCTTGCTCCAATTGGCGATCTTTTCCACGATCTCTTCCGTCTCCTCAACTGTCAAACTGGTCTTTATCATATGAGGAAATTATAGCAAACATTCCTTCAGCGCAAAGAGCGAAACCAAGAGTATTATTCCGCTTCGGGGATCACCACGCTCTGGGCGTCGGGGTCGCGGAAAATGTGGTTGTTGGGAGCGTCGGCGTCCAGGGAATCCTGCATGGCGCAGCCGGCTAAACTTAAAACGAAGAGGATGAGAAGGGAGAGAAAAAGCAGTTTTTTCATGGTTTTTTCCTCAAGATTTGTTTATGAAAAAAAGTGATGTTCTATAGATGGCGGCCGCAAGGAAGAGTATAAGGCCAAGGACATAGCAGCAAAGGAGCGCGGTCTGGTGGCTTATTCTCGCTTGCAGCGTTACGGTATGTTCGCCCGCTTCTACTAGGACCGCTCTCAGGGCGGCGTCGGCGCGGAGAATATCAGCCGGCTTTTCGTCTATTTTGGCGCGCCAGCCGGGATAATAGAGTTCGCTGAAGACGACGTAGCCCGGAACTTCGGCGTTCACTTTGGCTTTGATCTCCTGCGGAGCGTAATCGGTCAACGCTACCGTTCCGAAAGGACCTTCCTCCCCCGCTTCGCCTGAAAGCTGCTCAGGTATTTCCGCGCCGCTTATGACAACTTTGCGGGAAGGCTCGAAATCCATCGACATGACGACGGAGGCAGGGTCAATGTCTTCCCTCACGGCTTTGGGAACGAACCAGGCTCTCGGCATGGCGAAGATGTTGTCCTTTACGAAGAGGCCGTACCTGGTGAAAGGCCTGGCCCAGCTTGGGATCTTTTCGGCGGGAAGCCTTGTTTGGTTATTGAGATCGTAGCGGATGTTGAAGATCTCGTCGAAGCGCTTGCGGGAATTTTCGCCCTGCTTCCTGGCGTTCCATAAGGGCTGCTCCCAGCTCGTCCTCGTCATGATGTAGCCGTTGACGGAGTCTAAGCCCCAGATGACGGTCTTCTGCGAGGCCTGCACGGCGTCCCAGCGGTAGCGGCAGCGGCCTTTGGGACCTTTAGAGATCTGGTCGCCTTTCAGCGCCATGGAGATCGCATTCTGCGCGTTGGCTTCCGCAGCGGACTGCGGCGAAGCGTTGATCTCGCCGCCGAAAGAAGCCAGGTCGAAAACCACAAGCGCGGCGAAGGCCCACTTGGTCCAGGAATGCTGGCCTTTGCAGGCAATGAGATACAATGCGATGCCGATGATGAAAATGACGTACTGCCTTAAGACCGCAAAATTGAAGACGGCTTTCGCAACGGCGTTGTCGGGAACTTTCTTAAGCCCAATGATCGTGGCGAGCCCGATAATAAAAAGGCTTGCGAAGAGGAAAAGCCAGAAGCCAGATTTGATCTCGGTCTTTTCCTTCGGCCAGAACTGATCAAAAGCGAAGGCGAAAAGGATGCTGACTGGAAGCGAGATAAAGTATGCGTACCTGACCGGGATCCTCAGGTTCCTCAGCGGCTTGATGAGGTAAGCCAGGAAATACTGGAAGGGGTTTTCAAGACCGTAGATGTAGAGGGTAGCAATAACGGCGATCAGGAAAAATATCAGGGCTTTGAGAGAGAAATGCTTTTTCAAATAAACGGGGATCAAAAGCAGAGCAAGGAAAGGCCAGAGCCCGGTATAGGCAACGCGGCACCAATACTGCCAGAACTGGCCGATGTGCCAAGAATCCCCTCCCCAGAAAAGATTCCAGTCGCTGCCGTTGCCAGGGGCTTTCACGCGGCCGAAAAGATCAGGAATAATGTTCGTAAGGAAGAAGTACCAGCTCGCCTGGTCGCTAACGTTCTTGTAGATGTCCTGGTCGGGACGCGCGCTGTTGCCGTAATATTCCGCGGCGGGAACAATGAGGATCGCTGAGATAAGCAAGCCTGTGGCAAGGAAGACCGCACTCTGGGCGATGAATCTTAAAAGCGCCTGCTTTTCTTTCCGAAGTTCAATCAGTTCGTAGAGGAAGAAAACTATGAGGAAAGCCGCCATGTAAGGCATCCTCTGGATAACGCCGATCAAAAAGCAGAAACCGAGGGCGCCGCCGCCTATTGCGGAAAGGGAAAGCGTTTTAAGGTTGAGCTTGTTTTCCGATTCCGCTTTCATATGCTCCATGGCGAGCATGATCCAGGGAATGAAGCCGTAGCCCGCGCCGTTGTTGGCGCTCGTCATCGTTATGACAACGGAGGCGCAGTAGCCGGCGGCGGCCGCCGCGGCCGTCGCGGCAGGACGCGAGACCTTCCAAAACATCAGGAGGAAGTAAACGCCGAAGGCGCCGAAAAGAACTTGGAAAACGTAGATGAAGGAGACCGCTTTTTCAAAAGCGGCAAGATCTTTCGCGAGGGGAACGCAAGCTAGGTACAGCGGATAGAAAATGGAGTGCCAGGCCATCTGCCCGAAGGGACGACCCAAGTCGTGGTAAGGACACCAGGCCGGGAATCTTCCCTGCAGAAGTTCGCCGGCGTTGAAGAAAAGCTTGGGAAGATCCTGGTTGGCGAAATCGCCGAAGAAAAAGCCCGTGCCCATAAGGACGGCGCGGAAGAGCCAAATAAGCCCGAGGGCAAGCAGAGCCGCCCCAAACCACTTCAGCTCTTTCCTTCCGTCTTCCATTTAGAGCGCGGCTTCGATAGCCTTGATTATTCCGGGAGCGTCCAGGGAATATTCGGCGTAGAGTTCTTTAGGCGTGGCGGAGCCTGCGAAAGACGTGACGCCGAGCTTCACGAGCTTGCAGTTGAGGCCGAGCTCCTGAAGTTTCTCAGCGACACTCATGCCAAGTCCGCTGACGACGAGGTGATCCTCGACGGTCACGATGAGGCCGGTCTTGGCGGCTTCTTTCAACGCATCAACGTCGATCTCCAAGGGCGAAGAGATGTTGTAAACGGAGACCTCCGTCCCCTTTTTCGCCAGTTCGTCGGAAGCCGCTATGGCGTTCGTAGTCGGAGTGCCGCAGACAAAGATCGCGGCTTTGGGCTCCTTCTTGGAACGAAGAAGGTCGGCTTTGCCGTAAGCGTATTTGTAATCCGTGCCGAAATAGGGCGTGCCGTCCTCTTTCGTTGCGATTCCGACTTTCGAACGGCCCATGACGAGAAGCGTCGGCTTCTTGGTAAGGGCTAGGTATCTGACGGCGCGGTCAGTCTGGTTCGGATCGGCCGGAACTATGACTTCGAAGCCGAGAAGGTTCCTGTAGAGGCCGAGATAATCGACGCACTGGTGCGTCCTGCCGTCTTCGCCAACATCCAGACCGCAGTGCGTGCAGACGATCTTCGGGAAGGCCTCGTTCATGACTGACATGCGGTGCTGGTTGTAAGTCTCGTCCACGCCGAAAGCGCCGAAGTCGGCCCAGAAAGACTGGACGCCTCTGATGCTCATGGCGGCGGCGATAACGGCCGCGTTGTGTTCCTGAATGCCGATCTGGAAGAAATTCTCGGGCCAGACTTTCTCAAAGTCCGCGACTTTCACGCTGCCCTTGAGGTCGCAGTCCAAAGCGGCCATCGGACTGGCGCCGGCTTTGTCCTTATTGGTCTTAGCGATGTCGGCAAGCGCTTTGCCCCAGGCGCTCCTGTTGTCGGTGCTCTCGGTGTAGAGGGCGGGCGTTCCGGGGTCGAGCGTGATATCCGGAGTTTTGGGACGGACGGGGTGTCTGGGCTCTTTCGCTTTGCGTTCTGCCATCAGTTCATCGAGGTCGTCGGGAAGGCCTAGTTCTTGGAGCGCCTGGCGGCAGAGATCCATGTTCAGGGCGGAGCCGTGGTATTTCGCCTGGTTCTCCATGAAGGAGATGCCGTGCCCCATAACGGTCTTGGCTAAGATCATGACAGGCTTTTCGGAAAGATAAGCCTTCCTCAGGGCGCCGTAGAGCGCCTGCAGGTCGTGTCCGTTCACCTCGATGACTTCCCAGCCGTCGGCCTCCCATTCGGCCTTCAAGGGCTGGTACATCACTTCGTGGATGTCGCCGCAGATCTGCAGTTCGTTGTAGTCGATCACGGCGACCAAGGGGAGGGCGTATTTTACGGCCGTTCTCCTCGCTTCCGCGATCTGGCCTTTCTGCTGTTCGCCGTCGCCCATCACGCAGAAAACTTTCGCCTTGACGCCGGTCAGACGGTCGGCAAGCGCAAAGCCTACACAGGCGGAAAGCCCCTGGCCTAAGTTGCCGGTGTCCCATTCGACGCCTGGCACGCACTGCTCTATGTGGCCCGGGAAGGAGCTGCCCTTCTGGCGGAAGGTAACGATAGCTTCCCTAAGGTCTATGAAGCCGGCTCCCGCCAAGGCCGCGTAAACGCCAGGCGAAGTATGGCCGTGGCTGACGACGATGGTGTCCCGGCCGAATTTCCTCGGCTCTTTGGGATCGACGTTGGCGCATTGCCAAAGCAGGGTGTAAGTTTCAAGGGAGGAAAGGGAACCGCCGGGGTGTCCGCAGCCCGCCAGAGTCGTCATTTTGACGATGGCTCCGCGGCTGACAGTCAGCTGCTCGTTAAGGGCAGAAATCTCTTCCCCACTCAGTTTTTCTTCAAAAAAACCGCGTTTAAAAATGCTCATAGATAGACCTGGGCCTTATTTTTGGATACACACACAATTGATAAAGAGATTTTAGCAAAGAGGGCGGTATTCTGTAAAGCCCAAAAGAAACTAGAAGCGGCGGTAGTCTTGAAGTCTCACGACCTTAAGGGCGAAAGCCAAGATCATGAAGACAATACCGTAAACGAGCCAGGTCAGATAGACCGGAACATAGGGCTTGATGAGGAAAACAACGGGCAGGGTAAGAAGGGCCAGGACGGCGGGCCTGGCAAGCGCCAGAAGGCTATCCCTTGCGCGCCCGAATTCGGAAAAGCTTATGACGTAGCCTATGAACATGATAGAAAGAGAGACTACCATGGAAAGAGCCGAAGCGATGGGCGCCAGGGCCGGGTCGTTCCCTCTCCTCAGGCAGAGGAAGTAGATCAAAACTATGTTGGCTAAGATATTGCCTATCAGGCTGGCCAAATTGATGAAGAAGACTTTGCGCTCCTTTTCCTTAACATACAGTACGTGCCCGAAGAAGGGGCAGAAAAGGTCGAGCCCCTGTCCCCAGATCAGGATCTGCAAGGCCAGGGCGCCTTCCACGAATTCTTTCCCGTAAACCAGATCAAGGATCCTGGGCGCTTCCAAAGTCGCCCAGAAGAGGAACGGAAAGCCCAGGCAGCCGATCCACCTCAGGCTTATCATCACTCTCTGCCAGAAATCCTCCTCCCCCGCTTCCTTGCTGCTGGCCAGCGCGGGATACATGGACTCCGTGAAGGAGTTGGTCAAGAAGAGCGGAATGAGCACAAGGTTGTAAGCCGCGCCGTAAACACCCAGCTGCGCCTTGAATCCGAACCACCACAAGAGCACATGGTCGAACTTCAGGTGCAAGGTGGAAGTGAACATGATCGTGAAGAACTGCCAGCCCTGGCTGAGCATCTCCATTATCACTTTCAGGCTGGGCTTGGGAAGACCGAGCTTGTATCTGATCCTTAAAGCGACCGTTCCCAGAACGAGGGGAACAAAGGAACCGAGCGCGAAATAGACCGCCATCAGCCTCGTCTTGACGTCAAGCCCGCATTTGGCAAACATGAGTGTTCCGAAGCCCAATCCTACGTAAAGCAGCTTGCCGATCAGAAAAAGCACCGCCTCGAGGTGGTTGTCCTGGTGGCCTCTCAAAATTGCCGCCATCGACATGTACCAGGCGTTGGCGAAAAGGAAAAGGCAGAAGAGCGCGATGAGCGTCAGATCCTCGCCGCCCGCGCCGAAACCAAAGAGATCTCTCAAAACGAGCGCGCCGATGGCGAGGGCGACCGCCAAAATGGAGCAAAAAGTTTTAAGGATGACAGAATTCCAGAAAAGCTCGTCGCTGCGTTCCGGCTCCCTCGCCACGATCCTCGTCATCAAAGTTCCGAGGCCGTATTCGGCGACGATCGAGAACATTACGATCCAGGATAGCGCGCCGGTAAAGTCGCCGTAGAATTCCTTGCCAAGGGCCCGTGTCAGATAGATATTGAAGACAGCCGTCAGGGCGTGCGAGGCGGCTTTGCCGGTAAAGAGGGAAAAAGTGTTTCTCAGGACACGGTTGATCTGCATATGCCGGTAATAAAAAAATGGTCGGAGCGACTGGATTTGAACCAGCGACCACTTGACCCCCAGTCAAGTGCGCTACCAGGCTGCGCTACGCTCCGACACATTTCCCCTTATGCTATCACAACGAGGGCTAAAATACAAGTGGCGGTCCCTTGAGGAAAGGGGCTTTTTATTGCATAAAAACCCCCTTTAAGATAAAATAAACAAATAAAGGTTAAAACTAACATAGGGATACAGCCATGAAAAAATCGCTTCTTTGTCTTCTGACACTCCTAGCAGTATCCTCCGTCTTTGCGGAGGAAGTCATCAACCCCGGAACGGTGCGCGGCACGGCGCAGCGCAAGGGCATCCCTATTTATGTCTGCGACTTCAGGGGCGGCGCGGTCTCGATAGCCGACGTCGTCAGGAAGGACCTCAACATCCACGGCGGATTTTCCCTGGCGCGCATCTCATCTAGCGATGCCACGACTCTGAATAACGCTGATTACGCCCAGGGCATCCACTTCCAGAATTGGCGTAACCTGGGCGCCGCTCTGATCGGCAAGGGCGAAGTCTCCGGCTCAACATTGACGTTCAAGCTCTACAACACTTCGAACGGATCCGCCGTCATGGCCAGGACCTACAACATGGGCTCAGTCTCCCCGCGCAGAGTGGCGCACGCCATCGCCAACGACATCGTCCAGGACGTCCTTAAGGAGAAAGGCTTCTTCCAGTCCAGAATGCTTTACTCTTCAGGCTACGGCCGCGCCAAGAACATCGTGATGTGCGATATCCTGGGCGGCGACAAGAAGAACCTGACGAGCGGCAGCGACCTCAACACCTTCCCAGACTGGTACCCCGATCACAAGAACATCCTCTACACGAGCTACCGCGCCAACCACGCCGTCATCTACAAGCTTGACCTGACGAGCGGCAAAACGCAGAAGCTTCTGGCCATGCCCGGCATGAACACCTCCGGCTGCATTTCTCCGGACGGCAGGCAACTGGCCGCCATCTTAGACAAGGACGGCTTCCCGGAACTCTACACCTACGCCCTGAACGGCGGTTCGCACAAGCGCCTGACCAGAGGCCGCGACAACGAGTCCTCGCCTTCCTGGTCCCCCGACAGCAATAAGATCGTCTTCTCCTGCGACGAAGGCAAGAGTCCGCAGATCTACATCATGAACGCCAGCGGAGGCGGACGCACCCGCATCTGCCGCAACGTCTCCCGCTACTGCACTTCCCCGGCCTGGTCGCCCGACGGCAAGAAGATCGCCTTCGTCGCCCAGATCGGCGGCAACTATGAGGTCTGCGTTTGCGATCTGGCGAGCGGAAATTCCTCCAATATCACGAACAATCCCTCTAACGATGAATTCCCCTGCTGGGCCGCCGACTCCCGCCACATCGTCTTCACCCGCGCCGGATCCTCGATCATGATAATAGACAGCGAGACCGGAAAGGAGACGACGCTGATAAGCGGCGGCAGCAACACCTCCCCCGCGCTTGAACCGTGAGCAATATTCCCGACATAACCGCCGTGGGCTCCATGGCCCTCGACACCGTCACGACGCGCTTTGGTACGCACAAGGACTGTCTGGGCGGCTCTGTGGTCTATTTCTCCATGAGCGCCTCCTTCCAGGCCAAAGTCGGCCTTATCGGCGTTGTGGGCGACGATTTTCCCAAGGAACACACCGAGCTCCTAACGGCGCACGGCATAGACCTTGAAGGGCTTGAAATCGTCAAGGGCGCCAAGACTTTCCGCTGGACCGGATCGTACCTGAACGACGTCAACGCCGCCGACACGCACTGCACGATGCTGAACGTCTTCGCGACTTTCGAGCCCAAGATCCCGGAGAATTACAAGAAAGCCAAAACGCTATTTTTAGCGAACATTCTCCCCTCCCTGCAATTGAAAGTCATGGAAGAAATGGGGCCTTCCTGCTACAAGGTCTGCGACACCATGAACTTCTACATCAATTCCGCCAGGGACGAGCTCGAAAAAGTTTTCGAGAAGGCCGACGTCATCTTCATGAACGACGGCGAAGCGAGGATGTTCACGGACTGCCCGAACCTGATCACAGCAGGCAGAAAAGTAATGGAGCGCTTCTCGCCCGAATATCTCCTGCTGAAAAAAGGCGAGCACGGATCTTTGATCTTCGGCCGCAACGGCTTTATGAAAGCCGTCCCCGCTTTCCCGACGGAAGAAGTGGTCGATCCGACGGGCGCCGGCGATTCCTTTGCGGGCGGCGTTCTGGGCTTCATCGCCAGGAACGGCAGACTTAACAATGACAACGTTACGGAAGCTGTCAGATACGGAACGGCCATGGGATCTTTTTTGGTCACGGCTTTCTCCATCGACGCATTCCGCGACCTGACTCTCGCTAAAATTGAGGAGCGCGTCGAAGCGCTCCGCTTCCTCTCAAAATAAATGACGAAAAAAGTTCTCATAGCCATAGCCGACGGCAGCGAAGAGATCGAAGCTTTGACAGCCTACGATCTTCTGAAAAGAGCCGGAGCGGAAGTGACCCTCGCCTCCCCGGAAGGCGGTTTCGTTTCCATGTCCCGCGGCCTTACGGTCGTGAGCGACTGCCCTATAAGAGAAGTTGAAAGCGAAACTTTCGATCTCGTCGTTCTGCCAGGCGGACTCCCCGGCGCTTACAATTTAAGGGACTGCGAGGCGCTCGACAAGATGATCAGGCATCGCGCCGAGAACGGCGAAGCGCTCGCCGCCATCTGCGCCGCCCCCGCCTTCATCTTGGCCGAAAAAGGCCTTCTTGACGACTATGAGGCGACCTGCTACCCCTCCTGCGAGGAAGGATACTTGAAAACAAAGTGGCGCACCGAAGAACCGGTCGTCATCGACAGGAACATAATAACGGGAAAAGGACCCGGCGCGGCTTACCTTTTCGCGCTCGCGCTCGTCGAATTTTTATACGACAAGTCGGCGCGACAGCGACTGGAAAGCGACACGATGTTTAAGTGATCTTTTAGCAACCAACCACCTTTACCCAAATGAGCAATCTTAGATTCAAAGCGGTGCGCGCCTCCTTCAACAAGAAGCCCATCCCCGTAGATACCCCAAACAAACTTCCCTCTGAATACTTCGGCGAACTGACTTTCACGCGCGCCAAGATGAAGGAGTACCTTGACCAAAAGACCTTTGAGGCGCTAATTGACTGCATCGACAACGGAAAACCCCTAAGCGTTGCCATAGCGGACGAAGTCGCGAGCGGCATGAAGAAATGGGCGCTTGCCCACGGCGCGACGCACATCACACACTGGTTCCAGCCTCTGACGGATTCCACCGCCGAAAAGCACGACTCCTTTCTGGAGTACGACGGCAAGGGCGGCATGATCGAAGTCTTCGACGGCAAAGTTTTGATCCAGCAGGAGCCGGACGCCTCGAGCTTCCCCAACGGCGGCATCAGGGCGACCTTCGAAGCCAGAGGATACACAGCCTGGGATCCGACGTCCCCCGTTTTCATCCAGGGCGACACGCTCTGCATCCCCACGGTCTTTCTGGCCTACACAGGAGAAGCCCTGGACTACAAGACGCCCCTTAAAAAATCTTTGAAGGCGCTTTCCGAAGCGGCGCTGCCTATCTGCGAACTTTTCGACAAGCGCGTCAGCAAAGTGAAAGCCTACCTCGGCTGGGAGCAGGAATTCTTCCTGGTCGACGAGGAGCTCTACGCCGCCAGGACCGACCTGACCTTGGCCGGCAGGACTCTGATGGGCCACGAGTCAAGCAAGAGCCAGCAGCTCGACGACCACTACATGGGCTTCATTCCCGCCAGAGTCGTGAACTTCATGCGCGAACTGGAGATCGCGGCCTACAAGCTCGGCATTCCCCTGAAAACTAGGCACAACGAGGTCGCGCCCAACCAGTACGAGATCGCGCCGATTTACGGCGAGATGAATCTCTCTAACGACCAGAACCAGCAGGTCATGAACCTGATGAACTACGTGGCCAGGAAACACGGCTTCGTCGTTTTGCTGCACGAAAAGCCTTTTGCCGGCATCAACGGCAGCGGCAAGCACAACAACTGGTCTCTTGGCACCGACACCGGCGTTCCCCTTTTCGCCCCCGGAAAAGACGCCAAGGGCAACCTGCAGTTTTTGACCTTCCTCGTCAACACGTTAATGGCTGTGAAGCGCTACAACGGCCTTTTGAAGGCTTCCATAGCATCTAGTACCAACGCGCACCGTTTGGGGGCCAGCGAGGCTCCTCCGGCCATTATTTCGGTGTTCCTGGGCCAGGCCATGACGAGCGTTTTGAAAAAACTTCTGGAAGTACCCTCCTCGACGCCCATCGAGATCGCCGGAAAGCACGGCAAGAAGATCGGCCTGGTCGAAATACCGGAGATACTTATCGACAACACCGACCGCAACAGGACGAGCCCCTTTGCCTTCACCGGCAACCGCTTTGAGTTCCGGGCCGTGGGCTCCTCGGCCAACTGCGCCGGCGCGCTTACGACTTTGAACGCCGCGGTCGCCGACCAGCTCTCGAGTTTCTACGCTTCCCTGAGCAAAGACCTCTCCTCCGGAAAGGATCTGCAGACCGCCATCATGGACCTTCTCAAGCCCATGATCAAGGAAGCGCTTGAAACGATCTGTTTCGACGGCAACGGCTACACCGAGGAATGGAAAGAGGAGGCAATTAAACGCGGACTGGACACCGAAAGCAACGTTCCCAAAATGTTCACGGCTTTCACAGCGCCGGAATCCGTCGAGATGTTCCGCAGGACGGGCGTCTATACGGAAAAAGAGCTCATTGCCCGCAATGAAGTCAAATGGGAGACCTACGTCAAGAAAGTCCAGATAGAGGCGCGCGTAATAGGCCGCATGGCGACAAACCACGTCATTCCGGCCGCCTTGGAATACAAGACGAGACTATTGAAGAGCGTCTCTCTCTCCAAGGAGATCTTCCCCGAAGATTACCTTGCGACTTCCGGTCCGGAAATAGAATTGGCCAAAGAAGTGTCGGCTCTGATCGCTGAGATCCGCGCCGACGTTGACGCGCTCATAGAAGCGAGAAAGAAAGCCAACGTCATAGAGGACATCTACAAGAAGGCGCTCGCCTACCACGAAGTGGCCGCCATGATAGAAATCGTCAGGAAGCCCATAGACAGGCTCGAGGAACTGGTCGACAACGACCTCTGGCCGCTGCCCAAGTACCGCGAACTGCTCTTCATAAACTAGAACACAAAGAAGATAATGACTAAGAATTGCATAAACGTCGGCCTCATCGGCTGCGGCGTCGTCGGCACCGGCGTCGCCAACAACCTCGTGAACGGGACAGCGCAGAAACGCCATCTCAATTGCGAACTCAAGCTGAAAAAGATCGCGGATCTTTACCCCTACAAGGAACGCGCCTACAAGCTCCCGCTTGACCTCTTCACCACGAACGCCGACGAAATCCTTGACGATCCCGAGATCGACATCGTCGTCGAGCTGATCGGCGGCTGCGGCATCGCCCTCTCGGTCATCACGAAAGCCTTGGAAAACAAGAAGAACGTCGTGACCGCCAACAAGGCGCTCCTGGCCGAATACGGACCAAGGCTGGCCGCGCTCGCAAATGAAAACGGCGTCGATCTCTATTACGAAGCCGCGGTCTGCGGCGGAATACCTGTGATCAAGTCAATAAGGGAAGGCTTGACCGCCGACACGATAAAGAGCGTCCGCGGCATCGTCAACGGAACCTGCAACTACATCCTGACCAGGATGGGCAAGGACCAGATGGCGTTTGACGACGCTGTCAAGGCCGCGCAGCAGAACGGATACGCGGAAGCGGATCCCACCTTCGACCTTATCGGCAAAGATTCTTTGCATAAACTGGTCCTGCTCTGCGCCAACTGTTTCGGCTCCTGGGTCAAACCGGAAAACATCTCTACGGAAGGCATAATGGGCCTCGACCAGATCGACATCCGCTGCGCCTATGAGCTCGGGTACGTCATAAAACTTTTGGCCTGGGCCAAAGAGAAGGATGGCAGGCTGGAGTGCATGGTCGCCCCGACGCTCATCGACAAAGGAAGCATGCTGGCCAAAGTAAGCGACGCCTACAACGCCGTCGAGATCAACGGAACGCCCATCGGCCGCACCGTCTATTACGGCGAGGGCGCCGGCATGGACGCCACCAGCAGCGCCGTGACAGCCGACATAATAGACATCGCCAGGAACATCCACAGCGGTTCAGTCGGAAGGCTGCCGGTCTTCGCGCTCGACAAGGAAATTAAAGTCGTGCCCGCCCCTGAAATGGAAATGCGCTATTATCTGCGCTGGAAAACGGACGACAAGCCTGGCGTCATAGCCGCGCTCTCAAACGTCCTGACGGAAAGGAATATCGGCATCAGCTCCGTAATTTTGCACGAATTCGCCAAAGCCCAGCCTTATTCCATCGTGACCTTCATGACGAGGGAAACCAAAGAAGCTCAGATGAAGGACGCCATCGAAGAACTCGACAAACTCGGCTGCATCCAGTCCAAGACAGTCATGCTCAGAGTGGAATCCGGCTTCTGATTCACTTTATCTTCTTTTCGACTTCGATGGGGCCGTACAAAGGTCCGCCGTCCACCGTTATTTTCAGGGTGGTGTCTTCCGGAGGCTCCTCTATGGTAACAGCGCTTACGAAGTTTGTGAAAGTGGCGTACGGGAAATAATTGGCGACGAAATCGGATAACGCGAGATCCCTTTGCTCAATAAGCTTTCCCTTGCTCTCAACAAGCATTTTGACGCCGACCTTTGAGGGATCGTTCTGGAGCGTCACATGCTCTGATTGGCGCCAGTAGCAGGCTTCCAGGTCGTAATCGCGCTTGTACATGTAGTAGCGAGGGCCACCGTTATAGGAGAAATAGAGCATCACGTCGCGCAGATTGGCGTTTGAGGGCGAAGTCCTTGTTTCGATCTCGGCCGTCAGCTTCTTGAAAACATTTACTGGTTCCACGTTTTCAGGAGAATCAGCGGTACGGCCGGAATTGTAGAACATATAGGTGTAGCCGTCTTTTATGTAGCGGATCCTGACGGTCAGATCCACATTGTCGTCCCAGACTTCATCGGTCTGCATGTTGGTCGTTCTGAAAGCCTTCGCCATGCGCTCCCTGTAGGCGTCGTCGTGGTAACTGAGAATGTCGTTCCAGCGCCTCATGTTTGCTTCCCTGATAAGACTCTGGTTGGCCCAGAGGGTTATGT
Source organism: bacterium (assembly GCA_017616555.1). GTDB lineage: Bacteria > Auribacterota > UBA3054 > UBA3054 > UBA3054 > UBA3054. The sequence goes on along the minus strand of JAFZXZ010000015.1, from coordinate 19,428 downwards.
TGGCGACTTCCCCCGGCAGTTTGATAGGCTTGAAGGCAGAGCGGCTGAAATAGCCGTGCTTGGAGATGCAAGTCCCCAAAAAGAAAGAGGGCGTTTTGAACGCTCCCACCTTGTTGGTGTCCGCGTACATTTCCCCGGAAAAATACTGTCTCTCCCCTATCGCCAAAAGAATTGGAACTATGCTTTTGGGATCCTCATTGGGCTCGCTGTAAAAAGCGGCGTACTTCGGCAGCGCCAGCTTTTTTCCCATAATAAGGCAGCGGTTCGTCCCGGGAAGCGCCAGTATGTTGTCGCCAAGATCTCCGCTCAAAGACTTGGCCTTCGGCATATTCCGCCAGGCGGGAGTTTGGGCGCCCTTATTTTGGCAGGCGCAAAGCAAAAACGTTAGGATCGCTGCGAGAAAATAATTTTTCATAGTCACTCTTTTTTGGAAAAAGGCTCCCTTCCGCCTGTCTGGCGCCTGCCAATAAAGCGCAGGGCGTAAAGCAATACGAACGCGCCGATGCAAACAACCGGCAGGGCTTTCAGTTTTTTGGAGCTCTTAAGCGGCGGGGTGTAAAAGTAGTTGCTTCCGAACTTGAAGGAGTTTAAGATCTGCTCCATCTCCGCCATGCTCTTCTCATAGTCGGATCTTTTGCCGAAGCCGTGAAGCTTGACAAGGCCAATTTTGCTTGGGAAACAGGCCGTGAAAGCAAACATTTCCTCCCTCGGTTTGGCTCTCACCATCTCGTAGTAAGTGAAGACCATGTTGCGCTCGCGGTCATAGATCCCCGGCATGACTTTCACTTCCCCGAATTTTCCGGCGCGGTGCAAAGGAAGATAAGCCTGCCTTATGATGGATGGCATCTCCTCGGCCATGCTCTCAAGTTCAGAGACGCTGTAGGGAGCATGCTTCTCCTGCTCGACCAGGATATAAGGCAGCGTGAAATCAAGGAGCGCCTTGCGCTCATAAGCCGCGCTGTAAGTGCCGACCTTCTCGTTTTTCAGAGCGTCCTCGGCGTGATTGTAGATGGAAAGGCTGCTGGCGGGAACTTTCTGCCAGTTCTCGGGAAGATCCACCGTAAAGTAGCTTTCGGCGAAAACGCCCAATGAAGCGAGGAGCATCAGGAAAAGCGCCTTATTCATTTTCTTCCAAACGCTCCGCTAATTTTGTCAGTTCCGCAATCTCTTCTTTGGAAACGCTGTGATCCAGAACAATGTTCTTGATTATCATAACGCTTCTGTTGGTCAGGATAAGAGGATCTTTGTTTATGCAGTCCGCGACCCTGAACCAGGAATTGGAAAACTCAGCCTGTTCCTCTCCCGTAACGTCTTTTTCCATGAAAGGCGTGACATACGGATACGTCATCTTCAAAAGATCGCCGCATCGTTCCGTCACGAAGTTAGCAAGGAAAAGCAAGCCCAGGATGAGGGCGGCGCTGAAAAGGAGGACCGTCACCAAGCATGACGGCGAAAAATTCTTTCTGTCTTCCTTGTCGCGCCAAACGTCGGACATTTTTATTCCGCCTTGAAGCTTCTGAGTTCCATAGGCTGAAGCGTCAGGTCAACTTCTATGGTGTCTTCCTTGACGAAGTAGTCCTGGCGTTTTTCCTTCGTGACGAGCGGCCTGAGCTGCTTGACGCCGGCCAGAGGCAGGCTCACCCTGGCGCTGGCAGGCTTCATGGTCTTGTTCACGACCGCGATGTAGGGACTGTTGTTGTAAACGCCGAGATAGACGTTAAGAGGATTTCCTTCCTCCTGCTTGACTTCGCCGAAAGGCACAAGCGGCAGGGCGAGATAGTTCATCATGAAGCGCCTGGTCGTCTCTGCGAACGGGAAGCAGGACTGGTGAGACTGCTCGAAAGCAATATATTTGGGATTGGCGTAAATGAAAGCCAGCAAGGGATCGTACATGGAATATTCCCTGGAGCGGTACATAGTCTGGCCGGCCAGGCTGGGAACTTTCTTGCAGTCGAGGACCAGCGTCTTGGACTGGACGTTCGGCGTTATCTTCACCGCCATCTCAAGGCTTCCAGGATCTTTGCGGAAAAGACTGTGATAGCTCTGCGAACCAGCCGCGAGCGTTCCGAAGACCGGACAGACCGGCGTAATACCGTAGTTGAAGACATCCTTCAAAAGCGCGTCCTCATCATTGGTCCATTTGCCGACAGCCTCCGTAAGCTGATCGCTGGTGATAATGGGAAGCGGGAACCCTTCCACCGGCAGCGAGCGGCGTCTTTTCACTTCCGTCCAGGAAGCGGAATCATAGTAATAGAGGTTCTCATAAGGCATGCCGCCAGTTCTCCAGTTGTAGTAGATCAAGTTTCCGCTTCTGGCAAGCAGCTTGTTGTAGGCCTCGTTCACTTTTGCGAAGAAAGCGTATTTCTTGTTCTGATACCAGACCTTGTAATCGTCCTGGCGTCTCAAAACGATCTCATCACGCAGCCCGTCTTCAGGAACCGCAAGACCCTTTTCCTTGGCGTAAAGTTTCAGCGCATTGTCGCTGTAGGAGACCGGCGTAAAGTTGGCGCGCTGCCTTATGATCAAATTTTCAAGGCAGGAACGTGATTCCTTCGGCAGTGAAAGAATCATTTCCTTGATGATGCCGATGAAATCTTCATCCACACCTTCATAGGTTACATCCACCGAATCAAAGAGCGGGGCAGCGTTGCTGTTGTAAAGATAGGGCGAATAGGGCTGACCGTCCGGGCCGACAGCATTTTTGCCTTTCAATCTGTCGCTTCCGCCGTATTCCATTCTCGGGAAGATCTTCATCTTAAGGTAGCTCGCCAGATCGGCGCTGGCGCCGAGGTAATTCTTCCTCTTGCTGTTGTCTTCCTTGCGGTCGCTCAAATACTCCACGCCTTTGATCTCAGCCTTATAAGGGATCGTGTAATGTTCCGTCGGGAAGAGAACGGTTCCGTCGCTTCCGGCGTGCGAGTTCCAGGCCAGGGCGAGAGGCGAAAAAGAATTCAGACCGTAGAAAAGACTGTTCAGAACAGGCGCGAAGGAAACGCCGTCGCGGCCCATCATCTGCTCACCTTCCGTCCAGACGTAGCGCTGGTATTCCTTGGGGAAATGCTCCTTCATTTGTGGCACGGCTATGGTCAGGAAGGCATAGAGGTTGATCCTCAGGACCAAAGGCTTCTTGCTGAAAGGCGCGTTGACGTCGCCGGGGTCGGCGATCGCAACGTTGAAGCCGTTTCTGATCTCGTCGTCGCCAGCCCAGACGATAAAGCGCATCTTGTTAATGTCGCCGTTCAAAGGCAGCTGCAGCTGTTCCACGAATTGGCTGGGCTCCTGGTAAGGCATGGTATGCCCGGTCTGGACGCAGGGAGAATAAGTTCCGCCGTTGACGGAGACCGCGATCGTGCGCGGCATATCTTCGGGATACTCGATCTCCAAAAGGTAGGGCATATTCAGTTTAAGATTGACGCCCAGAATATAGCTCACATACCCTCTGTCCTGGGTGATGACGCGCCCTTTGCCGCCGAAGATATTGGTGATCTCGGAAGAATATATGCGCTGACTGATCCTCTCCTTGACGGCCGGAGAATAACGGCCGTCCTGAAGCTGGTGGAGATCGTTGGACGAACCGCAGATTATGCCGTCGTTCAAAGTGAGTTTGCCAAGATAATTGGGGTCAAATGTCTTTTCCAATCTGGGCAGCACGCAGTAAGTCTTCATGCCGTGCCAGAAAGTGTTGCCGTTCCTGGAAAGCTTGAGGTCTATGGCGTAGTTGCCGAGCGTCTTCATCTTGATGACCGGCTTGCTTACTTCCGAACCGCTCAGGACTATTTTCCCTGTGTCAAGATTCACAACGGAATAATTGAAAACGGTCTCGACGACGTTCGTGACGCCTTTCCTGACTTCGTCCTGCGTTACCTGGATCTCAAGTTCGTCATCCAGGAAGAGAATATCGGAATCAATGCTGAATTTTGACTCGTACTTCGATTTCTGCAGGGGCTCTCCGCGGTGGATAATGTTGCCCTTCTGGTCGATGACAGTCTCATAGGGGCCGCCGCTGATGTGGCGGTGCCTGGCATCCCTGTAGTCCAAATAACCGACCGCAATGAGATACTTGCTCATCGTCTCCGGAATCGCGAAACGCTGGGCTATTATCTGTCCCCTGGCCCAGAAAAGCGCGTTGGAGAACGTCCCTGACGCCACCTCCGTATAGTCGGGGCGCAGTATCCTGGCGTAAGGCATGATCAGCCTGTCCGGCTGGTTGGTAGGCGCCAGCATGCTAACCTGGAAGACCGTTGATTTCGGCTCAGAGACGACTCTAGCCGTGTACTTCATCTCATCGTAGCAGAAGCCCGGGGAGGGTATGCGCAAAAACGACTTCAGGTTCTTCTGCACGCGCACAACGACATTCGTCTCCCTCGGCGCCATGCCGACGATGTCCTCGCCCTTGGCGCAATAACTGAAAAGGCTGAGAATAGAAAGTATAAATATGGCTTTTCTCATGTTTTGACTCCTTTGGTAGTCATTCACGATAAATTCTTGCTAGTTCTATAAACTGTTCCAGGGCCAGCGCCGTCTCCTTGTTCACCGCGAAGACGTAGGGCTGTTCGCCTATCATGGCGTAGCGCCCGGACCCGACAGCATTTCCCAAAGAGATCGTTTTGCTCTCGCCTTTCTTCAATATGAAGGAAACTTTCAGATAAGGTTTGTCAAGCCCGAAAGCCGGCAGATCAAGTTCCGAACATTCCTTGACGTAATGATCGATAAGGACCGGCATGCGGCTGGCGATTTCGTCCCTCATTCTGGGAAGGATCTGCCGCGATTTGTCGTTTTCAGTGGCGATCCAGAAATTCGTGCCGTAGCTTATGACAACGGTCGTTTCCGGCGTCTCCAGTTCTATCCTGTCAACCTCATTCTCAGGGACGTTCATGGCTTCCCTAGTCAGGAAGCGGAAAGTGTTCGTAGTATAGAGTTTTTCAACTTCCTCAGCGGAAACGGCTACGAAAACGTTCGTCATGCGTTCCATGAACATCAAGCCGTCTTTGGGAGCGGAAAGAACGTAATTCTCATATTCGTCTCTGTCCTGGTAGCGCAGCTTGAGGTCAAGATATTTTTCCTGGAGAGCGGCTTTCGCTTCGTCAACGCTCGCAAAACGCTTTATAGGCATGTCCGTCCACAGGAAAACGTAGTCCTCTATCGCCATCTCGTCTTTGAGCGTCGTGGCCAAAAGATTGGAGAGATCCCACTTGTTCGCCTGCTTGTCGAAGGAGAAGTTCATGACTTTCCCGTCCTTGGCCAACTCCAGTTCGCAGACGTCGTCGAAAACTCCCGGCGCTATAAGCGTCTTGGCACGGTAATGATCAACATCGGGGACGAAGGAATCGAGAATATCGGGATGCAGCGTGAAGAACTGGCCATATTCGGTGCGTCTGGCGTAGCAGAAACGGTTCGTCTCGTCCCATTCGTCAACTTTGATAACGACGTCGCTGATCTGGAGGCGTTGGGAATTCTCCCTCTGCACCAGCGTCACGGAATACTTGAAATCGATCTTCTCTTTGGGCTGCTCGATGTATTCCAAGACATCCACTTTGGAAAGTTTTTTAACGATCTCTCCTATTAGCTTGTCGTCGCCCCTGTCGTAGATCGGAGCCTGGGTGTACCAGCTCAGGATGTCTTTCCCCTTCCTCAGATCGATCTCATAGCCGCCCACCGACATCTGCACGGCGTTCACATATTCCGGGGTGACGTCGAAAACTTTCCTGCGCCTGACGTCCTTTTCAGAGCTGTCGGTCTCGAAGCAGAGGATGTCGCGCATCTGATTCGGAATAAAGTAGGCCTGGCGCTTGCCTTTCAGTTCGGCGTAGTATTCCCAGCCCAGGGGAACCTGGGCGCCCACGCGCAAAACGACGGACGTCTGCGGCGTTTCGAAGGTCGCTATGATGTCAGGAGCGTTCAAGCCCGTGGCGTCGCGATTCATGTTCTCGTATTCGTTTCCTGAGATGAAACGATTCTGATCGACTTTCTTCAAGTTGTCGAGGATCTGGCGGACCAAAGGCGTATTGACCGGGAAGTTCACCGGCTTTACGAGCTTCCAGCCCAGCGCTTCCTTCTCAAGCTCATATTTGTCAAGGCGGAGCACTTTTCCGGTGTCGTTTTCCCTCACTTGCCTGTCTATTGTGATCCTGGTGATCAGTTCGGGACGGAAATCCTGCAGCACGCGTTTTTCAGTCTGCTTCAGCTCGGCCGTACTCGGTTTGAAGCGGTCCACGAACCAGACGTAGCCGCCGACTGCCAGAACAAGTATAAGTAAAAATAACGTGGTCTTAAATTTCATGAATTTTCCTTACTGACGGCGGCGCACATAAACAAGGAGGCCCAAGGAGAGCGCCAGGGCCGGCACCAACACAATTACCAAAGTTCTTATAAGCGAGATCTGCTTGCGGTTCAGTTTCAGGCTCCTGATCTCCTGGATAGTCTTCGGCCCGATAGAAACAAGATACTCTCTCTGCATCGCCCAGTTGCAGGCGTTCAGGAAGATGTCGCGGTTCGAGATCGGACGCTCGGCATAGAAATTGTCGGCGAAATCGGCGTCGCCGATCACGACAAGCCTCAATCCCGTGCGCCTGTTCTCGACAGCCGCGCCTATCGTCACTGGCCCGGGAAGGTCGGTCTTCTCATCGAAGTGATAGGAAGTGCCGTGGTACTTGGTCTCGCCCCAGCCGTCCGCAGTCGTCTGCAGGAAGGGCGTCACAAGGTAATCCTTGTTATCAGGATTGATCTCCATGACGGAGCGCGCCATATAAAAGATGCTCAGAGAATCCAGGTTTTTCGTTATCTCGTGCTCAGGATAAGTCGGAATGACCAGGTCGAACCAGCCGGTGCCGGCTATCCTGGTCGTTGGATCGACGGTGACGTCGTCGCCAACGTTGATGTTGCAGGAAGTCAGAAGCTTCGGAATGCTCGCACAGTCTGAATTGGGATCCATCATGATAAGAGCGCGTCCGCCCTGCATTATGTAGCGGCGCAGCACTTCCACTTCCTCCTCCAAAAAATCCCTGGTCGGCCCGGCGATCACAAGAAGGTCGCAGTTCGTCTCCGTCATGTCGGAGAGCCTGTAGAGTTCCAAGGGCGCGCAAAGCACGCGGTCTCTCTCAAGGTATTCCTTCACGATGCTGTAATTGCGGTCCTCTTTGCTGAGGATGCTTCTCTCGCCGTGGTTGACCGTGAAATAGACGTGCTTCTGCTCGGGATTCTGGAGTTCAAGTATGGCGGAAGTCAGGGCCTGCTCGGCCTTGAACAGCACGAGTTTCTTCTTCTGTCCGTAGTCGTAGTAGTTGTGCTCGAACTTGAAGTCGCCCATGTCGTTTTCCTTTAGCTCCTTCGTCTCCTCGCCCACTTTCACGATAACGGTGTCCCAGTCGGTCACGTTGAACTGGTTCTTGATCTTCTGGATCTTGCCGGGATCCCTCAAAATATAATCGTCCGCCAGAATGCAGGTCACTTTCGAGCTGGCGTCGCAATACTGGTCGATTAAACGCTTGACCTTCGGATAAAGCTCACTGTTCTGCGGATTGCCGAAAACATAAAATTCCACCGGCTCCTGGAGCTCTTTCAAAACGTTCAAAGTCTTTTCACTGAGCTTGTAGAGATCCTGCTTCTGGATGAAGTCGTAACGCCTCGGATACTTGGCGGCCAGGGCGTTCGCCAGAACGACCAGGATGAAAGCCAGAATTATGCCTATGCCGACGTTGGCGCCGTAAGTCAGTCTTCTAATAATCGTCTCTTTCATAAGATCATCTCCACTTCCTGGATTCCACGCTCTTTATGGTGCAGAACAAAAGGAAGAGCGTGATGCTTACGAAATAGATGACGCTTTGCGAACTGATGACGCCCTTGGTGAAGGGGTTGAACTGCTCCAGGACGGACGCGTAGCGGTACACCACGCGCCACTTGTTGCTGACCACGTCCTGCATGAAGTTCAAGGAGAAAAGCATCAATATGCCTATGAAAGTCACGAAGAAGGAAACGAACTGGCTTCTGTTCGTCGAGGAGATCATGATCCCCAGAGACGTCAGCATGCAGTTCAGAAGGAACGTTCCCAGATACCCCGCCAAAACTACGCCCATATCGACTGTCGTGAAGCGGCTCAATACATAGACGTAAACGAGAGTAGGCACCCACATGATCATCAGGAAAGTCTGGGCTGCCGCGAACTTGGACAATACGACCTGCGTGTCAGTCACGGGCGTCGTCATCAGCATCTCTATGGTCCCGCTCCTGTATTCCTCGGAGAAGGAACGCATCGTAAGCGCGGAAGTGACGGCCGCCACCACCATCCAGTAAATGAAAGTCCCGCCGAAAAGATAACCGAAGACGTTGGCGTCTATCGGCTTCGAGGGCGCGTTGAGGTAGTTCACAAGGATCCAGAAGAGCCAGCCGACCACGATCAAAAACACGCACATGACGACGTAACTCGTCGGCGTGTAGTAGAGGGTCGCCAGCTCCCTTCTGAAAAGTGTTCTGAAATTCCGCATATTTCCTTAGTGTTTCGTCGTCATTTCCACGAAGATATCTTCCAAAGTCGGCATGACCGTCGTCAGAAGCCTGATCTTCCAATTCGGTTTGTTGAGGGCCAGGAAGATCTTTTCCGAAATGTTTTCCTCAGGCAGACGTGAGAGCATCTCGGCCCTCACCCAGCCTTCCGATTCTGAAGTCCTGATCTCGTAGGCTTCCTTAACATCCAGCAAGGCCCTTTCCACTTCCGCCTTCGGGGCGAAGATCTCGACCACGTAGCGCTTCTTGTTGCCGCTCCTAAGGTTTGACATCGAGTCCTCGGCCACGATCTTCCCTTTGTACATGATGATGACCTTCTCGCAGACCATCTCGACTTCCGGAAGAATGTGCGTGGAAAGTATGACCGTCCTGTCGCGGCCTATCTCCCTTATAAGTTCCCTGACCTTCCTGACCTGGTTGGGGTCCAGACCGATGGTCGGCTCGTCAAGGATCAAGATGTCCGGGTCCCCTATCAAAGCGTCCGCTAAGCCTACGCGCTGCTTGTTGCCCTTGCTTAACTGCTCGATTATCCTCGTCCTCACCTGTCCCAATTCGCAGGCGTCTATCACGCAGTTGATGCGGTTGATGAGCTCCTGCCCCTTCAAGCCTTTCAGCCTTCCCCTGTAAGCAAGAAATTCCACCACGCGCATATCGGTGTAAAGGGGAACATTCTCGGGCATATAGCCGATGTGCCTTCTAACTTCCAGCGATTCCTTGAAAACGTCGTGCCCGGCGACCTTGCATTCGCCGGAAGTGGCCGGCATGAAGCAGGTCAGGATCTTCATGGTAGTCGTCTTCCCGGCCCCGTTCGGGCCCAGGAGGCCGACCACGTCCCCTTTCTCGACGTTAAAGGAGATATGGTCCACCGCCGTAAGGTCGGCGTAGGTTTTTACAAGTTCCTTGACTTGGATCATAATACCCTTATATTATTGATTGTATAAATTAAATTATAGTATAAAAGTGGTTAAATGTAAAACCAAAAGCGCTTATGCTATAATGGCTCTATGCGTACTCAAATGACTCCCATAAACAACGCCTTCCGGCCCTGCGTAGGCCTTGTCGTGATAAACGAAGACGGCCTCTTCTGGACCGGAGAAAGGCTCAGCTTCAAAGGCTCCTGGCAGTGGCCCCAGGGCGGCATCGATCCCGGCGAGACGCCGAGGGAAGCCGCCTGGCGCGAACTCAAAGAAGAGACCGGCCTGACCGAAAACGAGGTGGAGCTCACAGCCGAATGCCCTTTCTGGCTCACCTACGAAGTCCCCAGGAACAAACCCACTTTCTTCGGCTACCGCGGACAGACCCAGAAATGGTTTCTTTTCCGCTACAAGGGAGACCCCAAAAAAGCTGAGGACCTAGCCAAAAACAGCGAGGACTTTGAGAAGGAGTTCAGCGCTTTCGAGTGGAGAAAATGGGAAGACTTCTATCCTTACGTGGTCGGTTTCAAGCAGCCACTCTACGTCAGGATCAAGGAATGGATCGACTCCCTAACCGGAAACGATCTCGAAGAAGAAAGCTCTTTCGACAGCTTCACCTGGAAAGGCCGCAAGGAAGACATCGAAATGGTCAGGACCAGCTTGCAGTACAAGAACTGGATCCGCCGCATGGACCAGCGCTTCAGCATTAAGGAGATCACCGTCCAATCGGTTGACCGCCGCCACAACGGAGGCCTGCTCTTCGCCAAATTATTCGTCCAGGCCTTCGACCAGGACGGCCGCCAGGTCCCGGGCGCCGTACTGATGAGGGGCGACGCTTCCGCCGTCCTTATAGTCATAAACTGCGAAGGCGAAAAATACACCGTCATCGTACGCCAGCCCAGGTTCGCCGCCGGACTTTACGAAACGAAAGAGATCCCCGCCGGCATGCTGGACGACTCCACCGACAAATTAACGACCGCCGTAAGGGAAGTGAAAGAAGAAACAGGCCTCGAGATCGCGAAAGAAAACGTGACAGACCTCGGCGGCTTCTTCCCCACCTACGGCATCAGCGATGAAATAATCTTCCTCTTCGCCGCGGAAATCGACCTGACGAAAGAAGAGCTCGACTCTCTGAAAGGCAGGATCTGCGGCTGTCCCGACGAGAACGAAAAGATAAGAGTCGAGATCATCCCCCTCCGCTCTCTCTCGGAAGTCACGGACGACCCCAAGAGCCTCATGGCCTACTGGCGCTACCTCTCCAAAAACAGCTAAGTAGTTTCAATGCCATTTTTCTGCTAAAATAGAAGTATGAAACAACTGCTAATTGCTTTGATACTTCTATTTTCGCTTTCCGCGCTTGCGGAAAACAAAGCTATTAGACCAAGCGGCAGCGGCAGCGAGGATGATCCTTTCCTGATCAGCAAGATCGAGCACCTAGTTTGGATGGGAGAAAACATAACCAACGTTTCTACGAAAAATTTTAAATTGACCTCGGACATAAACGCGGCAGAAACGAAATTCTGGAACGACGGAAGGGGGTTCCTGCCCATAGGATATGCCTATGAGAACAAAAAAGCCTATTACTCCTACCCCTTTCAGGGCTGCTTTGACGGCGGCGGACATATAATCTCAAACCTTTTCATCAATAGGAAAGAGCAGGGCGCCGCTCTTTTCGCCAGGATCGGCACCACTGTTAAAAACTTCGATTTCTCAACCAACGTTCTCGAAAACTTAGCTCAGCGCTCCAAAGAATTCGCCACGGTAAAAGATCTGGCGCTCGTAAACTGCAACTTCTTCGGGAAAGATCTGGCAGCCGGCCTCTCCTGCAATATCGATTTCGCCATGATCAATAGGGTTTACATCTCCGGAAAATTAAAAAGCGAAAAAACAGCGGCTGGGATTTCTTTGTCCTGCAACAATTCCTGCCTGGAGGAATGCGAAACGGATATCGAATTCAAAAATCGCGAATGCAGCGCCTTTGGCTGCTTCACTTCCTCCCAGAACACAGTATTGAAAAATTACCTATCATTGGGAAGCTTCCAGTACAGCATGGACGATTACTCCGACACTAGGATCGACAACGGCTACGGCGCCCGCACAATTAGAAAAACAGGAAAAGCAAAGGACGCCTCTTATTCCATCATCCTTGTGGGCAACGGCAACTATTATCTTTACAACTGCCTTGTTCTTAATTCCATTTCAACTGACAGGCGGAAGGATAAGGTCATCACTTTCTCTGGTTCCGCAACCGTTCACAATTCCTTTTACAGCGCCGAAAACATCAAGAGAACTTTAAATGACGACAACAAAGTAGGCATCTCAAACGAAAAGCTTAAGAAAAAAGAGACCTACAAGAACTGGGATTTTGAGAACGTCTGGGAAATAGAGGACGGAGTAAGCTTCCCGAAACTTCGTAAGCTGGAAAAGATGCTGAATAGGCAATAAAAAAAGGCGGCTGAAGCCGCCTTTTTTGTTCTTCTTTTATTTCTTCTCTACGGGCCTTACAGGCACGCCTTTGCTTGCGAGGTATTCTTTCACCTGCGGGACGGTAAGAGTGCCGAAATGGAAGAGCGAGGCCGCCAGAAGGGCGTCCGCTTCGCCTTCCACGGCGCCTTTGTAGAAGTCCTCGAGGCAGCCTGCGCCGCCGGAGGCGACCAGAGGAACGCTGACCGCGTCGCGCACGGCTTTGTTCATAGCGTTGTCGTAGCCGTCCTTGGTGCCGTCCTTGTCCATGGAGGTAAGAAGTATTTCGCCAGCGCCCAGGGAGACGGCGTATTTGCACCATTTGATAAGGTCGATGCCGGTGGCCGTGCGGCCGCCGTGGACGTAAACTTCCCAGAGGCTGTTCTCATCGACCTTGAGAGGAGAGATGTCCCAGCCCCAGTCGATCTTGTGGGCTTCCTCAACGTTCACTTTCGTATTGAGCCTGCGGTCCCTGGCGTCAACGGCCAGAACGATGCACTGCGTGCCGAACATCTTGGCGCCTTCCTTTAGGATCTCCGGGCGCATGACAGCCGCGGTGTTGACGCCGACTTTGTCAGCGCCGGCTCTTAAGATGCGCTGCATGTCGTCAGTAGATTTGATGCCGCCGCCCACCGTCAGGGGCATGAAGATCACTTCGGAGGTCTTGGAGACGAGATCGACGATGGTGTCTCTGCCTTCGTGGGAAGCGGTGATGTCAAGGAAGACCAGTTCGTCAGCGCCCTGTTCATTGTACATTCTGGCGTATTCCACCGGATCGCCAACGTCGGCAAGGCCTAAAAAGTTTACGCCTTTGACAAGGCGGCCGCCTTTGGTGTCAAGGCAGGGAATGATCCTTTTGGGGGTAGTAGTCATAGATGTCTTCCTATTTTTTATTGTGACAATGTTCGCAGCCGCAGCCTGCGCCATGTTCGTGTTCGATCTGATGGCAGGATTCGCTGGCTTTGCACTTGTAGTCGGTCTCGTAGAAACCGCTGCCTTTGAAGATTATTCCCGCTCCCCCGCTGATGAGTCTTTCGACATGCCCTCCGCATTCGGGGCACTTCTTTAAGGGTTCCGCAGTAATCTGCTGGAATTTCTCAAATTCATAACCGCATTTTTTGCAGCGGTATTCGTAGGTCGGCATGGTAATTTTACCTTTTGTTAACGGCGCTTCAACTGCAGCGCCTTGCCGCTAAGGGCATCGTAGAATTTATAATCCTCCAGGTCCATTTTGGGATTGGAAGTTATGGTCAGGTTCGCGTTGTACTGCTCTTCTATCTTCTTAAGAATGTCCAGATTCTCCCTTAAGCTGGCGGCCACACTGGGATTGACGTCGATCCTGACGTCCTTTTCCTTTTCAAGGGAAAGCAGGGATTGCAGCGCGCGCTGGAGCTCCAGGCAGATGGACAAGAGGGATTTCACAAGGCCTCTGCCATGGCAGTAGGGGCATTCGTCGTAAACGGACTGCCTGATGGACTCAGTGACGCGCTGGCGTGTCATTTCTAGGAGGCCGAACTCGGATAAGGGAAGAATGCTGCTCTTGGCCTTGTCGCGCTTCAGGGCGCTTTGCAAGCGCATCACGACTTCCTTCTGGTTCTGCTTGGAATGCATGTCGATGAAGTCCACCACGACCAGGCCGCCGATGTTTCTCAATTTGAGCTGACGGGCGATCTCGTCGGCCGCCTCGAGGTTCGTCTTGGTAACGGTCTCCTCCTGGTTGTCGCTTGAAGTGTGGCGCCCGGAGTTCACGTCGATGGCGATCATAGCCTCGGTCTGGTCGATGACGATGTAACCGCCGGATTTCAGCCAGACGTTGCGCCTGAAAGCCCTGTCGATGTCTTTCTGGACGTTCCATTTCTCAAAGATTGGAACGTCGCCTTCGTAGAGCCTGACGTTGTTTTTCGCCTCGGGCACGAAGCTCTTGACGAAAGTCATGATGCGGTCGTAGTCGGGCTTGGTGTTGACGACGATGCGGGAAACGTCCTCGCCGTAGCTGTCCCTGATCGTCCTCAAAACAAGGTCCAGTTCGGGATGCAGGAGCGCGGGGGCGGAAGTGGCGCGGTGCTTTTCTTCTATCTCTTTCCAGGTGTTGACGAGGTAGGCCACGTCGTTTTCGAATGCCTTCTGCGTGCAGCCTTCCGCCGCGGTCCTTATGATGAGGCCGCAGCCTTCCGGAAGATTGACTTCCCTGGCCATCTGGCGGAGACGCTTGCGTTCCTGAACATTGCTGATACGCCTGGAAACGGCGATCTGCTTTTCAAAGGGCATCAGGACAAGGAAGCGGCCCGGCAGGCTGATGTCTGTCGTAAGGCGGCAGCCTTTCGTGCTGATGGGCTCTTTCACGACCTGGACGATGATCTCCTGCTTTTCTTTAAGGATATCGGAGATCTTGAGGTCCTTGCGGTTCTTCGGGCGGTTCTTACCTTGATTCTGGTTCTGATTCTTTTTCTCGCCGTCTTCCTCTTCCTCCTCGTCGTCGAGTTCCATGGCGTCGAGGTTTGAGGCGAAGACGTCGTCGATGTGGATGAAGCCGTTCTTTTCGAGACCGATGTCGATGAAGGCCGCGTTGATGGCGGGAATGATGTTCTCAACTCTGCCCTTGTAAACGCTGCCCATGTGGCGGTGCTGCTCGTCGCGCTCGATGTAATATTCCTCAAGCTGCTTGTCTTCCACGACGGCGACGCGGCGCTCCTGAGCCTGCTCGGTGTCGATGATGATCTCTCTTTCTATTTTTTGATTCTTCATTTAAATTGGATAAATTTTGTTCCCGGCCGTTAAGGCAGCCTTATCTTTTCCAGGCAATTTTGGAAAACCGCGGACAGGCAGTAATTGTAAATGGCTTCGTCGCCTGCGTTCTCCAAGCCTTCGACCGGAATAGTGACAGCAAATGATTGCTTTAACTCTTTAGCATAGACGGAGTATCCGTCCCCCGCGCGCTTTATAGTCACGCGCATCACGACATGGGAGGCGAATTTGTGTGCGCCCATGTACTCGTTGAATTTTTCAGTGTAAATTTTGACTATGTCGCACAGAACGTGGTAGTCGCATTTCTTGGGATCCGTGACCATGGTCTGCCCGTGGCGCCTCATGAAAATTTCCCACTCTTTGTCGGCCCAAGCGGAAAGATCGCTCTGCGTTTTCACCCAGCTCCACTGACCGTCGGCAACAGCCCTTATCTTGCCTATTTTCCCGTCCAGCAAAACAGGAACAGCAACTTTGTCAAGGAAAAAGACCGCCGGACTCCCAAGTTCAGCCTGCTCCGCCACCTTCACATTGGCGTTGCGAAGAGTGATCGTCGAGCTGCAGCCATAAAGGAAAAGCAGGGAGAGAAAAACTAAACTACGCCATGCCATTGGCACCCCGCTCCGAAATCAAGGATCTTCCTGAGGAAGGCCTCGTCGATAACGGGAGCTTCGAAGTATTTTTCCTTCAAAGCGGCGCGTATGTTGGAGACGTCGAAAACAGGTTCGCCGAACAAATAGCGCAGATATTCGCTGATTTCCAAACAAAAACTGATGTTGATCCCGAGAGCGGCGAATTTCTTCACCTCTTCCCTCAAAACTTGCTCGGACTGCTCGAACGTGCAGTCGACGAATTCCACTCCGCCCATTTCGATCCATTTGCATCCCTCGACCAGCAATTCGCGGATCTTGGGAGGATTCGGATGAGTCAGGTGATAAACTTGGCCTACGGACTCGGGGCGCTCGCAGAGATTCATGATATTGCTTACGACGCAGTCGACCGGAATGAGGTTCACAGTCGTGTCTGAGGGGCAGGGAAAGCGGAAAGGATAATTGACGTAGTTTCCGTTTGTGTAAAGATCGTGCTTTTTGTAAAATTCGGCGTCTCCGTTGATCTTGCGCACCACAAGGCGTTTCATCAAGGCGAAGACCTTGGCGATGTTATAAAATCCCGTGAATGACAGGCACTTCCCGTTCACGGTATCCCCTATTATGACCGCCGGGCGGTAGATCGTTGTCGCCACGCCCGTTTCGTCGGCGAATTTTTTGACAGCCTGCTCGCCGGCGTATTTGGTCTCTTCATAGGGATTGCGGAACTCCCAGTCGCATTCGGCGACTTCTTCCTTAACGACATGATTGCAAAGGCCGCTCACATAGGCCGTGCTGATGTGCTGAAGGCGCTTAATGCCATAGCGTTTCACGAAGTCAAGGACGTTCAGGGTCCCCTGGTGATTTATTTTCTCGGTCACTTCGCGCTGGTCCTCAGAGAAGAATAGGACAGCGGCGGAATGCCAAAACTCATCTACTTTCCTTAGTTTCTCGCCCCAAAGCGCATCGTCCACTCCCAGATTCGGCAGGGATATGTCGCCCTCGACCAGTTCGAAGGTCCCGGGAAGTTCCCGCCATTTGGGGTCTATCGCTTCCAAAACAGTCAAAACGCGGTCTTTAGCGGAAACGCTACGCTTCGCTCTGGCCAAATACAGCACGTGCCAGCCGCGGGACAAAAACTCGCGTCCCAAGTGCCCGCCTAAGAAGCCCGTGCCGCCGGTCAGAAATACCGTTTTCTTCGTATTGCTTTCCATAATTATTTCGATAATCTCAGTAAATATGGGGATTATACCATAACACCCCTCTTAAATCAACCGAAAGCAGCCAAGGTCTTGTTTTAATTTTCACGAAGAAATATGTTCGGCGAGCGCATTATAATCTATTTTCGAGGCGTGGCGGGGGTCGCGCGGGATGCGGGTAACGACGCGGATCTCGTCGTAGGGCACGCGCCGGCGGTCAAGCGTCAGGGCTTCCGCGCGGGCTGCTTCGGGATCGGCGCTTTCCAAAATCAGAACCGCCCGGCCGTCCCGGCCGCGGACAAGCGTTCCAGCGGCGCTCGCGTCAAGTTTCAGCAGTTCGCGCTCGATCAGCGCGGGATAAGCCTTCGCGCCGCCGGGCGTTGTAAAGACGCGCGAGGCTCGCCCCAGAAGGAAGAGACGTCCCCCGACGAGCCGTCCGGCGTCGCCGGTGCGGTGGAAGATTTTGCCGCCGACTTTGATTTTGTTCTCTTTCTCGGCTTCCGGGTTGCGATAGTAGGTTTTCAGGACATGGCCACCGGCGACGCAGATCTCGCCGGCCTCGCCGGGCGCGGCCTGGGCGGCGCTCCATTCTTCTTCCTTCATTTCATGGCGCAGAATAGCGTCGAAACGAACAATGCGAAGCTCAATGAAGGCGCTAACCTCCCCGGCCGGGACGCCCTCAGCGCAATCGGACGCCGCGAGTTCGTCCGCCGCGATCGCGGCGATGGGCTCAGCCTCCGTCGAACCGTAGACCGCGCTTACCGCCGCGCCGGGAAAAGCCGCTGACAACGCTTCGGCAAACTCCGGAAACACCGCGGCGCCGCCGACAAAAATTTTGCAAAGCGTCGGAATCGGATTTGTTCCCCGCGCCGCCTCGGAAAGTTTCTTTAAGAAAGCGGGCGAAGCGGCCGTGGTCGTCACGCCGGCCGCGGCCGCTTCACCCGCGATTTTCACGGGGTCAAAGTCGGCGGGCCTCGCGGGGTTGAAATCGGGAATGAGCGTCGTCGCGCCGCAGGCGATGTTGTTCAGCGAGAAAATCGGCAGCGTCGCCATGTCGACGTCCCCTTCCCCAACCCCGAGAAAATCTTTCAGCGCGCGATGCTGCGCCAAAAGAAAGCCGCAGGTCCGCAGCGCCGCCTTCGGAATGCCCGTCGAACCGGTCGTGAAAGTCACCAGCGCGGGATCGTCCTCGGCGCAGGAAACCGGAGGGCAGCTTTCTTTAGCGGAGCCTTTACCGAAGCCGGGAAAAAGTTTCACGGGGATTTGACGCAACGCCTTGGACTTGAGGAAAAGGAGCCAGGCCTTTGGGATGCCCACGAAAGCCTTGGCTTCCGCGAGACGCGCCGCGTAATCGAGACGCGCGGCGTCGGCCCAGGCGTCGATGAAAACCGCCACCGCTCCCAGCGAGAAAACGGAAAGCAGGATCTCGTAAAGGGCTATCGACATCGGGACGAAAATCACGACGCGGTCCCCTTTTTTCACGCCATAGCGCGCCAACGCGGACGCGCGCCGTTCGACGCGCCGCGTCAGTTCACCGTATGTTACGGAAACGCCGCGGTGGATCAGGGCGGCGCGGCTAGGGTTTTTTGCGGCACGGTCCCTCAAAAGTTCGCAAAGGTTCGCGTTCATTTGAACTCTTTCGTGTAAAGCCGGTACCTGCGGCAGACTTTGGCTCCGGCGTGGTTACCTATGAGGGTGGAGACGTTGTCGACGTGCATGAGCGCATGGTACATGACACGGAACCCGTCCTCAAAAGCTTTTTTTGCCATGCGTTCGGCTAAAAACGCGCCGAGGCCGCGGCAGTCCGCGTCCGGCAGAACGGCGACCGTCTTGCTGACATACTCCGCCCCTTCTGCAGCGTAGGGATTGGGAAAGCCGAAAACGAAGCCGACGGGCGATCCGTCGGCGCGGCGGGCGATAGCCGCGTCGTGGGGGCGCATTCCGGCCGCCAGCGGCAGGTAGTGAGAAAGAAACGCTCCGCGGTCCGTCGGCACGTATAGAAAATTGTTTTTAAAGCTGACTTGCGAGACCGCGAAAATGTCGTCGAGTTCCTCCCGGACGCGGTCGGGACGCCAATCCGCGACCGTTATGGCGCGCTGTGTGAAGATCCGCTCTGCTTTTTCAAGGCGCGCGAAGGAATCTTCCGAGAGCGGAAAACTTTTCGTGACGTACTCCGCCAGCGTCTCGTACCCGCATTTCTCCCAGAGTTCCCAATACCAGGGCGGATTCATCGGCTCCAACGGAAAGAGGCAGGGCGCCCCCTCGGGACCAGCGAGACGATAGCGCCCCCAGGTGCTGCCGTTCATGGGGCCGACGACGCGCTGGTGTCCGCGGGCGCGGACATATTCTTCGGCGGCCCGGAGGACCGCCGCCGCGGCCGCCGCGTCGTTTTCGCTTTCAAACGAACCGACGAGTCCGGGAACCGCGCCGCGGTAATTCAAGGCTGGGTTCGTCCAGACGGCCGCGCGCGCAAGGACCGCGCCGTCGCCGCCGCGGACGACAAAAAACGGCAGCCCGTCCGGCGCCTCTTCGCTGCGGTAGCGGGACCCGTAGAGGCGGCGCGGCAATTCCTCGAAGATCCCGCGCGTCGCGGGCGCGAGCGAAAGTTCCTCAATGTTTTTTCTCATAGGACCACACGATCAAATACGAAAGGAAAAGCGCGGCGAGAAAGACGGGCGTCGCCACGGCGAGCGGCCGCCAGTTGAAAACCTTTACCGCGATGTTGTAGCTCATGATGACGATGAACGGCAGCGCCGCCAGCGAAAAGACGGTCTTGACTTCCTTCATGCGCAGGGCGCGGCTAAGGTTGAGCAAGTAGGCCCAGAGAAGCGTGGCGAGCCCCCAGAACGGCGAGACGAGTCCAGAGGCGAGATAGACGAGCAGCGACATGACCACGCGGCCCGAGCCTCCCATCAAGCCGAACAACCTCATCGGCAGGCAGACGAGCACGAAGGATATCGCGAGGCAAATTATCTGCCTTGTGATCGCGGCGATGTCGGGGTGAGCGTTTTTGATGAGGATGAT
>JAFZXZ010000014.1 GCA_017616555.1 bacterium | reverse complement strand
CTTCGTCGCCAAGGACGGCAGTTTAAGCAGGATCATCCACGACATCAGCAACTCTCCCTTCCGCTCGCGCTTTGAAGAGAAATTAGACTCCTTCTCAGGAAACATGGGCATGGGCGTCATCTCTGACTTCGACGCTCAGCCCTTGATCATAAGATCGCACCTGGGCGAATACGCCATCGTTACCGTCGGCATCATAAACAACACCAAGGATCTCATTGAGGAAGTCTGCCAGCGCCACGCCGTGCATTTTTCCGAGACCTCCCTGGGTGAAATAAACATGACCGAACTGGCGGCCGTTCTTATCAACGAAGGCGAAAACTTCGTGGACGGCATCCAGAATCTCTACAAGAGGATCGACGGCTCCTGCTCGCTCATGCTCTTGACCAAAGACGGCCTCTACGCCGCCAGGGACTACCATGGCAGAACGCCCGTTATTCTTGGCGAAAAGGACGGCGCCCGCGCCATAACGATGGAATCGACCGCCTTCCTTAACCTCGGCTACTCGACCGTCCGCGAACTGGGCCCCGGCGAAATAGTGAAGCTTACTCCCGACGGCACAGAACAGATCCTCGCCCCTTGCGGCAAAAGGAAGATCTGCGCCTTCTTCTGGGTCTATTACGGCTTCCCCGCCTCCACCTACGAAGGCCTAAACGTTGAGAAATTCCGCTACGCCGCCGGCCAGAAACTGGCCGAGAACGACACGGTGGAAATAGACCTGGCAGCCGGCGTCCCCGACTCCGGCACAGGCTACGCCATCGGTTACTCCAACACGCGCCACGTCCCCTTCGGACGTCCCTTCACGAAATACACTCCGACCTGGGCCAGAAGCTTCATGCCGACGACGCAAAGCGTACGAGAAGTCATCGCCAGGATGAAGATACTCGTCGTCAAGCCGCTCCTCGATCAGAAGCGCGTGCTCTTCACGGAAGACTCCATCGTAAGAGGCACGCAGCTTAGGGACATCGTCTCGAGAGTCTTCTCCGCCGGCGCCAAAGAAATGCACTTCCGCTCCGCCTGCCCGCCGTACCTTTTCACCTGCAGATATCTGAACTTCTCCAGATCAGGCAGCAACGTGCTATCCCTGGCTGCCAGACGCGCCATCAACCATTTGGAAGGCTTCTCAGAGACCGTACCGGAAGAATACTTGAAGTACGGCTCGGAAAAATATCTCGCCATGGTGGACCACATCAGGAGAGAATTCTCGATGACCACCTTGCGTTACCAGAACCTCGACGACATGCTGGACGCCATCGGGCTTCCCAAGGACGAAGTCTGCACCTTCTGCTGGACCGGCAAAGAATAATATCAGATCATCTGCGGTTGATGACTTTCGTGCAGATGGAAGAATGCTTGTCGTGAGCGTTGGCGCCCTTGACGCTGACGCTGTTGATGAAGATGCCGGCGTAATCGGCAACGACCTCGATGTTGTAAGTCTTTTTGCTGCCCGGGGCCATGTCTCCCACGCTCATCGTAAAAGTCTTGGTGCTGGGATCGTTGATCAAAGAAATGCCTATGGGAAGCGTATAGTCGACAGTCACGTTCTCAGCCGTTTCGGAACCGGAATTCTTGACGGAAACAACATACTTGTAACGGTCTGCGACCAGAACGTGCGTAGGGCCGGTGAATTTTAGGTCAAGCGTAGCCTTGTAGATGCCGGGAGCGGTGCCTTTGCGGCTAGGTTTGGGAGGATCATGTCTCTTCCTGATCTTGGTTCCGCTTGGTTTTTCCTTGGCTATTTCCTTGGGTGTTTCCCTAGTTATTTCTTTGGCTTTTTCCCTAGGTTTTTCCGCGAGTTTTTCCGCAGGTTTTGCCGTGGCTTTCAGCTGAGTCAGTTTTTCCCTGGCTTCGGTCGATCCGCCCAAAACCGCTTTCTCGTACCAATAGACGGCGGTATTGCGATCGGCAGGTACGCCCCAGCCATTGCAGTAAATATCGCCCAATATCTTTTGCGCCACCGGCTTTTCAGCTTTCGCCGCTTTTTCTATCCATAAGTTAGCCTGGTTGTAATCCCGGGCTGTTCCCCTGCCGAGCAGATAATCTATGCCAAGGTTTATAAAGGCGTCTTCATGGCCTTTTTCCGCGGCAGTTTTAAAATAAATGAAAGCCGCGGCATCGTTCTTATCGACGCCTTCGCCGTTTTCGTGCATCAATCCCAGCCTGTAGATCGCCTCGGTGTCTTCCTTGGCAGCCGAGCTGCGGAACCAGCCCAAGGCGTTGTCATAATCTTTCATGTAGTAACAATAATTTCCCATCAGCGTCATGGCCTCAATGTGTCCCATGCGGGCGGAGGAAGATATGTATTCCAGAGCCTTGTCGGGGTCTTTTTGCTTGCCGCCGAGCCCATGCAAATAGTAGCGGCCGATTCTGTAGCTGGCTTCGGGGTCATTGTTTTTCGCGGCCTGTTCGAACCAATAGGCGGCGGATTCAGAATCGTTTTTTTCCTCATAGAGCTTCGCCAGCTTGACCTGGGCGGGAGCGTCGCCTGAGCGGGCGGCGTCGGCTAAAGACTCATAGTTGTCCTTTTGGATCGATATTTCTTCCGCCAGAACTTTTACGGAAAAGGCGGTCATTGCCAAGACAAGGATAACGACAGTGATGGGAAGGAATGATTTTTGTGAACTGTTCAACATAATTCAGGGAACTAATGGGAAAAGAATTCGCAGGTCCTTTTAAGGCCTTCTTCGAAAGTGAATTTCGGCTCATAGCCGAGAAGCTTTTTGGCTTTGCTGATATCGGCGCTGGAATGCATGACGTCGCCGACTCTGGGAGGCGCCATGATGGGCGGAAGATCCTTGCCCATGATCCTGTTTATGGCGGAGTGCAGTTCCAGTAGATCGACGGTCTGGCCGCAGGCGATGTTTATGACTTCGCCGGAGATGCCGGGCGTTTTGGCAGCCAGAAGATTGGCCTCCACGTTGTTTTTGACGTAAGTGAAATCCCTGGTCTGCTTGCCCGTGCCGAATATGGTAGCATGCCGGCCTTCTTTGGCAGCGGCGCAGAAAAGCGGAATGACGGCGGAGTAAAGGGAATTGGGATCCTGACGCTCGCCGAAGACGTTGAAATAGCGCAATACGACCGTCTCAAGGCCGTAGATCGCCGCGAAAGACTTGCAGTAGTATTCCCCCGCCAGCTTCGTCACGGCGTAGGGAGAAATGGGATCAGGGGCTTCCAATTCGCTTTTATAGACGCTTTCGGAATTGCCGTAAGCCGAGGAGGAGCCGGCGTAAACGACTCTCTTTACTTTCTCCGCAGCGGCGGCCTTGAGAACGTTCAGAGTGCCAATAACATTGACCTCCGTGCTTTCAAGGGGATTCTCCACCGATCTCGGAACTGACGCGATCGCCGCATGGTGCAATACGTAATCGACGCCGGGCATGATCTTTTTCAAGAGATCCGTGTCGCGGATGTCGCCTTCATAAAACTCTATTTCGTTTATGAAGGAATTCATGTTCTCAGCTTTGCCTGAGAAAAAATTGTCTATAACGCGGACATGCTCTCCGCGTTTTACTAGTTCTTCAGAAAGGTGCGAGCCGATGAAGCCCGCGCCGCCGGTTACAAGATAAGTCGCCATAAGTTATTTAAGAAGATCGCTGAACCAGTCGGGAGGCCTCACTGGCCTTAGCTGCTTGTAATCCAAGCAGACGTGCAGCGTGTAGCCTTCCACAAGGAGCGTCTCTCCCCTTTTCACTTCACACTTTACTCTAAGTTTTATGCCTTCAAAACCGTCCACTCTCGCTTTGATCGTAAGAAGGTCGTCGTAGCGGGCCGGGGAATGGTATTCGACATGGGCTTCCAGAACCGGAAGCCCGATGCCTTTTTCTTCCATTTCCTTGTAGGTAAGCCCTAAGCTTCGCATCAGCTCGTTGCGGCTTCTCTCAAAGAAGACCAGGTAATTGGCGTAGTAAACTACGCCCATCTGGTCGGTGTCAGCGTACGGGACGCGGTAAGTGAGTTCTACTTCTTTCATCAGAAGGGAGGCTCTCCGTACTCGTTGATGTCGGATGATCCGGAGGTCTGGCTGCCCTGGCCTTCGTTCTGGTTTCCGCCTCTAAAACCAAAGCCGCCACCCTGGCCGCCGAAACCGCCCTGCTGGTTCGGCTGGCGGTCGCTCTGGCAGACATAGAGGATGTAATCCGGATCCCTGTCGGACTGATGATAGTTGTTCGAGAAGATCAGGATCCTAAGGGACTGAAAAGAGCCGCTCAAGTAATCTTTGCCCTTGCGGTCTCTGTTGCGCCAAAGGCCGGTCAGTCTTATGCTGGCCCTGACTTGCGGTTCCTGCTGAGGCTCCTCGCCCTGCTGGTCCTGCCTTTCAGTCTGAACGACCGAAAGATAATAATCGGGATCCCTGTCGCCCTTCTTGAAGTTGTTGACGGTGATGGTGGCGCGGGCGCGCCCTGTGATGTTGCCTGAGAGCATCATGTTTCCGTTCTGGTCTTTTTCTTCCCAGAGTCCCATGACTCTCAAGGGCTTGTCACGCTGCGGCGCGGTGTTGCTGATGAAATCTGACATAAAGTTACTCCTGATAGAGTTTATTGATACTACTGTTCGGTAGGTTTATCTTCCAATATTAGTTCCACAGCCTGCTCGTCGCAGTCCGGGAATTTCGGGCAGTTGATGCAGACGCTCCAGATCTTGTGGGGCAGCCTTTCTTTGTTGATCATTTTGAAACCGCATTTCAAAAAGAATTTCGGGACATAAGTCAGGGCAAACATTCTTTTCAATCCGAGCGCTTTGGCATCTTTGATACACTCATCCACAAGCATTCTGCCGATGCCCATGTCCTTGTGTCCTTCCGCCACCGTAAGGGAACGGATCTCGCCCAAGTCTTCCCAAACGATGTTCAGCGCCACGCAGCCCACGATCTCGCCGTTTTCCTTGTCTATCGCCACGATGAAATCGTGGACATGCTCATAGAGGTCCGAGAGAGCCCGGGGCAGGAGTTTCTTTTCCGCCGCCTCGCTCATGATCAGCTCGTAAACTTTGCGCATCATGCCCAAAGTCGGCTCTACAAGTTCGTATTTCATTTCACCATTTCTCCTATTGGGTGAGGTGCGGAGAATCCGCGCCAATGTGGGAGTATCGCTTCTTTTTCCAAATCAAGTCTTTCAATTATCGCGTCCGTCAAGGCCGCGGCCCACTGCTTTGGATCTTCAAATTTCTTAGTGTGGAAGGAAACGGAATTGATCAGTCTTCCGTCCTCCAAAACAGTAGGATTCGCCGGCGCGTTCAGGTTCAAGCCGACGCCGGCGATAAAAGCGCCGCCGTGCTCCTCAATTAGTATCCCCGCCGTTTTGGCGCCGTCAATAAGAACGTCGTTCGGCCAAACGAGATTCGGCTGCAGCCCATTTTTAACTAAAGCTTCCGCCACGGCAAGACCGACCGTCAGGGAAAGGAGAGCCGGTTCTTTCACCGCGCTGCCCTTGATCACGATGGATAAGAAAAGGTTGCCGTCATAGGATTCCCAGCTTTTGCCGTACTGCCCCCTGCCATTGGACTGGCGGTCCGCAAAAAGATAGAAGGGCGTTTGCTCGCCTTTGTCTATGAGGAGCCTCGCTTCGTCCATCGTGGATGCGCATTCAGTCAAATGAAAAGCTTTCATGCGTCGAGCCCCAGGTCAACAGCGGGAGCGCTGTGGGTTATGGCGCCGATCGAGACGCGCTGCACGCCGCACTTGGCGATCTCGGGAAGGTTTTCTAGCGTCACGCCGCCCGTCGCTTCCAAAACGACTTGGCCGTTGAGTTTTTCCGCGATCCTTTTCATCTCGCCGACCGGGATATTGTCCAGCATCAGAATGTCGGGCTTAAGTTCGGCAAGTTTCACGGCCTGATCGTAATTCTCCGCTTCCACAGCGATGGGGACACCGGGAAAATCTTTCCTCGCTTTTTCAATAAGCTCCTTATAGCTGAGGCCAGAATACGCCAGATGGTTGTCTTTCAGCATGATCATGTCGGAAAGGTCAAGGCGATGGTTCTCCCCTCCTCCGCAGCGCACGGCGTATTTGTCGAGGAGCCTGAATCCCGGCATGGTCTTCCTGGTGTCCACTATCTTGACTCTTCCCTGCGCGGCGGCCACGTATTTCGCGGTGCATGTAGCCACGCCGCACATTCTCTGCAGCAGGTTGAGAACGGAGCGCTCAGCAGTCAGAATCGGCTTCAAAGGGCCCTCCACGGAAGCGAGTGTGTCACCGGCTTTGAGCTTGTCGCCGTCCGCGCATTTTAATTCAACTTTCGCCTTAGGGAAACCCAATTCGACGATCTCAAGACCGGCTACGGAAATGTCCTGCCTGGTCTTAAGACTGAATTTGGCAAAGTCGTCGGAGCAAGCCAGAATGCTGGTCAAGTCTTTGTCAGCCTTGTCCTCGAAGAGGGCGCGCTCAAGAAGCTTTTCAGCGCACTTGCGTTCTCTAAGGGAGAATCTCACTTACTTCCCCTCCAGGAGCTCCTTCATCTTGTTCGCGATCTTGGAATCGGCGTTGAGCTTCATGGGATCAAAAGCCGGATCGTTTATGAGCCTTGCCCTGGTCTTCGTCTTGTCGGCTTTGTAAGCGTTCTCGATGTACTTCATGGCGTCGTCGTGGCGTCCCTTGGATATAAGTCCGACGGCGACCTGGAGATTGAATTCCGCTTCCTTGGCCTTGTCGAGTTCGGCAAGAGCAAGCCCCCTACTGTAAGCGATCACCATCTCGTCAAAGCGTTTCTGGCGCTGGAAAGATTTGCCGATCTTTTCGAACATCTCGGGGTCATTGCAATCTTCGCGCGAAAGCAGCGCGGAATAGATCAGATTGACAAACTGGTAGTCCTTGGCTTTCTCCCATTTGTCGGCCATCGCCATGTATTTCTTCCAATCGATCTCCTCGCCGCTCATCAGCTCGTCTTTAAGCTGCTGGTGCATCTGCTTCCTTTCGACTTCCATCGTGAGCATGTTCACGTACTGGGCCATCGAGAAGTTCATCGGATCTTTCACGAGGTATTCTTTTATGATCTCAAGGCCTTCCTGTTCCCTGCCGTTCCTCGCGAGCATGTTGGAAAGGCGCATGTAGGCTTCGGCGGACATGTCGTTGAGCCAGATGGCGTCGCGGTATGCTTTCTCGGCCTCATTGTACATTTTGTGGTATTCGTAGAGGCCGCCTATTGCCGTGCGGCATTTGGCGAAGGATTTCCTCGCTGTGAGGTCCTCGAAGAATTCTTTCGCGACCACGTCGACTTTGCCCTTTCTTCCGTTGTTTATATCCTCGAAGTAAAGCGTGCCGCCCTGGTCGAAGACCTTCATGATGTTGTCCCAGTAGGCCGTGTCTTTTGCGACGATATCGGGCGTGATGTCCACCTTGTGGTCGCAGAGCTCCATGATGATTCCGGCCGGCTTCAGATAGGGATACATCCATTCGATCGTATAGCTTTCCTCCAGGAAGAAGGGATGCTTCTTGATGTTCTTGTCATAGATCATCTTCGTCAGGATGGAATTCAGGCGCATGACGCCCTCGATGCCGCGGATAGAGATCTTGCCGCCGTCAAGACTGACTTCCTCGCCGACGTATTCGCCTCTTTTGATCCTCTTCTCAACATCCTTGTAATATAATTCGAAGGAATACTGGAAATCGTAATCGGAAGGAATGTAGATGGTGTCAACGCCCTTCTTGTGATCCTCCCTCTCCGCCTGGAGCAGCTTTAATAGCGCCCTGGCCCAGCCCCAGACCTGCCTCGGCTCGCAGTAGCGGTCCCTTAAGACCGTCATGTAGGAGTCGTCCGCCAGGCCGTTCTGAGTTATAAGCCAGCAATCCTCTCTCATCCTGTCAACATTGATCATGTACATCGGAACGAAACGACCAGGGTCGGTGCCGCCGTAGTAGATCGTGTTCGGCTTGCAGATCTTCATGATCTCCTCGCCGTAAATGTAACCGAAATTCTTGTAGCGAAGGTTGTTCTCGCCCCAGTTCTCAGTCGCCGTGATGAAAGGCGTAACAAAGCACAGAAGCGCGATAACGATGGCGCATTTGCCAATGAGATCAGGCTTCAGGACAGAGAGGAAAATGGCAGCGCCGATAAGGGCGAAGATCGCGCCGTAAAGAATACCGACTATTACGGAAGCGCCTCCCAGCTGATGCAGCGCGGCGGAAACCAGGAAGTAGTTGAAGGTCCCGGGATGCGCAGCCTCTATGGGCACAGCGATGATGAAGAAAAGACCGAAGGCAAGGAATGCACCGCCGACGCCCAGCGCCAGTTCCCGCCATTTGTTGCCAACGTTCTTCGCCATAGGCAGAAGCACGGCCGTGATGGTGATCATGCCGGTGCCGACCAGAACTGCCAGGGCGGCGTGCGACATGATGAAGAAGACTCGGTTGATGTACTGGCTAGTGACGTCAAGCTTCGGGTTCATCAAATAGCACATGCCGATGCCGCAGAAGAAAAACGTCACCAGGACGAAAACCAGCCAGTTCCTCAATTTCTCCTTCTTTGCGACCACGATGATAGTTACGATGGAAAGGAAGGCGAAGATGAGCGTCATGGGATACTGGTCCCAGGTGTCTTTCAGGTAGAACCAGCACTGCAGCAGGAAAGTACGGATCCCTCTGGAAAAGGAGAGCTGCTCATACTGGCCGCGGCAGATGGCGTGCCACAGGCCCTGCGTGGTGCGAGGCCTGCCCCAGTTCAGCTGAGGGTTCGTGGAAGAGGCGATGGGCAGCCAGAAATACATGCAAAGACCCAGGAAGAAAGAGAACAAAAGCCTCCCCCACTCCTTGTAATTGAAAAATTTCCGGTTGACCCAGTCGGAAACGACGAGATAAGCGACAAACGGCAGGATGAACATCAAGAAGAAGTTGCCTTCCGTCAAAACGTTGTTGAAATGGAAAGGCGTCAGCCTAACCAGCGTCCCGTTGTAGCTGAGGTAATTGAAGACGTAAAGCGAGAAAAGCAGAAGCAGAATGGCGTTCAGGCAGAGAGTAATGTACTCTTCTATGGAGCGCTTGGCGCACCAGGCCGCCCAGGCCATGCCGCCCACCATCATGAAAACGGTGTAGTGGTTGGTGTTCGCGAAGCCGAAGACGAAAGCCATGGCGTAGAAGACGCCCCTCTTATTCGGATTGAACATCAGAATGAAGGAGAGGAACATCAGAAGCACCATGAAGAAAGCGTTCAGGGAATAAACTTCCGTGATGGTGCACTGCGACCAGGTTCCGGGCGTCAGGGCGAAAAGCACACCGGCGGCGATGCCGCACAAAGAGTTGACGAGCGTCGGGACCGTCAGGCCGTATTTCTCCAAGGAAGGAATGATGTGCATCCTGTGCAGCTCGTCGTTCTCATCGTCGAAGAAGAGTTCGCCGGCCTTCGTTATGATAAGGGTGATCATGCCGGCCGCCAGAGCGCCCGTGAAAGCGGACCAGAGGTTCACCCTATAGGCGATGTCGCTGCCAATGGGCAGGAAGGTGAAGAGCTTGGACATGATCGTCCAGAAGGGATATCCCGGGGGGTGCGGAACGCCGAGGCGGTAGGCCGCCGTGATCAGTTCGCCGGAATCCTCCAGGCCGACCGTCGGCTGCAGCGTATAGATATATACCGAAAGAGAAACGGCGTAGCTTAAGACCGCCGAGATCCAGTTGACGGGGCTGAACCACGCGAACCAGGATGTCTCCCTCTTGTTTGAGTCCATAATTCTCCTTATATTCATTATTTAAAATTAATATGTTTATTATACAAGGAAACTGGCTTCAAGTCAACGAGAGAAAATGGCGGCTCAGGCATATCTTTGCGAGACAGATTAATGTTATAATGTAATTTTAAATTTAAAGTGCATTTATGGGAAACGACCTTACATACGCGGTATTGGGGACAGGCGCTTTGGGCGGCTACTACGGCGGAATGCTAGCACGTGGCGGCAGGCGCGTCTGCTTCCAGGTCAGGACGGGCTTTCTGGAAGTCAAAAAGCAGGGGCTCACAGTTGAGTCCTGCAACGGTGACTTTACGCTGCCCGATGCTGAAATTTACGCCAAGACCGGCGACATGCCGAAAGCGGACGTCGTGCTGGTCTGCCTGAAAACGACAGCCAATCATCTCTTGCCCGAAATGCTGAAGCCGATCCTCAAGGAAGATTCCCTCGTCATCCTTGTCCAGAACGGACTGCTTTTTGAGGAAGAGCTGAGTTCTGAGCTTCCGGGCGTTCCTATAGCCGGCGCTTCGGCTTTCATCTGCTCCTTTAAGGTCGCTCCCGGGCACATCAAGCACTGCGACTTCGGACACATCAGCTTCGCCCTGCTAAGGAAGAGCGAGTTTGCCTGCGCGCTGCTGGAGCATGTCAAAGACGATTTCATCGCCTGCGGAGTGGAGGCTTCCGTTGAAGATGACCTTCCGACGCTGCGCTGGAGAAAATTAGTCTGGAACATCCCCTACAACGGCATGACCGTCGTCATGGACACTTCGACCGACAAGCTCATGCAGAATCCCGAGACCAGGAAACTAATAAAAGACCTTATGCTGGAAACGCAGCAGGGCGCCCTAGCCTGCGGCGTAAAAATAGAAGACGAGTTCATTGAGAAAATGCTTACCTACACGGACGCAATGGTCCCCTACGCGCCGAGCATGAAATTAGACTACGACGCCAAAAGGCCGATGGAAGTGAAAGGCATATATTCCAATCCCCTGAAAGCCGCCCTTCTAAAAGGCGCGGACCTTAAAAAGATCAGGATGCTGGAACAGCAACTTTACTTTAAACAAAGCGAGTATTTGAAATGAATAACCCTGTTATCACTGCGTTGGACGTCAGCGACCGCGAAGCAATGCGCGCGCTGATAAAGCAGCTCGCCCCCTACGGCGGCATCTTTAAACTAGGCTTGGAAATGTTCGTAGGCTTCGGCCCGGAAGTGGTGAGAGAAGTTATAGCGGGCGGAGGAAAAGTCATGCTAGACCTGAAATTGCACGACATTCCCAACACCGTCAAGAAAGCCGCCAAGAACGCCGGGCTTTTGGGCGCGGAATTACTGACCGTCCACGCTTCCGGCGGAAGCGCCATGCTGAAAGCCGCCGTCGAGGGAATAAAGGAAGCCGGATCCAAAACGAAAGTGCTGGCGGTGACAGTTTTGACTTCCATCGACGAGGAAACGCTCAACAACGAGCTCGGCGTAGGGAAAAGCGTGCTGGATCAGGTAAAAAGTTTGGCCATGCTGGCCCGTGAAAGCGGCGTGGACGGCGTCGTCTGTTCGCCCAAGGAAATAACGGCCATCAGGGAATGCTGCGGTCCTGACTTCCTTATCGTCACGCCAGGCATCCGTCCCAAAGGCTCAGCCGTGGGCGACCAGAAAAGAATAAAAACGCCCGCTGAAGCGATAAACGACGGCGCCAACTACATCGTGGTGGGACGCCCCATTACGGAAGCCGCTTCCCCTGCCGGCGCCATGGAAACTATTTTAAAAGAGATCGAGAACAGATAATGGAAGAATATCCCGACTTCACTAAGATCCACGAACAGAACAAGCGTTACAGGATGATCACGATCGCCGCCCTCGTTCTGGCGGCCGTAGCCTTTTTTGTCCTTTACCGCTATCCCCTGCTGAGAACTTACCAGAGCTGGAACAGCCAGCACGGCTACAATTCCAACGGCCTCATCATATTTTTGGGCAGCGCGTATCTGCTCTTCGCGGCCAGGAAAAGCATGAAGGCCGCCGGCAAGGCCGTGTCGTTCTTTGGCCTTGCTTTCCTCGTCTTCGGCTTCGCCTGCACGCTGGGACTTAAGAGAGCGGACTTCAACGCCGCGCAGACGGTCTTCTGCCTTTTCTGCTTCTGGTCAACGCTCCTTTACCTGGGCGGCTGGAAAATGGCAAGTTTCGCCATCTTCCCCTTGTTCATCATGCTCTTTTCCGTCCAGTGGGGACTTGGCAGCAGCATAATTTCCACGCATCTCAGGATCCTTTCCACCGACCTGGCCTGCCGCTTCATCAATTTCACCGGCTCCATTTGGGGCATCCAGGTCATCCGCCAGGGCACCAACGTCTCCCTCGTCAACGTTCCGGAAGTGCAGTTCGACGTCGCGGCGCCCTGCAGCGGCTTGCAGTCTCTGATCATGACGAGCGTATTGTGCCTTGTCATGGCTTACTTCTCCCTCAAGACCTGGTGGAAGCGGGCCGTCATGGTCCTCCTCATCGCGCCCATCGCCGTCCTTAACAACTCGCTGCGCATAGTGTTGATCGCCTACTGCGGGTCGTTCTTCACTTACCTCGAGCACACCCTTCACCTCTCGGAAGGCTGGGGCCGCAACGTGGCCTTCGGCGCCTTCCACGAATACCCGGGCGTCGTCGTCTATACTCTGGGCTTCATCATGATCTTCGTCGCCTGCACCATCCTCGAGAAACTGCCGGGTGTGGAGCGGGAGCTGGCAGCAAAACGCAAAGCCGAAAAGCAGGCGAAACG
Organism: bacterium; assembly: GCA_017616555.1. GTDB lineage: Bacteria > Auribacterota > UBA3054 > UBA3054 > UBA3054 > UBA3054. The sequence goes on along the minus strand of JAFZXZ010000014.1, from coordinate 3,936 downwards.
TGAAGCGAAGGAAAGAGGCGAAACGGAAGTCAAGGAAGAGGAGATAAGGGAAGACTACGATGAGAACATGGCAAGCCCGTATTACGCCAAGATCTGGAAGCACGCCCTCATCGTTTTGGCATTGACCTTAGCAACGCTCTTTCTGGCCGGCAAGGTAAAGGAAAATATCAAATACACTCCCGGCCTGGCTTACGCCACCATCCCCTACATGGTGACCGGCGACGGCATCAGCATTAGAATGCTCCCCATTATTACGAACATTCCTTTGCAGACAGAAAAGAAGATCGGCGTCCCCGTTCCTGTCTCGGAACTGGAGCTGAAGGAACTGCCGGAGGACACCGCCTACTTCAGAGCCTACTTCATGCCGAAAGAGCTCTACGCTTCCTACAACAAAGTCGTAAACAAACTTTTCTCCAATACGGCGAAAGACGAGGAGCGTTACGAATCCATAAAGGAAGTAAGTTCCAAAACGCCCGTTGACGCGCTGAGCGCCACCCAGCTCGTCATGAGCGCAAGTTTCTGGCGCTCCAACCTCGTTCTGAAAGCCAAGGAAGCCAAGACCGCGGAGGACAGGGGCAGAGTTATGCAGCAGACGCAGCTTTTGCGCAGCTTCGCCCTCGTTCAGGTCATCCAAATGCACCGCGCGCCGGAATCGACGATGCTGGCGATCGTCCAGAACGACAAGGACCACCACTCCATCCATGCGCCGGAAGCCTGCTTCCCCAGCCAGGGCTGGACCATCGACGAACCCACGGATTTCCCGCTGACGCTGGGCGAAATAAGTTTCAACGCCGCCAGAATGGACGTCAGCTTCATCCAGGCGAACATCAAGGAAACCATCATCTACTGGTACCAGTGCGACCACAAGCTGCATAAGACCTCGCCAATACTTTACGCCACCAGACGCTACATGTGGCTGCCCTTCAAGACGACCTTCGACCTTGTCTTCAAAGGACTGGGCGACCGCTGGTCCTTCATACGTTTCTCCGCTCCCGTGGAGGACGACGAGACCTACGACGACGGCGCGGAAAAGATAAAAGAACTGCTTTTTGAACTGGAACCCTACCTTACCTACGAGAAATAAAATGGCGGATTTCAAACTCAATCAATTCAAAGGAACGAGGCTGACGACCGTTATCCTCATCTCCATCGGACTCTCGCTTTTCCTTTGGGGGCGCTACAAGCTGAGCGGCGCCGAGGAATTCACCATGAAGGCCGAGATCCTCTGCAACGTGAGCGACCCAGAGAAGTTCACGGCGTTCACCTGCTACACCAACTCTACGGAGGAAGTGAACACGGTCGAGCTGACGGTCCTCTGCACGAAGATGGACCGCGACCTCATCAGGCCTGACGACTTTTCCCTGATGCTGGACTTTTCCAGTGAGACGCAGCAGAACGTCATCCCCGCCCTGGAGCTGAAGCCTTCCATGGCCCGCTACATGGGTCCCCAGGAATTCAAGGGCAAATTCAACGTCGTGGACATTGAGCCCAAGCGCCTGAAAGCCGTCATCGACACCATAAGCGACCGCAGCCTGCCGGTCCTGGTCGACATCAAGGGCGAACCGGGCGACGGCTACACTGTTTCCGCCACCAACATAACGCCCTCTTTTGTGACCGTCAAGGGCCCCGGGGAGCTGCTTTCAAAGATGACCGGCGTCATGACGGAAAGCTTGAGCGTGGAAGGCGTCAGGAAAAATCTCGACACTTTCTGCTCCGTCATCGTCCCGGAAAAGATCGAGACGCACACCAGGAACGTCAGGGTAAAGCTTGAGATCAGCCACGCGCCCAAGATCGTCGCCATGGAAAAGATCGCCGTCGAGCACTTCGGCATCCCGCAGGGCAACTGCGAGGCGACCTTCACCCCCGCCACCGTTGACATAACCATGGAAGTGCCTATGGACGACGTCGAGGATTTCGACCCCAAGGAAGTCAAGGCTTTCGTCGATATCAGTAACCTCGCCCCCTCGGAATACACCCTTCCCGTGAAAGTGCTGCCGGTAAAGGCCGGAAGAGTGAAAATTATAGAGCCAAAAGAGATCAAAGTCTCAATAGTAAAGCCCATTAGGCCGGCAAAACCCGAAAAGCCCCCGAAAGGCTGATTGACTTGCAAAGGCCTTTTTGGTAGGATAATCAACACAATTTCTAAAAAAGGCGGTGTAGCCAAGTGGCTAAGGCAAAGGTTTGCAAAACCTTCATTCATCGGTTCGATTCCGATCGCCGCCTCCAATTTCATTCATTAAATGCCGAAGTGGCGGAATTGGTAGACGCCAGGGATTTAAAATCCCTTGTGCTTTTGCACGTGCCGGTTCGAGTCCGGCCCTCGGCACTCTCCCCCCGAGGTAGCAATTGATAAACAATTTTTCCCGCTTGCGCAAAAAGCGCAGAGTTATCCCTGACGGTCTCTGGACCAAATGCTCGGGCTGCGGTGAGATAATTTACGCTAAAAAGCTTACGGAAGCTTCCGAAGTCTGCCCCAAATGCGGCTTTCATTACAAGCTGCCGGTGGCTGACAGGATCGATCTTATTTGCGACGAGAATTCCTTCTCTGAATTCGACCATTCCCTTATTTCCGGCGATCCCCTTAAATTCAGCGACGGCAAACCCTATCCCGAAAAGCACGCTGAGAACCGCGAGAAGACCGGGGAGCCCGAAGCCGTCATCACTGGCACAGGGAAAGTCGAGGGGCAGGACATCGTTTTGGCCGTCATGAATTTTGATTTCATGGGCGGCTCCATCGGCTCGGCTGTCGGTGAAAAGATCACCAGAGCCGCGGAACTTGCGCTGGAAAAGAGAATTCCTTTGGTCGTTGTCACCGCTTCCGGCGGCGTCAGAATGCACGAAGGAATCATAGGCCTCATGCAGATGGCCAAGACCGCCGCGGCGATAGGGAAATTGAAAAACGCCCGCATCCCCTACGTCGTCATTCTGACGAACCCGACCTACGGCGGGACGACCGCAAGCTTCGCGACGCTTGGCGACATCATCATTTCCGAACCGAAAGCCATGATCGGCTTCGCCGGCGGGCGCGTCATCAAGCAGACCATCCGCCAGGATCTGCCGGAAGGCTTCCAGACGGCGGAATTCCTTTTGGAGCACGGTCAGATAGACATTATATCCCCGCGCGGAAAACTTAAAGAGACGCTATCGAAGTGCCTCAAATACTTATGTTCACAGGCATCGTAGAAAAAATTGGCCAGGTCCTGGAACTCAAAAGAGAGGGGCATGTCCTTAGCCTGACCGTCAAAGCGTCCTTTGCCGGCGAATTGTCGTTGGGCGAGAGCGTGGCGATAGAAGGCGTCTGCACGACCGTGACGAAAAAAGACGACGCTTCCTTCACCGTGCAGCTCCAGGGCGAAACGATCAAACGCACCTCGCTTTCTAGTCTCAAATACGGCCAATACGTGAACCTTGAGCGCGCCGTCACTCCTACGACCAGACTGGGCGGGCACTTCGTGGAAGGGCACGTTGACTGCTGCGTTCCCCTGCGCTCTTTTCACAGGGAAGGCGAAGACATGGTCCTGCGCTTCACCATCCCGCCTGAACTTTCGAAATACGCCGTTGAGAAAGGATACATTGCCGTCAACGGCATCAGCCTTACGATCGCCTACGCCTCCCCCGACATTCAGTTGCACATCATCCCGGCGACCTTTGAAAACACCACGCTGAAATATCTGAAGGTCGGCGATCCGCTCAACATAGAGACCGACATTCTTGGAAAATACGTTGTGAACGCCTTGCGAAAATGAGGGATCTCAGGCACTACCATATCTGCTACTTCCTCTGGATCCCGGCCATTCTGCTCTGCGTCACGGGAGTTCTGGCCATTTATTCCGCCTCTCTTGGCTACCAGTCCGACTATGTTTCCAGGCAGTTGATGTGGCTTCTTATCGCGATAATTTTGGCCGTCGGCGTCTCGCTCATCCCCTACTTGTTTTT
>JAFZXZ010000013.1 GCA_017616555.1 bacterium | reverse complement strand
TTCGTGGAAGGGCACGTTGACTGCTGCGTTCCCCTGCGCTCTTTTCACAGGGAAGGCGAAGACATGGTCCTGCGCTTCACCATCCCGCCTGAACTTTCGAAATACGCCGTTGAGAAAGGATATATCGCCGTCAACGGCATCAGCCTTACGATCGCCTACGCCTCCCCCGACATTCAGTTGCACATAATCCCGGCGACTTTTGAAAACACCACGCTGAAAAACCTGAAGGTCGGCGATCCGCTCAACATAGAGACCGACATCCTTGGAAAATACGTTGTGAACGCCTTGCGAAAATGAGGGATCTCAGGCACTACCATATCTGCTACTTCTTGTGGATCCCGGCCATTCTGCTCTGCGTCACGGGAGTTCTGGCCATTTATTCCGCCTCCCTCGGCTACCAGTCCGACTATGTTTCCAGACAGTTGATGTGGCTTCTTATCGCGATAATTTTGGCCGTCGGCGTCTCGCTCATCCCCTACTTGTTTTTTCATCATTACGCCACCATCATCTATGCCGTTTCGCTTCTTTCATTGCTGTTGGTCCTCATAATAGGCCAGGAACGCAACGGAGCGAAAGCCTGGCTGGGTTTCGGCTCATTCGGGATACAACCCTCGGAGTTCACCAAAATAGCCGTAATTTTCCTTTTCGGGCGCTATTTCGCGGATTTTGAGGAACACCGCTACAACTGGAAATATTATTTCATGTCGTTCGGCATCCTGGCCATCCCCATGGCGCTGATCCTGCTCCAGCCCGACCTCGGTACCATGCTGACGTTTTTCCCGGTCGTCATTGCCATGTTCCTTGTGACCGGCACGAAGCTCAGTCTGCTCTTAACGACATTTCTGGGCGTAGTGGCGGCCTTTCCGCCTGTCTGGATGTTCCTTCTGAAAAACTATCAGAAGCAGCGCTTCCTTTTGACCTGGCATCCCGAAAGGGATCCCTGGGGCTACGGCTACCACGCCCTGATGTCGAAACTGACGCTTGGCAGCGGAATGCTCTTCGGCAGAGGATACGGGGAATCCCGCATGAGCAAATTGAATTTTCTGCCGGAAAGACACACGGACTTTATCTTCTCGGTCTTCGGGGAGGAATGGGGCTTCATCGGCTCCGTGCTTTTGCTCTGCCTTTACTTCTTCCTGATCCTGGCGGCCCTTAGGATCGCCCGCGGCGCCCGCGACCTTTTCGGCGTCACGGTTGCGACGGGCATAGCCGTCCTTATCGCCACCCACGTCATAATGAACGTGGGCATGTGCACCGGAATGATGCCGGTAATAGGCGTTCCCCTTCCTCTCTTCTCTTACGGCGGATCGTCGCTTCTTTGCACTATGATAGCCTTGGGCGTACTGCAGAGCATCTACGCCGACGCAAAAAATAAGGGCGCTTATTAAAGCGCCCTTATTCTTTTTTACTTCACTTCCGACATTTGCATGGTGAAAGTGCCGTCCGCGTTTTTCTGGAGCCCGGGAGCGGCCGGGGCTGCCGGAGTTTCAGGAGCGGCGGGCTGAACTTCAACGAATTCCTCTTCGGGAGGAGGCTGAAGCTCACTTGTTTCGGTCGTCTTGCAGCCGAAAAGGCAGAAAGCAAGGCTCGCGATGAGAAGAAGGCTTAAAGTTTTCATAGCTTTTTCCTTTGGGGAAAAAATGGTCTCCGGAAAAATTCCGGAGACCATTCGATTAATGGAAGTTATTTGCACTTCCCGCATTTGCACTTCTTGGAGGCCCTTTCTTCCTCGATGGCGGCCTGAGCGGCGGCCAAGCGGGCGATAGGAACGCGGAAGGGGCTGCAGGAAACGTAGTCGAGGCCGTTGAAGTAGCAGAACTTCACACTTTCGGCGTCGCCGCCGTGCTCGCCGCAGATACCGACTTCCAAATTGGGGCGCGTGTCGCGGCCCAGCATGGTGCCGATCTGAACGAGCTGGCCGATGCCGTCCTGGTCCAGGGTCTGGAACGGGTCGGCGGGCAGGATCTTCTTGTCGAGATAATCGCCCATGAAGGCGCCGATGTCGTCTCTGGAGAAGCCGAAGCCCATCTGGGTCATATCGTTTGTGCCGAAAGAGAAGAATTCGGCCACTTCAGCCATTTCGTCGGCCAGCAGAGCGGCTCTCGGAATTTCGATCATCGTGCCGAACATATAAGAGAGCTTCTTGTCGCCGGTGGCCTTCTTGACTTCCTCGAAGACCTCGTCGCAAAGCTTCTTCTGGAACTTCAGCTCGTTGACGGAGCAGGTCACGGGGACCATAATCTCGGGTTTCGGATTGAAGCCTTCCTTTCTGAGTTCAGCGGTGGCTTCGAAGATGGCCTTGAACTGCATCTTGCTTACTTCCGGATAAGTGACGCCCAGACGGACGCCGCGGTGACCCATCATCGGGTTGACCTCGTGGAGGCCTTCGCCGCGCTCGCGGACTTCCTTGACGTCGATCTTCAGAGCTTTGGCCAGCTCTTTCTGCTTGGCCTCGTCCTGCGGGACGAATTCATGCAGAGGCGGATCCAGGAGACGGAAGACGACCGGCTTGCCGTTCATGACTTTCATGGTGTCCTTGACGCTGGCTTTGACGTAAACGCCCAGCTTGGCAAGGATCGCTTCTCTTTCCTTGACGTCCTTGGCCAGGATCATCTGGCGGAGCAGGAATAAGGGCTTCTCGGAGTTCTTGCCGTAGAACATGTGCTCGGTTCTGAAGAGGCCGATGCCTTCGGCGCCGAACTTCAGGGCCTGGAGAGCGTCGGCGGGGTTGTCGGCGTTGGTCCTGATCTTCATCTTGCGGTTCTTGTCAACCAGCTTCATGAACTTCTGGAGGCTGGGATTCTCGGAAGCGTCCATCGTCTTGACTTCGGTGCCGTAAACATAGCCCTTGGAGCCGTTCAAGCTGATGACGTCGCCTTCCTTGAAGGTCTTGCCGGCGACTTTCATAGTCTTGGCGGAGGTGTTGACATCAATATCGGAGCAGCCGACGATGCAGCACTTGCCCCAGCCGCGGGCCACGAGAGCAGCGTGACTGGTCATGCCGCCGCGGCCGGTAAGGATGCCGGCGGCCACGCGCATGCCTTCGACGTCCTCGGGGTTCGTCTCTTCACGGACGAGGATGACGGGCTGTTTGGGGTTCTTCTTGACGGCTTCGCAAGCGGCTTCAGCCGTGAAGTAGATCTTGCCGACGGCGCCGCCGGGGCCGGCGGGCAAACCTTTGGCGATGACGGTCGCCTTCTTTTCTTCGGCAGGATTCAGAATGGGGTGCAGAAGTTCATCGAGCTGGGCGGGTTTCAAACGCATGACGGCTTCTTTCTCGTCGATCAGTTTTTCTTTCACCATGTCGATGGCCATGTTGAGAGCGGCCATACCGGTGCGTTTGCCGACGCGGCACTGGAGCATCCAGAGCTGCTTGTCTTCAATCGTGAACTCGATGTCCTGCATATCATGATAGTGCTTCTCGAGCTTCTTCTGGATGTTGTCGAGCTGTTTGTAAACGGCCGGCATAGCTTCCTCGAGGGACTTCATGTGCTTGTTCTGTTCGTTCTTGGTGGCCTTGTTCAGGGGGTTCGGGGTGCGGATGCCCGCGACCACGTCTTCGCCCTGGGCGTTGATCAGCCATTCACCGTAGAACTTGTGTTCGCCGGTGGCGGGGTTGCGGGAGAAAGCGACGCCGGTGGCGGAAGTTTCGCCCATGTTGCCGAAGACCATGGCCTGCACGTTGACGGCGGTGCCCCAGTCATCGGGGATGCCTTCGATGCGGCGGTAAGCGATGGCGCGTTTGCCGTTCCAGGATTTGAAGACGGCGCCGATGCCGCCCCAGAGCTGAGCTTCCGCGGTGTCGGGGAACTCTTTGCCCAGGACTTTTTTGATCTTGGCTTTATATTCTTTGCAGAGGTACTGCAGATCTTCAGAGGTCAGATCAGTGTCGCTCTTGTAGCCTTTCTTGGCTTTCAGGGCGTCCATGATGCCTTCCAACTGGCGGCGGATGCCTTCGCCGTCGGCGGGCTCGATGCCCTCGGCCTTTTCCATGACGACGTCAGCGTACATGGTGATCAGGCGGCGGTAAGCGTCGTAAACGAAACGCTCGTTGGTCTTGGCGATGAGGCCCGGGATCGTCTCGGTGCAGAGACCGACGTTAAGGACGGTCTCCATCATGCCGGGCATGGACTGGCGGGCGCCGGAACGGCAGGAAACGAGAAGAGGATTCTTCTTGTCGCCGAACTTCTTGCCCATGACCTTCTCCATCTTGGCGACAGCGTCTTTGACCTGAGCGGCCAGGCAGGAGGGGTACTTGCCTTTGTTTTCAAAATAAGCGGTGCAGCATTCAGTCGTGACAGTGAAACCGCCGGGAACGGGCAGGCCGATGGAGCACATTTCAGCCAGGTTCGCGCCTTTGCCGCCGAGGAGGTTCTTCATGTCTTTGTTACCTTCCGCCTTGCCGGCGCCGAAAGTATAGACGTACTTCGGGGCTTTCTTGGCGGGAGCAGCTTTTTTGGTGGTAGCCATAATTTTCCTTTGTAAAGGTTAATTTAAGGTTGATTG
>JAFZXZ010000001.1 GCA_017616555.1 bacterium | reverse complement strand
GGTCTGGATCGTCATGTGAAGGGAGCCGGTGATCCTGGCCCCTTTCAGAGGAAGCGAACCTGCGAACTTTTCGCGTACGGCCATGAGACCTGGCATTTCATGCTCGGCGGCCTGGATCTCCAGACGCCCGAAATTCTCTAACGACGGATCGGCGATCTTGCACTTAAGACCACTGAAGTCTGGGCAGTTCGGCATTGTTTTTACAGCAGGCTGTTTATGTTAACTTTTTCCAGTTTGTTGAAGTCAACAGGATCTTCCGTGTTTTTCACTTCTTTGACTTCGCTTGTTCCTTTGTAAGCGTTCCAGGGCATCTGCCAGACGTATTCCCTTATGAAATCTTCGCTGTAACCGCTGGGGCCGGTGAATCCCAGAAGAGCGATGTCTCCGACGGAGAGGAAGACTCTGGCGAGTCCGTAGAAAGTTCCGGTGAAGGGGAAAGTGAAGATCCCCATGGGGGACATGCGGTCATAGTCATACACGAGGCAGCGGGGATATTCCAGCCAGAAGGTGCAGAGGTTGACAACGCCTCTCATTAAGGCATACGGCGGGTTTATCGTATTGCGTTCCGGACAGTCGATGTCCACCGTAGCAAAAAGATTCTGCGCAAACAGAACGAGGGCGATGAGAATCAGGAAAAGTTTTCGCATATATTTCTCCTCTTGTTTTTTAATCAGATTCAGGTCTGGGCGCCAGCCAGTAGGCGTCCCAGATGTATTCCGGGATGTCGCCTCTGATGAACTTGTCGCAGAATCCCAGGGTGAGAACGTTGCCGGTTCCGACCAGCGCTCTAATCCCTGTAAGGCAGGAGCCGAGGACAGGAGCCAAAACGATCATGGAGCGAGGCCTCGCGGTCGCTTCGTAAGTTATGGCTCTGGGAACTTCCAGGTAGCATGTCAGAATACTGACGAAGCCGTTGAGAAGGCCGTTGTGTTCGCTAGTCTCGTCTTCCACTACGACCTGCTCGATATTGGAAGCAAAAACAGGCGCGCTAAGAATAAGCAAAAGACAGATCAGTTTTTTCATTTTACTTTATCCTTCTGCCTTTTATGGGCGTTCTGGCGGTCGGGCTGGGGATGTAGCCTTCGCTCGGGTCTTCGTGTTTCACTTCGACTTCTTTTACTTCAGAGTCATTGGGAGCGCTCTTGGTGTTAGGATAGAAGCCGTAATCCCACTGTCCCTGCCAGACGTAGTCCGGGAAGTTCAAAGCCAGGTCGCGGTCGCCAAGCAGACCTAAGGTCACTATGTCCGCCAAACCGGCGCCGCAGCGGCCAAGTGTGCCGGCAACTCCGGCGACCAGGCCGATAGGCGCGGCAATAGCCGGATGGTATTCGCCGAAAGAGTAGGTGAAGCCGCGGCCAAGCTCTCCAACGCAGGTCGTGATGTTCACGAATCCGCGGCAGAGACCCCAGGGCATGCGTTTGTACCATTTCGGACGGCTGGCGAGAAGATATTCGTCATGCGCCTCTATGGGCGTCATGGAAAGTTTTACGGGAGTTTCCTCCTCCGTCTCCATGTCTTGCTCCAGCGGGGGAACGTCCGTTTCCTCGCGGGAGAAGAAGGGGAAATCTTGGATTTCGCTCTCCGGTATCGTGGGGAGAGTTTCGCTTTTGAGGCCGGCTATGGGCTCTTTTTCCGCCGCGGCTCTTTCAAGAGCTCTCAGCGCATCATCCTCTGCAAAGGCGTCGCCGTCGGCAAAGGCCGGGGCTACGGTGCAGAGGACTAAAAGGAAGATTAGACTGAATTGACGCATGATGATCCTTTGTTTATCGGTACCAGGTTTCCAAATATTTTTCCGTTGTACGGCCAAGGCTCTCCCAGCTTTCGCTTTCGCGGTAAGGCTTTACGTAGCGGAGCCCGCAGGTCGTGGGTTGTGCTTTATTGACAAGTTCCTTGGGAGTTTCGGCGCAAACCATGGGAAGCATGTCCCAATGGCTCGTGGCGTAAATGTTTTCTATCCGCCATTTGCCGTCCATGGGACGCCATACGAGGTCGAAGTAAACGCTGCCGGGAACTATCGGCACCCTTAGCCAGCGCCAGGTGTAGCTGATAAGAGTGTGGGCTTTGCCTTCCTTCGTCTCGTATTTTAGAAATTCGCAGTTGACGTTGTCCGTGTAAAAAGTCTGGGCGAAAGCGAGAACAGGCCAATTTTTGGCCTCCCTTGTGAAGGCCTCTCTCAGCTCCGGCGTCATGAAAGAGGCGCAGCCCTTCCAGTTTCCGGCTTTCAAGTCGGAAACGAAGAGTTCCGTCGCCTCCTTTGGAGAAGGCTCGCAGGCTGTCAGCAGCAAAGAGGCCGCAAAAAGGCTTACTAGATGTATCGCTTTCACTATTTTCCTATACTTAGTTGTATTATTTATTTTACCAAATTTGGAAAATGCGGCGCAACGCGCTCTTATTCAGCGTTAAAGGGCTGGTTGTGGTAAAATAAGCGAAACATAAGAAATAAGGATAAACTATGTCAAAACTGAAAGCTGTGCTCTTTGACCTCGACGGTGTTCTGGTCGACTCGCATTACCTTCACTACAGAAGCTGGGATATGCTGGCGAAAGATCTTTCCCTTAATTTCACCCAGAAACAGGGCGACGATTTCCGCGGTATGGCGAGGGAAGTCTGTCTGGAAAGACTTTTCACGGTCTTCAACGACAGGCCAATGCCTTGTAAGGAGGAATGCAAGGAACTGACAGACCGCAAGAACCGCTATTACCTCGATCTTTTGCACAATTGCGATCCCGACGAACTGCGTCTGCCCGGCGCCGTCAAGCTTCTGGAAGACCTAGAAAAAGCGGGGATCCGTTCTGTCGTCGCTTCCGGCAGCAAGAACGCCAAAGACGTCATCCGCTGCGCCAAACTCGAGCCTTATTTCTACGCTGTAATAGACAGAATGGACATAGTTAAGACCAAGCCCGCTCCCGACATCTTCCTGAAGGCTCAGGAAGTTTCCGGCGCCGCGCCGGACGAAGTGGTCGGCATCGAGGACGCTGTTCTCGGCATCGAAGCCCTGAGGGCTGCCGGCTTCAAGTGCGTAGGCGTCGGCGATTTTGTCAAAGCCGCGCCGGCCGACCTTCTCAGGCCGAGCATCGCGGAAGTCTCCGTAGAGGACCTCAGAACGCTCATAGAGGGCTAGATCGTGACTTTGGGGATAAAGATACCGCCAAAGGTGGGAAACATCCTCTCAAGGCTCCAGGAAGGCGGCTTCGAGGCTTGCCTTGTCGGCGGCTGCGTCAGGGACGCTCTCCTCGACATCAAGTGCGAAGATTTCGACGTCGCGACCAACGCCAGGCCTAAGGACATCAAAAAGCTTTTCCCAAAATGCCGGGCCGTAGGCCAGGCTTTTGCCGTCATGCTTGTGGACGGCATAGAAGTGGCGACCTACAGGAACGACGGGACGTATTCCGATCACCGCCATCCCGATTCCATAACGTACGCCGACTCAATAGAGGAAGATCTTTCGCGTCGCGATTTCACCGTCAACGCCATGGCCTATGACGGTAGCAAACTGATAGACCCTATGGGCGGCCTCACAGATCTCAAGACCCATACTCTTCGTTTTGTCAGAAACGCTAGGGAAAGAATGCGCGAAGATCCTCTGAGAGCGCTCAGGGCCTGCCGTTTCGCCGCCAAAATAGACGGCAAGCTTGAACCCAAGACGAGGAAAGCGATCAAGGATCTCGGTCACCTGGTCGACATGGTCTCGGTAGAGAGGCGCCAGCAAGAGCTTACGAAGATGCTGCTCGGCAAGAATCCCGACCTCGCCCTGAGACTCGTAGGCGAACTGGGCCTTCTGCCTTATCTTTTCTTAGACCTTGTCCCGAGCATGGGCTGCACGCAGCCCCCGCATCACAAAGAGGACTGCTGGGAGCACGCTCTGCAGACGCTGAAATCCGCCAAAAGGATAGACCTCCCGCTGAGGCTGGCCTGCCTTCTGCACGATATAGCGAAGCCAGCCTGCAGAAAAGAGATCGAAAAAGACCGCTTCATCTTTTACAACCACGACATCCTTGGTGAAAAGATGGTTAGGAAAGCATTGACAGACCTGCGCTTTTCCAATGAGACCATAGACAAAGTCTCCGAATACACCCGCTATCACATGCGTCCTCTTTTGTATTCCTTCCACATGAAAGACCCCGCTCTGCAGCGCCTCATCGGAAGCTTGAGACACATCACCATAAGGGATCTTATCAGGTTCATGCTCTGCGACGTCAGGGGCAACATGACTAACGAGGGAAAAGGCTTCGCCTTCACCTTGGAGATAGTCCGTCCAGTCCTTGCGCGTATCCGCCGCATAGAAAAAGAGGGAAGAGTCCTTAAACTGAAAGACCTTCCCGTCAACGGCGACGATCTCATGAAAGAACTGGGCATTAAGCCCGGACCGGAAGTGGGGAAGATCTTAGCGAAACTTTATACTATCGCTTTGCAAAAGCCAAAGTCCGCCACTAGAGAAAAACTCCTCGCCGAAGCAAAAAAACTTCTGCCCGAAAAGTAAATCCTTCGCACAAAAAGCACACATCCCCCGCTCACGGACTACGCGCGCCTTGCCTTGATCAGCGTCCTCCGTGAGTTCGCTTAGGGATGTGTGCTTTTTGAGCTCCGGATCTTCTTCGAGGCGATAGAATCATGTGCCCGTAAGCAAACTCAGCGAAGCTTGTTTGCCAAGGGCATATGATTTATCGCTGAGGAAAAGCAAATAAAAAAGGCTCCCTCGAAAGAGAGAGCCTTTTTGTCAGTCCGAAGCTGAAGTTTGCTTACTTCCTGCGGAGGAAGAGAGCAACGAGGGCCAGGAGGCCGAAGACAGCCGGTTCGGGCACGGTGTGCCAGCCAACATTCTTATAGATGTTGACGAACTGGGTCGCGGTCAGAAGGAAGCCTTCGTATTCCTGAAGCTCAGGATTATTTTCACCTTCGACGTAGCTGACGCAGCCGTTTTCAGTGAAATCAGCACCGTCAAAGAGCTTGGTGTCATTGGGGCAGTTGTAGTAGACGGAGTTGTTAACGAACACTTCGTCGTCGGCTTCCACAGTAAACGGCATATAGGTGTTAGCCAAGAGAATGTTGTTGAAGACCAAATTCTCGTTGCCGCCGCCCCACGGCCAGTTGCCAACGTAAACAGCGGGGTTGTTGTTTACCATGGCACCGCTGACAGTCAGATTGTTGACGACCAGGTCGAAGTTCTTGTTGACAAAGAACGGAGCGCCGCAATCTGGGGCCTCGACCGCCAGTTTGTTGATCGTCAGACGAGTGCAGCTGTAAGTGGAGAACGGACGGATCTCGTTGATCCTCTGTTCACTGTAGATGGCCACGTTGCTGATGCTCATGTCGGAGCAGTTGCAGGCGCAGATGGCGCCCTGCATATGGAAGTTGTAGTGATAAGGCATATTGTCCGTGCGATAAGCCTTGACAGTCAGGTTCTGGACGGAAGAGCCGTCTTTCTCCATACGGATGCCAACATAGCCCGCAGGAACGATGATGGTGGTCTTGTCAGGACCAGCGCCCTTTAAGGTGACGCCGGTGGTCTTGAAGGCCAGAACGGTCATGCCGGCGCCCCAGACATCGGTCTGGTTGAAGTTGTCAGCAATTGAGTATTCGCCGGGGGCGAGAACGACAGACTTGCCGGAGGGGACGATCTCCATAGCTTCAGAGATGCTGCCCATCGGGGTTTCCGGAGAGAGACCGTCGCCGGTGCCGCCGGGGGCGACATAGACGCTGTCCTTTGGGAGAGCCTTGGTGCCGAGGGCGAAGCCGCCGGCGCCTTCATAAGAACCGACGACGACGAAATAGTACTTGCCGACTTCCTGGTCGAAGGAAACGGACTCGTCTCTGCCGGTATCGGTCAGAGGAACGACTTCCGTCAGATCAGCGAAGGTCGGAGTAGCGGTGTCGGCGGAGAAGACGCCGAGCATAGTGTCGTTGGCGTAAGCGTCCCAAGTGCCGGTGGTGAAGACGCCGAGCTTTTTGTCGTTGGTGGCCTGGAAGTAATACCAGACAGAGTTCTTGTTGTCGGTGCTTTCGCCGGATTCGACGCGGGCGTATTCGTTGTCGCCGACAGCGGAGCCGCTGAGCTCAGTGGCGCGGGACAAGTAATCGTTGGCCGGGCCGTCGCAGTAATACACAAGTTTGAAGTTGTCGATAGAGACACTCAGGCCGCCGCCCCAGAAGAAGTAGCGGAAGGTCTTGAAGACGTCGGAGTCATTTTCCTGACCGCCGAAGGCATTGATAGTCTCGGTGACGCCGTTGACGGTGACGTACAGAGTGTTGTGACGTTTGTTGACCGCGGTGGGATCAACGCCGATCTCGAAGTCGAACCATTCGTCAACAGGCATCTCGAGGGAGGCCCAATTGGAGCCGTCCGGGGAGAACACATAGTGGTCGCCGTCTTTCTTGAACTGAGATTCATAAAGCTGGGGATCCCAGAAGCCAAACCAAGGATTCGCGCTGGAGCCGCTGAATTTCAATCTGGCGGAATAGACCCACAGACGATAGGGGTTCTCAGAGCCGCCGAGCCAACCGGTAGCGACCGGGTTGTCAAAGGTGTAATGGGCGCCCCAGAGGCCGCCGCCGGAAGTCAGCGTGACATAGGTGTTGCCGCCGTCTTTGACAACGGTGCCGCTGCCGTCGTTGCCGTAGCCGTTGGACCAGCCGTAATTGCCGATGAGGCTTCCTTCATCATAAGAGGAGAAGTCTTCGTCAACGACCGTCACGTATTCAGCGTAGGGGATGACGCAGCCTTTGCCGGCTTTGACCAGAGAGCTGCACCAGCTGCGATCGACCTGAGGATCCATCACATTGTCGCAATCGGTATAGGTGGTGTTGGCGCGAGTGGTCTGTTCAAGATTGGCTCCGGGCATGAAGCACTTGCTGACGTTGAAGGTCCAGGCAACGGAGTCGTCGCCAGCCTGTTCACCGCAGGGGATACCGGTGTTCAGGAAGATGCAGTTCCTGACGTTGACAGTCAGCGGGGAGTTGCCGGTCCACCAGGTGTTGCCGTAGATCGCGCAGTTGTGGTCGAAGACCGTGATGGCTCTCATGTCATGGATGACGTCATAGTTGCTTCTCAAAGTCACGCAGTCGAAGTTGATCGTTGTAACTTTGGCCTCGGTATTGCTGCCCATGGGCCTGACGTTGCAGGAGGTCAGAAGACCTTCGGAAATGAAAGCGCAGTCCCTGACGTTGACGGTGGTTTCGAGAGAGGGCTGGATGGTGACAGGACGAATGAGATATCCGCTGTCGCAGTTTTCCATTTCGCCTTCGGCGCCGACGTAAACGACAACATCTTCCAACGTGTTGTTTCCGCAGTCAGCGAGAGTCAGGGCGCCGGCGAGGCCGTAGTAAGCGCCGCCCCAGGAGTCGTTGCCTTTGATGTCTTTGGGGTGATTGATGGTGACGCCTTTCAGATTGATGCCGTTGCCGGAGAGGGCAACGCCAACGTCATTGTCGCCGTCGCAAAGAATGACGGTCTGATCGGAGCCGGAGCCAACGATGTTGATGCCAGGGGTGTTGGCCAGAAGCCAGACGCCGTCCATCCAGCGGAAGTTAGCTTCAGTGCCAACTTCGGCAAGGCTGTAGGTGCCGGGGGCCATGAAAACGGAGTTGCCGGTGGCAACGCTTTCAAGGGCGGTCTTAAGATCGCAGGGATCGTCGAAGGAGTCGCCTGAGCCGGTGGCGCCGGGAGCGGCGTACCAGTCCTTGATGGGCAGGCTGCTGGAGGTGATCACGAAGTCGCCGCAGCAATCAGCGTTCCAACCATAGACGCCGAAGTAATAGTCTTTGTCGCCGTCAAGGTTGCCGTTGTAAGTCTCGTCAACGCTGGTGTCCTGGGCAGTGATAATCTGGAAGTCGCCCCAACCGGTGCCGGTGGCGACGACCAAGCAGGCGTCCTCAGCGCTGCCTTCGGTATGGGTAACGTTGATGGTGACCTTCTGCTGGTAGGTCGTGCCGAGATTGAATTTGTACCAGACGGAGTTGACCCAGCCCTGGCCGATGGCATCAGATTCGCCGTTTTCCAAAGTGGCGTCTGTGGTAGTGCCGTTGACGGTATCGCCGATCGTGAAAGCCTGAGCATTGGCGACGTTGTCGTTCGCCGGGGCGTCAGCCCACACAAAAACCGCCGAAATGGCCAGAACGGCCAAAAGGAGTAATTTGTTCTTGAACATGTTGTTGGTCCTTTAATTTAAGATTAATTGGTTTCATCCGGCCTATACGCCTAGGCCAGACAAACCAGCTTTTATTTTCAGTAATAGTATTACATCAAAAATTGGATTTTAATTCAAGTCAAAAAGAGGCACATATCCCCAAGCGAACTCACGGAGGACGCCAATCAAGGCCAGGCGTGCGTAGTCCGTGAGCGAGGGATTTGTGCCTCTTTTTGAACAAATAAGCGGGATTTGTCTTCTCTTGAAACAAAAAAGGCTCCCGGTTGACGGGAGCCTTTTTTAACTGGTTTAGATCTCTAAACTTACTTCCTGCGGAGGAAGAGAGCAACGAGGGCCAGGAGGCCGATGACAGCAGGTTCAGGAACCGTGCCGGCCTTGACCAGTTCGATCTTCCAATCGTCGAGGTAGTAGAGGGCGCCGGAATTCCAGGTGTAGTTGCGGATCTCGGTGGTGAAGCCGGAGGTGCCCCAGCCGTCATTAAGGTTGAGCGGCTTGTTGACATCGTACTGCACGCCGTTGAAGGTGATGTAGCGGCAGACGGGGTTGGCGGGATCAGTGTTGAAGCTGTAGCTGAAGGTGACCCACTTGTCATAGGGAGCCAAGTTGTCAATTGAGACGCCTTCCACGTTGTCAGCGGTGAACTGGAGGCCGTCGGCGGTGTGCTTGATGCTGTATTCGCCGTAGCGGTTGGCAGCAGTGAGCTCGGTGCCGAAGGTGATGGTGGACTTGGTGGCTTCGCTGGGATATTTGACTCTGCCGGAAACCTTCAGGTCGTAGGTCTTGTAAGCCTCAGCATCGAAGGAGATCTTGGTGTGCAGAGCCTGGGCCTGACCGATCTTCAGAACGCGGTTCTCGGGATCGTCGGGGTCTTCCATGACCAAGCAGTTGTTGACGGAGCCGGCTGCGACCCAGCAGGGCTGGTCGAGGATGGAGCCGTCTTCCATGCTTTCGAAGTCAGTGGAGTAGAGGGCGTAGCCGCCGCCTCTGGTGCCGCTCTGGATCACGTACTGAACGTCAAGGACCTGGGTCTCGGTGGCGAAGCGCACGGTAGCGAAGCCGGTGTTGGCGCCGACCATGAAGCGGTCGATGGTGTAAGTGACGGGAACGGACTCGCCGGACTTGACCTGGTATCTCTTGAAGGTCGTGCCCATGATCTTCAGCCAGTTGCTGCCTTCGATGACTTCCACGGTCACTTCGCCGGAGCCGAGGACGGATCTCAGGGTAGAAGTGAAGGTGTTGTCTTCGTCATTGTTGCTGAAGGGGATGACGGTTTCGCCTTCCACGATGATCAGAGGATCGTCGCAGAAAGTGACTTTGATGTCGTCGATGGAGGCGCCGGGCCTGTTGTTGGCGCCGTAGGGGGGCTCGAAAACGCCGATGCAGATGGCTTTGACTTTCTCAAGGTTGAGGAAGGTGCCGATGGCAGGGGTGAATTCAGAATCACCGTATTTATAGGCAAGGATCTCGCCGGTGGGGCAGATGACCTTCAGGGTGAGGGGCTTCAAAGCGTTGAAGGTGTGTGCGAAGCCGTTGCCGATAGCTTCGTTCTCAGCGTTCCTCAGATGGACGTTGCCGCCGTTGGCGAAGAAGTAGCTTTCGAAAACGCCGGGATAGCTGTCAGTATCTTCGTCGCCGGTGCCGATGGCGAAGCCGCCCATGTTGGAGTGGCAGGTGACCTCAGCGTTGATGGTGAGGATGCCTTCCTGGGAAATAACGTTCTCGATCTCGGGGATGAAGATCCAGACGCCGCCGCGCTGGCTTTGCCCTTCTTTTTTGACTTTGCCGGACCAGAGGGATTTTTCGCCGTTCGCGCACTCGTTGGTGACGTTGCAGTAGAACTGCTCGGCGTTGGCGGAGACGTAAGTTCCGAAGCCGCGCATATTGCGGGCGTCGCCGTATTCAAGACCTTCGAAGTCCTGATCAAGCAGGGTGGTGGTGGCGCCGAAGACCGTGCCGGCGATTGTTAATAAGGCGATTAAGGTAAGGAAACGTTTCATGTTTCTCCTTCAGTTGTTGATTAGAATCAGGAAAACCTGATTTCAGTTTTAAAAACGTGGAGATTATTATATTGAAAACATTTTTTGAAATCAAGCGCCATTTTGTGAGGGTGAGCTCCTTGCCAAAAGAGAGCGTGTTTTGCTACAATATCCTAATTAATATAGAACCGATATTGGAGAAATTTTATGAAGATCCTGCTTTTGGGCGGCGGCGGCCGGGAACATGCCCTGGCCTGGAAAATGAGTCTGGCTCCCCAGACGGAGAAGATCTATGTGACAAAGGGTGCCAACGCCGGGCTTTTAAGCTTCTGCGAAGATACCGGTATTGACGCAACGGACGGCAAGGCTTTGGCTAAGTTTGCCAAAGAAAACAATATACAGCTTGTTATGATAGGGCCTGAGGCGCCTCTTTGCGCCGGAATTGCCAATGTTTTGAGAAACCAGGGTCTGGCGGTCATAGGCCCGGACGAAGCGGGGGCCAGGTTAGAAGGTTCCAAGATCTTCGCCAAGAAATTCATGCGCAAATACGGGATCCCAACCGCCGATTTCGAGGTCTTTTCCGATCCTGTGGCCGCCAAGGCTTACATTGAGAAGAATGGCGGAAAGTGCGTGGTCAAGGCTGACGGTTTGGCGGCCGGCAAGGGCGTTTTCGTTTGCCAAAGCAAGGAGGAAGCTTTCGAGGCCGTGAAAGCGACGCTGGAGGACAAAGTCTTCGGCGCGGCCGGCGGCGAGATAATAATCGAGGAACTGCTGGACGGCGAGGAAGCCTCCATTCTGGCTTTCACCGACGGCAAGACCATCGTGCCCCTTGAGAGCGCCCAGGACCACAAGCGCGTCTTCGACTACGACCAGGGGCCCAACACCGGCGGCATGGGAGCTTACTCCCCGGCGCCCGTCGTTACGGAAGAGCTTAAGAAGAAAGTCATGGAAAAGATCCTTCTGCCTACCTTGAAGGGCATAAAAGAAGAGGGGATGGACTACCGCGGCGTCATCTACGCCGGACTGATGATAGGCAGCAAGGGCGTGAACGTCCTTGAATACAACGTGCGCTTCGGCGACCCCGAGACGCAGGCAGTCCTGCCCAGGCTCAAGAACAACCTGGTGGACGTTTTCCTTTCCATCGAGAGGGGGCGTCTTGCGGACGTGCAGCTTAAGTGGGATCCCCGTCCCGCCGTCTGCGTCATCATGGCTTCCAAAGGGTACCCGGGTTCTTACACCAAGCACATGGAGATAAAAGGCGTAGAAGACGCCGCGGCTCTGCCCGATACGGTCGTATTCCAGGCCGGAACGGTCAAAAAAGGCGAAAGGCTTTTGACTTCCGGCGGGCGCGTCCTGGGCGTGACTTCTTTGGGCAACAGCATCAAAGATGCCTGCGAGGCTGCCTACAAAGGTGTTGATATGATCTCCTTCGAGGGCGCCCATTACCGCCATGACATCGCGGCCAAAGCCCTTGCCAAAAACTAGTAAACAATCCAGAGGATATAGATATGATAAACCCTAAAGTCGATGAATTCATGAAGGAAGCCGGCTTCACCGCCCTGACCTTCGACGATGTGACGCTCATCACCCAGTACGCTGACTTCCTGCCTTCGCAGACAAGCCTGCAGACGAGGCTGACCAGGAACATCACTTTGAATATTCCCTTCATCTCCGCCGCCATGGATACGGTGACGGAATCCGAGATGGCCATAGAGATGGCAAGAAGCGGCGGCATCGGCGTTATCCACAGGGCGCTGAACCCTGTCCTGCAGGCTGCGGAAGTACAGAAGGTGAAGCACTACCTGAACGGTCTTATCAACGAGCCGGTCATTTTCCAGGAAGACCTGACGGTGGACGAGCTGTTGAAGATCGCCAACGAGAAAGGCTACAGTTTCCACGGTTTCCCCATCACCAACTCCCAGGGCAAGCTGACCGGCATCCTGACCTCCAGGGATCTCAGATACCTTGAGTCAACGAACGTGAAACTTTCCGAAGTGATGACCAAGAAACTTATCACGGCGCCGAGGACCACCACCATCGACGAAGCCTACGCCATCATGAGCCGCAACAAAGTCGGGAAACTCCCGATAGTCGAGGACGGGAAACTGGTCGGCCTTTACAGCTACACCGACGTCAGGAACATCGTGAAAGGTATCGAGCCCTTCGTTTCCCGTGACAAGAAGCACAGGCTTCTCTGCGCGGCGGCCTGCGGCACCAACGATTTCGAGCGAGTCGAGAAACTCGCGGCGGTCGGCGTGGACGTCATCGTTGTCGATACGGCGCACGCTCACTCTAAGGGCGTCATCGAGATGGTCAAATACATGAAGAAGAATTATTCCGAAGTGGACGTCATAGCCGGCAACGTCGCGACCAGGGAAGGCGCGAAAGCTTTGCTGGAAGCTGGCGCGGACGCCGTTAAAGTCGGCATCGGCCCGGGTTCCATCTGCACGACGCGCGTCATCACCGGCGTCGGCATCCCGCAGATCACCGCGGTCTATGAAGCGACGCAGGGTGTCGGAGACGAGATCCCGATCATCAGCGACGGCGGCATCAGGCATTCCGGCGACGTGGCGAAAGCCATAGTGGCCGGCGCAAGCTGCATCATGATGGGTTCCACTTTGGCCGGCACGGAAGAGAGCCCGGGCGAAAAGATCATCCACCAGGGCCGCCGTTTCGTCGTTTATCGCGGCATGGGCAGCTTGGGCGCCATGCTCGATTCGAAATCCAGCCGCGAGCGCTACAGCCAGCAGGACGTTTCCACCGACAAGCTCGTTCCGGAAGGCATCGAGGGCATGGTCCCGTACGCCGGACACGTCGGCGACGTGCTTACCCAGTTCGCGGGCGGTTTGAGATCCTCCCTTGGCTACAACGGCTGCCGCAATATCGAAGAACTCAGGCACAACGGAATCTTCCGCCGCATTACCGCCTCCGGCATCAGGGAAGCGCATCCGCACGACATCAGGATAAGCAAGGAAGCCCCCAACTATCATTCCTTCTCCGACCGCTGATAACATGAGCGCCAAGATCCTTTTGGCTTTCCTTAACTACAACACCTCGGAAGAACTCCGGGGCGCGTTGGAGTCCCTTAAGGCTGCCGGAAGGGGAGTTGACTTTGACCTTGTCATCATAGACAACGCCTCCACATCTGCCGGCGAAAAGGAAAGGTTAGCCGAAATGAAAGGGGAGGCGGAGCTTTTGCTGCTTCCTGAGAATCTTGGGTTCGCCGGCGCTTTCAATAAAGTTTTGGCAAGGGTTGGATACGATTACTTCCTTCTTCTGAACTCCGACCTGATCCTGCCGCCGGATTTTTTGAAAGATCTTTTGGAAGAAGCCGGAAAGATAAAAGACTTCGGGCTGGGAAGCGTGAACTTCGTAAGGGAGGACGGAAGTCCTCAGTTCTCCTACGGTCCTGTTCCGACTTTGGCAAGCGAACTCATCAACCGTTCGCTTTTCCAGAAGCGCTACAGGAAGTCCCATCCGGCTGGAGAAAGCCCCCTGGAAGTCGAGAGTCTTCTCGGCGCGGCCATGCTTGTCAGTGGCGAGGCTGTCGCAAAAGCCGGGCTAATGGACGAGCGCTTTTTCTTCTTCTTCGAGGAGACGGAGTGGTGCTGCAGGATGAGGGATCATGGCTTCAAGGTCGTGCATTTCCCAAGCGTCAAAGCCACGCATCTCCAGGGACGCTCCGCCAACAAAGTTCCCCTTAAAGCCAGGATCGAATTCCATATTTCCAGGATGCTTTTCTTCAGGTTGCGTTACGGGAAGATCGCGCTTTTTACTCTGATCATCGGCGTCTTTTTGAGAACTTTCATCAATCTTCTGGCCTATTCCCTGATGACGCTTTTGACTTTGGGACTAAGTGATAAGATCAAGTCCAAGACGAAACTTTACGCCGGCTTGTTTTTCTGGTATCTCATGGGCGCGCCTTTAAAAGAAGGTTTGGACGGGAGAAGATGGCGGAAGTGAAAGTTATACTCTGGGACCTGGGCGGCGTTCTGATCCCGTTCTCCCATGACCGGCTCTGGCGCAATTTCCTTAAGCTTCTGCCGCTTGGGAAAACGCTTTCCTTGTTCTGGCGCCGGAACTCCCTGCAGAAAAAGCTCGCCAAACCTCTGGATGATTTTGAAAAGGGGCTTTGCTCTTTTGACGACCTCAAGAGTGCAGTTGAAAAAGAGCTTGATCTAAGTCTGGACCGGGAAAAATTCCGCCTGGCCTGGAACGATATTTTCGGAGTCCCCGGGGAAACAGCAGCTTTCGCTCGCAGTCTTCATGAGAAATATCCCTCCTACGTGCTTTCCAACACGAATGTGGAGCACTTGGAATTCGTGAAGGAAAAAGCTCCGGAACTTCTCTTCATGGACGGCTGGATCCCTTCCTACGAGGTCCACGCCCTGAAGCCGCATCCCGAATTTTATGAAAGGGCGCTAGACAAATGTAAAGAAAAGGCTGAAAACTGCCTTCTGATAGACGACAGACTTGAGAACGTTGAGGGCGCGAAAGCGGTCGGCATAGAGGCCGTCCTTTATCGCGGACTCGCACAGTTAAAGGAAGAATTCCATGGGAAAATATAAGTATCTTTTGCTTTTCTTGGTGACCGCCATCGCGCTTTTCTTCGTAGCTTTCTGGCCTGACATGTCAAAGGGCAAAAAGGAGCCGGAAAAAGAATTGACGCCTATGGAGGAGCTCGCGGCCATAGAGGTCCCGGAGCTGCCCGCGAAGGAGAAGCCGAAAGTTAAGCCTCTCGCCAAAGTCTGGAACATCAACAAAGTCAAAAGAGGCGCTGTGGTGAAGGGCCTGGACAACATCAAAGGCGGGATACTTGTTGACGCCACCAAGGGCGACATCCTTTGGGCAAAGAACGAGAACGATCCTTATGAGATCGCCTCCATGACGAAGATGATGACGGCGCTTCTGGCCCTGGAAGCGGACGAGAGGGGGGAGGCCAAGCTTGACGGCATGGTCTCCGTTTCTGCCGCGGCTTCCAAAATAGGCGGCAGCCAGGTCTATCTGGCGGAAAAGGAAAGGTTCACCCTTGGCGAACTTCTGAAGTGCGTCATGATCATGAGCGCCAACGACGCGGCTTTCGCCGTGGCGGAGACCTTGGGCGGCAACGTCGATGACTTTGTCGGCATGATGAACAAAAGGGCCGGTCAGCTTGGCATGAAGGCGACGAAATTTTATAATCCGCACGGGCTTCCCCAGAAAGGCGCCAACAACAAGTCCTCCGCGCTTGACATGGCGATGCTGGCCAGAGAACTTCTCAAGTATCCTAAGCTTCTGGAGTGGACCAGCACCAGGCTCGACACTTTCAGGGATGGGAAATTCCAGCTCAGCAACCGCAACGGTCTTATCGGCCGCTGCCAGGGTGTGGACGGCTTGAAGACAGGGTTCTACGCCCAGGCCGGCTTCTGCGTGACGGCGACCTGCTTAAGGAACGACAGAAGAATGATCCTGGTTGTCATCGGCGCTCCCTCCAAGAAGGAAAGGGACGACGCGGTCAAAAATCTTTTGAACTGGGGATACCAGCAGAAACTCTGATGGAAAAGAAAAGAGAGTATTTTTTCGTCCTAACGAGAGGCGTTTCCGACATCCTTGATTTCGTCAGGGGATTTCTGCTCATTAATATTTTGGGCGGGGCTTTCGGTTCCGAGATCTTCGGGACCTGGGGGCTTATCGAACAGATCTATTCCGTGGCCGTCATCCTTACCGGGCTCGGCCTGAGCCAGTCCGTCATCCGTTATCTGGGCGGCTCGCACAAAAGCTCTTACGTCCGCAAACTTTTCCTTTTGGCTTCTTCGCTTATCGTCGTTCTGGGGCTCTTTCTGACGTTTGTCATGCGCTGCCTTGATCCCGTCATTGCGGAAAAGGTCATAAAGACGCCTGTGGCGGCGGAGTGCCTTATGGCCGCGCTGCCCTTGATACTTCTGAACGCCCTGGAACTGCTGCTGGACGGCAGCTACCGCGCCAGGCTCAGGATCGATCTTCACTCTTTCGTCAGGATGATCTACACGGTGGCAATTCTTCTGGTTTATCTTTACGCTTCCAAAGCGGGCTATGACCTTGCGAAGATAATCAGGCTCACCCTCGTCGTCAAAGCGGCCTACGTCGTTTTCCTCTACCTTCTTTTCGCGTGTCTGGAGTTTGGGAGAAAAGACGAGGATACGATCGCGGAGGGAGACGAAGAATTCGCCATGCCTAAAGACGGCCCGGCGCTCCCGGCTCTCAAGGGCATGTTGATTTTCGGCGCGCCTCTCATGATGTTCGGCCTTTCCACCTGGCTCTTCGGAACGGGCGGCAAAGTCATCTTAGGCTTCCAGACGGGAGCCGGCGAAGTCGGACGCTATGACGCTTCCTTGAAGATCGCCATGCTTATCCAGTATCTTGGCTTGCCTATAGCCTACACGCTTCTGCCCGTTCTGGCGGAAGCCGTCAGCAAGAAAGGCAAGGAGACGGTCGTAATTATCTGCCGGCGTTTCGCGAGGCTTTACTTTTTCCTGGCGCTGCCTCTTTTTATGGGGCTTCTGGCAACGCACGACGTTATTTTGGACGCGATAACGGGAAGAGCGGAGTTCAACGTTTCCTACGCTTTCTTCCTGCTTCCTTTGCTGGCTGCGCTGATCAGCCAGGTGAACGCTTTTTATCACAATGTGATCTTCCTGAAGGGGCACAGCCGCTTCTTGTTCTTCGCCAATTTCACTTCCGCGCTCTTCTGCCTCGTTATCAACGCGCTCTTCACAAAGTCGCTTGGCATGTGGTGCACTGCTTTGGCGAGTTTGCTTTCCTACGTGCTTCTGCTTTCCCTCTGCTCTTGGAGAGTGAAAAGCTACGGTTTTTCTCCCTTGAGATTCCTGGACCTCGGCTTCGCCGGCAAATGCGCCGCTTTTTCAGTCGTCATGTTCGCGGCGGTCTTGTTGGGAATGAATTTCCTGAATGTGGGAAGCCTTGTGAAACTGCCGATCCTTGGGTTGATCGGCGCGGCGGTTTACTTTGTCCTCGCGCTGGCCGCGAAGAAGTTCTCCGTGAAGGCTCTTTTGGAGGAGCTGGTCGGTTAATTCCCGTGCCAGAAAGGAGACATCGCGCGGATCCTTTCTATTATTTTCGGCATCTCGGAAATCACGTAGTCGATCTCTTCTTCCTTTGTGTAGCGGCTTAAGCTGAAGCGCACGGCGGAATGCGCCAGTTTTGCCGGCAATCCCTGCGCCAGAAGCACGTGCGAAGGCTCCAAGGATTCGCTTGAGCAGGCTGAGCCGGTGGAAGCGCATATTCCTTTGTCGCTCATGGAAAGCAGAATGGCCTCGCCCTCAATGAACTCAAAGGAGATGTTCGTGGTGTTGGGCGTGCGTTTTTCTCTGTCGCCGTTGAGGTAGGAGTAGGGGATAGTCAGAAGGCCTGCTTCCAGTTTGTCTCTCAGCCTTCTGATCTCGGTCTGTTCGTATTCCAAGGATTCGCTTGCCATCTCGCAGGCTTTGCCAAGCCCTGCGATGGAGGCGACGTTTTCGGTGCCGGCCCTGCGGCCGCGCTCCTGGTGCCCACCCGCCAGGAAGGGGCGGAAGGATGTTCCTCTCTTCAGATAAAGAGCGCCAACGCCTTTGGGCGCATGGATCTTGTGGCCGGAGATGCCGAGCATATCGACGTTGATGCTCTGGACATCGAGTTTTATTTTGCCGGCGGCCTGGACCGCGTCGGTGTGCATAAGAGCGCCATGTTTATGCGCGATCTCAGTCAGTTCGGCGATCGGCATTATGCAGCCGGTCTCGTTGTTGGCGTACATGACGCTGACAAGGGCGGTCTTTTCGCTGATGACTTTACTTAGCGATTCAACTTTCACCAGGCCGTTTTTGTTGACCGGCAGGACTCTGACCGTATATCCCATCCTCTCTAGGTGCTTTCTCAGATTGAAAACGGCGGGGTGTTCCACGTCGGACACGATAACTTCATTCCTGCCGCCCTGGGAGGGGGGGATTTGGGCCTGCAGGGAGCCCAAAATGGCGGTGCTGTCGGATTCCGAGCCGCAGCTCGTGAAGATGATCTCGTCCTCGTAGGCGGCGCCCAGGAATTCAGCGACCTGGCGTCTGGCCTTCTCTACGGCCTTTATAGGTTTTCTCGCGAATTCGTACATGCTGGAAGGATTGCCGTACTCCTCCTGCAAAAAGGGGAGCATGGTTTCCAGCACTTCTTTTGCCACGCCTGTGGTGGCGTTGTTGTCAAGGTAAACGAACATTTATTTAAGGCAGCAGGGGTGACTGTTCACGCGGTCTATGATCTCTTTTATCTCTTCTTTGCAGCTTCCGCAGGCGCCGCCGGCCTTGGTGTAAGCGGTCACTTCCTCGACGGTCGTGAGATGGTTTTCCCTTACGACTTTCTCGATGAGCTTATCCGTTACGGCAAAGCATTTGCAGACGAGCTTGCCTTCCAATTCTTCTTTTTCTTCTGGCTTGATCCCGCGGTAGTCGTTCACGGCCGCCTCCAAGGCTTCGCTGCCCATGACCGAGCAGTGGAACTTCGCCTGCGGGAGACCGCCCAAAGCTTCGACGATATCCTTGTTGGTGATCTTCAGGGCCTCGTCGATTGTCTTGCCTATGACCATTTCCGTAAGTATACTGGCTGAGGCGATGGCGGAGGCGCAGCCGAAAGTCTTGAAAGTCGCTTTCTCTATGACTTCGGTCTTCGGGTCTATTTTCAGATAGAGATACATGACGTCACCGCAGGCCATACTGCCGACCTTGCCGATGCCGTTGGCGTCCTCGAGCTCTCCCATATTGCGGGGATTGCGGAAATAATCCATCACTTTGTCACTGTAGTCCCACATTTCTTTTCCTGATTTTGCAAATTATCTTATGATGAATTCGTTGCTGGAATTTATTTTCAGCCTTCTGTCCCTGGCGCTCGACAATCTTTCCATGAAAGCGTTGTAAACAGAATTAGGCACCGAGCGTTTGGGGAAGATGGTGGCGTATTCGCCCCAGTCAACTGGCTCCTGGGTGAAGAGGTCCTGGTAGATCGGCTCAAGGTTGGAGCGCGTGATCGGGTAAACGTCCCTTTGGCAGCTGAAACTCCAGAAGAGATGATTCTGGTAATTGTCCTTTTTGTCAGCGTTGTAGAGGAAAATGGAGATGTCTATCCTTTCATAGAGCATGGATTCCGTGTAATCAAGGCCGACCAGAAAAGTGTAGTCGATGAGCGAGGTGTCTTCCTTAAGTTCCTCCTGCGTCACGAGGACGTAGCCGTGGTCTGTCAGATATTTCGTGGTAAGGCCCTGGATAAGTTCGGCGATGCCCTGCTCGTCCTTTTCTTTAAGCGGCAGGAAGCAGAAGCCGACGTAATTGCTCGGGCTGATTGTGAGGCTTTCCTCAACCGCGAAATTGTTGTATTCATGGCTGAAGAAATAGGTATGGCCGGTTGTCGGGTGCGTATAGACGCAGCCTGCCAGAGCCGACAGAAGAAGGCCCGTCATAAGGAAGAGTTTCAGTTTGCGCATCATTTTTTGTTTGCCTCCTCGCAGGGTCTGATGTCAACCAGCTGCAGTTCTATGGAGTTCGAATTTCGATAATCGTTCAGGTATGGATAGACGACCATGTCGAACCGGGGCAGGGACTCCAGCTCATAGAGCCTTTCCTTCCAGTTGTAGGCGAAGACTTCGCGGTAAACGCCGTTCTGGACCACCATGAATTTCAAATGCTTACCCTTTATCACCTGCGGTTCGTCCGCCAGATAGACGCCTTTTATAGCGAACATCGGCTCAGGGTTGCCGGCGCCGTACGGTTCGCACAGACCGACCAGGCCGATCAGTTCCTCGTCAAGTTCTTCCAGCGTCACGAGCGCGTCCACTTCCAAACTGGTCTTCTGAGTTTCGCAATCCCTCGCTTCCTTAGCCAGCCGATCAAGCTCCGTCCTAAGGGCATCGATCTGATCCCGCTTGACCGAAAGTCCCGCGGCGATCCTGTGTCCGCCGTAGTTCTCCAAAAGGTCGCCGCAGCGCCTCAGCGCGTCGAACATATGGAAGTTTCCGCAGCTGCGGCAGCTTCCTTTGCCGGAATCTCCCTGCATGGCGATGATGACGGCGGGAAGGCCGTAGCGCTCGACCATACGAGAAGCCACGATGCCGATGACGCCCGGGTTCCAGTTCTCGCCGGCCACCACGATGACGTTGGGCCCGTCCGGCATGATGGAAGGCAGGCCTCCCGGTATCTTCGGAAGCCCCGCGAATTCAGGCGGCAGCGTTTTCTCAAAAGCGGCCTGGGCCTTGCGGAAAGTTTCCTTTTCGATGCGCTGGCGCTCTTTGTTCGCGTCCTCCAGCTCGTCTACCAATACTTCGCCCATGACGGCGTCCTTGGTCAGCATCAGCTCCACGGCGGTGGAAGCGTCCGTCACGCGCCCGGGAGCGTTCAGTCTCGGCGCCAGAGAGAATGTCACGTCCTTGACGTCGCAGTCAAAAGCGCGCGTTTTTTCGATAAGCTTTCTTAAGCCCGGCCTGACTGTGTTTTTCAAGGCCGCAAGCCCGTATTTGACAAAGATCCTGTTCTGCCCGTAAAGGGGCACAACGTCCGCTATCGTTCCCAGCGCCACAAGGTCGAGATATTCCTGGAGCTTGATGTCGGCGGCTTTCTTGAGCTTCTTTTGCCCGGCTTTTTTTACAATGCACCAGCAGAGCATGAAGGCGACGCCGACGCCGGCCAGGTCGAAGTATCCCGCCTCGCTCGCTGCGCCGGAGCAGTTTTCTATTTTGGGATTGATGATGGAGAAGGCGTTCGGCAGAACGAACGACTTCAGCCCGCTGGCTGTGAAAAGATCAGCTTGGGGATCGAACTTCGGTTCGTGGTGGTCTGTTATGATGACGTCCACGCCGCGAGATTTCAGAAGCTCGACTTCTTCCATGGCGTTGATGCCGCAGTCCACGGTTATGACGACCCGGACGCCTCTGTCGGCCATTTCGCCGATGCGTTTTGCGGATAGTCCGTAGCCGTCCGTCAGGCGGTTGGGGATAAAATAATCCACCTCTCCGCCAAGATTGCGGATAACTTCTGTTACCAAGGCAGTGGAGGTGACGCCGTCCACATCGTAGTCGCCGTAAACAACGATCTTTTCGCCTTTGCTTATGGCGCTGAGCACACGCTCCGCCGCGTTGCAAAGAGCTTGCTCTTCTATTTTGTGCTGCGGCAAGTCACTTAGAGCGCAATGGAGGAAATCCTCCACGGCGGACACTTCGTACAAGCCGCGGTTGCACATAACTTTAGCAAACGCGACAGGATATACTTCTGAGAGATGTTTAGTTATTATTGAATCGGTGTCTTTGATTTCCCATGCCGTCCCTGGTTGGATCTTGGGCAGCTTACGCAATTTTTTCCTTCTTGTTACTCATTATTTCTTTCTTGATTTGTCTCTAAATTTATTATACCATAAAGGTATGAAAGTAAAAGGGGAGATATACAATTTCTGCGCCGGCCCGGCCCAGCTTCCCAAGGAAGTCATGGAAAAGGTTCAAAAAGAGCTCAGGGACCTTGACGGTTGCGGGATGTCCATTCTTGAGATCAGCCACCGCTCGGAGGCTTTCAAAGAGATACTCGGGGAGGCTAAGACCCGCCTCAAAGGCCTTTTGTCCATACCCGACGACTACTCGATCCTCTTTCTGCAGGGCGGCGCCAGTCTGCAGTTCCCGATGGTGCCTATGAATTTCGGCAAAGGCGCCTACGTGATAACCGGGCGCTGGGCTAATAAAGCTTATGAAGCCGCCAAACTCCAGGGCAGGGGAGAAGCCTTTTCCGGCAGCGCCGACAGAAACTTCGAGTATATTCCCAAAATATATCGGGAGGATATTCCGAAAGACGCGAAGTTCCTCCACATTTGCGACAACAACACTTTGTACGGCACGAAATTCTTCACGCCGCCCGAAACGGACCTGCCATTAGTATCCGACATGTCCTCCTGCATTCTTTCAGCGCCCTGCCCAGTTGAGAAGTACAGCCTCATCTACGCCGGCGCCCAGAAGAACATCGGCCCGGCCGGCCTTTGCGTCGTCATCATTAAAAATTCTTTCCTTGATTCCGCCGGAGACGAGGAACTGCCCCTCATGCTCCGCTACAAGACTTACGCTGAGCACGACTCCCTTTACAACACTCCGCCGACTTTCGCCATCTATGTGGCGAACCTTGTCTTTGCCTGGTTAGAGCAAAAGGGCGGCCTTAAAGTCATGGAGGAGATAAACAGGGAAAAAGCAAAACTGCTTTACGATTGTATCGGCAATTCCGCCCTCTACCTCAACAAAGTCTCACCGCGCGACCGCTCCATCATGAACGTCCCCTTCAGATTGAGAAGAAGGGAGCTTGAGCCGGTTTTCTTGGAAGAGGCGGAGAAAGCAGGACTGATGAACCTTAAGGGACACTGGTCCATCGGCGGCATAAGAGCCAGCATTTACAACGCCATGCCCAAAGCTGGCGTCATAGCTTTAGTTAACTTCATGCAACAATTCGAGAGAGAAAACTTATGAAAGAAATTCCCGTCGCGCTCCAATTGTATTCCGTAAGAAATGATTGCAAGTCTGATTTTCCCGCTACGCTGAAAAAAGTCAAGGAGATGGGCTATGACGGCGTGGAATTGGCCGGCTTCAACGGCCTCAATATTTCCGAACTCAACGCCATAACCAAGGATCTTAACCTTAAGATCTTTTCCGCGCACGTGGACCGCTCAGAACTTATGAATGATCCCTTGAGGAGCGCGGAGCTCTACGAAGCCCTGGGCTGCGATTTTGTTGCCTATCCCTGGTCCGGAACGGACGAACTGGCGGGCGGAGCACGGTACTCCGACTTTATCGAGACGACCAAGAAGATCTCGCGTTCCCTTAAGGTCCGCGGCATTGAACTCATGTACCACAACCACGATCACGAGCTCAAACTCCACGAAGGCCAGACGCTTTTGGACAACCTGCTCTTCGACCTTGGCGAATCGATAAAACTTGAACTGGACGTCTGCTGGTGCAAAGTCGGCGGCTTCGAGCCCTGCCAATTTTTGCGCGATCACAAAGGCAAGATCCCCGTCGTGCATTTCAAGGACTACACCGGCAGCAAAGAGGACGGCACTTTCTCCTTTGCGCCGCTGGGCCAAGGATGCCAGGACATCGCTGAACTTCTGGTCGCTTCCAACGAATGCGGCGCCGAATGGATCGTTGTCGAACAGGACGAGCCTTCCGACGGCATGACCGCGCTTGAATGCGCCAAAGCCAGCATCGATTACCTTAAAGACCTCCAGAAATGAAAAAGATTTTTTCAGAATTCAAAAAGGTATTCCTCAGGCACACGCTTGGACTGCCTCTGACAACGCTTATTTCCACAGCGCTCAGTGCCTCCTTGCCCTTCCTCAGGTGGCCTATGCACACCGCTTTCCTTAGCGCTATGCTAAGGGAGAAGAAGGTCGAGGAACATTTTCCCAATCTCTTTTTCTCCGCGCTCATAAAGCATGCGCTGTTCTTTTTGGTCTGGGTCTTTCTTATTCTTCCGATTCTTGTGATCGTGCATTTCATTTCGGGAGGCATCGCGGTCATCCTCGGGAGAACCATGCTTGCCTGGCTGATATTCTATTTTACTCTCGCCTTTTTAGTCTTCTTTTTTTTGATGCATCCCGTGGCCTTTTACCTTGCCTATTCCTGGGAGAGCGAGGAGAAAGGTTTTGTTAGCGACCTGAAGCTTTTGCCTTCCTACCTTGCCCACTACTTCAGGAGGCCTTTTGCGCATCTTCTTTTCACCCTTAAGTGCTATCTTCTTTATCTCCTGGGTATCTTTTGCGTCGTTCTTCCGCTTGTCTTGCTATTTCCCTTCATTTACTTCATAAACTACCGCGCCGATTGGTACCATGCGGGGATGATGAGCATATTCTCGCTTGTTTTGCTGGGGCTGGGCTTCGTCTTTTTCCTGATAGTTTTCATTTTGTACGCCTGCCCCTTCCTGTCATTCATTACGCTTAAGTTTTACGAGCCCTTGGCGCCGCGGAAGGAAAAGAAAAACGAACCGGAAGTTTCCGTTCCCCTCATCGAGGGCGGGGTTGCGCACTATTGGAAGCTGACGGTCTCCTATGACGGCACGAAATTCTGCGGCTGGCAGTTCCAATTGGGAGCCAGAACGGTCCAGGGAGAATTGACGGAAGCTTTGCGGAGGCTGCTCCTCGAGGAAGTCGTCCTGACCGCCTCCAGCCGGACCGACTCCGGCGTCCATGCTCTCGGCCAGACCGTCTGTTTCAAGACTATGAAGGACATTCCCGCCGAGAAACTTCTTAAAGGCGTGAACACGTTTGTTCCCGACGACATCTCGGTCATTAAGGTTGAAAGCGTTGACGAATCCTTCCATCCGACTTTCAACGCTTTCGGCAAGCACTACCGCTACAAAGTTTACACCGCGGAGAGCGACGACGTTATGACGCGGAAATTCCATTACTGGATCAGGCGCGACTTTGACGTAGAGGCGATGCGCCGGGCCGCCGCCGTCATGGTGGGGGAGAGAGAGTTCAAAGGCTTGCAAGTGAAGTCCGGCAAACCGAACGAAGCTACGCTGCGCCTCGTTACCGCCGTTGACGTCTCTCAGGCAGAAAACGAGATAACGATCGACATCTTCGGCAAGGGCTTCATGTACAAGCAGGTCCGCTCCATGGTCGGCCTTCTTCTGGCTGTCGGCGAAGGCAGGGTGATGGCCGAGGAAGTCGATGCTCTCTGCTCGGGAACCACTGAATGTCGCAAGAGCTCGGTGGCTCCTCCGCAGGGCTTAACGCTCGTCAAAGTTTACTACTCGCAGGAAGAGTTCGATAAGAGGAGCTGATTGTGAAAGTTTTCCTCGCTTCTATAATCCCTTCCAAACTCTGCGGAAAGATTTTCCGCTGGTTCGCTACCAGGCAATGGCCTTTCCTCATCAGGCGCTTCAGGTCCGTTTACGCCATAGACGAATCTCTTGCGATCGTTCCGGAAGGCGGCTTCCCGACGCTACTGGACTTTTTCCTGAGGGAGCCGAAGCCGGAAGCGAGGCCGATCGACCCTGACCTCAACAAGCTTTTGACGCCGACGGAATCGCTCGTTTCCCAAACGGGGATCGTCAGCGCGGATGAATTTATGGTAGTGAAAGGGGAGTCCTGCCGGTTAACGGATCTGGCGAAGAAGGATTGCTCGATCTACGAGGGCGGTCTCTACGCCGTTTTGTATCTTTCGCCCGCTGACTTCCACCGCATCTACGCACCGACGGACGCCAAGCTCATCTATTCCAAACTTGAGCCCGGCGCCAAGAAGCCCGTTTTCCCGAGCTATGTTAAGAAACATCCCGACGTCTTCGTTACCAACCAAAGGGAAGTGATGGAGTTCGACACCGGAAGAGGCCGCTTCCTTATGGCGGCGGTCGGCGCCCTTAACGTCGGCAACATTGCGACGAAGTTTACTGAAGGCGAGGCTTTTGAAGCGAAAAGGGGCTGCGAGATCGCGGCCTTTGAGTTCGGCTCCACCGTTGTCATAGCTTTTGAAAAAGACCGCTTCCAGTTCGACGGGAAATTCATGGACGGTCTGAAGATCAAGCTAGGCGAAGCTCTCGCCGGCTTCAAGGGTTGACATCTGGAATTTAATAGGATAGAATAAAAAGACAATCAAATAGGCAATTGCACTCAGGCATCTCTATTTAGGCAAAAAAGGAGGTGATGTGTCAGCTAAAATCTGGCCGTGGGATGCCATCAAGGGTGAACTGCAAGATATAAAGAGAGACTATTTAGTCTCGTAGCCCAGCCATTAACGCAAACAAAGCGTTCCGGCGGTCGGGAGGCCCCGCCTTGGGGAAAGTGAGTGACCAAAGGATAGTTGAGCGAGCGTTATTGAAAAGGGGACACACATATGAATAACGAAACTGTTGTTATCAGCGGCGGACTTCAAGTCAACTTCTGATATTGATGAAAATGGACCTCCCGGTAAGGGAGGTCTTTTTTTGTCCTACAAAAAATTAAAAGAATCCCTTCGCTCACCATTACGCTCGCAATTCAAACATTGGCGTCCTCCATATGTTCGCTGCGGGATCCTTTTAATTTTTTGATATCATATTAAGATAACCAATTAAATAAACCACTTACTATGAAAAAACTACTTCTTTTTGCGTTGGCGGGTTTAGTTTTGACCGCTTGCAAGAGCGCTCCGAAGGGCGATGATAAGGCTGCCGCCTCCCCGGCTCCTTTCAAGGTCGGCATCCAGCTCTACTCTCTGAGAGGGGACTGTGAAAAGGACCTGGAAGGCGTTTTAAAGGCGCTTGGCGAAATGGGCTACGACGGCGTGGAACTGGCCGGTTTCTATCAGTACACCCCGGAAGAGTTCAAGAAACTCTGCGACAAGAACGGTCTTAAGATCATCTCTGCTCACGTTGGCAAGGACGAATTGCTGAAGGATCCTGAAGGCCAGGCGAAATTATACGCTTCCCTGGGCTGCAAATATATCGCGCTCCCTTGGGCTGACCGCAAGATGGAGCTGCCTTTGGCTCCCGGCTACAACTTCTATCTCGACGATCTAAAAAAGATCTCAGAGGCTTGCAAGAAAGAGGGGATCCAGCTGCTTTACCACAGCCACGATTTCGAATTCGAAAAGATCAACGGCAAAGACCTCTTCGACGTTCTTCTGGACGACGCCGGGAAGGACGTCCTGCAGCCTGAACTGGACACCTGCTGGTGCCACGTGGCCGGGACCGATCCCAGCACGTTCCTCAGAAATCACAAGGGTGTTTGCAAGGTCGTGCACTTTAAGGATTACGTCGGAACGCCGGGCGGCAATATGTACGCCCTGATCGGCAAAGAAGACAAGGGCGGCGACAAGAGCGAAACTTTCGAGTACCGTCCCGTGGGCGACGGCAAGCTCAATCTTGTCGATATGCTCAAAGCCGCCAAAGAAAGCGGCACCAAGTGGGTGATAGTCGAACAGGACGAACCCAGCGAGGGAAAGAAGACTTTAGAATGCGCCAAATCTAGCATCAAGAACGTCAGGAAAGCCTTCAGGAAACTTTGAATCAATTAATCAACTCCCAATCATAAATTCGTGAAAAAATATTTACTTCTGATCTGCGCGGCTATTTTTGTGTCCGCCTGCTCCTACAGCCCCTACAACGATTATTATTACCGCTCCCAGAACAGCCCGACGCACGTCGGCAAGACGGCGGACCACCCCGAGCTCATCGACTGCGAGGAAGCCAGCGACGAGCTTTTGTACCGCATCTACACCGGCAAAGGCTACGATCCGATTGGACACGCGGCCTTCACATATGACAAGAGCTTCATGAAAGAAAATCTCAGCGAGCTTTATGAGAAGGCTGTGGAAGTCAAAGCTGACATCGTCACCTATACTGTCAAAAAAGTCAGCACCCTGCACGAGAAAGAATCGCACAAAGTCGATCTTTACGAATACCGCGCCATCTTCTGGCAGAAGAGCGAATACACTCCGAGGCTGGGCGGCGAATGCCGCAGCCTGACCGATGAGGAAGCGACCAAATACGGCGTCAACGGCATCCTTGTCACCGCCATCCTTCCCAACGGCGCCGGCTTCAAAGGCGACGTGAGAGTGGGCGACATCATCACTTATGTCAACGGACAGCAGATGGCGAGTCTGCAGATCTTCCGCGACTCCATCACCAAATATAGCGGACAGACCGTGACCGTGACGGTCTTGAGAAACGGCCAGAGCATAGACACCATCGTCAAACTCGACCCCGTCATGTAATGCTGAAAATTGGCTGTCATCTTTCCTCCGCGGGAGGGTACATGGCCATGCTTGGGGACGCCGTCTCCATCAAGGCCTCCACCTTCCAGTTCTTCACCAGGAATCCCCGTGGCGGCAGCGCCAAAGC
>JAFZXZ010000012.1 GCA_017616555.1 bacterium | reverse complement strand
GTCTCTCAGTCTCAGATAAACGTTGGTGTGTATGAAGCCGTCGTCAATTTCGCCGGCAAGCAGGTTCTTGTCAACGTTTTTGCCGAGCGTCTCGACGCTGGGCGTCGCGGATTCCCAGAAGCGCGCGCCCGGAGGAAGCTCGGGCTCCAGGTCCTTCTGGAAGGAGTTCTGAAAAACGATGTCCATCCTTTCCGCATTCTGGGTGCCGGTATGGTTCTCATCTATTGTCTCAATGGGATTGCTTTTGACCTGCTGGACCTTGTTCTCAATGAACTTGACGTCCTCTTCCGACATCCTCTCCAATTCGCCTTCCTTGACGGCGGGCTTTTCAGGAGCGGTGGGAGGCGTCACCTCCGTTCCCGTAGGAGCCGGAGCGCTCACGTCCTGAAACTGGATATCTTTGACTTCCTGATTAGTAGTCTCCGCATTCTTTTCAGCGGCTTCCATGTCCGTGAAAACCTTTTCCGTCAGCTTGTCAAGTTCGCTGAACATCGCGGCTTCGGACTTCTCCAGATCGGTCGTGGACATAGTCTCGTTTTCTTCCGCTACGAGACCAAGGGAAACGGTCAGCAGGAAAAGTCCCACCAACAACAGATAAGATCTATTATGCATAAGTTAGCACCAAAAGGTTATTTCGCCTTGCGGCGAAGTGAACACACATTTTCACACAAATTATTAGAGTAAATTATACCAAAAAGGGACTTCTGGCGCAACGGTATGAAGTCCTATTCGTGACGGAGCGCTTCGATAGGATCGAGCTGGGAGGCTTTGAAAGCCGGAAAGATGCCGAAAATAATGCCCACCACGACGGAGACAGAGAAAGCGAAGAGCAGCTGTTCCGGTTTGACGATGGGAGTAGAGAGGTTTTCTTTCACGAAGAAAGTAATGAATTTTGTGAGCAGAAGGCTGACGCCAACACCCAATACCCCTCCTAATATTGAGAGAAGGACGGCCTCAACTATGACCTGGGAAAGAATGTCGATATTGCGGGCGCCGATGGCTTTCCTGATGCCGATCTCGCGTATGCGCTCGTTGATAGACGCCAGCATGATGTTCATGATGCCGATGCCGCCGACCAGCATGGAAATGCTTGCGACGATGCCGAGCGTGATGTTGAAGGCCGCGGTTCGGCTCGAAAAGTTCTCGACCATCTCCTCGTTGGTCCTCATCTGCAGGCAGCTGATGTGGCGGTGAGTGTGGAAGAGCACCTGCTGGGCCAATTGCGAAATGGCTGCCACTTTCGCGGTGTCCTTGACCTGGATGTCAAGGGCGGTGATGTCTTTGTTATGGGTGAAGACCATCCAGGTAGTCTCCAGGGGAATGAAGACGATGCGGTTCTTCCAGGACATGAAGTTGAAGCCTCCGTTGCCGGCCTGGTAATGCTTCAGAACGCCTATGACTTTGAAATTCTTGCCGCCTATCCTGACGGTGCGGCCCAAGGGGTCTCCGTAGGAGCCGAAGAGCTCGTCGGAGGCGTAGGTGCCCAATACGCACACTCTCTGGCGGTTGACGCGGTCGAGGTCGCAGATGAAACGCCCTTTCTCGACTTCATAATTTCTGAGCGCCAGCTCCCCCATCGTCACGCCCCTCACTTCGACTCTCACGGTCTTGTTGAGGTGCTGGACGGGATAATCTCTGCCCAAACTCACTTCCGGCGAATATTCGTCGATGTCGGGAATGTTGCTTTTAAGGGCCGCGATGTCTTTCATGCGGCGCTGACGGTTCAGGGAGGAAAAGGCCAGTTGGTCTTCCGGGATCTGGTCCGAAGAGCAGGTCACGCGCTCCACGCCGCCGGTTTCCCTGATGAACTTCTGCATGTCGGCGATCATGCCTTCCATGAAGGCAAACATGGCGCCCAGGGCCGCGACGCCCAAAATAACGCCCAGCATGGTGAGAAAGGAGCGCATCTTGTGCGCCCACATTTCCTTGCAGCCAACCATTATGCCGTGCAGAAGACTCATCCTTTGACCTCTTTGACTCTTCCGTCGCGGATCTCGATCTGGCGCTTGGTCTGGGAGGCCACGTCGCGGTCGTGCGTGACCAGGATGATGGTGTGTCCTTTTTCGTTGAGATCCTTGAAGAGCTGCATGATCTGTGCGCCGGTCTTGGTGTCAAGGTTTCCGGTCGGCTCGTCGGCGAAGACCATGGCGGGGTTCATGACAAGCGCCCTGGCGACGGCCGCCCTCTGCCTCTGCCCGCCGGAAAGTTCCTGCGGCAAATGGTGCCAGCGGTCGCCCAGCCCGACAGTCTCAAGTATTTCCATGGCGCGCTTCCTTCTGTTGAAAGGCGAAACGTTGCCGTAAACCATGGGCAGTTCGACGTTCTGAAGAACGTTGAAACGCGGAAGAAGATTGAAGGTCTGGAAGACGAAGCCGATCCTTTTGTTGCGGATGGCCGCCAGATCGTTTGAGCCTAATTTGGAAATGTCCCTCCCCTCCAGCTTCATGATGCCGGAAGTCGGCTTGTCAAGGCAACCTAAAATGTGCATCAGCGTCGATTTGCCGGAGCCGGAAGGGCCGATGATAGCGAGGAACTCCCCCTCCTCGATCGTAAGGTTGACCTTGTGCAGGGCCTCGAAAGCGGTCGCTCCGGTATCGTAGGTCTTGCAGATGTCTATGAGCTCTACGACCGGTTTAGCCATTTAGCGCAGCGCCTTGGGGAATTTTTTGAGAATGTCCTCGATCATGACCAAAGACGGCACGGAGATGTTCTCGTTCTGGTCTTCCAGGATCGTTTCGCCGCGCCAGAGTTCCGCCAATCCGTCAAGTCCGGGCAAGGGCGCCAGCATCGTGATGGAGAGGTAGTGCACTCTCGTCTCCCCTTTGTCGCAGCCCGGCAAAAGCGTGGCGGTCGGCAGATTCCAGAGCATGTCCTCTGTCACGCGCTTCTGGTAGAAGGCGGAGAAGCCGATATCGACGACAAAGCTCACTTCCTCGTAAGGGTCGTTCACGCAGATATAGCCCTTCTCGTCGCTCTCCATGACATACTTCACTTTGTCGCAGACTTCCGTGAACAGGAGCCATTCCTCAGGATTGTTGGTCAATATTTCCTGCGTGATGTTCTCGCCGCGGTCGTTGATGACGTTGTAGTTTATCCTGAAGCGGGGCCTAGGCTGGAAAGTGTAGCGCTCGGATTTTGTTATTCTGACGTTGCCGTAGCTGCAGCCCGTCAGGGCTATTAAGGCAATTAGGGAAAGCAGGATCTTTTTCATGATTATCACTAAAAAAATTAACGCGGGCCGCGCATCCTGTCGTGGACGCGCGTCGGTTCTGACATGTTAGCGGGGCGTTTGACTGCCACCAGTTCGTTTTCCTCGAGACCGGAAGTTATCTCGGCGCCCGTGGTGTCGGTGACGCCGACAGTCACTTCGCGTCTTTCGAATTCCTGGACTATCTTTTCGTTCTCCTCTCTGGTCGGAGCGGCGTTTTTCTGGACAAAAACGTAATATTTCTGGGCGCTGGGAGCGACCTCATAGTCGTCGCAGAAGACGGCGGCCAGAGGTACGGCCAGGGCGTTCTTCACTTCCTTAAGAGTCGCGGTGATGTTGGCGGTCATGCCCATCTTCAGCTGGCTGACGTCCCCTTTCACGGCCACTCTGACTTCAAAGCCGTCCTTAGAGGAGCTGGAGCTTGAGGATCCACCGCTTGAGGAGGAGCTGGAGCTCATGGGCGCTACGTGCGTGACCGTTCCGGAATATTCCACGCCCGGCGTAGAGTCGACGGTGATGTCGATCTTTTGCCCGACGTGCAGCCTGGTCACGTCGATCTCGTTGACGTAAGAGCTGACTTCCAGGAAATTGAGGTCGGCGACCGTCATCATTTCCGTGCCGGATGAGACGCTGTTGGCGCCCACCACCATTTCGCCTTCTTCGATGTTTTTGTTCAAGACGATGCCGTTCGCAGGGGAAAAGATCGTCGTCTTCCTAATATCGTCGCTGTTGCTGTTCAGTTTCGAAATGATCTTCATGACCGTGTTGGACCTCAGATCCAGCGTCACTTTCACCTGATCGTAAGCGTCCACGGCGATGATTTTCTTTTTATAGAGCTCGTAATTGCGGTCGTGGTCGATCTTGGCGCGGGAATAATTGAGCTCGGCTTCCTGCAGTTCGTACTGGAGGTCTTTCCTTGTGTTGAGCAGGTCCGTTTTGTCCAGCTCGACAAGCACGAAACCGGACGTCACCGACATGCCGTCCTCGACATACACCTTCTGCACGCGGCCGCTTACTTCAGATTTGATGGCAACCTTATTGACCGGGTTGATAGTCCCCGTCTCTTCCAATACGTCACTGATGTCGCGGCGAATGACGGGCGCTACGGGAGTAGTTTCAACATTTGAAGCAGACTGCGTTTCCTGCCAGTATTTGTAGGCGTACCAGCCACCACCAAGCACCGCCGCGAATAATAATAGATAGAATATTCCCTTCATAAATAGTGCTTTGGTCTAAAAAGGAAGGAGATGGTGGGCGACACTGGATTTGAACCAGTGACCTCATGCATGTCGAGCATGCGCTCTAACCAACTGAGCTAGCCGCCCTCATCACAAGATAAGTGTGAGGTAATGTTATCAAAAAGGCGGGAAAAAAATCAAGTGGTCTTTCTCCTCTGCTAGCCTTGCCTGCCCCTTGGGGCTTTTGCTATAATCACTAATAATTCGTGTAAAACTATTTTTTAACCACAAATTAAAAAAGGAACTCTATGGCTCGCAAAAAAGAGTGTATGGACGGCAATACCGCTGCCGCTCATGTGGCTCACGCCACGAACGAAGTGATCGCCATTTACCCGATCACGCCTTCTTCGCCGATGGGCGAAATTTCCGACGCTAAATCCGCTGCCAATCAGCCGAACATCTGGGGCACGATCCCAAGTGTTTCCGAGCTGCAGTCGGAAGGCGGCGCTTCCGGCGCCGTCCACGGCGCCCTGACCTCCGGCGCCCTGACCACGACCTTCACGGCCTCCCAGGGTCTTCTTCTGATGATCCCCAACATGTACAAGATCGCCGGCGAACTGACCTCTACGGTCTTCCATGTCACCGCCCGCGCCTTGGCCTGCCAGGGCCTTTCCATTTTCGGCGACCACAGTGACGTCATGGCCGTTCGCCAGACCGGTTTCGCCATGCTCTGCTCCAACACTGTTCAGGAAGTCATGGACTTCGCTCTGATCGCCCAGAAAGCGACTCTGACCTCTAGAGTCCCCTTCGTGCACTTCTTCGACGGCTTCCGTACTTCTCATGAAATTCAGAAGATCGAAGTCCTCGACTACGAAGACATGAAGCAGATGATCCCCTTCGACCTCGTTTTAGAGAACCGCAAGCGCGGCCTCTGCCCGGACAGGCCCTCCATGCGCGGCACTGCCCAGAACCCTGACGTTTACTTCCAGGGCCGCGAGACCGTCAACAAATATTACCAGGCTTGCCCGCAGCTCGTGCAGGACGCCATGGATGAATTCGCCAAGATCGTCGGCCGCCAGTACAAAGTTTACGAGTACGTCGGACATCCCGAAGCCGAGAACGTCGTGGTGGCCATGGGCTCCGGCGCCGGCACGATGGAAGAAGTCGTGACCGCTCTCGCCAAGCAGGGCAAGAAGGTCGGTCTTGTGAAAGTTAGGCTCTTCCGTCCGTTCGCCGGCGAACTGTTCGCGGCCGCTCTTCCCGCGACCGTCAAGCGCGTCGCGGTCCTCGACCGCACCAAAGAGCCCGGCTCCCAGGGCGAACCTCTCTACGAAGACGTTTGCTCCGCCATCGCCGAAGCCGTCCAGACCGGCAAAGCCAAATTCGCCATGCCTGTGATCGTCGGCGGCCGCTACGGCTTGGGCAGCAAGGAATTCACCGACGCCATGTGCAAAGGCATCCTTGACAACCTCGAAGCCAAAGAGCCGAAGAATCACTTCACGATTGGCATCAACGACGACGTTATGGGAACGTCTCTCCCCTACGATCCTGCCTGGCAGGCTGAGGAGAACACCGACACCTATTGTGCCATGTTCTACGGCCTCGGCAGTGACGGCACGGTCGGCGCCAACAAGAACTCCATTAAGATCATCGGCAACTACACCGACAACTACGCTCAGGGCTACTTCGTGTACGACTCCAAGAAGGCGGGCGGCTTGACGACCTCCCACCTCCGCTTCGGCAAGAACCCAATAGCGAGCGCTTACCTCATCACGAAGGCTGACTTCATCGCCTGCCACCAGTACTCCTTCCTTGAGAAGTACGACATGCTTTCCAACCTCAAAGAAGGCGGCATCTTCCTCGTCTCCTCTCTCTACGACACCGCTGAAGAGACCTGGCAGCACCTGCCGAAAAAGGTTCAGGAACAGCTGATCCAAAAGAAGGCCCGCTTCTTCACGGTCAACGCCATCAAAGAAGCTGAGAAGATCGGCCTTGGCAGCCGCACCAACACGATCCTGCAGACCGCCTTCTTCATGATCTCCAAGGTCATGGACCCCGAGACCGCGGTCGCCAAGATCAGAGAATACATCGTCAAGTCCTACTCGAAGAAGGGCGAAGCCGTCGTGGCCATGAACAACAAGGCCGTGGACGCCGGCTTACAGGCCGTTTCCGAGATGCCAAAGGACAAGATGGTCGTCAACACCGAGAAACCGATGAAGCCCGCCGTCCCCGCCGACGCTCCGGAATTCGTCCAGAAAGTGACGGGCGTCATGATCGCCGGCAACGGCAACGATCTGCCTGTCTCCGCCATGCCGGTGGACGGCACCTTCCCGACCGCCACGACGCAGTACGAGAAACGCAATATCGCCGTCAACATCCCGGTCTGGGATCCCAATACTTGTATCCAGTGCGGCATGTGCTCTCTGTATTGCCCGCACGCCGCCATCCGCATCAAAGCCTACGAGCCCAAAGCCGCTGAAGGCGCTCCCGAGACCTTCAAGAGTACGGACGCCAAGACGCCCGCTTTCGCCGGCCTGAAGTTCACGGTCCAGATCGCTCCGGAAGACTGCACTGGCTGCGGCGCCTGCGTCGAAATGTGCCCCGCCAAGTCTAAGACCGAGGAAGGCAAGAAAGCCATCAATATGCAGAAGCAGGAGCCTTTGAGAGAAGCCGAAGCCAAGAACTACGCCTTCTTCCTCAATCTCCCCGAAACGAAAGCCGAACTGGCCAACCCGACCACCGTCAAGGGCAGCCAGCTCCGCCGCCCGCTCTTTGAGTATTCCGGCGCCTGCGCCGGCTGCGGCGAGACTCCGTATGTGAAACTCTTGAGTCAGCTCTTCGGCGACAGAGCCATGATCGCCAACGCCACGGGCTGCTCCTCCATTTACGGCGGCAACCTGCCGACCACGCCGTACTGCCAGCGCGCTGACGGCCGCGGCCCGGCCTGGTCCAACTCCCTCTTTGAAGACAACGCTGAGTTCGGTCTCGGCATGCGCCTGGGCGTCGATAAGTTCAAAGGCTTCGCCCTCGAACTGATCGACAAGCTCCTCGCCTGCGAATGCAGCGCCGAGTGCAAGCCGCTTCTTGAAGCCATCAAGAACGCTCCGCAGACCAACCAGACTGAGATCGAAGAGCAGCGCGCCAGAGTGGCCGAACTCAAAGAGCGCCTCGCTAAGTGCGACAAGCAGGAAGCCAAGCAGCTCTACTCCCTCGCCGACTACCTCGTCAAGAAGTCCGTCTGGATCCTTGGCGGCGACGGCTGGGCTTACGACATCGGCTACGGCGGACTCGATCACGTCATCGCCTCCGGCAAGAACGTCAACATCCTGGTCCTCGATACGGAAGTTTATTCCAACACCGGCGGCCAGATGTCCAAGGCCACCCCGCTTGGCGCCAAGGCCCTCTTCGCGGCCGGCGGCAAGAGAATGCCCAAAAAAGACCTCGGCATGATCGCCATGACCTACGGCAACGTTTACGTCGCTTCCGTTTCCTTGGGCGCCAACCCCGCCCAGGCTGTCAAGGCCTTCAACGAAGCCGAAGCTTACGACGGCCCGTCGCTGATCATCTGCTACGCTCACTGCATTGCCCACGGCATCAACATGACGACCGGCTTGCGTGAACAGCAGAAAGCTGTCAACAGCGGCGCCTGGCTGCTCTATCGCTACAATCCGACGCTGGACAAGCCCTTGCAGCTCGACAGCAAGGCTCCGACGCTTCCGTACAGCGAATACGCCTTCGGCGAAAACCGCTTCCGTCAGCTGAAAGCCCAGGATCCCGCCACCGCGGAAGCCCTGGTCGAAAAAGGCGCGAAACTGATGGAACGCCGCTTCAAGCTTTATCAGAAACTCTCTGAAATAGAGCTTGACTAAAAAAAGAAAGCGGAGCGGCGCATGCCGCTCCGCTTTTTAAAAATCAAACCCTTGGGGACCTTTTGAAAATCTCCCAACGCTTTCTAAGCATCCTGCTTCTGCCGGCGCTTCTTATTTTTTCCGCCTGCCAAAAAGGCG
This sequence comes from bacterium, assembly GCA_017616555.1. GTDB lineage: Bacteria > Auribacterota > UBA3054 > UBA3054 > UBA3054 > UBA3054. The sequence continues at coordinate 2,577 of JAFZXZ010000012.1, read as the reverse complement.
GCGGAGTCCCAGTTAAACTTGAAGCGCTTGAAGGCTCCCGTTATCTTGCCAATGGAAACGAGCCCCAGGAACTTTTAGTTAAAGTTCTGAACGCTTACGATAAGCCCGTTTCCGGCATCAAAGTGACTTTCGAATCCCAGGACGAAGCGGTCTCCTTCCCTAGTGAAGCCGTTTCCGTTTCGGATGAGAGCGGCAGCGCGAAAACGACTGTCGCCGTCGCTCCCCTACCTGGGACTCACCATGTAAGAGCGCATTTCCGTCTTCCCGACGGCACAATGAAGGAAACGACCTTCGCGCTCAATTGGGGCGTATTAGTTTCCGGCGATCATCAGCAGGCTATAGGCGGCCTTTCCGTCAAAGAGCCTGTCGCGCTCACATTCTACAACGAGGACGGCTCTCCCAAAGAGAACGTTCCCGTGCATTTCTTCTGCGAAGGCGCCTCCCCGAAAGTGGAGTTCAGTTCCGAAAACATTAAAAGCGATCCTTTAGGCCTTGCCAAGGTTTACATCAAGGGCGCCAAAACTTCCGGCAAGAGTTTCATCCATGCCGAGGCCCCTTCCTACGACTGCTTCTGCTTCTCGGTCCAGACCATCGACAAAGGCGCTCTCATTCTTAAACTTTGCGGCTTGTTCTCACTCTTCTATCTAGGTCTTGTCTTCATGTCCTTCGGTCTTAGGACCGCCGCCAGCGAGAAGCTGAAAGCCCTCTTCAACTCCATAAAGCGTCGGCCGCTTCAGGATCTTTTCAAGGCCGCTTTCGTCACCGCCATTCTGCAGTCTTCGGGCGCCGCCAGCGACATGGTCGTCGGCTTTGTGAACGCCGGGCTTTTAGCCCTCTCCGTTTCCGTGCCTCTTATCCTCGGCTGCAACATCGGCTCGACCATTGCGCCGCAGATCATGGCCTGCCGGCTATTCTCCCTCATTATGCCGGCTCTTGTTTTGGGCGCGATCTTCAGATTGATCCCCGGCCGCCGCGGCGACTTCTGGCACGCGCTAAGCAGAATTTTCTTCGGCTTCGGCACGATCTTTCTGGCCTTCTACCTGCTCGAGGAAACGCTTACTCCCTTAGCCGGCAGCGAATATTTCTCTGAGATCGGCAAGGTCTTCGACTGTTCCGGAGGAAGCTTCCTGCCCTTCCTCTACGCTTTCCTTGCCGCTTTCGCCATAAGCGCGCTTTTAAGGAGCAGCGCGGCGACCGTCGGCGCGGTCATCATCCTGGCTTCTTCCGGCATGATGAATTTCGCAACCATCTGTCCTTTGATCCTCGGCTGCAACTTAGGCAAATCCATCGCGGTCCATCTTTCCGCCAAGGGAACGTCGAGAGCCGCGCACCGCGTGGCAGTCATTCACACGATCATCAATCTTTTCACGGTCGTACTGGGCACTGTCTTTTTCTTCATTAAGTTCAACGACCGTTCGCTCGCTCTGATCTTCTTCGACGCCTTCTGCCCGGGCGACGCTTTCGCAGGCGATGAGCTTGCAAGACACACAGCTATGGCCCACACCATGCTGAACGTCATGACGGCGCTCCTCCTTTTGCCCTTCTCCTCGCTTCTGGTTCTCATTGCCGAAAGGATCATTCCCGTCAAGGCGATGGAAAACGAGAAGAGCTACGTTCTCGACAGCCGCCTCCTCATGACGCCCAACCTTGCCTTCGCCCAGCTCAGAAGGATCACCATCGAGGCTTTGGAAAAAGGACAGGTCATGATGCGCTACGCCTACACGGCCTTCATGGAAAACGATTCCAGCAAGGACATGGAGATCATAACTATGGAGAACGAGCTCGATGATTTCCAGCGCGACGTCAGCTCCTTCCTCACCTGGCTCTCGGAATACAACGTCGACAAAGCCAACGCCGAAAGAGTCCCGGCCTTCATCCATGTCGCGCACGACATCGAGCGTATCGGCGACATCGCCGTCAACTTCCTGCACATGGCCAAGAACTGCGCTGAAAAAGATCTTCTGGCACACAAAGAGAGCGTCAAGCCCATAGAAGATTACTTCAACGCTATGGACCTCTACTGCGAGGAGATCATAAAGACTCTTAGGAGCCGCGAAAAAGAAAAGGAAGACCGCACTGCCAAGCTTATCGTCCGCCAGCGAGTCCTCCAGCAGCTCGACTCCGAGATACAGAGCGAATACGCCGCCGGCGACCAAAGCGACATGCGCTCCATTAAGATCGCGGTCCTCATCAACGACTCCGTCACGATCATGTCCCGCATGACGAGGCACCTATTGAACATCGCCCAACGCATAACCCTTCTCACAAAAGATTGATGCGCTACTTACTTCTAGCAACGCTCACTTTCCTCATCTTCGGCTGCTCGAAAGCCCAGGACGTCATTCCCGAATTGCTGTCCCCGGTTTCCGAGGCCGTCGTCTGCGTCCCACCCAAAACTAACATAACGCTCAGGGTGAAAGTCGAGGGCCCGATGATCCCGGGGCTTCTGGGCGGCAAAGGCCAGCGCGACCCTGTGAACGGCGCCGAGATTACCTTCAGCCAGCGCGAGAACGATCCTGAGATCACTTTCCCCAACGGCCCGACGGCAACCTCAGACGCCGGCGGCACGGCGGAAAT
>JAFZXZ010000011.1 GCA_017616555.1 bacterium | reverse complement strand
TGCGCCGATACCGGCGCCCATGCCGCCGCCGATTAGGCCGCCAATAAGTCCGCCGCGCTGCATGGCGGTGCAGGCGCTAAGGAAAAGTGCCAGAATGGCTATTGTTGTAAGGGAAGATCTTTTCATTCAGAGACCTCGCTTGTTTCTAACGTGGACGTTCCGGCTTCCCCTTGCCCGTCTCCTTTCTTCAGGAATCCGAAGATCGCGAAACAGCCGATGAGAAGCACAAGGAACGCTATGGTTAATATGTTGAAATATTTGTCAATAAACGCTTTTATCTTTTCGCCAAAGATCCTGATCAGTCCCGCGACCAAAAAGAAGCGGGCGGAGCGGCTGACAGCCGAGGCGATTATGAAAGGCCAGAAGGCCATTCCGAAAACGCCGGAAGCGATGGTGAAGATCTTGTAGGGAATGGGCGTGAAACCGGCGGCAAAGACGCACCAGAAGCTGTACTTCAGGTAAAGCTGCTCGACGGTGGCGAAACCTTCGGGCGTGAAGCCCGGAACGTATGTGAAGAAGAAATCCTTCGTCACGCTCCACAAGAAGGCGCCGATAACGTAACCCAGAACTCCGCCAAGCACCGAGGCAAGGGAACACCAAAGCGCATACCAAAGGGAACGCTTCGGTTTTGCCAGTGACATTGCTATCAGGAGAGGATCAGGCGGTATGGGAAAGAACGATGATTCTGAAAAGGAAAGCAAAGTGAGAGCGGCCAGCGCGTACGGCGAGGGTGCGCATCTCATCACCCAGTCGTAGATCTTACGCAGGAAACCCATCTACTCTTTCTTTTCAAAAACTGCTATAGGATTCACGCGAAAACGGAAAGTCATCTCCTGATCGCCCATCTTGAGACTGAGGAGCGAATTGAGCCTGGTCAAAAGAAGCTGATAAGGGATCTTCACCTCTTCGTCCTTCACTTTTATCCCTATGCTGGCTTGCCCCAGGAGATCCCGGGATTCGTAAACTGTTTCCAACAGCTTGCTGAAGCGTTTGATCTGGTCGGCCAGTTCCGGGGTGAAGGAATAAGTTTTGCCGCATTCCTTGCAGGTCAAAAGCGTGTCGGGGTTGAGATCGAGAAGAGAGAATTCCACGGCGTGGCCGCAGCCTACGCAGTTGAGCTCGATCTTCTGGGCGTCAGTTATTTTTTCCGTGTTCATGTGTTCCTATTTTGTTTTATAGTAGATTATACCATTTTATACTTTTTTGTGGGAGACAAAAAAAGACACCCTCGCGGGTGTCTTGAAAACTGGCGCTCCATAGGAGAATCGAACTCCTGTTTTGTGGATGAGAACCACATGTCCTAGGCCACTAGACGAAAGGAGCAAATAATTTTTATTCTTCGCTGATAGCGCCGGCAGGGCAGACGCTGGCGCAAAGGCCGCAGGACACGCACTTAGCCGGATCGATCTGATACTGGCCTTCGCCTTCCGCGATAGCGCCCTGGGGGCATTCGGAAGCGCAAGCGCCGCAGGAAAGACATTCAGAGCTGATTTTGTAAGCCATAATTTCTCCTACAATTTGGGTTAAAAGTAAGGTACAGGGAAAATAGTATCAGAAACGCGGTCAAAAGTAAAGGCTCAGGGTCTTTTCATAGACGGCGCGTGTCTCGCTTGCACATTTTCCCCAGGAGAAAAGTTGGGCTCTGGAAACAGCTTTGCGGGAAAGCTCGTTTCTCAATGCTTCATTTTGAAAAACATCGATCAAAGCTTTCGTCCAGAGTGATTCTTCATCACAGGGCAGAAGAATGCCAGAATCGCCTACCACTTCAGGGAGCGAGGATCCGTCAGAGACAAGAACGGGAGTTCCCTCTCCCATCGCTTCCAGCACAGGGAGGCCGAAGCCTTCGTATTTTGAGGGGAAGAGGAATGCCAGGGCGTTTCTGTAATAGTGCGGAAGGTCCGGCAGGGGAACGTAGCCTTTTACTATGACGGAATCGGAAAGGCCCTTCGCCTTGATCGTCTCGAAGATCTCGTCGGAGAGCCAGGTTGGTGATCCGGCCAGAATAAGCTTGGGCAGATCCTTTTCTTTCTTTTTGGCTTCCGCGTAGGCTCTGAGAAGCATGGGAACGTTTTTCCTCGGCTCCAGATTGCCCAGATAAAGGAAGTATTTATCCGGCAGCTTCTCGGTGAAATTGGGATTCGGCTCTGTAAATTCAAGGCCACCGAGATAGATCGTCGTTATTTTTTCCGGAGGAACGTCGTAAAGCTCCGTCAGCTCTTTTTTCGAAAAATCGCTTATGGTGATGAAATGGCTGGCGTTCTTCAAGCGTTTTTTAAAATAACTCTCAAAGTATGAGCGGCGGTCTTTGGGATGCGTCTCAGGATACCTGATAAGGGACATGTCGAAGACTGTTACGACCTGCGGCCCTTTGTAGGGGAGAGGAACGTAATTAAGCTCGTGGTAAATGTCGGCCTTCTGCTTCCCCGCACCGAGCCTGAAAAACATTTCCTTGATGGGTTGCGTGATGCGGTAAGGCTTAGGGAAGCACTTTTTCAGGGCTTTCCTGAGCCCGGCGTCGAAGGCCGGCGCGTTGTCCAGGATCTCCTTTGAAAAGCGGCGCCCATAGAAATAGACGTGCTCGTCAAGAGGATAATCCCTGGACATCGCCTTCAGAAGATTCAGAGTGTAATAGCCGACTCCCGATTTTGGGGCCAGAAGGGGAAATGCGTCGAAGAGAACGCGCATATCACTGCGGAAGTTCCAGCTCGAAATTGCTCATCTCTTTCAGAGTCTCGTCCAGCTCCTCTTCGCCGACTTTATCGCCGAAGATGGTCTCCTTGGGAACGTCGATCTCTTTTTTAGTCTCTTCCTTCACTTCCGTTGCGGGAGCGATCTCAACGTCAGTTTCCTCAGTTTCCTCCGTTTCGGGCTCCTCTATTTCAAGGTATTCCTCGGAGGGCAGAGTCTGCTTTTCGTGGAAAGTGACTTTCCCGATGAAAGCGCCGACGTTGTAGGTCTGGTTGGTGAGATTCGGATAGAACTCGGCGGGAACAAAAGTCGCGCTGTTCCTAATTTCCATGACTATGTAGTCCTCTTCCTGGAAGAGCGATCTGATCTGGCTCGTGCGTCCAAGGTCGTATTCAAGCGTCTTCAGGCAGCAGTTGGTGAAGCAGAATTTCATGGCAGGCTCGCTTTCAATGAGAACTTCCACTTCGATGGGCTCGTCAGGAGAGACTTTGGGATGCGAGCAGGCGGCGTCCAATCTGATGATGCGTTTGTCTTTTTCTGGTTTAATGATCATGAAGGAGGACTTGCTGCTCCAGCGTCCGATCTGGTTGTAATTGAAACCTATCTCATGTTTTGCGTAGATCTGTTCGATTTCTTCCTCGTTGAGATCCTCGCCTCTTATGGCTTGGAGACGCGTGACAGCGGCGTCGAGGCTGCGCTTTTCGTTATGATGCGAGACGATCTTCGGCCAGAAGACCGCCACGGCTCCCAGAACAACGAGGGCGAGTAGCAGTATGTAGAGCACTTTGAAAGTGGGCTGGAAGTCGCGATTGGTCGTTGCGGCGTTAACCATGATGAGGCCGCAGAGGAACCAGTAGAGCGCGGCGATCTGATATTGGACGAAGGCGTTCTCAAACAGACAGCCGAAGACAAGGAAAGTGAACATCCAGGCCAAGACTCGGGAAGTCCTAGGCGAGATGGTGTGCTCGACGTTTGTGAAGGCTACGCTGATCGTGATAATTGTGATTATAAGCAGGGCCGCAAAACCAAAGATACCTTGGTCCACCAGGGCTTGCAGGAAGATGTTTCCGGCGCCGGTACGGGATTCCTTGACGTATTTTGGCTGGTATTCGCGGTAGAAGCGCTTGAAATTATTGGGACCGCAGCCCACGGCGAGATAATCCCAGTTGCCGTTTTTGGGACGGAAGAAATTGAAGACGGTGATCCAGTCGGCGGACTTGTGGTTGGTACGCGCATATAGTTTCGCTTCAAAGCCTCGGTCCTTCATGGGCGCCACATCGGGATCCTCTTCGAAGAGTGACTGCTTGAAGCTGTCGATCTGGTTGGCTATGGAAGTGGAAAGACTGTTGTGGAAAAGACCGACTGGCTTACCACTCGGATTGTCGACATCTTTCTGGGCGCTGAAATTGCCGCTCTTGGAATTGTTCTTGGTGGACAAAAGCTCTTCCTTGTCAACATTCAGATAGGATCCGATGGCGAAGACCGCAAAAGCAATGATCAGAAGTCCGACGAAAGCCGGGGGAATGATCTTGCCGCCGCGAAAGGCTCTTATGAAAGTTTCGATGAAGAAGATCAGAAGGGCCAGGGCCGCGAAGAGCAGAATGACTTTGGATCCGGCCAGGAAGATGCCCAAGAGGAAGAGCAATATTACCACAACGCCGCAGAAAGCCGGGACGATGCCGGCAAACAGCAATCCGAGTCCAATGGGAAGAAGCGCGAACAGAAAGACGCCCCAGGAGTTCGGTTCCGCAAAAGTTGCATGGATCTCCCTGGTGTAGCGGTAAACATAATTTGAGAAACCGGTCAGGGATAGGCGCTGAACGACCCCGACCAGAACAGACGCTACGCCGATAGAAAGAAGCAGTCCCAAGTAGAATTTGATATGCTTTTCGCTCCATACTTCGTTGATGACGACGGTATAGAGGGCGATGAGTTCTATAACCAGCGTGGCGTTTCTCAGGGCCTGCAGCTGTTGAGCCTCCATTTTCCTGAAGAACGGGTACGGGAAGGAACAGAACGCATGCTGGATCCTTTCAAGGAAGCCGGGCATGAAAACATTGTTCAGGGCGATCGCAGCGTAAATGCCGGAAATGACGGCCGTAAGGCCGAAGATGAAGATGGGGAAGTTCATCTGCCTGGCGGTCCTAGCCCTGTTGACCTCAAAATCAAGCTCCGGGTTCCCGAAGAAGCGCGTTAGCGCCCAGGCGGCGAAAAGGCCTAGAAGAACGCATTCGTAGGGGACCTTGGCCAGCTGGAAGAATTTCATGGACGGGCCGACCGGGACGGCGCTGGAGAGGAACGTCTCGAATCCGAGCTTGGAGCACACCTGGTAAAGCATGTGGTCGAAGATTGCCATGTTCCCGAAGAAGAATATGAATATGACCGTCAGGGCCAGGGCGAAGCGCAGATGTATGAGTCCTATGACCAGCGTAAGGCACATCACCGTCAGCGGAATGTAATTGGCTACGACCCTGAAGGAAGCGGGGTCGGTGAAGGTCCAGAGCGAGGAACCGAAGTAAACGCAGAAAGCCAGCGCGATGAGAAGGAATATGTTACGCATCTTGATAGCCCTTAATTAATTATTTACAAAGTTAATCTTATTCATTTTATCAAAAGCCTCCTACCTCTGTAAAGCCCGCTTTAAGCGCGGAATGCACTCGTCAATTATGAAGCTGCGGTCGTCCTTGTGCATCGTTAAAGCCGTCGCAGGCAGATAAATGAGAGCGTAAAGAGCGCCGGACAGGGAAAGCTGGAAAGCCCAGTGGCAAAAGAGCTTGGTATCGGGAAGGATCGTGTTGACGTATTTGAAAGCAAAGTAAGCAAGAAGTCCGCAGATGGCGGCTGTCAGCGAGATCGTCACAGTCGAAAGCGAGAACGGCTGAGATTTGACGAATATGGCCGTGCAAATGACCGCCAGGGTGTTCCTGATCGCAATAGCCGCCAGAGTCGCGATCGCCGCGCCGACCATGGCGTAAGTCGGGATCAAAAGCAGGTTCAGAAGAACGTTGGCGAAGACCGCCAGGACGTTTATATAGAGGATCATCCTGGAATAGCCGGACATTATCATCATTGTTCCCGAATGCCCGGAAATCGTGCTGACTATTTGGGCGCAGACCAGTATCCTGAGCGTCGAAACCAGCATCTGGTCGGGGGCAAGGTGGAAGACCGAGAGTATCTGGGCCGGGAAAAGCAGCATAATTACGGCGGCCGGCAGCGTAATGTAGAGCATCCAGCGGGTGACGGTCTTGTAAAGCTCGTTCATGCGGCGGTAATCCTTTTCCTTGCTGATCTTGGCGATCATGGGGGCGAAAAGCGAGGAGTAGGCCAGAAGGATGTTGGCGATGATAAGCGTCGAGATGCCGGCGGCGTTGTACTGGGAAACGAAATTCTCAGCGTTGTGGAAGTAGCCCAGCATCATGATGTCGCACTTCTTCATGAAAACGAGTATGGCGGCCTGCAAAACAAGCGGCACGGAGAAGAAGAAAAGCGCCTTGCGGTCGTAAACGGGCGGCACTCCCTCAAGTTTCGGCGCGGCTTTCGTGAAACACCTGGCCGAAATGACAAAAGAGAGAGAATTGACGAGCACCATTCCGTAGGCCAGGCCGAGGATGCGGTTTTCATTCCGCGGCAGGAAGCCCACCAATATGACGACCAAAAGCCAGCCGAATTTCTGGCAGAGTGTCTCGATCCAGACGGAGTGCCTGATGTCGTTCAAAGCCCTGAGGATGGCCAACGAAATGGTCGTCAGGGCAATCGGTATGAGATAGAGGGAAAGCGAACGCAGGACGCGGCAGAGGATGTGGGCCGCTTCCTTGCCCTTCAGGTAATGGGCGGCTATATGCGGCGCCAAAAAGTAAACGCACGCGATCATGATGAGCGAAGCGGCCAGAGAGAGTTGGAAAGCTCCTTTGATGACGCCTTTGATGCGTCCCCAGTCCTTGCCGACCCAGTTTACGCCTATGAAACGCTGGACGCCTTCGGAAAGGCCGAGCCTGGCGAACGGCTCGAGAATTGCGAAGAAGGAGAAGGCGATGATCCAGATGTTGAGTTCGGAAGAGGCCTGCGTGTGGTCGAAACGCCAGTAGAGGATGACGTTGGTAAGAAGTCCCATCAAGGTCGAGAGAACATACCCGAACATCGAGAAGCCGGCACCCAGAGCCACGGTCTTTTTTTCCTGAACGTATTCCTGCATTAATCTTCCGATTTCAAAACTTCTATGAAGGCTTTCTGGGGGATGAAGACTTTGCCTATCTGCTTCATCTTTTTCTTGCCTTCCTTTTGCTTTTCAAGCAGCTTGCGTTTCCTCGTGATGTCGCCGCCGTAGCACTTGGCCAGAACGTCTTTCCTCAGGGCGTTGATAGTCTCCCTGGCGATCACTTTTCCGCCGACCGCCGCCTGGATGGCGATTGCGAACTGCTGTCGGGGGAGCACTTCCTTCAGCCTTTCGGCCAAAAGGCGGCCCTTGGGATAAGCTCTGTCCTTGTGCACGATCATGGAGAAGGCATCCACCGGCTCGCCGTTCAAAAGCAGGTCGAGCTTGACCAGTTCGCCTTCCCTGAAGCCGATGGGCTCGTAATCCATGCTGCCGTAACCCGAGGTCATATTTTTGATCTTGTCGTAGAAGTCTGTTATGATCTCGTTAAGCGGCATATCGAAGTGCAATACGCAGCGCATGGGATCCAATGACTCCGTTCCTTTCATCTCGCCGCGTCGGTCAAGAGCCAGTTGCATGATTGTCCCGATGCGGTCGGTAGGCGTTATGATGTTCACCGCCACGAAAGGCTCCTCGGCAGTCAGGATCTCGCTGGGGTCGGGGAAGCGCAGGGGATTGTCTATCTCAATAACAGAACCGTCTTTTTTTGTGATGCGGTAAACGACGCTGGGCGTCGTGGCGATCAGGTTCATGTTGAACTCTCTGTCCAGCCTCTCCTGAATGACGTCCATGTGTAGGAGCCCTAGGAAGCCGCAGCGGAAGCCGAAGCCCAAAGCGATGGAAGTCTCCGGCTCGTAAGTGAAGGAGGCGTCGTTCAGCCTCAGCCTTTCCAAGGCTTTCTTGAAGTCTTCGTAGTCGCTGGTGTCCACAGGGTAGAAGCCCGAAAAAAGCATGGGCTTGAATTCCTTAAAACCAGGCAGCGGTTCCGGAGCGGGGTCGTCGGATTCTGTTACTGTGTCGCCGACTCGAACGTGCGAGGCGTCCCTGATGAGCGCAGTGAAATAGCCGACTTCTCCGGGATTTATCTCATCGACGGCTTTCATGTGCGGCGTGAAAGTACCGGCCTCGATGACTTCATATTCCAATCCGTTCGACATGAAGCGAACTTTTGTGCCTTTCTTGATTTTGCCCGAGAAAACGCGCCCGTAGACGATGACGCCCCTGTAGGGATCGTAAACGGAGTCGAAGATGAGCCATCTCAGTTTTTCGTCACAAGGCTCCTTAGGCGGGGGAACGTCCTTTATGATGTGTTCCAAAAGGGTTTCCAGACCTTCGCCGGTCTTGCTGCTGACTTTCAGGATCTCTTCCCTGGTGCCGCCTATAAGGTCTATGATCTGCTGCGAGCAGTAGTCAATATCGGCGGAGGGCAGGTCTATTTTGTTGAGGACCGGAATGATGTTAAGATCGTGATCAAGCGCCATTCTGACGTTAGCGACCGTCTGCGCCTGCACGCCTTGCGAGGCGTCCACCAGAAGCACAGCCCCCTCGCAGGCCGCCAGGCTTCTGGAGACTTCGTAACTGAAGTCCACGTGCCCCGGAGTGTCTATGAGATTCAAAATGTATGTCTGACCGTCCGGCGCAGTGTAATGCAGTCTCACGGGATGCGATTTTATCGTGATGCCTCTTTCCCTTTCGAGATCCATGTCGTCAAGGGCCTGATCGACCATCTCCCTTTTGGCGACCGCACCTGTAAGTTCCAAAAAGCGGTCGGAAAGAGTGGTCTTGCCGTGGTCGATGTGGGCTATGATGCAAAAGTTTCGGATATGTGAGAGCATAAATGTCAAAGTAGTTTTTTCAGGAGCTCTTTCACTGAGCTTTCTATTTTCTGCATGATGTCTCCGCTTTCGCCTTCGCCGAGGAATTTTCGGGCGGCGGAACCAAGTTTATCGTTGTAAAAATCTGTCACCAGCTGCAGCACGCGGTCTTCGAAGAGCGCCTTCTTTTCTTCCGTAAGGTCGAGAGTGGCCTTCGGGGAGCGGACGCTGCCAGTAAGCTTGATTGGGATCTCGATAGCTCCGTCAGTAATGAAGAGCGAGGCCAGCGGCTGTTTGGAATACTTTGCACTCAAAGTCTTGTTTAGCCTCAGCTGCAGCTTGTAATCCATTTCTCCCGTCAAAGCGCAGCTTCCCTGGGCTTTTATTTCGCCCATGTTTCCGTTCAGGGTCGTGGCGGGGGAAAGGATTCTGCCGTCTTTGATCGTGAAGCTGGCGGAGTAGTTCCTCAGTTTCTCCTTGCTGAGCGATTGCATGATCTGCTGCAAAAAAGGCAGCTCCTCCTTGGCTTGCGCAATGGTTGCGCCCGCGCCGAGGAGGCGCTGGAGCAGGAGCGGGGCTTTTCCTTCCTGCCAGTCGCGGTCGGTGAAATAACTGAGATTGACGTTACGGGCGCTGATCTTGCCCTTGCCGTAAAGTTTTCTTAGCGTTTCCTCTCCTCCGTCTATGAGAGAGGTGAGCGTGCCGTTCGTAAGGGAGAGATCAGCCGTAAGCGAGCAGAGGCCGCCCGGCATCTTTCCGCTGCATTTGAAATGAAGAAGCATGTCGCTAATGGAAACGTCCGTAAGATCGATTTTGGCCTCGAGAAGGGACGGCCCGCTTTTGAGGGCGCGCTCCCTGGAATTTATCGTCGCTTTGCCCTGCCAGAATCCGGAGGTAAGCGAGAGGCTTTTTAGCTGGTCGTTAACGGCTTTGAAATAAAGTTTCGCTCCTTCCAGCTCAACGCCCAGAAGACGTCCTTTTTTGAAAGTGAGGTCGCCAATGGTCAGTAGCTCTCCCAAGTCGCCGGGCTTGCCTTCCAGCCGGCAGTCAAGGGCGTCGAAATTGGAGACGCGGTGCTGCAGGCCGCAGAGCTGGGCTAATTCCTTGGTGAAATTGCCGCTGCCGTTCAGAAGAAAAGTAAGGCCATTCTTTGTTTTCAGAATGCTGCCGGTGGAAAGGAATCTGTCCGCCATGAAGGAGATGCCGTTGAGCTCTATTTTGTCCTTCTCTATGATGCAGTCGCAATCCAGCGTAAAGGGAACGTCGGAGACGTCCTCCACGATCCTTCCGTCCTTTATGGTCTTGGCGGCGGAGCGCTTGTGGCCCGTGAAGCTCAGACTGTCCAAAAAGAGTGTCCCCGAGGAATAGTGATAGCGGCCCCTGCTTGTAAGGGAACTTTCGCTGAGCGCCGGACAGTCCACGTCGCAGGTGAAATTGAAATTCAGGGAGCCGTTTTTCTTCCTGGCGTCGAAGCGTATCCTCTGGAAGTAGGCCGGCCGGGATTCGTCTTCCCAGAACTGCAATTCCCCGACGTTGAGGTACGGAATGGTCGAAAGGAAAGTTTTTATTCTTTCCCTGGCCCTGACCAACTCCATGGTGCGGATACTGCCTTTCTCCATGCCGAACGTGGGCGAAAAGATCTGGTGCGGCCACATCTCGAAGTGGATGTAGTCCAGGCTCATTATGGCTTTGCCGTCTCCTCTAGCCTCGTAGAGGTCGAGCGCCGGGATGTCGACCTTGAAGCGGCCCGTCCAGGACGAGAGCTTAAGGTCGACAACGTCCGCCCGGCAATTCAGAGCTTTCGAGATCTTCCTCGCCACATGGTCGCGGAAGATGAAGTTGTTCGCTATGAGGGGCGGAAGAAGGGCGAAAGCCAGGTACAGCCCGGGTATCACCAGAAGATATCGCCAGGAGAATTTCATCCCTGAAGCTCTTCCTCTTCGGTTCTCGTTACAGCGATGGCCAGTTCGTCCAGCTGTTCAGGGCTGACGGTGGAAGGCGCGTCGGACATGAGGTCGGTTGCCTTCAGAGTCTTCGGGAAGGCGATGACGTCCCTGATGTTGTTGCGGCCGGTTAAAAGCATGGTCAGCCTGTCAAGCCCAAAGGCTACGCCGGCGTGCGGCGGAGCGCCGTACTTAAGGGCGTTGATAAAGAAGCCGAAGCGGTCTTCTATCTGCTGAGGCTCGAGTTTCAAGAGCCTGAAGATGCGGTCCTGCAGCTTGGAATCGTGGATACGGACGGAGCCGGATCCGACTTCGTAGCCGTTGATGACGAGGTCGTAGCTGTTGCTTCTTACGTGTCCGGGATCGGATTCCAGAATGTCGAAGTCGAGAGCGTTTGGGGAGGTGAAGGGATGGTGTTCGCTGACCCAGCGTCCTTCCTCTTCGCTGTACTGGAAGAGCGGGAAGTCCGTGATCCATGTGAAGGCGAAGGTGTTTTCCGGAATGAGCTTCAGTTCAGCTCCAAGCTGGAGCCTGACAGCGCCCAAGCCTTTGCAGGCGGTGAGAGCCGGACCGGCGGACAGCAGAATAAGATCGCCTTCGGCGGGGGAAAGTTGTTTTTCAAGCGCGGCCCATTCTTCGTCGGTCAGACCTTTCATCGGGGACTTGCGGCCTTCCGCTTCGTATTTGACCCAGAAGATGCCTTTGGCTTTCTCTTTCTTGGCGACTTCACTAAGTTCGTCGAGCCTGCGGCGGGGGAGAGTCGCGCCTCCTTCCACTTTTATGCACCTTATGCTGCCGGATTCAAGGATGGCGGAAGCAAAGGGCGGGAAAGCGCAACCTTTAAAGATTTCGGTAACGTTCTGGATGACCATGCCGAAGCGCAGGTCCGGTTTGTCGGAGCCGTAGCCGTCCATGGCGTCCTGCCAGGTCATGTGCGGAAAAGGCGTAGTTATTTCGTATCCGGCGGTGGCGAAGGCGGTCTTCATCACTGCTTCGCCGACTTCGAAGACATCCTCTTTCTCGGCAAAAGACATCTCAAGGTCGATCTGGGTGAATTCCGGCTGACGCTCCGCTCTAAGATCCTCGTCCCTGAAGCAGCGGGTGATCTGGAAATATTTGTCCATACCGGCCACCATCAGAAGCTGCTTAAGAAGCTGCGGGCTCTGCGGCAGGGCGTAGAATTTGCCGTGATGCACTCTGGATGGCACAAGATAGTCCCTGGCGCCTTCCGGAGTGGATTTTGACAAGACGGGCGTTTCGATCTCCCAGAATCCCAGAGAGTCGAGGCAGTTCCTAACGGCCAGGGCAACTTTGTGGCGCAAGCCGAGGGCCTTCTGCAGATGCGCTCTCCTGAGGTCGAGATAGCGGTAGCGCAGTCTCAGGTCGTCGGTGGGGTCTTCGTTTTCCAAATGAAAAGGCGGAGTCTCGGCGGTGTTGAAGACTTTGATGCTGGAGGCGAGGACCTCTATTTCGCCGGTCGGCAGGTCCTTGTTGACTTGGTCGCCGCGCGAACGGACCTTGCCGTTTACGCAGATGACGTATTCGCCCCTGATGTCCTTGGCGACTTCATAGGCTTCGGGAGCGGCGGCCGGATCGAAGACGATCTGCGTTATGCCTTCCCTGTCCCTGAGATCCACGAATATAAGGTTTCCCAAGGCTCTGCGGCGTCTTACCCAGCCGCAAAGCGTAACATCCTTTCCCTGGTCGGCGCCCCTTAGGGCGTTGCAGGAATGCGTTCTTTTCATTTGACTTCCTTAATGATTATTGTTTTTTATCCAAACGGCTGCCGGGGAAAAGCTGCCTGGCCAAAGCCACGTCGCCCTCCGGAGTTTCCTGTTTTTGGGGTTCTTTTGTCTGTTTTTCTTTTTCCAAAGTAATGGAGCCTTTCTCAAGTTCTTCCAATTTTGCGAAGATAAGATCGGCGCTGATCCTGGACCTTATGTGGATGAGCTTAAGGACCGCCAGCTCCAATATGGTCTGCTTGGCTTCAGTCGCCGAAAGCTTCGGCAGTATCTGCATCAGCTCGTCGATGGCTGCGGTGATCTGGCTTATGGTGTAGCCTTCAGAGGCTTTCTTTAGTTCGGCCATGTACTCGGGGCTTTCCTCAAGGAGACTGCCCGGTTCTCTCGTCACTTTCAAAACTGCCAGGTTGCGGTAGAACTGAACGAGGCTCAAAATGAACTGCTCGGCGTCACGACCGCCCTCCATGACCTTGCCGACGCATCGGAGAGCGCTCTCATAGTCCGCTTTCACTATGGCGTTGGAAAGCTCAATGATTATTTCCCTGTTGGTTAAGCCAAGCAAGGCCGCCACGTCCTTTTCAGTCACGTTTTCGCCGCCCCAGGCCAATACCTGGTCGAAGACCGAGAGCGCGTCGCGCATACTGCCGTTGCCGGCATGCGCGACCGCCGCGATGGCCGAAGGCGTGGCTTTCAGGCCTTCCTTTTCCGCCATCATGGAAAGGTAGGAGTTCAAGGTGTTCCAGTCCATGCGGTGCAGCTCGAATTTCTGCACGCGGGAAAGAATGGTGGGCGGTATCTTCTGGGGGTCGGTCGTGGCGAAGAAGAACTTAACGTGCGCCGGCGGCTCTTCGAGCGTTTTCAAAAGCGCGTTGAAAGCCTCCTTGGTCAGCATGTGGACTTCGTCGATGATGTAGATCTTGTAGCGGCTGGAAACGGGCGCTATGGAAACGGTGTCCCTGATCTGCCTGATGTTGTCTATCGTGCGGTTGCTGGCGCCGTCGATCTCGATGACGTCCAGGGAACTGCCGTCTTTTATGGCCTGGCAGCTGGCGCATTCGCAGCAGGGCTCGGTGACGGGCTCATTGCTCGACTGGCAGTTCAAAGCCTTGGCGAGAATACGGGCGATCGTCGTCTTGCCTGTGCCGCGGGTGCCGATGAAAAGGTATCCCTGGCCGACGCGCTTCTGGGTTATGGCGTTCTGAAGCGTTGTGACAATGTGATCCTGGCCAACGACTTCGGTGAAGCGCTGCGGCCTCCAGCGTCTGGCCAGGACCTGATAGTTGTTGTTTTCTGACATTATTCTTCTTCGGTTTCGGGCTCGGGTTCTTCTTCCTCTTCCTCTTCCTCTT
>JAFZXZ010000010.1 GCA_017616555.1 bacterium | reverse complement strand
CTGGGAGTCCTGACGTCCACCGCTTTCATCGTTCGGAAGGCGCAGATGGCGTGGATCATGTCCGCTTCGTTCATTTCCAGCGCGCCCTTCTCCTTGCTAGTCATCAAAGCCGCCAGGTACGTTTCCCTGGTGAAACGGTCAGCCTTCTCAAGAGGAAGGCCCAGAAGCCTTAGGATGCCGTTGGAGACTATGCGCAGGGCGAAACGGAAAGGCGCCAAAACATAGCAGCAAAAACTAATTGGATAGACCGCAATCTTGGAAACGGTCATGTAGTTGCCAAGGCTTATGACCTTTGGCGTGATCTCTCCGAAAATGAGAAGCAAAATGGTCGCCACGACGACCGCTATGCCAAGTCCGCTCGGGCCGAAAAGATCAAGGAAGATCTTTGAAAGAAGGGCGGAGAGGATCGTGTTGACCAGAAGATTGCAGAGGAGAAGGGTGTTCAGGACGCGCCTTGGGTTGGAAAGGAGTTTCGCGATGGCGGCGCCGACTTTTCCTCCCTTCTCCCCCAGCATCTTCAATTGCACTCTGCTAAGGGTAAAAAAAGCCGTTTCGGAGCCCGAGAAGAACGCCGAAAGGATTATCAGGACAGCGATTGTCAGATAAATCTTTACCACTTAGAAAGAGCGCTTTTTCTTTACTTGGCGAGAGAGCCCATGGGATCCCAAGGCTTCAGCTCAATGAGCTTCTGCTTGAGGACTTTTTTGAGTTTCTCGGACAGGTATTTCTTGTTGACGGCGACTTCGTAGGTGTATTCGCTGAACCATTCGTCAGTCATGGTCAGGAAGCCTTTGCCTTCGTTCTTGTCGCCCCAGCTGTTCTCGATGAGCCAGCGGACGGGTTTGCCCTTACTGTCAAGATCGACAGCCGTAAGCACCATGGCGTGGTTCATGCGGCTCTCGTTGTAGTCGAGGCGCTGGGCCTTGTTCAATTTGCAGCCGGCGCCGCAAAGGAGATCCTCGTCGTACATCTTGAGGTCGAGTATGCCGAGGTTGCCGTCGAGCTGTTTGCCTACGTCGCAGCCGAACCAGACGACTTCGCCGCCCTTGATGGTCTTGATGGCCGCCTGCTTCATGACGTCTATTTCAACGTTGAGGTATCTGACGGGATGCCCGCCAACCACGTTGCCGAGGAACTTCACGGTGTACATCTTCTCATAGGGTTTGTCCTTGGTCGGGGCGTTGATGAGGCAGACGTAGTCGTCGAGGTTGATGCCCACGAATTCTTTGTAGAACTGCTGCGGGGTCATTATACCTTTGCGATGGAATTTGCCTTTTTTGTCGCGCCACTGCCACATGAATTCCGTGGGAGGAGTGCCCATGTGTATCGTCAGGATGTTGTAGAACTGCTGGATCATTTCGCCTTTCTTGGCTCTCAAAGCGGCGACCTTCTCGCCCTTCTTGTAGGCTTCCCTCAGAGTGCAGGCGAATTCTTTAAGCTTGCTGGTGAGGATGCCGTTCATGGAGCCGGTGGAGCTGCTGCTGAAGCTTTCGGGATAGACCGTCTTGGGAACGAGGCCGTATTTCTGAACAAGGTTGACCATCATGTCCCACTGGCCGCCGTCGCCCAGAGGATCGCCCAAAAGATGCTGGATAAGACGGCCGTCGGTCTCTTCGTCCAGAGTCTCAAGCACGGATTCCAGGAAGTAATTGGCCTTTTCCAGCTTGTCAAAGAACATCGGGTAAGCCTGGGAGAACTCGAACTCGTCGATGTTCATCTTCTTGATGGCTTTCATCCTGAAGGTGTTCAGGGCGGAGAAGAGCCAGCAGCGTCCGCTGCCTTTCTGGTTCGTGATGGCGGGCGTCTTGATGTAGTCGGAGAAGACGCGGCTCGGGGTCTTGACGACGTCCCAGTTGGTGGTGGCGGCTCTCGGGCCGCTCTTCACTACGGCGTTCATCGCCAGTTTGTTCTTCGGGCATTTGGAAAAATCTTGGGCAAGCTTGCCAAGATATTCTTTGGTGAGGTCTTTGTTCATAATTCTCCTTAAAATTTATTTTGTTTTTTATTAATTTTCGTTTGACAAAAAAAGCGCTCTTTTAGTAGAATCTTTGGCGTTTTATGTGGGCGTTTAGCTCAGTTGGTTAGAGCGCTACCCTTACAAGGTAGAAGTCACTGGTTCGAGTCCAGTAACGCCCACCATTCATAATTCTTCCCTCTCCTTCATCACCCTGAGCTGCTGACTGGGATCGAGCCTGTCAAGGAAAAGTATCCCGTCCAGGTGATCCGTTTCGTGCTGCAAGACCACGCTCAAAACTCCGCCTTCTGATTCTATCTCTACCGGTTCGCCGTTTTCGTTCCAACCTTTCGCCAAAACGTGCGCGCTTCTTACTACTTCGGCCCAAAGGCCGGGGCAACTTAGGCAGCCTTCGTCCCCTCTTATCTCCCCGCTCATTTCCGAGAGCTCCGGATTGATCAGGACTTGCGGTTTCCTTCTTTTCGTAGTCCTAGGATCGAAGACGATGATCCTAAGGTCGCTTCCCACTTGCGGAGCGGCAAGTCCGACGCCGTTCTTGTAGTACATCGTCTCGATCATGTCGGCTATAAGCCTTTTTACGGCCGGCGTGATCTTTGTGACGGGCTTGCAGATGACTCTCAGCCTTTCGTCTCCTTCGGTTAGGACCTTCAGTTTCATTTTTTCTTTTCCTTCCTGACGGTGGAAGTGAAGCCGTGGGCCGGCAGTTTTTCG
>JAFZXZ010000009.1 GCA_017616555.1 bacterium | reverse complement strand
TAGTAGCAGTCGATATTCATGGCCGCGGGAACTTTCGGCAGTCCCGGCATGGTCATGATGTCCCCTGTCAGGGCGACGATGAAGCCGGCGCCCGCAGAGATCTTGAGCTCCCTGACGTTCAGCTTGAAGTTCGTAGGTCTTCCCAGCTTGGTCGGATCGTCGGATAAGGAGTACTGCGTCTTGGCTACGCACACAGGCAGATGGTCGAGCTGCATCTCTTTGATCTCTTTTAACATCTTTCTGGCTTTGGCGTCGAAACTTACGCCGTCGGCGCGGTAGATCTCCTTGGCGATCTTTTCGAGTTTTTCCTCAATGGAAAGGTCGAGTTCATAGAGGCAGTGGAAATCGGAGCAGTTCTTGTCGAGTTCGCCAAGCACTTTCTGGGCCAGGTCGATGCCGCCTTCGCCTCCCTTGGCGAAGATCTCCGTAAGGGAGACCGGGATCTGGAGCCTCTTGCAGCAATCTTCCAGAGCTGCGATCTCGGCATCCGTATCGGATTCGAAGCGGTTAATGGCGGCCACCACGGGCAACCCGAATTTCTTCAGATTCTCAACGTGCGTTTCGAGGTTAATTAAGCCTTTCTTCAGGGCTTCGACGTTCTCCGCTTTCAGTTCCGTTTTGGGAACGCCGCCGTTGTATTTCAAGGCCCTGATGGTTGCGACCAGAACCACGCACTCCGGTTTCAATCCGGCGTAGCGGCACTTGATGTCGAAGAACTTCTCGGCGCCAAGGTCAGATCCGAAGCCGGCTTCCGTAACGCAGTAGTCCCCTAGTTTCAGGGCCAAACGAGTCGCTCTCACGCTGTTGCAGCCGTGCGCGATGTTGGCGAAAGGTCCGCCGTGGATAAGGGCGGGTGTTCCTTCCAGCGTCTGGACCATGTTGGGGTTGATGGCGTCTTTGAGCATGGCGGTCAGAGCGCCGCCGCAGCCGAGTTCCCTGACGTCCACCGGCTGTCCGGTGTAGGTGTAGGCTACGATGATGTTGTTCAGCCTTTCCTTGAGGTCGTCGAGGTCCTTGGCCAGGCAGAAAATAGCCATGACTTCACTGGCGACCGTGATCTGGAAGCCGTCTTCTCTGGGCGTGCCGTTCGGTTTGCCGCCCAAGCCGATGACGATCTGGCGAAGGTTGCGGTCGTTCATGTCGAGGCAGCGCTTGAAAAGGATCCTTCTGGGATCGATGCCCAGCTGGTTCCCCTGCTGAATGTGATTGTCTATTAGGGCGCAGAGCAGGTTGTTGGCCGCGGTGATGGCGTGGATGTCGCCGGTGAAGTGGAGGTTGATGTCCTCCATCGGAACTACCTGACTGTAGCCGCCGCCCGCCGCGCCGCCTTTGACGCCGAAGACCGGGCCTAAGGAAGGCTCTCTAAGAGCCAGCATGGTCTTCTTTCCCAGTCTGTTCATAGCCTGCGCCAGGCCGACAGACACGGTGGTCTTGCCTTCGCCGGCCGGAGTCGGGTTGATGGCCGTGACAAGGATGAGCTTGCCGTCCTTTTCGTTCGCCAGTCTGGCGAAAAGGTTCTCGTTCAGTTTGGCTTTGTATTTGCCGTAAAGCTCAATTTCATCCTCCCCTATCCCCCATTCGGCGGCCAGGTCGGAGATTTTTTTCATTTTACAGCTTTGGGCGATCTCAATGTCAGACAGCATAGTTTAACTCCTTTTGTTTATTTATGTGAATTGTAGCAAAAATCGCTTCGTTTTTTCAATCAGAGATTTTGGTAAGATAGAAGATATGAAAAACGATTCCTCTTTACTTATAAAGGGCGCCGTATTAAACGGCGCGGTAACAGACGTGAGGATAAAGGGCGGTCTTTTCAGCGAGATCGAGTCTAGTCTCTCTCCCCTGCCAAATGAAACTGTCTTGGACGCGCACGGCATGGCCATAACGCCGGCCTTCTACAATCTGCACGGGCACGCCGCCATGACCTTGATGCGCGGCTACGCCGACGACATCGAGCTGTTCAAATGGCTCAACGATTACGTCTGGCCTTTCGAAGCCAAGCTTAAAGGCGAGGATATTTACAACGGGACAAGGCTGGCGATCTTGGAAATGATCAAAAGCGGGACGGTCCACTTCGAGGACATGTATTGGTTTACTTATCAAGCCGCCCGCGCAGCCAAGGAAATGGGCATTCGTGCGAGGATCGGGTTATTGGCCCTCAGCACGAACGGCGACGCGGACAAGCTCAACCGGGAATGTTTGGATAGGATCGACGAATTCAGAGGAATCGTGAAGATCTCCATTGCGCCGCACGCCGTCTATACCGTCAATGAATCAAGGCTTCTGCAGTCACTTCATGCCAGCGAAGAGTACGGCCTTGACCTGCATATCCACGTATCCGAAACGGAAAAGGAAGTTCGGGATTGCTTTAGAGAGCACGGCATGTCCCCTGTCGCCTGGCTCGACAAGCTTGGGATCCTGAAGGAGACAACGATCATGGCCCACTGCGTGCATCTGAGCGACGAAGATCTTGAAATTATCGCGAAAAGAAGATCCTGGGCCGTGCACGTCCCCCTTTCCAACATGAAGCTTAGTTCCGGCGTGTTTCCCTATAAGAGAATAAGAGATTTCGGAGTAAGGGCCTGCCTGGGCACTGACGGCTGCTGCTCCAGCAACGATCTCAGTATGTTCAACGTCATGCGTTTCGCCTCGTATCTAGCCAAGGTCTTCCACAAGGAGCCGACCATCGCTCCGGCGGAAGAAGTTTACGCCATGGCGACGCGCCAGGGGGCTTTGGCTGCGGGCGTGGACGGAGGCGTAATAGAAGTTGGAAAGGCGGCGGACTGCCTCTTAATTAACACAGATCTCCCCTGCATGGTGCCGAACCACGATCTCATATCGAATCTGGTCTATTCCGCAAGCCCGGAATGCGTGGACACCGTCATATGCGACGGAAAAATATTGATGCGGGGACGCGTGGTCCCGGGCGAAGAAGAGATCATCGCCAAGGCCAAAGAAAGCGTAAAGCGTCTTGCCTAGTCAGCAGGTGCGGTACCAATAGACCAGCATCAGAGCCAGCAAGAGCAGCGCGGAAATATTCAGGGCGTTCCAGACCAGCATATTAAAAACTCTTGTTGTAGTTGCGGTAAACTCTTTCCAAAAAGCAGGAGACAAGGCCCTCGTATTTCTGGTAATCGATTAGAAAACCGTCGTGGCCTTTTTCGCTGTCCACTTCGTTGAATTCCACGATCTTTCCCTGGCGGCGCAAAGCCTCGGCCACTTCCAGCGTTTCCTTGGTCGGGAAGAGCCAGTCGGTCCTGAAACTTAAAAGCAGCGTCAAACATTTGAAGTTTGCGACCGCGTCGTCCAAGGTCTCCCCTTCCCTAACCAGATCATAGTCGTCCAGGGCTTCCGTGATGTAGATGTAGCTGTTGGCGTCGAAGCGCTTCACAAAGGTCGTGCCCTGGTGCTCAAGGTAGCTCTCGACTTCGAACTGGTCGGTCACCTTGCCGTCGCGTTGCTGTTTGCGGCGGCCGAATTTGGCGCGCATGCTTTGCTGGGAAAGGTAGGTGATGTGCGCGATCATTCTCGCCACGCCCAGGCCGCCTGCCGGCGGATCGTTGTCGGGATAGTTGCCGCCGCGCCACTTGGGATCCAGCCTTATGGACTGGCGCTCGACTTCCGAGAAAGCGATGCCTTGCGGGGAAAGGTGCGCGCTGGTCGCGACCGCGACGACGGCACTGAGATTGTCGGGATATCTTCTGGCCCATTCCAGGGTCATCATGCCGCCCATGGAGCCGCCCACGACCGCCAGCAGCCTCTTGATGCCGAAATGATCAACAACCAGTTTCTGCACGTTGACCGCGTCGCCGAAGGTGTATTCCGGGAAACTCATGTTGTAGCGCTTCCTGGTCCTGGGGTTGATGGAGGCGGGGCTCGTTGTGTGGGGAGGCGCGCCCTCTACGGGCGGATAGACGTCGTTACTGCATCCGCCCAGGTTGTTGGTGCAGATGACGAAATACTTGTTGGTGTCGATGGCCTTCCCGGGGCCGATGAGATTGCTCCACCAGCCGGCTTTTTCCGTGGGATAATAAGTGTAGTAGCCGCAGCAGTGGGAGTCGCCGGTCAGGGCGTGAATGACGAGGATGGCGTTGTCTTTCGCTTTGTTCAGAGTGCCGAAGGTCTCGTAGATCACATCGAGTTCGGGAAGGCTCTCGCCGTTCTCCAGTTTGAATGGCCTGTCGATGTGCAGGACTTGCTTGACGCTTAGGAGGCGCGGGCCTTTGTCGATGGCGAGAGACGCTACGCTCGGGTCGTCCCAGCTGTTGTTTTCATCAATGTTTTTCTTGGCTTTCACCCTCTTCAATTAAAAAGGTCCGCTGCTAAAAGCAACGGACCCAGTCTGACCTTTAGCTATGTTTTACGTGGAGCAATTGTCGTAAATACCCACGGAAATATAATGGTGGAGGGGGATGGGATCGAACCATCGAAGGCAGTGCCAACAGATTTACAGTCTGCCCCGTTTGACCACTTCGGTACCCCTCCACGGATATTTGCTGTTTTTAAAAGATCTGGAGCCGAAAATCGGACTTGAACCGATGACCTGCGGTTTACAAAACCGCCGCTCTACCGACTGAGCTATTCCGGCTCTGCGATTTTCAAAGCATGGGAAGATTGTATTAAAAGAGCGTTTGAAAGTCAAGGGAAGATTTGCTTACGTGTAATCGACGTTGATGTCGATATAGCCGTGGGTCATGTCGCAGGTCCAGGCGGTGAAGGAGCCTTTGCCCTTCCCTATCACGAGCCTCACCTTCACTTCTTTCTGGCGGTAAACTTTTGCAAGCTTTTCCCTGGGCGTTCCGGCGT
The DNA here is from genome assembly GCA_017616555.1 of bacterium. Classification (GTDB taxonomy): domain Bacteria; phylum Auribacterota; class UBA3054; order UBA3054; family UBA3054; genus UBA3054. The sequence continues at coordinate 1,697 of JAFZXZ010000009.1, read as the reverse complement.
TCATGCCGCCTTTGGCCGCGATAAGGTCGCCCATGTAGAGATCGACGCCGTACTGGTCGTAGGGGATCCCGGCTCTGCCGGCTGCGGCCAGGATCCTTCCCCAGTTGGGGTCGCCGCCGCAGATAGATGTTTTCACCAAGGGAGAATTGGCGATCGTCTTGGCGATCACTTCGGCGTCGGAATCGCTTTTGGCGCCCTCGACCGTCACTTCGACGAACTTCGTGGCGCCCTCGCCGTCTCTCGCTATGTCTTTGGCGAGCTCAATGCAGACTTCCTCAAGGGCCTTATAGAAAGCGGCCTGGTCTTTTTTAGTTTTGACGGGAACGCTGCTTGCGCCGGAGGCAAGCAGGAAGGCGGAATCGTTGGTGGAGGTGTCGCCGTCCACGCTAACGTGGTTGAAGCTTGCCTTGACGGCCTTGCTGAAGAGCTCCTGAAGAACGTCTTGTGTTACGACGGCGTCAGTCGTGATGTAGGCCAGCATGGTCGCCATATTCGGCGCGATCATGCCGGAGCCCTTGCACATTCCGCCGATCCTTACTTTGCCTTTGGAGAGCGCGACTTCCCTTTTGGATTGCTTTTTCACCAAATCAGTCGTCAGGATGCCCTGCGCCGCGGCTTCTTCCGCGGCGGCGGAATCTTCCAAACTGAGGATTATTTTGGGAATGCCGCTCAGAATTTTGTCAAGGGGCAGGAATTTCCCGATGCAGCCTGTACTGGAAACGAAGACTTCGTTCGCGGGGCAGCCTAATGTTTCCGAGAGCTTGCAGGCTGTGGCCAGCGCGTCCTCGTAGCCTCTCTCCCCTGTCGCGGCGTTGGCGTTGCCGGAATTCACGATGATGGCGCGGCAAACTCCGCCTTTGAGATGCTCTTTGCAGAGTTCGACGGGCGCGGCGCAGCAGAGGTTTTTCGTGAAGGTCCCGGCGACCGTCGCGCCGGTAGGACAGACGAGCAGCGTCAGGTCGTTTTTGCTCTCCTTTATCCCGCAGTTGATGCTGGCGGCCATGAAGCCAAGCGGATAAAGGACGCCTTTCTTTTCTTTAGTCTTTGCCATATCAGGGGCAGGTCGAATAGATCTTTTCAATTTCGGTTAAAGCGTTTTCGGCAGGAATGAGCGTGCCTTTGCCTTCGTCGCAGCGGCGCTTCACTTCCACCATGCCGTTGGCGAGGTTCTTGGAGCCGATGGTGACTCGCACCGGGAAGCCGATTAGGTCGCTGTCTTTGAATTTGAAGCCGGGCTTCTGGTCGCGGTCGTCCAAGATGACGGAATAGCCTTTCTCTTTAAGGGCTTCGTAGAGCTCCTCGGCTTTCTTTACGACGGCTTCGTCGCCGAGGTCGAGGATCTGCACGACCATGTCGTAAGGCGCGATGGCTTTCGGCCATCTGATGCCGAATTCATCGTGGCAGCTTTCCACAGCCGCGGCGACGGTTCTGCCTACGCCCAGGCCGTAGCAGCCCATGATGAAGGGCTTTTCATTGTTGTTCTCGTCGCTGTACGTGGCGCCCATGGCGGAACTGTATTTCGTTCCGAGCTGGAAGATGTTGCCGACTTCGATGCCGCGGCATTCCGTCATCGGCTTTCCGCAGCGGGGGCAGAGGTCGCCTTCTATCATGACGGCGAGATCCTGGTATTCCGCCCAGGGGAGATCCCTTGCGGGCGTAACGTTGATGTAGTGGTACCCTTCCTCGTTTGCGCCGGT
>JAFZXZ010000008.1 GCA_017616555.1 bacterium | reverse complement strand
GAAGCACGCTTAGCTTTTCGCTATTGTTGTTCTTGACTTATTGTTTACACAATTGACAAGTTTCTTTGAAGAGATCTGGAGTGATCTCTTCCGCACTTGCATTTGGCACATCATAAAACCTTTCCAACTGTCAAAGATCAATGTTCAATTCGCGGCTCGCGCCGCTTTTCCACCGCTATTTTTGCGATGGTGAGGAATAGTGTATCAAAACATATTCCTAAAAGTCAATACCCCATCCGCAAGGCCCCTATAAGGCCCTTAGGAGTGAGCTCAACTTCCTTGTCCTACAAAGGGCGCGCCAAGCTTTTCTCTCTTTCGCTTTCCCGTTTTTTCAGGCAAGTGGCGATAATAATACTAAACCCCTTTCTCAAAGTCAAGCCCCCCTGTTTGTCCCAGCGACCCCTTTAGAATATCCGTCATCTGCCTGGGGGTGACTATTCGTTCATCAATAGGAAAATGTCTTGTGTTTCCTGTTATTAGATAAATATCTCTTTCGTCTTTTAAGCTTACGAAAGCTTCATAAAATTTTTTGTCGTCAGCATCCTCAAAATGTGCGCTGAGTCTTAAAGGAACGATATTGTCTCCAAAAATATTGAAAGTCTTTATCACGTTTTCGACATATGATCTTTCAAAGCAGAATTTAGGCCGTGAAAGAACTTTTTCATACTCCAATAGAATTTCTCGACTGAAAACAGGACGTATCTCTCCTGATAATGCTAGCGCTAATATTTCTCCTGGTATAGACTCAGGCTTTATGGCAGCTGAAACAATAACGTTTGTATCAATTACCGCGAAACATATCATTTCTTCTCTTTTCTTGCCGCCGCAATTTCAGCGTTGATCTCCTCAAGCGTCATTTCTGAGATCCCGTTTTTCTTGGCAGCTTCGCCCATTTCCCAAAGAGCGAGCAAGCCTTCTTTTGCTTCCTTGCTTATCTTCATGCTGAACGGGAGCCCGTTTTCCTGTATTAAGCGGAGCATGCACATCCTAAGATAAACGGACGTGTTTAAGCCGATCCGCTCCAGGATCAGAGCCGCTTGCTGTTTTTCTTTTTCACTCATACGAAATTGTATTAAAGCGTTCGCCATAATTGTCCCCTTTTTTAATTATTAATTCGTGGACATCATAGCAGATTATGCATACATTTGCAATACATTGTCATTCAAATGATTTTGCTGCTCGGTATGCAATATTGCCCATCTATAAGTAAGCGGTCGCAAATCGGAAAAAACTGCGTTTGAGGATTAAAACCTTTTTAAAATCGCGCGGATAACTACCAAAGGAAAGGGCGGTTACTTTTGCTCTGGTTTTCTGGTGACCGAGGGGGCGATGTCTTTTTGCGGGAGGTTGCCGAAGACGCTGGCGAGGCCGGACATGCCGCCGCGGGAAATGATGATGAGATCGGCGTCGGGAGCGAACTGTTCCGCGTTGGGGAACCCGCAGCTTAGGAAGATGACTTTCCGTCCCCTGCTTTTGGCCTCGGAGAGCAACTTTTGGAATGTCGCATCGGGTTGGGGAACGGTCGGGGAATAATTGTATAGAAGCGTGATGGTGTTATCCTCATTAATGAAGGGCGTGTCGTTGAAGAGGAGGAAATGACGGCGGCGGGCGGCGTCTTGGAAGGTTTGCTTGAACCATGGTCCTCTGTAAGCTTTGATCTTGGCGAGAAGGTTGGTGTCGCCTTTCATTTCCAGCGTGGCAACGGCAAGCTCGTCGATTTTTTGGAAGGCTTCTATGCTTTCGTAATAGGATATTCTGCTTTTGGAGGGATAGGTTCTGTTCTGAGCCTTAAGTCTGGCGATCCGTTCACAAGAGCGTTTGAGTTCCTCGATTGGATAGCGGCCGCTTTTGACGGCATCGATGGTTTTGTCGATTAGATCGTTCCAGTCGGCAAGGGAATTTTTGTTTTGAAATCTTTTTGTGATGATGGCTATGTCAACGCCGGCGATCCAGGCTTCTATCACGGCTTCCTTCCAATCGAAGTTTTTGGAGATGGCGTCCATGTCAAGGTCGTCGCTAATAATGACGCCCTCGAAGCCGAGTTCCTCTCTGAGCACTCCTTTCAGGATCTTTTGGGAAAGCGTGGCGGGGCGCAGGATCTTTTTGCCATTAAGGTCGGTCAGCGTTTCTTTTTCGATGTTGGGGAACTGGATGTGAGTGGTCATCACGCAGTCCACGCCTTCATCTATGGCGGCCTTGAAAGGTATGAGCTCAAGCTGTCTGAGATCGTCTAAGGTCTTTTCGACTTTTGGAAGGCCGGTGTGGGAATCCGTCGCAGTATCGCCATGGCCGGGAAAATGCTTGGCGCAGGAGAGGAGGCCCTGCTGCTTAAAGGCTTTTATGAAAGCCGCGGCGCCCTTTGTTACGGTCGCGGCGTCGTGCCCGAAGGAGCGGGTGTTGATGACGGGATTCTTGGGATTGCTGTCTATGTCGCAGACCGGGGCGAAATCAAGGTCGAAGCCCGCGGAGAGAGTAAGAATGGCGATCTCGGAGGCGATGTTGGTGATGTATTCCGCGTTCATCCGACCTAAGGCCGCGGCGGAGGGAAAGTGCGGGCCAAAAGTCAGTCTTTCCACTCTTCCCCCTTCCTCGTCCACAGTGAGAAGCGGCCTGGGCCAGCTGTTGGAATCGGCGAGGGACCTGATATCGTCGGTCAGTTTCCTTACAGCTTTTCCTTCCTGGCAGCTTTCCGCGAAAAGAATGACAGAGCCTGGCCTGAGTTCGTTCAGGGCCTCTGCGATCTCGTCGTTCAGGACTTTTACGGTGTATGTCACGGGCTCGGTCTGCGCCGGATCGATAACGCCGGGCTCCAATTCCCAATAGCGCAGATCAACGCAGAGTTTCTGAGCGATCATTTCCCTTAGCGGGAGCTCGTCCTCCGCGTGAAAGACCGTGGCGCAGCCTGCTGCCAGAAGCAGCGAGCCGAATAGGAAAAGAAGGACTCTGATTTTTGCCATTCCCTAGAAGCGTTCGTCGATGACGCGCTTACTCTTCTTCTCGCTTCTGGGGAGAACGCCGAGTTCGACGACCTTGACGAGCGGCGTGAAGCCGATCCTGGATTTGACCTTTTCGGCGATCCTTCTGGCGATGTCCAGGAAGTCCACCGTGCCGTTGGTCTCAACGTAGATGCGCATGGTGTCTTTGCCTTCCAGGTGAGAAATGCGGATCTGATATTCGCTAGAAAGTTCCGGGAAGGAAGCGAGGATCTCTTCGATCTGTTTCGGGAAGACGTTGACGCCTTTGATCTTCATCATGTCGTCGGAGCGGCCGGCGATGACGTCGAGCCTCGGGTACGTCCTGCCGCAGGGGCAGGTTCCGGGGATGATCCTTGAGAGGTCGTGGGTCCGGTAGCGGATAAGAGGCGCGCCTTCCTTGACCAGCGTGGTGATGACGATCTCGCCCCACTCGCCGTCCGGGAGGACTTTGCCGGTCTCGGGATCGATGATCTCGGTGTAGAGGTAATCGTCGAAGATGTGCATGCCGGTGTCGTATTTGCAGTTGACGCCGATGCCCGGGCCGTAGATCTCGGTCAGGCCGTAGATGTCGTAGAGCTCGATGCCCAATTCTTCCCTGATGCGCTTGCGCATCTTTTCGCCCCAGCGCTCAGAACCGATGACGCCCTTCGTCAGATGGATCTTGTCCTTGATGCCGCGCTTGGCGATCTCTTCCGCCAGAAGAAGCGCGTAGGAACTTGTAGCGCAAAGCACCGTGCTCTTCATGTCCATCATCATCTGCAGCTGTTTTTCCGTGTTGCCGGGACCCATGGGGATAGCCATGGCGCCCAAGAGTTCGCAGCCCGCCTGGAAGCCTATGCCGGCGGTCCAGAGGCCGTAGCCGGGAGTAATGTGGATGCGGTCCTTATTGGTGATGCCCGCCAGCTCGTAGCAGCGCTTGAACATGATGGCCCAGTCCTCCACGTCCTTTCTGGTGTAAGGAATGATGACGGGCGTGCCGGTGGTGCCGGAACTGGAGTGGATCCTGACCACTTCCTCTTCCGGGCAGGCCATCAGTCCCAGGGGATAGCATTCCCTGAGATCGTCTTTTTCCGAGAAAGGCAGTTTCTCAAAATCTTCCTTGGAAGCGAGCTGATCCACTCCGGCTTCCTTCAGTTTTCTGCCGTAGAAATTCTGGCAGTCTATGAGACGTTTGATCTGCTTGTTGACAAGCTGCAGCTGATTGGCGGTGATCTCCATATGTTACTCCTCAGTAAAGTAGGGCTTTTAAGTTTATTTCCTGTAGTTTGGGAGGCAAAAGCTCCTTGATCGTTTCCATGATGTCTTCCGTACCGAAGCCTAGAAGGCCTGCTTTGGCGGCCTGGCCCAGCATAAGCACGTTGACGATCTTTTCGCTCCCCAAAGCTTTCGCGGCTGATATGGTGTCTATAAGCGTGATGTCGGGGACGGCGTTTTTTAGATAAGCGGTTATTTCGTCCAAAAGGTACGGCGGGCCGCCCAGCATGGCGTTGACCGGAATGACCGGGCAGGAGCTGGTTATGATCTTGCCGCCGTCCTTTAAGTAGCTGAGATTTCTCAAGGTCTCCGCTATCTCGAAGCCGAGGATAAGGTCGGCTTCCTTTTCGCCGATGATGGGTGAATGAATATTCTTGCCTATTTTGATGTGGCTAACTACGCTGCCGCCTCTTTGCGCCATGCCGATGGTTTCGGCGGTCTTTATTTCCAAGCCCAGGCGCATGGCGGTTGCCGCCAAAAGGCGGGAAGCCAAAACTGTCCCCTGCCCGCCTACGCCGCAGAGGATGATATTTTTTTCAACGCTTGGCGCTTCTTTGATTTGGCTCGGCGTTGTCTTGGGGGCTTGGGGCTTTTGCGCTTTGGGAGGATTTTGGGCGATAAACTCTTCCCTAGTCGGATGCGGCGGGCAAACGATGGCGCCGAAAGCGCAAACGCTTTGGCAAAGCGTGCAGCCCGTGCACTGCCTGTCGTCGATGAAAGCCTTTTTATCTTTCAGGATGAGGCCGGGGCAGCCCAGCTCGCGGATGCATTTCTGGCAGCCGACGCATTTTTGTTCATCGACCTTGGCTTTCTTTTCCTGTGGTTTGAATTTCACGATGCAAGGATAGCGGAAAATGATGGCCTTCACGCCTTCTTCCGCGGAAACTTTCTTCACGGTCGCGACAGCCAGTTCCAGGTCCAAGGGATCAACTTCCGCGATGGTCTTCACGCCTAGGCCCTGCAAAACAACCTTTGGATCGATGGCGGCAGTTATTTCCCCCATCAAGGTCTGCCCGGTGCCGGGATGCGGCTGGTGTCCGGTCATGGCTGTTGTGGAGTTGTCGAGGATAACGACCGTCAGATCCGCCTGGTTGTAAATGGCGTTCACGACTCCCGTGAGGCCGGAGGCGAAGAAGGTCGAGTCGCCGATGAAAGCGAAACACTTGGTGCCTTTGTCAACTCTGCCTATGCCCTGGGCTATCGTTATGCCAGCGCCCATGCAGAGGCAGGTGTCGCACATGTCGAGGGGTTTCGCGTTGCCAAGAGTGTAGCAGCCGATGTCGCCGCAGAAGACCGCCTTCTCGCCCTTCATAGCCTGCTTAACGGCGTAAAAAGAAGCGCGGTGCGGGCAGCCGGCGCAAAGCACCGGAGGCCTTATTGGAAGCGGCGGAGCGTCTTCCTTTTTGTTCTGCTCTTCGGCTTCCCATTGCAGGAAGTCCGTGAGCAGCGCTTTTATTTCCTGCGGCGTGTTCTCGCCGGCGGGTTTGACCGTGCCGTCAAGCTTGCCTTTGATCTTTATTTCAATGCCGTGCTTTCCGCAAACCATGAAAAGCTCTCTTTCCAAAACGGGGTCGAGTTCCTCCAGAACGAGAACTTCATCAAGGTCTGAGAGAAAATCTCCGGCCAGTTCTTCCGGGAAAGGAAAAGGCGTGGAGACTTTCAGGATCCTCGGGCTCGCCTTGCCTTTCAAAATGTCCCTGGCATAAGCGTAACTGATGCCGGAGGCGACGACGCCCTTTTTGGCGATCTTCTCTTCTTTTACTATGAAGTTTCTTTCGTAAGCGGAAAAAACTTTCGAAAGCTCACGGTTGCGCTTTTCAATTAACGCATGGTTCTTCAAGGAGAGTTTCGGGAAGATCACCCAGCGGGAGGGATCTTTTTCAAAGTTCAATGGGAAATGCTGCTCATATTCCGCCTCTTCCTTGACATTGAGGCTGGCGTAGCTGTGGTCGATCCTGGTGGTGGGGCGGAAAAGTACGGGCGTTCCGTATTTGTGCGAGAATTGGAAAGCCTCCTGGATCATTTCGTAAGCTTCCTTAACGGAGGAAGGATCGAAAACGGGAAGCTTGCTGTATTTGGCGAAAGTTCTGGTGTCCTGCTCGGTTTGCGAGGAGATGGGGCCCGGGTCGTCGGCGACGAGGACCACCATGGCGCCCCTGACGCCAATGTAGGCAAGGCTCATAAGGGGATCGCTGGCCACGTTCAGGCCCACCTGCTTCATGGTGACAAGCACCCGGGCGCCGGAATAGGCCGCGCCGGCGGCCGCTTCCAGGGCGGCTTTCTCGTTGACAGACCACTCGACGTAGGTTTTGTCGCTCCTGCGTTTGGCTATGGTCTCCAAAACTTCCGTGGAGGGCGTCCCCGGATATCCGGCCGCTAAATCGAGGCCTGACGCCAGGGCTCCCAGAGCCATAGCCTCGTTGCCCATTAAGAATTCTCTTGCCATATGATCAATGCCCTATGTTATTGAGTAATTTTAACTTTTAGGGCAAAAATTTGTCAATAGGTTTTCATTTTTCCGGACTTTCTGCCTAAGGTAGCGAAACAAGGCGTTTTAGATTATTTCCTTTCTTTTTTAAGGCTGTTTTGCTATGATTTTTAGAGTATTTTTTTACATTTATCTAATTTGACGCAACTTCTTTAAATGGACAAGGATTTTTGGGCCAACGCCTTCGCTATGCCGCGCTCCGAGCGCCGGCACGACGAACTCATCTCCAAAATTGCGCGAGGCATCGCGCGCCGGAGACTGGCCTTCCCCGCCATCCTTGCCCTTGAAAGCGTCAAGCCCCTCAATTACCTGGCCAGCCAGGCCCTCATCGTTTTGACCCCTGCTCTGGGGATGTTCATCGAATACGCTACTCTCGACGATATCTGCGACATGCTGCAGGAAAGGAAGAACGTCGAGCGTTTGATCGCCGCGATCGACATGGAGAACAAGAAGCTCACGGCGCCCCCAACTTCCACGGAAAATAACCAGCCGGTAGAATCCGGCCCAACGCAAAATAAATAATATGGCAGAAACAAAAGCCCCTGAAGTAATCTTAGCAACCGACTGCGGTTCGACAACCACCAAAGCGATCCTCATTGAGAAACGCAACGGCAGCTATCGTCTGGCCGCCCGCGGCGAAGCCCCCACTACGGTGGAAGCCCCCGCGGAAGACGTCACCCGAGGCGTCATCAACTCCATTGCGGAAATTGAGGACATCACCAAGCGCACCTTTATCCGCGACGACAAACTAATCGTACCCCGAGAGGGAGAACTGGGCGCGGACGCCTACATCTCCACCTCTTCGGCCGGCGGCGGCCTGCAGATGATGGTCGCCGGCGTTGTCTCCCAGATGTCCACGGAATCGGCAGCCCGCGCCGCATTGGGCGCCGGCGCCATCGTGATCGATTCCCTTGCCACCAATGACCGCAGGCGCCCCTACGAGCGCATCGAAAGGATCAGAAACCTGAGGCCGGACATGATACTTCTTTCCGGCGGCACGGACGGCGGCACGGTCCGCCACGTGGTCGCCCAGGCTGAGACAATAGCAGCCGCCGACCCGAGACCGAGGTTTGGCGCCGGCTACGAGCTGCCCGTCATTTACGCCGGCAACGCCGCCGCCCGCCCCGCCATCGAGCAGACCTTAGGCAAAAAGACGGCCCTGCAGATCGTGGACAACCTCCGCCCGACTCTGGAAACGGAAAATTTGAAGCCCGCCCGCGACGCCATCCATGACCTTTTTTTGGAACACGTCATGCAGCAGGCCCCGGGATACAAGAAACTCATGACCTGGACCTCGGCTCCCATTATGCCGACTCCCGGCGCCGTCGGCGACATCATGAAACTCATCGCCAAGCGCAACAACATCCAGGTCGTGGGCACCGACATCGGCGGCGCCACCACCGACGACTTCTCCGTCTTCAGAGCGGACCGCAACAATCCCGAGAGCGAGCAGGTCTTCAACCGCACCGTCTCCGCGAACCTCGGTATGAGTTACTCCATCTCCAACGTCGTGGCCTCCGCCGGACTTGCCAACGTATTGCGCTGGGTTCCCGTCATGGAAGACGAAAGGATCTTGAGAAACCAGATCAGGAACAAGATGATCCGACCCACCACCATCCCGCAGAACATTGAATCCTTGATGGTCGAGCAGGCCATCTGCCGCGAGGCTCTTAGACTGGCCTTCCTGCAGCACAAAGAAATGGCGGTGGGTCTGAAGGGCGCCCAGAAGTCCACCTCCTTTGCGGACGCCATGAGCCAGACCGTCAAAGAAGACACGCTGGTGGATATGATGGGGCTTGACATTATCGTGGGAAGTGGCGGCGTGCTCTCCCACGCTCCCAGAAGAAACCAGAGCGCCCTCATGATGATCGACGGCTTCGCGCCGGAAGGCTTCACGCAGCTGGCGGTGGACTCCATCTTCATGATGCCGCACCTGGGCGTTCTCGCTCAGATCAACGAAGACGCCGCGCTGGAAGTCTTCGAGAAAGACTGCCTCATTTACCTCGGCACCGTCATCGCGCCGGTGGGCATCGCGCCCTTTGGCAAGCCCTGCATGAAAGTGAAGTTCCAGGGCAAGGAATACGAATTGAAGAGCGGCGAAATAAAGCTTCTGCCCTTGGGCCTCGGCGAAGAGGCGGAAGTGACCGTAGATCCCACCAGAAAATTCAACGTGGGCGAAGGATACGGCAAAGCCGTCACCAAGAAAGTCAAAGGCGGCGTGGTGGGCCTTATCCTTGACGCCCGCTGCCGTCCCATCCAGCTCCCCGCCAGTCAGGAAGACAGAGTGAAACTGCTTCAGATCTGGAACAAAGAACTCGACATTTATCCGGAAAATTAAAAACCCAGTAATACTATGGCATACGCATATTCCCCCGGTCTAAAAGTTTTAAAATCCACGGTGCTGCGCCGCAACAGGCGTCTTCCCATCAAGGGCCAGACGCTGGTCAAGATTGGCGACAAAGTCGGCGCCGAACAGGTCGTTCTAAAAACGGAACTCCCCGGCAAAGCCGACGTCGTGAACGTCATGAGTCTTTTGGGCTGCCAGCCCCACGAAGTGAAGCAGTTCATGGTCAAACCGATCGGCGAGCACGTTGAAAAAGGCGAGCTCCTCGCCATGCGCGCCGCCTTCTTCGGCCTCTTCAAGACAAGGATCGAATCGCCCATGAGCGGAACGATCGAATCAATAAGCGACGTCTCCGGCCAGGTCGTCATGCGCGGCGCTCCGGTGCCCGTGGACGTCAAGGCTTACATCGACGGCAAAGTCGTGGAAGCGGACGAAGGCGAACACGTGACCGTGGAAGTGACGGGCTCCTTCATCCAGGGCATCTTCGGCGTGGGCGGCGAGACCTACGGCAGGATAATCGTAGCTTCTGATGACCCCAACGGCGTCCTCGATGAGAATTCCTTTACGGAAGAGATGAAAGGCGCGGTCGTCGTGGGCGGAAGCCTCATCACCTACGAGGGATTGCAGAAAGCCATAAAATGCGGAGTGAACGCCGTGGTGGTGGGCGGCTTCGATGACGCCGACCTCAAGAAATTTTTGGGCTTCGATCTCGGCGTGGCCATCACGGGCCACGAGGAGCTCGGGCTTACGCTCGTCCTGACGGAAGGCTTCGGCCAGATCCCGATGGCGGACAAGACCTTCGCGCTGCTAAAAGAATGCGAAGGAAAGAACGCCTCCGTGAACGGCGCCACCCAGATCAGGGCCGGCGTCATGAGACCGGAAGTCATCGTGGCCAGAGACGAGGAAGCCTCCATGAAAGAAAACGAGGCCAAGCTGATCCTCGACATCGGCACGAGAGTCCGTGTCATCAGAGAGCCGTACTTCGGACTGTTCGGAACCGTCACCGCCCTGCCGGCGGAACTGACGAAGCTGCCGACCGAGTCTTTGGCGCGCGTTCTCGACCTCAAGTTCGACGACGGCACGGTCGCGACCGTCCCCAGAGCCAACGTTGAAATTATGGCGACGGAAAAAGACGACACCTCTGAGAACTGAGTCTTTAAATCTGAAAATCAAAATATCAGGATAAACATGGAACTTTTCACAATCAAAAGCCTGCCCTTATGGCTCCAGTACGTCAATGAGAACTGGTTCGATCTTAACAAGCTCAACGCGCTGATTGGGATCATCATCTTCGGTTCTCTGATCGTTTACTTCATCCGCCGCGCCAAGAGCGGCGCCTACCTATTCGTCAGGCGCATCCCCGGCTTGGAATCCATTGAGGAAGCCCTGGGCCGCGCCACCGAGATCGGCCGACCCATCCTTTACATCTCCGGTATCGGCGGCGAATCCGACATGCAGACCATCGCGGCCATGAACATTCTTGGCAACGTGGCCGAGCAGATCGCCCACTACGACACCGACCTCAAGGTCCCCTGCATCAACCCGATCGTCATGACCATCGAGCAGGAGCTGGTGAAGCAGGCCTATACCAGAGCCGGCCGTCCCGAGAACTACAAGGAAGACTGCGTCTATTATCTCTCGGACAACCAGTTCGCCTACGCTTCCGCCGTGTCCGGCATCATGGTAAGAGAGAAACCCGCCGCCAACTTCCTCCTCGGCAACTACGCCGCTGAAAGTCTGATCATCGCCGAAGCGGGTGCCTCTACGGGCGCCATCCAGATCGCCGGCACCGCCGCCATCAGCCAGATCCCCTTCTTCATCGTGGCCTGCGACTATACGCTGATCGGCGAAGAGCTCTTCGCAGCCGGCGCCTACGTTTCCAGAGAGCCGCTGCTGCTGGGCAGCCTGAAGGGCCAGGACATCGCGAAGCTCGTCATCATCCTGATCATGATAGTGGCCATCATTTTGGGCACGATCGTTTCCGCCTTCCTTCTGAAAGACGGTTTCATTTACGGACTATCCGACTTCATGAACAAAATTTTCGACCTGAAAGCTTTCAAATAAGAGGAACCGATAGATTATGCGCAATTATCTTCCCCCTATCATCTGCGGTGTTTGCGGCGTCATAATGATGCTGCACTTCTTCCTTCCGGAAAACACCATGCTTTACAAAACCATGATGGAATGGGTGACAAACTCGACCATCGTCGTCGGCGTCTTCGGCCTCTTCATCGGCTTGGCCAGTCTGGTCCACAACCACGGCAACAGGATCGCCCGCCGCTCCCCCGGCTGGGGATACAGCGTGATCACGCTCTCCTTTACCGCCATCGTGGCCCTGACCGGCATCATCAGCCAGAACGTCGGCCCCTCCGTCGTGAGCAAGCCTCTGGAAAAATACAATTACGACAACAGAAAGAACCAGGACCACACGCTTATCACCCACACGCTCTTCGGCTACAAGGACGAGACCTACAAGACGAACCTGGTGGCCGCCGCCTCAACAGGCGCTCCTGAAATGAAAGGCGAAGAGATCACGGTCAGGAAGGTCCCCCTCTTCATGTTCTTCTACAACTACGTCATCATGCCCATGGGCGCCACGACCTTCTCGCTCCTGGCCTTCTACATGATCACGGCGACGTACCGCGCCATGCGCGCGAAATCCTGGGAGGCGAGCTTATTGCTCATTTCCTCCATTATTATTCTGATAGGCCAGGTGCCGATTGAAGAGATACCGCTGATCGGCAAGTGGATCATGGGGCACGCTCAATTGATCGTCTATATGAGCCTTATCCTCTACATCCTCTACGCCGCCATGAAGCAGTTCTTCTCCCGCAACTTCATCACCTGCGGGATACTTTCCGCCTCCGCGGCGCTAATAGGCGTCATCTGGTACTACACTCCGGCCGACGTTGACTTCGAGGCCATGAAGTCCATCATATTGAACTACCCCAATAACGCTGCCAAACGCGGCATCCTGATCGGCGTGCAGCTGGGTTCTCTGGCCACCAGTATCAAGATCCTCTCCGGCATCGAGAAACCCTACATGGGAGGCCGCGGTTAAAGTATGGCTTCCGGAAGCCCTAACATTTACGGTCCGAAGCAGAACTTCTGGCAGAGGCATTACCGTCCGCTCATCTACCTTTTGACGCTCGTTTGCGTGGTGGGCGGCACCCTGACCAGGCTGCCCCTGTCGCTTTCCGTCTCGGACGCCACCCAGGGCGTTTTCGACACCCTGGAGAAGCTTCCCGAACTGAGAGCCCAGGATATTGAAAAGCAGCAGGCGCTGCTGGCGGAAAAGCTTGAGGAAGCCAAGACTAACAGCGGTCCGGATCTCCAGAAAGAGATCGCCGCCATAAAAGACAAGATCGCCAGATTGCAAATGAATCCCAAGGGCGTCGTTCTCGTCTGCATCGACTTCGACCCCTCTACGGAAGCGGAACTCGGCCCCATGGCCCACGCCTTCATCAGGCACTGCTTCTCTAGAGGAGTCAAGGTCCTAGTCAACACTGGCGGCAACGTCATGAGCCAGCCTTTGGCGCAGAATATCATCAGCGCCTCCGCGACCGAGGGCGCCCTCATGAAAAAGAACAAATACGATTTCATGGAAGACGGAACCGACTATGTGTTCTTCGGATTCCGTCCCAACGCCTTCCAGCTTTACCTGCAGATGGGCGAAAACATCCTGACGGCCTACGAGACGGACTACGCCGGGCACGATTTGACGCTGCTTCCCATTATGCGCGGCATCCGGAATTTCAGCGACATCGACATGGTCTTCTCAATTTCCGGCTACGTCGGCTCCCCCGAGACCTGGATCACCGTCGGCAACACCAAGTTTGGCAAACCCGTGGCCTTGGGCCAGGTCGCCATCTCCGCTTCGGACTACTACCCCTACATCCAGTCCAAGCAGATCTGCGGCATGCTGCCTGGTCTTCGCGGCGCCGCGGAATACGAGGGCGCCTGCGGCTCCCCGCCCAGGGCGACCGGACGCATGTGGGCGCAATTGTACACTCACACTTTCGCCATATTGCTGATCATAATCGGCAATCTGGAATTTTTCTTCAAAGGTTTCAAACGCCGTAAAGTCTGATAAAAATGAATTTCCTGAAAAAAATACCTCCCATTTGGCTTAAGATCTACCGGCCCGTCATCTACATCATGACTCTCGTTCTGGTCTGGATGGGCGCGGTCAACAACAACAAGCTGAACCTCAACGTCGCCGATTCCACAGGCGGCGCTTACGACACTATCGAGAATTTAGGCGAGATCAGGAAAGGAACGCTTCGCGAATACGAGCAGAAACTTGAGCAAAGGTTACAGGACGGAGACGCCTCCCAAGCCGAGATAGACGATCTCAAGGGTATCGTCGAGGACCTTAAGCACAATGAAAAAGGCGTCGTTCTGATCTGCTTCGACTTCGACGCCGGCTGCGACGCCGAAATGACTCCCCAGGTCGCGACCATTCTCCGCCACTGCTTCAGTAGGGGCGTCAAAGTCCTCATCAACACCGGCGGCAACGTCATGAGCCAGCCTCTGGCGCAGCAGACCATCGACAAAGCCGTGAAGGACGGCAACCGGCTTGAGCCACCGTACCCGACTATGGAATCCGGCGTGGACTATGTCTTCTTGGGATTCCGCCCCAACGCCTTCCAGCTCTATCTGCAGATGGGCGAATCAATAATCTCCGCCTACGAAACGGACTATTCCGGCAAGGATCTTTCCACCATGCCCATTATGGAGCACATCAGGGATTTCCGCGCTATTGACTGCGTGGTCACCGTTTCCGCCTACGTCGGCGCGCCTGAGACCTGGATCACTGTCGGCAACGCCAAGTTCGGCAAAAAAGTTATCCTGGGCGGCGGCGCCATCGGCGCTTCCGACTATTATCCCTTCCTGCAGTCCGGCCAGATCTGCGGCCTGCTGCCCGGACTGCGCGGCGCTGCGGAGTATGAGTCCGCCCTCAAGTGCCCCGACATCGGCTCTAAGCGCATGTGGTCGCAGCTCTACACCCACGCCTTCGCCATCTTCTTGATCGTGCTTGGCAACATCGAGTATTTCTTCAGCGCGAAGAGGAGGAAACTTTAAGGCATGAAGCTCTTCCTCTCCAGATTCACTTCCTTCTGGAAAAACCGCTACAGGGCGATCATCTACATAATGACCTTCGCCTTCGTCTGGCTTGCCCTGATCAACAAGAAGCCCCTGGATCTTACCGTCTCCGACGCGACGCAGGGCGCCCTTGATCTAGTCGAGCATATGCCTGAAAACCACAGAAAGAAGATACAGGAGCAGGAAGAACTTTTGGCTAAACTGCAAAAGGAAGAGAGCGTTCAGAGTTCTGCGGAACTGACGGCTCAGATCGACGAGACCAAAGCCTACCTTGAAAGACTAAGGATCAATTCCAACGGCGTCTTCTTGGTCTGCATCGACTTCGACGCTGGAAGCGACGCGGAATTAGGCCCCATGGCCTACGCTTCCATTCGCCACGCCTTCAGCCTCGGCATCAAGGTCTTAATAAACAACGGCTACACCGTCATGGCCCAGCCGCTTTCCCAGATGATCGTGGACTCCGCCGCACTGGGCGGAGCGACCATGCCCAGGCCCTACGGTTTCAAGCAAGCCGGCAGCGACTTCGTCTTCTTCGGCTTCCGCCCCAACCCCTTCCAGGTCTATCTGCAGATGGGAGAATCCGTCCTTTCCGCTTACGAAACGGATTATTCCGGAAAGCCTCTGGCGGAAATGCCGATCATGAAAGGCATAAAAGATATTCGCGACATCGACGGGATCGCGGCTTACTCCTGCAATGTGGGCACGCCGGAATCCTGGATCAACGTCGCAAATACAAAATTCAATATCCCTTTGGTCGTCGGCATGACGGCCGTCTCGGTCTCCGACTACTTCCCCTACCTACAGTCCGGCCAGCTCTGCGGGCTAATTACCGGGCTCAGGGGAGCGGCGGAATACGAGAAGACCGTGGGCGCGCCTCCCGTGGCCAACCGCAGGATGTGGGCGCAACTCTACACCCACGCCTTCGCCATCGGGCTTATTGTCGTAGGCAACATAGAATATTTTATAAAAGGAAAACGGGCTGCTTAGCCCAAAAAAACTTTAAAGGAGATATATGGGTCCTGATACGTTTATTGACCTCATCGGTGTGTGGATCGCCGCCCTGCTTACCCTGGGCGTTTATTCCTCGCTTATCAAAGACACCTTCATTTCGAAGCTGACGGAAGCCGTCTTCGTCGGCGTCAGTTTCGGTATGTCGATCGTCTTCACCTACTACAACGGCATCAAGCCGAAGATCGAGGAGCCCTTGGTTCGCTACTATCAGAATCTGCACGTGGATTACGCCACCGTCACCAACGCCGTCACCAGAACAGTAGAAAAGATCGCGGACGCCAAGTCGCTCTCCGCTGAATCGGCGACGGAAGAACTGACGGATGAGATCGCGTCCCGCGCCTTCGACACCAACCGCTTCTTCGCAGTATTGGACAGCGCCCTCTACAAGCAGACCCTGAAACTGCAATCGACCAACGAGGTGGCCGTATCATTGCAGAGCGCTTTCGCCAGTTCCGAAGTTAACCTCGTGGACAAAGCGACGGTCATGGGCGCCCTCAACGAGTATTTCACCACCTACAAGACCGTTCCGACGAGCCGCCACTTCTGGGTCTTGTACATCTTCTTCTCAGTTATTCTGGGCTTGATGTTCATCACGCGTTTCTTCCCGAAACACGCCTGGCTCTCCCGCTTCCCCATGGCCTACACCATCGGCATCGGCGTCGGCATGGGCACCCCGCTTTCCTTCCAATCCCAGATCATGCAGCAGGTCCAGGCCTCCTTCATCCCCATGCTGGTCAGGAACCCCAATGGCATCGACTGGATCGCGACCGCCGGCAACCTCTCCCTAGTCATCGGCACACTTACCGTCCTCTACTACTTCTTTTTCTCCTTTAAGAAAGAGGACGCCGCCTCCCGCGGAGCAACCAAGATCGGCATCGCCTACCTTATGATCGGTTTCGGCGCCTCCTTTGCCTTCACCATCATGGCCCGCGTGTCGCTTCTTATCGGCCGAATCAACTTTTTGCAGGACGAGTGGATCCAGGGAACTTACGAGTTCTTCAAGTATCTCAACTAATATTTGATGCTATCTTTTTGGCGTAACAATTACCGCGTCATAATCTACCTGCTGACTTTTGCCAGCGTGTGGATAGGTCTCGTTATGACCGCGAAGCTAAAGATAAACGCTTCCGCGGCCACAAAAGGCCTCTACGACGCTCTGGAGCAGCTTCCAGAAACGCATGCCTCCATGATAAGGGAGGAGGAGGAGAAGCTGCAAAAACTCCTCAAAGACGAGAAAGCCGATCCCAAGGCGATAACCGTCCTGGAAGAGCATATCTCCCGCGCCAAAATAAACACAAACGGCGTCGTCCTTTTGAACATCAACTACAATCCCGGCTCCGAAGCGGAACTGACGCCCATGTCAATGGCCGTCTGCCGCCATGCCTTCAGGCGCGGCGCCAAACTGCTTATCAACGTCGGCTACGACGTCATGAGCCAGCCCCTGGCCCAGAAGATCATAAGCGATGCGGCGTTGGACGGACGCTCCGTCGATCCCCCCTATCCCTTCCGGGAATCCGGCGTGGATTATCTCTTCTTCGGGTTCCGCCCCAACGCCTTCCAGGTCTATCTGCAGATGGGCGAATCCATCACGGCGGCTTACGAGACGGACTATTCCGGCCGCGACACTTCCTCCATGCCCATTATGCGCGGCATCAAAGATTTCAGCGACATCGACCTGGTGGTCACGGTCTCCAGTTTCGTGGGCGGCCCGGAAATGTGGATCAACGTGGGCAAGACAAAATTCAACAAGCCGGTGGCCAGCGGCATGACAGCCGTTTCCGCTTCCGACTACTACCCTTACCTTCAGTCGGGCCAGCTCTGCGGCCTGCTTTCCGGCCTTCGCGGCGCCGCCGAATACGAGGCTCTCGTAAACGTCAACCCGGCCCCCGCCACCAGAAGGATGTGGGCGCAATTATACATCCACACCTTTGCCATTCTTCTCATCATAATAGGCAACATCGAGTACTTTTTGCGGAGCAAAAAGTAAAGGTCGGGAAGTTTCAAAAAGGGATGGCTTAAAAAGCCGTTTTTTCATAGAATAAATAAGAAAATAATTTATTCTAAAAACAACCTTTTTTCATTATGAAAAACTTATTGCTCTGCACCTTGTTTGCGGCCTCTGTTTTCTGCGCCGCCGATGACCTCGTTTATTCCTGCGGCTTCGAACCGGAGGAAGGTTTCGAACTTGGATCTGTTACTGAACAAGTTGGCTGGAACGTCATAGACGGCCGACACAGCGACGCCGCCATATTTGACGTCACCAACAAGACCGAGCTCGTGAAAAGCGGCAGCCAGGCTCTCACAATGCGCACCTTCAGATATGAAGGCTCTGATAGCGACGAAAGGCCTTTCGTCGGCGTCAATTTCGAGCTGGAAAGCGTGGAAAACAAATACGTGGTTCTGTCCGGCGACTTCCTTTATCCCCCCGGCAAGGACAGCTGGGTAAAGCTGAATTTCGCCGACTCCAGGGAATACGCCACACTCGTCGCCTACAACAGGGAAGGCTACCACAGCGTTAAATTTTCCTACACCGACCTCATAGGGGGCGGTCACAAGGAGGAAAAAGTCGCCGAGATCCCCGACAACACTTTCTGCCACTATGAGCTGGTCGTCGATCCCACTCACAAGTCCATCGTCAGCTGCTCCCTGGACGACAATGTCCTTACCAACACAGCCACAAGAATGATGGGCTATTACAAAAGCGATTCCTCCAAGGAGCCCATCCCCAACCGCATCGCCCTGGAATGCGATCTAAGCTGCGACAACCTGAAGATAGAGACCAGGCAGGCCGAAACCAAGCCGGCGGAACTCATGCTCTCAAAAGGCGGACTGTATGTTGACAAAAGCTCGGACAGCGCCACTTTCAACATCATGAACGCAGGCACCTCGCCCTTCGATTACACTATAACGACAGACAATGATCCGGAATGGCTGACCATAGAGCCTGCCTCCGGCACCTGCAGCGCCTCGCAAAAAGTCACGCTGACGATAAACAGGGAAGGCATGACCGACCGCTATTACAAGACTCTCATCACAGTGAGCACCTGGAATGCCGGAACGAAAACGCTCTATCTCGGCGTGGCCAGCGGAAACGTCCTTATGGAGGAGAATTTTGAAACTCCCTACATGACAGAGGGCGAAATAACCGGCCAGGGCGCCTGGAACGGTAAAAAAGGCGACAGCTATGGCCCGCTTTACAACAATATGATCGTGACCAACGTTGATTTCGGCATCGACGGCGCCTGCGCCCACCTTTTATGTGGCGACGGCTATGACGGCTACACCTGCCCCGCCAAAGCCGACAAGGGCTCCTGCGTGAAGGTCAGCCTAAAATTGTACTTCGGTTCCGAATCGGATGTTGAAAATCTCTTCATCACGGAACCCTACTGGAGCAGATGCGCTCATTTTTACTTCAAGCGCGTGGACGACCGCATTTATCTTTACAAATTCAACGACGCCAACAAATATCTGCTGGCCGGTGAACACAGCGAACCGCTTGACACCTGGATCGACTTCAGCTTCACCATGGACTACACTTCCTACGTCCTGAATAGTTTGACCTTCGGCAACCTGACGACGAACTATGCGGAAGGCTTCGCCCTTTGGGGCAAGCCCAACGACCGCGTCGATCCCTGTGAAAGATACGAAAGTTTCGCCATCGGCTGCGGCAACAGCGGTACTGTTGACGCAAAAATATTTATTGACGATCTTAAGATCGAGCAGACGGAAAGGGAGATCAATGACGGCAAGCTCGCCGTTTCGACTGACACTATCTACGCTGAAAGGACAAGTAATTCCGTCACCTTCCAGGTCCGTAACACCGGCACGACTTCCTTCGATTATACGGTGAGCGCCGAAGACGCTCCGGAATGGCTCACAATAGAGCCCGCGGAGGGCAGCTGCGTCTCTCCGCAAACTGTTACGCTCTCCTTCGACAGAAGCCTCATGACCAACGGCTACTACAGGACTTTTGTGACCGTGGACGCCGGAGAGGCCGGCACCAAACAGATCTATTTGGCCGTGCCCAACGGAACAGTCGTCATGTACGAGAATTTCGAGGCCCCATATATGGTTCCCGGCGAAGTGACCGGACAGGGACTTTGGAACGGCAAGAAAGACGACGGCTACGGTTTGCCCTACAACGAGATGATCGTTACCAACGTGGACTTCGGCTATGAGGGCGCTTGCGCCCACCTCTGGCGCGGCAACGGCTGGGACGGTTACACGCTTAAGGCCAAATGCGACAAACAGGCCCTGGTCAAAGTTTCCATGATGCTCTATTTCGGTTCGGAAGCCGACGTTGACTCCTTCAACATCCACGAGAACTACTGGGGCAACTGCGCCCATTTCGATTTCAAGCGCCACGACGACCACTTCAACCTTTACAGGTTCAACAATGGCGAAAAATACGAGCTTGTGGGCGAGCACGCCGAATTTTTGGACGAATGGGTCCCCTTCTCCTTTACCTTGGACTACCGCGCTTACAAGCTGACCAGCGTCACTTTCGGAAGCGAGACCGTGGACTTCCCGGAGGGCATTACCCTTCGGAACGCCCCCAACGACTTCACCAAACCCGTTGAAAGATACGAATACTTCGCCATAGCGGCGGGCGGAGAAAGTACGGTTGACGCCATGGTCTATATCGACAACATCAAAGTCGAGCAGATCGACAGGCCGGCCGTGGCGGCGCCCATATGGACGAGCGTCATCAGCGTCGGCGAGGAACTTTCCAGCATAACGAACAAAATAGACAACCTCGGCAGCGTTGATTTCAACTATAACCTGAAGTTCGTTGGCCAAACCAAAGGCCTCTCCGCCGAGCCCGCCAGCGGCACTATTTCGCAATCCGGCAGCGCCGTCATTAAGCTGGACCGCTCCACGATCGACGACGGCTTCTTCCGCTCCTATCTCATCATGGATTACAAAGCCGTTGACGGCGTTAACTCCGGCTCCATCACCTCGTTTGTGACATACTGTCAGGGCGGCTGGTTCTACACCACGGAATTTGAAGGCATGACCTATAAGCCTGGTTTTGTGAACGGCCAGGACACCTGGAGCGCCTACACCTGGGGAACAGCTGAACCCAGCATCAAGGTCTTCAACGGCCTGCAGTGCCTCTATTTCCCGTACGACTCCACCGCCACCTCCTCTATGCTTGTCCCGGCAGAAACTCCCTACAGAACAAGCTTGCGCTTCTACCTGGAGAAGAACAATAATCCTTACGAAATGGATCTGTCCGCGAAGAATACCAAAATAGGAAGAGACGGCAACATCCCCTTCTGCGTGGTTTACGATCCCAAGGACAATAAAGCTGTTGTCGGCTATAAAAACTACGGAGACGACGAAGTCTTCGAACTGTGCGAAGCGCCGATGGAGCAGTGGAACGAGCTCTCCTTCATTTTGGACACGGATGTGGAAAGATGCTGCGCCGTTTCGCTTACCTTAAACGACTTCACCACCAACTTCTACGAGGGAGAGATTGTGCTGGATCCCTCTTACGACAGCGCTGTGCTGGACCAGTTCTTTATCTCGGCCTACTGCCTCATAGAGGACGACCATGCCGGCGTTTACGTTGACAACCTCGTCCTCTGCGACGCTAACGTTCCGGAACCGATCCTTGCAGTTCCGCTTGTCATCCTGGCGCTGGCTCTTCTGAAAAGGAAAGCCGCCTAAAATCTTTTACCAAGGAGAACAATGAAAAAGAGCCTTCTAATGCTTCTGCCGTTCCTGGCCGTCTCCCTTTTCGCCGACACCGAGATCTTAAAAATAGGGTTTGAAGCGGAGGAGGGCTATGCTCTGGGCAAAGTGATTGGTCAGAAAGGCTGGACTTCCACGGACAGCCGCCACAATTCCCGTTCCGTCTATGCGGTCACCAACAGGGCCTCCCTGGTCAAATCAGGCTCGCAAGCGCTTTGCCTGAGGACCGACGGCGACTACAAGCCCTTTTTGGGACGCTCATTCACCTTTAGCGACAGCCTGGAAGGGAAATACGTGGTCATGTCCGGCGACTTTATGACGCCTGGCGGTTTGAACAACTGGGTCAAATTCCTGTGTGAAAACGAAAAGGAAATGGCGACCGTCGTCTCCAAAAGTTCGGGCGACACCTGCACCATCAGCCTTGACTGCTACAACATTCTGACGGCCAAGAGCTACACCCTCCCGCTGGGGGAATATCCCGCCGACACCTATCACTCCTACAAGGCTACCTTCGACCCAGCCCGCAAGATGATAGTAAAATTCGAGATCGACGACAAAGTCTTCGAAAATACCGACACGCTTCTCATGGGCTACAACCACTACACCACCGCCAGCAAACCGAAGCCCTTCCGCTTCGCCCTGGAATGCGACGTTTCCGCCGACAACCTTTCTGTCGTGATAACGGAAGGCAGCACGAATCCCCCGGAGCTTCTCCTGACTCCCAACACGCTCGCCGTCGCAAGAGCTGCCAAGCAGGCGTCTTTTTCCATTATGAATAACGGCAGCGGCTCCTTCGATTACGCTGTCAGCTGCGAGGATTCCCCGGAGTGGCTTTCCATAACTCCAACCAACGGCACCTGCTCCGGCTCGGCCAGCGTGAAATTAAGCTTCGACAGAAGCCTCATGACCAACGGTTACTACAGGACGCTTGTCAAAGTTGACGCGGGAGACGCCGGCACCAAGTATCTCGCCGTGGGCGTCGCCTCAGGAAACGTTCTTTTGTACGAGAACTTCGAGCCGCCTTTCTACCAGATCGGCGAAATAACCGGCCAGGGCGGCTGGGCCGGCAAACGCGACGACGGTTACGGCAAACCCTACAACGAGATGCTCGTGACCAACGTCAGTTTCGGCTTTGATGGAGCCTGCGCCTATATGAAGCGCGGCACTGGCTGGGACGGCTACACCTGCGAAGTCAATTCCGACGCCAACGCCAAAGTCAGGGTGAGTTTCAAGATCTACAAAGGCTCCCTGGGCGACGAGGATTCCTTCACCATACATCAGGACTACTGGTACAATTCCGTGCACATGTGGCTCTGGCGCTACGAGGACCACTTCTACATGTACAGGATGAACGAGGACGACAACTACCAGCTCATCGGCACCTACGAGGCTCCCCTTGACCAGTGGCTTGATTTCTCCTTCACGGTTGACTACCGCGCCGCTAAACTCACGGCCTTCACGCTTGGCGACTATGTCACGAACTACACGGACGGCATTCCCATAAGGAACAGGCCGGGCGGCACTGCTCCCGCCAACAACTACACCAAGTTCGGCATCAGCTCCGGAGGCGAGGAAACGGAAAACGCCATGCTCTTAATCGACAACTTGAAAGTCGAGCAGCTGGATCGCGAGCCCATAGCCATCCCCACCTGGTCCTCCTCACTTACCTTCGGGGACGACCTCACTTCTGTAACGAACAAAATCGTCAACGACGGCTCCGCAAAATTCAAATACAACATAACCGTTTTGGATTATCCGGACAAGCTAAGGCCAAAATCTGCCAGCGGCACGGTCTCCTCGACCGGGAACCTTGTTCTAAGGCTTACCAGAACCGGCCTGGAAGACGGCTTCTACCGCTCCAGAGTCGTCATGGACTACGAAGCCAGCGACGGCAGCAATTCCGGCTCCCTGACTTCTATCGTTACCTTCGCCAAGGGCGGCTGGTTCTACACCACGGAATTCGAAGGGTCAACATACAAGCTGGGCCCCCTGAACGGCCAGGACACCTGGAAGGTTTCCGCATCTTCCGGCAAAGCTCCCGGAATATCCCTTGTCAGCGGCGCACAGTGCCTCTCCTTTTCTGAAGACGGCACCGCTGTTTCGAGCTTAAGAGTCCCCTCTGGCGCGAAGTACCGCGCCTCGCTGCGCTTCTTCATGAAGAATATCGAGCACTACTACGCCCTGCGCTTCACCGCCAAAAACGAATCCGTTCAGAAAGAACACAAAGATTCTGATGGAAACTTCCCCTTGTACATTATGTGCGATCCCGTGCGCAAGGCCGCTCTTATCTGCCACAAGCCCAGCGGAGAGGATGATTACAGAGAACTGGCCGAGGCGCCCTTAGACAAATGGAATTCCCTTTCCTTCGAAGCGGACATGGACGTCTCCGCCTCCTGCGTGAATTGGTTGTCCGTTAACGATTTCTCAACCAACTTTATTCCCGGTGAAGTTGTCTTCGACCCGAATTATGACGAACATGATCTGGATCAGTTCGAGCTTTCCGCCTGGAATTATGACGAGGAAAGCGGCATATCCACGGTCGCCGCCAGCATTGACAACATCGTCTTCTGTGACGCCACGCTGCCTGAACCGGCGATACTCGGCTTGCTGCTTATTCTGCTCTTGTTTAAGAGACGCCGTTGAGTGATCTCAAACGCAAACAAAAAGGCGGGCTGCAAAGCCCGCCTTTTTGTTTTTAGGCGCCTTTCTAGGCTTACCCGATAACTGTATCGACCCAGCCCTCGGGACCCTCTATTTGGCCCATCTGGATGCCTGTAAGCGTATCGTAGAGTTTCTGCGTAAAGGGCCCCATCTTCTCCATGCCGCTGGGGAAGCAGATCTCTTTGCCGTGGTCCACGATCTTGCCCACCGGGGAGATGACCGCCGCGGTGCCGCAGAGGCCGCATTCCGCGAAGTCTGGAACTTCGGAGAGCAAAACTTCCCTCTGCTCGACTTTCATGCCGAGATATTTTTCCGCCACGACCATCAAAGAGCGGCGGGTAATAGAGGGCAGGATGCTTTCGGACTTCGGCGTCACGAAGGTGCCGTCTTTCGTTATGAAGATGAAGTTGGCGCCGCCGGTCTCCTCCACTTTCGTCCTGGTGGCGGGGTCTAAGTACATATTCTCAGCGTAGCCTTCCGCATGGGCTTCCATGCCGGCGTAAAGACTCATGGCATAGTTAAGCCCGGCTTTGATGTGCCCGGTGCCCCTGGGGGCCGCTCTGTCGTAGTCGCAGACTCTGATGACGATCGGCTTTGCGCCGCCCTTGAAGTACGGGCCCACCGGCGTGCAGAACATCCTGAACTCAAACTCCTCCGCCGGCTTCACACCGATGACGGAATTACTTCCAATCATGAATGGGCGGATGTAAAGAGTAGCGCCGCTGCCAAAGGGCGGAACGTAATCCTTATTAGCCTTGACAAGGGCCCTCACGGCCTCAACGAAGCGCTCTTCAGGGAAAGGAGGCATCACAAGACGTCTAGCGGACTCGGCCATGCGCTGGGCGTTAAGGTCGGGCCTGAAGCTCACGATGCGTCCGTCCCTGGTGGTGTAGGCCTTCAAACCTTCGAAGCAGGCCTGGCAGTACTGGAAAACGCAGGCGCACTCGTTAAGGGTTATGGAATCGTCTGTCACAAGCTTTCCTTCGTCCCACTTTCCGTCCTTGTAGTAAGAGACGTAGCGGTAGTCCGTCTTCATGTAGGCGAAACCCAATTTGCCCCAATCGATGTCTTTGCTCATAATAACTCCTTTATTTTGTTTTTCTCAAAGCTAAAAGCGCAAGCGCCGTAAAGAGAAGGTCAGCGAGCGGTTCCGGCACAGCGTTGTCATGGACGACGATGTTGTCGAAGAAGAAAGGCGCAACGTCGGCGTTTTCCTCCTCTTCCTCGCTTCCGTTCTCCACCCTGATAGTGAGGTTGCTGACGGCGCAAGTATCGTACTCGCTGTAAAGGAAGAACGTGCCCTCGGGGAACACCAATTCGGTATCACCGAAAACAAGGCTCAAAACTTCGTTCTTGTCCATGCTGGTATCCAGGCTGAAAGAGAATTCCTGCCAGGTGTCGAAAGGCGCGGTGGCCAAAGGCTCAAACTCATCGCCGCCGGCTGGGATATAACCCAAAACGACCTTGCGAAGATCCTTGTCCCGGCAGAGATAGAAAGGCATGAAACCTGTGTCATCGATGAAAGACACTTTGGCATAGCCTTCGTCGTCTCCCGATTCCGCGAAGAAGCGGCTCTTGAAAGTAAAGGCGCTCTCAGCCGGCACGAAGCAGGAAGTCTTGATAAAGCCTACTCCGGGCAATTCCACACATTGTTCTCCGTCCAATTTTGTTACGAAAGGAACCTCTTCCCGCTTGTCGGCTCCGGCCAGCCAAGTGTCCTGGCTGCGAAGTTCGCCCTCGTGATACCAGTCGCCTTCAAACTCCGTGGCGTAATACCAGCCGCCCTTGGCGAAGGTGAAAAGCGAAGTGATGGAGCCTTCTCCGCTGCCGGAGGTGGCTTTGTAATCCATTACCACCCTGGTGCGGTAGAAGCCGTCGTCCAGGCCGTTAGTGTAAAGATCGAAATTAAGATTCCCGCTTGTTCCGACCCTTCCGGTGGCGGGCTGAGGAATGAGATTCTGTGGCAGGTCCAGAACGTTCAGCGTATACTTGAAAGCCCTGCCGCCGGTGTTCATAACAGGAACGTTCACCTTTTCCTGAGTGGGATCCAACGTTATGACAGGATCCAGTAACGGCATGGGCATCTTCTCCCTTTCCAGTTCGACGACCAGAATGTCGTCAACGAGAAGGTTGGCGTCCGTTACTTCGCCGCTGCCGCAAACAAAGGCCAGCGTATTTAGATTCTCATATCTGTTCGTCGAGTTATGCTGGACGTAAAGTTCGAAGCCGGAAGTAAGGTTGGTTGAAAAATCGCCCAGCGAGAATTCCGTCAATCTGTAAAGCCTCAGATCGATGGTGAAGGAGAAATCAAGCCAGGTGTCGAGGGGAAAAGGATGAAAGCCGGTGACAGCGTAAGGCTTTCCATCGTTGAATTTGTAGAGATAGAAATCGCCATCGTAGCACCAGAAATAGAACTCATAGAGGAAATCCCACCATCCGTTGCGGAAGAAGAAGGAATCCTGGCTGGATTCACTATCCTTTCTGATCTTCATGGAAACTCTGACGACCGCATCTTTTTGGGAGACTGCCGGGCAGGTGTAACTGTTCCAACCGTAGGCGTTCTTAATGAAACCGCAGGGACCGTCCACGCCGTAATCGACGTTGGTGACCAGCATGCAGTTGTCAGGATATCCGTAGCCGTCGTCCCTGATGCCTTCCCAGCCGTCCTGGCCGGTGATCTCGCCGGGATAAAGAGCAGGCGGATCAAAAGTGTAGGAGCAGATCGCGCCCTTACTTTGAACTTTCAAAAGGCAGACTTTGCTGCCGGCAGAACCGCCGTCTATATTGACGTTGACGTAATAGACGTTGGTCTCCATGAGGGAACGGTCAAAATTGAAATTCAGGACCATGTTCTCTGTAAAAGTCCCTTCCGGATTCTTGATGGTCAGCCAATCTGGCTGATCATCGCAATAGGCCCTGTAAGTCAGTTCCCCGCCGCCCATGTTGAAAAGCGACAATTTTGCGGCAGTAGCTTTGCTGGCAACCAAAAGGGTGGTGGACCCAAGCGCCAAAATCGGACTGCCTTCCCTGTCTATCGATTCGACCTTGATATCGTCCAGACAGACGTTGGCGTCGGCGTCGGTGACGATAGAGAAACTTTTGAGATTCTTGGAATCGTCTTTTATTGGAACAAGGCTAAGATCGCTCTCTTTTTCGCCAATCGTAAGCTTACCCAGGATGCCGGCTCTGAAGTCTATGGTGTAGGAAATGTTGATCCACTCGCCCATGCTGAAAGAAACGTTCTTGATGTCATCGGGAACATTGGTGGCTTTGTCCTGAATGGAGCCGACCCTGAAGGTTCCATCGCTGTTCGTTTTGAAGCTAAGCTGCATGGGGCGGTTCCACCAGTCGCTGGCTATTTGCACTGCGGAAACGCTGCTATCAGTAGGCCAGAACATTTTAAAAGAAACTTTCAAAAGACTGCCGTTCGGAGAAGGCGAAATGTTTTTCACGATGACACCGTTCCAACCGGTGGCTTTGCCAATTTTAACGCACTGGCGGGAGTGATAGTCCCCTACCGTCGCCACATTGTCCTCGTGACAGTAGCCGTCCGTAGTCCTGACGGTCCAACCTTTCTGGCCCTGCAGGTCGCCCGTTGTGAAACCGTCTTCAAAATCGCAAGTGTAATAGACTTCGGCGCCGAACGCCGCCGCCGCAAACATGATCGCTGAAAGCAATAAAGTTCTTGACATAATTCCCTACTTAATTTATTAAAATTATTAGAGATTATAGCACATTTGGGCGCAAAAGAAAGACACCCTCCTCAAGATTTTGTTACGAAGTAAAATCAAGAGGAGGGTGCCTTTTTTTGCGCCTAGGCAGCGCTAAGCAAGCTTAACGTTGCTTGCGGGCGAACGCCAGGCCGAGCAAGGCGAGCATCAAGCCAATGATTGCCGGTTCAGGAACCGAGGGATCCCTGATGACGATCCTCGAGAGATACATGCCGGCCGGGTTGGCCACATCGTGGCAGCCGATCGTGAACTTCTCAATTTGCTTGTTATCGTACTTGGGATCAAGCGCCACATCGCCGATAGCGAAGTTCGTCACGAAGTCGCCGAAGGTGATCTCGGTGATGCAGGCCACGGTGACGTCGGTGTCCATCGTGAAGCTGAAGTCCACCCATTCTCCGAAGGGAGCCGTGGCAATAGGCGTCCAGGTGTTGCCCTGGAAGTAACCGAACTGCAGTTCTCTGGGATCGCCTTCACGGCTGATGTACATGACCTTGTAGCCGCTGCCGTCCACCGTTCCGATGTGGAAGTAGGAGTCGTCAGCCAGCTCTTCAGAGTACACGCGGCCGCTGAAGGTGAAGATGCCGCCCAAGGGGATCTTGGCCGCCAATTCCGTTGTGGTGGCGAAAGGATACTTGATGGCATTCTCGCCGTCCAGGTTGACGATCTCACATTCGGGAGCGCCGGCGGTCCAGCTTTCCTGGCCGTTCAGCGGTCCGTAATGGAAGAAGGGGCCTAAGAAGTCGGCGCCGTAATACCAGCCGCCGACCGCGAAGGTCACAACCGAAGTCAAGACGCCTTCCGTGGCGCCGTCGGAGTAGGCCATGCGCATTCTGGCGCGGTAGAAGCTGTCTTCCAAGCCGGAGCGATCCACCGTGAAGGTCAGCGTGGTGCTGTCGTCGGTGCGGCCGCTGGCAGGAGAAACGCTCACCTTGTCAGAGAGTTCGATCATGCTGATAGAGAAGTCATAAGGCGTACCGTAGTTCAAAACTTTCGCGGTAGCAGAATCGTCAGTGCTGAGCGGCACGGCGCCGGGCATCACAGGATGCGGCTTGTCGTCTTTGGGCACGACTTCGAACACCAGATTGTCGAAGTAGAAGAGCGAATCCATTTCATCGTCGCCGTCCGTGCAGAAAGAGAAGCCTTCGTAGGTGTGGAGGCCGCCGTTGCCGTAGAGAACGACCTGGGTAATGTCCTCGGTCACGTCGCCTATGGTCAGCTCAACACCGGTCTGGGTCCTGAAGTCCATGGTGTAGCTAATGTGCACCCATTCATCCTGGGACCAGGTCTTTCCGACCATTACCTTATAGCTGTCATCCTGCATGCCTCTGACGCCGAAGGTGCCGTCGCCCTTGTTCTCGATCTTCAGAGTCATCGGTTTGTGGCGCAGCGGGCAGGCCAGATAGACCGCGTCGCAGGGCGAAGCGCTATCCCAATAAACGTCCATGGAGATCTTCACTCTGGCGTCTCTCGGGCAGGTGTCCACATAGTCCTTGGTGGTGCCGTCCATACCCTTGGAAACGACCGTGTGCATGCAGGCGTTGTCCGTGAAGGGCAACCCGTTGGTGACGTAAGCGCCGTTCACGTCGCGGCAGTAGCCGCCGTTCCTGACGCACCAGCCGTCCTGGTTCTGCAAGTCGCCTACCTGCATGTAGGGTTCCTCAAAGTCTTCTTTGTAGAAGACACTGCCGGAGCAGACGCAGATGAAGACGTCGGCTTCACCGGCCGCGCCGCCGTCGATGTGCAGCGTGGTGCGGTAATAGTCAGATTCCATCTCGTCTCTCAAGATGTTGAAGCGGACTTCGTCTTCCTTTGTGCAAGTGCCGCTGGACTGGGTCAGTTCGAGCCAGGAGGGATCCTCCGGCAAAGTAGCGGTCCATTCGAAGCTGCCGGCGCCGGTATTCTGGAAAGTCACTCCGGCGGCGGTGGCGTCAAAGCCCACCACCACTCTGTCCTTGTTAACGGTGAGAACAGGATCGGGAGGTCTGTCGATGATTTCCATCTTGAAATCGTCGAAATAGAACATGGAGTCGAACTCATAGCCGCTGCCGTCGGTGCAGAAGGAGAAGCCTTCAAGCTTTCTGAGACCGCCGTCGCCGTAAAGGACCAGAGTTCTGATGTCCGCTTCGTCGTCGCCGATCTGAACGGTCACGCCGTTCTGGGAGCGGAAGTCCAGGGTGTAGGAAATGGGGATCCACTCGTTCATGGACCAGGTGTAGCCGTCCAGAGGAGGCTGATAGGAGCCGTCCAGCATCTGGTAGAGATAGAAGGTGCCGTCGTCTTTTCTCCTGATCTTCATACAGAAGGGCTTCATGCCGGCAGGAGTGGCGAGATAGACGGAAGAGGCTTCCGACTGATCGTCCCAATAGATCTTGAAGGAGAACTTGACGATCGCGTTTTCAGGGCAGCCGGAGAGGTAGTTGTTCCTGATGCCGTCGTAGCCTTGGGCGCGCTTGCCGTACAAGCAGTGGGTGCCGTGGGCGTCGGCAACGTAGGCTTCGTTGCTGTCGCGGCAGTTAGATCCTCTCACGACCCAGTTGTCCTGGCCCTGGAGGTCGCCGATCTGCATGTAAGGTTCTTCAAAGTCTTCCTTGTAGATGATGTGTCCGTTGCCGGCGGTAATGAGAACGTTGGTGGTGCCGGCAGCGCCGCCGTTAATGGAGACCACGGCGCGATAATAATCCTCAGCCATAGCTTCGCGATTGATGGTCAGCTGAAGCTTGACTTCATCCTCGCAGGTGCCTTCGGGATTTTCAATGCTGAGCCAGCTGGCGGAACCGACCAAACTGGCGGTGTATTCGAAGCTGCCGCCGCCGGCGTTGATCACGGAGAACGTCGCGTTGGTGGCGGTGAGGCCGGTGTGCAAACTGGTGGCGGAAACGGCCAGGATCGGCTCGTCACCTCTCGGGATATATTCGCACTGGATGTCGTCGAAATAGAACTTGGCGTCCCAGTCGTCACCGCCGCTGACTTTGTCAGTGCAGAAGGAAAGACCGGTGAAGGCCCTGTTGTCCATGTTGTAGAGATTAAAGTCGGAAATGTCAGCAATGTCTTCGCCGATCTGCACTTCCACGCCCTTCATGGAGTTGAGGTCGATGGTGTAGGAAATATAGACCCATTCGTCCATCGGCCAGGTCTTGCCGCTGAACGCATCGGGAGGATTGTAGCTGCCGTCCCTCATCTGGTAGAGATAGAAGGTATTTTCGCCGTCCGTCTTTTTGATCTTCATGCAGAAAGGCTTGGCGCTGTAGGGAGTGGCGATGTAAATGCTGCCGGCGTTGGAACTGGAAGCCCAGTAAACCTTGCCGGAAACTTTCACTATGGCCATGCTCGGGCAGCCCTCGATGGAGGGGCTGGGGGCCGCGCCGCCGCGCCTGATGCCGTCGTAACCGGTGGCCCTGT
This sequence comes from bacterium, assembly GCA_017616555.1. Classification (GTDB taxonomy): domain Bacteria; phylum Auribacterota; class UBA3054; order UBA3054; family UBA3054; genus UBA3054. The sequence continues at coordinate 29,900 of JAFZXZ010000008.1, read as the reverse complement.
AGGCGTGCATGACCTGGGATTCGGCGAACTCGGGTTTCTCGATCTCGGCCTTGTTGGAATCAGCGCAATAGGCGCCTCTCACCAGCCAGCCTTCCTGGTTCTGCAGATCGCCCTGAGTCATGAAGGGCTCTTCGAAGTCTTCTTTGTAGAAGATCGTGCCGTTCACCCAGTAAACGCTCACAACTTCGATGCCGGCGTCGCCGGCGTCGATGGTCACTTTCGCCCTGGCGTATTTCTGGTCGCCGGAGGTCGAGAAGGTCAGATCCTTGGTGCCGTTGTAGGTGCCGCTGGAGGGGCTGACGGTCAGCCAGTCTGCGCCGGCGGATTTCGTCACGCCAAAGGTGATGCTGCCTTCCGGGCCGGCGTTCTGAAGAGTGAGGTGGCCGGCGGCGGCCCTCTTCAGGGTCATAACATTCTTGTCAACATAGAGATGTGGAGCAGTGTAACGGTCTTCCACTTCCACCTTGATGTCGTCGTAGTAGGTGGGCCATTCCAGCTTGGAAGAGAACTGGGTGGAAAGACGCAGCCTCACAGCTTCATTGTCAAGAAACTCTCCGGCCATGGGAATATTGCAGCTCTGAGTTTCGCCGTTGCAGGTCACTTCCTTGACGGAGCGATCGTAGTTGTCCCACAAAAAGGAGATCTCGTTTATTTCTCCGCTCTTGGAGATGTTGTTGAAAGTGACGCCCGCGGGATAGCTCGACATGGTGCCGGCCGCTCCGCTCATGTTGAGGTAGAAGAAGCGGTTGGTGTCGGAGCTCGTGGAGTAGGGGGCGAAAAGGTCGGTGCCGCTGCCCACGACCACCTTGGCGCTGACGCGCACAAGTTTTCTAAGGGGATCGTCGGTCTTGATGCTGAACTTCGGCGTGAAGATCATATCGTAATCCGCGGAACCGCCGTCTTTTTGCGCCAGTTTGAGGGATTTGCCGGTGAAGCCGCCTTCGTTCTCGACTACCGTGGAGGTGCCGTCGTAGGTGGAGAAGAAAGCCCAGCCGTCGACCGTGCCCACCAGTTCGGTGCCGGCCTCGTAGCTCTCGAAATTCTCCTCATAGATGGGATCAGCCATCAGAGAGGAGGAAAGCGCCAAAAGAAGCGCCAGGAGAAGTAAACGTTTCATAAGTGAACTCCTTGATTAATTGGGGGAGGAAATGCTTTCAATGTTTGGAAACAGTTCCAGATAAGGTAGGAAAATTTTATTAAAAGACGCAATTTTTGTCAACTTGACTGAGCCAAAAGCAACGCAATCCCGATTATGATAAAATTGTATAGTTAAACTCAAGTTTTTTACGCTTATGAGATCAGTTTTACTCTCCATTTTCGTTTTTGCCATAAGCCTTGCCGCCTTTTCCGCCGACACGGTCTACTTCGGCGGCATGCGTATTGATTATTCCGGCAAAGGCTATGTAGTTGCCTCCCCTTACAGTAACCGCGGCGCTTGGAACGTCTGGGACATTAAAGTCGTTGACAATGCCGCGAACGCCTCAAGGGCCTCGCTTACTATCAAACCGTTGGAAAAAGACCCGACGAATTTCTGTGTCAGGATAAGAAGCATCAGCGCCCCGGCTCTTGACTCCTTAAAGGTGACCTTCCCTCCGGGAGAAAACGGCGTCGGCTATGTCCAGAACATAACAGTGGACAGCGGCATGAGAAGCATAGCGATAGTGGGCGGCGACTTGGGCTCCAACGAGGGCGGCGACGGAACGGTTAAATTGAAATCAGCACTTAAACAGATGAAACTCTCCGGGCTGAAAAACAAAAACAAAAGCTCAGGAAAAATAACCTACTGGGGCGGCAACCTCTGGTCCGACGTTGAAATAGGCGGAAATCTGGACTCCTTCCTCATGACGGGCGGCAATTTTTGCTACAGGTCCTTTGCCGAGCATCAACGCCACGGCATCTTCTCCGTCAACGGCTCCGTAAAAAAATTCGCCGTCAAGGCCTTTCTTTTGAAAGACGAAGCCGGCCGCCAGAGTTATCTGGGCGGCTTCGTCAGCGCCGACCTGATCGCTTCCGTGAGCCTTGACGCGCTAAACGTCGCCATCGGCGGCTGGCACAACGGGATTATTTGCGCGCCAAAGATCGGGAAAGTCACAATAACGGGGCCGAGCGGAAACATAGCCTCGCTGCCGGCAATTTATGAAGACTACGGACTTAGGAACGCTTCCATAACCACCATCAACACCGCCAATCCCGATTATTTCACGAATTACTATCTTGGCGCCTGCAGTTTCCGCTCTGCCAACGTTGTTGACTCTGTTCTATCCGCTCACGGCAGCCTCAAGGGCGTAACAGTCGCCGCGGACAAACAAGGCGCGCAGGGCTTTATTACAAACAGCATTCTCCGCGCCGGCTGCGGCTATGACGCCGACTTCATACCCAGCCCAAAGATCTTCGCCTACGCTCCCAAGAGCGGTCTCATGCCGGCGGGCACCAACGCCGTGTTCACGATGCCGTTCTTCGTCACCAACTGTCCATTAGACAGCGTTTCCTCCATAAGCCTAGCCTCGCGTGGACAGGCCTGGGACTGCGTTATCTCAAACGACTTCGGGGAGGTCTTCTCCGGATTCGATCAGTGGTCGATATCAGACAACGGCCTGGTCAAAGGATACCTTGTCTGGGATCCTTCGCTGGGAGATTTTGATTTCAGCGGCACAAACCAGATAATAGTGACAGGGCTGAAGATAAGAGTCGCTTACGGCTCATCTCCGGAAAGGCACACGGAACTGCCCTTGTCCATAAGAGTCAAGCAGCAAGCGCCGACTCCCGTGATGACTAACAAGATCTCTTCGGCCTCCGCCGCCGCGCCAACACGCAAGGCCTACCCTGGCAACCTTGTTTCCGTGAACTGCCAAAACGCTGTCGCTTGCACAATGATGGGAGGCTTGCTCTTCGGCAGCGACGAAAGCTCCGAACACGCCACCTATATGGGGTCCTTAAACGCATTCAAAGCTTCGGTTTCAGCCAAAGGAAACCTTCTTTATTCCAAGAAGAACATCAAGCTCGACAAATACTTCGATTACGAAAATAATGAAGTCTGGATCGGCGGCGCACGAAAAAAGTAAATCAATAAGCAAGGAAAAGCCATGCGTAAAATAAACGCCTCCCTCTTTGTTCTAATCATCTTCGGAACTCTTTCGCTCTTCGCAAAACAAGAAAGGGAGCAGACCGTTCAGTTCGGCAATATGAAAGCCACCTACTTCGGCAACGGAACGCTCGAGGCGATCCCTGTCATGGGAACGGATGTCTGGGATCTGAGAGTGACGGACGCCGGCGTTTTTTATCTTGACGGTACCCTGACAGTCGCCCCGCAGGGAAAATACGCCAAAACGCCCCAGAACGTCAAGATCAGGGAGATCTACTGCGACGGCATTCTGAAATCCCTCAACGTGACCTTCCCTCCCGGATTGGACCACGCGGGCTTCGTCCAGAACATCACGATAATAGGCAACATCCGCAACCTTACCATCGTGGGCGGCGACCTGGGTTCGAACCAGGGTGCGGGCGGCCTGATGAGGATCAAAGGAAGGATCACTAACCTCAATGTCAGCGGCAAAGTTTTCCAAAACACTGAGAAGCAAAGGACCGAATATTGGGGCGGCAATGTCTTCGCCGATCTTATCGTGAAAGACCAGCTGCAATACACCTCAATAAAAGGCGGCAACCTTTACTTCGATCCTGAGACCGGCGGCACCCACGGCCTTATCCAGTCCAGCGACAACATGAAGACCTTTACGGTCGCCTCGCAGATAGTAAAGGACAAATACACTAAAACCCCCGTTTGCTACGGCGGCGTCGTGAACGCCGACATCGTGTCCCTGCTCGACGGCCTCAAAGACATGCAGATAAAAGGCGGCGCCTTTTATGGCGGCATGATACGTTCAAAATTTCTCAAAACTTTTTCCGTCACCGGCTTCAAGACCGCCTCGGCTTATCCTATTGACAGGGGGTTGTGCGGCATAAGGAACGCTTATTTCTCTGTTCGCGATTACAACAAGACGGCCTTGAACTATACGAACTTCTTCGTCAGAACGATATCCGTAAAAGACGCCGACATTGTTGACAGCATTATGACCTGCCAGGGCAATCTCTCCGAGATCAAAGTCTCCTCCAACAAATCGCTTCCTTACGGCGTCATAACGAACTGCGTGGCCAGAGCCGGCTATTCCGGCCAAATACTGGACTATAACATGCCGGAAGTCTCCATGGACAGAACGGCGGAAGTTTCCACCAATGCCGTTTTGGAGATCCCCTTCACGGTCAGCAACCTTGTTGCAGAATGTTCGTATGAGATCTACCTTCCCAGTAAAGACCGCGCCTGGCACGTTTTGCTCACGGACGGTGAGAAAGAATACTCGGGCTTTGCCAAGATCGCGCTCTCCGGTGCGGACAGTTTCGAGGGCAAGCTCGTTTGGGATCCGGCCGAAGAGGACCTCTACTTTGGGAAAGAAAGCGCTATTCCGGTAACGAACTTAACTCTGAGAGTTTTGAGGAAGGGCTCTCCGGAACTCTTTTTGGACATCAAGCCCAGGATAACCGTTCTGGCTAACAGCGAAGGCACCTCTGAGCTCCATTATCCGACCGTCTTCACTTACGAAGGCATAATAGAAACAGTCGCCAATGAGAAAGGCCAGATCAACAGTTTAAGCTGCAGCGAAGCCTACAACTCCCTTTTTGCAGGCGGAACGATCATCAGCGACCTTAGCAATCCCGCCCACGCCTCCTACCTGGGGAACGTCAACACCGCCAAATTCAAATTAAAGGCCCTGGGCAACATGATATTGTCCAAGGCCAAGACTGCAATTTCGCCCAAAACTTTCGACTACCAGAACAACGAAGTCTGGATCAGCGGACAAAGGCGCGACAAGTAAGCTTATTTGCTTTTTGTCAGAGGCAGGAACGCCTGTTCGTGAAGCCTCATGCAGAAAGTGTCGAAGCCATCGCCCCATTCTTTAGGGAGCCTGATGAGCTCGAAATTGCGGCGCATCCTGGAATTTCCGCCCTTGGCGTTCTTCAAGAACGTTGTGAATTCCGAATCGCCCAGATCCATCAGCGGTTTGGTGAAGGCTTTGGCCTGGCGAAGATAATACAGGCACCTCTCCCTGCTCTCTATAGCGCTTGGGTCTATCATTTGGGAAGCTAGGAAAAGTTTTTTCTCTTCAAGCACGGGCAAATCGTAATCGCCGTCAACGGTCGTCACGACGTTAAGTTTCGCATGCTCGGCGCAGTAGCCGACTCTCACGACGTCGCCGGCCGCCTCTTTGAAAGCCACAGCCTCCATAAACTCATCGAAAGCCTGTCCGCAAACAATATAATTGAAGGCCGCCTGAAAATTATTTGTAAGCTTGTAGTCGATATAAGCGAGCACTTCCCTGCCCTTCTTGTCCATGCAGATATTCTCGACGGGGCAAATGACGGGAGACTTTGTTTTCAGCTTTTTATATACAGCTTTGTCGTTGACTACGTAAACTTTTATGGAGGCGTCCGGCCAAGGGAAATGATTGGTCACGGCGTCGTCTCCGAGGAAATTCATCATCATGACGGCAGTTGACGCTTCTTTCATAACATCCCTTAAACGGAAATATTTGCCGGGTTCGGCTTTGTGAGTTTCCGTGATCTTAGGTTTCTCAACTTTCTTTTTAGCTTTGTTTTTCTGCTCTTCGTTCCAAAGGTCCGCAGATTTTATCTTAGCGCTGAGTTCATTACATTTACTCTTGGCCTGCTTGTACCTCATCTCCGCGTATTCCAGCGCCTCTTCGTCATACTCTTCTTTTAGCTTTTGGACCCTTTTCTCCGCTTCCGCAAGCTCTTTGTTGCGACGCGCCAGTTCCTCTTTGGCGCGGGCGTATTCTTCGGGAGAAAGCTTAACGGCAACCTGGGCGACAATCTGGGTGACGGTGGGATCGGGACCGGGAGCTATGTAAATCGGAGGGAAATAAACTTCAAACAATCCTTCCTTCAAACTTCCCGATGTTTTGCAGTAAGCGCTAAATCCTTCCCCAAACCCGGCGAAAAGGCTTGACACGCAAAAAAACGCAAAAACAAATATCAGATACTTTCTCATCTTTATTTTTGCCTTTTCTTTCTATCTTCTTCTCTTTTTTTCCGCTCTGCGGTCCTTCTAGCCAATTCTTTGTCTTCCTGCTGTATGGAAAGCCGCCATTCCGCCATTTTTTGGGGATCCTTGTTGGCGGTTTCCGTCAGCGGGAAGAACAGGCGCTTGGACATATTGTTGCAGAAATCATCGTAATCCCACGCCCATTCAGCGCGATTGATAAGATGCTGGTAGCTGGAGCGGAAGCCGGAATTTCCTCCCTTCGCGACCTTCAGAAATTCCTTGATCCTGTTGGTCCCGAAAAGATCCACGATAGCCTTGCTTTGCTTTATGAAGTAAAAGCAGCGTTTAGAATCGTTCATTCTTGTCGGATTCATCAGCTCGGTGGGCAGAAGAAGCTCTTTTTCTTTCAAAAGCTCTAATTGCGTTATCTTGTTGAGATCCACGACCGCATCCAGCCCGGCCGCTTTCGCTCTTAATCCGTAGGAGAAAATATCCGGAGCTTCAGAACTTTTCTGATTTATGACCGCCATAGCCTGGTCGAAGGCTATGGAAGCTACGGCAAAGGCTGCGCTCGCGTTAAGCTTGTCTTTTATCTGAGGAGACGCATAAAGCAAAACCGACTGACTCGCGGTGTCCCAGCAGACGTTGCGTGCGGGGGAGAACATTTTGCTGGTAGTTTTCAGAGCATTCCACATCTTCGGGGACGTGACCAAATATATTTTGGTGCTTGAATATTGCCACTGCAGGCCGGATTGCAGCCAATTGTTAATATTTTGATAAGCGTAATCGCTGTCTCGCGCTAAATACGTGACGTTGTAGTATTCCTTAGTGGACACTTCGTGCGTTTCCTTTCCCTGAGGCGGCTTCTTGTCGCCTTCCTCCTTGGCTGGCTTTTCTGCTTCAGCGGGTTTTTCCGGCTCAGCAGGCTTTTCGGGTTCAGCGGGTTTTTCATCTTCGGCCTTAGGCGGTTCTTTCTTCGCTAATTCACCTTCCAGCTCATTCAACACCTCCTGGGCGATCTCCAGCATTGTCTGATTAGCTTTCAGCTCAACTTTCAGGTTCTCAACTTCCTCGTAATCGGCATCCGGATCCAAGCCTTTCAGCTGTTCTTTAACATACGCTATCTCGTCGTTGTAGTGCTGTACGTTTTCCTTGGCTTTTTTCAGATTGTCATCATCCGTTTCCCATTCGGCTTCGGAATTGAAAGGACCTTTCGCTGGTTCCTCGACTTTCACTTCCTTTACAGGTTCGGCAACTTTCCTGCCGGGGCCGGGAGCCAAGCATTTGTCGAAGTAATAAACAACCACATTGCTTGTCCCGTCTTTGTACACGCCGTCTTTTGAGAAAGCTTTTTCCCAATCTTTCGGACCGGCCGCCGACATTTCAGCAGCCAGAAATAGCATGGTCAAAAAAAGGCTGAGGTATTTTTCCATACAAGAATCCTCCTTTCACCACCATTATATAATTTATTTGTAATGCTCGCAGCCAAGGCAGCGCTTCTTTATTTTCGCGCTGCGGCGCTTGAAGGCTTCGAAGGTCTCTTTGCTTATGACGTGCTCGACCCTGCAGGCGTCCTTTATCGCGACTTCTTCCGGAACGCCAAGTTCCATAAAGACCGCGCTCAAAACTTCGTGGCGCTCGTAAATTTCCCTAGCGATCTTTTCGCCTTCGGGCAGCAGGATGATGTGGTCAAAGCCGTCAACGTCGATGTAGCCCTGGTTTTTCAGGCGCTTAAGGGCGATGCTGACGCTAGGCTTGGAAAAGCCCATCGCTCTGGAGACGTCCACCGCGTGAACGCCGTCCGTTTTGCTTTTTTGCAAAACAAGGATGGTCTCCAGGTACATTTCAGCGGATTCTCTCATGACTTGCGGTTCTTGAGGTTGGTTAACCACTGCTTCAGGGCGGCGTCCAGGGGCGCGTGATGCTCTTCAGGAAGCGTCTGGAAGATCTCGGCCAAAAGCTTGTCGTAGCCCGGCCAGACTTCCTCGATGAAATCCAATCCCTTGGGCGTGATCTTGATGACGTTCTCGCGGCGGCTCGTCGGGTTCACTCCCCTGACGACGTAGCCGGCCTTCTCCAAGCTGTCAAGCATCTTCGTTATGTTGCCGGGCGTGACGATCAGGTGGCTCGCGAGCTTCACCTGGGAAAGACCCTTGCCGTGGTTCTGGTTCTTGAGAGCGAAGAGCACGTTGTATTTGGTGGCGTTCAGTCCGTAGCCGGCCAGGTACTGGTTCACCTCTTTCATCGTGATGTTGTAAACCAGCGCGAAAACGTAGGAAGTGCTTTCGTATTTGCGGCCCTTCCATTCGTAGATGCCGTACTGCTCAAGATCGATTTGTTTGGGTTTTTTGCTCATAATTTATGTCCTCTTTTTCCCGGCAGGCGGTTTCCGCTTTCGCCGACATTTGCTCTTTCCCAACTTTAATAAAATGTTTCTGACCTTTTATTTTTAATTTGTTCGGGTAGGCGAATAAAAGGTCAGAGCCGCAAAAAAGTTATGCGGCTCTTTTTTTATCAAAGTTCCGTTAGAAGCTTAAGTTCTCTCTTTATCTCCTGTTTCAGATCCATTAGTTTCTCCGCTTCCTCGTTGCCGAAGTCGGTCTTCATGCGAATCATTTTCGTTATGATGTCGGAAGCGGCGATCTTCGTGAAGGGAACGCCGGCACCGACTGCTTTCAGAGCTTCGTCATAGAAGTCAAGGATAACGTCCATCATCCTCAGCTGTTTTCTGGGCGAGCAGTAAACGTCGTTACTGTGGAAAGCGTTCTGCTGCAGGAAAGCCTGCTTTATGATGTCCGCGGTCTCCAGAAGCACGCGCTGACGGTCGGGCAGAGCGTCGGGGCCTACGAGTTTAACGACCTGCTGAAGTTTGTTCTCCTCCTGGAGAATGCGCATGGCTTCTTCACGCATAGAGGCGTAATCCAGTTCCGGCACTTCTTTCTTCCACCAGGCCAGCACTTCCGCCACGTATTCGCTGTAAGAGTCGTTCCAGTTGATGGAGGGGAAGTGGCGGGCCGAAGCAAGCGCTTTGTCAAGCGCCCAGAAGGCCCTGATGTAACGGCGGGTGTTCTGCGTCACGGGTTCCGAGAAGTCGCCGCCCTGGGGGGAAACGGCGCCGATAACGGAAATGGAGCCTTCCCTCATTTTTTCGCCTTCGCCCTGCGTCACTCTGCCGGCCCTCTCGTAGAATTCCGCCAGACGGCTGCCGAGGTAGGCCGGGAAGCCTTCCTCCGCCGGCATTTCCTCAAGGCGTCCGCTGATCTCGCGCAGGGCTTCCGCCCAGCGGGAGGTGGAGTCCGCCATGATGGCCACATGGTAGCCCATGTCGCGGTAGTATTCCGCTATGGTGATGCCGGTGTAGATGCTGGCTTCGCGGGCCGTCACGGGCATGTTGGAAGTGTTTGCGATCAAGACCGTGCGCTCAATCAAAGGATATCCGCTCTTCGGGTCTTTGAGTTCCGGGAACTCCTGCAGCACCTGCGTCATCTCGTTGCCGCGTTCGCCGCAGCCGATGTAAACGATGACGTTGGCGTCGCACCACTTGGCAAGCTGGTGCTGGGTAACGGTCTTGCCAGTGCCGAAACCGCCGGGGATGGCGGCGGCGCCGCCTCTGGCGATCGTGAAGAAAAAGTCTATGACGCGCTGCCCGGTGAAAAGAGGCACGTTCGGTTCAAGCCTGCCTTTAGCAGGTCTGGGATGTCTAACAGGCCACTTCTGTGCCAGACGCAGGATCGTTCCGTCTTCCAAGCGGCCGATCTCGTCTTTTATCGTATATTCTCCTTCCGGAGCAAGGCTCACTAATTTTCCCTGCTTGTCGGGAGGAACCATTATCTTGTGGATTATGAGGCGGCTCTCCTCTACTTCGCCGATGATGTCGCAGCCCTTGAGTTCGTCGCCGACTTTCACCTTCGGGACGAAATGCCACTTCTTCTCTTCATTGAGCTTAGGCACGGAAACGCCGCGGCTGATGAATGTTCCGGTCTTCTCATAAATGCGGTCCAGAGGACGCTGGATGCCGTCGTAGAAACTGCCCAAGAGTCCCGGGCCCAGTTCCACGGAGAGCGCGCTGCCCAAGCCCTTGACGACGTCGCCAGGCTTGATGTCGGTCGTGTCCTCGTACATCTGGATGGTAGACATGTCGCCTTCCTGGCGGATGATCTCGCCCGGAAGATTCAGTTCGCCAACCAACACCTGCTCGCCCATGCTGAGCTCTGAGGTGTTGGCGGCGGTGACCGCCGGACCGTTCACACGATAGACCGTCCCCAATCTAATCTGAGTCTCTTCCATTTTTATTCCTCAAGTCGGCGCATGATAAGGTCACGCCACTTTTCTTCGTTGTTCTTGATAGCCGCTTCCAGGGTGCAGTCAACGGTAACTCTCCCATTGGGGTCGCTCATGACGAAGCCGCCCGCCATTCCACCGAAGGAAACATCCTTCAGATTTTTTCCGGCCGCAAGAGATTTCAAGGCTGCTTCGTCTTCCTTGGCGCATTTGACGGCGATGTCGCCTTCAAAGCAGCTGACGGCGCGGGAGAAACAATTCGCAAGCCAGCTTTGATATTTCTCGCCGGCCTTGCCGCTGCGCCCTTCTTTCCTGAAGATCTCCAAAGCGCTCTTCAAGATCTCCTCGACGAAGGATTGGCGCTGGGAAAGCTCGCGTTTTTTGTTTTCCCTCAGTCTCACGACGGACTGCCTTTCCCTCAAGGCCAGAAGCTCGGCGGTGTTTTCGCTTTTGTAGCGCTCGCTGCGATTGGCCGCTTCGGCTTTGGCATACTCCACCTCGCGATCAGCGATCTTTTTCGCGACCCTTACGGCGTTCTCAGCCTCGGCGCTGGCGTTCTCCAATATCTCTGAAAAAATCTTTTCCATAATTTTTTTAGAGTTTCAAGCCCAGTGACCTCTGCACGACGGCCATGATATCCTCGACGGCTTTCTCGCCCGTGGAATCCTCCACGCTGAGTACGAGCGGCAGATGCTTCCTGAAACGGTACTCGTCGAACTCGTTGCCAAGAGCGTTGGCGATGCTCTGGGCGACGAGAATAAGCCCGATGTCCTCGTCCTGAAGCATTTTCAGAATGGCCGTCCTGGCTTCCTGCGCTGTTTTGACGACCACGCCGTCGATCCCGGCGAAGCCGAAGCCGCGCACAGTTATTATGTCACCGACTATCTTGATTTTCACGTTTTTTTATTTGAAAAGGATCATGAAGGCGATGATCGTTCCGTAAAGGCAGATACCTTCCGCAAGGCCGAGGAAGATCAGGGAACGGCCCATCAGTTCGGGACGTTCAGAGACGGCGCCCAAAGCGGCGGAGCCGACGATGGCGACAGCCGTGCCGCCGGCGATGGAGCCTAAGCTGACGGCGGCCGCAGCGGCCCAGAATCTCATAGTGTTGCTTTCCTGCTGAGGGGCGGAAGCCGTGATGGCTTCAGTTTCATCAGCCTGGGCGTTCATGGGGATCGCCATGGGGACCAGAACGACGGCCAAAATCGCTGCGACAAGCGCAAAACTCCTGCTAAAGCGGGATCTCAGATTGCTTTTCATTTGTTACTCCTTATTTAAATTTTGATTAAATGCTAAACGTCGTCCACTCTCAAAGGATCGTACTTCACGCCCGAGCCTCCGAAGAACTTCGAGAAGAACTCGTAGTATTCCAGACGCAGGCACTGTATGAAAACGATCAGCCCTTCCAAGAGCATGACAAATATATTTCCCACGATGATGGAGACGATGTAAGAAACTTTGGACGAGCCGCTGGCGCCCGGTCCGCTCCAGCCTCCCCCAACGTCGGCCAGGATGTAAACCACGCTCATCATGACGGCATGGTTCATGCCGAAGGCGCCCACACGCATGAAAGAAATGGTGTTGGTCATCAGGCTTAAGATTATTTCTACCGGCTTGAAGAGCTGCTCGGCCAGACCTTCGTCCTCCGTCTCTTCCTCCTTGGCGGCCAGGAGCGCCTCTTTGATGGCTTTCCTCTTCAGGACAAGGCCCCAGACTATATCGCCTAACAAAACCGCCGCCACAGGCACGATAAGCATCGCTACGGCCAAACCTATGGAAAGCGTTCCCTTCCTCACGACCATATAATAAAAGAGCGCGATGGCTGTCCAGTAGAATACGCTGCTGAGAAGTCCCCATTGGCCAAAGATAGCCTCGCGCCAATTTTTGCGCATGATGGCCTGCCAGACGTTCAGCAATATGCCCAGCGTCAGAACGAGCGTTCCCACGAAGATCGCGCTGGCTATAAGCTTGATGGAATCCTCGGCGGGATGCAGCCAAAGAGCCGGAATCAATTCCTCATTGCCGAAGACGGAGCCGTACATGAAGCCGAAAACGATCGCCGAAACGCCCACGCACATGAAGAGCTTGCCGGTATCGGAAAGCGGAGCGAGCTTCTTGTTGAAAGCTAAAAAGGCGCCCAGCAAAACGAAGATCAACCCCTGGCCGACGTCGCCGAACATCATGCCGAACAAAACCAAAAAAGTGATGGCGACGAAAAGCGTCGGGTCAATGCCGTTGTACTCAGGGTATCCGTAAGTCGTGACAAGAGGCTCGAAGGGCTTCAGGAAGGAGGGATGGTCGAACTTCGTCGGGACCGTGGCCGCGCCGCTCCTGACGACGCTGCTCGCTTCGCCTTCCGCGTCTTCCGGGCAGGAGATGTCATAGATGAGTCTGCCTTCCAGCAAAGCGGAGAGTTCCTCCGCAATTCTTTCCGCGACTTTTTTCGGCACCCAGCCGCTGATGTAGGTCGTGCTGGCGGTCTTGCCGAAAAGCTTCATGGCCTCCAGGACTCTCAGATGCGCGCCAAGCATTACTTTCCAGCGCGCGTAGAGCTTCCTGGCTTTGGAGCGCAAGGAGAGCTCCTCTTTCTTAAGAAGCGCTTCCTCTTCCCTGATCATCCAGAGCTCCAGCTCGATCTCGTCCATAGCTTCGACGGTCTCGACGGAATATTTCTCCGGGATCTCGACTTCGTTAAAGAAGACGCTCTTCAAAACGCTGCGGACTGTGTCGGCGTCCTCTTTGATCATCAAAACTATGACGCTGACGTCTTTTGACCCGAGCTTTCTTATTTCCGAAACGGAGAGCGTATTCTTCAAAGCTTTCTTAAGTTCAGGGACGAACCTCAGGGGCATTGTGCCCGTCACGCATTCGAAATATTTCAAGCCTCTCAATTCGGAAGCGGAAACGCCGGCCAGTTCAAGGCTCTGCAAAGCGTCGGAGATCCTCTTCAATTCCGCTTCCCTGTCGTAGAAATCCTCTTTCTTTTCTTCCAGGGCCTCGATGTCGCTTAAAAGCGCAGCCAAGCCTTCCGAGATCTCTTTGGAAGCTTCCACAGGCGCAAGCTCGCCCTCGAAAGGCCTCATGGCGCGGTTCGCTTCCGCGCCCAGCCAGTCGGCCACTTTCCTGAGGGAAGATTCCGCTTTTTCAAGGGAAGTCTGCGCGCCCATCAGTTCAGAGGACAGGGTCTCCCTGCCAATCGGATGGAAGATGCTGCGGTCTATTAGGTGCATGACTTTCCTGCGAACCAGGAAATTGCAGGCTTTCATCATGTCCTGGTCAAGGACGACGCACTGCAGAAGGCTCATTTTTTCAGGGCGGAACATCATACGGCGACCCCCCTGACGCTTCCGCTAACCACTTCAGGCATGACGAGCCAGCCCAACTTCTCCTCTCTTTTGAAACGCTTGATCTGCAAAACGGAAACAATGTCTCTTATCTCCTGCTGCTTCAGCATAAAGAGAGCGGTGAGCGGTCTCAAGGACAAGGGCGCGCCGGACGCCAAAACAGCCTTGCACATCCTGATCCTCGCGAAGCGCATAGACCTGAGGCAGGCGCCGAGCGAAGAGCAGTCAAAGCCTTTGAAAGCAGGTTCATTTGAAAGCAGTTCAAAGAACTTCTTCTCGTCTTCCGCTTCCATAAGCTTAAGGAAAAGTTTTTCATTCCAGAGGGAGGAAAGGTCAAGCATCGTCAAAGGCTGAATGGCCGGGATCTCCATTCCGAAGTGGTACCTTAATCTCACCATCTGCTCCAGACAGAGCTCGTCTATCTGCATTCTGAGAAGCTCTAAGCCCCCGGAACTCTTGAGGCAGCGGTAAAGATTCTTGAAATAACTTCTTTCGATCAAGGTCTCAAGGCGCAATAATCCCGCCGACTCCCCGGCCAGGTCAATGTCCAGCTTGAAGTCTTCCTCGTAGCAGCTGCCGGCAAAAGCGTTCCCTATCTTGCCGCCCGCCGAGAGCGCTTCCCATTTTTCCATTTTGAGAAGCGAATGCCTTCCAAGATCGTAGAGATCGACGAAGAGCTCGCTCATTTTGTCTTTCCCGGCGTAGCCCTGGTTGATCCTCAATATTTTCTTCAGGTTCAGAAGGTCGTACACCCTGACGAGCTCCGTCAAAGCCTCGGCTGAAGCGCCGGACAAAAAGCGCAAATGCGTCAGCATCTCGGTTATGAAATTCTGCTGCAGGCTGTGCTCGACCATTCTCAAGGACAAGCTTCCGTCTCCGCGTTCCGTCCTCAGCCCTTCGCCCATCGGAAGAGAGCCGAGATCGCCGACGGCGGATCTTAGGTCCGCCGTGCCAAGCAGCGTCTGCCAGTCGCTTACTTTCAGCATGCGCGACTTGACGTAATGGATGCGGCTGTTGAGAGCCGCGAATTCGCAGAGACCAAAAATACCCATTTTCAGCTCTCCAGGATGCCCTCCAGGACTGACCTGGCGATGGCGTCCTTCTTTTCCAAGAATTTCTTCTCGCGGCCGGAAAGCAGTTTTTCCAATTCAGCTTTGTCCTTTTCAGCCGCCTCGGACTCCTCTTTCACGATCCTCGCTTTTTCTTTTTCCAGTTCGGCTTCGCGCTTGGATTCAGCCTCGGCCAGAATGGCGGCGGCTTTTTCTTTGCCTTCCTTTTTTATCTCTTCGGCCTGGCTCTTGGCGTTCGACAGTATGGCGGCCGCTTCCTCTTCAGTCTTGATTATGTCCCTGATACTGCTCATTGTTCATCATCCTTTTCGTCTTCCACGACCGTGTTTTTCCTGCTCCAGTTACGATATTCGTAAACAGCGTACCAGACGATCGCGCCGAAGATTAGTACCCTCACCGCGATGAACGTCCATGCCATCACCTGTTCGTAAATGTTGTTCATTCTTTTTCGATCATTTTGATTCTAAGTGCGTGCCTTTCCCCGCCGGAAAAGGGCGTCTTCAGGAAAGTCATCGCGATGGGGTAGGCGTCGGTTTCAAAAGTGTACTTCGCGCCCAGTACCAAAATGTTTGCGTCGTTATGCTGGCGCGTCATAAAAGCCTCGTCGCAGGAACGGCACAAAGCCGCCCTGACGCCAGGGTAGCGGTTGGCGACCATAGACATTCCGATGCCCGTAAAACAGATGAGGAGCCCGAAATCGACTTCGCCTTTTTGGACTTTTTCAGCCACGGCTTTGCCGTAAACGGGATAATGCACCGACTCCGGCCCGTTGCAGCCGCAGTCCACTACTTCCAGTCCCTGCTCCTTCAAGAAAGCAACAAGCTTTCCTTTCAGTTCGAAACCGGCGTGATCAGAACCGATAGCGATACGCATAAGTAAAAATAGGGATTATTAAATAATTCAATCCTAAATTATTTAACATTTTACCATAATCCCCAATAATGTGCCTTATGCCCAAGAATTGGTGGAGGCGGCGGGAATCGAACCCGCGTCCTAGCGATCCGCGCCAGCTGCTTCTACATGTGTAGTCGGATGTTTGATTTTATCCCCTATTTAGCCAACCGACGGGTGTCATGGGGGAAAGTCCCGCCTAAGATCTCGCCTTTTCCCGACGGGCTAAAAAAAGGCCAGCCTGTAAACCTCGCTTCAAATTCCTTACAGGCGGAAGGAACAGGAAGCGTCGTTGCCTTTAATTAGGCAGCAAGAGCGAATTCGTTGTTCGCAGTTATGTTTTTGCCCGATTGTTAACGCGGCCAACGGACCTCCGCGACATGCCACAGAAGGGTTGTGATCCCAGTCGAAACCGGTGCGCCCCCAATGTCTTTTCTATTCATGGTGAGGAGAGAATAGCATAATCACGTTTTCAAATCAAGATAAAGAGAGGCAAGGCGGAAGCCGCCTTGCCCGTGTTGTACCTACTTTCACCTAAATTGGAGCTAACTATGATTCGTGTGATTTATTTTTTTCTTTTTCCTGTTTTTCAAGCTCTTCCTTCAGCTCCTTGCATTTCGAGCAGCCGTGGCAGGAGCATATCTCGCATTTGGGGCCGTGCTTTCCAAAGCCTTTTCTGAAAGCGAAGAAAGCCACGACAAGGATGACCGCGACAACAATAATGTTCGCTATCATTTGGACTCCTTATAGGGGTTGGGACGAACGATGAAGTAAAGGATAAATATGTCCCAAACGATCGTCGCGATGAAGGCGAAAGTGAAGTTGTGCGTATTTACGAACTTGCCGATCTGGAAAGCGTTCAAAGCCAGCGTATAGCCGACCAGGAACTGGAAGCCTACGGCGAACCAGCCCCAGGCTTTCGTGCCCATCTCCTTGAAGGTGTTGACGACGGCCACGATGCAGGGCGGGATGAAGAGGTTGAAGAGCAGGAAGGCGAGCGCCACGGCCTTGTAGTTGATTGGATCGAAGCTTTTGAAGAGCTGGGTTATGTTGGCGGCGGCGCTCCCGTCGCCTCCGGCCACCATAGCCAAAGTAGCCGTAGCCTGCTCCTTGGCGATCTCAGCGGAAATGCTGGCCGCCGTCCCCTGCCAGTTGCCAAATCCCAAAGGCTTGGTTATGAAAGAGAGCGCTGATCCTATGGAAGCAAGAATGGAATCATCCAGGTTATCGACCACCGAGAAATTCCAGCCAAAGGTCATCATGAGAGTCAGAACGACGCAACAAGGGAATATCACCACGCCCGCTTTCACGACGTAGCCCTTCACCCTGTTCCAGGTATGGATCAAAACACCCTTGAAAGTCGGGAGATGGTAAGCCGGCAGTTCCATGATGAAGGGCGCGGCTTCCCCGGCGAAGAGGCGGGTCTTTTTAAGCGCGATGCCGCTCAGCACGATGATCGCGATTCCGGTTAAGTCCATAGCAGCCGCTATCCACCAGTATTCCCTGAAGAAGACAGCCGCGAACATGGCTATGATGACGGTCTTGGCGCCGCAGGGAATAAAGGTGGCGAGAAGCACCGTCATTCTCTGATCGCGCACGTTCTCAATAGTTCGGGCCGCCATAACGGCCGGGACCCCGCAGCCTTTGCCAACCAACATCGGAATAAAGGATTTGCCGGAAAGTCCGAACTTCCTGAAGATTCTGTCCATTATGAAAGCGACTCTGGCCATGTATCCGCAGTCTTCCAGGAAAGCCAAGAACAAAAAGACCAGTGCGATGATGGGCACGAAACCGAGCACTGTGCAAACGCCTCCTATCACGCCGTCATTGATGAGTGCATAAGCAAGCGTTCCCTCCTTTAGGCCTACCATCTCACAGAAAGAGCCTGCTAAGGCGGCTACGCCGGGAATGAAAACTCCGAAACCTTTGCTGGGATCCGGTTCCTCAACTTCGGAAGAACGTTTGTACATAGAATAATCGCAGACCCACTTAAGCTCACTTTCCGCTTCCTCGTCTTCTTCCGCCGAGATCAGTCCATCCGTTTCGCTGACGTTTCCTTTCCTTATCTCGCCGGTGTCTTCGTTTTCAAGCCAGGCCTCGGCAGAAACAGTCGCAGCCAAGGCTTCGTCCAAAACGCTGAATTCCTCTTCGCCTTTTTCTTTCAGAGCTTTCTCATAGGCGTCTTCGCCGTGCTTTTCATTGTAGGCCTCTATATAAGCAGCCTGCCACTTCTCGACGTTGGCGCCGTGCGGCTCGAATTCTCCGCTGGCCTCTTCGTAAGTCTTGCCTTCGTACCAAGGTATTTCAGCGCCGACTTCCTTCGTTTCATAAGCATGCTGCGTGAAGGGAAGGAACCAGCCGTCGCCTAGCAATCCGTCGTTAGCCCAATCCGTCAGTTTCGTGCCGGGGCCGTTGTCCGCCACCGCCACCCAGTACATGGCGGTCAAAGCTAAAGCGAAGACCGGCAGCGCCCATATGCGGTGCGTCACGATCCTGTCGATGCGGTCGCTGAAGCTCTCTTTCTGGCGAGCTTTGACATTGAACTTCACGCACTCGTCTATCAGTTTTTTAATGAACTCATAGCGCTGGGAAGTGATGATAGACTCCGCATCGTCGTCCAGTTCTTTTTCGCAATCTACGATGTGGTCTTCGACGTGCTCTATTATTTCGGGATCGATGTTAAGCTGCGAAATGATCTCTTTGTCCCTTTCGAAGATCTTGATGGCGTACCAGCGTATGGCGTTCTTGGGGACGATCCCCTGGATGGATTCCTCGATATGCGCCAGGGCGTGCTCGACGGAACCGCTGAAGACGTGCGGAGCTTCGCGCATCTTGCCTTCTTTGGCGTAGCTGAACATGGCTAAAGCGCACTCTTTGCAGCCTGTGTTTTTCTGAGCGCTGATGCCCATGACCTTGCAGCCGAGGCGGCGTCCCAGTTTCTCCAGGTCGTATTTGTCCCCTCTTTTATTGACAAGGTCCATCATGTTGACGGCCACCACCATGGGAACGCCCAATTCAGCCAGCTGGGTGGTTAGGTAAAGATTCCTTTCTATATTGGTGCCGTCAACGATATTCAGTATGCCGTCCGGGCTTTCCTTCACCAGGTACTGCCTGGAGATGCGCTCTTCCAAAGAGTAGGGAGAAAGCGAATAGATGCCGGGCAGATCCTGGATCACAAATTCCTTGTCGCCCTCGTAAAAACCTTCCTTTTTCTCAACGGTTACGCCCGGCCAGTTGCCCACGTACTGATGGGCTCCGGTCAGGTCGTTGAAAAGCGTTGTCTTGCCGCAGTTGGGATTTCCGGCCAATGCTATCTTTATGCTCATATGTATTTCCTTTCTTACTTGTGCACGATTATTCTGGAAGCGACATCCGCGTCCACAGCCAATCTGGTCCCGTAGAACCCCAGGATCATCTTCCCTCCCTGGCTTAAGATCACTTCCACTTCCACGCCTTCTACCAAACCGAGTTCCTGCAGACGGTGGCGGACGTCATCGTTGCCCTGGATCTCCCTTACGCGGCCTTTCTCGCCTTTCTTTAATAATGTTATAGGCATTTATATTGCTCCTTTCTTTAGTTCGTTTTAATTTTAGTTAGCCGAAACTAACTACCACCATTATACCACATCCCTTTTGAAAGTCAAGAGGGCCGGGTAATAAAAAAGCGGGATCGCTTGATCCCGCTTTTTTTATTGGCTTTAGAAGAGGTTTTAATCCCAGAAATTGCTGGGCTGGCCTTCCTTCGTTATGACGGGAGAGGACTGGTTGCCGTACTTATCCCAGAACTTCATCTCGAACTTCTCCTCGGTTTGCATGGCGGCGCGCATTTGAGAGAGGGAAAGCGTAGCGTCTTTGACGCTGCCGTCCAAGGGGTACATGTGGCAGTTCGGAGTGTCGAGGACTTTGTATTTGAGGCCCCAATAGGAAACGAGGACAAGGCCGTCGTCGTCGTGAATGCGGATGGTGTCGCCGTCCTCGTCAAGTTCGTACGTAGGAGGCGTTCTGGGAACGGAACCCTTGATCTCGTTGAAGAAAGGAACGGAGGAAAGGATGTGGCACTCTATGCGGCTCCAAACCGGCTCGTCGCGCTCGTCAAAGAAGGTTATTTCCTTGTTCATGCGGCTGGGGGTTTCCCAGGAAGTGAAGCAGCGGTTCATGATGTCGTAGGAACGGGCCATAACGCTGTTGTATTTGTCGCCCTCGATGTGAGGAAGACCGAAGCCGTGGCCGCATTCGTGCAAATAGGCGCCAAGCGTGGTGGCGGCATGTCCGTATTGGACGTCCCTCCAGCAGGAGTCGTTGAGTGATGTGGTGATGGGCGTGTTGTTGGTGAAGCACTGCACGACTTCGTCAAGGCTGGCTGGCCAGGAGTAGAGGCCGGTGGCGCCGAACTGGGCGAGCAGCGGGCCGCCAAGGGCGGTGTTGCCGCTGACTTTGCCGTCCACAAAAGAAGCCATGTTGGGGATGCCTATGGCGCGGCGGAATTCGCCGCCTTTCCTGTCTTCGCCCAAGACTTCGCAGAAATTCTGATAGAGTTTGCCTTCGTCGAAAGAGCCGTCCGCTCTTTTCCAGGCGCAGACTTCCGCTTTGGTGTATTGGCTGGTGATAACGTTGATGATGATCTCGCCCTTCTCGTCGCAGTTGAAGGCGAAGCACCTTCTCGGGTAACCTAAGCGGTACATGCTGTCGCCGGTGAAGGATTGCATGAGTTTCAAGCCGGTCGTGAATTTCTTTCTCCAGAGCTCACCGTCTTTGTACTGCGGATCGTTTTCCTTGTCAAGGTTGGAGATGTAGATATGGTCGCCGTTCTTATCGACCATGTAGTAAACGTAGCAGAGGTAGTCGGTATTGGGGCGTTCGTAGATGAGGCGGATCTGGTTGGATTCCGTGCGTTCTTTCGTTTTGACCGTGACTGTCAGGGTGTTGGTGCCGTAAACTAGTTCCGGCCAGACTTTGTAGCGTCTGGAAAGGCCTGTGCCCTTGATGGTGCGGCCGGTGGTCTCGTTCTTGACGAAAACTTCCGGGACGTCGTTGAAGTTCTTGTAATCCTTCCTTGAGCAGGTGTAGGTGCCCCTGATCAGGGGGACGGGGTAAGTGATGCGTTCGTAATCCTTGAAGTTGCCGATGGTCAGGCCCTGCTGATCGGTCTCGGCGAATGCAGAGGAAGCCAGAGCGGCCAAAAGAGAGAGTGCTAGGAATTTTTTCATGATAAAAATATATGTTGACGGTTATTTCTGTTCGGTTTCTTTCGTAACGGCGATGGTGTTGAAGCTTTCGCCACTAAGTTTCTTGTTGATGAGGTGGAGCTGATGGTACTGCTCCTGGTCGAGGACCGCGGGCTCCAGTTCGGAGCGGTAGGTTATCGTCCACTGGCTGCTGCCTTCCTCATGCTCGACGGTTGTGGTCATATATCCCAATTGTCCCGGGAACTCGAAATTGCCGGAGGGCATGAAGAGCGCCTTGGTGTATTCTTTCGGGAAGGTCAGCTTGATGACGGTCTTGTTCTTGCTCTTGCTGCCGTAATAGAAAGGATAGATCCTGGTGGGCTTAGAAACGCCGCTGAATCCGAAGCTGTAGAAGGGCTTCAGATAGATGGTGTCGCCGTCCTTTTGTACGTAATTGTCGGTCTTGACTTTGATCTTCGTAAGTCCAGGGTATCCGTTCGTGATGCGCTCGAAGTTTTCTAAGATCTGGGCGCCTCTGGCGATGCCGTCGGCGGCCTGCAGTTCTTCCCTTCTCACCATCTCGGGCAGCGTCTCGACAACGTCC
The DNA here is from genome assembly GCA_017616555.1 of bacterium. GTDB lineage: Bacteria > Auribacterota > UBA3054 > UBA3054 > UBA3054 > UBA3054. Next base: position 8,491 of record JAFZXZ010000008.1, on the reverse strand, counting down.
CTGACAAGGCTGCCGTAGGCGGCTCCGCCGAAATTGGAGACGCGGGATATGGTCGCGGTAAGATCGTCATCGACCGTGATCTCATAGACGGTGTCGCGGTCAAACGCGAATTCCTCGGGCTGGTTCCTCAAACTGATGTTGCCGTTCGAGAGGTCGAGAACAACGTCGCGATCCGGACCTTTGGTCTCGAGCATATCGTACTGGCTGCAGCAATTCAGATAGACGGTTTTGCCGTTCAGGTAGATTTCGACATAAGCGTCGGTGAAGATTGATCTCTGCGGCAGCATGAAGAAGAGGTTCTGCTCGTAGTCAAAAGCGTCCAGTGAGCTTGCAAGGAGGATGCTCGGGTTGAAGCCGACAGATTTCAGCATGGCGTAGAAGAGCACAGCCTTGTCGAGATCGTTGCCGTAGCCGTCCTTCAGGGTTTGGTCGGCGTCGCTGATCGCGTCTAAGGGCAGGCTCGTGAAAGAGGGGCCGTCTTCGCGGACGTTGATCTCAATGTAATCCCTGATGGCGATGACTTTCTGGCGGAGAGATTCCTTGCCATCCGTCAGTTCTTTCACCTTGGCCTCGGTTTCCTTCTGATTGGCGGCGGCGCGTTCAATTTGAGCCTGAAGCTTAGCAGCGTAGTTCTTCCAGCCGCCGTTCATGTAGCTGTCTTTTACGTTCTCGCAGATGAAGGAACGCATGGGGCTGCGGAAGGCGCTGGGCACGAGGTTCGCTTCCCTCTTCACGATGTTGGTAAGGTTGACCATATCGAGGAGGTACTGCTTGCGGCCGTCTTTGAGGTCGCTGATAACAAAATTGGGAACTTCCTCTTCGCCGCGGAAGAAGTAGCTCGTGTCATTGCAGATCGTCTCAAGCTTCATGCCTTCGGGAATGATGACGGCGTAGCGGCGGTGAAGTATCGGTTCGCCCGGTTCGAAATAGATCGTGCCGGAAAGCAGGGGCTGATCTTTGGTCACGCGCTCGCATTCGTAGTGGACGGTCGTGCCGATGTCGGTGCCGGGCAGCGTCACGACGATGTGCTTGATGTCGGGGTAACGGGGCGCCGAGGCCTTCCAGTCGGCGTCCATGACGTTGATCTCGGAATCGACCACTCTTCTCATCGTGCCGTCCTCGAGCTCAACGTACATATTGGTCAGGCTGATCTCGGTGTTCTGCGGGCAATAGTAGAAGTGCAGTTCGGAATTAGCCTTCTTGCCGGCGTAGTCGAGGATCTTCTTGGTGACGACGCTCTTCGTTTTGACGGTGCTTTCGTCTATGACTTCGTAGGTGAAATCATCGTCCACTACAAGGACGTGCTGGCCCTGATAGGGATCCTTGGCATTCTTGGCGAAGACTCGCTTGTAGCCGACGCTCTGGCTGAATTTCTTGTAATCCTTCAAAGTCTGGTAAGCTTCGGCCGGCATCTCTTTCTTTCTGGCTTCCTGGCGCAGGCTGGCGTAGAAGATGCCGTTGGTCACGGCCACGGTCTGCTTGTAGAAGATCTCCGGAGTGTCGAATACGGGATACTCGGGCAGGGAGAAATCCGTAAGCTCCATATCCGTCATGTCGAGTTCGCAATAGCACTGCGTTCCGCAGGTGGCGGCCATTTTCATCGGGAAGCGGCGCTTATCAAGGCTGGTGGACATCCTGGAAAGGATGATCGGGCAGACCGTGCTGTAAGCCGCCATGGAATAGAGGCTGTCTATTACGTAGTAGCCGTCCTGCTCAGTCATGAGGCCCGTGGCTTTGAATCTGACTTTCAGCGTGAAAGGCTCGCTCATGTCGTGGAGATCCTTGGGCGTGATCTCGTAGTCGAAAAGTTCCGTGGCGCCGAAAATAGCGCCGAGCAGATTTTCGACCATAGCCTTCTTCTCCTCTTCCTTGGCTCTCAGATAGCTGCCTCTGACGTTCGTGTCGTTGATGCCGGTGTAAACGCTCGTAAGTTCAGCCACGAGGTTGCCTTCCTTGTCGAATTTGCCTTTCAAGACTTCTGTGGCCATATTGTCCTCGACGGGCTCCTGGGGCATGGTCATAAGAGTTTCACCTTCCGGCCTGCAGATGAGGTAGCTGGTGTCCGCTTCGTAGGGCGGGACGAGGTTCTTTTCGGTCTCGGGCGTCGGGTCCATTATTATGTATTCGCCCTTCTCGTCAACGACCGCGTTGATGGCGTGGTTGAACCAGGGGTTGGGCGAATCCTGGTCTTTCTTGGGACCGACCAGGATAAGGACGGGGTAAGCTTCCAGCCCGGCCATACGGTGCAGGGTGCAAAGCAGGGCGGCCTTGTCGCGGCAGACGCCGTAGCGGTTCTCAAAAGTTATCTTGACGTCGTGCGGCTCGTAGCCGGGGGCGACGGTCTCGGTCGTGAGGCCGCTGTAGCGGACCTGCTTGGCGACCCAGCGGTGCAGCGCTTCGGCTTTCTCGCGGATCGTCTCCTTGCCTTCCGTCAGCTCTTTGGCGAGCGTTTCCATTTCCGGAGTGGTGACGGCCATTCTCGGTTCGCAAAGATCAATGTACCACTTGGAGATAACTTCCCAGCTCGGGATCGTGCCGAAATAGTAGCGCTGGCAGGCAACGTAGAAGGGCGCCATGGCGGGTTCGGGGAAGATCTGGGGAACGTTGCTTACTTCCCAGCTGTAGTGGATCAAATCTCCCACTTCCTCTTTCTTCTCAACGATCGTGCCGGGTATTTCGAAGCGCTTGGTGATGTAAGCCAGGGGCTTCGTTTTCGGAGCGTAAACTTCGATGGTCTCTTTCTGAAGAGGAGACATGAATTCGCCGACGAAGCCGCCGGACCAGGTGTCTTTCATCCTGGCTTTGTTGATGACGTCGATAGACTCAAGCCTGTAGATGTCGCCAACTTCCAGGCCGGGCAGGCTTAATTGCACGATCTTGGAGGCCGGGTCGTAGATGTTGGAGCTCATCTGGCTGGTGTCGATCATGGTCTCGGATTTCGTGACGTCGATGGGCACTTCCCTGCCGTCCGGCTTTATGATAGTAACCCTCACGAAGTAGGACGTGCCGTAGGCCGCGTTGTAGCTTAAGCTCGCGACAAGGCTGTCGCGCTTGCCGGGCTCCGTCAGCACTTTGATGCATTCGTCGCAGACGCTGATGCCGGTGCCGTCTTCCTGGTACTGGCTGCCTTCATGCAAGAACATGATGACTGTGTCGGCGTCGGGATAAGTTTCCAGATCGCACTTGGTGTTGAGGAGGTCCTGGTTGGTCGGTCTTTCGTAGTTGAAGACCGGGCTTTCGTTTTCGGCTTGCGAAACGAGGGCGGCCAAAATCATGGCAATTGTTAGGGAAATGAAGCGGGTCATAATTTATGCTTAATGTTGATTGTTATTTGTTTTCAGATTTGGGTTTGGGTTTCTTGGCGCCCCTGAAGTAAGCTTTAAAAAGCTCCTTCCATTCGTCCTGCTTCAAAATGAGGGCGGAAAGGGCGTAAACAAAAAGGCCGGTCATAATGGGAATGACAACCAGGAGGAATTTGGCAAGGAAGGTCCCCTGCTGCGGTAAATGGTCGCTCAGAAGCTTCAGAGCGGCGATTATAGCCAGCGACATCAGGAGGCTGCTGAAGATCGTTTTGACGAAGGAAAGCGTAACGTTGGTGAGGCCCAAGGGCCCGCACTTTTTCCTCAGGAAGAACAAGAGGAGCGTGATGTTGATGTACGTGCTGATGGCCGTCGCCAGCGCCAGGCCCCTTTCCTCCATGAAATGCATCAAAATAAGGTTCAGCGTGAGGTTCAAAACCATCATGGCCAGACCTATGATAACGGGCGTCTTGGTGTCTTTGGCGGCGTAGAAAGCCGGCACCAGGATCTTGACTATCGCAAATCCGGGAAGGCCGAGCGTGTAATAGAAGAGCGCCTTGGCGGTGTAGGAAGTGCTCTCCGCCGTAAATTCGCCGTGCTCTAAGAGCAAACGGATGATCGGTTCGCCCAGGATCATCAGTCCGCACATAGCGGGGATCATGACGAAACTTGAGTGCCTCAATGAAAAACCCAAGGCGTCTTTGAATCGGTCCTTGTCGCCTTGCGCATGGGCAAAGCTTAAGACCGGGAGCGCCGCCACCGCGAGCGCTACGCCGAAGATGCCAAGCGGGAACTCCACCAATCTGTCGGCGTTGTAGAGGACCGCCGCGCCGCGCTCGTTGACGGAGTTGGCGAGGTAACGGTCCACCATAATGTTGATCTGCGCCGCGCCCGTACCGAGAACGGCCGGCATCATGACTGTCACGATCTTTTTCACGAAGGGATGATCGAGAGGAATGGAAAACTTGAAGCGGTATCCCCTCTTCCAGAGTTCCGGGATCTGCAAGGCCAGTTGGGCCAGGCCGCCTAAGAGAACGCCCAGCGCGGCGTAAAAGATGTGCGCCTGAGACCCGGTCTGGCAGAAGAAAGCGCCGATCCAGACCGTCGTGATGATGCAGATATTCAGAAAGACCGGAGCCAGTGCAGGCATGCTGAAGTGCCCCAGGGTATTTAGCATCGCGCCGCACAAAGCCGTCAGACAAATGAAAACGCAGTACGGCATCATGACGGCGATAAGCAAAGCCGTCAAACGCCACTTCGGCGAAAAATCCAAAAACGGCACGGCCGCCAGGGCAATGGCCGCCACCACGATCGTGATGGAAGTGAGTATGACCGCCAGCCAGGAGAGCGTCATGGAAGCGCATTTGTAAGCCTCCTCTTTGCCCTTATCCTGCATGACCTGGGCGAACTGCGGAACGAAAACGGAAGCGAGGGCGCCCTCGCCGAAAAGCCTCCTCAAAAGGTTAGGCAAAGTGAAAGCGGTGACGAAGGCGGAACAGCAGAAGCCGGTGCCGAAATAATTCGCCATCAGCATATCCCTGACGAGACCGAAAATGCGGCTCAGAGTCGTGAAGAAACTGTTCACGCCCGCCGCTCTGGTCATTTTCCGCCGACTTTCGCTTCCTTCCGTCATCCTATTCAAACCACTTCAATTCAGATCTCAAACCTACCACGTCGCCGACTATGAGAACGGCCGGCATCGGAATGTTCGTGTTCTGCCTTTCGTCCTCCGTCATGGCCCTCAGTTCGCCCAAGGTCCCGGCGATGGTGCTCTGGTCCTTGCGCGTGCCGGAACTGACGATGGCCGCCGGCGTCCTCGGGTCGCGCCCGTTGGCAAGAAGTTTCTCTATCACCATGGAGAGCGATTCTTCGTTGATGAAGAACACCAAGGTCTGCATGCCGATCGCCACTCTCGGCCAATCGATGTCGGTGTAGCGCCTGTTCAGGTTCGAATGCCCGATCGCGAAAGCCAAGGTCGAGGCATAGCCCCTGTAAGTCAGAGGAATGCCGGCATAGATCGCCGCCGCCGAGGCGGAGGTGATGCCGGGAACCAGCTCGAACTTGCAGCCGGCTGCCACGGCTTTCCTCGCCACTTCCGCGCCGATCCCGAAAATGAACGGGTCGCCTTCCAGAAGCACGGCCACGGATTTCCCGCTCTTCACAGCCTCTATCACCGCCTTCACGGCCTCGGCGGAGATCGTCTCGCCGTCGCTTTCATCCGAAAGCGAAACAAGCTCGGCCTTCTTCGCGTAAGCTAATAGCTCTTCGGCCATCGGCTCGTCGTGATATACGACATCGCATTCCTTTAGCAAGCGAACGGCTTTGATCGTCAGAAGCTCGGGATCGCCCGGTCCGGCGCCTATGATGTAAAGTTTTCCTTCAGCCATAACAGTATCCAATCTTTATGTGCAGAGCACGTCGGCTACTTCCAAAAAGCTCTTCTTGAAAGGCTTCTTCTTCCCTATGATCTCTTCTATCGGCGTTATTGTGACCTTATCTTCCTTGACGCCCAGGAAAATGTTCTTTTTGCCTTCGCAGAGCGCTTCCACCGCACGGTAACCTAGAACGGAAGCGAGTATCCTGTCGTAAGCGCAGGGCGAGCCGCCTCTCTGGATATGCCCGAGAACGCAGACTCTGCCTTCCACGCCGGAAAGCTCCCTGACTTTCTTCTCTATACTGATGGCGTCGCCGGCCTCGTCGCCTTCCGCCACAATAACGATGAAGCTCTTGTGAGCTTTTGCAAAAGATTTCTTGATCTTCTCTGACAGGGCCTCAAGGTCGGTCGGAGTCTCGGGGATCAGAACAGCGTCGGCGCCGGTCGCGACCGCCGCGGCCACCGCCAGAGCGCCACTGTGACGCCCCATGGTCTCCACGAAAAAGAGCCTGTGGTGCGATCTCGCGGTATCCCTCACTTTGTCCACCGCCTCGACGATCGTGTTAAGAGCCGTGTGGAAACCGATGGTGTAGTCCGTTCCGTACATGTCGTTGTCGATGGTGCAGGGCAAACCCGCGAAATGGATCCCCTGCTCCTGGCACAGGGCGCTGCCTCCCCTGAAGGAGCCGTCGCCGCCCATAATGATGAGCGCTTCTATTCCGCGCTTCCTGACATTCTCGGCCGCCTTGGCTCTGCCCTCAACGGTCATGAACTCCATGCTCCTGGCCGTTCCCAAGACCGTTCCGCCGATAGATGACAGCCCGGAGGCGTAAGTACCCTCGAGTTTCACGAAACGGTCCTCTATGAGGCCCTGGAGGCCGTCCTTGACCCCGTAGATCTCAAGTCCCCTGGCCAGAGCCGTCCTGATGGCCGCCCTGATGCAGGGGTTCATGCCGGGGCAGTCGCCGCCGGAAGTTAAAATAGCGATCTTTTTAACTGCGTTTTCCATAAAATCACACCCAGTTTTCCATTACGGAATTAACGGCGACCTTGATGACCGCCTTCTGAATCGGCAAGCTCTCGCCCTCAAAGACCCACATCTGGGAAGCGTGGGCTTCGTAAGGCGGAATAACGGCGATGTGCCCGGGATCGAGTATCCCGGACTGGCAGGCCACGGCCCCGGCCTTAAAAAAGCCCAGGTCCTTCGCCTCGTCGAAAGGCGTATCCTCCGCAAGTTCAGAGGGCAGATAGCAGCGCACGAGCTCCATATTCTGCAAAACCGTCTGCACGTCGATGAAGCGATGGTGTATTTCCGGCCTCAGAAGCGCCGGATCCTTACTGGAATACTCCTCCTTGTTGACGTACATGACGCCCGGGATGATATCCGTTCTGCCCAAAGGGAGAGTAGGGAGAAGTTCCAGAACTTCCCTTACCTTTTCCCACACAGACTTATCGCCCGGAAGGTCGCCCAATACCGAATAATTGCCGAAATACATAATTTTTCTAATTTTAAGTGAATAATAGTTTATTATAGCAAAAAAGCGACCAACCCCAACACGGCCCTACTTGACTTTCAGGCACGGTTGTAGTACACTTTTCGCTACTTAATTGAAACGTGCGCCATTAGCTCAGCTGGTAGAGCAATTGACTCTTAATCAATGGGTCCTAGGTTCGAATCCTAGATGGCGCACCAATAATAAAAAAGCCGCGGTTTCCCGCGGCTTTTCTTTTTTCAGGCCAAAACTCTTACTTGAAGAGCGGCGTCGGATATTTCCCGGCGTCCACCAGGGCCTGAATGTTCTTTTGAACGATGGGCTTGTCCTCGGGGTAAGTGACGCCGAACCAGTTTCCGCTGGTGGCCAGGCACTTCAGATGTCCCTTGCCGGCGCCGATGAGGTCGTTCACGGAAGTCGGGATGAGGTATTCGCTCTTCATAGCCGTGCCTTCCTTTTCAAGGAACGTCACGAAGCCTTCTTCCAAAAGCTTGAAGATGCCAGGCGTGAAGCCGAAAAAGTTCATGCTGGTGAGATCCATTAGACCCAGTTCGCGCCATTCCTCAGCCTTGTTGCAGCCCTTGGCGTGGTCGCCGTCTTTAACGATCTTGAACATTTCCTCAATGCGAGTGAGGTAGCCTTCTTCATCCGTGCGGCAGATAGCTCTCGTCACGCCGCCGTATTCGGATAGAACGTTGCAGAGCTTGTAGCCGGACATGCACCATTCGTTGGTCGCGGGATCGACCTTGGAAAGATACTCGCCCACGATCTCGTAGGATTCCGCGCCGTAGAAGTCGTCGGCGTTCACCATGGCGAACGGCTCTTTGATGACGTTCCTGGCGGAAAGAATAGCGTGGCTGGTGCCCCAGGGTTTCTCGCGGCCAGGGGGGACCGTGAAGCCCGCCGGGATATCGTTGAGATCCTGGAAGGCGTATTCCACCGGAAGCATATGGGCGTATTTGTTGCCGACTTTGACTCTGAATTCTTCCTCGAAGTCATGCCTGATGACGAAGACGATCTTGCCGAAATTAGCTCTGATCGCATCGAAAATGGAATAGTCCATGATGACTTCCCCGGAGGGACCCATGGAGTCGATCTGCTTAAGACCGCCGTAACGGCTGCCCATGCCGGCCGCCAAGATAAGAAGAGTAGGTTTCATGCTTTCTCCTGTAAGATTAAAAAATAAACTAAACTGCCTTAAATTTTAGTCTTTTCGCCCCTAAGGAGCAAGTGCCGAACATATTGCGCCTAAAACAGCCTTCTGCTATAATTACGGCATCAATTAACCAAAAAGAAAGAAAACTTATGTACGAAGCCAGCGATCT
>JAFZXZ010000007.1 GCA_017616555.1 bacterium | reverse complement strand
AGCTTTGCCGCCCATAATTATGAACATGATGATCATGCCGTAAATGGTCTGGGAAAGCGGAGCGCCGGCGAAGACCGTCAGCTGGAAGGATGCGGGCTTGTTTTGCATGTAGCTGCGCTTCCAGGCGCCCACGGCGCCCTGTCCGGCGCAGCCGGTGCCGAGAGCGGAACCCATGCCGGCGAAGCCAACGGCGCAGAGAGCGCCAGCGTACATCAGAGCGGTTTGCAGAAATTCGTTCATATTTATTCTCCTTTTTTTAATTGTTTTCTATTGATCCACTGAAAGGCTTGTAGGCTTTGCCTTCCCAGTTTATCTGCATATGGTTGCTGAATTCCAGCGTGTTGAGCCTCAGTCCGTGCACCAGAACGCTCATCATGCCAAGGACGATGTTGAGGATATGTCCGATCATTATGACCAGCGCCCCGCACAGTCCGAAGACAATAAGCTTCCAGCCTGTCTGCCCGGCGTAGAGCATCGAACCCATGTCGTTGAAGCATTGGGCGATGTAAGTTCCGGAAAGCCCCACCGCGAAAAGACGGATGTAAGAGAGGACGTCCACGAAACTGTTGATGAAGTTGAAGGGCGTGTACAAGACGTCGCCGATGTTGCTCCAGTTGACGCTGAACAGAAGGATCAGGACAGCGCCTATGATGCCGCCGGAGTAGCACCAGACCGGGAAGGACTGCAAGCCCGTATGCTCGACGAAGGGGAAGGTGTCCCCCACTATCATCGTGATGATGGCGAAGAAATTGCAGGTCAAAAAGAACATCCAGCCGAGGTTGCCCAAGGCTTCCCTAAGGGAGCCGGCGATCACTGCGCGCCAGATCCTGGCGCCCGCCAGGTGCGTCAAAGCGACGGCGAAGCAGAACCACTGCACGCAGGCCATGGACTTCTCCCCTTGCAAACAAGGCAGGCCTCTCAGGAAGACCGGCAGACTTTCCTTGGCTATGCCGAAGAAGGCGCCGTTCAGTAACCCCCAGACGACCGTGCCGCAGCTCAGGATGATGAGGAAGATGATGGCCGGCTGAGCGGCCCTGGCCTTCACTTTCAGCTTCAGAATAATCGAGGCAATGAGATAGATGAGGCCGTAGCCCGCGTCGCCGACGATGATAGAGAAGAAGAGCGTGAAGTAGATCATGACCGGAAGGCTCACGTCGCACTCGTTGTAGCCGGGCATGGCGTCGATGAAGTCGAAGACGACTTTCACCGGCTTCAGCCAGCCGGGCAGATCGAGGAGCGTAGGAACAGCGGGATCGTTGCGGTCGGCTTTCTCATACCAGAGGCCCCAGCCTTCCGTCTTCGCGGTCTCGATGAGTTTTCCCATCTCGGGGTCGGGCACGAAGCCTTCCAGATAGACGATCTTGCCTTCCACCGTCACGGAATCGAAAGCACTGGCATAGGCGTAATCCCTTTCCAATTCTTTCAGGTATTTTTCCAAGGCAGGGACGGCGCCCCTCAAACTGTTCAGCTCTTTCTTGGAATTTTCCGTGCGGGTAAGGAGGCCTTCGTACTCCAGTTTCAGTTCCCTGGTCGATTTCTCAGGCAGAGAAACTTCCGGCAGTTCCAGCGTGAAATCTTCCCTGCCGCAAAGGGCGAAATAGACCTGGCCTTTCGCTCTGGCGATCACCTGCTTGATGACGCCGTAGGGCGCTTCGGGTTCCTGCTCTTCCTGGCAGGCATAGAGTTTCACGATGACGCCGCTCTTTCTGAGTTCGCGGATGATGGAGGGATCGAAATCGCCCCAGGCGCTCAAAAGCTCAAGCTGATTTTTGAGTTTCTGCGCGTTTTCCGTGTCAGAGCTGATGGCGGCGGTGAGCTCCTGGACCTTCTTTATGATCTCCTCGGGAGAAAGGTCCGGAACACTGCTGCTCTTCGGGCAGTTGAGGAGCGTGTTTAGAACGCCCTGCGCGACTTTGATCCTGTCGGAGACGGAATCCTTGGAGCGGCGCTCGGGCTTCTCCTTCTGCGTGATGTGCAGGACGCCAAGCTCTCTCAGCTGCTGCAGGAGTTTTTCTTCTTCGGAAGCGATGGAAAGGATCGCGACTTTTTGCATATCAACTATCATGCCGTCAATCCTCCTTTCTCCGTGCTTTTGCGCTTGGCGATCTTGCCTCTTACCACCGCGCTGGCCTGCTGGTCGCCGATGAAGATCTGGATTTTCCTGATATTGCTCTTGCATTCAGGGATCTTGACCTTGTCGAAGAGGTTGATGCGCTGCACTGTCACGCGCATCTCAGCGTTTATGAGACGCTGCTGCTCCGCAAGGACGGCGCGCTGGTTCTGCAGCGAGCTTAGCTCCTTCACGGCCGCGATGCCGTAGTCCACCCAGGCGGGAGTCGTCGTAAGGTCGTAGTCGGACAAAGAGAATTCCGTCTCCTCGTAGATGGGGATGGGAACGCCGGCGATGTTGCCTTCCTTGGTCTTCACGGCCTTGACCGAAACAAGCTTGTCCAGTTCGACCGGCTCACTGAAGAGCACGGTCCACTTCGTGAGGCCTGTCTTCAAGTCTTCCTCGCGCTTGATTATTTCAGCCTGTTCTTTCTCGATGCGCCTGACTTCCGCCACCAGCTGCTCCTTTTTCAATTCAAGAGTCGGCAGGAAGCGGCGGTAGCGGCTGAGCGCGTCGCGTTCGCTTTTCAGGGCTGATTTGGAAAATTTAAGTTTGGCCATGGTTTATTTTGCGGGCCAGTATTTGGCGATTAATTCCGGTTTCAAGCTGATCTCGGTCTTTTCAAAGCATTCGCCGAGGATCTGCCAGCAGAGGTCGAGGGCGCCTTCCAGAGGAATGTTCACACTTAGATCCATGAGCTTATCCTCGAAAAGTTTTCCGTACTTCAGGAGCTTAAGGTCCCAGGCGCTCATAAGGAAGCCCATGGACTGTTTTTCCTGAGTCTCGCGGCACTGGGCGTAGAGCTGGATCATGGTGTTCATGATGGCGCGGTGGTCGTCTCTGGTCTTATTGTTGACCTGCTGTTTCAGACGGGAGAGCGAACCGAAGGGCTCGATGCGGCCGTTCTTCAGATAGAACTGGCCTTCCGTGATGTAGCCGGTGTTGTCCGGGACGGGGTGCGTGACGTCGTCGCCCGGCATGGTCGTGACGGCCAGGATGGTGATTGATCCGGCGTCCTCGAAGTCCACGGCCTTTTCATATCTGCTGGCCAGCTGGCTGTAGAGGTCGCCCGGATAACCGCGGTTGGCCGGGACCTGTTCCATGGTGATGGCGATCTCTTTCATGGCGTCCGCGAAGTTCGTCATGTCGGTCAGAAGCACCAGGACGCGCTTGCCGTTGACGGCGAACTGCTCGGCGGTGGCCAAACACATATCCGGCACCATCTGGCATTCCACGATGGGGTCGGCGGCCGTATGCACGAACATGACCGTTCTGACCAAGGCGCCGCGCTCCTCGAAGGTGTCGCGGAAGAAAAGATAGTCGTCGTGCTTAAGACCCATGCCGCCGAAGACGATGATATCGACTTCCGCCTGCATGGCGATGCGGGCCAGAAGCTCATTGTAAGGTTCGCCGGCGATGGAGAAGATCGGCAGTTTCTGGGATTCGACCAGCGTGTTGAAGACGTCGATCATCGGGATGCCCGTTCTCACCATGTGGCGCGGGATGATGCGCCTGGCGGGGTTGACGGAGGGGCCGCCGATGTCGACCGCTTTGCCCTGAAGAGCCGGGCCTCTGTCGCGGGGCTGACCGCTGCCGTTGAAGACGCGGCCCAAGAGGTCGTCGGAAAAAGACACCTGCATGTTGCGGCCAAGGAAGCGCACTTCGTCGTTGGTGGCGATGCCTCTTGCGCCGGCGAAGACCTGCAGCGACACAAGGTCGCCGGCGATCTTGATGACCTGGGCCAAAGAGGTGCCGCGCTTACTGGTGACTTCCGCGAGCTCGTTGTAGCCTACGCCCGTGGCGGAGACCGTAATAACGCTGCCTGCTATCTGTAAAACTCTGGTGTGTATAGTCTGCATATCT
>JAFZXZ010000006.1 GCA_017616555.1 bacterium | reverse complement strand
CATGTTCCAGGATCGTTTTGAAGAGACGGTGGAACGCTTCAACTATTTCCGTCAGGCGGAAGTGAGAAACGAAGAAGCGTTGAGAGTCATTGATGCCCGCTTGGAAAAACTTGAGGAATGGGGCGCGAAGGTCAACGACATCGCCAGCGGCGTCGCGGCGCTTCAGCAACGTCTGGAAGGGTTGGAAAACGCGGTCAGGGCTCTAGCCGCTGCGGAAGAGACTACGGCCAAGCGCTTGGCAACTGCGGATGACAGTATCAAAGCTATCGGTAAGTTTAACGAAGATACTGTCAAGCGTCTGAGCGCCGCTGATGCGAGCATCAAGGCAATCGGTAAGTTTAACGAAGATATTGTCAAGCGTTTGGATTCTGCGGACGCCGGCATTAAGACGCTTGGCAAAACCAATGAAGAGACCGCGAAGCGCTTGACTGCCGCCGATGAGAGCATTAAGGCGATCGGCAAGTTCAATGAGGACACCGCGAAGCGTCTGGATTCCGCCGACGAGGGCATCAAAACCCTTGGCCAGACCAACGAAGAGACCGCGAAGCGCTTGACAGCCGCTGATGAGAGTATCAAAGCTATCGGCAAGTTCAATGAAGAGACCGTCAAGCGTCTGAACGCCGCGGATGAAGGCGTGAAGAATCTTGGCGACGTCAGCGAAAAAGCGGCTTTGCGCATTACTTCCATCGAGCAGGGCTTCAAGGAACTGCACGGTCTCGTGGACGACCTGCAGCTCAGGAACGCCGCCATCGGCGGAGTTTTCTCCGAACTTAAGGAAAAACTTGCCAGCGGAAACTTCACGGTGACGCAAAGCGGAAAGAAAGAAGCCGCCCCCAGCGTCATCGACGACTTCGAGAAAGCCTGGCAAAGTGCCGATTACGAGCTTTTCGAAGACGAGAGCAGGGGAGATGTCGCGGACATCAGGGAACGCCTCGAATTTTACGTTCCGCTGCTTGAAAAGGCCGCAAATGGCGGCGGTTTGATAGCCGACCTCGGCTGCGGCCGCGGCGAGCTATTGGAACTGCTGAAGGAAAATGGCTTGGCTGCCATCGGCATCGACAACAACGAGGCCGCGGTCATAAGGGGCAAGAAGGCCGGACTCGATATGGAATGCAAGGATCTTTTCCAGTATCTCAGGGAAGCGAAAGAGGGAAGTTTGGCGGCCGTCACCGCCATGCATGTGATAGAGCACCTGACGCCGTCCCAGCAGGGAGAATTCCTTTCCCTCGCCCTGAAGGCTCTGAAACCCGGCGGGCTCATCGCCATGGAAACGCCCAACATCATGAACCTGCACGTGGCTTCCTGCGATTTCTTCAGCGACATAACGCACGTCAGGCCTGTTCATCCCGTCGCTCTCAGGAACCGCATGAAGCAGATGGGCTACAAGGATATCGACATCAAGTTCCTTCACCCCTTCCCTGAGAGCGAGCAATTGATTTGCGACGCTCCGGGGTTAGGAGAAGAAGCGAAAAAGAATTTTGAAAAGATAAACGATCTAATCTGGGGATGCCGCGACTGCGTCATCCTCGCAACCAAAAAGGAAAAAATATGATCCTGCTTACCGGTGGAGCCGGCTACATTGGTAGCCATTGTGTGAAACGTCTTATGTCTAAGGGTTACGAAGTCGTCGTATTAGACAATCTGTCCAGAGGTTTTCGCGATGCGGTGGTGACCCCTTATTTTTACGAAGGCGATATCGGCGACAGGGAGATCTTGGAAAAGATCTTCAACGAGCACAAGATCGAAGCGGTCATGCATTTCTCCGCTTTCGCAGCGGTCGGCGAATCCGTCGAACACCCCGACATGTATTACAAGAACAACGTGGCCCAGACGCTGACTCTCGTCACGGCCTGCAAGGATTTCGGCATCAACAATTTCATCTTCTCTTCGACTTGCGCCACTTACGGCGACGTCAAGAAAGTGCCAATAAGCGAAGACACGCCGATCGCTCCTCTTAATCCCTACGGCTGGTCTAAGCGCATGGTCGAACTCATACTGGACGACTTCAGCAAGGCTTACGGAATGCACTACTGTATCTTCCGCTACTTCAACGCCGCCGGCGCCGATCCGGAAGGCCAATTAAGGGAACGCCATGATCCTGAAACGCACCTCATCCCGCTGGTTCTCCAGGTCGCCAAGGGAAAACGCCAGAACATCAAAGTTTTCGGCACGGACTATCCGACGCCTGACGGCACCTGCATCAGGGACTACATCCATGTGGACGATCTTTCCGACGCGCACATTCTGGGCCTTGAATATCTGAAGAGAGAAAAGAAGAACGGCATCTTCAACCTTGGAAGTGAAAACGGTTTCTCCGTCCGCGAAGTCATCGATGTCTGCCGCAAGGTGACGGGCAAGGAGATCCCGGAAGTCATGGTCGAACGCCGCCCGGGCGACGCGCCGAAACTGGTGGCCGATTCTACGAAGGCCAAGACCATACTCGGCTGGCAGCCCAAGGAGAGCGAACTCGAATACATCGTTGAGACCGCTTGGAAAAGCATGAAATGATCAATTGGTGAAATTATGAAAAAAATTATTCTGCTTCTGGCCGTTTTTGCTTTTGCATTGACTTCCGTCTCTTTGGCGGAAGAGAGCAATACGGTCGCAAAAGTGTCCGTCGATATGCCGGCCATCACTCAGGCGATCCACCGCATAACGCTTGACAACTGGACGCCGAAGAAATTCCAGCAGATCTCGACCGCCGTCGCCCAGAACCCGCCGTACGCTTACTATGTGCTGGCTCTGACGCAGTGGATGGTGAACAACTACGATCCGGCGAAGATCAAGGAGGAATCATGGTGTTCGATGGTCGGTCTTCAGCGCTGGTGCACGTTCCTGCATGCTCACCGCAGGGAATTAGCGAACCTCGACCAGAAGTTCCTCAACTACATCATGTCGAACAGGGATTTCACGGAGAACTTCTTCGAAGCCTATTCCTCCAAGGATAATCTGGAAAACGTCATGCGTATCCTGCAGGAGTACTACCTCCAGCGCACCGATACATTCCCGAAGTACAACAAGCTGGCCATCGGTTTGGCCATCGTTTGGGACCAGCCGCTTTCCGCCAAGCCCCACGGACAGGTTCCGGACGGCGCGGTCGTTCCCAACAGCGACACGGACTTGGAACGCTATGATTTCTGGGTGCAGTCCAACGAGAAGGGTTTCGTCGAGTGCAACTTCACCAAGACCGATCCCGGCATAATCAAGTTCATTATCAACGCCAACGCGCCGATCTCTGAACTGGCCTGGGCTCAGCAACACACGCATTACACGAGGTCCAGACTCGGCAACGCCTACGGCTCCATCCATTACGTCTATGAGCGCGTGGAGAAGGGCCAGTATAGCTGGCCGCATGAAGTTTACTCCCTCAAGGAGATCAAGAAAAGAGGCGGCATCTGCTGCGACCAGGCTTATTATTCCTCGACGGTCGGCAAAGCCGGCGGCGTTCCCACGCTTTATTTCGGCGGTTCCGGCCGCGTCGGCTGGCACGCCTGGCTCGGCTACCTTAAGGACAACGACACCTGGGATCTGGAATGCGGCCGCTATTCCTCGCAGAACTATGTGGTAGGCCACGCCACCGATCCGCAGACCGGCGAGAACATGACGGACCATCAGCTTCTGCTGCTGACCGACGATGTTTACACCAAGGACGACTACAAGCAGGCCAACCGCATGGTCTATATGTCGCACGTCTTCTCCTTTACGAAGTATCCTGAAAGAGCTCTGGAGATAATCGACAACGCCATCAAGCTGGCCCCCAAGAACGTTTACGCCTGGAACTTCAAGACGCAGCTTTTGGAGAAGACTAATTCCACCAACCTGGTCGCTCACCTTGATGCCATGATCGGTCAGTTCCGTTACATTGAGGATATTACGGCAGCTTGCCGTCAGAAACTCATCAAGGCCGCCAGAGCCGCCGGCAACGAGGAGCTGGCCGTTCAGATGGAAAAGAAGATCATCGACACGACCAAAAAGGACCGTTACGACCTCAGTCTGAAAGTTTACCGCGACCGCGCCACCCAGCTCATGAGCGAAGGCAAGTGGAAAGAGGCTGGCGACGAAGTCAGGAAATTCGTAAAGAAATTCAACAAGGAATCCGCGGACTGCATGAGCATCACGGCCTGGTTCGTAAGGGCTGCGATCTCTAACGACCAGATAACGGAAGCCAACAAGACTTTCCGCAACTTCAAGTCCTGCGTGGACTGGAACGACAAATTCTTCAAGCAGATCAGGGAGATGACTCTGGCGCTTGGCAAAGAAGTTGACGAGGCCAACAGAGTCCACAGCCGCAAACAGGCTTCAGGCGGCAAGGATAAGGACGAAGAAGAGGAAGAAGAAGATTAAAAATACAAGCAAGGAGACACCGATGAGACTGCATCTGACTTTGGCGGCGCTTTTGATTTTCGGCGCTGTAAGTTTTTCCGTAGCGGAAACGCCCGCTCCCAAACCCGAGCACGCCGCTCTCTGCCGCCAGGCCGCCGCGGAAGGCATGGTGCTTCTTGAAAATAAGAAAAACGCCCTGCCCATCTTGAAGGGCGAAAAGGTCGCTCTGATAGGCAAAGCCCAGATCCACTTCAGCCAGACCGGCTACGGAAGCGGGTATGTCAACGCCTATTATTCCGTCAACTTCTTGATGGGCGCCGAGAGCAGAGCGGAAGCCGGCAATATTACGATCTGCAAAGAGCTTTCCGACAAATACAAAGCCGAGGAGAATTATTTCCCCACTTTGGAAGAGCTGAAAACAGTAGCCCAGGATTATCCAGCCGCTTTCGTCTTTATCTCCCGCAACTGCGGCGAGGGCAGCGCCAGGCAGCTTTGGAAAGGCGATTACTATCTGACCGACGACGAAGAGACACTCCTCGACATTACGACGAAAGCCGGTTTCGACAAAGTAATAGTGGTCGTAAACAGCGGCGCTTTGATAGACCTTTCCTTCGTCGATCTTTACCCCATCGACGCGCTTCTTTTGGTCTGGCAGCCCGGCATGGAAGGCGGCAACGCCTTCTGGGATGTCGCGCTGGGAATTGTTTCTCCCTGCGGCAAACTGGCCGATACCATTCCCAAAAAATACAGCGATTACCCAGCCTCCTCAAGCTTCAGGGAAAGCAGCGAATATACGGAATACAAAGAAGACATTTATGTCGGCTACCGCTATTTTGAGACCTTCGATCCGAGAGGCCTGAAAGTCCGCTATCCCTTCGGCTACGGTCTTTCCTACACCAGTTTCCTCTACGAATACATCAATCCTTCTTTCGACAACAATGCTTTCACCATTGAGGCGAAAGTGAAAAACACCGGAAAGTTTGCCGGCCGCGAAGTGCTGCAGGTCTATTACTCCTGTCCGCAGGGCAGTCTTGGCAAACCGGCTGTCGAGCTCGGCGCTTACAAGAAGACCAAACTCCTGCAGCCCGGCGAAAGCGAAGTCGTGAAGATCTCTTTCCCGATCAATCAAATGAAGAGCTTCGACGAAAAGAGCAACTGCTTTGTCATGGAAAACGGCGAATACAATTTTTACTTCGGCAATTCCGTTGTGGACGCCAGACTGAAGGGCACTGTGGGCACCTACACCATGTCCTGCCCCAGCACAGTGGAAAGATCAAATGCCAAGCTTCCGCCGCCTGTCCTGCTTTCCAACGTTCTGAAAGCCGACGGCACCTATGACCTGCCCTATCAGGGAACGATAGCGGATCAGGAAGAGCTTGGTCTCGTCAAGGACGACGGACACATCACTTCGCCCTTCAGTTTCAGGTTGCGTTCCTGGAACGCCTGGACCGGCAACAATTTGGATTTCTCACAGGGTATGGACCTGATAGTTCCGAAGGGGAACTGGGTGGAATATCTTATTAACATTTCCGAAGAGAAAGAGCATGAGTTAACGCTTATAACCCTCGGCGCTTCAAAACTCGCCGTTGCTCTGGATATGGGAGAATACGTTGACATGCCTGTCACATCAGAACCACCGACTGTTCCTGTGAGGACTTTCCGTTTCTATGCCAAGCCCGGCTATCACAGGCTGAAAATAAAGAACATCAGTCCTGATGACCACGCTCGGATCGGCGGTCTGGCCATCGACGCCGGCAGCGGTCTCGGAAGAATGGGCTCTTTGAAACATACTCTTCCCGAAGGCAAAGAAATGTCATTCGAGGAAGTTGTCAGCGATCCCAATAAAATGGATGAGTTCCTCGATTCTCTTTCTATGGAAGATCTCGCCTTCCTTGCCAGCGGACACGGCAGCGCCATAAACGCCACCGGCAGCATCGGCGCCATGCCCGAACGCAACGTGGAAGCGCTCGAGACCTCCGACGGACCGGCGGGACTGCGCCTTGATACTCCCCAGACCGCCTGGCCTGTGGAAGCGCTTTTAGCCTGCACCTGGGACACCGAGCTTCTCTACAAGATCGGCGAAGCCCTAAGGGAGGAAATGGAAGCTGCCGGCGTCGCCATTTGGCTGGCTCCGGGCCTTAATATTCACAGGGATCCTCTCTGCGGCCGCAACTTCGAGTATTATTCCGAAGATCCTTATCTTACGGGAACGCTGGCCGCCTCCATTATAAAGGGCGTGCAAAGTAAGGGCGACCGCGGCGTCGAAATGAAGCATTTCTGCGCCAACAACCGCGAGGAAAACCGCCTCAACAACGATTCCAGAGTGAGCGTAAGAGCGCTGAGGGAAATTTACCTCAGGGCTTTTGAGATCGCTGTGAAAGAGGCCCAGCCCTGGGCCATCATGGCCTCCTACAACTGCTACAACGGCATCCACACCGCCGAATCGAAAGCGCTGCTGACAGACCTTCTCAGGAACGAGTGGGGCTTCCAGGGCTTCGTCACGACCGACTGGGGCAGCCAGAGCGTCGGCTGGAAAGAAATTAAAGCCGGCTGCAACGTGCAGATGCCCTGGGGCGAGGGCAATGAGCTTACTGCGGCCTATAAAGCCGGGCTTATCTCCCTTGCCGAACTGAAGGAAAGCACCAGGAAGATCCTGGAGGTTGCCGCCCAATACATGAGAAAAGTGCCGAGAAAGCCAGTAAAGACGGCCGAGCAGCCGGAAGTGAATTTCTGGCGCCTGAAGGGTACGCAAGCCAGCAGAGTCGCCCCCGGCATGGGCAAGGAAACCTGTCAGGACGAAACAGACGGCGGCGAGAACCTTACCAACATCAGCTCTAAAGGCACCTACATGGAATTCAAGCTCAACGTTAAGAAGGCCGGCAAATACAAAGTCAACCTCCGCTTCTCTTCGCCCTACGGCACCGGCGGAGCCAGGATCTTATTGAACGGCAAAGAGCAGTGTGTTTGGGAAAACACGGTCAAGACCGGCGACTGGCAGAAATGGGAAACCGCCGAGAACGTAACGACAATCGAGCTTCCGGAAGGCGAACAGACCCTTAAGGTCGTTTCCCTGGGCGGCCATTTCAACATCAACTACATCGATCTTATCAAGGAATAATTTAATGCTTGCAGCATAAAAAAAGGAGCCCTTCCGGGCTCCTTTTTTTATTACCTTGTGAGGCCGCGTTCGCACTTGGTGAGGAAGTCTGCGAGTTCCATGATCTCTGGAACGTCGGCGAATTCCTCCTTAAGTTTTTCCACGGCGTCCTTCAATTTCATCTCCTGGCGGAAGACGATCTTGTAGGCCTGGTTCATCTTGTTGATGGTTTCCTGGGTGATGCCAAGTCTGCTCATCCTGACTCTGTTGATGGTGGCGCAGCGGGGCGGAACGCCGTCCACCAAAGTAAACGGCGCGACGTCCATGGTGACTTTCGTGCAGCCGCCGATCATGGCCATTTTGCCGATGCGGCAGAACTGGTGAACGCCCGCCATGCCGCTTAAAACGGCGTAATCGCCGACCTGGACGTGTCCGGCCAGGGTCGCGGCGTTGGACATGATGATGTTGTTGCCCAAGATGCACTCGTGGGCGATGTGGCAGTAGGCCATGATGAGGTTGTTGTTGCCGACTATCGTCTTGCTGCCGTCCAAGGTGGCGCAGTGGATGGTGGCGAATTCCCTCACGACGTTGTCGTTGCCAATCTCAAGGTAGCATTTGTTGCCTTCCTTGTATTTCAGGTCCTGAGTTTTGTGGCCGATGGCCGCCATGGGGAAGAAGGTGTTCCTTTCGCCGATGGTCGTAAGACCGTCAATGACCACGTGGCTCATCAGTTTTGAGCCGGCACCGATCTTGACGTTTGGGCCGATGACGCAGTAAGGTCCTATTTCAACGTCCGGGGCGATCTGCGCGCCCGGGCTGATGACTGCGGTTGGATGGATCATAGGGGGTTTATTCCTTAGTGTCTTTTTCTTCTTTGTTTATGACGACGGCGAAAGCAAGTTCGCCTTCAGCGACTTTCTGGCCGTCCACGGAAGCGACGGCTTTGCATTTGCCCATGGTGGAGCGCATGGAGATGATGTCGATCCTTAAGTGAAGCTGGTCGCCCGGCTGGACGGGTTTTCTAAACTTCACTTTGTCCATGGTCAGAAAGTAGGGGATGAGGCCCTTGAATCTCGGATTTGACAAAACGACGATGGCCGCGGCCTGGGCTAAGGATTCCATGATAAGGACGCCCGGCATGACCGGCTGACCGGGGAAGTGGCCGACGAAGAAAGGTTCGTTCATCGTGACGTTCTTTACGGCGTCAACGTAGGTCTCGCAGTCGGTGGCCACGACTTTGTCAACTAAAAGGAAAGGAGGACGGTGCGGCAGAAGCGCCATGATGTCCTGAATGTTTAAGCTAATAGGAGCTTTGGTTTCTTCCATGATCTTTTATGCGGTTGATTAATTTTTGTTAGCCAGGGCGAAGAGCGCCGCTGAGGCTTTGTTGTTCAAGGTGTGTCCGGAACGGGAGGAAATCACGTGGGCTTTCAGTCTTCTTCCCGTGAGGGCGAGGTCGCCTATAAGGTCCATCACTTTGTGGCGGACAAATTCGTCGGGGTAGCGGAGTCCGTCCTTGCTTAGGATGGCGTTGTCCGTTATGACGATGGCGTTGTTAAGGGAGCCGCCCTTGATGAGCCCTCTGGAAAGCAGGGCCGAGAGTTCACTGTAAAGCGCGAAGGTCCTGCTTGGCGCAATATTGTTTATGAAGTTTTCCTCGTTGACGAGCGTTTCGAAGAACTGCGTGCCGATGACGGGATGAGGGTACGTCATGGTGTAAGAGATCTTGTACTCATCGGCGGGGAGTATCTCTATGGTGGCGTCGCCGTGCTCGACTTTAATTGGCTCGGTCACGGTGAGTTCTGGCAGCCTTTCCTCATCGAGCTCGACGATGCCGGCTTCCTTTAAGGTGTTGGCGAAATCTATGCCGCTGCCGTCCATAAGGGGCGTTTCCATAGCGGTCGCTTCCACGAAAAGGTTGTCGATGCCGAGGCAGTAGATGGAAGCCATCAAATGCTCCACGGTCAGGACTACGATGGGAACCGGCTGGGGAGACTGGGGAACGTTGATAAGCTTTCCGATCGTGGTGCTGCGGTCGGTGTTTAATACGGAAGTCACAAGGGCCGGGAAAGCCACGCCTCCCGGTATGGGAAGGTCGGTCCTTTTGAAGACGATCCCGGTGTTGGCGGGGGCCGGAAGGAACCTTAGGCTTGTGATCTCGCCGGAGTGAAGACCGATACCGCTGATCTTAGCTTCTTTGGCGATGGTTGTCTGTTTGGTCATTTTTACTCTTTTGCTTTAGCTAATTCTTCTTTCAAAGCCGCCACTTCCTTTTCCAGGTCGTGGAGTTCTTTCAGGATAAGAGGCAACTTTACGACGACGCTCTCGCGCTTCTTGTAAGTGATGTGCGGAGTGGCGGGGGAGCCGATGTAGAAGCCCGGCGTATGAATGTCCTTGGTGACGCCGCACTGTCCGCCTATTATGACGTCGTCGCAGATCTCAATGTGGCCGTTAAGGCCGGCCTGGCCGGCAAGGATTACGCGGTTGCCGATCTTGGTGGAGCCGCTCATGGCGGAGCAGCCGCAAAGCACGGAGTCTTCGCCGATCTCGCAGTTGTGAGCGACCTGGACGAGGTTGTCTATTTTGGCGCCGCGCTTCACGATCGTGGTGTCGAGCCTGGCGCGGTCGATGCAGGTGTTGGCGCCGATCTCTACGTCGTCGCCTATTGAGACGTTGCCGATCTGCGGGACTTTTTCGCGTCTGCCGTTTATTTCAAGATATCCGAAGCCGTCGGCGCCGATGACCGTCCCGGGGTGGATGGTGACGCGTTCGCCTATTTTGATGCGTTCCCTTATCGTCACGTGTGGATAGAGGAAACTGTCGTTGCCTATCTCTGTGAAGTGGCCGACGTAGCAGAAGGCGCCGATCACGCAGTTGTCGCCTATTGTCGCGCCCTCTTCGATTACGGCGTAGGGCTGAACGGAAACGTTTTTGCCGAGCACCGCGGAAGGAGCGACGACGGCGGTCGGATGGACGCCGGGCGCGAACTCGACTTTCGGGGGCGCTACTTTCTCAAGAAGCTTCTGCAAGGCCAGCTGCGGGTCGTCGACGATGATCAGAGCGGGCGGACAGTTTTCGGGGATCTTGAGGCTCGCCCTCACTAGTACTGCGGCCGCTTTGGTCGTCATGAGCGAGGGGATGTACTTCTCAACGTTCAGAAAGGTGATGTCGCCCGGCTTGGCTTCGTTGATGCCGCCGAAACCGGAAACGATGGTGTTGGGGTCGCCTTTGACTTCGGCTTCCAAAAGACCTGCGATGACGGAAACGGGAATTTCCATTTATTTATTCCTTAATGGTTATTTGCTTAAGGGGAGTTTGCTTCTTAATTTGTCGAGTTCCTCGTCGTACTGGCGGTTCAGCTCGTTCGTTACTTCCTTGGTGTAGTCCTTGACGACCTTCTGGTCGAGGTAGAGGATGGCTTTCAGGTCGAGCATTAGGGAGACGTTGTCGCGTTCGCCGATCTTTTCAATTATGGTGCGTATCTTAGAGGCGATGCGCTCCATGTCGTGGCTGTGCTGGGCGGTGATCTCTTCCGTCGCCTGCTCTTTGAAGCGCTCGATGCGGTCGAAGTCCTTGGCGTACTGTTCTCTTAAGGCCGCGCTCTTTTCCGCGGAGAGGGCGGAGATCTGGGCTTCCAGTTTGTCCAGCTGGGCGGTCATTTGCGAGATCTCTTCCGTCCTGAGGTCGCGTTTGGTCAGGGCTTTCCTTTCACATTCCTTGAACTCTTTGCTGCCCTGCAGAACGTCTTCGGTGTTGACGTAGGCGAAGCTCATGGCGTACGAGCTCACGGCCAGGGCGGAAACTATAAAAGCGGCTAATATCTGATTCTTCATATTACTTGACGCGGTTGGGGGTCTTGCTCTGGCGTTCCTTTTCCTTGGCGTAGTCGTCGTTCAGTTTCAGAACGACGTCGTCGGTCAGGTCTTTCATTTCGGAACGGTCTAAGTAAACGATGGCTTTGAGGTCTATTATAAGAGTGTACTTCTCTTTCTGGCCGATGTCTTCGATGACTCTTTTCAGTTTGTTGGCGATCCTGTTGAGGTCCAATGATCGCTGTTCTCTCAGGGATTTGTCGGTGTCTTCGGCGAAGCGGCTGGCTTTTGCGATCAGGGCCTGGTATTTGGCTTCCTCCTCCTGGCGTTTGGCAGGGGAGAGAACTTTCAGCTTGTCGCCCAGGGCGTCTATCTCGCTGGTCATTTTTCTCAGCTCCTCTTCCTTGTCGTCCTGAACGTCCAGCAGAGCCAGGGAGCAGTCCTTGTATTCCCTGCTGTTGTTCAAAGCCGTCTCGGTGTCAACGTAAGCTATTTTCGGAGCTTTTACGTCGGACGCGAAAACTCCCGCGGCCATTGCTATGGCAAGGAGCGGCAAAAGCAGTTTAAACGGCATAGTTCCTTGTTTCTCCGTGTTTTATTTATTCATCTGACTTAACTTATTGATTATACCATAACGGAGGGGAAAGCGCTGAAAACCGCCAGAGAGCGGGCGTTTGCGCTTCCCGTTGGCCGGGAGGGCTGTTTTTGCTATAATCGCCTACTGATTACTGGAGAAAGTATGGATCACGCAACGCTGCCCATAATAATATTCATTCTGCTCTTTTCCGGCTTCATTATCACCATGATAATGCTGACGAAGAGGGGCAAGGAAGTTTTTCTGCGCCCCATCAACGGGCTCAAGGTCATTGACGACGCCATAGGAAGAGCTGCGGAGGAGGACAGGCCCATTATGTTCAATTTGGGCTTCGACGACCTCTCCGTCAATCTTTTCTGCTCCCTGGCCGTCATGGGCTACGTGGTAAGGAAAGCTGCCAAACTCTCGATGCCGGTTTACGTCCCCTTAGCCCAGCCTCTCGCTTACGCCATGGCGGAGGAATTCTGGAAGGACGGATATGCGGCTATGGGCAAGGAAGGCATGTTCGCGGTCGAAGACTGCCTTAGGTACATGTCAAGCAACCAGTCGGCCCTGGGCGCCGGCATCGCGGGCTGGATCAAGCGCGAGCATGTGGGCGCCAACTTCATGTTCGGCACTTACGGCTTCGAATCCATGATGCTGGCGGAAGCGGGCCAGCAGGCCGGCGCTTTCCAGATCGCCTGCACGCCGAGTTTCTACCAGGTGCCTTTCTTCATGGTCTCCTGCGACTATACGGTCTTCGGCGAAGAGTTTTACGCCGCCGGCGCCTACTTCAACCGGGATCCCGTGCTGACGGGAAGTTTGGTCGGACAGGACTATTCGAAATTAGTGCTTCTGATCCTCATCGTCCTCGGCAGCTTGCTGCTTACGATCTTCCAGAAATCCGACTACCTTCGCCTTTTGCTGCAGTGGTAAATTTGTATGAGTAAACGCAATGTTCTAAAGATAATCGCCTTCCTGGTCGGCTTGTACTTCTTCTTGGAGTACATCCTGCCGGAGAAAGTGGGCGGCGAATTCGACTCCTATGAAGTCGGAAGCCCTGTCTGCGTCGAAAAGGACGGGAAGAAGCTGCAGTTCTACGTCGGCAATTACTACAAGGGCCGCGGGATCATAGGCCGCATGGTCAAAAGCGCCGGCAAATGGAAAAAGGATCCAAAACCCTGCCTGCAGCGCTCACTCTTTTTGAAATTCGATCAGTACGGCTTGGTTGAGCCGGATTGTGCCATTACGCCGGAAGGCCTGACGCTCCTCTACCTCGGCCAGAACGAAAAGGAGCCCGTGCTCTGCTACGCCGTGAGCTCCGACGACGGCCAGAATTTCAAGAAGAAAGGCCCGGTGGTCCTTTCCACCAACGATGTCTTTAAAACTTTCGAGAACGCGCCCAACGGCCAGATTCCCGACCGCATCAAGAGTTTTGCCGCCGACTATAAGGGAGGCAATTGGGACGTTTACCTTTTCACCATGACTTACCGCGTCTGGCACGCGGCCGGACCGGACCTCAAGCATCTGACTCTTGACGCCGTTCCTCTTGTGCCTTCCACCCTGACGGAAAAATCCCCCAACGCTTTCGACGTTTACAAAGAAGGGGACGCTCCGGTCCTCGTCTATGTCATGGACAGGGAGATCACAGAGTTCAGGAAGGCGGGGGACGGTTGGACGCCCAAGAGTTGGAAAGCGCCCGCCGGCAACGGCACGAACGACACAATTTACGCCGGCGGCAGAATGGACGTCAGCGACGGAATACTTTATCTCGGCACGAAAAAGATGCAGAAAGGCCGCCCCATCGATTCGCCTTACGAAACGACGCTCTGTGCGGTAAATTTGCGCGACAAGGGCGACGGCGAGCCCCTGGCTCCCGAGATGACGGTCTATAAGAAAGTGGGCGCCTCGCCCAGGCCGACGTACCTTTCCTACGGCACCGAGTGGGCCGGCAAGTTTTTGACGGTCGTGGGCTCGTTCGCGATCTTCATCGCCATGATAAACCTGATGCTTTTCCACGGAAAGAAGATCTACCAGAGCGCTTTGAACTACAACGCGCCCGTTGGCGAGGAAAAACTTCCCGGCGGCGGCGCGCCCATGAGAAACTTTTTGAAGAACGCTGGCTACAGCGCGGTCTTTCTGATCTTCCTGGCCGTCATGATCGTCTGCGCCCTGAAGGGCCAGACTGACGAGGCGAAAGGCACGATCTGGAAGACCTCCTTCGACTTTTTGTTCAACGCCATTCAGGCGCCCATGGGCAGCGCGGTCTTCTCGATGATCACTTTCTACATGATCAGCGCGGCCTACCGTTCCTTCAAGGTCAGGAGCCTGGAGGCCGGCTTCCTGATGGCGGCGGCCATTGTCTGCATGGTCGGCCAGATGCCGATCGGCGAACTCTTGGCCTCGCTTGTTCCCGAAAGCTGGAAGCTCCTTCAGCTGCCCTGGCTCTCCTCTAAACTCCTGAGCGTTTTGAACGCCGCGGCCTACCGTGCGGTCTTGATTGGAACGCTGATTGGCAGCGTGGCGATATCTTTGCGAATCTGGCTCGGACTCGATAACAGCGTATATTCATCGGTGGATTAGTTATGGCTCCTGAAAACAAAAAACGCTCGCTTTGGGACAGGATCCAGTTCTGCGATCCCAGGATCCTCTACGCGCTCTTCGCCGTGGTCGTCATCGGTTTCGAAATGGTCCAGGTGAAGATGCCCGTGCCGAACCCCGTCTGGGTAGGCAAGCTTTATGACAGGATAGAAAGCCTGCCGCCCGACAAAGCGGTTCTTATTGACTGCGACTACGGCGCAGGCAACCGCGGCGAATGCGAAGGCCAGTTCAAGGCCGTCATCCAGCATCTCTTCGCCCGCAACATAAAATTCATGGTCGTGACCTGGACGACGAACGTGGAAGGCCAGAAGCTGGGACGCCAGGTCCTGGACGAGGTCGCCAAAAAGATGAACAAAGTTGACGGCGAAGACTACGTCATGTTCCAGGCGATCGTCAACGCCGGCGGCGTGACGCTGCAAAGCTTAGCCAAGGATATCCACGGCTTCGTTGTCAAAGACATCAACGGGCGCGACCTCAACGAGATCCCGATGATGAAGAACTTCCGCTCCATCGCTGACGTTTCTCTAATTTACCGCGTGGCCTATTCCTGGGGCGGCATCCCCTGGATTGGCTTCGTGCAGTCCGTTTACGGAACGCCTTTGGCGGCGGGCTCCGCCGGCATCGAAAGCTCGACGGCTTACCCGTACCTCGACTCAGGTCAGCTCTGCGGGCTCTTAGCCGGCGCGGCTGGCGCGGCGGCTTACGAGAAGCGCGTTATGGAAGCCGGCATCGTAGGGGAAACGGGCATCGGCACCAAGACCGTGAGCGTCCAGTCTTTCGCGACGCTTTTCGTGGTCGTTTCCATTCTCATCAGCAATTTCGCCATGTTCATGTCGAAACTGCAATCGCGCAAGGGAAGGGCATAAGGAGGGCTGATCATGTCAAAATTCACAGGTAAGATCTTCTGGATGATCCTTGGCGTACTGGTCCTCGGCTTGGCGATCTGGGGCGAATTCAGGGCCGGGAGCATGCCAACCGTTGCCGCCAGAGTGAAAGACCTCGACCTTCCGAACCTCGGCGTTTACCGTCTGCAGACCTGGGTCGCGGCTCTTTCCTGCATCGCTGTTTACAGTTTCCTTTTCAAGGAAAATCCCTTCTACCGCTTCTTCGAGCACGCCCTTCTTGGCTGCGCCACCGGGTACAGCTGCGCCGTGGTCATGCGCCAGAACCTTTACAGCCAGTGGCTCGTTCCCATTAAGAAAGCCATTGTCAACGTGAGCCAGAACGGCTGGAGCGGCAGCGACGCGGCAACGATCGCTTTGATCTTCGCGGGCGTTATCGGATTGCTCTGGTATTTCCAGTACAGCAAAAAATATTTCTGGGTCAGCCGCATCGCCATGTGCATATCATTGGGCGCCGGAGCCGGACTTGCTTTCAAGGACACTTTCAACCAGCTCATTCCCCAGATAACAGGCACCTTCAAGAACGTCTGCCCGTCCGAATACGTCATGCCGGGCGCGACGTTATTGGACCGCTTCTACGCCGGCTGCGAGAACGCCATTTTCGTGATTGGCACAGTCTCCGTTTTGATGTACTTCTTCTTCGCCTTCGGCAACAAGAACACGATCGTGAAAAGCAGTTCGAAGATAGGCCGCTGGTACCTGATGATCGCCTTGGGCGCCTTCTTTGGCAACACCTTCATGTCCAGGCTTTCCGCCCTTATTGAGCGCGTCCACTTCCTGATGGCGGAGTGGTTGCTTATTTCTCAGATGTAGCCGCTATTTGAGTATTTTTTTGACTTTTGCTACTATGTAAAGGCTTTGGAGGAATAAAGTATGATCGGACACAGCAACAACAGAATAGAGGCGGCCGTCGCCAACGGGACTGCCTACATAAAGATCTTCGGGCGCGGGACGTTCCAGACCGTTGCTGATTTCCGTGATTTTGTCAAGAAAAGCCTCGACGAGGGCCTGGGCGTATTCATCGACCTTGCGAGCTGCGAAACGCTGGACTCCACCTTCATCGGGACCTTGGTCGCCCTTTGCATGAAGTCGAAAAAAGAAGGCGAGAGCATGCTGAAGCTTTTCAATGTTTCCGATCATGTCAGGAACATTTTCACGACGCTCGGCCTCCAAAACATCCTTGACATCAGGGACGCTGTTCCCGGCGAAGGAGGCGACTATTCTCCCATCGCCAGCAAAGCCCATGACAAGGTCGAAATAACCGACCTTATGCTGGACGCTCACCTCACCCTTTCAAAAATAAACGAGCGCAACGCTGTGGAATTCAAGGACGTGGTCGAATTCCTCAAGCAGCAGCGTTGAATCAGTTCCGAGGGCTTTCGCGATGAATTATCTTCCGATTGCCATTTCCGTTCTGCTGGCTTTTCTCTTTCTTTTCGCATTAGTGAAGGCGGCTCGCGCCAAAAGGCTGGCGAGGAAGGCTGAAAAGCACGCCGAGCGCGTCAAGGAAGCGGAAGAAAGTTTGGTCACGCTCTTCGGCCACGTCTCCCAAACGGTCAGGACGTACTTCGAGGACAAGAACGCCAACAGCGGGGAGCTGAAGGCCGCTCTCTTGAAGCATTTCACTCTGTCCGCCAAAAAAAGTTTCGCCAGCGGCTGCGCCGCCTATTTTTCCTATGACAGGGAGCAGGGGACATTGCGCCTTTCCGAATGCTCCGGGCTTTTCCCGAGCTGCCTCGACATCAGCGAAGAAAAGCTGAAGCTTGTGGCCGGCAACGACGCCAAACTTGAGGAGTATTTGAAAAACACTTCCTTCCCTCTGCACGTGACGCCTTTCGCTCCGGCCGTCGATCAGAAACGCGTCGTCGTTTTCGGAAGGAAGGAGTGCGAGGAAAAGGTGCGCTACAAAGTTTACGCCCTCTCAGGAATGCTCATTGTGCCGGTCCGCTCCCAGGGCGCCGTCACGGGCGTTCTTGTCATAGCCAACAAGGAGCGCAAAGCCCAGTTTGACAGCGAGGACATAGAGTTGGCCCACGGCATGTCCGAGATCGTAAGCTGGACGCTCAATTATCTCACCATGATCGAAGGCGTGAGGGAGAAGGCCAGCGTCGATTCCCAGCTTGAGACGGCCGCCAGCATCCAGAGCCATCTTCTGCCGAAATCGAGGGCGCAGATGGGGATCGTGGAAGCGGAGGCTTTCTACAAGACCGCTTACCGCGTGGGCGGGGATTACTTCGACTTCATCGAAGTGGACGAGGATCACTTGGGCATTCTGGTGGCGGACGTTTCCGGCAAAGGCATTCCGGCCGGGCTTGTCATGGCGTCCACCCGGGCTTTGATGTCTGCGCTCTCTAAAAACGTCCTTTCGCCCGCGAAACTTCTGACCGACCTCAATACGCACCTTATCCAGCTGATCCCCGAGGAAATGTTCGTCACGGCCTCTTACGCCGTCATCAACACCAGAACCGGCGAAATGCTCTGCGCGGAAGCCGGGCACGAGCCCTTCCTAGCGGCCTTGGGGCATGAGCCGGTCGTAACTTGCGAGAACAGGGGCATGGTCCTCTCGATTCTTGAGAGCGATATTTTCAGCCAGTCCATCAAGGACACCGCCTACCAGCTCCAGAAAGGCGACATGGTCCTTTTCTACACCGACGGCGCCGTGGAGGCTTTGAACCGCAAGAAAGAAGAGTTCACGCGCGAAAGATTGTCCGTGGCCTTGGAGAACGCCAGAAATCTTTCCCCCTACGAAGCTCTCCAATCGATCCAGGGGCGCCTGGCCAAATTCACCGAGGGAGAACCGCCCTACGACGACGTCACGCTCGTAGCCGTCAAGATCAGTTAGCCCGGGGCGTCTTCCTTGAAGCCCTTGAACTGGAGCGCCTCCAGGATGTGCCGCTCCTCTATTTTTTCCGTATTGGCCAGATCCGCTATAGTGCGCGCCACTCTCAGTATCCTTGTGTAAGTCCTGGCGGAAAGCGCCATTTTAGTCACGGCGAACTTAAGCGCGCTTTCCGCTTCTTTCGTGAGCGGGCAATATTTTTGTGCGGCGGCGCTGTTGAGTTGAGCGTTGTTTCTCAGTTTTGTCTTCTTGTAACGCTCAATTTGCACGCTTCTGGCTCTCAGGCAGCGCGCCCTTATGGTCTTGGAGCTTTCCGGCGCCTCTTTGCCAGTAAGTTCTTCGTAGGGGACGAAAGGCATCTCCACGTGCATGTCGATGCGGTCCATGAGAGGACCGGAGACGCGGGCGCGGTAAGCTTCCACAACGCGGCGCGGGCATTTGCATTTTTTGACAGGATGCCCCAGGTAGCCGCAGGGGCAGGGATTCATGGCGGCCACCAGCATGAAGGAGGCCGGGAAACTGACGGAACCGGACACTCTCACAATGTTGACGAAACCGTCTTCCAAGGGTTGGCGCAAAGCTTCCAGCACATTTTTGGCGAACTCCGGGAATTCGTCCAAAAACAAAACGCCGTTGTGGGCCAAAGACACTTCGCCCGGCTCGATCTGGAGCCCGCCGCCTATAAGGCCGGAGAGGGAGACAGAGTGGTGAGGCGACCTGAAGGGGCGCCGTATCATCAATTTTATGTCTTTAGGGACGAGGCCCTTTGCCGAATAGATCTGCATGCTCTCTATGAGTTCCTCTTCGCTAAGGGGAGGCAGGATCGTCGGCAATCTTCTGGCCAACAATGTTTTCCCTGAGCCGGGAGGTCCGAAGAGCAGAAGATTGTGGCCCCCGGCGGCCGCGATCTCGGCGGCCCTCCTGGCGGCGAGCTGTCCCTTTATCTCGCTGAAATCGCAGTCGTAATCAAAGGAAGCCTCCAGCAGGAGATTGCGGTCGAAAATTACGGATGGGCTTTTTGCGGGCGCAAGATAAGCTTCCAGCGCCTCTTTGAAACTGCCGGCCGGGATGATGACGAGATCCTTTACCAGCGCGGCTTCCCTGGCGTTATAGCTGGGGACGATAAGGTAGCGGAAACCCAGCTTTTTGGCGGCCACGGCGCAGCTGATGACGTTCCTGACGGAGCGCAGGTTCCCATCCAGCGAGAGCTCCCCGATGGCGGCGATCTTGCTCTCGTTTGAGGATGGGTCAAGGTCTTTCTGGTGCCCGGACCAGGCGGCCAGGCAGAGCGCGATCGGCAGGTCAAATGCCGGACCGTGCTTTTTCAGGTCGGCGGGCGCCAGGCTGATTATGATCTCGCCTTTGGGGTAGCGCAGCCCGGCGTGCACGATGGCGCTGCGGACTCTCTCTTTGCTTTCCCTGACGGCGGTGTCGGGAAGGCCTATTATGGAAGTCGATTGTTTGTCATCCTCCAATTCCAGGCCGTATTCGCTGTTAGCTTTGTCGAAGATGTTGACCTCGATGGTAACGAGCCGGGCCTGGGAGCCGTAGGAGGCGAAAGAATAAGCTTTTGTAAGCATATTGCTGATGATTTTGTTGGGGGCAGGCTAGGGTAATTTTAAAACTTTGGCCGGGGAAAAAGGAAGCTTTTTCCAAAACGCTAGCAATACTTGTGGAAACCGAAAGATGCGTTGACACTATCCGTCTTAAATAGTAAAATCTATAAATAATGTAATCCCATACCTAAAAGGAGTGACTATGCCCTACAAAGCCCAGATCAAAGAGCTGCAAGTCAGCATGCAGAAGGCCCTGGACCACCTGACTTACCAATTCAAGGAGATCAGGACCGGCAAGGCTTCCCCCGGCCTCGTCGAGGACATCAAGGTCGAATACTACGGCGCCATGACGCCCATCAAAAGTTTGGCCAACATTACGGTCCCGGAGCCCAGGACGCTGAAGATAGAACCGTTTGACGTCAACAGCGTGCAGTCCATCTGCCGCGCTATCCAGGCTTCTCCTATCGGCATCACCCCTGTGGACGACGGCCGCGTCATCAGGCTGCCCATGCCCGAACTGACGGAAGAGCGCCGCCGCGACCTTACCAAGCTGACCAAAAAGTTCAGCGAAGAGACGAAAGTTAATCTGCGCAACCTGCGCCGCGACACGATAGAGAAGCTGAAAAAGATGGAAAAGGACAAAGTCCTGACCGAAGACCAGCGCAAGCAGGGCGAAAAGAGCGTGCAAGTGGAAACCGATAACTTCAGCAAGAAAGTCGATGATCTGGTCAAGGCCAAAGACAACGAGATCATGACGCTGTAAAAATTTAAGGAGAAAAAATATGGCATTGAACGTTGAAATAACTCCCCGTAAAGGTGGAGGACTTGTGGTGGCGCCGCAAGGGCGTCTTGACAGCGTAACGGCTCCCGACTTTGAAGTGGCCGTCGACGGCGTTTTGAAAGACAAGGTGAAGGTCATCATCTTAGACCTTGGCAATGTTGATTTTCTCTCCAGCGCCGGCATCAGAGTGATCTTCAAACTGCAGAAAGGCGTTTTGGGAAACCGCGGCGTGGTGGTCGTCAGCAAGCCGCAGCCTCAGGTCGCCAGAGTCTTGGAAATAGTGCGCGCCATGCCCAAGGAACAGATCTTCGAGAATACGGAAGAGGCTGACAAATATCTTGCGGCTATCCAGGAAAAGGAACTTGAAAGAGTGGCCAGCGCCAAAAGCGCCGAGACTGTCGTGGGCACGAACCTCAAGGTGGAAGTTACGCCCAGAAAGGAAGGCGGCGTGATCATCTCCCCGACGGGACGCCTTGACACCGTCACTGCTCCGGAACTTGAAGCCGTTGTGGACAAGATTCTGTCTGAAAAGATCTGCATCGTCATTTTGAACATGGAAGGCGTGACTTTCATCAGCAGCGCCGGCATCAGAGTGATCTTCAAGCTGCAGAAAGGCATCCTGAAAGAGAAAGGCGTCGTTATCGTCAGCAAGCCGCAGCCTCAGGTGGCGAAAGTTCTGGCGGTGGTGAGAGCCTTGCCGAACGACAAGATCTTCGAGGACATCGAAGCGGCCGACAGATATCTCTCCATGCTTCAGAAAAAAGAGCTTGAAAAGCTGGCTTCCCAGGCGGTCGATAAAATGACCGAGGAACCGAAGGTCACGGAGAACGACAACCTCAAGATCACGGTGACGCCCAGGGAACCGAGGGGCTACACCATTTTCCTGAAGGGCCGCTTAGACAGCATCACCTCCCCTGATTTCGAGAAGACCGTCGATACGATCATTTCCGCGGAAGCCAAGATCATCATCCTGAACCTGGCTGAATTGGAATTCCTCTCCAGCGCCGGCATCAGGGTCATCTTCAAACTCCAGAAAGGCGTCCTTCAGAAAAAAGGCGCGGTGGTCATCAGCAAGCCGCAGCCCCAGGTCGCCAAAGTTATCGAGATCATCCGCGCCTTGCCCAAGGAGCAGGTCTTCGCCAGCGACGAGGAAGCCGACCAGTACCTGGCCAAGATACAGCGTCAGGAGCTCGGGGAAGAATAACAGATGCCCGACTACGGCTTCGTGAGAGTCTGCGCAGTCGTCCCCAAGCTTGCTTTGGGAGACTGCGCGAAAAACGCCGCTTTTCACCTGGACTTCGCAAAGGAGGCCGGGAGGGCAAAGGCGCAGCTTGTCGTTTTCCCGGAGCTTTCGCTTACGGGCGCGACTTGCGGCGACCTTTTCAGGCAGCCGAACCTGCCGAAGCGCGCGCTTTCCGCTCTCAAGGAGCTGGCTTCTAAGTTAGCCAAATCTGACGCTGTCTGCGTCGCCGGGCTGCCTCTCTTTCTCGACGGCAGGCTTTACGATTCCGCCTGCGTTTTCCAAAAGGGGAAGATCCTTGGCGTTGCTTTGAACTCTTCGCCTAAAGATCAGGCCTTCAACATTCCCGAAAAAGGGTTTTCCGGATATTTCCGGATCCTCGGGAGACGTGTGCTTTGCGGAACCGGTCTGGTCTTCCGTTCGGAAAGATTTTCTTTTTCCATAGGCTTCGGCAGCGAACTGACCGATCCTATGCAGCCTCTTTCAAAAGCTGCCTCCGAAAGCGAAATTGTTGTCGTTATGGACGCCGTTCCGGAACTGGCCGCTTCTTATGAAAAATTCAGTCGCGTCGCTTCGGCGCTCTCCCTGCTCTGGAAGAGAAGCATCGTTTACGCTTCCTCCGCGTCAGGAGAATCCAGCACGGACAATTGTTACGCCGGCAGAGCTTTCGTTTTCGAGGAAGGCAAAGTTTTGGCAAGCCAAAAGCAGTTCCGGGCGGAAGGGACTTTGACTTTCGCGGACGTGGACTGTGAGTTTTTAAGGTTTGACCGTCCCTTAGAGGTTCCTCAAAAGGAAAACGTCGTTGCTTTTCCCGCTTCCGAACTGAAAGCTCCCAAGCCTTCTGCGGCGGTCAATCCGTTCGTCCCCGACGACAAGGCAAAACGCGACGCGCGCTGCGAGGAGATCTTCTCCATCCAGTGCGGAGGCCTTGCCAGGCGCATGGCGCACACAAGGGCTAAGCGCGCCGTCATTGGCGTGTCCGGCGGCCTCGACTCTACGCTCGCTCTCCTTGTGGCCCGCGAGGCTCAGGGACTGCGCGGCCTCGGACCTGAAACTATCCTTGGCATAACCATGCCCTGCTTCGGGACGTCCGTACGCACGAAGAGCAACGCCTGCGCTCTTATGGAGGAGCTTGGCATCGAGTACAGGACGATCGACATCAAGAGTTCTCTGGACCGCCATTTCAAGGATATTTCCCATCCCAAGGATCTTCACGACGCAGCCTACGAAAACGCCCAGGCCAGGGAACGCACGCAGATACTTATGGACGTTGCCAACAGCGAAGGCGGCCTGTCCGTCGGTACGGGCGACCTGTCCGAAGCGGCGCTCGGCTGGGCGACATATGGCGGCGACCAGATGGCGATGTACAACGTGAACTGCGGGCTGCCGAAAACGCTGGTCCGGGCGGTCGTAAGTTGGTATGCGGAAAAAGTCGGGGGCAGGATCGGCGAGATCCTTTTTGACATTATTGATACGCCTATAAGCCCGGAACTTCTGCCGGCCGTAAAGGGTAAAGCCACCCAAAAGACCGAAGATTCCGTCGGGCCTTACGAACTGCACGATTTCTTCATTTACCACATGTTAAGGCGCGGCGCTTCGCCGGAAAAGCTTCTTTTCCTGGCCAATACGGTTTTTGCCAAGCGCTACAGCGCAAGCACAATTAAAGACTGCCTCGCGATCTTCCTTTCGCGTTTCTTCAGTCAGCAGTTCAAGCGCTCCTGTTCGCCGGACGGAGTGGGGACGGGGAGCGTTTCGCTTTCTCCGCGCGCCGGACTTAGGATGCCGTCTGACATTTCTTCCGCGGCTTGGTTGGAAAAATTATGAGATGAGATAAGTAATGAGTGAGAAAAAGCTGAAAAGACCTTTGGGGGTGGCCTTGTTGGCTGTTTTGACCGTTTTGACGGTCCTTTCACTTTTGGCCGCGACGTTTGCCGCCATGATGACGATGGAGGAACAGGCCGGCAGCATCAGCCTCAACCGCTCTCAGTCCGACATGCTCGCCCAATCGGCCATAGAGCACGTTTACGGGCTCTTGAGGCAGGATTCCATCGACAGTCCGGAATATGACGGCTACGATGAGATCTGGTCCCAGACTTTCAAGCCGCGCCAGGGCGAGGAGCGCGTGAATGTTGAAGGCGACAAGGGAGGCGACTACGCCTGGGCGCGCTGGATCTACGTCAGGGACAATTCCGGCAGGCCGGTCGGCCGCTATGCCGTTTTGGTCGAAGACGAGCACGCGAAAATAAATCTTCATACCGCCACGGCTCTCGGTACTCGTCAGCAGAACGAAGGTTTCGGGACTTTCGAAGCGATGCTGACGGACGGCGAGAAGAGGGGACTGCCGCTTACGATGGACGCCGGCAAGCGTCTTTTGAAGTACCGCTACGGCCGGGATGGAAAACCCGGTCAGGCCAATGTTGACGACAACCTGACGGTAACCCAGTACGGCAGCGACTCCATTGACAACAACGCCAACGGTCTCTTTGACGAGGACGGAGAGGGCGTGGACGAGCCGGAGGAATACAATCCCAATCATCTCGTTTGGGACGATATGGCTTTCCAGTCACTTAGGGAAGCCCTGGCGGTCGCCATGGGCGGCGAACCAACCAGCATTTCCCAGGTCAACGCGTTCAAGCACCTAGCCACTCTCTGGAACACTTCCCAGGAACTCTATTACGAAAAATCCGCAAAAGCCCTGAGGCGCTCTCTGGACATCAACCATGCGGAACTTAAGCAGCTCCGCCGCGCCTTGAGGAACGCCAACAACGAATCTCCTTTCGAGCCTTCCTCCTCCAGAATGAGAAGCTTGCT
This sequence comes from bacterium, assembly GCA_017616555.1. GTDB lineage: Bacteria > Auribacterota > UBA3054 > UBA3054 > UBA3054 > UBA3054. Next base: position 12,685 of record JAFZXZ010000006.1, on the reverse strand, counting down.
CGTCAACCTTCTCGACTACACCGACGAGAACCACACTCTTACGACCGTTGACAGCACCTACGGCGTGGAGTCAGTCTGCTTCAACGAGATCATGGCGCATGACGGCAGCTGGATCAGGGAGACGGACTGGTGCGGCTGGGGTTTCCCCTCCCAAACGGGAAGCGGCGCCTCCGTTCCCGAGCATGTGCTTTCCGCCAACCAATTCTACGGGCACCGCTACAAAGACCTAAACAACACTTTCCGCTGGCGGTTCGGCAACGTCAGGAAAAGGGGCAACGACTGGGAAGTGAAGCTGGAAAAACCGCGCCGTCAACCCCCGCGCTTTGATGAATTCGTAAATTGCGAAGTGAAAGGCTGGTATCAAGATCAATGGAAAGGCGCCACTTGCATAGTCCACAACGCCAAAAACGAAGCCAAAGGTTTTTATATTTCCCAAAGTCAGGGCGGCAAGGGGCGTGAACTTACCATAAAGGGTTATAGCGAAGGCAACAAGTTCATGGAGGAAGTTTCTTCCAACCTCGTCAACGCGACTGTAAAACTTTACAGCGGCTGGACTCACGACGGCGCCATGTGGTGCGACGATCCTATGCAGACGGAGATCTTTTATTTCCGTCCTCTGCACCGCAAGCAGGAAAAATACTACTACCGAGTTTACAATGCCAGCCAGGCTTTCATTCCTTCCATCGGCTACGGAAAATCCAACGTCAGGGAAATGGACCTGGACGGCATTCCTGCCCGCTACAGTGTCCAGCAGGAAGAGAAGGACAAGAAGAACCATTATCTTCTCAAGTATCCCTACAAGGAAGGCAAGGCTCAGAAACCCAATAAAGAGGGGTATATTGAAGTTGTGGTGACTTCCTCCAAGAAATGCCGCCACTCCGGTTCCGGCAGAAGAGGCAAGAATCTCAACTACAGCGACGCCATGTATTTCATCAGGCCAGACATCGTTGAGCTTGTAAACATCTCCTCCTACCCGATAAGCCTCCGCAATTGGCAGGTCGTGGTCAACACCGGCCTTGAAGCGGAACTCCTGGCCACTATTGACAAAGCGGATCATTACAGCAAAGCCCGCAGCGGCTTCTACGAAGATCCCAACCCCATAATAGAACCGAACGGATATTTCTATCTCACCAATAACCGCGAGATCTTCGACATTGAGTACTGCGGCGGCAACGGCAATTACGGCCGCAGCCAGAAGACGGTCATTCCGGTCTATGAGCTTCCTGACGAGGATTGGGGCATTCTTTACGATGTGACGAAGGTCAAGGGCGATTACATCACGGTCTCCGGCGCCAACTGGCACCACGACCAGCTGGAAGGAGAACTCATCGAATTCGTTGCCGACCGCCAGCCGACTGCCAAGGCTGACATCCCCAACGGCATGATCAAATACGTTTACGGCAACAACAGCAACAGGCTTGACCTGAACGGCAGCGACCCCTTGGGCAGCGGTCTGCAAGTAGGCGACAAGATCCGAGTCCGCGGTCTTCCCCGTCAGGGCGGCTTCGTCTCCTTCACCTTAAAGAACGAGTACGGCCAGGTGGCGGCCAGAACGACGGAATACGGTTCCGTTGAGGAAGAGGAATTCGGTTATTCGACCGAGAAAGACGACCCGGCCCACTATACTTGGAAGAAACACTCACGTCCTACTTTCGGCGGCAACATCAGGGAAGCTGAGAGCCGCAGGATGAGAACGCAGACCAAGAACAACCAGACGCACATCAAGAACGCCGGCATGGCGAATATCTCGGAAGTGCAGAAGATCAAGACGGGCGACGACTGGGAGAACATCGGCGGCGGTTCCAGATCCGACTCCAAGACTATCAAGGCGGTCGGCAAATATTTCACAACCGCGGGCATCAGGCTTGACGCTGAAGAAGAGGGTGTGCATCTTTCCGGCTGGGCTCCGGCTTTCGGCACAGTCGCCTCCGCAAACGGCGACGTTATGTCCATTGAAGGCGTCAACTGGGAACCCGACACTTGGAAAGGACACACTTTGCGTGTCATGACTGGCGCTCAGAGAGAGGAGAAGATCCCAATCGTCAGCAGCTCCAGGACTGGCATCACCGTTGACGGGCTCACCGCGCCGAGCGAACTGCAGCTGAAACTCAAAAAAGGCGACGTGGTGAGCGTCGGCCCTGGCTACGCCACGCCTTTCTACTATGCGACGAAAGACGGCGACGTAGGCGAGTGGGAATGGCGCGACAAAGGCCTTGAGAAAGCCGATTACGGTCTCTACATCTTTGGCCTTAATGACGCTATCGACACGACGGAATTCCTTGAAGAGAACCACAACGCCGAGATGGAAGTCTTCATCTACAACTATGAGACCGGCGAATACGATGCTCTGCCTCTTAATTCCGACGAATTGAGAAACGCCGCGGACGATCCCTATCTCGTCGGCTCAAACAGGAAGCGCATCCGCTACGATAAGAACGACAGGGCTTACTGCGGCATCATCCACGGCTGCCACATCTCCGCCAAAGGCGGCATCAAAGTTAAGATAATACCCCATAATCTTTCCGGCGTTGATTCTTCCGGCAAGGCGTGGCTCGACTACGTATATCTGGCTCCAGGCCCGACCGCCGGCCGCATCAACATCAACACCGCCGAGGAGCGCATCCTTACTTCCCTTAAGGGCATCACTCCGGCTTTGGCACGCAATATCGCCAAAGGCGTCGACAACTACGGCAACGCTTCCCTGAAGCCTTACAAGAACGCCACAGACCTTCTGAACGTCAAGGGCTTCACTCCCGAGATCTTCGGCCCGATCGCCAACCTGATAACGACCAGGAGCGACCAATTCCGCGTCAGGGTCATAACCCAGACTATCACCAAACTTTCCAAAGACGATAATTTCAACGAGAATGACGGCGACAAGATAACCTCCCAGTCCGCTATGGATATGATCGTTGACCGCAGCGATGCGCTTGGCGAGAACGGCGCCAACTTCCGCATTATTTCCCGCGAATTTGAATAATCAATAACTGCAGGTTATTATGAAAAAACTTGGCTTTTTATTTTTGCTTCTTTTTTTGATGAGCTTTGAATCCCACGCTCTTCGCATCTATGGCGCCTATATGGCTGAGGTGAACATCAGGGATGACGGTAATCGGTATTATCAGGACACGATGTTCACGACTTATCCTCCCAACGCCACGTTCAACGGCTGCGTTGACGTTTTGGTGCTGAAGGGATGGTACAGTTTCGGAAACGTTTGGGAATACGAACCCGTTGATGACAACGTCCTTGACAAAGGCCAGAAAGCCCAGTATGAAGTTATGGGCAAATGCAATGGCGTCACCATCAAGCGTCTCGATCCAGAAGCCTACAATATGCTGAATGAAGTGTCCGGGCAAACGGCTGAAGCCGGCAGCCCGGCCGGTTATATTGGCGCCGCCAACATGAAGCGCACGCTGCTTTTCAACAACGCGGTGCTGGAGGAAGGAACCAACTACTTCACGCTTGTCTGCCCCCAGGCCAACGAGCTTATGTACAGCGCCATGATCGGACTCTACCTTTCCGATGCCGACAAGTGGTCCACAAGCGTCATACCCAAAGAAGGCACGGCCCCGGATCTTTGCGCCAAGGAAGCCGGCGCCGGGACTCAGGATATGGAAGGGGAGTTGGTCTGCGGCGCTCCCAATCCGAGAAAGGACGTGCAGTATTTCAATAAGGCAACCATTAAAATGGACCATCCGACGCTTTACTGCGTCATGGGCGATTGTAGAGTTAGCATTCCCTTCTTTTATCTGGCAGGCTCCAACAGCGCGGAAGTCAACCCAGACGGTCTTACGTCTCCCTCCTCCCCGGGTTGGGTAGCGGAAGGGTCCCTTGATCCTGACTGGGCATTGAGCCACACTTCTGGAAACGAGGTCGCCTACCTTGCCGTAGTCGTTTCCAAAGAGAGCACCGAGCCGAAACTTTCCACGCCCTCGGTCGTAGTCCCGCCTTTGAGTTCTGAAGGGTACATTCTGATGGAGAATATGGGCGCCGGCAGTTTCAATTACTCCGCCAGCACAACGAGCAGTTGGCTTGCTTTGGACAGCGAGACCGCCCAAGGATCCGTTGCCATGCAGCAGAAGATCCTCTTTACCGTTGACAGAAACGGGCTTGCGCCTGGTCGTTATATCAGTTACGTTGATTTTGACCTTGGAAGTTATGGGCATGAGACGGCTAAAGTTACGTTGATCGTGGAGAAAGCCAAGACTGGCGCCGTGCGTCTGAAAGGCCTTTACATTATGAGCAACATCGGAGAAAATCCCTATTATCAGGACACGATGATCAAGTCTCTGACGCCTGCTTACAATTTCGACGGCGGCTGTATGGACATCCTTTTAGCTGAGGGAATATACCTCTTCGGCAACGAGTCTGATTTTGAGCTCTGCCCATACTACGACTATCTTATGGAATACGCCATTGACCGCGGCCGGCCGGCCGCTTACCATGAAGCCGGCAGCTTCCAGGGCAGCAACGTGGTCTATCGTCTCGAGCCTGAGACTTACGACCTTGTGAACCAGGCTGTTGACAACGGGGACAATCCTGAAGCCTCCTCGATCTCTGAATATGTGAAATTGTCCGGCTTAACGAAGAAGGAGCTTGACTGCTATCTGCAAGTCGGCACCAACCGCTTCACGCTTATTCTTCCGGAAGCCAGCGAATTTGATTCTGAAGAAATGCAGCTGGGACTTTTCCTGGGAGAGAAGGTAGCCTCCGGCTCAAAACCTGACCTGGCAGCCAATGACAGCGAATCTCAATTCGATGCCGACGGATCGCTCTACGCCACTTACACCAATGAAGACCGCACTTACAAATACGCCTTAAAAGAAGGGGACATTTTCACCAAGACGACCCTGCAGTGCGACGAGGGCGACTATCATCTCGAGCTGACGAAATTCTTCATTGCGGGCGTCAACAACGAATTCATGAATCCCTGCGGCTTGACGAGTCCTGCGACTCCGGGCTTTGTCGCTACTGGCGGCGACACCGAAACGGCTTGGCCTGTGCACGCTTCGCCGAAGACGGCGCTGGGGTACTTTGAAGTGGTGGTGACGGGCGTGCCGGAGCCTGCCTTCCTGGGCCTCCTGGCGCTCACGGCGCTAGCCTTCCTCCGCCGGAAGTAACAATTTCCTCGACGAAAAAAGAACACATCCCCCGTTCACGGACTACGCGCGCATGGCCTTGATTTGCGTCCTCCGTGAGTTCACTTGGGGATGTGTTCTTTTTTTCGCCGAGGGCACATGCCTTTTGCGAAGCGAAAAAAACAATCGAGCAGAAGATTATTTCAGCACTGCGCCTTGGCTCGCGGACGTCGCGTGCTGCTGATAGCGCGCCATCCACCCGAAATTCAGGCGCGGCTTGGGAGGCTGCCAGTTGGCGCGGCGCTTTTCGATCTCTTCAGGGGAGAGCTCCGCTTCCAGCTTCTGGGCGTTGATGTCTATGGCTATCATGTCGCCGGGCTCCAGAAGGCCTATGAGGCCGCCTGAGGCCGCTTCAGGGCTCACGTGCCCGATGCAGGCGCCTCTGGTACCGCCGGAGAAGCGTCCGTCGGTAATAAGCGCTACCTTGTCGCCCAAGCCTTGTCCCATGATGTAAGAAGTGGGGGCGAGCATTTCCTGCATTCCTGGACCGCCCTTGGGACCTTCGTAGCGGATGACGACTACGTCGCCGGGCTTCACTTTGCCTCCTAGGATGCCTTCGCAGGCTTCTTCCTGGCTTTCGAAGATGACGGCCGGTCCGCGGTGCATCATCATTTTGGGATCGACGCCCACGGATTTGACGACGGCGCCTTCGGGGGCAAGGTTGCCCCAAAGCACGGTCAGTCCGCCTCTCTTGGCATAGGCGTTGGAAAGTTCCCTGATGCAGGCCTTGTCTTTGCTTTCCTTGCCTTTTATGTTTTCGCCCAGAGTTTTGCCGGTGACGGTCGGGCAGTTGAGGTTAAGGGAGCCTTCTATTTTGCTGATCTCGCAAAGGATGGAGCTTACGCCGCCGGCGGCTTCCACGTCCTCCATATGGTACGAGCAGGAGGGGCTGACTTTGCAGATGGTCGGCACGCGTTTGCTGACTTCGTCGATGCGCTTGAGGTCGAAGCCCAGGCCCGCTTCCTTGGCGATGGCCAGGGAGTGCAATATGGTGTTGGAGGAGCCGCCCATGGCCATGTCGAGAGTCAGGGCGTTTTCCAGGGAGGCGTCGGTTATGATGTCCTTTGGCCTGAGGTTTTCCTTTACCATTTCCACAATGCGGTGTCCGGCTTTCTTCCAAAGTTCTTTCCTTTCAGGATAGACGGCCGGGATGGAGCCGTTGCCTGGGAGAGCGATGCCAAGGGCCTCGCACAGGCAGTTCATGGAGTTGGCGGTGAACATGCCGGAGCAGGAGCCGACGCCGGGGCAGGATTCGCACTCGACTTCCTCAAGCTGCTCGTCGTTGATGATGTTTTGGCTGCGGGCGCCCACGGCCTCGAAGATGCTGATGAGGTCCAAAGGCTTTTTGCCGTCCTTGGAATGGCCGGCCAGCATGGGGCCTCCGGAAGCGAAGATGGTCGGGATGTTGACTCTCAGAATGCCCATGAGCATGCCGGGGACGATCTTGTCGCAGTTCGGTATGCAGACGACGCCGTCGAAGCAGTGGGCTCTCAGCATCGTCTCGACGGAGTCGGCGATGATCTCCCTGGAGGGCAGGGAGTATTTCATGCCTTCATGCCCCATGGCGATGCCGTCGCAGACGCCGATGGTGTTGAATTCAAAAGGAACGCCGCCGGCTTCTTTGATAGCTTCCTTAACTATTTTGCCGACTTCCTGGAGATGGGCGTGGCCGGGGATTATGCCGACGTAAGAATTGCAAACGGCGATGAAGGGCTTCTTGAGATCCTCGCGGCTGACGCCGCAGGCGTTGAGGAGCGCGCGGTGCGGGGCGCGTTCCAAACCGACTTTTACAGAATCGCTTGTCATAAATTGGTTTTCCTGATTGTGGTGATTTAAGACTGACTGGTAGAAATTTTACCATAAATAGACTCGGCGTTTTTGAGACTGCTCCTGTTCATTGAATAAAAACGGCGGATTTTGTAAAATTTACTAATTGATAATTTATTTCTGGGTTATATGAAAAAGTTTTTGGGAAACACATCCGCTCCTAAGGGCGTGGCGCTTTTGATGGTCCTGACCGTTCTGACGGTCCTTTCGATACTTTCCGCTACTTTCGCGACTTTTATAGGCCTTGAGAGCCAGTCAGGCGCCATCTCGGTGGGGCAGACTCAGTCCGACATGCTCGCCCAGTCAGCACTGCAGCATGCCTACGGCCTTTTGAGAGAAGATTATTACAATTCTTCCGCTTACGACGATTATTCCGAAGCTTGGGCGACAACTTTCATGCCCAAAAAGGGTGATTCCGCCGTCGATATGGACGGCACTCACGGCGACAGGACGCACATGGCGCGCTGGATCTACGTAAGGGACGCCAACGACAGGATAATCGGGCGCTATGCCGTTATGGTCGAGGATGAGCTTGCCAAGATCAACGTCAACACCGCCACAGCGCTTTCCAAAAAAGAACAGAACGAAGGCTTCGGCACCTTTGAAGTAATGCTGACGGGCGAAAACGGGAAGGCCGGCCTTCCAATCTCTCCGGAAGCGGGCAAGAACATTCTCATGTACCGTTATGGCCGCGACCAGAAGCCCGGTCAAGCCAACGTTGACGACAACCTGAACGCTTCGCAGTACGCTTCCGACGAGATCGACAACAACGCCAATATGCTTGTTGACGAGAGGGACGAGGGCGTGGACGAGCCCGAGGAATACAACCCTGAGCATCTGGTCTGGGACGACAAGGCTTTCCTAAATTTGAGAGAGGTCATTTCGCTTATTGCCCCCAACAAGCAGAATCTCAGTCTTTCGCTCGAGAACGCTATCAAGCACTACGCGACCATCACTTCCCGTTCCCAGGAAAGCTACTACGATGAGAATTCCGGAAAAGTTTTCCGACAGCTGAACATCAACAACTCCGACATGAAGCAGCTGAGAAGGGTGATGCGAAACGCCAATCTGGAATACAATTTCGAAAACTCCTCGACAGCGCTGCGTGAACTCGTAGTGAACATGGCGGACTATACCGACGAGAACCACGTTTTGTCAACGATTGAAAGTACGTACGGTATCGAGGCCGTCTGCTTCAACGAGATCATGGCGCACGACGGGAGCTGGATCGTGGAGACCGACCACCAGGGTTACGGCAGGAAAGATGAGAACAGCTACCACGTGATGTTCGCCAACCGCATCTACGCCGGCAAGTCCAGTTATGAGGAATGCGGATTTTCCCCAAGCGCGATGCGTACTTACTGGCGCATGAAAAACGTCAGGACGAGCGGAAACAAGGCCGAGATCCAGATTGAAAACCCGATGTACACTTCCGGCGATATCGCGCTTTTCTTGAAAGCGGAAGTCGGCGGTTGGCTGAAGGACCAATGGAAGAACGCCACCTGCATAGTCCACAACGTCCATGGAAATACAGCCTCAACCAAGGGTTTTGAGATCCTTGGAAACACTGCCGGCAACAGCAAGAGCGTTACCATAAGGGTCCCGAGCGGTGCGGAAAGTTTTCTGGACGGCATTAAGACAAACATTGCCAACAGCAGGATAGGCATCTGGGCCCCATGGTTCACTTCCGCCGCGGTCTGGACCGATCGCAAGGAACAGACGGGCACGTTCTACACCAGGCCGAACACTCCCAAGCAGGAGAAATTCTATTATCTCATCTACAGCGCCAACCAGGCCTTCAAGAACGGCTGGTGCGGTTTCAGGCGCTCTGATCTGAGGGAAATGGATATGGACGGCGTGCCCAGCGTTTACTCTGTCCAGCCTGAGGACAAAGACTGGCGCGGCAATTACCTTCTGCGTTACAAGTACAAGGACGGCAAGCCGCAGAAACCAAACAGCAACGGGTACCTTCCGCTTTACTTCACTTCCTCCAGGAAATGCAAGAAGTCCGGCGCAAACCAGGCCGGCAAGAACGTCAACAGCAGCGACTCTTTGTACTTCTTCCGTCCTGACATCGTGGAACTCATAAACATCAGCTCCGCTCCCATTTCTTTGAAGAACTGGTCGGTGGTCGTCAACACCGGTGTGGAATCTTTCGACCTGGCGCGGATCGACAAGGCCGAGCACTATAGCAAAGCTTACGGCGGCTACTTCGACGATCCCAACCCCATGATCGCTCCGGGCGGTTATTTTTACCTCACTTCCAACAAGCAGATCTTCGATATTGAATACTGCAAAGGAACTGGCAGCTATGGCCGCAACAAGGAAAACGAGATACCGGTCTTCGAGCTCCCGGCTGACAACTGGGGCATTCTTTACGACGTTATCAAGGTCTCCGGCTACAACTACGGCCACAGCTACATTACCGTGACCGGCGCAGACTGGAAGCGCGACCAACTTAAAGGCGAGATCATCGAGTTCGTTTCCACGCGTCACCCAAGAGGCGGTTACGACGCGCCGAACGGTATGTTCAAATACGTTTACAACAATACGTCCCACGTCATAGACATCGGCGTCGGCGACGCCGTGAACAGCGGTCTGGAAGCCGGCGACCAGATCCGAGTCAGAGGTCTTCCGCGTCAGGGCGGCTTCGTCTCCTTTACGCTGAAGAACGAATACGGCCAGATCGCGGCCCGTACGACAGAATACGGCAGCCTTACCAAAGACGAGATCGGCTTCTCAACTGAAAAAGCCGACCCGGCTCACTATATCTGGCATTCCGTCGCCAATCCGACTTTCGGCGGCACGACCGACAAGGCTAAGAGCCGCGCCTTCAGGAAGCACAGCTTAACGCATATCAAGAACAACCATTTGGCCAACGTCGGCGAAGTCTTGAACGTCAGGACGGCCGACTCCTGGTCCACCGTCGGTACGAAAGGAAGAGGCGGCGTAAAGACTTTGAAAGCACTGAGCAAATACTTCACGACTTCCGGCATCCGCCTTGACGGCGAAGAGGAAGGCGTCCACCAGAGCGGCTGGAAAGCGGCTTTCGGCGAAGTGCTTCATGCCAACGGCGACAACATCAGCGTGAAGGAAGCCGCCTGGTCTCCAAACGCCTGGACAGGCCAGACCATGCGCGTCCTTTCAGGGCAGTTCAAAGGCGAAAAGATCCCGATCAAGTCCAACACCGGCAGCAGCGTTCTGGTGGAAGGCTTGACGGCTCCCAACGAGAAACAGCTGAGGCTTAAGAAAGGCGACATGATAAGCGTCGGCCCGGGCTATTCAACAGCCATGTACTACACCGACAAGGAAGGCGATGAAGGCATTTGGGAATGGGAGAACAAGGGCCTTTTGAAGAGCGACTACGGCCTTTACGTTTTCGGCCTCAACGACTCCATCAAGACTACGGAATTCTTGGAAGAAAATCACAACGCCACGATAGAAGTTTACGCTTATAACTTCGTAAAGGGCGAATACGACAGGCTGCCTCTGCCTGATGACAAGATGCGCATCACAAGTGACAATCCGTATCTGATGGGCAGCCAGACGCAGCGCTTGCAGACTGACAAGAACGACCGTGTTTACTGCGGCCTTATCCATGCCGCGCATATCTCTCCCAGGGGCGGCATCCGTATTAAGATCGTTCCTCACAACTTGAGGGGACAGGAAACTTCCGGCAAGGCTTGGTTTGACTACGCATTCTTGGCGCCCGGCCAGTCCAGCGGCAAGATCAACATCAACACCGCCACTCCGCGCGTGCTGTCCGCTCTTAAGGGCATAACGCCGGCTATCGCGGCGGCCATCGAGAAAGGGATCGACCGCTCCGGCAACAAGATCAAGCCTTACAAGAACGCCGCAGACATTCTTGACATCCAGGGCATGACGCCGAAGATTTTCAGTGAGATCTCCAATCTCATTACCGTTAGAAGCGACCAATACCGCATAAAGGTCATAGCTGATTCCGTGGAAAAAGTTACGAACGATCCCCAGTTCAACGAGGAGAAAGGCGACAAAGTCATCGCGCGCTCCGTTATGGACGTCATCGTTGACAGAAGCGACCTGGCCCAAAGTGCGGAAGACAACGGCAAGGCCCAATTCAGGGTAATTTCCAAGGAATAGTCCCATCAAACTATGATATAATGTTCCTTAATAACCAAATAAGGAACAGATATGGACCTCACTCTTAAAAAACTGCCGAATTATGACGGTGTGACGGGACCTTTGGTCTTCGTCATCATGGACGGCGTCGGGATATTCAAAGGCTCAAAAGAGGGCTATCCCGGCAACGCTTATGAAGCCGCAAATCCCCAGACGCTTCACGCTTTAATAGACAACGAAAAGATAAGTACCAGGCTGCAGGCCCACGGCACCGCTGTCGGCATGCCCAGTGACGCCGACCAGGGCAACAGCGAAGTCGGCCACAACGCCATGGGCGCAGGCCGTGTCTTCGACCAGGGTGCGAGCCTTGTCGCGAAAGCCATCGCTGAAAAGAAGATCTATCAGGGCGAAGGCTGGAAGAAGATCATTGGCAACGCCCTCGACAATAAAGCGCCCATCCATTTCATCGGGCTCCTTTCCGACGGCAACGTGCACTCCAACATCGCGCACCTTATCGCCATGATAGGGGAGTGCGACGAGAAAGGCGTGGAAGAGGTCTATGTTCACGCGCTGCTGGACGGCCGCGACGTCCCGCCCCTTTCCGCCCTCAGGTATTTCGGCGAACTGGAGGATTACCTCTGGTCTCTTAGACGCCAGGCGGAAGCCAGCGGCAAAGTAAGACGCTACTTCATCGCCTCCGGCGGCGGCCGCATGGTCACGACCATGGACCGCTACGAAGCCGACTGGACGATCGTAGAGAGAGGCTACAACGCCCACGTTCTGGGCGAAGGCGCCAAATTCCCCAACGCTATGGAAGCCATTCGTTCCTTAAGGATCGACTCCAAGCAGGACGACCAGTATCTGCCGGCTTTCGTCGTCAGCGATCACAGCGATCCTGAAAAACCGCTTACTACCATCAACGACGGTGACTCTGTCGTCTTCTTCAATTTCCGCGGCGACCGCGCGCTGGAAATTAGCCGCGCTTTAACGGAAGAGAATTTCAAAGGCTTCAATAGAAAGAGATTCCCGAAGGTCGTCTACGCCGGCATGATGGAATACGACGGCGACACGCATATGCCGCCCGTTTATCTCGTCAGTCCTCCGCAGATCGACCGCACCGTTTCGGAATACCTCTCTTACAACAAGGTCTCCCAGTTCGCCATCAGCGAAACTCAGAAATTCGGCCATGTGACCTATTTCTGGAACGGCAACAACTCCTCTAAGTTCGACGATGAGCTCGAGACTTGGCAGGAGATAGAATCCGACAAAGTGCCCTTCGACCAGGCGCCCAGGATGAAAGCCATCGAGATCGCCAAGGCCCTTGTTTCCGCCATTGAGAGCGGCAAATACAAATTTCTGCGCTGCAACCTGGCCAACGGCGACATGGTCGGCCATACGGGCTCCATGGCGGCCGCTACCGAGGCCGTAAAGGCCGTTGACGAGGCCGTAGCCATGATCTATGCCGCAGTGAAGGCAAAAGGCGGAACTCTTGTCCTCACAGCCGACCACGGCAACTGCGAGCAGATGATCTCCTGCAACAAAAAGACCGGCGAACCGGAAATGGGCGCCGGCGGACAATACAAACAGCTTACCAGCCACACCCTGAATCCGGTCCCCTT
>JAFZXZ010000032.1 GCA_017616555.1 bacterium | reverse complement strand
TAGGCAGAGCCCATATTGCCGGTGTCGATACGGCCGACTCTGTAGAGCGTGCTGTCCTGATTGAAAATGAAGGAGCTCTTGCACCACTTGTCGATGGGGCCGTCGTTGCCGAACTGGATCTCTTTGCCTTCTCCGTCAACTTTGAAGCTGGTCTTCCAGTGCCAGTTGTCCCAGAAACGCCAGAATGTCATGCCGCCGTTCCTGATGTCGCATCTCCACTGACCGTCGAAGTAGTGGGCAGCGGTGCCGATCTCAAAGACGTAAGTGCAGCCTTCGTATTTCTCGGCTTCGATATCGTCAAAGCAGAACCCGGTGTCAGGAGTCTGATCCAAGAAGAGACAAGAGGTCTGTTCGGAGTTGAAAGACAAGTTGGTGATATAGCAATTCTCAGCAGTGCCGAGCGCAGTCATCCAAGCCGGGACAATGTCGGCCAAAAGTTCGCCTTCATTATAGTCGCCGAAATTGATGGAACGGACAAGCTTTTTGCTGAGTTCAACGTATTCGACCTTGATGTCGTCGTAATAGACGCCCGGGCGGGTGGTGTCGGCGCCGCCGGTGCCGTTGGCGAAAACGAGGTAAGCGAAGCCGTCGCAGCGCTTGATGACCAGCTGATAAGTAGCGCTGGACTGCTGGACGCCGTCGATGTAGAAATCAACCAGACCGGTAGCCAGTTCGATGGAGAAATAGAATTCCTGCCAGGTGTCTTCCGTAACGACGCCGGGATATTCCACTGTCTTGCCGCTCTGAGAATCGGGAGACAGATCATAACCGTTGTTCAGGAAGTTGAGCTGCGTGCCGTTGTTCTCGAAGTTGATGACGGGGCGCTTGTTGTTGTCACCGGTGTTGGTGGATTCGTAGTTGGCGTTCAGGCGGAATTCGCCGTACCTGTGGCCGGCGACCTGGAAACGCTTGAAGGTAATGTTGAGATAATTGCCCGGTTCGAGGACGATGCCGGAACCATTGATGGGGATCGCAATGCCCTGCTGGCCGGCGCCTTCGATCTGGGTAACTTTCAGAACTTTGTTGCCGTCAACGGTCTCGATGGTGGCGCCGTCAGCAGCGACTTCGCCCCACTGGGTGGCCGGGGAAACGACCATGCCAGCCTGACCGAGAGCAGCGCCTTCAGAGCAACCTTCAAAATTCTGATTGACGAAAACCGTGGTAGAATCAGCCACCGCGGCGGCGGCGATCAAAACCACAGAGAGTGTAAGAAAGAATTTCTTCATGGTTAATTGGTGGGTTATGGGTTAAATATTTCTCTATTTTTGTACGGTTATTTTACTAAAAAGTGTTTCCAGAAACAATAACTTAATGTTTTTAGGGCATAAAAAACCATACCGGCTTGCGCCGGTATGGTTTAGCTCAAATCTTCTTGTATAGACGGTCAGCGTCTGCGCAGGAATATCGCCAGAGCGAGAGCTATGAGGCCTAGGATCGCGGGTTCGGGGACAGCTATGGTCTGCTCAAGGCTAAGGTAACTGAGAAGGACGTAGCGTCCGTCGAAGTTTTTCCAGCCCTGGACCTGGATGGCGATGTTGTCGGGAACGTCCGGAAGGTGCGTGTTGTAGTAGCTGGGCCAGTTGAAGCTCCAGCTGGTGGCGTCTTCCTCGTCGCTATGGAGATCGACGCGCTCAAGGTACGGCCCTTCCTCGTCGTAGGCCAGCGTTATGGCGGTGGTGATGTAGTGCCTGTAAACGTATCTTTCCGAGCCGTCGTAGCGCGGTTCGAATTCGTTGGTGCTCCAGGTCGTGAACCACTTGGTGGCGGAGTGGAAGCCGTAGGTCGCGACCGGCGTATCCCCTTTCCTGAACATGGTCCAGCAGCCGTTGTCGGGCACGTAATAAATGGCCGTCAGGCGCAGCTTCTGGCCGGGCTCAAAAACGGTATTGGTCGGGAAATCCATGGCTATGCCGTCTTTGGGGAATTCGTTGTCACCGGGCTTGCCCATGAAAAGGCGGGCAACGTAAATGCCAAGCTCGTTGGTCTCAATATTGTCGGTGTACTGTTCCCAACTGCCCAATCTCTTGTAGAGAGGCTGTTGCTCCGTAAGAGATTTTCCTAATTCGTACTGCTGGAAAAAGTCTTCGTACAAGGTCTCCCATTCCTCTTCATCTGATTCGTATATGTAGAGCACCTGGAGATCGTCAAAATCGGCGCCGTCTCTATTTGTGTCGAAGGTGTTGCCGACGGCTGTGAACTCGACGTACTCGGGACGCTCATTCATGTAACGCAGATGGCAGATCCTGCGGCCGACATATTCGAATCCGCTGTCGTCAAGAGCTTTGATGTAGTAGGATTCGACCTGGGCCAGGTCGCAGTCTATTTCGATCTCAAAAAAGCACCAGGTGCTCATGACAACAGCGTTGGTGGTGTGATACCAGGTTCTGCCGGAATCCGAATTTTTCCAGTACGTATTTCCGGCGTTGGCGGCTGAAGCGTTGAGGGTGGAGTTGTGGTTATAGAAGTAGGTCTTGTAGTCGGAGGAATGCGGGGTGAAGCGCAGTATGGGCTTGTCGTCCCTGGTGGTAAGCCTGATCTCGGCGTAGCCGTTGCCTTCCGGGATCCTTGTCTTGCCTGCGATTTTTATCTTAGCGTTTTTGCCCTTATTGTAATCAAGGCGCCCCCAATCGAGAGGGATCCTGACGCCGCGGTCCATTTTAGGCGCTGTGACGCTGGCAGGAGTCTTTTTCCTGCCCACATGGAGAATCCAGTTATCTCCGTCGTTGGTAATGTCCACCTCGCCATACACCGGCGCTTCGCCCTCGCAGTTGACGCTTGACTGCATGACTTCCGTATTTCCCTGCCCGAGCCACTTTCCTAGATTGTAAGATTCAAAATCGTCCTGCCAGAGAACGTGGGTGCCGGCGAAGGCCGCAGTGACGCCGATAACGGCGATAAGGAGTAATTTGCCGCGCATAATGTTACCTCATTTGTTTTGTTTCGTTTATCTTAACAAAAGACAAATTGATTTGCAAACGCTTGATAAAAAAAAGGACGCGCGGAGCGCGTCCTTTTTCAGCATAGCTAAGCTTGCTTATTTGGTCTCTTCAGCGGCCGGAGCAGCGGCTTCGGCAGCGGCTTCGGTAGTTTCCGTGGCAGCGGCTTCAGCGCTTTCAGCGGCGCTCTGGGCTTCTTGGGCGGCCTTGGCGGCGGCTTCGTCAGCCTCCTGCTGGGCCATGGATCTCAGGTTCTCCTGAGTCTGCCTGGCGGGCCTTGAGCTGCTCTGCATAACGGAGGCGCTCCCATGCTTGTAGAGGATAGTCGCCGCAAGGCAGAGAACGATGAAAGAAACCGCAAGGACCATCGTGCCCTTAGTGAGCACGTCGCCTGAGCGGTTGCCGAAGGTCGCTTCGCCTTCAAAAGCGTTGGTAAGGTTGTTGCCCTTGCCGGACTGAAGAAGGACGATGCCGACCAGACAGATGCTTACGATCACTAAAAGGACCAATACTATCGTGTATAACATAAATCTCCGTTGAGTGAATAAGGCAAAGGCATCATGTGAACGATGTCTCGCTTTATGCAACCCCGCCAGGATTTGAACCTAGACCGAGAGTACCAAAAACTCTTGTGCTGCCATTACACCACGAGGTTATGTCGTAATAGAATCAGTATTAGTCTCTTTCAACCTGATCCCACTTCTGCCAGACGAAGTAAGGCAGAGAGGTCGTCTCATAGACACTGTACATATCATCGACGCTGCCGACAGTGGCGACGTCAAGAGTTCCGGCGACAGCGCGAACGCCCGTCAGGAAGAGACCCTTGAAGAGGCCTTTGCAGGGGCCGAGGACGGCGTCTTCAGTCGTTTCGACATAAATGGAGCGAGGGAGTTCCACCCAGCAGGTAGCGGCATTGACGAGACCGCGGGTCATCTTGAAGCCCCACTTGCTGCCGAAGAGGTCAGCAGTGTTGGCGGTGCGGGACATATTAGCTTCGTCGCTCAAAGAGCTGACTTCAGCGGCGGTAACTGTTCCGACCAAAAGAAGGGCCGCGATGGCTACTAACATGCTTTTTTTCATTTTGTACTCCTGGTTGAGTTTTAATTGAGTTGATTAATAATTATAAACTTTTATCACATTGCCTGGGGCAGAATGATGTCGATCTTGTGTTCTTCCACGCCTGTAAGGTCGTTCATGTTCTTGGTCGCCAAGCCTTTCTTGGCGTCGGAACGCGGAATGGACTTCAGGACTATGCGGACCTTGGCGGGCATGCTGTTCCTCTGGAAGGAGTCCCAGTTGCCTGCCACGAAGCGGCCGTTCTTGGTGCTCCAATAGAGGACGCGGAAACTGATGATGTCGAAAGCGAAAGGCTCGACTTCCTCGGTGTCGTTGACGTCGAATTCGGGCCAGTTCTTAGGCTCGTTGAAGTTCCACATGCCTTTGTCTTTCTGCATACGGACCAGTTCGTAATCGGGCCACTGGGGCTGATCGTCGATCTTCACTTCGCGCATGGCGTAGGCCAGTTCCTTCATGCCGCGCTCGGTAGTGCAGCCGAAGCGGATGACGGACTGGTCGGGGCTGAGCTGCTTGATCTGGAAGTAGATCTGCTCGCCCACCGGGCGGTTGTTGTTGACGAGAGCCTGGGAAAGCTCGCGGTTGAGCTGATCCATTACGGAACGGACGTTCTGGTTCATCTCGGCCCTAAGCTGGGTCTCCGTGACGGTGTCGAAGGTCGAACGGAACGCGACCATAAGGGACGACATCAGGATGCCCAGAACGCCGAGAGAGACAAGGATCTCAATCAGTGTGAAACCCGCGAATTTACTTCTTAGCGTTCTTGCCATAGGTTATTGCCGGATAAGGGTTATGTACTCGGAAGATCTGGCGCAGGATCGGTTTGTTGACCTGGTCTTCCTTGACTCTTGAGTGATCGAGAGGAACTAATTCCTCCTGGATCTGGGAACGGTCGTAAACGTTCATCTCTATTTGGAAGAAGACGCCTTTGACGCCTTTTTCGCCAATCTTGGTGTCGCCTTCCCTGCCGATGTCATGGACAGTGTACTGCCAGAAATAACGCGGGTTCTGCTCGAAGGGATACACTTCCGAGACCATCACAGGAGAGGAAGTGCGCTTCGACTTGTCGTCTTCCGACATATAGCGGGCGAAAGCTGTGTCGGCTTTCAGATAGTGCTTGGCGATCCTGGAAGCGTTGTCGCCGCGGCCGATGGGGCTTCCCAGTTCGTAGGTCAGTTCGCTGACCTTAGAACGCATAAGGTTGGCAAGGACCGTGTTGTCCCTGGCCTTGCGGAAAGACTCCATGCCGGCCGGGAAGACAGCCATGATACTGCTCATGCCGATGGAGAGGATGGCCAGCGCGGCCATGATCTCGATCAAGCTGAAACCGTATGTCTTAATTTCTTTCATTAGTCAAGTCCTAGGGCCTCGAAGGCTGCATCCTCACTTTCCACCTGCTTATTGTCGGCGGCCTTAGCCTGAACCTGCTTGTTGTCGTCGGGGAAAATGCGGTTGATTGGTTTTACTCGCGCGATGCCGGCCGCTTTGTATATCTGGACAGGCATCTCCCAGATCTCCTGAAGATCGGTCTTGTCTTCAATTACGATCGGGTTGTGGGAAGCGTAAGTTATTCCTCCTTCCGGAGAGAATTCGATCTCTATGGGCGGTTCCGCTTTGATGTTCAGGCGATGGTCGAGATAATAAGGCCTGGTGTCCACGGTGAGGTCATTCTCATAGTCGATGACGTTGTCGGAGCCTGAGTCGAAGGTCTGAAGCTTCCAGACTTTCCTGGTCGGCGTGACAGTCATGCGGATCGCGAATTTCCTGCGCTGGGTGATAGCGGAAGTACGCGCGTAGAAGATACGGTCCTTGATGGCATTCGCAGCGCTCTCAATGCGCATATTGCGGCCGACCGCAGCGAAGCTCACAACACCTATGGAGCTGATAGCGCCGATAATACCGATCACTACCAGAAGTTCCATCAGCGTGAAACCGCTATATCTAGGGCGATTCTCGTTCATTGCGCTATACGTTATCAGTTACGGTCTGACGTCGTCCTTGAGACCATTGTCGTTGTTGCCATCCGGGCCGCTTGACCACATGTCAAACTTATAAGGATTGAGCTTCGGAGCCAGAATGTTGAAATTCAAGGGATTGCCCCAGGCGTCGGCTATGGCCTGGTTGTTCTGACGGCGATGGAAAGCTTTGGGCTCAGTGGTATAGTAAGGGCCCTTCCAGTTGGGATTCTTGTAATATTTTTCATCGCGCTTATCGGGCTCATCCGTGAAGCCGGTAAGAGCGTTGGCGATTTCCTTGGAGTCGTCGGTCTGGGGATAGATACCCATGTCGGTCTTGTACTGTTCCAACGCAAGGGAAACGTTCTGCATAATAGTGGCCGTCTGGGTCTTTTTGGCCTGTTTCTGGACCATGGAAGCGCCGGCGCCGCCGAGCGTACTTAGTACGCCGATGATGGCGATGACGACGAGCAGTTCAATTAAGGTAAAACCTTGGATGCGTTTCATACTTGACTCCTCAGTGGATTTTTTCTTGATCATTCAATGATCCAGTTTATGATGTTGTCGCGGTTGTAATCCGCGCCGAAATCGATTACTTCGTCCCTTGTCATCTCAGTCGCCTTGTTGTCGGGGCCGCAGGAGTACAAGAGATACATGTTGCCGTTGTAAGGGCAGCGGGGGCATTCCCTCTGGTTTTCCCAGTAGCGGTAAGGAACGTCCCACGGGTCCATAAGCTTGCCGCCTCTGACGGGGAAACTCTTGTCGATGTCAATGTAGGGCTTTTTCCAACGTGGGTGGTTGGCGGGGATGTCGCCTTCGTCTCCGGTGTACTTGCCGTCCTGGTTAAGATCGCCGGTCAGGCAGCCTATCATGACGGAGTTGTCGGCGGCGTCGTTGCCGGTCGGAGGATAGCAGCCGAAATCGTTGTGATACTGGCTGAGAGCGAGTTCCAGGCGCTGGATCACGGCCTCGGCGGCCGAGGATTTGATTCGCGCTTTGGCGACAGTGGCAACGCCTACGGAAAGCGTTGAAAGGATGCCGATAACGCTGATGACCACCAAGATCTCTATGAGGGTGAAACCCTTGTTAACAGTATGCTTCATGGCTTTCTTTATTCCTGTTGCTGTTCTTTTTCTTCTGCCGCTTCCGGTTTCTCATTTCCCATAGCAGCCACTTCCTGGAGTATCTCAGAGAGTTCCTTTATAGCCTCCGCGGGGACGATTATCGTTCTCTTGGTGGCGGAATCCTTTTCGCTGATCTTCAAAAAGCGTCCGCGTTTGTTTTCTTTGTAGTCAACGTAAAAGAGCTTGCATTCGCAGACGATCTTCTTTGTCAGGATGAGCTTTTCGTTGGCGTTGTAGTTGTTCTGCTTGGGAAACATCTTTTACCTCGCTTCCCGCCAAATTCCGTCTGATCAGCGGTAAAGCTTCATCAGGCGGTGAGCGTTGCGGCGGGCGGCTTTCTGCTTGCGCAGTTTTTTCTCGCTGGGCTTCTCGTACTGGGCGTGCTGGCGCACGACTTTAAGAACGCCTTCGCGATCGACTTTCTTTTTCAGGCGACGGATCGCCTTGTCAACTGTTTCGTTTTTACGAACCGTAACTGTTAACACGTATTCCTCTCGGATTTAATGAATGTACATGCAACCCTCTCCCGCAAGCGCACCGTGCGCCTGTGGTAGGGTAAAAATTATCGTTAAGAATTATATTCAAACGCCTTCCCTTTGTCAAGGCGGAACGGCTCAGCGTTTCACCGCCCTGCGAACCAGTTCCTCAACGTAGCCGAAGAGATAGCGCTGCATAAGCGAAACGGTTTCCAAAGGAAGCTTGTCGTGCATGGCAGCCTGCCAAAGTTTGTGCATTTCCTTGGTAGCGGCTATCACCTTGTCAACGTGCATTATCTCTCTTCTGCGGGAGAACTGCTGGTCTATGTAACGGTTGTAGAGGCGGTACCTGGCGTAGAAATAAACCAGGTCCAGCATGTCACGCTGAATGTGCGGCTTAAGAGCCTCAGCCATTTTCATAAGTTCCTTGGTAGCCTTGGGATAATCGTCGGAATCGCTGAGATGGAAATTCTCCATATAGGAGGAAAACTCCTTGACTTTCTCGTTCTCTGAACCGAAGTAAAAAATCGGCCAGCCTTCCTTCAGAGTATCCTCGGTGGAAGCCTTGCGCCAAAGAAGCGCTCCCGCCCTGTAAACGGCTTCCCAGGCGAGGACTATGGGCATTCTCATCGCTCCCTGCATCAACTGAGGCGAAAGCGGCGTATCGAGCCTCTGGCAGTTGTGGCTGCTGTAAGCCAACACTACACCGCCCTGCTCATTTTTGTCCTGCTTGATGCTCCAGAGAGCCTGGAGATGTGATTTCAGGCGAATGCTCACCTCGGTTGCCGGGAAAGAGAGGGCGTAATAGCTGTTCCAAACAGATTGGCCGGCCTTCTGGAAACGGTCGGCAGAATCAAGCTCACGGTTGTCGCGCATAAGCACCGCACCGCCTTTAGGCCACTTGTCAAGGAGATCGCCGTTCAAGATGTCCGACCAGGTGATCGGCAGCTTTCCTTCCTCTTTCAGGACATCGCAGAGTTCCAGGGCATACTCCTCCTGAACTTGGCTGAGTTCCTGAGTGAAGGAGTTGTCCTCTTCGCGTCCCGCAAAATCAAGGAAAACATATTTGCCGCCGTGAGCCTTGGCCAGGTCGCGGCAGAGTCCCTTCATCAATTCCCTGGCTTCGGGCAGTTCGGCCTTCACTTTAGCCAGGCGGTCGTTCTTAACTTCCGGCAGATCGGAGATCCAGATGTAAGGCTCCAGCTCCCAGATGAAACCGACGCTCCTCAAGGCCGGCAAAACTGGTATCATGGTTATGCCGAGCCTTCTGGCGTAGGCGACCATTCTGGAGACCTGCTCCCTGTTGTAGCCGTAAAAAGAGGTGGCGTACGGCAGCGAATACGGGAACATGCCGCGATAATCGATGATGACCGCATTGTACTTAAGAGCCGCCAACTTGTCCAGGATGCTCCTGACGTATTCGATCTTGTAATTGTAAACCGAAAGATCCAAATGGAACGCCCTCATCTGACAATCCGGCTCATCCTCTATCTCCATGCACCGTATGCTGTCGGTCGTATCGTCAAGGATCTTCAGAAACGTCTGAAAAGCGCCGCACAAACCGTCATAGCCGCCAGCGGAGACAAGGACCCCGTTCTCGGTGACTTTTATGCAGTAAGCATTGGCAGCCATATTGGCGACTTCGAAGAAACGGATCTTGATGCCGTTTTCCTGGAGCGTCTTCTCCGCAGTGTGAGGGAAGTCGTGCCAGGCCGAGGCGATCTCAGTGCGGAATCTTTCGCTGAGAGGCTTCTTGATGGAATAGCTCTTTTCGCCGTAAACAATACGTTTGGGCTCAGGGATTATTTTGTAGTTTTTTTGCATTTTTCTTCTCGTTGTAATCGTTGCGGGCGCGTTTTAAAAGTTTGTTCCAATCCTTCGCCATATCCGGATTAAGAGTTAGGTAGGCAGCGTCGAAGCGGACTCTGTTTTTGTAGATGTCTTCCAGCGAAAGGAAACCTTCCAACAATTCCGGTTCTATGTAGGGACGCGGAAATTCGTCGTTGGTGAAACGATAGATCCTGTCATAATACCACCAGCCGTTCTTGAGTTTTAGGAGAACTATGCGGCTTTTCTCCTCTGCCGGGAGATTTTTGCTTGCACAGCAGGAGAGATAATCGTAAACGGCTCTTTCCAGAAGCGTGACAAGCACAGGTTTTTTCTCCCTTGGCTCGGCCTTCATTCCAGCATACCATTCGTTGATGAGACGGTAGGCGTAGAATTCAAGGTTGGGGTCGTTCAGAAGATCCCCCACAGTCGGGGTGTAGGTCTTGGATTTCTCAACGGTTTTGGCGATAAGATTTGTGAAAACTGCATCCTTATAGCTCGTTATCTTCAATCCTCTATTGATCAAATGATTCTCATACTGAATATGCCGGTGCAGATCTGTCCAGCGAAACAGCTGGAGCGTAAGATACATGGCATCAGCCAAAGTCTTGACCTTTTCAGCTGAACGGCACATTATCATAGCGTTCTTGTCGTTCACATCAGAGCCAAAAGCCCTCATTTCATGATAGAAATATGGCTTAAAGCCTGTTTGCGGCCTGTACATCAGGATCCACCAGACATAACTCCCCTGCTTTTTGATCTTATCCCCCATGAAAGGCAGATATATGGATTCCTTGATGATCCAATCTTTGGTATTGGGCCTAAGGCTCTGTTCATAAAGGCAGTTCTTATGTATCCAGGAATTAGGTTCAGCCTGGTAAATTATAATGTCGCCCGGATGATAAGCTGTCTCCAAATAATCAAAAACATAGCGCACGCCCTCCAGTTGCTCATTGAAAAGCTTTTCCGATTCTGCGTAAACATTGCCGTCATAGCAGATGATAATGGAAAAACCGATGATGGAGAAAGCCCGGCCCCAAGAGACGATCGTTTCCTGCCAAACTTTGTTTTTGCTCAACAATCTTCCCGTAAGCGTCCAGAGCCATTCAAGAATATAGCTTGCGGCCGCCGCAAGGACGAACATATCAAGAATGAGTACGAAGATGATGTATTTGTCCCTGAATTGCTCGTATGTAAGACGTTGTGTAAGCAATCTTAGCAAAACAAAGGTAGACATCTTCACAAAGAAATAATATAAAGCAATCAGCCTCAGTTTCGTGAAAAGCAGAACAACAAAGGCCGCGATGGAAAGATAGAGAACAATATGCGCAAACGGCGCGCCCACCCACAGCCTTTCGCAGATGCCTCCGACAACGGGAAAAGAAAGTTCCTTGATAAGGTGGGCGTTTCCGCGTCCAGTCGGCGTATAGGGTTTGTCCGCGCCGGTTACCAAAAGGAACTGATAGCAGTAAATCAGGCAAGGCGTCACCAGCATGATGAATTTCTTATAGAAGACCTCAAAGTCTTCCCTGAAAATCAAGAGCGAGCCGTTGAAGCCTAGCTTCCCAAATTCTTTCCTCCTTTTCCAAGCCGAAACGGCCAGAGGGAAGAAAGCATAGAGACAGAGAAAAACGTTTGAAAATGCGAAAAGGAAATAAAAACCCTGGTGCGATCCCATGCCGCCGATAGCAGCAAAAGCGTACAAAGCGTAGTCCCTTAGGGAATC
The DNA here is from genome assembly GCA_017616555.1 of bacterium. Lineage (GTDB taxonomy): Bacteria > Auribacterota > UBA3054 > UBA3054 > UBA3054 > UBA3054. Next base: position 446,843 of record JAFZXZ010000032.1, on the reverse strand, counting down.
TTTTCCTCCGGGCGCCTTTTTAAGAATGCTGAGGACCTCGATAAGCAGCCATGTGGTGAAGAAACAGACAAAAGAATAATAACGTGCTTCCCTTGCGTGCGTCAGAAGCAAAAAAGAGACCGTGCCAAGGGAAGCTAAAAGCAAGCCGTTCCATTTGTCCTTGGCATTTTTGCCGAGAAGGAAAAACAGCGGGACAGTCAGCAAACTGAAAATAGCGGATGGCAGCCTTATCTGCCATTCCCTCAGAACGTCGATCTTGCAAAAGAGCGAGAAAAGATGTCCGTCTATGTAATAAATGATCGCGTTGACAGGAGCGCGGCTGGTAATATAAAAACGCCAAATGTGCCACAGGGACCAATGCGACCTTTCCTCCGTCAGGCACTCGTCATAGGTCATCCCGCGCCAGGAAATATGATAAAAGCGCAGATAGAAAGCGAAGGCCAGAAGAGCCAGAAGCAGAAGGTACGGCCAAGCGTTCCGGAGGAAGGAAAATAGCTTCTTCATGCTTTCTCCCCCTTTGCGATAAGTCTGGCGGCCTGCACAAGCGCTCCGGCAATCAGCGCCACAAGCCAAAGCCAGGCAATCATCCTAAGCGCAAGGTAGGCGCTGCTCAATTTCACCAACCTAAAGTTTTTCAGTATCACCAATTCCCGCTGCACGTTTATCCTAATATTGCTGAAAGTGTGGGTGAAGAAACGCAGAAAAGTGTCAGTGTTGTCGGGATAGATATCAGATCGAGCGCCAAGAACTTTGTCGCTGTAGGAAGCAACCGTAAGGTTACCTGACATCGGCGCCTCAAGCTCCTCGGGCGAGATGTCGGGCTTCGGCTCGTTATGCCAAACAAGCGCATAAAATGAAAGCGGTTTTAATCCAAGCAGGAAACGCTCGTTAGTGGTGGCAAGCATAGGCTCCTCATGGCCGAAAGAATAAATAGGAGCCAGAAGAATCGAAAGCGCGATGAAAGCCAGGATAAAAGACGAAAGTTTGGAATAAAAATTCCGCTTGAAATAAACGATCAAAAAACAGGAAGTCAAAAAGAATGCGAACCAAAAGATCCAGAAGCACGAAAGAAAAACTTCGGCAGCGCTGAGTAAAACCTTCATCATGCCCGACGGAAGTTTCACTTCTGTCAGGCGAGCGTTCTCGATCACCGCGTCGCCTCCCCTGCCCTCGTGCCAGAAGCGCAAAGAGATGTCGTCAAAAAAAGAATGCGCCGAATCGAAAACATAAAGCTGATCGCTGGTTTTCTCCTCTGAGAAAGTCATCAGGTTTTCCGTGCTCGAGTCGTCATAGGAAGGCGCTTTATAAAGGTCCGTATATATAAGGGAATGCTCGGAACTATTCTTCGCCCGTCCCTTGATCCTTATGAAACAGGCGGAGTAAGGCGAACATTTTTCCACCGCTATTCTGCATACGTCGCTCCCCTTCCCAAGCTCTTTGGAGATGTTTTCCCAAATTAAATTTTTAGCCTTCGGACCTTCGACGGCGGAATAAAAAACATTCAAAGGCGTGAACGAGACGATAAACGCCAACAGCCCGCAGGATATAAAAACTATTGCGACTCTAAATAGACCTCTGGTTTTCTCAAAAAGAAGAAAGGAAAAGAAAAGCACTATGCATCCAATGACAAAATTGCGAACAAAAATGAGGTCGTAGGGCCAGAAGCTTTTCAGCTTCTCTTTGTAATTCGTGACAAAGTAAAAGATCCTCTCAGCATTTAGGGTTGTCGGCGCAACATTCCCTACGACCAAATAGCATCTCCCGCTCTCCGAAACAGACTGGCGCAGTAAAAAATGGCGGCGCCTTTGGAAGGCCGAATGTTCAACGCTGTCGCCGCTGGATAGGACCTTATTAAAATGACTGGTAGCCGTATCAGCGTTCAAAAGCGTATCTTTTTCGGCTTCGCTCACGATGGCAAAAGTCATTTCCGGAATTTTTCCGGCCTTGCCCTTCAGGCTCCCAAAATAATTTAGGAACATATTGCCATTGCAGGGAAGATCGATTGGATAGAACTGATAAGTTGTCCGTCCCTTGGTTATGGAAGCAACCTCGCTAAGATCAGCAGTCCTTATGTCGGGATAATCTGGGCTTATCCTTTTGCCGACAAAATAAGCGGCTTCCAAGATCACATATGCTGCGAAAAGCAAAATGATGATTGTGAATTTAGGACGAAACATTTCTTACCAGCGGTTCCAGTGTATCTTTTCCTCTTTGTATTTGTCCTTGGGCTCGTCTTCGCCTGTCGGGTAACCGATGGAGATCAAAGACAGGACTTCGTATTCGTCGCTGTAATTGAAAAGCGCTTTGTAGCTGTCGGTGCGGTCCGTCAAAGGATATCCGGCGCACCAGACGGCGCCCAGGCCCATCGCTTCAGCAGCCAAGAGAATGTTCTCCGTGGCGGCCGAGCAGTCCTGCTGCCAGAACTTCTCATCCTTCTTGCCAAGCACAAGGATGACCGCCTTGGCTTTCTGAAGCATCATAAGACCCGGCTTGTCGCTGATCGGCGCGACAGACGTCATGTTAGTCACGATGATGAAGGACCAGGGCTGACGGTTCATGGCGGTCGGCGCGGCCATGCCGGCTTTGACAAGCGCCAGCAGTTTATCCGCTTCCACAGCCTGCTCGGTGTAATGCCTGACGCTCTTCCTGGAGAAGATGACGTCCATAGCGCCTTTTTCTCCGGCTTTCATCTCGGCTACGGTCGTTTCATATTCAGCGCCTTTCTCGTTGCGCTTTTCCTTGGCGTTCTGCATCTGGGTGACCAGGATGGCGACGCCGATGACAAGTATGGTCGTCAGGATAATGTTGGTTAGCCTTGATCTGTTCATTTCTTGATCTCCTTGAAGAAAGCTAGAATTTCTTCCTTGGTGACTTCTTTCTGGGTGCTGTTCTTCATGTCCTTGAGGTTCCAGACGCCCTTAGCCCTCTCGTCCCCTCCCCTTATCAGAACGTAAGGAGACTGTGAGGCGTTGGCCTGGCGGAACTGGGATTTGACGGAAGCTTTCTCCGGCAGCAAGGAGACGGAGATGCCCAGCGTACGCAGAGCGTCGGCCAGAACAAGGTTCTCGCCTATCGCTTCCTCGTCCATGGAGACCATGAAGAGGTCGGTCGAACAGACGTTCTCCTCTTCCCCTCTGATGGCGGAAAGCGCGATCATAAGCCTTTCCTCGCCTATCGCAAAGCCTACGGCGCCCGTAGGGGCGCCTCCCATGCTCTCAACAAGATCGTTGTAGCGTCCGCCGCCGCCCAGGGCGTCCTGCGAGCCCAGTGAGTTGTGCGTCACTTCGAAAATGGTGTGCGTGTAGTAGTCGAGGCCTCTCACTAATTGGGGCTTCTCAACGTAGCTGATGCCCATGGCGTCCAATTCGCGCAGCACGGTCTCGTAATGTTTTTTCGCTTCGTCGGAGAGGCAGTCCTTGATGCTGGGCAGATCGTTCTTGAAGATCTCCTGGCAAGTGGGAACCTTGCAGTCCAGAAGACGAAGCACGTTGCGCTCCAATCTGCGCTGGCAGTCGGGGCAGAACTTGTCGAAGTTGGCCCTGGCTCTTTCCCTAAGAACGCTGCGGTATTTTTCCAGGCTTTCCTTGTCGCCCAGCGTATTGATGTTCACGGAGACGCCTTTCAAGCCAAGCATTTCAAACAGTCTCACCATCATAGAGATCGTCTCGGCATCCGCAAGCGGACTGTAGGTTCCGAACATCTCGACGCCCAGCTGATGGAACTGGCGCTGGCGCCCGGCCTGGGGCCTTTCGTAGCGGAACATCGGACCCATGTAGTAGAACTTCCTGATCTTCTGGCCCAAAAGCTCATGCTGCATGGCCGCCCTAACTACGCAGGCCGTGCCTTCGGGGCGGAGCGTGATGCTTCTCCCCTTGCGGTCAGTGAAGGTGTACATCTCCTTTTCCACGATGTCGGTGTCTTCGCCAATTGAGCGCATAAAAAGCTCGCTCTGCTCGATTATGGGCGTTCTGATGTTCTCGTAGCCGTAGCGCTCGAAGTGTTCCCTGACCTTGCGTTCCACTTCGTTCCAAAGGGCGCTTTGCGGCGGCAGAATATCTACCGTTCCTCTCAGAGACTGGATCTCGTTCATAATTTACCTTCCCAATTTTCCGCCATCCTTATCCTTTTGCCGGTGGCGGGATGACTGTATAGAAAAATCTCGATGATGCGCGGCACATTGAGCACCGCAAGGTTCCCCTCCGCCAATCTTCTCAAAGCGGAGGCGAAAGCGCTTCCCAAACCCGTTGACTGCAGCGCGAACAGATCGGCTTCCGTTTCGCACTTCCTGGAAAAGCCGTTCGTTATTGGCATCGTAACAAGCTGCCAGAGGGAGAAGAAAAGCAAAAAGACCGGGTATGATCCGGCCGCGCTGTAATCGATCCCCGCTTTCGCGCAGTAGAGCGCCAAAACTTTCGAAAGCAGGAAGAGCCCGAGCATGATGAGCGCGGCGTGGAGCGCGGCAAGCTTCCAGATGTGGCGCCTTTTGTAATGCCCCACTTCGTGGGCCATAATGGCGATGATCTCATCCTCGGGATACTCCAAGAGGGCGTCCGACATCATCACTCTCCTGGTGGAGCCGAGGCCGCAGAGCATGGCGTTGGCCTTCTTGGTCTTCTCCGAGAGGTCGAGCCTGTACAGGCCCGTCACCTTTAGCCCCGCGCTTTCAAGCAGACCAATAAGCCTCTCCTTGCAGGGATGCTCCTTTATCTCCTCGCTTTTGTAGAAAAGCGGAAGGATGACGACCGGGAAAAGCATGCCTAAGATTATCTGCAGAAAGATCCAGCCTGCGCCCGCCGCCAGAAACCACCACTCCCCGAGATAACGCATCATGGCGTAGCAGAAAAGCAGAGCCGCCAAAAGCAGAAGCGTCGTCAGAACCGTGCTCTTAACAAGATCCCAAAGCCAGCCGCCGAAAGTCTGGTTGCTGAGGCCAAAGATCTTTTCAAGCCGATAATCCTTCGCGTAAGTATATGGGAACGTGATGAGCTGGTAAGCGATTTGGACAAGGAAGATGAAGAGCAGCGTCGAGAGCCAGAAATTGCCGTTGACCGCTTCGACCGTCTTGTGCCAAACCGATAGAGAAAGCGATCCCTTCCCCCCTATGAGGAGAATGAAAAGGAAAAGGCCAAGCACAATGTAATCCAGAAGGAAAAAGACGTTCTGGAAAAACTCATAGCGTTCGGCTAGTTTCGCTCTTTCGGGATTCATGCTTTCTTAGTTTTCGCGGCAGTCTTTTTCGCCGTTGTTTTTTTGGCGGTCGTTTTTTTCGCCGCGGGCTTTTTTTCAGCAGGAGCTTCTTTGGCTTTTGCGCCCCTGCCCTTTCCGCCCTTGGCGAACGTTTTCTGGTCGGGCTTCTTTTCGATGAACTTTTGGAGCGCCCATTCGCTCTTTAAGGTGATGACGTCGTCGGAGAGAAAGACGATCTGGCTCCTGGGGATCCAGGTGGTCTGACTGAGGCCGGTCTTAAGGCCGACGGCCTTCTTCTCTTTCTCGTCTATAATGTCGATAATGTTCAGTTCGCCGTATTCCTTGGTGTGCTGCTCTTCGTCAATGACGTAGTTCACCCTGATAGGATGCATGGCGCTTCTCATCTTGTGCTCCAGGATCTTGGAGGCCGTGTCGATGAAACTGGAGATCTTCTCGGCCGACAAGCGCATTTCGTCGGTGATGGGAATTCCGGTGTCATTTGAGAGCTTCTCCGCGTAGGAGAGCTGCTTCTCGCTGGGAGGCAGGACTAGTTTGCTGCCGAGGCTGTCTTTCGTCTCGTCGATCCACTTGGAGAGTTCCTTGGCGTTGACAAGAGCGCTTTCCGGGATCTCAAGTTTGGCGGCAGCCGCCAGTCTTCTCGCCATGTCGAGCTGCTTGGCGGTCGGCTTGCTGACCATGAAGCCGGACTGGTTGGAATAGACTTCCTTCAGCGGCTCGAACAGCTTGTCCATAACTGTCAGATAATCTTTCTCGCCGTCCTCGATCTCGTCCAGGTCTTTCTCGAGATCGGCGGTGTAGTCGTAGTTCATGACCAGAGGGCGTTTTTCCTTCAGGTAGTCGTAGAGCCTGAAGCCTCTTTCCGTGGGCTTGAACTCCCTCTTGGGGCGCGTCTCCTCGACGTACTGCCTTTCCCTGATCTTATCGACGATCGTGGCGTAGGTGGAGGGGCGGCCGATGTTGAGCTTCTCAAGCTTCTCGACCAAACTTCCGCTGTTGTAGCGGGGAGGCGGCAGAGTTTCTTTCCTTTCGCAGCGGGCCTCTTTCATAGCGAGCTTGTCGTTCTCGCTGAGGGGCGGCAGACCGGATTCGGCTTCGTCCTCTTCCTCCTCGCTAAGATCGTAGCCGTAAGCCTTGAGATAACCTTCGAACTTCAGCGTCTTACCTTCCGCTTCCATCTCAACGTCGTCGGACATGATCGTCGCTTTTGTCTTGTCGTAAAGGGCAGGCTTCATCTGCGACGCCAGCCAGCGCTTATAGATCAAAGAATAGATCTTGAAGCAGGGCTCAGTAAGCACGTCTTTGACAGATTCCGGGGTGATCTCCGGATGTGCCGGGCGAATGGCCTCGTGGGCATCCTGGGCGCCTTTTTTGCTCTTGTAGAAGCGGCGCTGGTAATACTGCTCCCCGTACTGCTTCTCGATCTGTTTCTGAGCCATGTCCATGCCTTCTTTGGAGATCCTGGTGGAGTCGGTTCGCATATAAGTTATCAAAGCGACCTGGCGGCCCCTGATCTCGACACCCTGATAAAGCGTCTGGGCGATCTCCATAGCGAACTTGGGATCAAAGTGGTAAGCCCTGAAGGCGGCGCGCTGGAAAGTCGAAGTGATGAAAGGCGGCATCGGATTGCGCGAGAATTCGGATTTCTCGATCGCTTTGACGGTGTGCTCCTTGGCGTTCTTAAGCGCCTCGAATATCGAGTCCGCTTCCGCTTCGTTTTCAACCCGGCCGCTTTTCAGCTGGGCCGTGAAGACTTGCTTGCCTATCTCGTAATCAGCCTTGATGAGCCAATAGGGTACTGGCTGGAAATTAGCGATCTCCCTTTCCCTTTCGACGATAAGACCGACGGCAGGGCTCTGGACGCGGCCGACGGAGAAATTCTTTTCGCCCATGTAGAAGGAGGCTTCCGGGCTGAGCAGATAGCCTATAAGCCTGTCTATGGCTCTCCTGGCTTTCTGGGCGTCCACTCTTTTCAGATTTATGGTCGTGGGGTTCTCAAGCGCATTGTTGATTTCAGACGGAGTGATGGCGTTGAACATGATGCGGTGAATCCTCTTGGAGTGCGGGAGAATGCTGTAAACATGCTCCGCTATGGCTTCCCCTTCCCTATCCGGGTCGGTGGCCAGATAGATCTCGCCTGCTTCGGATGCGGCCTTTTTCAGGTCGCTTATGACATTGCTCTTGCCGCGCAAGGGCTTCAAGGTAACTTTGAACCCGTCCTCCACATCGACTCCGAGACGCGACTTGGGCATCTCCATGATGTGGCCGACCGTCGCTTTGATCACGTATTTGTTTCCGACGATCTGATGGATGGTCTTGATTTTGGAAGGCGACTCAACGACTATAAGTCCGCGATTTGCCATAGAACTCCTTAATTTTATTTGAGACTCTTTTTCGTTCTGGATATCAGGATGCCCCTCAGCCATGCTGTGAGGGCCGTATTGGAGGGTTCCTTGCCCAAGGCGTCCTCCACGACCGCCTTGGGGATGGCGGCCCTGGATTTGCCCCTGTGGCCCCCGGCGCTGCCGTACTTCGAGAGCTTCGCCCTCGCTATTTTGCCCACGTCAGCCCCGATCGCGCTCTCGCGCATGACAACGTGCATTGTGTTGTCGCAGATGCCGCCTACGGCCACCCACTTCATGTTCGTAAACTGCGAGAGGAAATCGGCTATATGGACGCAGACGTCCGCGGAGGGCAGTTTCGAGAAGCAGACCACGGGACACATGCCGCCGGCCTGGACAAGCTGAAGAGCCTCCGTAAAATACGGCGCATAAGCCCTGGGGATCTCAGCCAACTCCAGGGAATGCAGAAGCTGGGAATCGCACTTGGGCTTCAAATAACCGAAAGCGGCCACGTCCTGAGGCGATACGCCCCTGACCAGGTCGTCCGTATCGGTGTTCAAGCCATAGCAGAGGGCCGTCGCCAGTTTCTTGCCAACGGTCACTTGGGAGGTCAAGAGATATTCCAAAAGTATCGTGGCGGTCGAGCCGTAGCGGGGCCTTATGTCCGAGAATTTGAAGGGGTAGTTCCCTTTCTTGGGGTGATGGTCGATTATGATGTCGAAGGAGATGGGCAGCTGCGGCTTGAAAAAGTCGGGCTGAGCGTCCACCAGGGCGAATTTCGTGTATTTGTCCCAGGCGACCTCGTGCTGGATCGTGAAGGGAATCTTCAATTTGCGGGCAAAAAGCTGGTTCTGCTGGCGCTTTATGGGTTCCAGTGAAATAATCTCGACGCTACCCACGAGGCCTTTTACAAGCTCTTTCAGAGCCCAGGCCGCCGAAAGAGAGTCCGGATCGGGCTCGCCGTACATCAGAATGGCCAGTCGGTCATCCTCGCCGAGCAGTGCGTTTAGACGCGGCATCTTCCTGTCGGTGCGCTCGCTAATGAGCATCGAACGGAACTGTGAATTAGAATATTTCATTATTATTAATATTTTATGGAAATAAGGTATGGGTGTCAAGATAAAAAAACGGCGGTCATTTGACCGCCGTAAGATTTGGTAGCGGAGGAGGGAGTCGAACCCACGACACGCGGATTATGATTCCGCTGCTCTGACCAACTGAGCTACTCCGCCAAAATATTTTTGGTGGCGGGGGCAGGACTTGAACCTGCGACCTTCAGGTTATGAGCCTGACGAGCTACCGGACTGCTCTACCCCGCGGCACTTGTTATTCGAATTTGAAGATCAACTCGTTCGTTTTGCTAAGTCCGAAATTTTCCCTAGCGAACTTTTCGAGGTAAAATTTGTCATATTTGAGGAGGTGCAGTTCCTTTTTGAGCTGCTCGTTCTCCATCCTCAATCTGGCGGCTTCCGCAGCTTTCTCCTTCTCCTTCTTTTCAAGCTCCCTCAGCTCAACGCTGGCGGGCTGGAAGGTAAGGATCGCGAAGATCGCAAGGATCGTCAGAACCAGAAGTACGATGATAAAACGCATAACCTCTTAAAATATGGTTTCAATATGCTATCAGATACGCCTCTCAAAGTCAAGACTAGCCTAGGCGCGCGGCAATCGCACGAAGGAACTCCTCGGTATTGAGGGCCTGCTTATACAAAAGCGTGGAAACAAGATAGAGGTCCCTGGTCATGTACCCTTCCTCGATAGTCTTGAGCGTGGCGGCTTCGAGCTTGTCGGCGAAGGAGACCAGTTCTGTATTGCCGTCCAGCTCCCCTCTTTTCCTAAGCGCTCCGCTCCAGGCGAAGATCGTGGCGACCGAGTTGGTCGAGGTCGTTTCGCCCTTGAGATGCTTGTAGTAGTGGCGCTGGACCGTGCCGTGGGCCGCCTCGTATTCGTAGGCGCCGCTGGGCGAGACCAGAACGGACGTCATCATGGCCAGGCTCCCGTAAGCCGTGGCAATGAGATCGGAGAAGACGTCGCCGTCATAGTTCTTGCAGGCCCATATGAAGCCGCCTTCGGACCTGATGGCGCGGGCCACCGCGTCGTCGATCAGCGTATAGAAGAAAGTGATCCCGGCCTTTTCGAATTTCTCTTTGTAAGAAGCCGCGAAGATCTCGTTGAAGATATCCTTGAAACGATGATCGTATTTTTTCGAGATGGTGTCCTTGGCGGCGAACCAGAGGTCCTCTTTCTTATAAAGTGCAAACTCAAAGCAGGTCTTGGCAAAATTTTCGATGGAAGCGTCGGTGTTGTGGACGCCCTGGATGATGCCGCTGCCCTTGAATTCATGGATAAGCTGGCGCGTTTCAGATCCGTCGGGACCGGTCACTATAAGCTCGGCCCTGGAACCGGCCGGGACGATCATCTCACTGTTCTTGTAGATGTCGCCGTAGGCATGGCGCGCGATGGTTATGGGCTTTTTCCAGTTGGGAACGTACGGAACGAGACCTTTGACGAGGATGGGCGTCCTGAAGACCGTGCCGTCAAGTATAGCCCTGATGGTGCCGTTCGGGGAAGGCCACATCTTCGTAAGCGAATATTCCTTCACGCGGTCGGCGTTCGGCGTTATGGTCGCGCATTTGACAGCCACGCCGTACTTTTTGTTAGCCTCCGCGGCGTCTATTGTGACCTGGTCGCCGGTCTTTTCCCTGTTTTCCAATCCGAGGTCGTAGTATTCGCTCTTAAGCTCGATGTTGGGCAGGATAATGATGTCTTTGATGAGCTTCCAGATGATCCTGGTCATCTCATCGCCGTCCATCTCCACAAGGGGCGTTGCCATTTTGATCTTCATTATAGTCTCCTCACTTCAAAGAAAAGGCCGCTCGCACATGAGCGGCCTTTTCATTTCGAAACGGTTCCAAATTATTAGACGCCGCCGACGCCTTTCAACATGGCGGTCATCGGCAGGAACATCGCGATAACGATGGTACCGACGATCAAGGCCAGGAAGACGATCAGCAACGGCTCGATAATGGAGGACAGACTGTCCACCGCGGAGTCCACGTCGTCGTCGTAAGTGTCGGCGATACGGAGAAGCATCGGGGCCATCGTGCCGGTTTCTTCACCGACGCTTAACATACCCGTTACCATGCCGTCGAAGATGCCGGACTCAGCCAGCGGTTCCGTAACGGATCCGCCCTCTTTGATGGAGGCGTGCACCTTGTTGATGACTTTGGCGACGACCAGGTTGCCCACAGCGTCTTTCACGATGTCGAGCGCCTGCAGAATGGGAACGCCGGCGTTAAGAAGCGTACCCAAGGTACGGGTGAAGCGGGCGATGATGGACTTTCTGATCAGGGTGCCGAAGACCGGGGCCGAGATGAGGAAGCGGTCGATCATGTAGGCGCCGCCTTTGGAACGCTTGAAGGCTTTCCAGAGCGTCACGATGACGAAGATGACAGCCGCGACGATAATCAGCTTAATGGGGCTCTTGAAAATATTGACCAAACCGTGGGAAAGGTCGATAAGAGTCTGGGTGATCCAAGGCATCTTGTTGCCCTGCTGTTCGAACATGCCCTGGAATTTAGGAATGACGAAGACCAGCAAGAGCACGCAGACCAGCATGGCGATGGTCAAAATGACGATAGGATAGGTCATGGCGCCTTTCACGCGCTTTTTCAGTTTCTCACTCTTTTCGCTGAAGTCAGCCAGACGGTTAAGTACGGTCTCAATAACGCCGCCGGCCTCACCGGCTCTGACCATGTTGACGAAAAGGGCGTCGAAGACTTTCGGGAACTTGGAAAGGGAGTCCGAGAAGGTTTTGCCGCTTTCCACACCGGCCACGACTTCTTTCAGAACGGAGCCCAGCTGGGTTCCCGGGGGCTGCTGCTGCTGGAGAAGCCTGATACTTCTGACCAGGGGAAGACCTGCGTCGAGAAGCGTAGCCAGCTGACGCGTGAACAACGCGATGTCAGCAACAGTGGCCTTTTTCTGACCGCCGATTCGGATGTCACCGAATTTGCTTTTCTTTTTTGGAGCAGTGCTCATGATTTCCTCCGATTTATGAAATCAATATTAATTGTATTTTTTTCTTTATTAACCGTGGGCGATGGTGCTGCGGCAGACTTCGGAAATGGTCGTGATGCCGCGTTTGATCTTCAGGATGCCGTCCTCGCGGAGAGAACGCATGCCGTGCTCGCGGCCCTTGTCGCGCAGAGCGGTCGCAGGCGCGCGGTCGTTGATCATGTCGCGCAGTTCGTCGTTGATCTCCAGCATCTCGTAGATGCCGGTACGGCCGCGGTAGCCACTGTTGTTGCAGTGCGGGCAGCCGGTGCCGCGGTAGAACTTGACGTCGCCGTAGGCGTCAGGATGCTGCGGGTCGAGGCGTTTCAGCTCTTCGGGAGTCGGAGTGTACTCTTCCTTGCAGAAGGGGCAGATCTTCCTGATGAGTCGCTGAGCCACGACGCACTGCAGGGTGGAGCCGATAAGGAAGGGCTCGGTACCCATATCGATAAGACGCGTGATGGTCGTCGGCGCGTCGTTCGTGTGCAAGGTGGAAAGTACCAGGTGGCCGGTCAAAGACGCCTGAATAGCGATCTGTGTGGTTTCCAAGTCACGGATCTCTCCGACCATGATTCGGTCGGGGTCCTGACGCAGAATGGAACGAAGGGATCTGGCGTAAGTAAGGCCGACCGCTTCGTTGATCGGCACCTGGACTACGCCTTCCACGTCGTATTCCACCGGGTCTTCAGTAGTAATAACTTTCGATTCGATGTCGTTGATCCTGGCCAGGCAGGCGTAAAGCGTAGTCGTCTTGCCGCAGCCGGTAGGCCCGGTCACCAAAACGATGCCGTTCGGCCTCAGAACGATCTCAGTCAGTTTCTCGCGCACGTCGTCTTCAAGACCGAGGTTGCGCAGATCGAGCTTGACCGCTTCACGGTCGAGGATTCGCACCACGACGGATTCGCCGAACATCGTCGGAAGAGTGGAAACGCGCAGGTCGATCTGGCGGCCGGCAATGCGGGCCGTGATACGTCCGTCCTGAGGGAGACGGCGCTCAGCGATCTTAAGACCTGCCATAACTTTGATACGGGAAGCCAGAGCCGGAGCCAGGGATTTCGGCGGCGGAACGAGTTCGTAAAGCGAACCGTCCACACGGTAGCGGATCTTGAAGACGTCTTCGAAAGGTTCGAAGTGCACGTCGGAGGCGCCGTCCTTCACAGCCTGGACCAGGATGAGTTCAAGCAGTTTGACGACAGGGCCGCTCTGGGCCTGCGCGGAATTCTCGTCATCCGCCAGTTCTTCGGGACGGAGAGCCGCCAGGTCGTTGATCAGTTCGTCCAAAGACTCGGCTTTCTTTCTATAGTATCCTTCCAGGACCGCCTCGATCTGGTCGTCGGTCGTCAAAGCGGGAGTGACGTCAACGCCCAAATTGTAGCGGATGGTATCGACGGCGGAAAGATTCTCAAGGTCCGCCATGGCGACGGAGACGGCGCCGTTTTCCTCGCGTTTGAAAGGAATGGCGCGGTAGAGTTCCGCGGAGGAAGGAGTGATGAGGTCTAAGACATCCTCGGGAATATGCTTGTAATCAAGGGAGACGAACGGCATGCCGTAAGCCATACTGACCGCTTCGTGGATCTGCTCCGCCGTTGCGATGTTCTTCTGAGCCAGGACGACTTCGATGGGGACGCCGTTGGCCTGAGCTTCCTGCACGGCCTCGTTGATCTGTTCCTGAGTCGCCGTGCCGGAGTCTATCAAAGCTTGACCTAAAGTTTCAATATCAAATGCCATAAGTTATTCTCCTATTAGGCCTCGTCGACCGCGGTTATACGCAAGACTTCCTCAAGCGTCGTGATACCGCGCTCGGCCTTCTTAAGACCGTCCTCGCGCAGCGTGGCCATGCCGTTTTTACGGGCTTCGGCGCGAATTTCGTTCGCAGGCACGCACTCGTAAACCAGTCTGCGGATCGCGTCGTTCACGACCATGATCTCAAAGAGACCTTTACGTCCTTTGTAGCCTGTGCCGTTGCAAACTTCGCAGCCGGCGCCGTGGATCCACTTGTGCGATTTAATGTATTCGTCGCTCAAATGCATCACTTTGCAGACCTGGGGATCGGGAACGTATTCGCAGGCGCAGTTCTTGCAGACGGTACGGGCAAGACGCTGGGCCATGACGCCGATGACGGACGTGGCGACCAGGAAGGGTTTCACGCCCATATCGATCAAACGGGTAATGGCGGAAGGAGCGTCGTTCGTGTGCAGCGTCGAGAAGACCAGGTGTCCCGTCAGGGACGCCTGCGTCGCGATCTCAGCCGTCACTCTGTCTCGGATCTCGCCGACCATGATGATGTTCGGGGCCTGACGCAAGATTGAACGGAGAGCGTGGCTGAAGGTGAAGTTGATCTCGTCGTTCACCTGGACCTGGTTGATGCCGCCCAGCATGTATTCTACAGGGTCTTCCACGGTGATCAGCTTGACGTCCGGCTTGTTCAGGAAGTTCAAGCAGCCGTAAAGCGTCGTGGTCTTGCCGGAACCTGTCGGGCCCGTGACCAGCAATACGCCGTTAGGCATGCTGATCAGATGACGGAAGGTGTTCTCGTCCTCATCAAGGAAGCCCAGTTCGGATAGACCAAGCATCAGGGACGATTTGTCCAGAATACGCATGACCACTGATTCGCCGTGCGTGCCGGGGAGGTTCGAGACACGAAGGTCAAGTACCACCTTGTCAACTTTGAATTTAATACGGCCGTCCTGAGGGATCCTGCGCTCAGCCATGTTCATGCCGGACATAATTTTCAAACGCGACATGATGGGGCCCTGCAGTCTCTTCGGGGGCGATTCCATCTCTTTCAAAACGCCGTCGATGCGGTAGCGGATACGAATGCGTTTCTCAAGAGGCTCAATGTGAATATCGGAAGCGCGCATGCGGTAGGCCTGGGTAATGATGGCGGAGACGAAACGAATGATCGGGGCTTCGTCCTCGCCCTCGCCGCCTGAAATATTGCCTATTCCTTTCAGCGCTTCACTGTAATCCCCTTCTTCCGCTTCGCTGACAGCCGTTTCAAACTGCTGTCCGCGGTAGTAAAGGTCTATGGCATTCTGGATGTCGATGGGGCCCGCAATGGCGGTCTCGACGGAGATGCCCTGAGTCTGGGGATTCTTGTTTAGTTCAACGGTCAGGTTATCTACTACGTCCACATCCATCGGGTTCACCATGCCGACCGTCAGCGTGTTCGCTTCCAGTTTGAAAGGCATAAGATGGTTTTTCCTGACGAATTCGCCGGGGACGCACTGGATTACTTCGGGGGGGATAGTGTTGTCGGAGAGTGTCACGGAAGGAACGGACAGATAGTCGACCAGGAAGGCGACCAGCTCTTCTTCCTTGATGACGCCGTCGAGGCACAACAGTTCAAGCATTGTGTTGGCCCTGACGCCTAAGTTGTCGCGACACTTGTCAATATTCTCCTGTGTGATCTTGCCTTGTTCAAGCAAAATATCCAGAATAAGATCTTCAGATGCCATAGTGATTCTTGTTATTTTTAAGAGTTAGGCCCCGGGCGGTAAACCGCCGGGGCCCAAAATTACGCCTAGTTGGCGCGACGCTTTTCAGAGATCTTGGCAGCTTTGCCGACGCGGCCGCGCAGATAGTACAGCTTCGCACGGCGGACTGCGCCTTCTCTTACGACTTCCACGCTCACCACGTTCGGGGAGTTGACGGGATAAACGCGCTCAACGCCGACGCCGAAGGAGATCTTGCGGACCGTGAAGGTCTCGCCCGCGCCGCCGCCCTGACGGGCAATCACGACGCCCTGGAAGACCTGGATGCGCTCTTTGTCGCCTTCACGGATCTTCTGATTCACCTTGACAGTGTCGCCAACGCGGAAAGGCACTAGGGCTTCCGCTCTTTTCTGGCCTTGGATTTTTTCGATCAAGTTACTCATAGTATTTTTTATTTTTGTTGTTTTTTCGATTATTTTTCTTCCTGCGCTTTCTCCAAAAGTTCGGGGCGCCGCAGCTTCGTAAGTTCCAGCTGCTTAGCCCTTCTCCATTTGGCGATGAGCTGATGATTGCCGCTCAAAAGAACGTCCGGCACTCTCATCCCGCGGTATTCCTCGGGGCGGGTGTACTGGGGGTACTCGAGAAGGCCGTCGCAGAACGAATCGTTCTCAGCGCTTTCTTCGTTTCCGAGCGTCCCCGGTATAAGCCTCGTCACGGTGTCAATAAGAACCATGGCGGCGACCGAACCGTTGCTGATGACGTAATCCCCTATCGAGATCTCCTCGTCCATTATGTCGCGCACTCTCTGGTCAACGCCTTCGTAATGTCCGCAGAGGATCATTATGTGATCGCGTTTCGAAAGTTCGCAGGCAATTCCGTAGCCCAAGGGCCTGCCGCTGGGAGTAAGAAAGATCTTGTATGCGTCCCAGAGCGAAAGATCGTCCATGGCCTCAAAGATCGGCGCGGGCCCGATCAGCATTCCGGGGCCGCCGCCGTAAGGGGAATCGTCAACTGTGCGATGCCGGTCGTGAGTGTATTCGCGAAAGTCGTGAAGTCTCACTTCCAAAAGCCCGCTTTCACTTGCTCTCCTTGCGATATTCTCTTTCAAATACGCTTCAAGGGAGCCTGGGAAGAGGGTCAGCACATCGATTTTCATGTGAAAGAGCAAAAAAGCAAACTGCTTTTATTCCTGAGCTTCTTTGGCTTTCTTGGTAGCCTTGCTCGGGAAAACCACACCTTTGGACTTCAAAAGCGAAATGGCTTTCGGAGTCACCTGGGCGCCGACATTCACCCAATACTGGGCGCGTTCGACGTTCAGCTGGACCTTCTCCTCGCCTTCCTTCCTGGGATCATAGGAGCCCAGAGTTTCGAGGAAGCGGCCGTCCCTGGGGGAACGTTCGTCAGCGGCGACGATGCGGAAAGTGGCCAGATTGGTAGTACCTGTTCTTCTAAGTCTGATTTTAGTAGCCATATATTTTTCCTCTTATTCGCTCAAAAGCTTTTTGAGATTCTCAGCGCAGCGCTTCACGCCGTCGGCGGGTTCTTCGCTGCCCTTGTAGTAAACGCTGATGAAGCCTTCGAAGGAAAGCTGACGAAGCAGCGCGATGACATCGGCGAACGGGACTTTGCCTTCGCCGGCAACGCAGAATTCGAGCTGTCCGCCTTCGGCTTCCTTAACGTCAGTCGCCAAAACTTCGGCGACATACTGGCTCAGGGTCTTCAGAGCTTCCACGGGGCATTCGCCGCCCAGGGCGATCTCGCCAAGATCCAGGCTGAGTTTGAAGTTCGGGGAGTTGACTTCCTCGCAGACGGCCTTCAGGTTGGCGATGCCGTTCAGAGCGGGATTGTCGTTGGCAAGGCAGAGCGTCACATGCTTCATTTCGGCCAGATCAAGGCAGTCCTTGATAGTCTTGACCAAAACGTCCTTGCGTTCGGCGAAGGTGGCGCCTTCTTCCGTCAGACAGCCGTAAAGCGTAACGTAATTGACGTTCGTGACGGCGGCCAGAAGGATGGCTTCCCTAACTTTGTTCATCATACGCCAGCGGAGCGTATCGTCGGCGAGACCGAGGTCGAAACTCACGCCGTAGGCGAAGTAACGCTGCTTTTTCTCGCGCATTCTGACCAGGTTGACTTTGATATCGTCGCTGATATCCTTGCGCCAAACCTCTTTCTTGTTGATGATTTCCAGGCCTTCGAAGCCCAGATTCGCGGCTGATTCAATGATCTTCACCAAATTGGTACGGCCGCCTTGGATAGCCGTGTCGAAACTTGCGGTGGTTAATCCTAGTTTCATTGTTCCTCATTAGATTATCCGGTTGGATCGCGTTTCCCCAAAACCTAATGGGGACCCGTGTGCTGACTCGCGCCGCCGGAGATATTTTTCCACGGTATAAAACTTATTAGAAATGATATAAAATAAGCCCAAAAAAGTCAATGAGAGAGGCCAAAAAGCCTCGCTCAAGACAGCTCAGGCTCATCAGCAGCCTTTTTTCGCAAAACGGCCGCCAAAACATCGAGGAAAAGCAAGAACGCCCAAATCGCAAATGGGCCGAAATAGACCGCTCCATGAGCGAGCTTTAAAAACGTAAATAATACGACCGGCAGGATGCCCGCCGCCGTAAAAGCGATCAGATTAACGAGCCACAGAGGAAATCCCCCGCGCATCAAGCGATGCGAATAATGGTCCTGCCCCCCTATCGTCGGATTCTGCCCTCTCAGCACTCTCAGAAGCATAACCGCGCAGGTGTCATAGATCGGATAGGCCAGAAGAATCAAAAGAAGATTTGCCCAAAGTAAAAATTCCTGAAACGAAGCCTGGTACGGAAAATTACAGTTGGTGAATTTGTAAATGTAATTGCTTCTCGTTGCCAGCAAGAAAGCGCAGGCTCCCAAAAAAAGACTGCCAGCGTCGCCGAGATAAAGTTTCGCTTTCTTGCGAAAGTTCCAAAAAAGGAAACCGAGAAGCGCTCCAGACAAAACAGAACAACCGAAATACACGATGGTAGAAACCAATTCAGATGAATCTTTTGCTCTTAAGCCTTCCGGTTCCAAAAAAAGCAGGGTCAAAAACAAACCAAGCAAGGAGCAGGCGCAATGCCCGTTCGCATTGTCTAAGAAATTGTAGGAATTGGCGAAAAAGAAAGTGCCGATCATTATTATAAGGATACGGACATAGTCAAAAGTATATATGGTGCTCCACGTGTTAACATGGATTGTTTGAAAAACCGCATAAATAGCAAGAACTATTGCAAAGCCAAGGAGTTTTGGCTTTGGTCTGAAATGATAAATATCATCCAAAAGACCCAGGACAAAATAAAGGTACGCGATGAAAAAAGGAAAAATTTTACTAAAAAACTCATTACGAAAAAAAAACTTAACGGCGTCTGGCCGATTTCCAAGATCTCGCCAATAAAAACTGATCAACAGCAAAAGCTGCATCAAAAACAGACTGCACACTATCCCTATCCCGCCGGTCAGAGGCATTGCGCCGCCGGTGCGGCTGGGGGCGCACCAGCCCTTTTTCACATAAAGGTAAGCGAGCAGCCGGGAGACAAAGGCGCTTACAAAAAAGGCCGTCAGAATTGACGGCCATAAATCTCTTATCAGTTCTGTCATGCGAAGGCTTTTTCAGCTTTTTCCGCCAGGACTTTGGGAGGAAGGGAGCCGACGGAGATCTCTTTCAGCTCCCCACCTTTAAGGAATACCAAAGTCGGTATGCTCATGATTTCATAGCGTTCCGCGATCTCGGGCGCGTCGTCCACGTTGACGGTGCAGAATTTGATCTCGGGATGTTCCTTGGCGAAGGCTTCCACGATGGGCATGAAAGCCTTGCAAGGGCCGCACCAGGTGGCCCAGAAATCGATTATGACAGCGCCCTCGTAGTTCAGGGCTTCCGCTTCAAAGTTGTCGTTGGTAAGGGGTAATCCGCTCATTAGAATTCCTCCAATTCTTCCACGCAGTGTTCGATGTCAGAACCCGGGTTACTCTTAAGAATGTAGTGCCTGAGGCCGTTGGCGCTCTGGTGGTCCACCTCGGGAGTATAGACGCCGTCGTGGTCAACGTCGTCGAAGAGCTCGGCTTCGATCTTGGCGGTGTAAACGTAAGAGTCGATGCAGACGAGGTTGGCGAAGCGCCTGTAGTTGCCAAGCTTCATGCCTTTGACGTTCAGGATGTCGCTGGGATGCTTGTAAGGCTTCAAAGTCGGTTTGCCGTTCTCGTCAATGCCGTCGGCAATGTTGGCAGCCAGTGTTGGCGTGATGCCGGGCAGCGCGCCGAGAAGCTCCTTGGAAGCCGTATTGAAGTTCACTCTGCCGACGACCGGGATCGGGCTGACCATCAGATAGTTGAACCAGGCGTAACCGGAACGGTAAGGCTGGTTGATCTCGCCTCTGGCGGCCGCCTCCGCATAAGCTTTGGTGGTGTCGATAACGTCGTGGGACGTCAGGCGCATCTTTATGTCGCCGTTGGCGGAGATGTGATCGGGCGTGATCTTGCCGGCCAGGAAGCTGTCTTCCTTGTTGTATTTTTTACGTTTGCAGAGGTTGTTCCATTCGCCCGTGGTGTAGTTCCAGAGGTCAACGTCAAGACTGGCGTTGTAATTTTCTTCCAGGAACTCGGTCGTGGAAATAGCGTCGTTCAGGCCGTACACGTAGAGGTTGTACGTTCCCTTAAGCGGGATGGCGTCATGCCAGACCCATTCGCCTTCCTGATTGGCTTTCCTGGTGTAGCAGACAGGCGTCAGGTACCCTGGACCGATCGTGAATTCATCGCCTTTGTTGGGCTTGTTGAGGAGACGCTGAGGAACGGATCTGGGGCTGTTCTTGTTGTCGTCGGCGACAAGCTTCAAACTGGTGGGCGTGTTGCCGTGAACCGCAAAAGTCTCGCCGCGCAGCGGACCGGTGAGGTAACGGAGCGTGTGGCCTTTCCATTGGTCAACTTCCCATTTGGCATCTTTGGCCGAAACCGAGGAAGCGTCGTATCTATCGACTTCAAATTTGCTGGCTTCCCAGCCTTTGACTTCAACGTTGCCGTCCACGGCGTTCAAACGCAGTGATCCGG
Organism: bacterium; assembly: GCA_017616555.1. GTDB lineage: Bacteria > Auribacterota > UBA3054 > UBA3054 > UBA3054 > UBA3054. The sequence continues at coordinate 426,751 of JAFZXZ010000032.1, read as the reverse complement.
TGCAGAAGTAATCAGCAAGAGAAGCGACTTTCGCCTTGCCGCTCGCTTCGCCGCCGGAGCTGCCTAGGTTCTCAAAGTCTCTGGCGGTCCTTACCATACCCATTTCTGCAACGCTGCCGAAAGGTCCGTTCTTGATCCAGGTGGGCCTGTTCTTCTTGGCTCGCATAACGGTGTTGAGAGCAAGATCTTCCGTGCCGCCGATAGTCGGAGTTGCGCGCTTCACCCACTTGTAGTGGGTCGGATCCTCTTTCTCGGTGCTGTAGCCCTTTTCTTTGATGTCCACGGAGCCGTACTCAACGGTACGGGCGGTAACTTGGTTGTATTCGTTCTTCAAAGTCAGAGAAACGATACCGCCGCGGGCCGGGAGGCCGAGGAACATAACTTCGCAGTTCTTGACAGGCGGAATGTTGACGTTGTAGCGGGCGTATTCGTTCCAGACTCTTATGCGCTTGCCTTTCTCCTGCTCCCACCAGAGCAGGGGGAAGATGCGGCCGTGCCAGGATCTCGGGTTGTTCTCCTCGCCTCTGTAAATAAGGCGGATGGATTCGCCCTGGAAAAGCTTGTCGTCAAGAACAGTCTGACCTGTGTCGATGTAGTAGTAGAAGTCGGTCGTTTCAGCTTTGACTTTCTTAAGTTTGAAGGAAATGCCCCAGTGTTTAGAGTCCATCTCGAAGACCGGGATCCTTTCAGTAGCGGCGGAACCCCAGAGCATATCGCCGTTGCCGTAGCGCATGTCGAAGAGCTCGGCGTCGTTGACAAGATAGAAGTGGTTTCTCGGCATCACCGCGGGGTTGTCGTCAACGATTCGTCCGCCGGCCTTGTTGTCATAGTAGGTCGTCCTTCTGATGTTGCCGATCTCGGTCGCCATAGTACCAGTGTTGCAAACCACTTTCCAGTTGGCAAGGGAGACCGCCGTTTCAGAAGCGTTGTACATCTCTACGACTTCCGGAGCGATCAGGCGGATGTATCCAAGGGATTGATACTGCTTGGAGTTGTGGCTGACTTTTTCGCAAGATTTGACGATAACATCCATCCAGCCGGTGGAGTCAACTTTCTGAGGTTTGCCATCCTTGTATTCCCAGGCTTTGTCATCCTCAAGGATCGTGTGATCGCTGCTGGGGCTGCCCGAGATGCCCAGCGTGCGGCAGTTGTAGCCTTTGAAGGAGTCAACCGGGTCGTTCGTGATTACGACCTTGTAATAGCGTCCGGCGCCGTCCGGTCGTCTAACGCAGTGGTACCAGTTGACTCTCGGAAGGATGGCGGAAATGCCCTGCGACCAAGCCAGGAAGCTGACAGCCAGGGACTGGCCGTTGGTAATGCCTTCCGCTGTGCAAATGGAGTTCAAAGATCTGCCTGAATCAACCTCCGAAGTGTTGAACTTTATATTGCCGTTATGGGAAGAGGAGGTGACCTTGAACTGGCCTAGCTGCTTGTTGCCGCGCCAAGCCCAGATGACGACATACATGTTTTTGAACATGTTGTCTTCGAACCTTACAGCACCGCTTTCCGTTTTGCCGCGCTTGCTCATCATGGTTATAAGCTTGACATAGGTGTCGCGGTAGCTTTGGCTCGGACTGCCGCCGCCCCAGGCGTCGCCGTCGCAGTTTAGAAAGCGCGGGTTTGCTGAGGATTGGGCTTCGCCCGGTCCGTCAGGCAAACCGAAGGATCCGTTGCTGATGTTTATGTGTCCCTTGGATGAGTTGCCGGAATTGATGACTCTCCAGGTGTTGTTCATCCTGATGGAATGGTGCCAGAAAAGCTTGTTGTTGATGACCTTGTCGGTTATGCAGCAGTAGTACCACAAGGGGCAGTGCAGAAGACGCGTGTTGTCCTTGGAATCGTACTGATCGTGCCAGTAGGTAGATTTTACCCAGTCTCTGACAAGACCGTCGGTAGCCGAGGAGTCTCTTACCCAGAAGGTGATGGAGTCTTCATTGGCCAAAACTTCGTTGAAGCAGATGGCCTCCGCGCCGTAGATGTCGCTGCCAAGCGTAGTCATGACGTGGTTCTCGTCGCGGTAGTCGATCATGTTTGCCGCCAGCTGGTTTCTCGCTCTCGACTGTCCCTCGACGGGATTCGGCATAGAATTGAGGCGCTTCCTGAGTTCGGCGCCGGTGATACTGTTTATTTCGGAAGGCTGGTCGTTGGGAAGCGTCGAACTGCCCGGAATGTCTGTCGAATAAAGCGTAGCTCTCTTGTAGAGTTCCCTGACGGCGCGTTCCTGGCTCGCCTCGGAAAGCTTTTTGAAATTGTCGGAGGTCAGAAGGAAGGGCATGACTTCACGAAGAGTCGAGAACGCGCGGTCGTCGCCCCTAGGTCTGCTCGGGAGATACTCGCCGGGATCATTGACGCCCTCGTCGTATTCATCGACGATGCCGTTTGCGTTGTTGTCAAGGCCGTCCGTCATCAGAAGGGCGTTGTTCTGGTCGTCGTCTCCCCTGTCGCCCGGCACGCCGTTCAAGCCGTACTTGTATTTCAGGAGGTCCTTGGCTGTGGCGGGCGTCACGCCCAGGGCGTCGGGAATGGATATTTCGCCGGTGTCCCAGCCGGAACCTTGGGACTTCTCCGTCAGGAAGGCTTTGTTGATGTTGAGCTTGGCGGCCTCGTCCTCCACTTTCACGCGATAACGGCCGATAGCGTCGCCGTTCTCGTTCTTGACGTAAACCCAGGGGCCGAAGCCGTCCTTGGTGGCCGGCTGGAGGGCTTTCGTCTGTGACAGCATTTCGCCGGGGCTTTTCGTCTCCGTCATGGCGGCGCTCATAAGCGCTGATTTGACGTGGGCGGCGCCGCTCTGATAAAGCATGCGCAGACCAAGCTCGGCCTGAGTCTGGCGGGAGGCGTTCTCGTCAATCGAAATTGACACCGCGAAACTGCCGGCCAAAAGGGAAAGGACCGTCAGTATCGTAAGGACCGCCAGGAGCGCCACGCCGGCAGGTCTCTTTAGTTTAATATTCGTCCCATTCATCGCTATTATTTTAACATACTGAAAGATTCAAAAAAAATAGTGGAAAGAATATAGGTTTTTTACCTTTTTGAAACAGTTAAAAAGATTGCTCATTGAAGTATATTTCATCGCCATCGAGAAAGACTCTTAAAGAGCAGGAAGAGCAGAAGATACCTTGTCTGAAAGTGCGTCCGCCCCTCGAGATCTTGCTCATTTCGTAAGAGGAGGATCTGAAGCTTATGTTTGTTGTCAATGTTGTAATGGTAAACGTCTCCTTTGTGTGCTCCGTGTCTTTGTGAACCCGCTTTTCCCCTTCTTCGTCCGATCCCATCACTTCGTCCATGCCAAAGTCGCACATAACCATCAAATTATAATTTCTGGTCATGGGAGGTTCTATGGAAATATCCAGTTTTACGGAAACGCATCTCTCCTCACTGGCGACCTTTTCCAGAATATCGCTCGTCATCGAGGCCTTTTGAGCGTACGAATCTCTTGTCAGCCCCCTTTCCCTTATGTTCGAAGATATCCGGAATCTCTCCTTTATGGGAATTTTATTTGACCATAAGCCTTTCTCTTTTTTTCTGGCTTCCCTTTCGAAACCATCGTAATCAGTAACAGCGTCCGGGTCGTTCGATGCGTAGCCGTTTCTTATGACCATCTCGGAGAAAGAAACGCCGTTCGTCAGAAGGATGTCGCCTTCCACGTAGAGCAGGCCGTCTCTGTGCTGCCTGTCCCTTTCCCTGACGTGAAGGTCTGATCTGCCGACCACAAGATTTTTTGCGAAATCAAGCGCTTCCCTTCCCAGGGCTTTCAGCTCCGTTTCACTTTTTCCGCAATTAAAAATGTCTTTGCCGTCATCAGGAATGCCGACAAGGCCGACAAGGTGGAAATTCTGGGTCTCGGTGTTGTTGCGGAGCATGGTGAAGCGGTCAACTGAACTTGCCTCAAGCACACGGTAAGTCGAGGGCGGAGTAACCTTGCTTTCCGTTTCATCCTTCAGATTGTAGCTGAAGAGACCTTGATTAGGATGCGACTCCTGATACCTGTAAGCCAGATACATTCCCAGTAGGGCCAGAAACGCCAAAAAATATAAGAATTTCATAATTCGCCCTCCTCCAATTCCACTCCGCGCAGCGAAAGCGTTTCCTTTATGCGAGGCATATCCTCAGAGGCCAAAGGCATGGCGTAAAGCGTCTGTCCTTTCACGGTCGCGTCAAGCAGTATCTCCCTGTAGCGTTCTTCGCTGAGATTCTCCCCCTTGAAAATGTAAACTTTCACAAGGTCTTCCCTTTGGGCCAGGAATTCGGGAGTAGCCAGCTCATCCATGAGGAACGGCTCCGCAATGCCTTTGGGAACGATTTTGGGATCAGCTTCCGGCGAAGCGGCGAACATAAGCATTACTAGAGGACCGCCGTAACGGGCCGCGGCCGCCGCGCTCCAGATCATCAGTCTCTGAAAAGGAATAAAGGCTGCCACGAACATTCTCGGGAGCATGCAGCCTCCGAGAATCAGCGTCATTAAGACGATTAGGAGTTTTAATTTTCTAGACACGGCGCTTCGTCTCCAGGTAGTTTTCTAAAATCAACTGGGCCGCCAGCTGATCCTTTTTTTCTTTCCTAGTTTTGCGGCTGGCGTCCATGCTCAGCATGCATCTTTCCGCGGCAACGGACGTCAGGCGTTCGTCCTTCAAAACGACCTCCACGGGAAAATCGATCTGCTGCCTTAGGTATTCCGTAAGCAGTCTTGCGCATTCTTCCGATATCAGGCTTCTCTCGCTCTTTTTGCCGTTCAGCATAATGGGGTTCCCGAGGACGACCGTTCCGATGCGGCGCGCTTCGTCCTTTTCCTCGGCGTATTTCTTAACCACTTCCAGGATCTTTTTGGCGTTGACCTTCGCCTCGCCGCCTTCTACGGTCGGGAGAGGCTGGGCCGTAAAGCCCAGAGGATCGGATACGGCGAGACCCGTTCTCACGCTTCCTATGTCAACGGCTAAGATTCGCATTACCTGTATTTCTCATCGAGCCCGGTTAAAAGTTTCTTGACGTCCTGGACTTTGTCCCTGGCGCAGACAAGCACAGCGTCGCCTGTCCTGATGACCACGACGTCTCTAAGCCCTATGACGCCTACCAGCCCTTCATGGTAGTTGCCTACGATGCAGTTCTCGCTTTCTAAAAGCTTTATTTCGCCTTTCAAGCGGTTGCCCTTTTCGTCCTCCGGCCAGTGAGCCGAAGCGGAAGTCCAGCTTCCCACGTCGTTCCACTGGAAACCGGCCGCCATGACAGCCACATTGTCGGCTTTTTCCAGAACAGCTTTGTCTATGGATATCTTCTCAACGATGCGGTAGTAATTCTCTATCGCCGCGCGTTCATCTGCGGTTCCCGACTTTGCCGTGATCTCTTTCAGCTCTGCGTTGCTCTCAGGCATGAAACGCTCGAAGGCCGCAAGAATATCCTTCGTTCTGAAAACGAACATTCCGGCGTTCCAAAAGACTCCCGGCGTTTTGTAAAGGACTTCGGCGACCGCCAGAGGCGGCTTCTCCAAAAAGCGCGAAACTTTCATTCCCTTTGTTTTTCCGGGATAGCTTATCTCTTCCTTCCCCTCGATGTAGCCATAGCCTGTCTCGGGATAGCGCGGCACGACGCCGATCGTCACAAGCGCGTGCTCCTGGCGCGCCAAAGAGATCGCGTCTTCTATGGTCGCTCGGTAGGCCTCGCTGTCGGGGATGTGATGGTCGGACGAAACGACGACCATAACGGATTCGGGATCCTTGGCGTACAAAAGAGCCGCTCCCAGGGCCACGCACGGCGCAGTGTTGCGTCCGCAAGGCTCCGGTATGACATTGCCTTCCGGGAGTTCATTTATCTCCTTAACGATAAGATCGGACTGCTCTTTGGTAGTGATAATGAAAACGTCTTCGGGAGAAGAGAGACCGGCATGCCTCGCTATCGTTTCCCTGAGCATCGTCCTTTCGCCTGTGATGGCGAGAAGCTGTTTAGGACGCATCGTCCTTGAGAGAGGCCAGAACCTCTCCCCTATTCCGCCTGCCATTACGCAGATCGCGATCCTTCCGTCTTTAGACATAAACAATGATCCTTGGTTAAAATATCCGCCATTTGTTATGGAACCAGATCCACCCGGTTGGGAAGCGCCGCATATGATATTCGAAGACCGAGGATAGCTGCTGCACTTTCGCATCGACTTCTTCTTCGCTGGGCTTCTTCTGGAGATAAATGGGATCGTAAAACAACAGTCCGTATTTCCAGGGGCAGCTTTTCTTGCGCATCAAAAAAGCCGGCACTACCGGGCAGTCGCAAAGAGCCGCGACCCTGAAATGTATGTCGAAAGTCGTCGTCGGCTTCCCGTAGAAAGTCGTCGGCACTTTGTATTTTCTCTTGGCGTAGAGATCGGGAAGCACTCCCACCACTCTTCCGCTCTTCAAAGTTCTGATGATGCTTTTCGCGTCGCTGTAGAAAGAGAGAATGTTGTAGCGCTTCCTGAGCCAGGTGTAAAGCTTGACCGCCAGAGGCGACGGGAAGGTACGAGCTATCACTCCCCCGTCGAAGCCCTGGCGCGTATAGCAGAAGTGCACCGGCATCACTTCGAAGCAGTGATAGTGCGCCGTGGCGACCACTACGCCGTGCCCGGCCTCCATCGATTTGCTGACGATTGACCAATCGCTCCACTCTTCCACCGGGTCGTACTTTCTGTAACGCCACTTGAACATCCAGAGGTAGAAGCAATCCAAAAAGCTGTAGGTAAGGTTGACCGCTATCTTCTTCGTCAGATACTTGGCGCGCTTATCATTCATCCTCTCATCATAAGCGTAGAAGAGATTCAGGAAGCATTTGCGCTTTATAAGGTGATACGTGACGTTGAGCCCGACGAAACGCCCGATTTTGTAAGTCCACTTCCTAGGAATAAACCCCAAGGGGAACATAAGTATCCCCACTAGCGCGAACAAAAGCGCATACATCCCGTAAGCAATAGAGCGAATACGGGGATGCCTGCTCATAAAGCTGCGCCTTTTCTTTTTCGGAGTTTTTTCCATCTATTCCTTCCCGGCTTGAAGCGCGAAGCGCCTGTCGCACAATTCCATGAAGTTGCAGTGCGCGCACACTTCCAGTTTGTCCGTCCTGCCGAAGCATTCAATGTTCAGCGGTTCATTCTTTGCGATGTCCCTGTCCCTAAGCTTGTCGCTGATGTCGTCCACGGTCTCCCTTATGTAGCCGAAGGTCTGCCTTGCCACTTCCTCATTGTATTCGACCTTCTGCACCGATCCGTCCGGCAGATACACGAGTTCTAGCTCGATACTGTCAGCCGGAACTTCATGGCGGCATTGCGCCCACAAGCCGTAAGTTTCCATCTGGTGCGCGTAGAATTGTCTTGGCCGCCCCGTCTTCCAGTCGAGTATAACGAGCTTGTCGTCAAACTGGATGACCGTATCCGGCGCAGCGTAGATCTTTATCCCGCCCAAAGAAAAACTTTCCTTCTCAAAAAAATCTGTTTCGGAAAAAGCGACCAAGCTCCCCTTCGCGAGATACTGCCTAACTTTCGGCAATACCATTCCGTAAAAGTTTTCTAAGCAGAGCCCGACTTTCTCCTTTATGCCCGCGGCCCAGCTTAACCTGGCCTCCGCGTCTTCCGGGGAAAATTCCCCGTAGTAGATCTCCTTTATGCAGGTGTAGCGCTTGGGATTCATTTGCCAGCGCCCCTCCATATGCTCGATCCAGGCTTTCCTAAGATAAGTGACAGCCAGATCAAGCGCCTCCTCCAAGGTCGTCTCTTTCCCTAGGGAAACAGACTGCAAAGCTGCTTTCACGGCGAGATCCACCGCGATGCCGGAAAGCGCGAAGCGGTTCTTCATCTGCTTGAGGCGGTAGGCCGTCTTGACTCCCTTGGGAGCCATGTCCTCCCATCCGCCCCAGGAACCGTACCTTTGCCAGTAATACCGGCGCGGGCAGGCCGAGAAATCCTTGGCCTGACTGAAAGACCAACTGAAGCTGTTGCGAATTATCTCGGCCATGCCCAATTAAAAAAGTTACGCCTGCGTCTGCGGAAGTCTCACAGACTTCTTCAGGACCACTATCGAATTCACTATACTCAGATTCGGGACGTAGATCCTTTCGCCGCCAGCCAAGAGTTTCGTGTAGCGGATCGTGATCTCTTCCACTTCGCCTTCCACGCCGGCCACGTTGATGACGTCGCCTATAACGAAGACTTCACCGACAATAAGCGTGATGCCGGCCATCAAGCTGGCGATGGAATCCTTCAGAGCAATGCCGATGGAGATGCCGCCGACGCCCAGGCAGGCCAGCAGCGGAACGAAATCGACGCCGATTACAGTCATGCAGACCGTGATGAAGATCAGCCACATGAGAACGTGGAAGACCACCACGACCAAACCGATGACCGTGCGTTTGTGCGGCTTGAAGCTGGAAATGATGTTGCCGATCAAAGTGATGATCAGATTGATGATGATCGTCGCGAAGATCAAACCCAAGATCAGAACGATCATGTCGACCCAGCCGGGGGCGCCGGGGATGTCAACGAGGGCTCTCAGCTGAGCGCCAGCCGTTGTGAAGGTGTTGGTTTCCTGCATAATTATTTCCTTTTATGTTTGGTTAAAGATTTAAAAGCAATTCCGCGATCTGAACGGCGTTGAAAGCCGCGCCCTTTAAGAGCTGGTCGCCCGAAATAAGCATCGCTATTCCGTTGTCGAAGAGATAGTCCGTGCGGATACGGCCGACGCGCACTTCGTACTCTTCCGTGGATTCGATGGGCATCGGGAAGTGATTGTTCTCGACGTCGTCTATGACTTTCACGCCGGGAGCCGTGGACAAAAGTTCACGGATCTCATCCGGCGTAGCCTTCTCCTTGAGCTCGCAGTGCAGCGCTTCCGTATGGGCGCGGAAGACCGGCACTCTTACGCAGGTCGCGCTGATCGTGATGGAATCGTCATGGAAGATCTTCCTCGTTTCCCTGATCATTTTCGCTTCCTCTTCATTGAAGCCGTCCGGTCCTATTGCCGAATTGTGAGAGAAGACGTTGAAGGCGATCTGATGCGGGAATTTGTTCTTGACGATCGGTTCGCCGTTAAGGTACGCCTTCGTCTGTTCGCGCAATTCCTCGATGCCCCAGGCGCCGGCGCCTGAGACCGCCTGATATGTGCAAGAAACGAATCTCTTCAGGCCGAATTTCTTGTAGATCGGGAACAAGGGAACGTTCGCGATGATCGTCGAGCAGTTCGGATTCGCAATAATGCCCTTGTGCCACTTGATGTCCTCGGGATTCACTTCCGGAACGACCAGAGGCACATTAGGATCCATTCTAAACGCTGAAGTGTTGTCAACGACCACGGCGCCTCTCTCGACCGCCGCCGGAGAGAACTGCTTCGACAAGGTTCCCGAAGTGGAAGACAAAACTATATCGACATCGTCGAAAGCTTCCGGGCGCAGCAATTCCACCGCGATTTCTTTTCCCTTGAAGACCAGTTTTCTTCCCACAGATCTCTCGGAAGCCAATAATTTCAAACTGGACACTGGAAAATTTCTCTTCTCCAGGGTCTTCAGCATTTCCGTTCCAACGGCGCCGGTGGCGCCGGCTATGGCAACTCTTTTCATAAATCTATTCCTCCATTCTTAGCTTAATCTCTTCAAGGCGGCTTCCGCGACCATGTCCCCCACTTCCGTAGTGGAGAAGCCCATTTGCCCTGCCGCCATGCTCTTCATCTTAGGCGTAGTGTCGCCGATCGCCTCGACGATCGCGTCGCCGACCTTTTCCTCTCCGAGGCTCTGCAGAAGCATCGCGCCGGACCAAATGGCAGCCAAAGGATTGATCTTGTTTTGGCCGGTCCACATCGGCGCCGTTCCGCCGATCGGCTCGAACATCGAAACGCCTTCCGGGTTTAGATTGCCGCCCGCCGCCACGCCCAGGCCGCCTTGGGTAATGGCCGCCAGGTCCGTAATGATATCGCCGAACAGATTCGTCGTCACCACGACGTCGAACATTTCCGGCGTGGCCACCTGATAGAGCGTCGTAGCGTCCACATGATAGTACTCACGCTTGATGTCGGGATACTCTTCACCGATCTCAGCGAAGGCTCTGTTCCACATGTCGAAAACGTAAGTCAGAACATTCGACTTGCCGACCAGCGCCAGCTTGCTAACTTCAGCTTTTCCCCTAGCCGCCTTGCCATACTTGCGGGCGTACTCAAAAGCGTACCTAAGGCAGCGGTCAACCTGCTTGCGGGAATACGCCATGACCTGAGTAGCGACTTCGTCCTTGGTTCCGACCATCATTGCTCCGCCCATGCCGGTGTAAACGTCGCCGGAATTTTCACGAACGACCGTGTAATCGATGTCATCCGGCCCTTTCCCTTTCAGCGGCGTCTCCACGCCCGGGAACAATCTGACCGGCCTCAAGTTGATATACTGGTCCAGCTCGAACCTGAGCTTCAAAAGAATGCCTTTCTCAAGAATGCCGGGCTTGATATCAGGGTGCCCGATCGCTCCGAGATAAATGGCGTCGAAAGTCTTCAATTCATCAATGGCGCCCTCCGGCAAAGTCTCGCCGGTGCGCATATACCTTTCGCCGCCGAAATCGAAATGCTTGAATTCCAGTTCGCAGCCCAAGCTGCCAGAACAGGCTTTCATAACCTTCAAGCCTTCGCCTATCACTTCCGGTCCGGTCCCGTCGCCGGGGATGACCGCTATTCTTTTCACTTCTTTCATTTCATTTCCTTATTTTTTGTTTAATATTTTATTTTAGCATAAGGAAACGAAAAATGGCACACGCCAGCCTCCCAGCCAGAAATCACCCAAAAAAACTTCCCCGGGATCTCTCCCAGGGAAGTCAATTGATTTCAATTATTGCCCAAACTCTAATTATTATTTTGTCTGAATAGCAATGCGGAAACCGCAGTTTTGATTTTTGTCATTAGGCCTTCCGTTCATCCTTTCAGCTATGCGGCAATTAGCGGCATTTTGTTGGGCGGAGCCTCCGCGTTTCCTGCGGCTCTGGCCTTCGTTGCTTTCCTCATAGGGCGGGCCGACCGGATCCAAATCATACGGCACAATATACGTTTTCGACCAGTCCAGGCACCATTCCATGGTATTGCCGAGCATATCATAAAGGCCGATCCCATTGGGTTTTTTACGGCCAACCTCGTGGGAAGGATAAGTAGAAGATACTTTAGTGTTATTTGCGTACCAGGCAACATTTTCAAGGTTATCGTCCGTATTCTTTGCGCTTGCAGTCATGGTGAAAACGGAATCATCACTCCATCTGCTGCTGCCCACATAGCTTCCGTCGCCTTTATCGCGGCAGGCCATTTCCCATTGAGCCTCGGTGGGCAGATCAAAAATAATGCCGTCGCCGGTAAGAAAACGAATTCTTCCGAAGAAACTGTCGTCGTCCACCCGGTAATCGGTTTTTTCGGGCCATGTCCCTCCTTCGTTTCCTCCTCTGATATCATTGTATGAAACATAATCAACAGGCCTCGCCTCCTGGGTTTCGCCCTCGGCAAGATTGGAACGCCATCTTGAAGGATTTTCGCAAAAAATAGTCTCGTACTGGTCCTGCGTTGTTTCAAAAACAGCAAGATAAAAAGCCTTGGTAATGGTCACTGAATGCTCGGTTTCACTGTTGACAATGTGCCTTCCTCCGGTCTCATAATCTATAACACTTTTATCCGTTGGTCTGCCAACTTCATTCACATCGCTTCCCATAGTGAAGGTGCCCGGCTCGACTCTTCTGAACCATATTTCGGAAGTCTTGCAATTTATGGACAAAAATCTGCCGCTTTCAGGATCTTCGGGATCGTAATTGGGATTTTCAGGACCGAGAGCACTGTTAGTCATTTTATTGCTGGAAAGATCAAGTTTCAAATAGGTTGCCTCCCCGGTGACATCCACAGCCGCCACTTTCACCTGCATTGTGGAAGTGGAGACTTCGGACACGCCGCCGCCAGGAGTCCAAACTGCTTGCTTGCTGCCTTCCCCCAGCACGATGCCAGCCGCGCCGTCGCCGGTAATGGTGCCGTTGTCTTCAAGATTGAAGGGTTCGCCGTTGTCGTATTTGCCGGCAAAAGAAACCGTAAAGACCGGCGTGACCTTTTCAGTCGTTTTGGAAAGCGTATAGTTGATGACGACCTTGTTATTGAAGGGCTGAGCTTGGAAGCAGCTGACGGAAGTCACTTCCGCTAAGGAAGCGCTAACGGCAGTAAGAGCAAGCAAACACACTAAAAATCCTTTTATTCTTTTTCTCATGAAAAAAGCTCCCGCTAAAACTAAAAGCAAAGCGGCAGCCGGTTCCGGAACGATCGTGACGGAACGATACAGCAGGATCTCTTCATAGTCGCTCAGAACGGATTCATAGATGGTATAAGTGTCGTTCCTCGGAATATCAGCCGGATCAGTTTCAATATAGTCCCAATACGCGACGCCCTGGGACGGCGAAGTGGATTCCTGATAATAGATCACGCCTCTCAAATTGTCATTTTCTTCGTTTATATAAAAAATTTCAATGGATTCAGGCGTGCCCTTGGCCCAGCCGCTGTTGTAAGGCAAGGGAGTGGCAGAATTGCTCTGGTAACCGCCAAGGGGATAAATGACTGTCGTTTCAGAGGAATCAACAGCCGCTCCGGAAAATTCAAAAGTGCCGGACCAAAGTTCATCCGCTAAAGTCACGCCGCAGGCCAGGAAGGCCAGTAAAAAAATTATTCTGCGCATAATTTTGTCGGTTTGAGCATATATTATGGTTATGTCGCATTATATTTTACAAGAGCAAGCCCAAGAAATCAAATCTGCCGATGCCGCCGTTTTTGCAAATAGAAAAAAACTTCCCCAGGATCTCTCCCAGGGAAGTCTTTCGGCGGGGCTTAAAAGCCTGTTTCCGCTAGTAAAGGTTTTTTCTAACGGTTGTGTCCCGTTTTTCAGTTTCCGCCGAAAAGCGCCGGCAGGAAGCCTGAAAACTCCAGCAGCTTGTACGCTACTAAAAGAAGCGCCAGAACCGCCACGATAATCACCAGAATAGAAAAAACCAAACGCATGCTTTTTAGGCCCTCTTTCTGCCAAGGCAAAGCGCGGCAATGGCCAGAAGGGCGAACATAGTCGGTTCAGGAACCAGCGTGAATGTTCCGCCAGCACTCGTCACGCTGCCGCCAAATGTCTTTCCATTCGTACCAGTGATCGTATAGTCACCGGTCGGCAGATAGAAATACAGGTTGTTGTCTCCACCTTCATGACCTTCGCCGGTGTAGGAATAACTGAACGACGAATCGTTCTTTTTGTTAGCGGTGAAAGTCACTTCCCCGTCGCCAGCGGCAAAAATGGAGGTTACGGGCGCCATGGCATCAGGGATCACGCTGTAATAAGCACTTGAAAAATGAGACGCTCCATTACGATTGGAAATAGAAGGGCAAACAGGTCCTTCCGCTTTGAAAGTATATACGGAACCGCCTTTACAAACCATAGTGCCTATGCTGTTGCCGCCTAAGCCGACGCCAGACTCTGTTCTGGCATCAACAGTACCGCCATAGATCCATATGCCGCCTCGAGTGTCTTGTGATGAATTAACGCCGCATCCTATGCCTGCGCCGGATTCGGAGTAAGCCTTGACAACGCCGTTATATATCATAATATTCCCATATTCTCGCTGTCCTCCGCCAATTCCTGAACCCGTGTTTCCGTAAGCTTCTATTGAGCCGCCGAAAATTTTAACATAGCCTGCTCCTTGTTCTCCGCCGCCAATACCAGCGCCTGAAGAGCCTCTTGCTATTATTTCTCCTCCGTTAATGACGACATATCCTGTCCCGCACGCTCCGCCGCCAATACCAGTCGCACCGGAGCAATTTATGGTTCCGCTATTTATTATTATCTGGCCAGAAGAGTCACCGTTTCCACCGATTGCCGTACTATCGGATCCGCAAGTCAAATTTCCCCCGCCGTTCGCTTCACTTATGGTCAGAACAGAGTCTCCTACCACGCTAATGCAAGGCGCTCCTTCAGCTCTGAGAATGTTTTCACCTGACAAAACCAGATCAACAGAACAATTGTCATTAATATCAAAACCGGAAACTCCTGTTTCACCACGAAAATCAATCCCCTGGAGAGTAATTGTATGAGCGCCCGATTTAACAGCTATGTTATTGTGCGTAGAGGCGCTCTGAACAATAATGTAATTTGAATATTCGACATCTTCGACGCGATTTCCGCTCACATCCCAGCCGTTTACGCCGTCCGCTGATAAAAATATGGAGCCACGGCTCAAATCAAGCTCGATGCTGCCGCTAAGGTCTTTTTTAAAGTAACAAGGGAAAAACTTATCAAAAATCTCGGGACCCTCAAGAGGAGTACAAGTGAACGTCGCGTCTCCATTATTTCTGTTAGCAACGTAAGTGCCTTCGTCAAACGGTAGATAGAAGTACAGCGTGTCGTCCCACTCAACTGTGCCATTCAAATCACTATCTGCCTTGTGGCCTTTACCGGTGTAGGAATAATTGTAGGCCGCGCCATTCCTTGTCATGGTAAAGCTGCTATCGGTGCTATGATTGACTACTCCGGCTGGCACTCTGCATTCCCATAACGGTATGCCCGAAATATTTGTAGGTAAACAATGGCCTTCACAGTAAATTGCTTGACCGCCACCATGCACCTTTATCGAACCGCCGTCAACAAACACCAAACAATCTCCCCCTATGGCAGGATAATCAACACCAGCTTTCGCTTCGACAGTCCCGTCCGTGATCCTAATCTCTGGACGATATTCATCCATATTTCCAACTAAACTAATAGCAAACGATCTAGAAGATTCCGCATAAAGATATCCACCGGAAATTTGGATCGTTGGAGTAGAATTGAATGTGCCGCTTATAGCTCCGCCGACAGTCGGCGCTTCGCAGTCGCTTCCGGCATAGGCATAGACCTTGGCTTTGCTGCCGATCCTTAAGGTCTTTACATAGTTATTTACGCCGCCGATAGCAGGGCCAGATATTCCGCCCCTGGCAACGACCGTGCCAGCATAAAAATTTACTTCACCCGCAGGATCGCTGCCTTTTCCGCCAATAGCCGCGCCTTCGCCGCTGGAAGAAACATGGAGCTCCGTGCTTTCAATATCTTTGTAATCATTAAATGTTAATTCTGCATCCGCAAAAACCGTTATAGCTGCGAGACCATTTTTCCCATCATTTTGCTTGATCGTGCTCGGTTTGCCGTCCATGACTATCGTGACATTTCCTTTCATAATGCTTATCGGAGATTTGTCGTCACTTAGATCCATAGAGATGTTTTTTAATACCAATACAACATCATCATTTTCTTTTAAGTCAACCACAATGTGATATTTAGCAGTTTCTCCCTCAATTAGATAAACGCCGGCTCCCTGAATATTAATATCGTCACTAACGCTGGACAGGTCGTATTCAGCGTCGTAATTTATCGCCCAGGCTGAGGCGCAGACAACGGTTAAGAGTAAAAAGAGAACTTTTTTCATGAGTTTTCTCCCCTGAAGGTTTAATGGTTTTTTGGTTAAAGGTTAAATTATGTAAATTTTACCAAAAAGAAAAAAAAAAAAAAAACAAGGCTTTTGAAAGCCTTGATTTTACAGGGGTTAGCAAGCAAACAGTTCTGGAAGTCTTGATTTTTCAAGGGTTTCAGAACAGCGATTTTATTTGCTTACAAAAACGATTGCGGCAGAGGCTTACGAAATTTGCGGAAGGGAAATTATTATAATATTTGGATCTTATTCATGATCGAGCTTGTATTCGAAGTGCTGGTAGTCCTTGGGATTGTTCCAGTCGCCGCCCCAGATGAAGCCGTTTTCTGTGAAGAGCTTATATATTGGGCTGTCTTTTGTAATGCGCCTGGGGTCGGAAGCATCTCTTTCAATGTAAGGCCTTCCCTCTTCGGGCTCCACCTTTTTAATAGAACCATCCTTGTTGTAGGAGACGCAGGGGTTGTAGAGTGGGTTGATGTCGATGGCTAAGCCAAGGGCGTGCTTGGAGAGCTTGTCTTTGCCTGCGATGGTCCTGTAGCAGAAAGCGCTCGTGTTGTTATCTTTCATTGAATCCTCATCTTTAGCGTCGTAATCATCGATGAGCTTTATCTTTTCGATCTGGTATTTTTGCTCGAAAAGCTTATCAAAAATGAAAACAAGACTGGAGGCCACCCTCTTGTCAGCCACGAATTCGCCCGCGTGCACTTGCCCGTCAAAACCGTAATGCTTAACTCTTACGTATCTGAGGTCTTCTTTTTTTACTTGGCAGTCCTTTGGAAAAGATTTGCCCTCCATCCTTTTAAAAATGCTGTCTGGAATTGAAGCGTATAGACGGGAAGTTTCTGTGCTTTCCAGGAACTTGGCGTCGGATGGGAAAAAGTCGTCGTTGCTTGTTTTCAATCCAACGGAGAATGATTGAGGCTTGGAATCAGTAACCCTCACCTTTTCTACTTTGCAAGAGGAAAGAAATAGAGCCGAGGAAAGAATGAGGACCGTGAGTTTCGTGATTGTAAGACCGGCGCCTTTGTGCCATTTTTTTATCCTTATGATGACAAAGGAAATAAAGACGGCTATGATCGCGCCCGCTATGGAAAAGAGCGCTTGCTTTGTTTCCTGCTGTGGGAAAAGAAAGAAGCCCAGGAAAAGGCCTAAAACAAGCCCTAAGAGCGGAGAAAGCAGAAGGAGAAGCATGGCCTTTATCTGGGCGGCGGGCTTTTTGATCACAGCTACTTGATCGCCGGGTTTTAAGCCTTCTTTGGGATTCGTTTCCGCTTTCAAAGTCATCATGCCGTCTTCTTTCGAAACGGAGCACTGGCCGCAGAATTCGCAGGCTTTGGTGCGGGAAAGACTGATGGTGGCAAGGCCGTCTTCGCCTATGCTTATGACTACGCCGGTTTCGGGCCGGTAGATCTTGTCTGTTTCGGGGGTGTTCATTATGATTCCAGGTCCAGGGCTTTTTTGTAGAGCTCTTTCCTGTTGTAGCCGGTTATTAAGGAGACGGCCTGAGCGGACTGGGAGAGGGAGAGATCGGCTTTCTTTTTGAGAAGAAGAACTTTTCTGACAGCGTCGTCAATTGTGAGATCTTGGGAGTTGTTTTCAATTTTCTCTTCCTTTCCGCCTTCTATTGCAAGGACGCACTCCCCTTTTATTTCAGCTCTGGATTCAAGTTCAGTTAGGACTTCATCTATAGTCCCTCTTACGCATTCCTCGTGGATCTTGGTCATTTCCCTCAAGAGAGATATCTTTCTTTCCTTGAGGTAGGGCTTGAGATCTTTTATGAGCTTTATGATTCTCAAAGGGCTTTCGAAGACGATCGTTGTTTCTTTTGCGTTTTCTATTTTTTGGAAAGCTTGCTCTCTTTCTTTGCCTTCCCTTGGGAGGAAGCCTAGGAAAGTGTAAGTTTCCGTTGGCAATCCGGAGAGGACGAGAGCGGTCTCGACGGCGCAGGCGCCAGGTAAGCAGGTGTAGGGAATGTTTCTGTCGCGGAGGGTCTGCGTAAGATAGCTTCCGGCATCGGAGACGCAGGGATAGCCGGCGTCGGAGACGAGGGCGATGTTTTGTCCCTTGGTGAGCTTTTCAATGAGCTGTTCCGTCGCTTCCCTTTCATTGTGCTGATGGAAAGCAAAGAGAGGCTTCTGTATTTGGAAGTGACTGAGAAGCTGGACGGTGTGGCGTGTGTCCTCCGCCGCGATGGCGTCAACTTCCCGGAAGATCCTCAAGGCCCTCGGGGTGAGGTCTTCGAGATTGCCTAAGGGAGTGGCGACGATATACAGCATCAGAAATCTCCTATGGCTCTTACACGGGCGCCGACTTTGCTCACTTCCTTCTGATTCTGGATCTTGTGGGTCAGAAGTTTTTTGGCTCGGAGGGAAAGAGCCTGACGGTCGCCTTCAGGGAGATCCACTTCTATCGTGTGGGACTGCCCGTCGAAGGGAAGCGTAAATTCGTAGAGTTTGTTTTGGCCGAGATAGAGCGTGTATTCCTGAGTCTTGGGCTCAATGGGTTTCGACAGCAGCATTTCAAAATCAAGGTGGACTTTGGTGCTGGGAATAGACGGCTGCCAGGAGAATCCCTGGCCGATGACGATCAGCCTGCCGTTTTGGGTATCCTCTATGCCGATGGAGCCCTGAGCCTGCCTCTGGAATTCATTGGTGAATTCGTAATCTGTAGCAAAGGCTAAACCGAGGTTGCGGCTCTCCCCTTCCGGCTTCCAAGGCTTATTCACGGCAAAGCAAAGGAGGGATCTCCTAGCCAGCCAAGGGAAGATGTTGAGTTTTATTTCCTGCCATCCCGGCTCCATAAGGTTGATGGTGTCCAAAAGAACGCCGTCATACCAGAAAGTGACGGTGACAGGCTCCTCCCTTACGGCGGCGATCCTCAGTTTAATGACGCGGTTAGTTTCCGGAACTTCCAAGAGCATGCCGCCACGAGGAGCGCTCCATCTGAATGTAAAGGCGCTGCCCATCCAGCGCTCTTTGGCGTAGAAACCGAAGTCGCTGGGAAGGTCGAACCTTTGGCGGCGTTCCTCGCCGCCTAATTTGCCGAAGACTCCGTAAGCATAGACCGCGTTGAAGAAAACCAGGAAAAGGACAGAAACTAGAAGCGTCCTGAATCGCAGAGGCTCATTAGAGACCTCATCAAGGTCGGATATGAAAACAGCCAGAATAAGGGCGGTCATCGAGGCGGCTTCCGGGGCGTTGAGATGAGCCCCGAAAAAGGAGATGACCATGAACGACAAAAGGATAGCGGAAAGCAACAGGAATCTCCTGTCTTTACCGCTTGCCCAGGCTTTTTTGAAAATCAGGAAAATGAGCCAGATGAAGACAACCATGCCCGCCAATCCGAGCTCCACTCCCCAGGTCAGGTATTGGTTCCAGGGATTGTCCATGGGTGTTTCGTCGCCGGCCTCTCTATTGTAGTTGACGACTTCCAGAGGAAAAGCGCCCAAGCCTACGCCCTCTATGGGGTACTCTCTCCAAATGCGCCAAGCCTGCTTCCATTGAAGTTCCCTACGGTCCGTTATGGTGACTCCCTGCTCGTGATCAAGACGGCGGAATTGTTTCGCAAGGCGAGCGATAACCGGATTTCTGGAATGCGGATCAAGCTTTATCCTTGGAGTGGAGATAAGGAAAATAAGGAAAAGCAAAAGGATCCCCGCGGCGCCCAAGACTTGAACAAGACCGGGCTTCTTGCTCCTGAAGCGCTCTATAAGCATTCCGGCGGCAAAGAAGAAAGCGAAAAGCAACAGAAACAGAAGCGACGAGCGCGAACCGGAATACGTCATAGCGACGAAAGAAACGCAGGCCGTGACTCCGAAAAAGATCTTTTCAAAAATTTTGCCTGTCCAGACGAAGTAGAGGGCCAACGGGATATAGAGCGCTATCGTAATGCCGAGGGAGTTCGGATCCGACATCCCGCCGGAGATCCTGCCCGATTCCAGCCAGCTGATGTCAAGGAAAGCTTTGGGAAGGTAGGAGCCCCTGTGCTGAAGGAAAGCCAGAATAAGCACGGGCCAAAGCCCGAGCGTGACGGCAAGCAGCAGTTTTTTAAGATAGAGCGCCCTTTCGCTTCTTTCTTTCAATTCCCCGAAAATAGATGAGACGGTCCATATAAGAGCCGGGAACATGAGGAAAAGGAAACAATACAGAAGCGTTATCCTGGCGGCCTCGGATGCGGTCTTGCCGTCCGTGTTGATTATCCTGTCATAAAAGAAAGGCGTTCTGAAACTGGTGAACACTCCGCCGTAGCGAGCCACTGTCCAGAAAGCCGAAGAAAGTCCGACCATGAACAGGAGAAGCAAAGGAAGCTTGAAACTCTTGTCAAGGTTCGATGACTGCTTGGTAACTAGCCTGTTTGCCCAATAGCCAAGGGCAAAGATGAGAACGAAAAAGATTATCGGCTGATGAGCCCCTATGTTGAGAAGCCTGCTGGGAGCGGCGGAAAAAGGCAAAATGAAAGCGAGTATGTAAAGCGCCTTCTGAGGAACGTAATAGGCCGCAACGAAAATAAAAATGAGGAAGAAAGCGTAAGCAAAACAGTATGCCGGATCAAGCGGAGCCAGTTCAAACGCCGCCGGCCAAAGGGCGCCAAAGGCCAGTAAAAAAAGCGCCACTGCCGAAAGTTTCCTGATCTTAGCAAACATTTAGATACCGCGGGCGATGAAGAAGAAAGTCTTGAAAATAATGACTATGTCGAGGAGCAAGGAACGCTCCTGAAGGTAATACATGTCGTAGTCGAGGTTCTCGTGGATGGGAAGATTGCGCTCCGCGCTGATCTGCCAGAGGCCGGTGATGCCGGGCTTGACCTTCAATCTTAGCCTCTGCCATTTGTCGTAAGTGTCAACAATGAACGTCATCTCCGGCCTGGGGCCGACGAAGGACATATCGCCTTTGAGGACGTTCAGGATCTGGGGCAGTTCATCAAGGCTCGTTAATCTCAGGAAATGTCCGACCCTAGTGATCCTTGGGTCGCGGCCGCTCTTGGGCTTCAACTCCGAACCGCTCGCTTCCGTTTTCATGGAGCGGAATTTGTACATGATGAACTTTTTGCCGTTTAAGCCCACGCGCTCCTGGGAAAAGAAGACCGGACCTTTGCTGTCGAGCTTTATGGCGATAGCGGTGAGAAGCATCACAGGCAGTCCGGGGATCAGGAGAAGGAGGGAAAAGACTATGTCGAAAGCCCTCTTGACAAAATTGTAATACCAGGAGACTGTGAAATCGTGGATGATGCTGAGAACATAAACGCCGGCTATCTCGTAGCCCCTTATGACCTGAGGGATGGTGTAAAGTCTGGGGGTGAAGTAGAACGGCACTTTCAAAGAGTAGCAGAGATCCATGACGGAGAAGATCTTCTCCGCCGGCGCTTCGCTCATGCAGAAAAAGACGGAAGTGATGTCAAGCTCTTTTATCAGACGCTCAAGATCTTCAACCGTGCCCTCGACCTTCAGCTTGAAACCGTTCTTCTCAACTTCAATTTCCGTCCCCTTGGGAATATAATCGTCAAGATAGCAGACAGGAAGATAATGGTGAGCGGTATGGCGCATAAGGCGGCGTGCCACCAGTTTCCCGTTGTTGCCGGCGCCCAGGATAAGGCAGTTCCTTACAAAAATACCTTTCTTGTGCAGCTTGCTGATCAGCCAGTTCATGAAGGCCCTGAAGCAGACGACCATTATGAAAGCGTAAGCAAAGGAATAGCAGAAAATCCGCCTGGAGAAAAGCTTGTCAGTAAAACCGCCTTCCGTTTTGTTCAAATAGATGTAATAAACGAAATAAAAAGCGCACGTCATGACAGCGGCGAAAACATACGACGAGATGATATGCTGATATTCCTTGACGTTAAGAATGCTGTTGTCGCCGCGGTAATATTTGCGCAGAACGTTGTAAGTGACAAGAATGAGCGAGAAGACTATCGCCAAAGTGAAGTAAAGCGTCTCTTTTGAGGGATTGTAATAGATTATCGTCTTCATGTTGTCGGCCAGATACTGGTCGCTGAATCCGAAGCCCATGTAGGTGTGGTAGCCGAAGTAGAAAGCAATATGGACGATAACAATGTCAGCCGCCAACCTGAGAAGATAGAAAAGTTTCTCGATCTTAGTTCTCATAACTTATAAAATCAATGAAATGCAGGCTAGGTCGTTCATTATGTCTTTGGGAAGATTGCTGCCGCGGAACGCGATCATCTCATACATCAAAAGGGACAGTATCTTCCTTTGTTTTTCAACCGGTAATTCGGACAGGAAATTTTTCATCGCGTAATAGCGGGGATTGCCGGGGAATACTCTCGCAGCGCGCATGTCCCCTCTTTTGGCGGCCTCGGCGATGACTGGAAGGTCGCTCATAACGTAAGTCAGTTTCGCGAAGATCCCCTCTTCGCTGCCGGATGGATCGAATCTGAGATTCCTTAGCGCGGAGAGCGTCCCCTCCATATCGCCGGACAAAAGGCAGTTCCTAAGCTCCCACTCGTCCTGGATATTGGAGTCGGCGCAGATCGCCATGACGTCCTCCTCGGTAATTTCTTCCCTCTCCCCCGTGTACAGGCTGACTTTCTCCATTTCAGCCGCAACTTTCCTGGTGTCTGTGCCGACGATCTCGGAAAAAGCTCTTTCGCCCCCCGGCGTCAGAGTCTTGTTGAAATGCTTGCCCGCATATTCCCTAAGATCGCGGATCGGCTCTGGCTCGCAGTCTATGATGGCTCCGAGCTTCTGGATCGTTTTGGTGAATTTCAAGCGTTTGTCCAAGGCGCTAATGACGATAACCAGAAGCATGTCGGGACGCTTGTTTTCAAACGTTTCCTGAGCGTATTCGGCAAGCGCTTCCAGGGCTTCGGAGTCAAGCTCCTCGCCGTGGCGGACGATGACGAGACGGTACCCGCCCATGAAGGGGATCGTCTCAGCCGCGCCGATTATTTCGCCGGCGCCGTTCTTCTCCTTGTCAACGGTTATCGTTTCCAGGGAGAAATCCTCCATGCCAGGAGGAACAAGACGCGCGCGAAGCGTCTCTAGGAGCTGCTCCGCGCGCGTGTGATCTTCGCCAAGCAATACGTAGAAATTGCCGGTTTCGTTGGCTTCCAGCTTTTTGAGGAAATCTTCTGGGCGGAAGCTTTCTTCCGTTTTGCTCTTGCGTACTGCCATGAAGTTTTAGGCTTTCAGGATCATGTTCTTGGCAGCCGCCACTTCGTCCATCCTTCCGATGGGCGTCCTTTCAGGAGCGCGGTGGCAGGCTTCCGGATCCGTTTCCGTGATCTTGGCGATCTCCTTCATGGATTCCACGAAGGCGTCAAGGGTTTCCTTGGATTCCGTTTCCGTAGGCTCGATCATGATGGCCTCGTGGACGATCAAGGGGAAGTAGACCGTCGGGGCGTGATAGCCTCTGTCAAGCAGCATCTTGGCGATGTCAAGCGTGTTGACGCCCGACTTCTCAAGCTGCCATTCGGATGTGCAGACGCACTCGTGCATGCAGATCTGATCCTGGAACGGGAACTTGTAAGTGTCCTGCAGCCTGGCCTTCAGATAGTTGGCGTTCAGGACCGCAAGGCCCGCCGCTTCACGGATGCCTTCGGCGCCCAGCTGCAGCATGTAGGCGTAAGCCTTCAGCATGACGCAGAAGTTGCCGAAGAAGGGCGCGATGTGTCCCATACTCTTCGTAGAATCGGCGACGCCCACTTCGTAGGTGCCGTCAGATTTCTTCGTGACTCTGGGAGTCGGAAGGAACGGGACCAGCTGCTCTTTCACGCCGACCGCGCCGGCGCCGGGGCCGCCGCCGCCGTGAGGCGTCGAGAAAGTCTTGTGCATGTTGAGGTGCACTACGTCGAAGCCGAGGTCGCCCGGCCTGGCGTGGCCCATGATGGCGTTCAGGTTCGCGCCGTCATAGTACATGAGGCCGCCGGCCTTGTGGACCATTTCGCTTATCTTGCCGACGTTGCTGTCGAAGAGGCCGACCGTGTTCGGAGCCGTGAGCATCAATCCCGCGACGTCGTCGCCCAGGGCCGCTTCCAGCGCGTTGAGATCGACCCAGCCCTTCGGATCACTAGGGATAGGCGTGATCTCAAATCCGGCCATCATGGCGGAAGCCGGGTTAGTGCCGTGTGCGCTGTCGGGGATCAGCATGCGTTTGCGTTTAGAATCTCCCCTGTCCTTGTGATAGGCGGCGATCAGCATGACGCCTGTGAATTCGCCGTTGGCGCCGGCGAAGGGCTGGAGCGTTACAGCCTTCATGCCGGTGATCTCGCAGAGCTTTTGTTCGGTTTCGTAGATCGTCTCCAGAGCGCCCTGAACTTTTTCAGGACCGCCGGGGACTAAGGAGAGATAAGGATGCAGCGTGGTGAAGCCTTCCAGTCTCGCGACCTGTTCGTTCACCTTGGGGTTGTACTTCATCGTGCAGGAGCCCAGGGGATAGAAGTTCGTATCGACGGAATAGTTCAGACGGCTGAGATTCGTGTAGTGACGGACAACGTCGAGTTCGCTTACTTCCGGCAGAGGAGCTTTCTCTTTTCTGCGAAGGGATTCGGGAACTAACGTCTGGCACTCGATGCCGCTTTTGGGAGGGATGACGCCGCGTCTCTTGGGCGTAGATTCTTCATAGATAAGTTTCATTATTTTACCTCCTCAATAGCGCTTTTAAGAGCTTCAGCAAGGGAATCGATCTCGGCTTTGGTGCGCTTTTCAGTGCAGGCGACCAAAAGCACGTTCCCCATGCCTTCGAAGAAACGTCCGAGCGGAATGCCGCCGGCGAATCCCTTTTCCAAGAGCTTTTCGCAGACTTTGCCGGCGCAAGTTGGCAGCGTCACGGCAAACTCGTTGAAGATTGGGGAAGAGAAAGTGGCTGAAACACCAGGTATGGAAGTAAGCTTATTGAGGGCGTAGGCGGCGTTCTTGGCGCTGCTCTCCGCAGCCTCATAGAGACCTTCCTTGCCCATCAGGGCAAGAT
Organism: bacterium; assembly: GCA_017616555.1. Lineage (GTDB taxonomy): Bacteria > Auribacterota > UBA3054 > UBA3054 > UBA3054 > UBA3054. The sequence continues at coordinate 402,391 of JAFZXZ010000032.1, read as the reverse complement.
AGATCGTCGCCGTGATGGCGCAGAGGTTCTGGTTGGAGCAGATGTTGCTTGTCGCCTTTTCCCTTCTGATGTGCTGTTCCCTGGCCTGCAGTGTCAGAACGAAACCGCGGTTGCCGTTCTTGTCGTGCGTTTCGCCGCAGATCCTGCCAGGCATCTTGCGGGCCAGCTTCAGAGTCGTCACCATGAAGCCGAGGTACGGTCCGCCGAAGCCAAGCGGCAAACCTAAGCTCTGGGCGTCGCCCACCGCGATGTCAACGCCCATTTCGCCGGGCGTTTTCAGGTAAGCAAGGGAAAGCGGATAGCAGATCATGACGCACAGCGCGCCCGCTTCGTGGGCGGCCGCGGCCGTATCCGTGTAATCGTCCACGCAGCCGAAGAAAGAAGGATTCTGAAGAATGACCGCAGCCACCGTCTTGTCGAGGGCGGCTTTAATAGCTTCCTTGTCAGCTTTGCCGTCTTTGCTCTTGATTTCGCAGAATTCAAAGTTCATGTTGGCGGCGTAGCTCTCCAGCATGTTGCGGTAGATGGGATTGATCGAGCTGTCGACCAAAAAGCGCTTCCTGCCGGTCACGCGGTAGCTCATGGCCGCCGCTTCGAAGACCGCGGAACCCCCGTCGTAAACGGAGGCGTTGGAGACTTCCAATCCGGTCAGCCTGCACATGCCGCTCTGATACTCGAACATCGTCTGCAGGGTTCCCTGCGCGACTTCGGGCTGATACGGCGTATAGCAGGTCGTGAATTCGCCGCGGGAAGCGATGGCGTCCGCAGCGGCCGGGATGAAGTGATCGTAAAAACCGCCTCCCATGAAGCAGACGAGATCAGAGTCGTTGCGCTTGGAAAGCTCGTGAAGTCTTTTGGCGACTTCGTATTCCGAAATACCTTCCGGCAGATCCAGTTTCTTGATCCTCAAATTCTCCGGAATAGCGGCGTAAAGGTCCTCTACGCTTTTTACTCCGACGGCATTGAGCATCTCAGACAGGTCAGCGCTGCCGTGAGGCACAAATCCAAAGTTAGACATAATTATTTCTCTTCCTTTAAGAAGGCCTCGTATTGTTCAGCGTTCATGAGGGTGTTGAGATCGTCGGCGACGATGTCCTTTAAGGTGCAGATCCAGCCTTCGCCGTACGGATCGGTATTGATGACGTCCGGAGAGGAATCGAGGGATTCGTTGACCTCGTCAACGGTGCCGGTGATGGGCGAATAGACGTCGCTGGCGGCCTTGACGGACTCGATGGTCGCGACTTCGTTGCCTTTGGATAAGGTCGTTTCCGGCTTCGGAAGCTCAACGTAGGTGATGTCGCCAAGCTCGTGCTGGGCGAAATCGGTGATACCGATGGTGGCTTTGCCGTCTTCGACTTTTACCCATTCATGGTCTTTGGTGTAGTAAAGTTCGCTGGGAACGCTCATAGTAACTCCTTAAATGAAGTTGGTGAATGATTAATATTGAGATTTGTATTTTAATGCGAATTATAGCAAGTTTTAATTGGTGTGGCAACGATTCAATCCTGCGCTTTTTTTATCCTGACTAACAGATTGTCAAGCCACTCTTTAGCCAGCGCGCTCTGCGTCGCTGCGTAGTTCCCTAGATCTCCGTCGGGAAGAGGCACAGCCTTGTCGAAACGCCCGGAAACTATAGCGTCTCCGCCCTTCTTCGGCAGCACCTCGTAAGAGAGCCTAAGCACCGCGAACCAATTCTTTCCGCGCTTCACCTGCGTCATGGCCTCAAGGTAAACAAGGATGGAATAGTCGTAGGCGATCTTCGCTTTCCAATCCGGCGGCAGGACACGACCGCAGCGCGGAGCCAGGTAGCTCTGGATGGTTGAATTCAGAAGCGTTCCGGCTGATTCAGCCCACTCGGCGTTCGCTCTTTTCGTCAATTCATAAGGAGCCGGCGAAGCGACTATCGCTTTCGTTTTGTAGGCTTCCCTGACGCCGCAGTTTTCAACGAGCACTGAGACCGGCAGCGATTCCTCGACTACCATGTCCTCGAGCTTGTCCAATTCCAGCGTGTAAACCGTCGTTTTCGGCGTGCTGGAGGCGCAGCCTGAAAGCACAAGCAGCGCGCAGATCACTTGGCAAAATTTATTCTTCATCGATCCAATCCTCCTTTTGAGGTTCTTTTCCGTAAATGAGCATTGACGGTTGATCTTTAAGTTCCGAAACGAATTCCTCCACCATGGAAGCAGAGCTGCTTATCTTCTCCAGGCTTTCTCTAAGAGGCTGCCTGCTCTCCCCTATTATTTCCTTCAGTTCATCAAGACTTGTTCCGGTCTTCACAAGAATGTTGGAGACCAGCAGACGGTTTTCGCTCAAGAGATCGTCAGCCGTCTTGGAAGCGCTGCTTAAGTTTTTCAAAAGCTCCCTGGTCACTTCCCTGTTCTCCTCAACCATAGAATTCACGGACGCCATCGTCGTGTTGAAGCCGGCTATCGCGCTGGAAATGTTCGCGCTGTTGGTGGCGATGAGATTGTCCACTCTCACAAGAATTGAGGAGATCATCAGGGCGTTCTGGGAAGCGAAGAAAGCGTTGACGTGCTCCAGAAGGACCGGCACCTGCTTCTGTACGATCTCGCTGACCGCCTGGGCGTTCGGCTGGCTGAACATGGCCGTCAGGTTCGTCGCCAGAGCCGGCGCCTGCGAGCCCAGGTTCACGATGTTGCCGGCGAATTTCTGAAAACCGGATTTAAGGCAGGCGATCTTTACGTCCGGATCGTTGGGCTCTAGAAGATCGGCCCCCACGCTGCCGGGAGTGATCTGCACATACCTGGTGCCGGTGACAAAAGACTCAACCTCGATCGTCGCGATGGAGTCCGTCTTGACAGGCGTGTTCTTCACCACTTCCACTTCGATCAATCCCATCTGGTTCTGAAGGTCGATGTTCATCCTGACAACTTTGCCGACCTTGATGCCGTGGAATCTGACAGAAGAGCCGGTCGACAATCCTCCTAAGCTTTCGGAAAACTCGATGAAGTAGTGATCCTTCTGCTTCATCCACTGGGTGCCGACCAGGGAAAGGATTATGGCCACCATCAGCAAGGCGCTGACTACAAGGAAGATTATGGCCTTCACTTTATCGGAACTGCTTATCGCCATTAAGATTTCTCCTCTTCTTTAACTTCGTGGTTTCTGAAAAATTCTATCGCCCTGATGTCGTTACTGGCTTCCATTTCCGCAAGCGTTCCTCTGGTTATGATATGCCCGTCGTAGAGCATGATGCCAGAGTCCGCAATTCTTCTGATGCTCGTCATGTCGTGCGTGACGACCACCACAGTGATGTTAAGCTCTCTTTTCAGGCGCAAAATGATCTCGTCCAATTCCGCCGCCATCACAGGGTCAAGGCCAGTCGTATGCTCGTCGAAGAACATCATCTCCGGGTTCATGGAAAGCGCCCTCGCAATGGAAGCGCGCTTCTTCATGCCGCCCGACAATTGCGCAGGCAGAAGATTTTTGGCGGGCAGAAGATCGACCAGGCTCAAGTTCCAATCGACGATCGAATCGATGACTGACGCCGGATATGTAGTGTATTCTTCCAGCGGAAGGGCCACGTTCTCACCCAGCGTCATGGAGTTGAAGAGCGCGCCGCCCTGGAAGACCATGCCGATCCTTTTCCTGACGCCGTAGAGTTCGTCGTCGGAAAGACCGACAATGTTCGTGCCGAAGATCCTAATGTCGCCGGAATCCGGTTTGATAAGCCCCAGAAGGTTTCTAAGAATCGTCGTCTTTCCGCTGCCGCTGCCGCCCAATATGACGAAGATGGACTTGGGCTTCACCTGGAAGCTTATGCCGTCCAGGATCACCCGGTCGTCGAAACTCAGCTTAAGGTTGCTGACTTCGATTATGTTCTCGTTGTGTTCCATTCAGCGGTTGTAGTAGAAAAGGATGGTGAAGAAAAGGTGCGCCAGCGCGATCCAGATGATCGTCACGACCACGCTCCTGGTGGTGGAGCTGCCGATGCCCTCGGCGCCGCCCTTGGTCGTCAGGCCGTGGAAGACCGCGATGTAAGCGATGATGACAGCGTCCGCCAGACTCTTGGCCAGGCCGTTGAAAACGTCGCCCACATGCATGCCGGAGACCGTCTGGTTGAAGTAGTCGTAAGTCGAAACGCCCAGCTGGTAATAGGAGAAAATGTAGGAGCCGTAGATGCAGACGATGTTGGCGAAAAGCGTAAGGCAGGGCAGGATTATAAGGAGCGCCACGAATTTCGGCACCACCACGTACTTCGTGATGGAAATGCCCATGGCGCGCAAGGCGTCCATTTCCTCGCTCGTCACCATGGCGCCTATCTCCGCCGTGATGGCGGAGCCGCAGCGGCCCGTTACCAGAAGCGAGGCAAGCAAAGGCCCTATCTCCCTCACCGTCACCATGCCGACGATCTTGGCGACCATGACGGCCGCGCCGAGCCTTTCCAGCTGCGCGCCGCCCTGCATGGCAAGAATAAGCCCCATGATGAAGGAGACCAAGAGAACGATGCCGACCGAGCGCATGCCGCAGCTCGTGATTTCGTAAAGAGTCCTGGAATAGCGGAAGCCGTGCGGAATAAAGGGGCCGCAGACCGTCCAGTAAACGATGTCCTGCATCAGCTTGAAGAGATAGACCAGCATTTTCAGGAAATTGTTGGTCCTGACGATCAGGCCGTAGATGCGGCGTTTGCCGGCCATTGCCACTTTCGCCACCGTAATGGTGTTGCTGCGCTCCTTGTTGAAGGAGACAAAGCGCTTTGTCTCCTCAGGGATATCCTCAAAGATCCAATCGATCTTCTGCCTTTCAAGCTTCGTTAGAACGTCCGCCAGGACAGCGGACCTTGTAATAGGCCAGGTCTTGACGAATTTGCCGGAAAAACAGACCGTAATGTTGCGGCGCTCCCGATAGGTCAAGAGAATGCGCTGACATTCGGGATAGTCGAAATCCGCCGAGAGGATCCAGGTGCTGACTTCTTTCTCAGGAGGCATACGATTCTCCTTCTCTCAGCAGATCGCGCGCTTCTTTGACGTCGTGGACTCTCAGAAGCGTCGCTCCTTTTGCGAGCGCGATGCGGTTCGCCCTTATCGTTCCCGGTAATCCGGAATTGCTCTCGCTTTCCGGCATCGCAGGATTGGGCCTGGTGAAACGCTTCCTCGAGGCACCGAACATAATGCGGCCGCCCGGAGCGGAAAGTTTGTCAAGCTCCTCAGTGAGACGCCAGTTGGCTTCCATAGTCTTTCCGAAGCCGAGGCCAGGGTCCCAAGCGATGCAGTCGATGGAAAGACCGGCCTTTAACAATTCCGCAGTTTTTTCTTTAAGGAACGCCTCGACTTCAGATGTTTTGATATCCGTGTTCTGCCCGCTGGCAAGATCCTTGGGTGAATGCATCAATATAAAACCGGCGCCCGATTTGGCTGCGACGGACGCCATTTTTGCGTCACTAAGCGCGGAGACATCATTGATGACGTCGGCGCCCATTGCAAGCGCTTTCTCGGCAATATTCGCTCTTCTGGTGTCGATGGAGAGCAAAATGTCCGGGACGGCTTCCTTGATCATTTCAAGAGCCGGGAAAAGCCTTCTCCCCTCCTCCGCTTCGTCTATAAGAGCGGAGCCGGGACGCGTCGATTCGGCGCCCAGATCAAGCATATCGGCGCCGTCATTTATCAAAGATTTTGCTCTTTCGAGAGCCGCTTCCGGAGTCGTATTGCGGCTGTTGGCGTAAAAGGAATCCGGCGTCAGATTTAAGATCCCGACGATCAGGGGACGTTCAAATTTTACGTCCTTTCCCTTTAAGCGCCAACTGAAACCTCGCATTACTCTCCTCCGCTCTCCTTGGGTTCCGTTGGTTCAGCCGGTTCATTTGGCGCTTGCTCAGGAGGCTGCTCCTGCTTTTCGCGCTCCAGTTCGCGGCCCTCTATGATGTCTTTGACTTCGGAGCCTTCCAGCGTCTCGTATTTCAAAAGCGCTTCTGAAAGTTTGTCCAGCGCTTCGCGGTGCTCAGTTAAGATGCGCTTGGCTTCCGACTTGGCCTTCAGAATGAAAGCGTTGATCTCGCTGTCTATGAGATTCGCGGTCTCGTCGCTGTAATCGACCTGGCGGCTAACCTCGCGTCCCAGGAAAAGCGTTTCCTCCCTTTGCCCGTAAACGCGGGGCGAAAGCTTGTCGCTCATGCCCCACTCGCAGACCATGCGCCGCGCGATCTCAGTCGCGCGCTTGATGTCGTTGCTCGCGCCAGCCGTGATGTCGCCGAAGACGATCTCCTCGGCCACGCGCCCGGCGTAAAGGGAAACGAGAATGTCTTCAAGCTCGGCTTTCGAGCGGTGCATCCTGTCTTTTTCAGGCATAGAGAAAGTGGCGCCCAAAGCCTGGCCTCTCGGAATGATCGTGACCTTGTGCACCGGGTCGCCCTTGTCGGACAAAGCCATGACAATGGCATGTCCGCTCTCGTGCACCGCCGTGATCTTCCGGTCTTTCTCATCCAACGCTAGGCTCTTTCGTTCCCTGCCGAAGCAGACCTTGTCTCTGGCGGCCTCGAAGTCCGCCATCGTAACTTCTTCGTGGTTCTGCCTGGCGGCCCAGATGGCCGCTTCGTTCACGATGTTTTCAAGCTCGGCGCCGGAAAGGCCAGGCGTCTGCTTCGCCACGCTTGAAAGATCGACGTCGGCGGCCAGTTTGACCTTCTTCGCATGGACTTTTAGAATCGCCTCGCGTCCCTTGAGGTCGGGAATGTCAAGAATGACCTGGCGGTCGAAACGGCCCGGCCTAAGCAGCGCCGGATCCAGAACGTCCGGCCTGTTGGTGGCGGCGATGATGATGACGCCGTCGTTCTGCTCAAAGCCGTCCATGCCGACCAAAAGCGCGTTCAAAGTCTGTTCCCTTTCGTCGTTGCCGTTGCCAAGGCCCGAGCCTCTGTGGCGCCCGACCGCGTCGATCTCGTCAATGAAGATGATGCAGGGCGCGTTGGCGCGGCCCGTATCGAAAAGGTCTCTGACCCTGGCGGCGCCCACGCCCACGAACATCTCGACAAAGTCGGAGCCCGTGATCGAGAAGAAAGGCACGCCCGCTTCGCCGGCGATGGCTTTTGCTATAAGCGTCTTTCCTGTGCCCGGAGGCCCGACCAAGATAACGCCCCTGGGAATGCGCGCGCCGATTCGTGTGAATTTATCGGGATCCTTTAAGTAATCGATAAGCTCTTTGGTCTCTTCTTTCGCTTCCTGGCAGCCCGCCACGTCCTCGAAGGTGATCTTCAGTTCTCCGGGATCGCTCTTCCTGGCGCGGCTGCGGCCGAAATCCTGAGCCATGCCCATGTTGTTGCGGGCCATCCTATTGAAGAAGAAGTAGCCGAGGGCGAAAAGCAGGACGATGGGAAGTATGAAAGAGACCAGGCCCCACTTCGGGGCTTCCTTTTGCGTGTAGTCCACGCCCTTTTCTTTCATCGCGCGGATCCTTTCCGCTTCCACTTCGGGATTGTTAGTGACCGTCGTCTTGAAGGTCACGCTCTTCGTTCCCTGCGGCATCTCCGCCAGCTGCTTCTTAAGCCCTTCCGGAAGCTCGCCGATCTCCTTGACGTCCAGTTCGCCGGTGACGTTCACGCTGCCTTCCCTGGCGACTACGGACTTCACGCAGCCCAAAGCGATGACTTCGTCAAATTCGGAAGTGGAGAGCGTCACCGCTCCGGCGCCGCCCATGCCGAAACGCTGTAAGAGCAGCATCACGCCAACCAAAACGGCGATCCAGATCAGGCTCGGCCTCCAGGCTGCGAAACCGCCTCCCGGTCTTTTTTTCTTTCCTTCTCCCATATTACTTGCTCAAAAGTTCCAAAGCCTTCATGTACTTGTTCCTGGTCTCAGTGACGACTTCGGGCGGCAAGGGAGGAGCGGGCGGCTCGTGGTTCCACTTTATCGCATTGAGGTAATCGCGGACGTACTGCTTGTCGAAAGAAGGCTGGGATTTGCCTGGGCAGTACTGATCGGCGGGCCAGAAGCGCGAGGAGTCCGGAGTAAGGACTTCGTCGCAAAGGATGATCTCGCCGTCGCAGACGCCGAACTCAAATTTCGTGTCGGCGATTATGATGCCTTTTTCCTTGGCGTAGGCGCTGGCGCGGGAGTAGATGTACAAGGACAGATCTCTAAGCTGGCTCGCGGCCTCGAAGCCGACGATGTCCGCCATGCGGTCGAAGTCGATGTTCTCGTCGTGGCCGGCGTCCGCCTTGGTGGAAGGCGTGAAGATCGGCTCGGGCAGTTCGGAGCATTCAATGAGGCCTTCCGGCATCTTCTTGCCGCAGACCGTGCCGGACTTCTTGTACTCGGCGAAAGCGCTTCCCGCGAGATAGCCTCTCACGACGCACTCCACCGGGAAGATCTTGGCTTTCTTTACGACCATGGCGCGGCCGTCAAGGTATTCCTTGTAGGGAGCCAGCTTCGGGTACATCTTGCAAACGTCGCCCGTGACGTAATGGTTCTTGACCTTGTCGCCGAAAAACGAGAACCAGAACTCGGAGAGTCCCGCCAAAACTTTGCCTTTGTCCGGAATGAGAGTCGGCAGAATGGAGTCGAAAGCCGAGATGCGGTCGGTCGCCACGAAGAGCAGATTGTCGCCGAGGTCGTAAACTTCCCTGACTTTGCCGGTCTTCAGAAGAGGATATTCATTGATCTTTACAGTTTCCATAAGATTTTCCTTAATTTTTTATTTACATTTTTTCCGGAGCGGAGATCCCGAGGATGTCGAGCCCGCATTTGATAGCGTTCCTAACGACGGACAGAAGAGCCAGTCTCGCCGTGCAGAGATCTTTGTCCTCGACAAGGATCTGGGCGGCGTTGTAGTAATGGTGGAAAGCCTCCGCCAGTTTTTCCAGGTAGCCGGTGAGCCTGTGCGGCTCGCAAAGCTCAGCAGCTTTCTCGACTGTGTCCTTCATCGTGCCAAGAAGCTTTATGAGCTCCTGCTCGGAAGGATCGGTCAAAAGATCCGCTTTGATCTCTTTTTGCGTAAGGGATTCCGCCGTCACTTCCGCCTTGCGGAAGATGGAGGCGATCCTGGCGTAAGCGTACTGGATGTAGAAGACCGGGTTGTCCGGCGACTGCTTTTTAGCCAGCGCCAGATCGAACTCCAGATGGCTTCCCAGTCTTCTCATAACGAAGAAATATCTCACGGCGTCCACGCCCACGTCGTCCATCAGTTCGTCTAAGGTCACGTAGTTCGCTTTCCTGGTGGACATCTTGACAGCTTCGCCGTTACTTAGAAGCGTAACGAACTGGTAGATCGCGACCGTCACTTTGTCCACGTCGTAGCCAAGGGCCTTCAGGCAGGACAAAACGTCCGGGTACTGCGCGATGTGGTCCGCGCCGAAAATGTCCACGATGCGGTCAAAGCCGCGCTCGAACTTGTCCCTGTGGTAAGCGATGTCGGGCAGCCTGTAGGTCGGCTCGCCGCTCGACTTGACGAGCGCGCGGTCTTTCTCCGCGCCGAACTGACTGGCCTTGTACCAGACGGCGCCGTCCTTTTCATAGCTCAAGCCTTTCGCGGCGATGAGGTCCAGCGTCTCTTTGATGCGGCCGGAGTCGTAGAGGCTGTGCTCGTTGAAATAGACGTCGTGGTTGACGCGCATTTTCTTAAGGCTGTCCTTTATCATCGCAAAGGTCGCCCTCACGGCGTATTCCTTGAAGGTCTTCAGTTCGTCTGTGTCTTTTAAGGAATCGCCGAAATCTTTCAGCACTTCTTTTGCGATGTCAACGATGTATTCGCCCTGGTAGCCGTTCTCCTCCAGCTGTTCGTCCATTCCAAGCAGCTGGCGGTAGCGGCACCTGACGGAGCGGGCCAGCACGTTCATCTGGTTTCCGGCGTCGTTGAAGTAATACTCTTTCGTGACGTCGTAGCCGACCGCCGAAAAGAGGCGCGAGATGACGTCGCCGACCGCGGCGTTGCGGCCGTGTCCTACCGTCAAAGGTCCGGTGGGATTGGCGGAGACGTACTCCACGTCCACAGTCTTTCCTTTGCCGATGTCGGAGAGGCCAATGCTTTCGCCGCTATTGAAGAGCGCCATGAAGGCCGAGCTCTTGGCGTCTCCCAAAAGCTTAACGTTGATAAAGCCAGGGCCGGCGACTTCAAAGGAAAGGTCGCTTCCGCAGTTCGCGTTGCAATATTCAACCAGTTTTCCGGCCAGAACGGCCGGAGATTGCTTAAACGCTTTGCTCGATATAAGGGCGGCGTTGGTCGTGAAGTTGCCGTGCGTCGTGTCCTTGGGGACCGTGATGACAACGGGCGGGAAAGTCGCTTCCACGCCTTCCGCTTTAGCTGTGGCTTCCCTTGCCTGCTCTAAAAGTGTTTTTATTTTTTCCTGCATAAGATTCCTTATTTCAAACCGTGGCTTCCTGGTTTGACCGCCGTGGTCCCAGCTTTGCAAAGAGGACAATCGCTGGGATCGTAAGTTTCCACCGTCAGCGTTTCCAGGGCGCGGTACGGAGCGTCGAACTGAACTTTGCCGCCGCTTCTGTCGATGATGGAAGTGTAGCCGACGACGTTGGCGCCCTTAGCTCTCAGCATGGCGCCGACTTCTTTGGCGGAGCCGCCCGTCGTGCAGACGTCCTCGCATATGAGGACGCGCTCGCCCTCTTTCACCGTAAAGCCGCGCCTCAAAGTCATCGCGCCGTTTTCCCTTTCGGAGAAGATGGAGCGGCAGCCGATAGCCCTAGCGACTTCCTGGGCGATGATGACGCCGCCCATGGCGGGGCCTACCACCACGTCTATTTGCATATCGGAGAATTTCTTCGCAATAGCCGCACCCAGTTCCTCAGCGATCTTGGGATACTGAAGGATCTTGGCGCACTGCAGGTAGCGGTTGCTGTGCAAGCCGGAGCTCAGGATGAAGTGGCCTTCCAATAGCGCTTCGCATTTCAAAAAAGTGGCGATGACGTCCATAAATGCTTCCTCGTGTTTTAACGTGAATATTATTTTATTTATTTATTTTAGCCTTTTTCGTATTTTTTAGCGCCCTGAGCTCAGCCAGAAGCGCTTCGACCGCATTTTCGGGATCTACCCTTCTTTGGGCCTTGCCTTTTGAGAAGAGCAAAAAGTAGCCTTTGCCTCCGGCTAATCCGGCGTCAGCGGCTGAGGCTTCGCCCGGCCCGTTGACGACGCAGCCCATTACGGCGACCTTGCAGTCAAAAGCGCGCAGTTCCTTGTCGGCTCTCAGTGCGCGTCCCACTTTCTCGGCCACTTTTTCCAAAGCGACCTGAGTCCGGCCGCAAGTCGGGCAGCTGACCACTTCCGGGCCGTATGGCCTGAGGCCCAGAAACTGCAGAAGCTTCCTGCCGGCAACGGCCTCCTTTTCCACGGGACCGGTGATCGAGATCCTCAAAGTGTCGCCGATGCCGTTAAGAAGCAAATGCCCCAGCCCGGCGCCCGACTTCAAAAGCGCGTCCTCGACTGTCCCCGCTTCCGTTATTCCGATATGCAAAGGATAGTCGCAATTCTCGTGCAAAAATTCGTAAGCCCTGACGGTCTCAGCCACGTTTGTCGCCTTGACGCTCAAAACAATGTCACGGAAACCGAATTTCTCCAGAAGTTTCGCTTCGGCAAGAGCGTGGCGCCCCATAGCGAGTCCCAAAGAAAGTTTGCCAGAACGGACTTTTTCCCTGACGTCCTCCCTCAGGCTTCCGGAATTTACGCCAATCCTGATGGGAACGCCTCTCTCACCCGCCGCTTCCGCAACGATCATAACTCTCTTGCTGTCGCCGATGTTGCCGGGGTTGATCCTCAGTTTCGCTATTCCCGCTTCCAAGGAGGCGAGCGCCAAGCGGTAATCGAAATGAATGTCCGCGATAAGGGGAACGGGAGACTTCGCGACGATCTCGGGCAAAGCCTTGGCAGCCGCCGCATCGTTCACGGTCAATCTTACGATGTCGCAGCCCGCCTTCTCAAGCTTTTTGATCTGCCTTAAAGCGGCCGCTTTGTCGGACGTCGGAACGTTCAGCATCGACTGGACGGGAATCACTGCGCCGCCGCCTATTAAAATATCTTTCACTTTAACCTGGCGCGTCATTACAGTTCTCCAAAGCGCTGCTGCAGCATTGTGGAGCAGACGACGGCGGCCGTCTCAGCCCGCATGATGAAAGGATGAAAAGCGACCTTCAAAAAACCTGCGGATACTGCTTCGTCCATTTCGCGGAGCGAATGTCCGCCTTCCGGCCCAACTAGGAGAGCGACGGAATCCGGTCTTTCGGAAAGGTCCTTCAGCTGAATGCCGGAACCGTCCGCCAAGATTCTCAGCCCGCTCGCTTCTTTTGCCAAAACTTCTTTGAAACTTAAAGGCGGATTGACGCGGGCCGGCACGCCCCCGCACTGGCAGGCCGCTTCGTCGCAAACCTTCTGCCAGCGGAGCATCTTTTTCCCTTCGTCGCCGACTTTGGCGACCGTGAATTCGGTAATGGTCGGCGTGATCTCTTTTACGCCGATCTCCGTCGCCTTCTGAAGGAGGAACGTGAACGTGCTGTCCGGCAGGAGCGCCGGATAAAGCCTGATTGGCAGAACGCCCGGCACATCCTCCATTTTTTCCAAACAGACGACGAAAGGCGTCTTGTCAATAAACCCGACTTCCGCCAAGGCCCTTTCCCCTTCCGGAGTCTGGATGATGACCTTATCCCCAGCTTCCTTTCTTCTCACCCTGATGAGGTGATGGTACTGGGCCTCCTCGAGAGGGGCCCTTTCGCCAACGCTTGGCAGATACGGTACCAGGAGACGGATGAGGGACATTTATTTCTTGCTTAAAAATCTCTTTACTTTGCTCATGAAATCGTCGGCCACCGGATGGACTTTCTCGCCGCAGGATTCGGCGAATTTCTTCAGCATTTCCATCTGGTCTTTGCTGAGGTTCGTCGGCGTTTCGACGATCAGCCTGACGTAGTGGTCGCCCACGTAGCCGTTCAGGTCCTTGATGCCTTTGCCCTTCATGCGGAAGAGCCTGCCGCTCTGCGTTCCCGCGGGCACTTTCAAAGTCATCTGACCCTGGACGGTCGGCACTTCCACTTCGCAGCCAAGGGCCGCCTTCGGAAACGAGATCGGAACTTCACAGATTACGTTGTTGCCTTCCCTTTGGAAGAGCTCGTGAGGCTTCACCTGGATGTCGATGTAGAGGTCGCCTGCGGGGCCGCCTTTTATGCCTGCTTCGCCTTGTCCTCTCATCTTTAGCCTTGAACCGTCGTCCACGCCGGCAGGGATCTTGATGGAAAGTTTCTTGCTCTGCTTTACCCTGCCTTCGCCGCGGCATTCGTGGCAGGGCTTCTCAGCCACCTTGCCAGATCCTCCGCAGTTGGGGCAGGTCTGCTCCATGATGCCGAAAAAGCTCTGCACCCTCAGTCTGCCCAGGCCTTTGCATTTCGGGCAATTGACGGTCTTAGAGCCCGGCTCGCTGCCTGATCCTCCGCAGACGGGGCAGCGTTCGGGCTTCGTAATGCTTATGACTTTCTCGGTACCGTTGACGGCTTCCATGAAGGTGACGGTCGCCCGCACCCTCAGGCTGGCGCCCTGGTTAGTTGCGCGCGCTTCGCCGCCGAACAAACCGCCGAAAAGGTCGCCCAAGTTTCCGAAGATGTCGCCGAAGTCGGCGTCCTGGGCGTGCGAGAAGTTCGACCACTGGAAGCCTCCGGGTCCGAACTGCTGCTTCATGCCTTCGGCGCCGAACTGATCGTACTGCTGGCGCTTTGCTGGGTCGCTCAAGACCTCGTAAGCCTCACTTACTTTCTTGAACATCTCCTCGGCTTTCTTATCGCCCGGATTGCGGTCCGGGTGATATTTCATGGCCATCTTGCGGTAAGCTTTCTTTATCTCTTCCTGAGTGGCTGTCTTCTCCACTTCCAGGAGTTTGTAATATTCGTCGTTCATTTATTCACCTTGCTTTTCTTCCTTGGGATTCTGCACCACCACGACCTTTGAGGGCCGGAGCACATGGTCCTTGAAGTAATAGCCCTGCTGCTCGACGGCCAGGATCGTTCCGTCCTCTTTGCCGGGAGCCGGGCAGACCGTCAGCGCTTCGTGGATGTTGGGGTCGAACTTTTCGCCTTCGCCCGGCATCGCTTTCACTTCGTATTTGCCTAAAATTTTATGCAGCCCGTCCTTTATCATCGCAAAGCCGGAGAGCAAACTTTCCTTGTCGGCCGAATCGGCGTGCTTGATGGCGCGGTCGAAATTGTCGGCCACTTCCAGAAGGTCCCTCAGAACGTTCTCGCCGTTGTAGCGCAAAAGTTCGCTGCGTTCCCTCAAGGCCCGCTTGCGGTAGTTCTCGGCCTCCGCCTGGTCGTAGAGGCGGGCGTTCTCGAGTTCCGCGATCTTCTCCTTGGCCTGCTGGAGCTCCTTGGCGTTCGCCTCGGATTCCGCGGCCAGCTTCAACGCTTCGTCCAGTTTCGCCTGCAGACGCGAGATCTTCCGCCTCAGTTCTTTGGGGCTGAGTCTCCTTATGTTTTTGTCCTTCGGCTGGGGAGCGTTTTGTTCGTTGACTTCAGATACGTTTTCTTCGCTGTTCATACTTATTCTCAATGATATAACTTAAATTGATATCTAATGATTATAGCAAATTTACTATGAAAAAAGCGCGGGGGTCACCCGCGCTTTTTATTGGCCTTTATGAGTCGTCTGATTACATCATGCCGCCCATTCCGCCCATGCCCGGATTGGGAGCCGCAGGCTCTTTCTCAGGCAGTTCGGTGATCATGCATTCCGTAGTCAAAAGGAGGCCGGAGACAGAAGCCGCGTTCTGCAGAGCGGAGCGCGTGACCTTGGTCGGGTCGATGACGCCGGAGGCGACCAGATCTTCGAACTTGTCGGTGGCCACGTTGTAGCCGGCCGCTTCGCCATTCTTGATCTTGGCGACGACCACGGAGCCTTCCACGCCGGCGTTCTCGCAGAGCGTTCTGGCCGGAGCTTCGACGGCTTCTTTTATGATATCGACGCCGAGTTTCTCGTCGCCCTTGACCTTAAGGGATTCGAGAGCGGGCAGAGCTTTGAGGAGCGCTACGCCGCCGCCCGGGACGATGCCTTCTTCCACGGCCGCCCTGGTCGCATGCAGAGCGTCTTCCACTCTGGCTTTCTTCTCTTTCATTTCGGTCTCGGTAGCCGCGCCGACTTTGATGACGGCGACGCCGCCGCTAAGCTTGGCCAAACGTTCCTGGAGTTTCTCTTTGTCGTAGTCGCTGGTGGACTTGTCGATCTCGATACGGATCTGCTCGACTCTGGCTTTGATATCGGCGCTCTTGCCTTTGCCTTCAATGATCGTGGTGTTGTCCTTGTCGATCACGATGCGGCCGGCCTGGCCGAGGGATTCGAGTTCCAGATTTTCAAGCTTCAGGCCAAGATCCTCGCTAACGAAGGTGCCGCCGGTCAGAGCCGCAATGTCGGCCATCATGGCTTTCCTGCGATCGCCGAAGCCCGGGGCCTTGACGGCGCAGCAGGTGAAGGTGCCGCGCAGTTTGTTAAGAGTCAAGGTAGCGAGAGCTTCGCCTTCGATGTCCTCAGCGATGACCAAAAAGGGCTTGCCGGTCTGGACGATCTTCTGCAGAATGGGCAGCAGGTCGTTCATGGCGCTGATCTTCTTTTCATAGATCAAAACGTAGGGGTTCTCAAGGACGCACTCCATTTCATCGGGATTGGTGATGAAATACGGGGAGAGGTAGCCTTTGTCGAACTGCATGCCTTCCACAACGTCCAGGGTGGTCTCGATGCCTTTGGCTTCCTCGACCGTGATGGTGCCGTCTTTGCCGACTTTCTGCATAGCGTCGGCGATCGTCTTGCCGATCTCGCCGTCGCCGTTGGCGGAAATGGTCGCGACCTGCTGGATCTCTTTCTCTTTGTCAACGGGCTTGGAGAAAGTTCTCAGTTCGTCGACGATGGCGGAGACCGCCTTGTCGATGCCGCGCTTCACGCTGATGGCGTTGGCGCCGGCGGCCACGTACTTCAGGCCTTTCTTGTAAATAGCCTCGGCCAGAACGGTCGCGGTGGTGGTGCCGTCGCCGGCCACGTCACTCGTCTTGGAAGCGACTTCTCTAACCATCTGCGCGCCCATGTTCTCGAACTTGTCTTCCAGCTCGATCTCTTTGGCGACACTGACGCCGTCTTTGGTTATGGTCGGGGAACCGAATTTCTTGTCAAGAATGACGTTGCGGCCTTTGGGGCCCAGGGTGATCTTGACGGCCTTAGATAAGGTCTCGACGCCTTTCAATATGGAACGACGGGCGTTCTCATCAAACTGCAGTTGCTTTGCCATAATATTTTCTCCTTAAATTTTCAAAAGTTAGTCGATGACGGCGATGACGTCTTCCTCGCGGAGGATGATGTACTTCTCATCATTGTAGGTGATCTCGGTTCCGCCGTATTTGGTGATAAGGACTTGATCGCCCACCTTGACTTCCAAGGGGACGCGCTTGCCGTCTTCCACCTTGCCGGGACCCACGGCGATCACTTTCGCTTCCTGGGGTTTTTCCTTGGCGGATTCAGGAATGAAGATGCCGCCTTTCTGGGAAAGGGATTCCACGCGCTGGACCAGAATGTGATCACTCAGAGGTTTGATCTTTTTCATAATAAGTCTCCTTATTTTTTTATTTTTAAATTAATTATTTCACTTCCTCGAAGTCGGCGTCGACAACGTCGTCGCCTTCTTTCTTGCCGTTTCCAGTCTCGGCGCTGCCGGCCGGTTCGGCCTCGGGCTGCGCGCTGCTCTGGCTCTCCCTGTACATGGCTTCCGCCAATTTATGGCTCGCCTGCTGCAAGGCTTCGATCTTGGCCTTTATGGCTTCGGCGTCCTCGCCGTCCTTGACAGCCTTCAGTTCCTCGACCGCCTTCTCGATAGCTTCCTTGGAGGAAGAATCGATCTTGTCTCCGTTCTCTTTCAGAGTCTTTTCAGTCTGATAGACGAAGTTGTCGGCCTGGTTCTTAAGATCTATGAGTTCGCGGCGCTTCTTGTCTTCGTTGGCGTTCGCTTCCGCGTCCTTGACCATGCGGTCGATCTCGGCGTCGGACAAGCCGCTGGACACAGCGATCTTGATCTTCTGTTCCTTGCCGGTGCCTTTGTCTTTAGCGGAAACGTGCACGATGCCGTTGGCGTCGATGTCGAAAGTCACTTCGATCTGCGGGACGCCTCTTGGCGCCGGCGGGATGCCGACCAGGTCGAACTGGCCCAAAACGCGGTTGTCGGCGGCCATTTCACGCTCGCCCTGCAGAACCTTTATACTGACAGCGGGCTGATCGTCAGCCGCGGTCGAGAAGATCTGGCTCTTCTTGCAAGGTATGGTGGTGTTCCTTTCAATCAGTCTCGTCATCACGCCGCCCAGAGTCTCGATGCCAAGGGACAGCGGAGTGACGTCCAGCAAAAGAACGTCCTTGACGTCGCCGGCCAGAACAGCGCCCTGAATGGCGGCGCCGGTGGCTACGACTTCGTCGGGGTTCACGCCCTTGTGCGGCTCTTTTCCGAAGATGGCTTTGACCTTTTCCTGAACGGCCGGCATACGGGTCATGCCGCCCACCAGGATCACTTCGTCGATTTCGCCGGCAGAGACGCCCGCGTCTTTCAGAGCGTTCCTGCAGGGGCCTTCCGTCCTGTTGATCAATTCGGAGCAAAGCTGTTCAAGTTTCGCTCTGGTAAGAGTCATCTGCAAGTGCTTCGGACCATCGGCGCCGGCCGTGATGAAGGGCAGGCTGATGTCGGTGCTCATAGAGGAGCTCAGTTCGCATTTGGCTTTCTCAGCGGCTTCTTTCAAGCGCTGCAGAGCCATCTTGTCGCTCCTCAGTTCGATGCCGTTCTCTTTCTTGAATTCACTAGCAATGTAGTCTATGATGACCTGGTCGAAGTTGTCGCCGCCCAGGTGCGTGTCGCCGTTCGTACTCTTCACTTCGAAGACGCCGTCGCTGATCTCCAGGATGGAGATATCGAAGGTGCCGCCGCCCAAGTCATAGACAGCGATCTTTTCTTCTTTCTTATCTTTGCCAAGGCCGTAGGCCAAACTGGCGGCCGTCGGCTCGTTGATGATACGCAGAACTTCCAACCCCGCGATCTTGCCGGCGTCTTTGGTCGCCTGGCGCTGAGCGTCGTTGAAGTAAGCCGGGACCGTGATGACGGCCTGAGTCACTTCTTCGCCCAGATAATCTTCCGCGGTCTGTTTCATCTTCTGCAGAATGACAGCGGAAATTTCCGGAGGAGTATATTCCTTGCCCTGAAGCTTAACGGCCACGCCGCCGTTGTGATCGACGACATGGTAAGAGACCTGCTTTTCGTCAGCGGTCACTTCGTTGTACTTGCGGCCCATGAAACGCTTGATGGAGAAGACCGTGTTTTCCGGGTTGGTAACGGCCTGACGTTTGGCCACCGTGCCCACAAGACGGTTGCCGTCTTTGTCGTAAGCGACGATAGAAGGAGTCGTGCGTCCGCCTTCGCTGTTTGCGATCACTTTGGGCTCATTGCCTTCCATGACGCAGACGCAGGAGTTGGTGGTGCCAAGGTCGATGCCGATGATTTTGTTTTTGCTCATATTTACCTCTCTTTGTTTGATTACTATTTAATGATGCGTAAATGTATAAAGCAATTACCGTGCCAAAATTAACATACGCATTAAGAGAGGCTTAATCAACAGCCCACAAAGGCTAAATGTGACATTGCGGCACAAAGCCGAAAGAAGGGTGAAATAATGTCACTTTTTGGAGCTTTTCTTCAGGCAGAGAGCAGCGAGCTCTTCCCTTACCCTGAGGTAGTCCTCCGGCAGAGGCGCGGTGACGTTCAAACGTTCACCGGTCACGGGGTGATCGAGCTCGAGCCTGTAGGCGTGGAGCATCTGGCGATCAGCGTGGCAAAGCTTGGTCAGTTTGGCGGCGCTTCTGCCGTAGGTGGCGTCCCCTATCACAGGATGCCCAATGTGCGCCAATTGCACCCTGATCTGATGCGTGCGCCCGGTCTCGATGATCAAGCTTAATTCCGAAGCAGTCGTTGCGAATGCGGAAACAACTTTCCCGTTCGTGATGGCGATGCGGCCCTTATCGGGATTCATGACGACCGCCATTTTCTTACGGTCGGCATTGCTGCGGGCCAGATAATCGACTAATTCGAAGGGGCTTCTCTGCGGCAGGCCCAAGACCAGCGCGCGGTATTCCTTGGTGAAGCTTCTTTCTGAGAACATCTCGAGCATTTTCAGCCTTACAGCTTCGCTCTTGGCGACCATGATGAGGCCTGATGTATCCTTGTCGAGGCGGTGCACGATACCCGGCCTTTCGGGGTCGCCCACGGAAGTGAGGAAAGGATAGCGGTGGATGAGCTGCTGCACGAGCGTCACTTCTTTTTCCGTTCCCGCGCCGGGATGGACAGTCAAGCCTGCCGGCTTATTAACAATAAGGAGATGCTCGTCTTCATAAGCGACGTTGAGGTCGCCTTCCACGGGTTTCAGTTCGCTAGGAGTTTCAAAAGGTTCAAAGAAAGCGATCGTTTCGCCGCCGGAAAGCTTGAAAGCCGGACGGACTTTCTCGCCGTCCACTGTGAGGCAGCCGTCCTTTATGAGAGCAATGATACGGGCGCGCGAAATGGTCTTCAAAGCGTCGGAAAGAAAAACATCGACCCTGATGTCTCCGGCGTTCCCGTCGTAGGTGAACTTGTGCTTAGTTCCCTTCATCGCCCCAATTATTTCTTGAAGATAACGTCGTGGATCTTATCGACGACGTCCTCTATTCCGATGCCGTCTTTGGCGGAGATGGGGATGACTTCCAAGCCTTTGTATTTGCGTTTGAATTTCGCAAGGTTGGCCTTGGCGTCGGGCAGGTCCATTTTGTTGGCGACCACGATCTTTTCGCGCGATGCCAGCTCTTCGTCATAGCTCGCCAGTTCGTTCAGGAGCACCGCGTAGTCGTTTCTGGGATCGCGCTGGTCCATCGCGCCCATGTCGATTATTATTAGCAGTGCGCGGCATCTTTCCACATGCTTCAGGAAGGCGTGCCCCAAACCCACGTTGCGGTGCGCGCCCTCGATAAGCCCGGGGATGTCCGCGATAACGGCCTTGCTGTAGTCCTTGAAATCGAGTATGCCAAGCACGGGCGCCAGCGTTGTGAAAGGATAGCTGGCGATCCTGGAATGCACTTTCGTGGCGGCGGAAATGAAAGTCGATTTGCCGGCGTTGGGATATCCTACGAGGGCGATGTCCGCCATCACTTTCAGTTCAAGCAATAAAGTGCGGCTCTCCCCTTCTGTCCCCGGCGTCACGCGCCTGGGCGCCTGGTTCGTGCTGCTCTTGAAACGCGAATTGCCAAGCCCTCCCACGCCGCCTTTGGCGACCACTATTTCCTGGCCTTCTTCCGTAAGGTCGGCCAAAAGGACTTCGCTCTCGTCGTCGAAGACCATAGTGCCAAGTGGCACTCTTAGGATCACGTCTTCGCCGTTGCGGCCGTGCTTCTGGTTGCTGCTGCCGTGCTCGCCTCTTCCGGCCTTGTACTGGGGCTGGTAGATGTAGTCGCACAAGGTCGCCAGATTCCTGTCCGCGCGCATTATGACGTTGCCGCCGTCTCCGCCGTCACCGCCGTCCGGGCCGCCCTTGGGGTTGTGCTTCGCTCTGAAGAAGCTGCAACAGCCTCTTCCGCCGTCGCCCGCCGTCACTTGTATTTTCGCTTTATCGACAAACATAATTTTTTACTCGGAAATTGACCAGGTGGGAGTTTTCTTAAGTATCCTGACCTGCTCCTGGACGACCAGAGCCCGGCGCAGTTCCTTAGGCAGATCCTCAAGATCTTTCTTGTTGAAGATCCTTTTGTAAGCATCCACGTTTACACTCAGAAAAGAGCTGCCCGCTTTCTTCTCGCAGAAGGAGCAGTATTTCTTATACTCGGCTTCCACTTTGTCGTCGCTCAGGTTTTCGCCAGCAGCGATGCACTTTTGCAGTTCGTCAAGGTTCAGGCCTGAGCCTCCATAGGTCTGGAGCTCTTTTATTATCTCCCTTAAGACTTCGTAGATGTGGTGCGTCCTCAGGACGTTTATCCCCTTCCAGCCGGCCGAGAGCCACGAGAGCGTAGCGAAAGCGTAGCGATCATTGTCAAGTTCAACGCTGATCGTGAAGGAGCGGTAGTAGTCCATTTTTGTTTCCATCCAGCCGGCGCCGGGAAGCGTCAAACCTTTCTCCGTGGAGTAGAAATAGAGCCCTGGATATTTGGAATCGATCAAAGCGCCTTTCTGGCTGACGCTGGAGGGTTCCTCCATCAGAGTCCCCGTCATCATGACGCGGCGCCCCTTAACGGTTCCCTGAACGTAGATCCTCGTGTTGGTGTAGCAGTAGTAAGCTCCGGAGACCTCGTTGGGCGCGATGATGTCGTAGTTCAAGGAATAATCCCTCGTCAAGACTCCCTCCGGCGCGGAAAACATCTTTTCGCAGATCTCTTTTCCCCTGGACGAAAGCTCTTTGGAAAAGCGCAGCGTCGAATAAACGGCGTGATCGGGCAGCATCGGCGAACAGAAAAGCTTTCTCTCTTCGAAAGCATTGGTCAGGACGCCTATCGCCATGGCGCCGAAGACGCCGTTCGAGCAAGGCAGCTCCCAAGCCAGACCGGTATAGGCGTTGCTTATGACAAAATCAACGAAAGGCTCCAGTTCCGAACAGGAGATATTCTTGTCGAGGTTCGTCGCCTCTTTGGCCAAAAGGTCCAAAGGAGCGAGCGCCTCTCTCGGCGCAGAATAATATTTCAAGCCGGACAGGTCTATGGTGAGCGCGCTGATGACCTTCTCCCCAGCGGCGCTCTGCACGGAATCCAGGCCGAAAAGGGCATGAACTTCCGCCGAGCGCATAAGCAGGGCTAAGGAAGCGCAAACAATAATACTTTTCATCTTCATGCTTATGATTTTATCAAAAAGCCGGCGTGTTTCAATTTGAGGCTTCTTTTTCGCATGGAGTTAAAACCTTTATTTAGGTAGAATGATAATTGATAATTGACATTGGGGCTTGTTTTTTATGTTTAGATTTTTCCTTCTTCTTTCAGCTTCCCTTATAATTCTCTCCGCCTTCGGAGAGGACGGCACTCCCTATTTCGGCAACGCCAAGGACATCGGCTGGGGCTACGGGATAGAGGAAGGGCGCGAGGAGTGGGACCTTGGCGTCGTCTATCTGGAAAGAAGCCCGCGCTACCCCAATCAAATGCGCAGCATAGGCAGCTCGAACCGCCCCAAGCCAGGCGACGATGTCACCTGGATCGCCCACATCTACAAGAACGGCGGAACTCTTCCCGATCTCGGCGGCTTCACTGTCCGCTGGATCATGAACACGAAAACTTGCGCCGAAACGAAAATAGAAAAAGACAAGTTGGAAAAAGATTTTTACTCCTCCTCTTTCAAATGGACCGTTCCCTGCGATTATCACTGCGATTTCACAAAGCCCCTCACAAACACTTTGACTGCGGTGATCGTCCCGCCAAACGGACTGATTGACCGCAATCCTTCCAACGACTTTCTGCGCGTTTACATGGACGCTCTGCCCATCACCGTTCCTGTTTATACCGAGACCTTCGAACGCTACACGGATCCTATGAAGCTCTCCTTCTTCGACCGCATGAACGACTGCTTCGAGTGGACCAACAAACGCTTCGAAGCCGCCAAGTATCCCATGTCGCCCTACGGGATCATAGACCGTTTGAGGATCGACAAGCTTTACTTCGTGGACAAGGAATTTCTGGAAACGCGCTTCACCGGAGATCCTGACGCCGCCACGACGGTCATCTTCAACGAGCAGGGGCCGTTGGGCAACTACCGGGGCTTCGACTGGTACTGGATCGGACAGAATTTCTGGTGGAACGGGCACGGCATCTTTTCCGACAGAGGATACGGCGCCTTCTGCCACGAATTCGGCCACTCCCTGCAGATCCCGGACACTTACATCTTCAACATCCGTCCGGAACTGAACGACGTGACCGGCGAGGAGATCCCCTGCGCCTGGATGGACACAGAGGGCAAACGCTGCATGATGAGGGACAGCTACACGCCCTACTCCCACTTCTCCGAACTCTCGGCTTACGAAGCCAACCGCCAGGCCGGCGTCATCAGGAAGCAGCCCTCCGGAAAAGTTTATTCCTACGGACGCGAATACAACGGCTGGTTCATAAGCGAACTTCCGAAAAAAATACGCTTCAAGCTTTACTCTAAAAACGGCCGGGAACTCTCCGGAGCGAAAGTCAGGATCTACCGCTGCGCGGAGCGCGGATATATGATCGGCGTTACGAACATCGTGATGAAAGAGCTTAGCTATCCCGAGGGCGGCGTGCTGATCGATCCCCAATTTCGCAAAGAGAACGGAAAACGGGGCGAAAACACTTTCTTCATAACCGTGGGCGAAGGAAAAGGCAGAAAGTCACTGGTACTTGACCAGCTGCGCTTCAACTACCGTTACGCCAAGGGCGAAAAATGTTTGCAGTCTTTTTCTTTCACCAACGACTACCGCGAAACAAAATTGACTGATCTTAACTGCAAAATAAACAATGACACGGCGGTCTGGAAGATAACCTTGAGCGACGCAGAGGGCGCCTCAATGAGGATCTCCCCCACTCTTTCCGGTTTGAAGAGAAAAAGCTTCAGTCCTTTTTGCCAGCATTTTCTGCACAACGTAAAAGCGGACGAAAAAGCGATCCGCTTCTACTTTCAAGCCCGTTCCATTGACTTCGTCCCTACGCCGATCTACGAATTCAGATGTGACATCGATAATAATTCAAACGGAATCATAAAAGCAACTTTTAAGGAAATAGAATGATGAAAAGAAGTCCGCTTTTCGTAATTTTAGCGCTTGCCATAAGTTTTCAAGCCCTGGCCGCCTGGGACCTCGGCATCGCCTGGATCGAACGCACTGAGAAGTATCCCAATCCCAAGGACGCCGACAATGTCTTCAACCGTCCCGAACCAGGCGACACAATTCACTGGACCGCCAACATCTATTCCAACAGCGAGGACGCTTCCGGCGACGTCAACGCTTACCTCAAATGGTACGTCAACACGAAGCTGGAGGCCACGCACACCCAGACTTTCAGCAAGGCCGTAGGCATCTATACCGACGGATTCACTTGGACCGTCCCTGAAAACTATACATACGACTTCACCAGACCGCTTACCAACAAGCTCTCAGTCGTCATGAGTTATCCGGGCTCCACCAGGGACAACAATACCTCAAACAACTCTAAAGAGATCTTTCTGGACGCCATGACCTTCTGCGTGAAGGTCTATACCAACACTTTCTGGAAATACACAGTAAAAGGCAATTCGCCAAAATCCTTCTACGACAACCTGGAAGACACCGTAAAATTCATGAACGGCAGGTATGACGCCGTGTCGTATCCTCTCGCTCCTTACGGCATCATCGACCGCTACAGAGTCGATCATGTGGAATTGATGAACGTGGCTAAGGATCCCACCCGCTTCCAGGGCAATGAGAACTACTACACCACGATCTCTTACAGCGAAGGCGACGACTACGGCGGATACCTTGGCAACCCCTACGACTGGATCGGGCAAACTTTCCTTTGGAACGGCAACGGCGTCTTCTCCACCATGGGACATGGCGCACTGTGCCACGAGACCGGACACTCGCTGTGCTTCCCGGACACCTACCGCTTCAATATGCCGGCCGATAAAAACAAGGTCTTCGGCGAAGCCTACACCTGCAATTGGGGCGATCCCAAAGGCAAGGAAGACATGATGCGCTACTGCTACAACGGCACAAAAGACGTCTTCACGGAGTTGGAGTGCGCTACTATCAATCTCAAAGCCGGATCCCAGCGCCGCTATCCCCCGGAAATGCACAACGGCGTGAAAGGCTGGATGTTCTCCTGCCTTCCCACCAACATCTGCATCAAAATTTACGGTGAGAATAACCACGAACTCAATTCTGCCGAAGTTTTGGTTTACCGCGGAACGGGCAACGCCTACGAACTGGCTTTCGGCAACACTAATCCGAGCTACACTCTGACTTACGACCGGGGCGCCAAGTTTACTCCCAATTACAGCTACGACAACAACAACCTTTACTACAACAGCTTCATCTTCAAGCTCCCGGGCGACGGCAAATCAAATTACAAGATTATCGACAGTCTGAGGCTGAATTACGAATATCTGAAAGGACAAAAGGACGTCTGCGTCTTCTCTTTCACGAACGAGAACTACAAGGTTACGGAACCGGATTCCATCGTGATAGGCGACGGCAGCGGCACCACTTTTTCTTTGAAGAACGAACTGCATCTAAGCTATCCTGAAAACACAGCGAAGATCCGCTGGGCCTATTCCGAAGCTGGGCTAAACAACGCTGAATGGCAGGACATCTCTGAAACGATGGAGATGATCTTCGACAGAAACGGCAAGCTGAACATCTATTTCCAGACGCTCTCCAAGGATTTCGTCCTCTCCGACGTTCACGTAGAGGAAATTACCGTTACGACCAATTGGGACTTCGGATTGGCCTGGCTGGAACGCACGCCGAAATACGGCATCGGCAAATACGACATCGGCAGCACCTACCGCCCGAAGCCCGGCGACAACTTGACCTGGACCGCCAACATCTACTGCAACACTTCCCTTACTAACGATCCCATAGACGTCGTGGTTGACTGGTACGTCAACACAAAAAGAGAAGCTTCGCACACCAACAGCTTCAGGATCATAAGAGACCTCTATCAGGACGAATTCAAGTGGACCATGCCGGACACTTACGTCTATGACTTCACCAAGCCCCTTACGAATATAATCAGGGCCGTCATAAGCTATCCGGAAGGATATTTTGACCACAACGTCAGCAACAACGTTCTAGACGTCTATATGGATGCCCTAACTTTCGGCGTGACCGTCGTCAACTCCACCTTTGACAAATACACCACCTCATCCAGGAAGTCGTTCTACGACTACATGAACGACACCATCAACTATATGAACGCCCAGTACGCCAGGGCCAAATCAGTCCTGGCGCCCTACGGCATCATAGACCGCTACAGAGTCGCCTACCTGAGGCGTCAGGATTCGCAGTACACCTCTATCAATCCTCCCGACAGCACCAACTGCACGACGCAGCTCTTCTTCAACGAAGGCGGTTCCATGGGCGCTTTTTACAACGCCCCCTATTACTGGATCGGCCAGACCTTCGCCTCCGGCATTTTCGACATGTCCGGGCACGGCGCTCTCTGCCACGAATCCGGCCACTCTTTGCAGCTTCCCGACACCTACCGCTTCGACCTTTCCGAGGAAAACAACAAGGTCAACGGAAAATCCTGGGGCTGCAAATGGATGGATCCGGAGGGTATGCAGGACATCATGCGCTTCTGCTACGACGGCTGGGGCGACATTTTCTGCGGCGTAGGGCCTGCCGCCGCCAACCTCCAGGCCGGCGTTTACCGCCGCACGCCTCCCGAGATCTATTCCAATGAATTCTGCTATTCCGTCGGCTGGATGTTCCAGTATCTGCCCACCTCCATCGTCGTAAGAGTCCACAATAGTGACGGCCGCGAACTAGACCAGCTCCCAATCCAGATCTATCGCGGCGGCGGCGAGGGTTACTACATGCAGTTCCCAAACTCCCACTACGAATGGCGGAAAATATACAACAAAGGCGGCATCCGCTTCGAACCCCAGTGCCGCTATGACAACAGCAGGATCTTCGAGAACTGCTTCATGCTGAGCATGCGCTGCACCGGAACGCCTTTTGACATCCTGGACGTCCTGCGTTTAAACTATCTCTGCATGATCCAGAATAGCACCAACACTGTCGTATTTTCTTATACCAACGATTTCAAGACCGCGGAAATAACCAGCCTGAAAATCAATGACGGTGCCGCCGAAACTTTATACAGGGACATCACATTGACTCTTACTACTGACAACGCCACACGAAAAGCAAGATGGGCGTACTCGGAAGAAGAACTTGAAGAAACGGAATGGGAAGACTCATACACCACAAAAGCTATAATGCTTCCGGAAGAAGAAGGCAAATACGTGATCTACGCCCAAGTCCTCTCGAGGGACTTCGTACCCTCCCACACTAAGAGCGCCGAAATAACCCTCGTCCCCGAACCCGCAGCACTTCTAGCTCTAGCGCTTCTAGCTCTGCTCAGAAAGCGCTAATCAAAGCGCTGGCGGATCTCGGAAAGCTCAGGGAGCTTGCCGGTGAAAGCATGGGAAACGCTGTCAACTATGCCCGCAAGATAAGCCTTAAGGAATGCTTTAGGCGCGCGGTAGCGGAGCATGTTGAAGAGATAATAAAGGTGATACAAGGGCTGCCAGAAAAGCATGAAGACGAGGAACTGGAATAGCGTTCCGTAGCGCCTTATGAGCACAGCGCGGTTTCTGGCGAAAATGTAGGTTTGCAGAGGATTGGTGAGGCCGAGTCTTCTGGCGTCCGATCTTTTCACTTCCTGCATGTGGTCGGTCACGGCGGAAAGAAGGAATTCCGCACGGTAGCCGAGTTTCGCCATGCGGCGGCAGTAGTCCTCGTCCGCCATAGTCGAGAAAAGGCGGTCGTCCATTAAGCCCGTTGCTTGGGCCGCTTCTTTTTTTATGAGCGTGGCGTTGGGGACTCTGTAGGTTGGATATGTTTCCTGATCATTCTTGAAGTTTTTATCTCTGAGAATATTCCTGCCGCTCCACAGCGAGGTCTCTCCCCCACAGAAACAGACGGTCTTGGGATCGTCGTAACCGTTCATAAAAAGCGGAAGGACTATGCCGAGTTTTTGGTCAGAGAAAAGCTTGTTCATGAGTTTTTCCAGCATGTCAGGCGCGACGATGTTGTCGTCGTCAAGAAGCAGCATGGAATCGGTTGTAAAGTCTGAGAGCGCCAGGTTGTGGCAATAGGAAAGACCGAAGTTTTCTTTATTCTCGATCACTTTGACCTGCGGGAATTCATTTTTGAGCATCTCTACCGTGCCGTCCGTGGAGGCGTTGTCGTAAACTCTCACTTCGTTGGGAACTAGCGTCCCATTGAGAACGGAGGCGAGGCATTCTTTCAGGAGTTTCTGCCTGTTGTGGGTTATGACGGCAACGGTTACGCTAGGCATATCAGGGGATCTCCACGTAATGGATGTCGGCTCTATTTCTCAAGAAGAGCAGCCACTTGTCGCGGTTCTCATCCATGATCTCTTTGGTCAGATATTCCTCCAGGATAGGCTTCGCTTCTTCAAAGGAATTGGTGTAGGCCGGCGCTTTTCTCGTGACAAAGAGGAGATGAGCGCCCAGGTCGGAGACGACCACGTCGGAGACGTTGCTCACAGCGAGCTTGAAGGCGGCGTCGTGAATGGTTTTGGGAACTGTAATAGTATCCCCTTTCCTAAGCTCCCCGACCATACCGTCGTGCTGGGAAGAACGGCACTCGGAATAATCCCTGGCCGCCTTGGCGAATGTTGTGTACTTGTTGTCGATCTGGTCCTTGACGTAATGCAAATATTCCTCTGGATAAACTTCCTTGGACCCGTCGGGCAGAAGCCTTTTGTCGAAGGAGATCTGAATGTGCGAAAGCCAGACGCGCTCCGGCATGATCAATTTTTCCTTGAGTTCCTCGTAGCACTTTTTGAGTTCTTCCTCACTGGGTTTTTTCAAGTGCATGTCCCTGACGAAGACTTTCAGGGCCTGGAGGTCGTCCTTAACGTCTTTCTCAAGTTCCTCCAAAGTCACGTATCCCCTTTCCTGGAGATAGTTGATGAACTGATCGGAACCGCCCAGGTCGTCGATCATTTTCGAGATGTGGGCCTTTATCTCCTCGTCGCTCACATCAACTGGATTCTCCTTGATCCTCTGCTTGACTAGCTCTTCGTTGATCATCTGCTCGAGCTTCTGGGTACGCATCTTCTTCAGGAGCTCATAGGTCACGGGAGGATTGTGCTTCTCGTATTCCTCGCCCCAGTTGGAGATGTAGAGCTCCAATGTCTCCGACATAAGGGGAACGCCGTTGACGGTAGCCATGACGCGGTTTGTCAGGGCGTTCTCCTTATCGGCTGACGTCTCCGGAACATCGCAACCCAAAAGAATGAGTGCGAAAAGCAAAGGAAGATACTTCACCATTCCTCCTCCTCAGAGCGCATTTTTTTCGCGCGCGGCCTGGGATCCTTTTTGGAGAACTTTTCCAATTTCTCCAATCTTATCCTTTCCTTGCGCTCGCTTTTGCAAGCGTGGTAGCGGCTGCGGCGGCGGGAATGGCGGAAGACTTCCACTTCCTCTAATTTGTTTTCTTCCGACAAAGTTAGTCCTCGGTGAACTGGCGCTTCAGCTGTTCCATCTCGCGCTTTTCCTTGTTGGGATCGGAGACGAGGTTCAGGAAGGTCTTGACCTTTTTCTGCTTCGGCTTGACGGTGACCATGGAACGCTGGGATCTGAGCCGCTTGTCACCGTGCAAGGCCTCGAGGTAATAGACGCCTGGCTGCACGTGCTTGAAGATGTAGAAGCCTTCCTTACTGTAGGTGTCGGCTTCCATATGGATGAGCATTCCGTTAGAGCGGGCGTCGCGCAGGATCACCCTGGCGTCAAGGTGGCGCAAGGGATTGCCGTCCATCAGTACGTAGCCGTAGAGGTCACGTCTGTCGCGGTCCACGCTTATCCTCACGCCTTCATTGGTCAGCGTGATCGGGAAATAGTAGAAGCGGCCCTCGTTTATCCTTTCGTCGATGAAGCGCTTGCGGCGCTCCAGGACCATCGTGTAGCGGCCCGGCGTGATGTCCCTGATGCAGAAGAGGCCGTTCGTGACGACCAAACCGCCGGCCTGGGCGCCCTCCTGGTTCATGAGCCTTAAGAACACGCCGCGCTGGGCGTCCTCACCGTCCACGGTAAGCTTGCCGTAAATTGTCATAGGCATCACGAAGCGGATGTTGACGTCGTAGCGGCGGCCGGGCGTCAAGACGAGGTTGGTAAAGAAAAACTGGTTCTTGTAGTGGGCCGTCAAGGTGTAGTAGTTGGAGGACGTGATATAGTAGGCGTAGGTGCCCTTCCTGGTCGTCAGCATGGTCCTTAGATCCTCGCTGTCCTCGGCACGGAAGAAACGGGTCTGGACGTTCGCCATCGGCTCGCCTTTGTGGTTCACGACTTTGCCGGTCAAGAGTCCCGGCCCCGCAAAGGGCAGCCCTGGGATCTTGTCCTGCTTTTCCTCGGTGTCGCCTATCATGCTGTCGATCAGCTCATCGATCTCACCTTCGTTGGCGTTAGAAGGCTCCTTCACAAAAGGATCGTCCAACTGACTCAAAGTGCTCTCAATAAGCTTAAGATCCATGCTGTCTTTCTTGACGTTCTTGACCTTGAATTCCGGATCGACGGCGTCGGCCAGAACCAGTCCGCTGATAAGAAAAAGAAAAAGAAATTTTTTCATATTTTTATTTGGTTTTTCTGCCCAAAACGAGGGCGATTAAAAGCGCAGCAAACGCAAGGGATGGCTCCGGCACCAGTTCGTCCACGCCGGAAATTGCCAGGGCGAAAGCCTGGTTCGGGCGCATGAGGTTGCCGGCTTTGACGGTCACTTCAATGTTGTCTCCCGGCGGCACGGCTTCCACGTGGACTTTTTCGGTGTTGTTCAAGGTGTCGGTGCCGGATCTTAGGGAATTGGGAAGATATGTGTTCTCGCCGTCTGTGACAACCAGATCAAGGTCGTTTATAAGCGAGACTGCTGCCCCCACGCTTCCGGCGAGGTCAGTCCAGCAGAGAGAAACGTTCAGAGTGTTGGTTGTGGTGTTGGCAAATGTGAACGACACTTCGTCGCCCGTGTTTTTCAGGCTTCCTTCAAAAGTAAAGAGCTGTCCGGAACTGGGACGAATGCTCTCGAAGAGATTGACATGCCCGAAACCATTCACGCAGTTTGGGGTCTTGTTGGGAATCTCGCTATTGTTGCTGTACTGCCCGAAGCCCATCGATCTGCAGCCGTTGATGAGGACAGCCCTGACGAGCGCGGAGGAAGGGCTCTCATAACCGTTCTCCATAAGATACTGCCTTATGTCGGCGCAGGCGCCGGCCGCAAGAGGCGTGGACATGGAAGTGCCGGACATGTGGGTGTAGTAGCTCAGCCTTGTCCCGTTGTTCTTGGAGTCATAAAGCGATTCCGTGGACTTTACCTGGGTGCCTGGAGCGCAGACGTCGGGCTTGATGCGGCCGTCTTTGGCAGGACCCCTGCTGGAGTTCATCATCATCCCCTGCTGGACACCGTTGGCTGGGTAAGCTATTTTGTCGTCGTAGAAGATGCTGCCGGGCTGCGCGCCGAATATAGAGTAGGTCGTGGCAACGTCCGGACGATAGTTTTCAGAGGCGCCGACCGTGATGATGTTCTTTGATATGGCGGCCGAACCGATGGTGCAGTTGTCCTCCGTTATGATGTCTTTGTTGTTGTTGCCAGCGGAGAAAAGCACCAGGTAATCCGGATATTTTTTGCAGATCTGGTCCCAGGTGCGGGCGCTGGTGTTGTACTCGCCGTCGGCGCCGGCCCCATAGGAATTGCTCATGATGCGGGCGCCGGCCTGATAAGCAAGTTTGACGTCCGACTCATCGGGTGCCGCTATTCCGTTGCCGGATCCGCCGCAGCAGATGAAGTAAATGTCGGCGTCGGGGGCCATGCCTATCACGCCTTCCCCAACCGCTCCGTTGCCCAAGACCGAGCCGGCGCAATGCGTCCCGTGTCCGTTCAGGTCGCTCCACTCGGTCCTACTAGTGTTGTAGCTGCAGACAACGCCAGTAATCTTTTTCCCTTTGAAATCAGGATGGATGGTGTTGGGATCTCCGCTGTCAAACCCGGTGTCGGCGACGCAGACAGTCACTCCTTTTCCCGTATATCCCACGGAGTTGACCGCCGCGACGTTCATGAGCGCGGAGGTTCTGGCGACGTCGTTGTCAATCGTAAAGACTGGTTCCTCCTCGACGTTCACGACCGTGCTAAGATTGGAAAGCATAGGGACAAGATCGCTAGTGATTTCCGCTCTTACCAACGCTGCGGTCTCGCTTATTAGCTCGCATTTAGAGGAACCGTTCTCTTTCAGAAACTTTTCCACTTCCCCATAGGCTGAGCCGGAAGTCAGAATAATGAGCGCCGTAAAGGAAGAATCTTTCCCAGACATCGTTTGGGCAAAGGCGCCAGTGGTCTTAAATGCTGGTACGTACTCGCCGGCATAGAGGATCTCAAACTGCGCTTTAAGGTCGTCAAGCTCTTCCTTTGAAGCCAGTATGTGATAGGCATTGGGTGGGAAATAACCCACGATCTCGACGCCGAGGGACTCTACGACTTTGATCTCGTCATCATCGAAATTTTTAGCGGGCTGCAGAATGTACTGGAATCTCCCTGAGGAAGTGGGAGCGCACTGCGGTTCGGAAACCGCCGACACTGCGGCTGACTCCGGATCGATTACAGTCTCTCTCAGCCTGATTGGGCCGGGGTCGGCTAAAACAGCGATTGAGATCAAAGGAAGCAGGAGAAGGAATGTTTTCTTCATACTTATTTTCTTTTTCTGGCTAGCAGAAGAACGAAGATTAAAGATGCAAAAGCAAGGGACGGTTCTGGAATAAACTCATCCATGCCGGAAACAGCCAGGGCGAATTTCTGAGGGCCTTTCATGATATTAGCGCCTTTGATCTTCACTTCAATGTTATTTCCGGTCGGGAAGGAATCCATGTGGAACTTTTCAACATTGTTTATGCTGTCGCTGCCGCTTTCCAAGCCGTTGGGAAGATAGGTGGTCTCGTCAACGGTGACGGTCAGGTCGAGATCGTTGACTAAGGCCTTCTGTGCCGATATGCTTCCTGTGGCGTCAGTCCAGCACAAAGTAAAGTTAGCAGGGCCGCTCCATCTTTTTTCAAAAGTATAGGTCGCTTCATCACCCGTGTTTTTGAGACTTCCTTCAAAGAAGAAAAGTTCACCGTTTTCAGGATCCACGCTCTCCTTGAGATTGACGTGCCCGAAACCGTTCACGCAGTTTGGGCTGATATCTGGTATCTCGACAACATTCTTGTACTGTCCGGTGCCCATGGTTCTGGCGCCGTTGATGAGAACGGCTTTTACAAGAGCGGAACTGGGCTTCTCGACGCCGCTTTCAATAAGGAACTGCAGAATGTCGGCGCAGGCTCCTGCCGTCAGAGGGGTGGACATGGAGGTGCCGGACATTTGGGTGTAGTATCTTGAGCGGTTGCCTTTATTGTAACTGTCAAAAATCGATTCCGTTGACTCGATCAAGGTGCCTGGAGCGCAGATATCCGGCTTGGCGCGGCCGTCTATGGTTGGTCCCCTGCTGGAGAACATCGCCATGCCCTGGTTGTTGCCGTCTGAGGGAAAAGCGACCCTGTCTTTGTAGAAAACGCTGCCTTCTTTTGCACCGAAAAGGTCGCCGTAAGTTCCGGAATTAGAGCGATAACTCTCGGCGGCAGCCACCGTCAGGACGTTCTTGGCGGACGCAGTGGAGCTTAAAGTCGAGTTGTTCTCCGTATTGATCGATTCATTCTCATTGCCGGCGGAGAAAAGGATCAGCATATCAGGATATTTGCTGGCAAAGCCGTCCCACAGTAAAGAGGTCGTGTCGTAATCACCGTGGCGCTTGTTGCCCCAGGAGTTGCTCATGATGCGGGCGCCGGCGTCATAGGCGCCATTCACGTCTTTTTCTACAGGTAAAGCTATTCCGTTTCCTGCATCTCCGCAACAGATAAAGTAGAGCGAGGCGTCCGGGGCCATGCCGGCGTATTGACTGTAGAAGCTCCCGGTGCCAAGGACCGAGCCGGAAACGTGCGTGCCGTGGCCGTTCAGGTCGCTCCAGTCATCCCTTCCTGTATTGGCGCTGCAAACAACGCCCGTAACCTCTTTATTCTGGAAGTCAGGGTGAATGTCGTCAGGATTTCCGCTGTCAAGTCCGGTGTCGGCGACGCAGACTTTCACGCCCTTGCCGGTATAGCCGGAACGGTTGACGTCCTCGACGTTCATAAGATTGGCGGTCTTGGATACGTCGTTGTTTATCGTGAATTTTGACGCTTCCTCAACGTTCACGACGGCGCTCAGCTTAGTCAGTTGAGAAATTTTGCCTTCCGTCACCTCGGCCTCAAGTATCATGGGACTTTCGCAGATCGTTTTGCATCCGGGCAGCAGCTTGGCTACCTCCTCATATTCCGCTTTTGAAGCAATGACTATGAGCGCGGAAAAAGGTTCCTTCTTTTCAGCCATGGCGATCCTGGAGGCGCCGGTCGTCTTGTATTCCGGCAGAAATTCCCCGACGTAGAGAAGCTCGGTCTGCTCTTTCAGCGCCTCAAGTTCATTTGCTCCGGCCAGGATCTGATAGGCGTTGGGAGGGATGATCCCCACGAAAACTATTCCGGAATCTTCTATCATCTTCATCTCTTCCGTGCTGAAATTATTAGCAGGCTGGATGAGGTATTGATACTTACCGGAAGCTGTGGATTGGCATTCGGGCGTCAGGACGCTCTGCGTTTGCGGAACGCTCGGATCGATCACGGTTTCTCTGAGACGAATGAGGCCCGGATCGGCGAAGGCGCTGATCGAGGCTAACAATAACAATAGTGCGATTGATTTTTTCATTGTTTTTATTTTGTTTTGATGACTTTATAGATTGCGAGGGCAAGAAGCGAGAGAAGTAAAAGTCCGGGCTCCGGCACCACAGCGGCGTCCACTCCGGAAACGACGAGGGAAAAAGTCTGAGGACCATCCATGACGTTGTAGCCTTTGACTGTTACCTCTATGTTGTTGCCAGACGGGAATTCGCTTTCGCGGAAACGTTCGACATTATTAAGCGAATCGCAGTGATCCGGGGAGCCGTCACAGTAGTAAGTGTAATTTCCGCATGTGACGGCGATGTCAAGGTCATTCACCAGTGCCTGCGCCGCGCCGACAGTACCGGGAGGATCGTTCCAGACCAGCGTGGCGGAAATTGGTCCGGCGGCGGCTTTGCTGAAAACGTAAGTCTTTTCATCGTCGGTGTCGCTGATGCTTTCCTCGTAAAGGAAAAGATTGCCGTTTGAGGGAGAAAAACTTTCGGAAAGGTTCACGTGCCCGAAACCGTTGACGCAGTTCGGGCTCTCGTCGGGGATCTCCGTGTAGTCTTCATACTGCCCCGTCCCCATGGTCCTGGTGCCGTTTATAAGAAGCGCTTTCACAAGAGAGGAAGAGGGAGCGTTGAAGCCTTTTTCCTTGAGGAACTGCACGGCGTCCGCCGCGGCGCCGGAAGTCAGCGGCGTCGCCATGGAGGTGCCGAACATGGTGGTGTAATAGCTGCTGCGGTTGCCGTTGTTGTTGCTGTCGTAAAGCGATTCCGTGGACCAGATGAACGTTCCCGGCGCCACGATGTCCGGCTTGGCGCGGCCGTCTTTTGCGGGGCCGCGGCTGCTGAAAAAGGCCATGCCCTGCTGCGTGCCGTTCTGGGGGCTTCCCGCCTGGTCGGTGTTGAAGGGAGCAGCCACATTGTTGAATAGTTGTCCGTAAGTAGCCGTGTATTCCGGGCGGTCGTTTTCCGAAGCGCCCACGGTTATGACGTTCTTGCAGGCCGCCTCGGTTGACAGCGTGCAGTTGCCCGTCGTGTCGATCTTCTTGTTGTTGTTGCCGGCCGCGAAAAGGATCGTGAGGTCGGGGTAAGAATGGCAGACGTTGTCGAAGAACTCCGAATTCGAGGTGTAAGCTCCGGAGATGGCGGTGGAATACGCGCCCCAGGAGTTGTTCATCACTCTGGCGCCGCTCGCGTAGGCGTTTTCTATATCGATAAGTTCCGGAGGATAGACGGAATTGTTGCTGCCGCCTATGCAGATGAAATACAGATTCGCGTCCGGAGCGGTGCCGGCATACTGTCCGCCGGAATAGGCTCCGGTGCCGGTGGCGGATCCCGCAACATGGGTGCCGTGCCCGTTAAGGTCGCCCCAGTCCGTCCTCCCCGTATTGGTGCTGGAGACCACGCCTGTGACGTTTTTGTTTTTGAAATCAGGATGAATATCGTTCAGATTGCCGCTGTCAAGACCGGTGTCCGCCACACAGACAGTTACGCCTTCCCCAGTGTAGCCAAGAGAGTTCATCGCAGCGACGTTCATCATCGAAGAGGAACGGGCGGCGTCGTTCATGATCTTGTATTCAGGCTCCTCCTCCACGTTCATGACGTCGGAGCGCAGAAGAAGCTTCTCAACAAGCCCGAGGTCGCCTACTACCCTGAGAACCGGCGGAACATCGTGCAGGATTTCAGGATCCTTCGCGCCCTGTTCTTTCAGGAAAGCAAAGATGGCCGGGGCTTGGTCAATGGAAGTCAAGCGAACAAGAAGCTTGACATCTGTCTTGGCGGAAGAGACGCCGTAGATGGTTTCTGCGGGCAGCCCGTTCTTATATTCCGGCAAATACTCGCCAACGTATAGCAAAGTATATTTCTCTTCCAGAGCGCTTATGTTTTCAGGCGTTGCCAAAACTATGTAGGCGTTGGGAGGAATGAAACCAATGAATTCAACGCCGGCTTCCTCTAAATTAGCGCGATCTTTGTTAGTGAAATTCTTCTCGGGCTGGATAAGATATTGATAACAGCCGTCAGCATATGGTTCGCAAAACGCCTTGCCTTTGGCCGCTATGGAAGCGGCTGAGGAATTGACAACACCGTTCCTTAACAGGATCGGTCCCGGGTCGGCCGCAACAGTCAGCGCTCCTGAAAGAAGCGGGATCAAGAATAGTTTTTTCATCATCATTCCTCCGTAAGCTCCGCGTTGAGGTTTTGCAGCAAGACGCCGCTAGCTTTATGCAGTCTTAGGAAAGCGAAAGGCTCTGGATTGACCTTCATGGTCTGCCGCTTACTGATGTTGAATTCCAAGGATTCCAGGGAAAAATTAATAACGGCGTAGTCAAGATATTCACCGACAGCAATCTCGAAAATCAGCGCGTCTTTGTCTATATCCAGCCTGACCAGGCTTTTCACTTTCGGATTGGAATCGTAAACTTCGTGCAGCGCCGCAAATCTCGTCTCTTTGACGTTGCTTCTGCGGGCAATCACCATGTTCCCGTCAGTCGTGCGGTAATGGGTTATCTCCCCGGTCCTCGCAAGGTCGCCGCCGTCCTTGGCGGTTAGGAGCCTTGTATCGCTCTGACCAAGCATGATCGTTCTCAGACCGTTGCCGAAATCGCACCCCCACTGGGCCGCGGCCAGCTGCGAGGTGACGTCCTCCAAGGTTTGATAAGCCGGCTCTTTGTAAGCTGCGCCCAGGAAACTCTTGGCAATATCCCTTATCTCATAACTGTTCTCGGCGGCCGTGGCGCCGGTAAGCACAGGGCTTTTTGAGCTCTCGGAATGCATCACCCATTCCGCGGTGAAGGGAGAATCCGATCTAAGCGTGAAGATGTCTATGAGGTAATCGTCCGTCATGAAGAACGTACGCCGATAATTCTTCATTCCCGGATACGCGTCGCTGCCGTCCAGATCGAGGAAAGTTATCCCCTGCCTGTTGGCAGAGCGGAGTAGCTTGGCGCTTGCGGCGGTCTGCCTTTTGAAATCCAAAACGACCGTTGAGGAAGACAGCGTATGGGTCATATAATCACGGCCGATCACAGAGCGTCCGTCCTGCCAATTTCTTCTTCCCATCTGGCTTTTCCCGCAGCCGGAAAAAACGAAAGACAAGAGATCGCCGTAGCGTCCCCCGCTGGTCTTCACTACTCTCAGGTAGCGAGACTCGCTTCCTTTTTGCACGCGGGAACGGGCGGCGATCCAGCCGGAACCGGCAGGGCTGACGATTAGCGGAAGCTTCGAAGAAGGCTGAGCGTTTCTGGCTTTGGCGTAATAAAAAACCGCGTCAAGGGGAGATCCCATCGCCGCGATCCTCAGATCCCGCAAAGCCAAGCCGTATCTAAGCGCCACGATGAAAGAGACGGCGGGAGAAAAAGCCGCGTCGCCTTCCCAGCCGCGGCCGGGCAGAACATCGGCGGAATCCTTCAATCCATTGAGCGCAACCGCCCATCTTTTTATGGCGTCCGTTTTGTAAAGATCATTTCCGCTGCCGGCAAAAGTCTCAGCGGCGAAACAGACGTTCTCTAATAAACTCATGGAAACGCCGACTTCCATGGCTGTGAACATGCCGTCGCTGTTAAGCTGGGAAAGCATACCTCTTATTTCCTCCGGAGCGCCAACACTCTGGCGCCCAACGGCGGAGGCCGCCAGCGCTTTGAAGCAGCAAGAGAACCAGCCGGCCGTTTTGTCGTCCAGATCGAATTCCCTATCCTGGGACCTGGCGATGAGCCAGGAATCAGCCTCGGCCTTCTCCTCGGCCTTCATGGAATTTCTCAGCGCAGCGTGCGCTTTCGCAAGCGTCGCAAAACTTCTTCTCTGCGCCATCGGCTTAGGGTAATTCTGCCTGACCTCGCGGTAAAGGCTAAGAGCATCCTGGATCAGATAGACGTCCTTGTTCTTAAGACCGAGCAAAGTCTTTGCCCAGATACGCCCTATCTTTTCTTCGGTGCCTTTTATGGGATCGAACTTACCTTTCGCCGTAGCGTTGCCTCCTTTTGCTATCTCCTCCGCCTTGTTCCAGAGAACCACGCTCTCAACTTTCCTGAGAGCTGCGGAAAGCTCGGACGTGTTGTTGACCTGGTACTCATCGCAAACAGGCCATAGAGAAGCGTAGGCGCCAAGCGTCAAAGGTAAAAGAAACAGGAATATTTTCAGTTCACGAAGCATTATAGATATCCGAGGTCTTTCAGTCTTTCCTGGAGTTTTTCTTCGTTTTCATCGGCGGTGTTTTCCGTTTGCCCGTAGGACGCCTCCTTGTAACGCCTGACGTTCAATTCTTCCGTCAGCGCGTCAAGAAGAACTTTCCCGTCAAGGTCATCCGAGAGCGGGATGCCCATGAGGGCGAGGATCGTCGGCGTTACGTCTATGATCGCGGCCGGCAGTGTCGCGCCCTGCTTCACGCCTTTTCCCTGCAGCATGTAGACGCCGTACTGACGGTGGTCGCCGGACCTGGGCTGGCCGTGCTGCGTGCTGGGCATGACGGCTTTCTCTGCAAAACCTTGGTTGAAAGAATAGCCTGGTGCCGGTTCAAGATAAAGGTCTGAAGCGTTTTTTACAAAATCTCCTTTAAAAACTGACCTGGCCTTGAAAACTTTGGCGATGACTTTCGTTCCGTCTTCGTCACTCATCTCAAGCAGATCGTTCGCAAGTCTGTCGAGAAACTCGTCGTACTCTTTGTCATCGACGACGCCCTTGGCTTCCCTGCCTTTGAGGTTCAGCCTTACGGAACGGGCGGACATCGAGGAGAAATAAGCTTTCGTAATTTCCCAATCGACGGCGGAAAGTGCCGTAGCTGAACGTACGGTCTCGGCGCCAGCTCCGCCTATGGCGGCACGCTTTTCAAGCTGCGCCCTGCGGTGCTTGAGATAAACTTGCCAGAGTCCAAGCCTGTCTAAGAGGGACGCCGTCACAAGTTTCCACTTCGCGACCTTGCCGACGTTCACTTCGTCGAGGCCCGTCTTCACGGAAAGGTAGCCTTTGTCCCTCAAGTAATTGTTTACGTAAATGTCCTTTTTCACTTCCCCGAAACCGTGATCGCTTATTACCATCACGTAAACGTTCTCGGGAAGCGAATCGAGAAATTTGCCAAGAAGCCCGTCCAGGAAAACGAAATGGTCTTTGAAAAGCTCGGCGTAGGGCCCCTTTTTCTCCACCATGCTCTCCTTCCAGAAGAAATGGAAAAGCCTGTCCATCTCCACGAAGCAGAACATGGCGAAATGAGGCTTCAGTTCGGCGTATAGTTCCGTGAAAACTTTGAACTGCTCCTCGCAATGGGAGTTGACGCCCTTGACGAAAGAAGCGAAGTCGCCTTCGTGCAGAAAGCGCGAAGGCATGTCCACTTTGAATTCGGGATGATCCTTTTTGATCCTCTTTTTCAGTTCGGGAGGATAAGTATATTCGCAGTCCCACTCAGGAGTGCCGAAGCCGGTGATAAGATAGCCGTTCACCTTTTCGGGAGGATAAGTGTGCGGCACGTTCATAACGAGAACTCTTCCGCCTTCGTTGGAGACATAGTTCCAGATCGCGCGGCAGCGCCTGTCATTCCTCGTCGTCAAATGCACGTCGTAATCGGACCCGCTGTAAGAGAAGAAATCGAAAATGTTGTGCTTCCCGGGATTGCGTCCGGTCACGGAAGAAGTCCAGCCCGGGGGCGTCAGGGGAGGCGTCGTAGAGTCCAGGGGACCGTGCGCACCGTTGTACAGTCTTGCGAAATTAGGCAGAGCGCCGCTTTTTATAAGCGGTTCCAGAACGGACCAGTCGGCTCCGTCAAGGCCTAAAACAAAAGTTCTTACATCATTCATATTTATCTATTTTAGCAAAAAGGCGCGGCGTTTTTTTAACGAAAGACCTTAAGGAAAAAAACACCCTTTTCCACTTTATCCCACTTTTTTGGTCAAAACAAAGTTAACCACAAGTTATCCACAAGCAGAAGCGATCATTTTTGCCATCTGTTCCTTTTTCAAGTCCCCTTTCAACCACTTTCATGCAATTAAATAAGTTGCATATTTTAAATAAGTTATACTTACTATGATGGGTATCGCACCCCCTCCTGGCGGGAGGGGGGTTGACTTTGTGGGCTAAAGTGGGATATAATAGTGGCCGAAAATTTAAGGAGTGTGTTTTTTTAACAGATTGTGTGTGTTCTAAACATTTCCAAAATCAATTAACCAATGGCTAAAGAAAGGTACATAGGAACAGCCTCTTTGAAGGTGGACGCGAAAGGGCGCATCGCCGTTCCGGCATTCTGCCGCGTGAACGACGCTAAAGTCTTTTTCGTCACCTACGGCCGCAAGAGATTTCTCCGTCTTTACGACTGGGAGGATTTCTCCAAAAGCATGGAGGTAGTGGAAGGCCTTAATCCTTTCGACGCCAGGACCGAGGAAATGAAGCGCGCTTTATACGGCGGCAGCAAACTCGAAATGGATTCCCACTTCAGGCTCACGATCCCCAAGAAACTGAGAGACTGGGCCGGGTTGACAGGAGAAGTTGTCGTCACAGGCGTCTCCTCCTACATGGAGATCTGGAACGCCGAAGCGTACGAGGCGGAATTTGCCGAAAACATCGCCAATCTCGGAAAGAACATGCAGGAAATCGCAGAGAACAGAAAAGAACCGAGGTAAAGAGCTATGGAACATATCCCCGTCATGCTTTCGGAAGTTTGCGCATCCATGCAGCTTGAAAGCGGCAAAAGATGCCTTGACATGACGGTAGGCTTGGCTGGTCACGCCGGCAGGATATTGGAAGCCATCTCCCCCAACGGTTTTCTTCTGGGACTGGATCGCGACAGCGAGACTCTGCCGCTTGCTTACGAGAAACTGAAAGCAATAGGCGGCGATTTTCAGCTAAGGCACTCCGATTACGGCAAGGTCGCCCAGGTTTGCGCCGAAATAGGCATAACCGATTTCAACGCGATACTCTGCGACTGCGGCATATCCTCAGTACAGCTCGACGATCCAAAACGAGGTTTCGGATTCTCAGAGGACGCACCGTTGGATATGCGCATGGACCGCAACGATCCCTTGACCGCCGCTGATCTTTTAAACACTCTCCCGGAGGGCGAACTGGCGGATATTTTCTTCCATTACGGCGACGAAAGATTTTCCAGACCGATAGCGAGAGCCATTGTGATGAAGAGGCAGGACAAAAAATTCGCCTTCAATCATGAACTTGCCGCGCTGGTCTCGGGAGTCTATTACCGCAAAGGATTCCGTCATTCGAAAGTTCATCCGGCCACAAAAGTCTTCCAAGCCCTGAGGATCGCCGTGAACCACGAAGCCGATTCTCTGATCAACGGATTGAAAGGAGCGATTCAGCTCCTTGCGCCGAAAGGAAGACTGGTCGTCATAAGCTTCCATTCCGGAGAAGACAGGATAGTTAAAAATCTGTTCAAAGAGTTCAAGGCCGAAGGGCTGGGAATGATAGTGACCAAAAAGCCGTTAAAGCCGACTGAAGAGGAAGTCGCCATTAACCCCAGATCCAGAAGCGCCCTTCTGAGAGTCTTTGAAAGATCAAATACAGGAGAAGATAATGCCTAAAGTCATCTACAACAAACAAAAGACCGAAAAAAGAAAAAGCAACGCCGGAGTGAAACTCTGCGCCGTCTTCTGCGCCTTGGCCGCAATAGCCGTCACCTACTACGTCGGCTACGTCAACCTGGCGAAGAAAACGACGGACACCGGGCTGAGGATCGCAAAAATAGACAGCGAGATAAACGATCTCCGCCTTCAAAGAGACCTGACGCAGTCGGAATTGGAGCAGGTCAAAGCCGTCAACTATATAGAGAAAAAACTGGCTGAAAACAAGATCCACCTGCGTAAGACCAGGAAGGATCACACCGTCATATTGAGTAAACCTTTGGCCATCGACAAGGAAAACGAGGAAGATTCCAGGTTGGCCAGCAAACCTTTGGAAGGCAACGCCGCCCTTCGCTGAGAAATGAGGAAATAAAAAATGAAACAAGGCATGCTTAAAATACACTT
This sequence comes from bacterium, assembly GCA_017616555.1. Lineage (GTDB taxonomy): Bacteria > Auribacterota > UBA3054 > UBA3054 > UBA3054 > UBA3054. The sequence goes on along the minus strand of JAFZXZ010000032.1, from coordinate 360,020 downwards.
CGTTCTGGGAGGCGTCATCATTCTGCTCGCCGTTCTTTTGGGCAGGGTGTATTTTTGGCAATGCACTGATCAGAAAGAATACATCGAACGCAAGCAGAGTCAGCTTCGCTCTACCGTGAAAGTGGAGGCCAAGCGCGGCCAGATCTGCGACCGCCGCGGCTCTATCCTGGCTCTCTCGACTTCCTCCCCCATGCTTTGGTGCGATCCCAAGCTGGTGAAGGACCGCGGTCAGGAAGCCCGCCTTATCTCCGAGATCTCCGAGATACAGGAGAGCGATATCCTGAAAAAAATGGCGGCCACCAACCTCCGCTACTCCGTAATAGCCAGAGGATTGATGGATACCGAAAGCCACAAGATAAGGGCCCTGATCTCTCAGAACAAGCTTCCGGGCGTCTATGTTAAGTATGAAGAAAAGCGCGTCTATCCGAAAAGAGACCTGTTCGGAGTCCAGGTAGGCTTCTGCGACAGCGAAGGAAGGGGGTCATTCGGAGTGGAGAAAGGCGCTGAATATTATCTTTCCGGCATCGACGGTTGGAACACCCTCTGGCGCGACAACCGCCGCCGCCGTTTCTTCACCATGAAGAACATGGACATGATCTTCGATCCCCTGGACGGGCAGAACATATATCTTACCATCGACGAGAAGCTCCAGCAGATCGCCCAGGACGAACTCGCGAAGGCCGCTGAGCAATACACGCCCAAGAAAGCCGGTATAATAATCCTTGACCCCAAGACCGGCGAGATCCTCGCCATGGCAAGCTGGCCCTTCTTCGATCCCAACCAGAGGAACGAATACAGAGAGGGCGTCTTCAACAATCTTCTTTTGAGCGAGCCGTTCGAGCCGGGTTCCATCATGAAACCGGTCTCCGGTTCGCTGGCCCTGACCGAAGGCATAGTCAATTTAGCTTCTCCGGTCTTCTGTGAAAACGGACTCTGGCACATAAACTACGGCCGCAAGGGACGCGATCTCCACGACGATCACAAACTCGGGACAGTCACGTTCAAGGAAGTCATAAAATACTCCTCCAACATAGGCATAGCCAAAGTCTCCGAAATGCTAGGTGAGGAAAAGCTCTACAAGGGTTTGAAAGCTTTCGGCTTCGGAAGCAAATGCGACCTCAAGATATTGGGAGACGAATCGAAAGGAAGCCTGAAGCCCGTTGACAAATGGTCGGCGCTCAGCATTCACTCCATCCCAATGGGGCAGGAGATCTCCGTCACGGCGCTCCAGATGGTCTCGGCAATTGGCACCATAGCGAACAGAGGCACGCGCATGCGTCCCAGGCTGGTCAGCAGGATCTCCATGGCAGACGGCTCGATCTCGCCGGAAGCCCGCGATTTCAATTACTTTGAGCCAATCGTGGCCGCCAGCGGCGTGATCTCCGAAAGAGCTGCCCTAGACATGACGGACGCCATGGTCTCGGTGACCGACGACGACGGCACGGGCCGCCTTGTCCAGATCCCCGGCTACAAAGTGGCCGCCAAGACCGGAACGGCCCAGCAATACGATTCTGAGATCAAGGGCTATTCCAAGAAAAATTACGTCGCCTCCCTCGTCGGATTCGTCCCCGCCTACGATCCGAAACTGGTCTGCGTGGTGACCCTCGATTCCCCGAGGGGGAGCATTTACGGCGGAAAAGTAGCGGCCCCGGTCTTCAGAGAGGTCATGAAAGCCGCATTGGAATATTTGCAAGTTCCCGCTGATTTTGAAACGGAAGAAGAAACAGAAAAAAGTGAGGCGAGTTATGCTGTTGAATGAACTTTTGAGCAACATTCCGCACGAGATCGTTAGAGGAAGCGAAAAGGCTGAGATATCCGGCATTTCCTTAAACAGCCGCCAGATCAAGCCCGGTTTCGTTTTTGTCGCCAAGAAAGGCGCCGTGGCCGACGGCAACTTCTACATTGAAGACGCGGCGGAAAGAGGCGCGGCGGCGGTCTTCGTAACGGAAGTCCCGAAACTGATCCCGGAAAACCTGACGGTCGTCAAGCTCTCCCAGGACGAGGATACGCTTTCCCTTCTGGCCCACCGTTTCTACGGCCAGCCGAAATGCAAGCTTATAGGCGTGACAGGCACGAACGGCAAAACGACTTCCGCCTATGTCATCCGCAATTTCTTGAGCACGGCAGGCCTGACCGTTGGACTTATAGGAACCATCTCCTATGAGATCAAGGACCGCAAAAAACCGGCCTCCCGCACTACGCCTGATGTCTTCGAACTCTACGCGCTCCTCTCCACCATGGACAAGGAGGGGGCCGACGCGGTCGTCATGGAAGTTTCGAGTCACGCCGCCCAACAGAAGCGCATCGGGAATCTGCTCTTCGACTACCTGATCTTTACAAACCTAACGCAGGATCACCTTGACTACCACCACTCCATGGAGGAATACTACGGCGCAAAACGCCGCTTCTTCGACCACGCCAAAGAGGATTCCCTGAGCCTGGTCATGGTGGACGACGAATGGGGCGAAAGGCTCGCCAGGGAACTAAAAGAAGTCGGCCAGAAGGTCGTGACCATGACGACGACCGGCAAAGACGCCGACGTCAAAGCGGAGAACATCAAGGTCAAACGCGACGGCTCGGAATTCACTCTTTTTGAAAAAGGCCTTCCCGCAAGGAACGTCAAGATAAACTTCCTCGGCCGCCACAACGTCGCCAACGTCATGGGCGCCGTGATACTCGCTTCCAATTTCGGCATCCCGGAAGAGAAGATCCTTTCCCTCTGCCCGAACCTGCCGCCCGTACCCGGCAGGCTTGAATTCATGCCTAACAAGCTGGGCGTCGTGATTGTCATCGACTACGCCCACACCGACGACGCCATGCGCAACGTCATGAAATGCCTGAGAGAAATAACCGAAAACTCTCTCTGGATCGTCTTCGGCTGCGGCGGCGACCGCGACAAGACAAAGCGCCCGAAAATGGGCCGCGCCGCCGAGGAGATGGCCGACAAGGTCGTCATAACGACAGACAACCCCAGGACCGAAGACCCCGAAGCGATCGTCAAAGACATCACGGATGGCATGAAGCTCAAAAAACACGTCGTGATATTGGACCGCAAGGAAGCTATCGAGCACGCCGTAAAGGAAGCCAAGGAAGGCGATGTGGTTTTGATCGCCGGCAAGGGGCATGAAACTTACCAGGAGATCAACCGCGTCTTTTACGACTGCGATGAACGTATGATAACCAAAGAGATCATCTCAAAAATAGAAAATGCTTAAGTTCACTCACGAAGACATCAGAACCGCTCTGGGCGGAACCTTCTCCTTCACAGGAAATGAACCGAAGGAACCTATGGGCGTCACTTGCGACACCAGGAAACTGGAGCCCGGCGATCTTTTCGTCGGCATCAGGGGAGGAGACTCCCCCGCCGTCGCCAAGAAAGCCTTGGACGGCAAAGCCGCCGCCTGCATCCTGAGCTGCGAAGCTCCGGAAGGACTGGCCTGCTACCGCGTGGTTGACACCGTGAAGGCCCTGCAGGATCTCGCTGCCTATCAGAGGGCGCGAGTTCAGATACCGATGATCGGCGTAACCGGCTCCTGCGGCAAGACTACTACCAAAAACATGCTCGGTTCAATCCTTCAGACGCTGGGCAAAACGCTCGTTACGGAAGGGAACCTCAACAACGATATAGGGCTTCCCATTACGCTCCTCAGACTCTGCGAAGATCACCGCTACGCCGTTGTTGAGATGGGCATGAACCACAAGGGCGAGATCCTTGCCCTTAGCCGCCTGGCCCACCCCGACGCGGCCATCATAACAAACGTCGGAAGCGCTCACATAGAATTCCTTGGCAGCAGGGAGAACATCGCGCTTGCCAAAGCCGAGATCTTCCGCGGCGTGCCGCCCTGCGGGAAAGTGGCGCTGCCAATAGACAGCGACTTCTTTGAAAAACTTTCCGAAATGGCGAAGCGTCTTGATCTGAACATCGTAAGTTTCGGCAAAGGCGGAGATTTTGAATTCGTAATAAAAGAAGAGGGTGAAAGAGGATTGACGGGCACGTTGAAAACGCCGATGGGGTGCGTAGAATTGACCGTCCCCGTCCTCGGCGCCTACAACGCCAGCAACATTGCGGGAGCCGCGGCCGGCGCCTACGCTTTGACGGAAGACGTCAATTTGGCGACTTTGAAGTCCGGTTTGGAATCCGTCAAGGGCGAAAGGCTAAGGAACGAAATGCACGAGCACAAGGGCGCACGCTTCATCCTTGACTGCTACAACGCGAACCCCGATTCCATGGCGGCCTCGCTCACAATGCTAAAGGAACTCAATGTTAAGGGCCGCAAAGCCGCTCTCCTCGGCGACATGCTGGAGATTGGCGAGAAAGCCAAGAGCGCCCACTATGAGCTCGGCAAATTCGCGGCGCAATTTTTGGATGCGCTCTTCGTGACCGGCGAGTACGCCGAGGATTACGCTGCCGGAGCAAAAGAAGCCAAGAGCGGCTGCCTTGTCGCGGTCTGCGAGCCAAAGGACGTCTTGGAAGCCCTGAAAGCATACGTCAAGGCTGACGACGCGGTGCTCTTCAAAGGGTCCCGCGCCAACAAACTGGAAGACTATTTCTACGAAATGTTCAAAAACAACCAATGAAAAATACAAACAATAAATACAGGAACGGAATGTGTGCGGTGATTGGCGAACTGCTTCTCCCTTCCCCCTACACGAACACACACACCAAAAAGGGCAGCGTCTCTACATCCGCATTCCGGTTGCGGTCTGAGGACTGTTTGTCTTCGGGCCGCAACATCCTGTCAATAAGCGAGGTCAAAGGATAATATGTTCTACTACGTTTTCTTCGGATGGCTAAGCGAAAGCGTTCCGGCTTTCCATGTCTTCAAGTATATCTCGGTGCGCTCCGCGATGGCGGCGGTGACAGCGCTTGTCATCAGCCTTATCCTGGCCCCCTCCCTTATCCGCTGGCTGTACATGATGAAGATCGGCCAGGAGATCAGACGCGACGAATGCCCGCCTTTGCACCTTCTTCACAAGAACAAGCAGGGCGTCCCGACCATGGGCGGCATATTGATCCTTTTGGCTGTAACGGTCTCCACGCTTCTCTGGGCGCAATTCTCTCTATATACGATGCTCGCCCTGGGCGTTTTCATCTCTTTAGGCCTTCTGGGCTTCGCCGACGACTACACCAAGGTCAAGCAGAAAAACGCTGCCGGTATTTCCGGCAAAACGAAGCTCGTCGTGCAGTCGCTGGTGGCTCTGGCTGCGGCTCTCATCCTCATTTTCTATGGCAAGGAGAGCTTTCCTTTCTATGTGCCGTTCCTTAAGAATCCTGTCATCGAAAACCTCGGCTACTACTACATCATCCTCGCTATGCTTGTGATCGTCGGCACTTCCAACGCCGTCAATCTCACGGACGGGCTGGACGGGCTCGCCATCGGTACGGTAACGATCGCTGCCCTGGCCTACCTTATCCTCGCCTATTGCGCCGGCAACTCCAAGATCGCGGAATATCTCTACATCTATTACGCCAGGGACGCCGCGGAACTGACGGTCTTTCTGTCCGCCCTCGTGGGCGCCGGGCTGGGATTCCTGTGGTACAACGCGCATCCGGCCATGGTCTTCATGGGCGATACCGGAAGCCTGGCTTTAGGCGGCGCCATCGGCATAACGGCGCTTTTGGTGAGGAAGGAAGTGCTGCTTCTCATCATAGGTTTTATCTTCGTCATGGAAGCTTGCTCCGACATCATTCAGGTCGCTTCCTTCAAGCTGACGCAGAAGAGAGTCTTCCGCATGGCCCCCATCCATCATCACTTTGAAATGCAAGGGTGGCCCGAGACCAGGGTCACAATGCGTTTCTTCATCTTAGCCCTCATCTTCGCGATCCTGGGCCTGGCGACATTGAAACTGCAATAAGGAATAGATATTCATGCACATCGCAATAATGGGATTGGCAAAAAGCGGCATGTCCGCTGCTAAATTAGCCCTCGACCTCGGCTACGAAGTAAGTGTTAGCGACGCTTGCTTCAACCATGGCCACGCAACTAACCCCAGCAAAGAAATGCTGGAAAGAGCCGCGGAACTGAGAAAGAGGGGCGCCTACGTTGAGATAGGCCGTCACACCAGGACCTTCCTGGAAGGCGCGGATCTATTGGTCCTGTCCCCTGGCGTCAAGCGCGACAACGAAGCCGTCCTCTGGGCTGAAGAAATGGGCGTGGAGGCTGTCGGCGAAGTGGAGTTCGCCATCCGCCACTGTTTAGGCAAAGTCGTGGCCGTCACCGGCACGAACGGCAAGACCACGACCACTTCCCTCATTTCCCACATCCTTGACGTAGCCAATGTCCCCCACTTCACCGCTGGCAACATAGGCATCCCTTTGAGCGAATATGCGCTTAAGACTACCGACGAACACATACTGGTCATCGAAATGAGCTCCTTCCAGTTGGAGACTATCAGGGATTTCTCCCCCTACGTCTCCGTTTGGCTGAACCTCACCCCTGACCACCTCGACCGTTACGAAAGCATAGAAGCCTACCGCTCAGCCAAGGAGAACATCTTCCGCCGCCAGAAACCAGGCACTACCGCCATCATCTGGCACAGCGAAAAGGAAAATGAAGAGAAGCTCGTCTCCGCTTTCAAACTGAAACCTGTGTTTGTTGACGAGACCGGCTGCGACGCCTCTTTGGAAGGACTGGAGAGGGCTTCCCTTGAAGACGGCCGCTTCACGCTGCACATGAACGGAAAAACGACATTTTGCGGAGAGCCTGAGGCGATGAAGCTTAAAGGCCGCCACAACCATATCAACATGCTCTGCGCCATGGCGGCCTGCAAAACGCTGGGCGTTGACGAGGAAACGATTAAAAAAGCCTGCGAAAGCTTCACGGGCCTCAGCCACCGTATCGAGACTGTAGCGAAAAAGGATAACGTCATCTTCGTTGACGACTCCAAGGGCACAAATCCCGAAGCCACCGTGGAAGCTGTCATGGCTTTCCCGTATCCGCAAGCGCTCATTCTGGGCGGCTATGACAAAGGCAGCGACTACGCCATGCTCATTCCTTACATGAAAGGAAGAGTGGCCCACGTTCTCCTTATAGGCGCCACCACGGAAAAGTTTAAAGTGATCTTCGGCGGCGATTTCCATTGCGTGGAAGTCCGCGATATGAAGGAAGCCGTCGCGAAAGGATATGAACTTCTGGAAGGCAAAGGCGTGGTGCTTCTCTCCCCCGCCTGCGCGTCCTTTGACATGTACAAAAGTTTCGAGGCCAGGGGCGACGATTTCGCCGACTGCGCCCGTAAGTTCTCTTCAACCGAAAATTAACCAACCTTGAAAGAGAGGAACCATATGAACAAATCATTCTTAATCTTCCTGTTCACGGTAAGCCTTGTGGGCATCTTCTTCTTCGGCTGCGCCAAGGAGACCCCCCGCACGGACGTCACCCTTGAACTGACTTCACCCGACACCATCGAAGCGCTGGTCGAAAAAGATCTCAACACCATCGGCACTTCCTATCAGGACATCGATAACTTCCCGGAATCGACGCCCGCTCAGGTCACGTACGTTGATTCTGTGGAAATGCAAAAGCCCTTGAGAGTCCAGAACGATGATTCGCTCTACAAAGGTGAAGAGAGCATCGACGATTCCGTCATAACCACCAGCAACGTCTCGCTCTGGGGCCCCGACACGGACAAAACTTTGGAACCCTTGAGCCCCCGCGAGACTATCTCCGTCGTTCCTCCCCCGACTGGCGACGTGACGGCCCTCGGAGAAGCCAGCTCCTCCACGCAGCTCTCCCCTGTCGGCACGACTAGCGAGACTGCTGCCACGACCAAATCTTCCTCTTTCCTCCAGCCCAAGCCTGCGACCGAGACTTCTGTTGTTACCGCGCCCAACTCCGGCTACGTCTATCAAGGCAACCAGAGCTCTTCGGGCGGCTACGTTGGTCCGTCCGCGGTCACAAGCGGCAATACCTACACCGTCCAGGCTGGCGACAACCTGATCAGGATCGCCCGCAAATTCGGCGTCAAGGTCAACGACCTCTGTGAAGTCAACGGCATTTCCCGCAGCCAGATCCTGAAAGTCGGCCAGGTTCTCCAGATCCCCGGTGAGAAGGCTGCCGTCTCTAATGAACCTTCTCAGACCAAAGAAGTAGGCGCCTCCATCTCCTCGGTCGTACAGCCCGCGCAGACGCAGCAGGCTGCCGCTGCCCCCGCCGCCTCCGGAACGCAGAATTACACCGTTCAGGCCGGCGACAGCTACTGGAAACTTGCCAAGCGCTTCAACTCCTCCGTTGAGGAATTGATGAGCATGAACGGCGCCAGCAGCGACAAACTCAGGATCGGTCAAACCATCATCGTTCCCAACCGTTGATTTTTACCGCATAAATGAAAGCCATTGACAAAATACTGCCCTGGGTGTTTTTCTGCCTCATCCTTGCGCTCTGCAGCTTCGGAGCGCTGATGGTGTATTCGTCCAGCGTTTACGTTGCCGAAAGGGTCTATTCCGGCAACCAGTATTATTACTTCAAGAGAGAAGTAATGTGGCTTATCATGGGATTCGGGGCCATGGCGCTGATGTACAAGATCCCGATCGATCTTGTGAAGCGTCTGGCCCCCATCATCTACCTGACTTCCCTTTTGTGCCTGATCCTGGTCTTCACCCCTCTCGGCGTGACCGTGAACGGCGCAAGACGCTGGCTCAGTCTCGAAAACATCAACAGATACCTGGGCTTCCTTAGATTCCAGCCCTCGGAAGCCTTGAAATATTCCATGATCCTCATTCTGGCCTGGTGGTACGAACGCATAAAAAGAGAGTCGGGCACCTTTGTAAAAGGCGCCCTTATCCCCGCGGTTATAATGGGGATCGGCTTGGCGCTGGCTTTCCTCGGCAAGGACCTAGGCACCCCGCTGCTTATCGCCATAGTTGGCGGAGCGGTCTGTTTTGCGGCCGGCATGAGATTCAGCTATATCGCCGCTGGGGCGGTCGCCGTAGCAAGCCTGGGTTGCTATTACATCATAAAAGAACCGTACAGGGTGAAAAGGGTCATGGCCTTTTTGCACCCCATGGATGATCCTACGGGCGACGGCTACCAGAACCTCCAGGCGCTGATAGCTATCTGCTCCGGCAAAATAACGGGGCTCGGCATAGGCAATTCGCTTATGAAGATGGAGTATCTGCCGGAAGCGCATACCGACTTCATCTATGCTGTCATAGGAGAAGAATTGGGTTTCTGCGGTACGGCGGCCGTTATCGCGGCCTTTTTCCTCCTCATAGCCGTCATGTGGCGCCTCGTTTCCAAAATAGACGACACTTTCTGCCGCCTCACCGCCTTCGGCATAACGCTGGTGATTGGCAGCCAGGCTATCGTCAACATGGGCGTAGTCACCGCCACGCTCCCAAACAAGGGCATGGGGCTCCCCTTCGTCAGCTACGGCGGCTCTTCGCTTTTGTTCCTCTTAGGGGCCTGCGGCCTCTTTTTGAATATGGTCAAGAACAAACCTAAAGTACAAATTACCAAACGCAGCGTCGTTTCCCGCACCTCGGCCAGATGAAAGAACTGCAAAAGATATTGGTGAGCGGCGGCGGAACAGGCGGGCATATCATGCCGGCCATCGCGCTCTGTGAGGAAATACGGGAACGCTTTCCTGAAGCGGAGACCTATTTTGCCGGGCGGAAAGACTCCATGGAAGAACGCCTGGCCGAAAAACACGGTCTTGAGTTCTTCCGCATTCCCTCATCCCCCAAGGGAAGAGGTTTGAAAACCATCAGAAATTTCTTTGTAAACCTCGCGGGCTTTTTTAAAAGCCTCACGCTCATAATAAAACTTCGTCCGGAGGCCGTCGTAACTTTCGGCGGCTACACCAGCGCGCCGCTTCTTCTGGCTTCCGTCCTGCTCAGAAAAAACGCCGTTATACACGAATCGAACGCCATTCCCGGCCGCGTCACAAGGCTGATGTCTCATTTCGGCGTAAGGGTGGCCTGCGGGCTCGACTCCGACCATCCCATAATGAAAAAGCTGAAAAAAAGCATCAGGAAGGAAACGAGTTTCGCCGTGACCGGCAACCCTTTGCGGAAAGCTTTCTCAGAATCCGCTAACGACCTCTCAAAAGAGCTTCCGGGCTACGATGAAACGCGACCTCTGCTCCTGGTCTTCGGAGGTTCCCAAGGCGCGCACAACGTCAACATCCTCATAGCCCGTTCGATCGCAAAACTGAAAGACAACTTCCCAACCCTGCAGATAGTTCATCTCTGCGGCGCAAACGACATTGAAACGCTGAAGGCTGCTTATGAGAACGTAAAACTCACCTACTGGCTGTTCCCCTTCTTTGACGACATGTCCTCGCTTATGAAAAAAGCCGATCTGTGCGTGGCAAGGTCGGGCGCCCTCTCAGTGACCGAGATCTGCGCCTGCAAATTGCCGGCAATACTGATCCCTTTGCCCTTCGCGGCCGACAACCACCAGCTGGCGAACGCCAAAGTGCTTGAGAGAGCCGGCGCTGCTGTCATAAAAGAAGAAAAAGATCTTACGGCCGCATCACTTTCAGAAACTATACTGGAGCTTTTAAAAGATGAAGAAAAGCGTCTGTCTATGGCCGAAGCGGGCGAAAAAGTCTTCATCAAGGATGCCTCCTTCGAACTTTTGAAATTCATCATGGCGGTATAATGAAAAGCGACAAACTTAGTTTTTATTTCTGCGGCATCGGAGGCTGCGGCATGGATCCCCTGGCCCGCTTAATGGCGAGGGACGGGCACGTTGTCCGCGGCAGCGATATAAAGGAGTCCCCCGAGCTGGAGAAACTGCGTTCAGAAGGCATCGAATGCTTTTCATGTCAGGACGGAACGAAGCTCAAAGAAGACGACATTTTCGTTTACAGCAGCGCCATTCATGATGACAACCCCGACATGATGAGAGCCAGGGAACTGCATCTTACTATGCTGCACCGCTCCGAACTTCTCTCGCAGGTTGCCAGACGCTGCAAAGCCATAACAGTCGCCGGAATGCACGGCAAAACGACCGTTTCTTCACTTATCGCCTGGCTCATGACGGAGGGCGGGCTTGATCCCAGCGCCGTGATAGGCGGCTTTGTTCCGGACTTTGACGGCAATTTCAGGAAAGGGACAAGCGATTATCTTGTCCTGGAGGCCGACGAGAGCGACGGCACCTTCGTAAGATACGCCTCGACCGTCGCTGTGCTCCTGAACATTGACGCCGACCACCTTGACCATTACAAAGACATGGCCGATATAGAGAAAGCCTTCTCCGTTTACGTAGGAAACATCGTCCCCGGTGGAACGCTCATCTACAATTGCGACGACAATATCTGCTGCCGCCTAGCCGCAAGCGCAAGGCCGGACATAAAAAAAGTCAAATGCGGCCTCGGGGCCCTGGCCTTGGGAAAAGCGGATTACCTCGGCAGTGACATCGCGCTTTCCGATCTTTCCTCCACCTTTACTTTCCTTGAAAACGGCGAACAGAAAAAGTCCATGTCTGTGACCTGCCCGCTTCCCGGAAGCCACAACGTTTTTAACGCCGTTATTGCCCTATCCTGCGCCGAAATTTGCGGAGCCGATGTCGAAAAGTTGGTCAAAGCTCTCCCCCGATTCAGAAACGCCCGCAGACGTTTCGAAAAATTGGGGAAATGGCACGGCGCCGAGATAATCGACGACTACGCCCATCACCCGAAAGAAATAGAGGCGCTGCTAAGATCCGCCTCGAGGCTTGAGGGCGAAATTACCGTCGTTTTCCAGCCGCACCGCTTCTCAAGAACGGAAAAACTCCTGCCTGAATTCGCCGAAGTGCTTTCCAAGGCGCCCAACCTCATATTAACTGACGTTTACAGCGCTGGCGAGAGCAAAGGCCTGATAGGCGGATTCGAGCTCTACGAAGCCGTGCTCAGCACAGGAGGACAGGCGGAATGGGTGGATACGCCAAAAGAAATACCAAATCTTCTTCTAAAAAGAAGCAAAGATTGGAAATTCCCTCACACCCTGCTCTTCACGGGTGCGGGAGCGCTTTCCAGCCTCGCTCATGAAATGTTAAAAAACCAATAGGGGGTCTATGTATACAACGAAAAATCAAAAGGCGGCCAGCCGCCCGGAAGTGAAGAAAGCCCAGCTCCGTGATATCCTGAGCGGCTTCTTCAAAACTCTCCTCGTTATCGCGGCTGTTTTCGTCATCATCGCCGTAATCTACAAAACGACCGAAAAATTCATCAGCTCAGATGAATTCAACGTCAAGAGCATAAAGGTGGTGGGCAACCATTCCGTCAGCAAAGCCGATATCGTGAAAGCTGGCGGACTCTACGCCAGCATGAACATCTACACCTTGAAGACCGACAAGATCAAGCAGGGCATCATCGCCCACCCGGACATTGAAAAAGTAGAGATCGAGCGCGAGATGCCGACAAACCTCATAATCCGCGTTAAGGAAAGGGAGCCTATGGCGCTTCTGAAAACACTGGAGGGAAAAACGCTTCCAATCGACCGCCGCGGCCACATTTTGAGCGAAAACAAGCTGGAGAACGCCAGCGGGCTTCCGCTAATAATTTCGGACAAGGAAACCGGTGTCCCCGGCCAGGAATGCAAAGACAAAAAAGTTATCACAGCTCTCGATTATCTCCTGGTCATCCGCCACGCGCCGGAAAGGAATTTCCTTAAGATCAAGACCATTGATGTCAGACAGAAAGACGCTCTCGTTTTCAAGACAGTCTCCATCGACGAAATATATTTAAGCGAACAATACTCCATGGACGAAGTAGCCAAGGTTTTTGAAGTCATCAAGAACCTGCGCGAAAACGGCCGCGGAGCCTCTAAAATCGACGCCCGCTACGAGGATGTGGCGGTAGTTTGCAAATATCTCTGAGTTATGGCAAAAGAAAAGATCTATTCGGCAATCGACCTCGGGTCTCAGACCGTCAGAGCCGCCATCGGCAGGCTGCTTGAGGACGGTTCATTGGAAGTAATCGGCTATGGTACCGCTTCTTCCGAAGGAATCATCAAGGGCCGCGTCGAGGATGCCAACGCGGCGCAGGAGGCCGTTAAGAAAGCCGTCCTGGCCGCTGAGAACGACGTCAAAGCCCGCGCCACATTCCGCATGGAGGAAGTGATCGCCAGCGTAACAGGCTCCATAATCACAGGCGAACAGGAAGTCACCACCGTCTCCAACAATACGAGGGACGGAGTGATCGGGGAAAAAGTCCTCACCGACATAGATGCGGCCTTTGAGGATCTCTTCACCCACAAGGACCGCAAACCTATTCATATCTACGTTACGGAATACAGCGTGGACGGCGTCAGAGAAACGAATCAGGCGAGCATCTTGGAAATGAAGGGTGAAAAGATAGGGGCCAAAGGCTTCGGCATAGTTGGCGACACAGCCATCCTTGACAAGTTTGCGGAAACGCTTAACAACGCCGGTCACACGGTCGATATATTCTGCTTCGACGCGGTGGCGGACGGCTACTCCGTCCTTACCCCCGAACAGAGGCAGATAGGTTCGCTCGTGATCAACGCCGGCGCCGGCAGCACCGACTTCGCCTTTTGGAAAAACGGCATCATTCAGTTTATCGGAAGCTTCCCAGTGGGCGGCGACCACATAACCAACGACCTTGCGCTGGGCCTCAACATGCCATTCAAGGCTGCCGAGGAACTGAAATGTCAGTATGACAAAAACGAGATGGAAGTCAGAGTGGGAGGAAAACTTTACAAGACCCGCTCGGTTGACACGATCGTCCAGGCCAGAACTGAGGAAACAGTCCGCTACATAGCCGACCAGATCAAACAGAACGGCATGCTGAGCCAGATCCAGGGCGGAATCTTCCTTACTGGCAACGCCGCAAGATCCAGCTTTATTAGCTATATGCGCCGCGAATTCTCCACTCTGGATGTACGCAACGCCTATCCCATTATCCCAACCGAAGCCGAAGTCTCTGATTCAGAAGAGATCGGCCGGCTCTTCTCCCCTTATTACGGCAATAAGTTCCAGACCGACTCCGGTTCATCCACCATTCTGGGAATGCTGGTCTACGCCGCCAAGGAAGACCTCCGTCCCTCTAAAAAATCCTCCTCCGGGATCTTCAAATTCTTTAATCTGCTATGAAAGACAACAAACTTCTGATAAAAGTTATAGGCGTCGGCGGCTGCGGCTGCAACACAGTTTCCAACATCGAGAAACAGTATGCCGGAACGCTGGGCGACAATTTTGAATTCTACGGCGTGGACACCGACTTCATAAGCCTGGCCAACCAATCCGTCACCCACAAAGTCCAGATCGGCTCCAGCGGCATCGGAACGGCCAAAGATCCCATGAAGGGTGCGGAAGCCGCTCAGAAAAGCATCAACGAGATCAAATCGATGATCCAGGGCGTGGACATCGCCATCCTTTGCGCAGGATTGAGCGGCGGGACGGGTTCGGGCGCCACCGGCGTCATAGCCCAGGCGGCCGCAGGAAATCCGGGCTGCGTTGTGATGGCCTCTGTCACTCTCCCCTTCTACTACGACGATTCGAAAAAACAGGAAGCCGCGAAGGTCGCCTTGAAAAACATCAAGGAAGTGGTGCCTGTGGTGCTTCCGATCCAGAACGGCGTCGGCATTGAAGATGAGAACGTCCCCTTTCTGGAAGTCCTGAGAGCTACTGACAAAAACGTCATCTCGCTTCTTGAAATGATAAAGGTGATCACGAGCTCGGCCAGCACCGTTAGCCTTGATTTCAGCGAATTTTTGAGCGTAGCCTCTACTCCCGGCAACGCCATGATCGGAATTGGCGAAGCGGACGGCGAACAGGCCGTCTCGGTCGCCATAAGCCTTGCGCGTTCGCCGAAGAACATGTCGTACGGCGACTATTCCCTCAAAGACGCCTCTAAAATGGCGCTCGTGATCATGGGCAACGGCACTATCTCCTACAAGCAGATAAAGGACGCCAGAACGACGCTGCAAAACGAAATTGGCTACCAGACGGAAGTTTTCAACGGCCTCTACGTCAACAACGAACTTGAGAAAGTAAAAGTCATAATGTTCGCCACCGGTATGAACGATCCTAAGGAAATTTCCGCTCCGGTGTTCCAGACTGAGATGACCGTTGCCGGTCCGGGAGACCAGGTAGAAATGGGATTCTTAGCGGCGGACGAAGGCTACTTCAAAGGAACAGCCCCCGCTTACTTCGAGGGCATAAACTACGACAGGCCGACTTTCCTGAGAAAGAATCTCAGGATCGAACAGTAATATTACTCGATGAAAACAGCCGCGGCGACGACCGTCTTCCAAAGGCCGTTCTTGTCGCCCCTGGCGGACTGGGTGATGTTCGTGGTCCTTACAAAGCGTCCGCTCATGCGGTACATCTCTTTCCTTTCGTCCCAGTCGGCGTCCGGATCCATGTCCACGCCCAAAGTCGTGGCAAGCATGGTGGCGGCCAGATCCTCGGCATATTCGCCGGCTGTCTCGTCCGTTTCGCCGTAGGTGTGATGTTCTGAAAGGTAACCGTAATGGTTGCCGTCGGCGGGCTGGGCCAAGCCAACTGAAGCGACGATCTGGCGCCCAGGCTCGTTGGTGTCGATCCTTGCCATGACGGTGAAGGTTATCTCTCCGGGATTAAGCAATGCGATGCCCTTGTGCCTGGGAATGATCTTGCAGCGGGGCGGAAGAATGCTCGAAACCGTGACTAGGTTGCAAGCCTGTATGCCTGCCATGCGCAGCGCGTCTTCAAAACTGCTGAGGCGGTCCTTGTGGACGCCAACACCCTTAGTAAAGAAAACCTGGCTGGGAATCATCTTTTCTCGGAGCTCCAATTTGTACGGTTAAAATTATTGTTTGGAGGATATTGTAATATAACCCCCAAGATATGTCAAAAGGCTAGATGTAGGCGGAAAGAAGCTTTACGAGCGCAGAACTGCCTTTTTCACTCGCGGCGGCAACGCTGTCGTGCGTGATCTTCGCCCCTCCTTTCTTCGCCGCCGGGTTACTAACGAGCGTTATGCCGCTGACCTTGGCGCCCATGTGGTGGGCCGCCTCGGCCTCCAAGACAGTTGACATTCCGACCACGTCGGCGCCCATTATCCTCAGCATGTTAACTTCCGCAGGAGTCTCGAAAGCAGGGCCGTGCATGCCGGCGTAAACTCCCCGGTGAAGCTTGATGCCCAGCGATTTGGCGCAGGACATGATATCGGTGTTGCAGTCTTCGTCGTAGAGAGTCGTCATGTCCGGAAACCTTGTGCCCATGCGTTCGTCATTGAAACCTGTCAACGAAGAAACCCCCTGGTTGTTTATCTGATCCTCAATAAGCATAAGGTCTCCCGGTTCCAGATGAGGAGCTATGCCGCCGGCGGCGTTCGTCAGTATGACATGCGACGCGCCCCAAACAATAATGGCGCGCAGAAGCCTCACGACGTCCGAAGGAGCGTTGCCTTCATAAAGATGCACCCTCCCTCGCATGACAGCTACCGTCTTGCCGTTAAGCCTTCCGACCAAAAGGGAGCCGGCATGGCTCTGCACGGTAGAGACCGGGATGTAAGGAATGTCGCCGTAGGGTATTTCGCTTATCGGCTCGACGGCTTCGCTGAATTTGTCAAGGCCCGAGCCCAAGACCACGACGACTTGCGGCTCGATTTCGCACTTGTCGTTTAAAAAAGCGCAGATCTGTCTGATTTTGTCGTACTCTAACATCATGATTTTTCCAAACGGTTGATATAGGGAGGAAGCTTCACTTCCTCATCTGTTATGGTGTAGATCTCAGATATTTGCGGAAGTTCAAGCTCTTTTGAAGCGTAAGCTTCCAAAAGCGCCTCGCCTTTCTCTACCTTGTCCCCTCTCTTTTTCAAAAATCTCAAGCCCGGCTTGTGGTCGATCTTGTCGCTCAAGACTTTCCTGCCGGCGCCCATCTTTATGAGAAGCGTTCCCAGCGCGTGGGCGTTGACTTTTGAAACATAACCCGTACGGTCGGCTCTCAATACTCCGGCCAATTTCGGCGGGGCAAGTATCCCGTCAAGCTTTCCTAACGTTTCAGACTCAACGCCCTGGGCCGTTATGATGGCAAGGAACTTTTCATAAGCTTCGCCGCTTTGCAATTTGGCAACCAATTTCTCCCTGACATTTTTGCAATCGCCGGGGAAAGCGAGCTGATACATTGCCTCGGCAAGACTTATAGTCACTTCGTAGAAGCGCGGCTCGACCGTTTCTCCCCTGAGCATCCTTACTGCCTCCATTACTTCCACGCCGTTGCCGGCCCATTCGCCCAAGGGCTCGTTCATATCGGTCAGCAAAACTTTCGCAACCGTCCCCATAAGCGTCGAAATTTTCACAAGAAGCTCGGCCAGGCTTTTAGCATCCTCGTAAGTCGTCATGAAGGCGCCGCTGCCGTATTTTACGTCCAGCACAAGACCGTCAAGTTCTTCGGAGAGTTTTTTCCCCAGAATGCTGGAAGTGATAAGGCCTATGGAATCGACCGTGCCGGTCACGTCCCGGAGGGCATATAACCTTTTGTCGAGCCTTGCTATGTCGTCGCTCTGCGTTAGGAAGGCCGCGCCGTTCTTTTCCAAAAGTTTCTGCGCTTCATTCCAGTGATACTGCTGCTTGATCCCTGGTAAAGCTTCCAGTTTGTCCACCGTTCCGCCCGTATGACCGAGTCCGCGGCCCGCCAGCGTCGGAACAAGAACTCCCATGGAAGCGAGGAGAGGCAGAAGGACTATCGTAGGCTTGTCCCCCACTCCGCCCGTGGAATGCTTGTCAACGACAGGCTTGCCGAAATTTTCTTTCGGCCGGCAGTTTCCGCTTTCCTTGATACAGCGCGTAATAACCACCACTTCCTCTTCGGAAAGTCCCCTAATGCAGGCGGCCATCAAAAAAGCGCTCATCTGATAATCGGCGACAGATCCCTGCATGTAGCCGGCAAGAAAATCCTTTAGGTCGCGCTGAGCTATGTTTCCGCCGCGCTTCTTTATTTCTATCACTTCGACGGGCGTTTTCATTCAATGACGCTCCTTCCGAAAGCAAGCGGCGGAAGTCCCAATAACTCTGCGACCGTCGCGCCCAGGTCGGCGAAAGTCGACCGCGTTCCCAGATCTTTCGCTTCAAGGCTCGGGGAATAGAAAAGCAAAGGCACCCTTTCCCTGGTGTGGTCCGTGCCTTTGTAAGTCGGATCCAGCCCGTGGTCGGCGGATATGAAGAGATAGTCGTCTCTTCCGAGGCTTAAGAGCAGCGGCCCAAGGAGCTCGTCGAATTCCTCCAGGCACTTGGCGTACCCATTAGGGTCTCTCCTGTGTCCGTAGAGCATGTCGAAGTCCACAAGGTTCGCGAAGATCAATCCGTTCTTTTGCTCTTTTATAGCTTCCATAAGCTTCTTCATTCCGTCGGCATTGGAAACAGTGTGGACTGCTTTCGTCACACCTACTTTGGCGTAGATGTCCTCGATCTTGCCGATGGCGTAGAAAGGCAATCCCTTTTCGGAAAGCAGGGTGAGAAGATTCGGAGACGGGGGCTTCATCGAGTAGTCCCTTCTTCTGGGCGTGCGCGTGAAATCGTCCGCTTTCGTTCCGACGAAAGGCCGGGCTATCACTCTTCCGACATTCAGTTCATCCACCAAGCTTCTTGTGACGCGGCAGACTTCGTAAAGCCTTTCCAAGCCGAAGCGCTCTTCGTGAGCGGCTATCTGGAAGACGGAGTCGGCCGAAGTGTAAACGATGGGGAAACCGGTTTTCAAATGCTCTTCGCCCAGTTCCTTTATGACGACAGTTCCGCTTATCGGCCTGTTGCAAAGGTAGCCAGGGACTCCTGTCTCTTTCATCCACTTCCTTAAAAAATCTTCCGGGAAGCCGTTGGGGAAAGTGGCGAAAGGAGATTCCATGCGGCATCCGATCATCTCCCAATGCCCGGTGGTCGTGTCTTTCCCGCAGTTTATTTCCGTCATGCGCCCGTATGATGCGGACGGATCAGGACTGGGAGGGCAGCCCAAGATCTCTTTTGGCTCGATGTTCCCCAAACCCATTCTCTGCATATTTGGGATTTTAAGTCCGCCTACGCTTTGCGCGGTATGGGCAAGCGTGGAGGCTCCGGAATCACCGTAAGATCTGGCATCGGGGGCATACCCTATGCCGACGGAATCAAGGATTATGATTATGACTCTTTTCGCCATCAGTTGTCGATGCTCCAGTAAGATTCGAACTGCCCGGGCAGATATCTTTCCAAAGACGATCCTCCCACGAACTCTCTCAAAATGCTGTTTTCAGGAATCAGCTGAGTTCCCATCGGTTCGAAGAAGGAGAGGAGACGAAGCAGACTGTCAGCCTTCGGGTAAGCCGGGCTTTCCTTGCTTATCTGCAGAAGCAGAGGCTCCGCTATAGGTTTCAAAACGCACAGTTCATAGAGGAACATGGAATTGAAGATGGCGTCAGCCTGCTCCTGGTAAGGGAAGATGTTCTTGTATTCGCCGCGCCTGATGCTGGCCCATCTCATGATCGTCTGCTCAGCACTATGTCCTCTTGTCCTGGCGTCGCGGACGATCCTCCTGATCATGCGGGAATCGCTTGTCGAGATATGGTGGTGACGGTCAAGGTTCAGAGGCGTCAGCGGCGAAATGTAAATGCGGAAAATCGACTTGGCAGGAATACCCTGAGTCAAGAGCGGATTTAGGCCGTGGATGCCTTCCGCGATCAGGATCTGGCCTTCCTTCAAACGAAGCTTCGGCCCGACGCTTCTGGTGCCTGTAATGAAATCGTACTTGGGAAGCGTCACTTCCCTGCCCGCGATCAATTCGTTGAGGTCGTGGTCAAGCAGCGTGAGGTCCATGGCGTGGATGCTCTCGAAATCGTACTCCCCTTTCTCGTCCCTGGGAGTTTTGTCGCGCTCCACGAAGTAGCGGTCCATCTCCAGCGTCACCGGCTTGATACCGCAGGTCTGCAGCGCGATGGCCAGCCTCTTCGAGAACGTGGTCTTACCTGAGGAAGAAGGGCCGGCGATCAAAACCAGCTTCACCGCTCCCCTTTCCGCGATCTCCCTTGCGATGGCGGTGATTTGGGAAGACTGGGCTGACTCGGAGACTAAAATGCCTTCGTGAGTTTCGCCTTTCCTTATGATCTCGTTCAGCTGCGGAACCGTTCCCACTTCCAGTTGGTTGGCGAGTTTGACGGCCCTCCTGAAAGCGGCGTCCACCAGCGTGACCTTTTCTGCCATAGCCTCCGCCCTTTTTACGTCCGTCTGGCTCGGCACCAGAATGAAGCCGGAAGGCGTTGATCTCAGCGCAAGCCTCCTTAGGTAGCCCATGGAGACGACCAGGGGCCCGTGGAAATAATCGAAGTATTTCCCTACCCTGACGAACCAGGCTGTATTTTTCTTCGCCCTTTCGGCAATCGTTTTAAGGAAATAGATCTTGTCTTCCTCTTTTTCTTCCAGAAGGATCTTTTCACCTTCCTCGATGGTCTTCTCCTCAAAATCGACAGGGATATCGTCGTTGACCATCTCCCACATTTTATCCTCGACCTTTTTCAGATCTTCCTTGGAGATTGGGCTCGAGGTGCGGCAGAAAAGCCCGCCCATGGGCCGGCGGTAATCGGTGAAGACCTTCTGCTCCGGGAAAACTTCCTTGAAAGCCGTGACCATAAGCAAGACCAGGCTGCGGTTGTAGACCAGTCTGCCCAATTCATGCTTCCTGGTCAGAGGCTCAAGGAAAATATCCCTTCTTGGCGCATAGTTCAGGGTGTGCATAACGTTGTCGCACAAAGCCGCAAGGTAGAGGTACGGGTCTTCCGGATAAGCGGAAGCGATAATATCCTTCAATTTCGTTCCCAAAGGAGCGCACATGATCCTCTTGTCGGGAAGCGTAATATAAACATTCGTTCTGGGAGACGTTTCTTTGATTTCCGCCATGTTTTCTCCTCTTTGCTCAAATATACAGGGTAAATAAATTTTAGCATTTTTTATTAAGCGCGTTCCCTGTTTTGCGCCTATACCTCAACGCGCGCCAAATTTAGTATAATTTATAAGTTAATTTAACTTTTTAACCTCACACCTATAATTATGACTTCAGCATTGCAACGCACGAAAATAAAGGAACTGTTCCGTTCCTTTTCCGAGACGAAAGAAGTCCTTGTAAAAGGCTGGGTGAGGACCCGCCGCGACAGCAAGGGCGGTTTCTCCTTCCTTGAAATTAACGACGGCTCCTGCTTCGACAACATCCAGGCCGTCGTCCCCAATACGCTTCCCAACTATGAGAGCGAAATTTTGAAACTGACGACGGGCGCCAGCGTGGCCGTAAGAGGCAAAGCCATTGCGGCCGAAGGGCGCAAGCAGAGCGTTGAGATCCAGGCCGAGGAAGTCAAAGTTTACGGCTTCGCCGATCCGACCGAATACCCTCTCTTCAAACAGAGAATGTCCGTCGAATACCTCCGCGACATCGCCCACCTCCGTCCCCGCACCAACATCATAGGCGCCATGGAAAGAGTCAGGAACTGCGCCGCCATGGCCATCCATGAATTCTTCCAGAGCCGCGGCTTCGTCTGGGTGCACACGCCGCTCATTACGACCGCCGACTGCGAGGGCGCCGGGCAAATGTTCAAGGTCACGACCATGGACCTCAACGCCCTTCCCAAGACCGAGGACGGCGCCATTGACTACAAGGAAGACTTCTTTGGAAAGCCTTCGTTTCTGACCGTCTCCGGGCAGCTGGACGCCGAGAACTACGCCTGCGCCCTGGGCGACGTCTATACTTTCGGGCCTACCTTCAGGGCTGAGAATTCCAACACGCCGCGCCACCTCGCCGAATTCTGGATGGTGGAGCCGGAAATGGCTTTCGCCGATCTGAATGACAATATGGAGATCGCGGAAGCTTTCGTCAAGCATATCGTTAAGACCGTGCTTGAGAAATGCCCCGACGAGATCGCTTTCTTCGACCAGCGCGTTCAGCCGGGCCTCAAAGCCCAGCTGACAGAGATCCTGGGCCAGGAATTCGAGCGTTGCTCTTATACTAAGGCACTGGAAATTTTAAGCAAAGCTGACCGCAAATGGGAGTTCCCCATCAATTGGGGCGACGATCTGCAGACAGAGCACGAACGTTACCTGACCGAAGAGTACTTCAAGAAGCCCGTCTTCGTCATCGACTGGCCGGCCTCCCTGAAGCCTTTCTACATGAAAGTCAACGAGGACGGCAAGACCGTCCGCGCCATGGACTGCCTGGTCCCCCGCTTCGGCGAAATAATAGGCGGCAGCCAGCGTGAGGAAAACCTGGAAGTAATGGACCGCCGCATCGACGAACTCGGCATGAAAAAAGAGGAATACTGGTGGTACAGGGACCTCAGGCGCTTCGGCACCGTCCCCCATTCCGGCTTCGGCTTAGGCTTCGAGAGAATAATTCTCTTCGTAACCGGCATCGCCAACATCAGGGACGTCATCCCCTTCCCCAGGACTCCCAAAAACGCCAACTTCTAAAATGAGCGAAGAAAAAAACATAGTCTGGCACAAGCAGAGCGTCGGAAGACCCGAAAGAGAAGCCAAGAACGGCCACAAAGGCTGCGTCCTCTGGTACACCGGGTTGTCCGGCAGCGGCAAATCCACCCTGGCCAACGAAGTGGAAAAACGGCTTCTGGATCTTGGCGCGCAGAGTTATCTTCTGGACGGAGACAACGTCCGGCACGGCTTGAACTCAGACCTCGGATTCACAAAGGAAGACCGCGAGGAGAACATCCGAAGGATCGGCGAAGTGGCTAAACTCTTCGCTGATTCAGGCACGATAATAGGCGTAGCCTTCATCTCCCCCTACAGGGCGGACAGGAAAAAAGCCAGGGATATCGCGGAGAGATCCGGCCTCGATTTTCTGGAGATCTACGTCAAATGCCCCCTCAGTGTCTGCGAAAAGAGGGATCCGAAGGGACTCTATAAAAAAGCCAGGAGCGGCGAAATAAAAAACTTCACCGGACTCGACGCTCCCTATGAAGAACCCATAGATTGCGAACTGACCCTTGTCAGTTCCGAAGCCGCGCCTGAAGAGCTGGCGGAAAAAGTTATCGGACTGTTAAAGCAAAAACACATTTTGTTGTAAAATAAAGTTGAGGCTCCGCGTTACGAACCCTCGGGCCCAAAAAGAAAAATGTTGAAAAGATTTTCCCTTATTGTTTTGGCAATGCTTCTTGTTTTCTCGCTTGACGGCTGCAAGAAAGAAAAGAAGGAAACGGAAAAAACCGTCAGCGAAGCTAAAGAAACGAAGGACATGGGCGCCAGGGCGCCGCGCAAAAAGATCAAAGACACGCTCTCCGGACTGGAGGAGGAAGACCGTGCCGCCGCCCTGAAACTTCTCAGGGAAGAACACCGCGAGCTGCAGAGCAAGAAAGAGGAAGAAGAGAACGTCGAAATGACTCCCGGTTTCTTTCCTGTCTCCGACGGAGCCAAGCAACTCATCGACGAGGCCAATCTCCTGCTGCGTCAGGGCGCCGACTCGGACAGCAAGATCGAGGCCTTGGAAAACTTGATCGGCATAGACCATCCCGACATTCTCCCGACTATCGAACTGGCTCTGGACGACGAAGACCCTGTTGTCAGGGAAGTGGCCTTGGACGCCATCATGAACATCAACAGCGAGGAAGTAGTCCCCATAGTCGTGAAAGCTCTTGACGACCCAGAACCGGACCTCAGGCTCGTCTCCCTCGACGCGCTGATGGATGTGAAAAGCGCAAGCATCAACGACGCCCTGCAGAAAGCCATGAAAGACGAAAGCGAGGAAGTTCGGGAGGGCGTCATGGACCTGCTCTTCATCTCCGAAAACCCTGCGGCGCTACCCACCATCAAAACGGCCTTCTCGGATTCCAGCCCGGCCATAAGGGAAGGCGCCCTGATGTGCATCGAAGACATCAGGGACAAAGGCGCCGTTGACATCCTTATCTACGACGGCATGCTTTCAAATTACGAAGACGTAAGGGAAGCGAGCAAAGAGGCGCTCGAGTTCATCACCGACGAAGAGTTCGAGACTTACGACGAAGCCAAAGCCTGGTGGAACAAGAACCGGGATTCCTTCGAATTTGATTTTTAACGAATGAAGATCTCCATAAGCTATCCTCCCTTGCCAAGCGAACTGGGAGTTCCGCTCCTTGGACAGAACCGCCAGTTCCAATACTTTCACAAGCCGACCTACATATACCCGATGGTGCCGGCTTACGCCGCCAGCTTGTTGAAGCAAAACGGTTACGAAGTTTATTGGCAGGACGGCATAGCGGAGAAAAAGACTTACACGGAATGGGAGAAAGAATTGCTCTCCGTTTCGCCGGACATCGTTGTGTTTGAGAGCAAATGTCCCGTCATAGAGAAGCATTGGAAACTTATCGACGATCTTAAGGAAAAACTTCCTGAAACGATCTTCGTCCTGGTAGGCGACCATGTCACGGCAAAACCGTTGGAGTCTTTCGAAAATTCCAAGGTCGATGTCGTAATAACGGGCGGCGACTACGATTTCCTACTCCTTGACCTTGCCCAGCATTTGTCAAAAGGCTCTCCCCTTCCGCCGGGCTTTTACGTCAGCGAAAAAGCGAAAGCTATAAAAACTGAGAATGCGGAAAAGATCGGCGAGGTTTTCTTCACAGGCAAGCCTCTTCTTAATCACGACCTGGATTCGTTGCCCTTCATAGACAGAGACCTTACCAAGTGGAAACTCTATGCCTACGAGAACGGTAACTTCAAATACACTCCCGGCACCTACACCTACAGCGGCCGCGACTGCTGGTGGGGAAAATGCACCTTCTGCGTCTGGGACAACACGCTGAATCCTTGCGGCAGCTACCGCAGCTTCTCCCCGGAAAGGCTCTTCGCTGAGGTAAAGCACGTCATAGACAATTATCACGTAAAAGAGATCTTCGACGACGCCGGCAGCATGTTCGCCGGGGAAAAGATGAAAAAATTCTGCCGGCTTCTGATCGAAAGCGGCTACAACAAGAAGGCTGTCTTCGGCTGCAACATGCGCTTCGATGGGATGGATAAAGAAGGCTTTTGTCTGATGAAGCAGGCCAATTTCCGCTTCGTGCTCTTCGGATTGGAATCCGGAAACCAAAAAACCTTGGACCGCATAAACAAGGGAATAACCTTGGAGCAGATAGAAAAAGGCGCCAGAGAATGCAAGGAAGCCGGGCTTCAGCCTCATGTCACATTGATGCTGGGCTATCCTTGGGAAACGTTAGAAGATGCCAAGAAGACTGTTGACTTTGCCAAACGCCTTTTCAAACTTGGCTACATCGACACGCTGCAGGCCACCGTCTGCATCCCCTATCCCGGCACGCCTCTTTACAAAGAATGCGAAGATAACGGCTGGCTGCTGACAAAAAATTACTCCGATTACGACATGCGCGGCGCCGTTATGAAATCTCCAATCAGCGAAAAAGAACTCATGGACCTCACGCGCCAAATTTACCGCTCCTTTTTAAGCCCATCCTTCATTTGGCGTAAAATTACGCAAATCAGAACCTTTGACGACATAAAGTTTTTAGCGGTCGCAGGACTGCGAGTCATAGGTCACCTGACCGATTTCGGCGGCAAGGCTTGATAACCTTGCCTTCTTTTTATAAAAGCGGTAAAATATATTTTGTGAAACGAGCGCTTTTAAGTACATTGGTCCTCGTCGGTCTTTTTGCTTTCAGCGCACGCTGCGAACTGCCGACAGGACTAGTCGCCGCCAATTGGATCGAGACCAAGGGCGGGCACATCAGAACCGGGATCACCCAATCCGGAGCCAGCCTTGTTGAGCTTGACTGCGTCCTCGAGCTGACTGAACTGAACCGCTCCAAAAGGCGCCTGATGGGTTTTGACGGCAGCGGCCCCAAAAATTATTTCGGCGTCAACACTACGAACCATTTCGACATTTGGCACGCTTCCATAATAGAAGCGGAAGCCAATGTGAAATACCGTCTGTATCTCACGCAGACCAAAACGACCACCACCCTCTATATTTACGATCACGTCAGCGGAGAGCTTCTCGAAACGCTATCCGGCAACTCCAAAGGCATCAACAGTTCCGAATGCCATGTCTTTACGATAAACGGAAAGAGCGACTATCTCTGCTACGGAATGAGGGTCTACAATTTCAAGGTCTCGATTGACGGCGACCTTAAAAGAGACCTTTCTCCTGTTTACGACACGGCGCAAGGCAAAGCCGGAATGTACGACGCGGTCAGCCAGACAGCTTTCTATGCCTACGGGACAGGCAGCCTTGCCTGCGACGCCTTCAAATTCCAATACGGGACAGGCGACACGGCGATATTTTGCGACGAGGGCTGCATGTATTTTCCCGCCCACGTCAACATGGGCGACCTTGGCGGCCTGAATTTCGAACCTGGCATCGTACTTAGCGGCACCCTTGAAGGAAGAACGCTTACCGTGGGGACCGACACGCTCGACATGCGTGAAATTTTCGGCGAGATCGTGCCGGGCGTCAGATACAATCTCAAGATTGATTATTTCTCCGGCTTCCGGACGAATTTCTATATCGCGCACTCAGCCAATATCCCCGCCCTCTACGTTACCCTTGACAACCACGACGTCGCCTACCTCAACAAGAGCAAAAACAACGAAGCCACGGGCGCCCTTATGAAGATCAAAGCCGACGGAACAAGTTCCGGGCTGCTGCAGATAAAGAAAATCGCCGGCCGAGGCAACGCCACCTGGACTTATTCCGGCGACAAGAAGCCCTATAAAATTAACCTCAACGACAAATACGCGCTCATCGATGGCTGCGCCAAGGGCAAAAAATTCGCGCTTCTCTCTCTTAATCTTCAGGACAACAAGGACCGCAGCGGGCTGAAAGAATACATTGCCAAGGAATTGGCGGCCTCCCTCGGAATGGGCTTCGTTCCCGGCATAGAATTCGTCGATCTCTACATCAACGGCTCCTACCGCGGCTTCTACATGCTCAAAGAGAGAGTGACCGTAGGCACGGACAGAATAAACATCAACGAGCCGAAGTATGTCTATGAGGACGAAACCTCGACCACCAGAGTCGTGCAGAAAAACGGCATCAAGGGAGTTTCCGGAGCAACGGGCGATCCTGATGACGGGGAACCGTTCGGTTCCTCCTGGAACATACCCAACGCCACTGTGACCGTTAATTCCGAAGACGATAGCACGGACCCTGCTTTGGCAGCCGGCATTCAGGCTTATCAGTACGCCACCGATTCCCAGCTAAAGGGAGGCAAGGAAGGCGGCGTTGTTCTTGAGATGAATGTGCAATATGGCTCGTACGCTTCGGACGAACACATCCTTTTCGTCACCCGACGCGGCCAGATCTTCACCATGAAGGCCCCGGAATCAGCGACTCAAGCCCAAGTCCAAAGGATCGCCGTCTATATGCAGGAATTTGAGGACGCGCTCTTTGATGAGCAGGGCTTCAACGATCTGGGCAAACACTATTCCGAGTATATCGACGTTGAATCGATGGCCAGGCACGTCATCCTGGACGGGTTCATGATGAACAGCGACTTCTGCCTCCTTTCCACTTTCTTCTTCATAGACGCCGACCCGGCCACGGGGGAATACGTCGGCAGACTGATCGCCGAACCGCCCTGGGACTATGATTTTTCCCGCATTAACAGCGGCAGGCTCTACGCCAAGAGCACCTATGAAAACCATTACGTTCCGCCCTTCCTTGGGAAAGCCGACTTCATAAAAGCGATGTTTGATTTGAATTCCGGGAGCGGCTTTCAATCCGCCTTGACAGGGCTTATCGAGACGAAGATCCCCGCTCTAAGCGCCCGTTTGAGACCGGCGCATGAGCTCAACTATATGCGCTGGGGCAGCGACTCTCTTGCTGACGTTGCGACCATAACCTCTAACCTTGGTTCCAGAAAAGCAAATTGGAACAACATCTGGAACGATGACAGCAAACTTCTCGGCGCCTGGATCGTGCCGAGAAGAAGCGCGGGCTCAGTAACAGTCGAAACTTACGGCACGCCCACCGGCATACAGTGGTACAAGCTCAATACGGAAACATCCACCCTTCTGGAAATAGAAGGCGAAACGGAAGCGACTATCGACCTCAAAACGTACGGCGCGGGAGACTATGTCTGCTCCGTCAGCGGAAAAAGCCTGGAGCCCTCCGTTTCCGGCACGACTTCCACCATCTACACTTCGCCCTACAGCTACGTTCTTCCGGAGCCCGCTTTGATCGGGCTTCTCTTCTTAGCGGGCGCGCTCTTAAAAAGAAGAGCTTAATTCTTCCAATCGACCAGAATGTAGGAGTAAGGCTCCAGCTCGCATTCGAAAGCAGCTTTGCCTATCGTGATGTTTTCGGCGACCGGAACGGGATGGATATTCAAGATGAAAGCTTTGCCGTTTTCCTTCGGTATCACTCTCAGAAGATCCTGGCCTTCGACCGTGGGCGTCTTTCCCAACCTGGCGATCAGCTTCTTTATAAGCACGGATTGGCTCTTGAAATGATTGGCGAACATCACGGGGAATATCTGGGCAGTGCCCGTTCCCTTCTTTACCGAAACGATAGCGGGGCGGCCGGCCTCGGTACGGCCCAAGGTCTCGCCTTTCTTGTCGATGTCGATGTTCTGGATCGTCTTGCCGAGATAATATTCCTGGCCTTCGAAAAGCACCTTTTCCTGATCCACGCTCTTTTTGGGGAAGGTTCCGCCGAGAACACCCAGTTCATCGGCCAGAACGTGGCAGTAGTGGTCGGTCTCGTCCTTGGTCGGCAATGATCCGATCAAAAGCAGGTTACCGCCAGCTTCCACATAGTCGGCCAGTTTCTTCTGGACGTTCCTCGCCATCCAGCGGTCATTGACCACGACAAGGACGGGATGCTTCAAAAGATCTTCCAGCGTCTCGTTTTCAAAATCTACGAGCTTGGGCAGGAAACCCTGCGATCTCAGAGCGTAGTAAACTTCCGTGGTAGCCGGGCCGACCGGCTTGATGCTGACGACAGGCTCCCGCTTCAGGCCGAAAGCGATGTCGTATGCGGAGTCCGCGCGGAAATCCTCCGCATGTTCCTTGATCTCAGCAAAAGAACGCTTGATTGCGTCGAAGGACGGCTTTCTGATTCCGTTCTGATCAACGGGCGCCTGCCAGTTGTGGTCGGTGCCGTAGAAGCCCAATCCCTGACGGTTGCTGCCCGAACCCCAGAGATACATGTTGAGACCCTTGTAGCCGCCAGCCGCCGCCCAGACGTTCCAGATGAACAGTTCCGGAGCGTATACTCTCGGGAAATCGAACCAATAGCCGCTTTCCTGCTCTATCACCCAGGGCGTGCTCTTAAGAATGCTCTTGAGATACTCCGGTCCATATTCGCAGAAGTATGTGCCGTTGGTGAGATTCAAGTTGCCGCTCATGGAGTAGTAGCAGTCCACCCCAATATTGAGCCAGGGGTTCTGCTCTTTGTTTTTTATGTGCAAAGAAAGCGCGCGCGGACAGTAGGCGTTGTGGGTGAAGGGAGTTTTTATGCCGCAATTGACAAGCATGTCCCTCAGCTTCTGGAAATACTTCGGGTAATAGCAGCCATAGTAGTATTCCCTACGCTCGATCTCGTATAGCGTTTTGTTCGCCTGCTCCAGCATATACGGCGGGATCCTCGAAAAATCGCCGAAGCTGCAGCCGTAGGC
Organism: bacterium; assembly: GCA_017616555.1. Lineage (GTDB taxonomy): Bacteria > Auribacterota > UBA3054 > UBA3054 > UBA3054 > UBA3054. The sequence continues at coordinate 330,530 of JAFZXZ010000032.1, read as the reverse complement.
ATTGTTGATCTTTTCCAGCGTCCCGTATTTTTCCTTAAGATAAATCGGCCAGATGCCGTCTTTCTTTTCCAACCCGAGGTTCACGGGATTCTCATCGTCGAAATCGTCGCCCGGCACTTCGTTGCAAAGCTGTGTCATAACAACAAAGCCATCCGGAGCCTGATAAGGCTTTATGACTTCTGATACGGCAGCATACCATTTCCCGACTGCAGCAAGGAAATCGCCGTTCATGTGTCCCACGGCGTTGATAGCGGAGCTGGGTATGTACTCCCCGTCCTCATAACGCATGACCATGCTCTGGGGATTTTTCTTGGTGAACCATTTGGGAATGCCGAGGTCAGTGGCTTCGGCGTAAATATATGGTCCGGGACGCCAGTAGCAAAGGAGACCGCTCTTTTTGACCAGTTCGAGGAAAGCCACGAGGTCGTTGCAGGGATGATACAGCCCGGTGAAGTCGAGACGGCCCTCCTCCGGTTCGTGCACGAGCCAGGGGGTGTAGAAAGAGACGGCGTTGCAGCCGGCTTCCTTGACGCTATTCAAAACTTTTTCCCAGCTTTCCCTGGGAGTCCTGAAATAATGGACTTCCGCAGAGGTCAGGAAGATCTCCTTCCCGTCCAGGAAAAAAGAGCCTTTTTCAATCTTTAATTCCGCCATAAACTTGCTTTATTTTGATTTATAAGTAAGGTATCTTATTATCTTACCAAAAAGGTACGCTCCGAAGACATTGTTAGCGAAACCCAAAGCCTGCCTTCCCTTGCCGCCTGAAAGTTTCAGCGTCGTGGCGATAAGCGTCCCCTTTCCGAAGGAATATTCCGCCAGATAATCCGTTATTCTCCAGTTTCTGGCGTCGCAGCGCCTCAACAAGGGGCGTTTCAACGAAAAACCCATGTCTGATGCCTTCCCGCTGTCAATAGCCCTTTCCGGGGCAACTGAGAAGTATCTGAGGTCTTCCGTGAAATTAGAGCGTTTAAGTCCGGCGAGAACGGGATGGGGACAACTTATGGGGAAACTCTCGCGCCAAAAGGAGACCTCTTCCGTTGGGAAGGAGGGATCTTTGTCCTGCATGAGGAAAACTTTTCCGCCCTTCTTGAGGAATTCTTTAGCGGCGTCATCGAGCTGGTCCGTTACGATGATCTCCCCTTCCTTAACGCCTTCTATTCCCCGGAAAACTCCGGTGTGATCTTTTACCAGGAAGTTTTCAGGTCGATTTGGCTTAGGATAAACGAAAAGCGGCCAGAAATTGCTGTAAGAGCCTGTGCTTGCCGTCAGCTTGAGATTGGCGGGCGCCCCTACTTTAGGAAGCTCCGCGTTGAAATAGCAGACTTCTTTTATTTCGCCTTTCCCGACTTTCGGAAGGAGCCGTTCTTCCCAAGCGAGGAGTTTTCCGGAATCATCCCGTAATTCAAGCCTCAAAGCCTCCCCCTTCAGGTCGGCTCCGGAATAGTTGGAAAGCAGGATGTGCAGATCGAAGGGATAGCCGCCCCAATAGCTGTAGCGGTCCTTTGGGCAGACGCGGTCGCCGCAGATCCAGGTTCTTCTGAGGTCCCAAGCAGGCAAAAGAACGACGTCATTGTTGAAACGCCGGAACTCTTCGGCTGGAAATTTCGCCTTCCCGAGGTCGTCGAAAAGTCCGCTGGTCGCTATCGGCACGTCCCTTATGGCAGTAATGTCGTAGCCCGCTATCTCCCTGTATCCCCTGGTCTCCTCAATGGTGACTTTGCGGTGCGTAAGCGCGTGGTCGCAGGAGATTGCCCTTAGTTTTTCGAAATCTTTCCTGATATTCGTTCCCTTGATCTTTTGCTCGAAAGCGTCAAGGTAGAAATCCGGCTTCAGTTTTTTTATGGGATTGGTCTCAATGTTTCCGCTTTCCCACCAGATTTCGGAAACCTTCTTTCCCTCCCTAACTTTCAGAAGATCCCTCAAGGTGTCGCTGTCGCAGAATTCCCCGTAGAGCCAGGGCTTACCGGCGCGATAAGACGGCGTGAAATGATCCATGAGATCCTCCATGTTCTGGAGTTCCCCATAGAAGTGATAGTCGTTAAAATCTCCGTAGGATTCTTTCAGGCCTCCATAGCATTCTCCGGAACCGGAATTGTCCTTTACCGGGACGCCAAGCTTCTTTTTCAGCTTTAGGTATGTTTCCTTCAGGATGTCTGCTTTTACGACCGTGTTCATCTCGCAGCCTAATGTGACAATTGCCACACAGGGATGCCCCAGAAGCGCTTCGCTTATGGCGTCGTATTCCCTTCTTATCCTTTCTTCCAATTGCGGATCGGCAGCGGGAAGCCACAAGGGAAGCTCTATCCAGCAGAGCAAACCCTCCTCGTCGCAGATATTCAGGTATTTTTCCCGCGGGATGTAGAGGCAGTGCTTCACGGCGTTGAAGCCCATTTTTTTGACAGCCTTAATTTCGGCGCGAATCGTTTCCTCATTTGGATTCGGCGCGATCAGTTCGTCGTAAAAGCCCCAGTGCAGGATTCCTCGCCAGTAGAGCGGCTCTCCCCCTAGAAGCACAGAATTGTCCTTGCAGCAGATCTCGCGGCGCGACCAATTAACTTTGCCGCCGATTCTGTCTTTTGCGCCTTTCAGTTTGAAACTTATCTCGTAGCGCTTGGGATCATTGGGAGACCATTTTTTTATCCTGCCGGACAAAGGCACGACAATTTCCCTGGTACCTTTTTTTAGCTCCCATTTCCCCCTGATTTCCCTTATGCCCTTTATCCTGCCTTCCAGGTAATAAACGCCGGCTTTTTTTATTTCCAGCTTAAGCTTAAGCGAGCAGTTATCGGCGTAGCAACGCAGACATAGCGCTTCGTCGTAGCCTTCTATGGTTATGTCATCCCAGATGCCGCCAAAGGTGCAGCAAACGTCCGGCACGAATCCGGAAAGCACATTTCTCAGAGGATACGGATCCGTTTCATAATAGCCGGGCTTGGCTATTCTGAACGTAAGCTCGTTCTCACCTTCAAGGAGAAAACGCGTGACGTCGAAAGAAAATTCGTCCCACATTCCTTCGTGGGAGCCGACTCTTTTGCCGTTCAGGAATATTTCGCAATAATAGCTTACGGCCTTGCAACGTAAAAGATAAAACTTAAAGCGCTTTTCAAAGGAAAATTTTTTCCTCAGGGTAAAGAATCCGCCGAAATCTTTCCTTTCAGCAAATCTTTCGACCGCGCAGGGAACCTTTACGTCGAAGGTTTCGCCGTCAACTTCAGCCAGCCATTGGCCGCCGAGATCAATGATGTTGGATAGCAAAGTCATTCTTCCCTGGAATTCCTCATCACTTCCGCAGCCTCGTTCAAGTATTCCTCTACGAGATCTTCGCTAAAGCCTTTCCTCACGAGATAGGCCGCCAGGGAGGAAAGCGTGGACGGTTTCAAGTCCTTCCCTTTTTTCAAGAGATATTCCCTGGCCGCGGATTGAAGCGCCTCGCGGTCGTTCCCGGATATCTTTATAAGACCCAGTTCGACGAGGCGTGATGCGGCGGCGCGGCTCTCCTCGGGGGAGTAGCCGCGGCGCATCAGCCTCTCTGTCATTTCCTTTTCGGAATAGTCGCGCACGGCCAGGAGCTCGGCTCCCAGACGAACGGCGTCCTTATTGGGACTCATTTTTCCTTTTTGCTTTCCTTGGTTTCTTCCTTCTCGGGAAGATCGCCTTTCAAAAGTCCGTACTTCTCCCTTATCATGCCTTCCACCTTCTTGGCGAATTCCGGATCGTTCTTAAGGTATTCCTTGCAGGCGTCGCGGCCCTGGGCCAGGCGCTGATCGCCGAAAGAGAACCAGGCGCCGCGCTTCTGGATGATGTCCATAGCCGTCGCCACGTCGACCAGCGTCCCCTCGTAGGAGATGCCTTCGTCGTACATGATGTCGAACTCCGCTTCCTGGAAAGGCGCCGCCACCTTGTTCTTCACGACTTTGACTTTGGCGCGGATGCCGTTGGAGTTGCCCTCGTTGTCCTTTAAGGTGCTCATCCTGCGGATGTCGAGCCGGCAGGAGGAATAGAACTTCAGAGCGCGTCCGCCGGTCGTAGTCTCGGGATTTCCGAACATCACGCCGATCTTTTCCCTGATCTGGTTGATGAAGATGCAGGCGCAGCGGGAACGTCCGATTATGCTTGTCAATTTGCGCAGAGCCTGCGACATCAGCCTCGCCTGGAGGCCGACGAAGGAGTCGCCGATTTCGCCCTGGATCTCAGCCTTGGGAACAAGTGCGGCCACGGAGTCGATCACGACGACGTCCACGGCGTTTGACCTCACCAAAGTTTCAGCGATGGAGAGCGCGTCTTCGCCGCAGTCCGGCTGGGAAATAAGAAGGCTGTCCAAGTCCACGCCTATTCTCCTGGCATAACCGGGATCGACCGCGTGCTCAGCGTCGATGTAGGCCGCCACGCCGCCCATCTTCTGGGCGTTGGCCACCACGCTCAAAGCCAAAGTGGTCTTGCCGCTGGACTCAGGGCCGTACACTTCCGTGATTCTGCTCCTCGGAATGCCGCCCACGCCAAGAGCCAAGTCAAGCGTCAGGGCGCCCGTCGGGATCACGGGAATGTTCGCCACATGGTTTTCCCCAAGGCGCATGATCGACCCCTGGCCGAACTGCTTTTCGATCTGCCCGATGGCAGCTTCCAAAGCCTTCAGTTTTTCATTTTTTTCAGCTGTTGCCATAATTTATCTCCTGATGTTTTTTAAATAATCTCTTCCCAGATCATGGAGAGCGCCTCCATGATGGTCAAGTGCCTGATGTGTTCTCTGCTCCCTTTGAAAAGATAGCGTTTGGTTTTCGTCTTGTAAGACAGGGCTATCGCGATCCAGACAGTTCCTACGGGATTGTCCGAGCCGTCACCCTCCGGACCGGCTAGGCCGCTCACGGCGACAGCCATATCCGTCTTAAAAATTCTCCTGGCTCCTTCCGCCATGGCGGCCACGCACTCCTCACTGACCGCGCCTTTCTCGCGAAGAATCTCCTCGCTCACTCCCAGAAGGTCTTTTTTGATCTCGTTCTGGTAAGCCACGGCCGAGCCCTTGAACCAGGAAGAACTGCCAGGCACGGAAACGAAGCAGGCGGAAAGCCCGCCGCCGGTGCAGGACTCGGCGGTGCTTATAGTCACGCCCCTGAACTTCATGGCCTCGCCTATCTTCGCGGCCTGTTCTGTTTCGCGCGGTCCGTAGATCATCATTTCCCCGCCTCGCAAAGGACGTTCGTAACGCTTGGCTGCCATTCTTCCAATGAAACGGCCACGCCAAGCTCCCTGTCGTCCGCAAAACCGTAGTGCCTCGGCATCCACTGCCTGGAGGCGATCAATTCCACCAGATTGCTTTTTCTCAAGGGAATATCGTCCGGTATGTCGTATTCAAAAGAGCGCCACAGCTTGTCGCCCAGGACGACAGTGTCCAGATAATATCCGTTTATGTAGATCGCCGCAGACAGAGGATAGTAACGTAAGAAGGGATTGCCGGCCCTAAGTTTCATCTTGAAACCTGAACGTTTTCCGAGATAATCGAAGTGAGCTTCAGCTTTCGTCCAAGAGAAAACAAGACCTTTGGGATCCGCCTCCTTGCTATAGAAACCGCCTTCAGAATCTTTTTCCTTTTGCCAGCGTATGTGGCCCATGGCAACTCCAAGCGTCCTCTCGTCCCCAGGAACGCCGTAGTCGCAAGGACGCCAGGTCTTGTCGCAGGTTAGGCGGAAAGTGACGCACTGGTCGGCCACGGAATCAAAAGGCAAAGCGTAGCCTACTGGAAGCGATACCTTGTAAGCCTCGCCAGGGACAGAGAGAGTAACGTTTGTCAGCGGTTCCCCGTTGACATAGACTGTGACTTTCTGGGGATCAGAGCTAAGGTTTGGGAAATTGCTGATGAGATCGAAAGAGGCATAGTTGTTCATCTTCTTTACACAAATAACGCCGGATTTTCCGCACCAGCGCCATGGTTTGGACTGGGCATGCCAGTTTTCCCAATCGTAGAAACCCTCCTCGCCCAAAACGCCGATTGAGGCCCTTCTCCTCTCGCTGTTGAGATCCGTATCATTCATGTGACGATAGCACAGGAATGAAACTCCCGAAAGCAAAAGAACGCCTATGAAAGCCATGATCCTGGCTTCGTGGTGGAGCGGAATCAAAAAGCGCGATTTCGCGCCCAGGTAGGCCAGGGAGAAGCCCAGGAAAACATGCCAGGAGACATTGACCTCCATAACTTCCTGATGTACTCCCAGGAAAAGAAGACTGGCGAACACTATGAGAGGTGAAAAAACCGTCCAAAGCCTGACTAGTTCTTTCTCGTCACCCCTCAGTTTGATCCATGCCGCAGCGAAGGAAAGCAAGATGCCGCCCATGAAAAGACCGAGGCCCAGCATTCCGAAAAGACCGCTCTCGGCCTTGACCTGAAGATAAAAATTGCAGGCGTTGTCAGGCGCCCTCAGATTCTCCTCTTCGTACTTGGCAAAATTCGGCAACTCCACCACAAAGCTTCCTATACCGACGCCGGAGGGCCAGGTCCTCTCAGCCGTCAGTTGGGCATATCTCGGATAAAGCTGACGCCGGCTGTCATTGAATATCCTCAGGATACTGCCGGAATTTCTGATACTGCGGATGTCTTTTTTCAGTCTTCTCTGAAGAGCCGGACTCTTGGTTGTCCCCGTCAGAATATTGTCGGCCTTCTTGACGAGAAACATGCTGTACATTCCGGCGGCGCTGGCCAAAATTATCAACGCAAGCGCGACGATGCCTAGCCTTACCAAAGGCCTTGCTCTCAAGATCTTTTTCGTGTTGATGAAAAAGCCGAGCGTGAAAAGGAAAAGGGCGGCTACTATCGCCAAAAATCCGCTGCGGGATCCGGAATAATTAATGCCGAGCGCACATAGCGCGAGCCAAACGACTATGGGAACAAGTTTGAAATAACCACGCTCTTTTTTCCACGAGGAAACAAAGGCCAGGCCGAAGCAGAAAGCCAACCCCAGCACCACGCCCAATGCGTTGGGATCCTGGCAGGTGCCGTTGACTCTGCCCATCCTAACCCAGTAAAACGAGCGGTTGGCGCAGAACTCAATGGAAACGTGACGCTGGATAAAGGCGGCAATTATAGCCAGTGTGCAGCCGGCGGCGAAAAAAAGCCACATCCTGAAAAAAAGCTTAAGGACGTTTCTCCCCGCCCGCTCCTCTATGTTCCCCAGACGATAAGCGAACGGAACAAGCATGAGCCCCGCCACGAACTGCGTGGCGTTGAACGCAATGTAAGTGAGCGCTTTTGAACGCGTCCACTCCTTGTCGTTCACGATCTGGGAGAAGAAGGCTTTGTTGCTGAAGACCCATTCCGGGGCGTAGCGGCTGACGCTGGCATAGATGCCTATGAAAATGACAAAAAGCCAGAGCAGCCAGCCGGTCTGCCCTGGGAAGGGCTCGTAAGCGCCTTTCTCAAAAAGTTCGTGCCAGCAAAGACCAGAGAGAACGGCCAGCAGAACAAAAATGTGCATGGGATGGGTGCTTCCGCCGGTAATAAGCAGAGGTATGGCTATAAGCCAGGGAGACGTGAAAAGCAAGAATTCGAAAGCCCATTTAGGACGCAGCAGAGCCAGCATGAATCCAGTCATGACCAGCAGGACCAGAAGCGGCCATAACAGGTTGTTGCCCGGCACGAAATGGCTGTAAAGAACAGCGTCCCACCCAAGGAAGAGCGAGCCTAGCAGAGCGAAACCAACTTTACACACCAAAGTAACCATAATGTAAGGATTATACCATATTATCGCCCTTCTATCCTCGCTTCCATTTTGCCAAGGATCTTCTTCAGGCGGCGCATTATGGTCGTCGGGTGAACGCCCCTTTTCTCGGCCAATTCATCCAGAGTGCGGTTCTTGAAATAGTAGTCCTCCAGAAGTCTTTTCTCATCACCCTTCAGCTCCGCCCTCGCCTTTCCCAAGAGCGCATATGTCTCCTCTTTCTCCGCCAGATACGAGGCGGAGGGCGCCAAAACATGCTCCTCATAAACGAGCATCGTGTTACGCCGTTTGGCCTTGTGCATATAGGTGCTCACAATGTTGGAAAACCGCCTCATTACAAGCTCTCCCAAAGGTCTCTCTCCCTTGTAGCGCTTCAAATCTTTCCTTATAAGATTGAATATGAGATCAGAATAAAAATCCTCAAAGTGTCTGTGGCAACGGTAGCGCTTAGCCAATGTGTAGCAAGGGCTGCGGAATTCCGTCATAAATCTCCTCCAGGCCTGTTCGTCCCCGGAAATCAAATTTTTCGCCGTCAGTAGGTCTTCGTTCATGGCACATGGATCCATTCTGCGCCATAAACATCAATCATTGTAAATACTTTGCAAGCGGGATTCAAGCTTTTTAATAAAAACGCCTTTTTTTGATGGCGCTTGTCTCCTGATAAAAGCAGGTGCGCTTTTGCTATAATAAAAAGGTTAAACAAGAAACCTTAATAAAGAGGGAGAAAAATATGGATGTTTCCTTCGTCATTCCCGTCTTCAATGAAGAGGGCGACCTTAGGCAGCTTCACTCCGAGATCACGGAAGTGATGAGAAAGACCGGACTGGACTACGAGATCTTTTTCATCAACGACGGCAGCAAAGACACCAGTTGGGAAATAATTAAAGACCTGGCCGACTCCGACGGCAGAGTTCACGGCGTATGCTTCCGGCGCAATTTCGGCAAATCGGAAGCCTTGGCCGCGGGCTTCAAGAGAGTTTCCGGCAAATACGTTTTCACTATGGACGCCGACCTCCAGGATGACCCGCATGAGATCCCCGCTTTCCTGGAAATGATGAAGCAGGGTTACGACCTCGTTTCCGGCTGGAAGCAGACGCGCCACGATCCTTTGGAAAAACGCCTGCCCTCCAAACTGTTCAACGCGACAGTCTCTCATATGACGGGCGTCAAACTGCACGACTTCAACTGCGGCTTCAAGTGCTACACCAAAGAGTGCACCGAAGAGATCGACTGCTACGGCGAGCGCCACCGCTTCATGCCGGCTTTGGCCAACGAACGCGGTTTCAAGGTCGGAGAGCTGGTCGTAAACCATCGCGCCAGGATCCACGGCAAATCGAAATTCGGCTTGGAGCGCTACATGAGAGGCTTCATGGATCTTCTGACCGTCACTTTCCTCGCCACATACACCCGCCGTCCAGCCCACCTTTTGGGCGGACTTGGCGTAATTTCGGCGCTTATTGGATTCATAGCGATGTTGGTCAGCATCCTTGTGCGCTTCCGCTTCAATCTGTTTTTCGCTCTCTTTGGCCTGGCGCTCTTCATCCTGGGCTGTCAGGCGATCGTAACAGGTCTTGTTTCCGAACTGATCGTCGCGCGCTCCCGCACGCCTCAGAAAACCATCCACTCAGTCAGGGAGGAATTCTGATTTAAGCTATGACGACTTTTCTGATTGGTCTTGGAATACTCTTGATCGGCGGCTCCCTTTACGGCCGCTTCATGGAAAGATTTTTCGGCGCTGACGAGAGGCCGACTCCTGCGATGATCAAGAACGACGGAGCGGAATATGTCCCTATGCCGACCTGGAAATGCGCTCTCGTCCACCTTCTCAATATCGCCGGCACAGGTCCGGTATTGGGCCCCATTCAGGGCATTCTCTTCGGTCCCGTGGTGTTCATAACCATTCCTTTGGGCTGCGTTCTGGCGGGAGCAGTGCACGATTTCATGATCGGCATGATTTCAATTCGGGAAGACGGCGCCCAGATGCAGGATCTTGTCAGGAAATACCTTGGCAAACAGGTGGCCTGGCTCTTCAACGTCTTCATCTGCGTCATGGCGCTCCTCGTGGTGGTGACGTTCACCTATTCTCCGGGCGACATCGTCGTGAAAAGTTTTCTTAACCAGGCTCCCTTGGTCACCAATCCCTGGACCTGGGTCGCCTACTCCGTGGTCTTCGTCTATTACTTGCTTGCGACCTACATGCCCATAGACAAGCTTATCGGCAGAGTTTATCCAGTTATAGGCAGCCTCTTCATAGTTTCAGCCGTTCTGATCTTCGTTCTGATCTTCACGAAGCGGCTTCCGCTTGAAGATCTCACGCTTGAAAACTGGCGCGGGCTGAAGCCCAACATGATCCCCCTCTTTTTCGTAACAGTGGCCTGCGGCATAGCCTCGGGCTTCCACTCGACGCAGGCGACTCTGATCGCCCGCTCCCTAAGAAACGAAAAAAGCGGTCGCAAAGTCTTCTTCAACATGATGCTGATGGAAGGCTTCATCGCTATGATCTGGGCGGCCGTCACCATGGGCGTCATGGGAAAATACGGTTTGTCTTCCGCGGGCAACGCCAACGCTTCCCTCGTCGAGATAATTGAGACGCTTTTGGGCAGCAAGTTCGGCATCATCGTCATGGCGGGCTTTATCGTCCTGCCCATAACGACAGGCGGCACGACGATGAGGATCTTACGCATCATGCTCTGCGAACTGCTTAAAGTAGGCTCCAGCAAAGTTGGCAAGATCCTGGTTGGTGTCGGCATGGTCGTCGCTTCGCTGACATTGCTGTTCATCGTGAAATTCCAGCCGGACGGCTTCGCCATCATCTGGCGCTATTTCGCATGGAGCAACCAGATTCTGGTCGTCTTCACGCTGGCCGTGGCGACGAGCTGGTGCGTCAAGCATGACAAAAGCATCCTCTTCACTGTCGTTCCGGGAGCTTTCTACCTTTACGTGGTATCGAGCTTCATTCTGAACGCCAAAGTCGGCTTCAACTTGAGCTGGGACATGAGCTACCTGATCTCCGGACTTCTCAGCCTGGCCTTTATAGCTTTCTTCAGTTACAAAAAACTTTCAAATAAACCATCGCTATGATAACCTTTCTCATCGGTCTTGCAATTCTCGGTTTCGGCGGCTTCTTCTACGGCCTCTTCATCGAACGTTTCTTCGGCATAAGCGACAGGCCGACTCCGGCCATCACCAAAGCCGACGGCGTGGACTTTGTCCCTATGGCTTCCTGGCGAAACGGCCTCATCCATCTTCTAAACATCGCCGGCACCGGCCCGATCCTCGGCCCCATACAGGGCATACTCTTCGGGCCTTTGGCCTTTATCACGATCCCCTTGGGCTGCATACTGGCGGGCGCCGTACAAGACTTCATGACCGGCATGATCTCCATTAGGAATGACGGCGAACAGATCCAGAGCCTGGTAAAGCGCTACCTCGGCAAGAATGTTGCTCTGTTCTTCGGGATATTCGTCTTTTTAACCGTGCTCTTGTTCGGCGTGACCTGCGTCTATACGCCGGGCGATATTTTTGTCAAGGGCGTCATCCATCAGGACGTCGCGATCTCCAATCCCTGGCTCTGGGTAATTTACGGCGTCATATTCTCCTATTACCTCATCGCCACGCTGCTTCCCATCGACAAGATCATCGGCAAGGTTTACCCCTTCATCGGCGCCTTCTTTATTTTTACGGCTGTTCTGCTTTTCTTTTACATTTTCTTAAAAAAGCTTCCGCTTACCGAGCTGAGTCTTGACAATTGGCGCGGCTTAAAGCCCAACTTCTTCCCCTTGTTCTTCGTGACGGTGGCCTGCGGCATAGCATCTGGTTTCCACTCGACCCAGGCGACCATCATATCGAGGACCATTGAGAGCGAAAAGCAGGGGCGCTCCATTTTTTACAACATGATGATCGTCGAGGGCTTCATCGCCATGATCTGGGCGGCCGTCACCATGGGCGTCATGAAACTTTACAACTTGGACGCCGGGCAGGGCCCGACCATCATGCTAGCCGAGATCGTTAGCAAAGTTCTCTCCGTTTTCCAGACCGGCGATGCGAATTCTTTCTTCAACAAGGCTCTCAACCTCGCCGTCATTTTAGGCGTTGTGGCGCTCCCAATTACCAGCGGCGATACCGCTCTCCGCGGCTGCCGGCTGATAGTCGGCGAAATGCTCGGCATTGACCAGGGGAAAATTAGGAACAGATTCCTGCTCTCGCTTGTGATCTTCGTTTTGGCTGCAGCGCTGCTCTTCGTCGCGAAATTCAGCAGCAGCGGCTTCAACGTTTTGTGGCGCTACTTCGCCTGGGCCAACCAGACGATCGTCGTCTTCTCCCTTGGCACTGCCACAGCCTGGTGCATAAAGGAGGGAAAGAAGATTTGGGTGACCGTTCTTCCGGGCGCCTTCTACCTCGGCGTAACGTCAAGCTTCATTCTTAATGCCAAGATCGGCTTCAATCTCTCCTGGACGGCTTCCTACTCCATCGCCGCCATACTGGTCGTCGCCTACATCTCCTATTTCGTCTTCAAAAAAAGCAAAGCGTAAATTATGACCTTGCGAGAAAAAACACTGGCTTTTCTTGACAAGCACGGTTCCGCACTGGTTTTCCTCGCGGCCTCCGCGCTTTTCCTGTTTTTCAGGCTCAGCCTGTTCTTCCGCTACGGCCTCACGCAGGACGAAGTCCTCATTATTTCCCAGATAAAAACCTGGGACGTCATGAAGATCTGGCACTACTACGGCTTTGGGGGCCAGGGATTTTTCCTGCAGCATTACATATTCTATGTTCTCACCTTCGGAGGAAAGCTGGCGAGCGTCGGCTACTTGCGCTTCATCTGCCTTGCCGAATCGTTTTTGGGCTTCTGCTTCCTCTACAAGCTTGCCAAAAAATGCTTCGGCAGTTTCGCGGCTTTTGGGGCCCTCTTAATTTACGCCCTCAACCCCTATCAGATTCTCTACACGCTCTACATCCGCTTTTACGCGCTCAATATGACGCTTGTCATAATAGAGCTTTATTTTTACTTCAGGGCGTTGGAAGACGAATCGAAAACTTGTAAAAATTTGGCCTTCGCCGCAATTTTCGCCGCCCTTGCCTTCTGCTCTCATCAGTTCAGCGTTTTTCTGCAGCCTGCGATCCTATTGCACTTCATAATTTGGTGCCTCTGCCGCAAGCCAAACGCTGAAAACAGCAAGTGGCTGATTGCCGGAGCGGCGCTTTTTGTCATTTCCCTTTTTGCCGGGATATCGCTTTGGCGGCCCCTTTTGGGAAAAACGGGTCTTGTTTTCTCGGTTAAGAACGCCTGGCTGCCCGCCAATATCGGATTGGCATCCCAGAGGCTTCAGCTCTTTTTCTGGAAGAACGCCATGCCTCTTAAGTGCTGCAGCCTGGTCTTCCTGTGGGTGAGCCTTGGGCTTTCCGCTGCGGCAAAGCTTGCGCGCCGCCAAAAGCTCTGGAACGAACTTTTCCTCGCTCTTGGCATAGTTGTTCCCTTCTTTTTCCTAACGCACCTTCATTTTTCCCACTTCTTCGCCGAACGCTACCTGGCCTTCTGGTTTCCCGTCTGGTGCCTCGCCTGGTCCTGCTTTCTGGAATTTCCGGCCGCCATGCTGGAAAATTTGAAAGCGTTGGAAAACAAAAGAATTTTGACCGTCATCTGCTACGGCGTCTTCATCCTTGTCTTCGTTTTCTCCTTGTTCCGCTTTTCCGCTTTGAAAAAGCTGCGCTATCTGGAATACGGAAACACTGAAGCTGTCGAATATCTCGAAGAGATCGCCGCAAAGAAAGATCTGCCGCTTATTCTCATTACGGAACCTGACGCAGCTTCCAGGAACAACATTTTGGGTCAGTATTACTTTGACGTGAACGATAACGAAGGTGAATTCATAAGCGATCTTATGACGGTCATGCGCAGAGGCGCCGACGGAGAAAACTTGAAGCCATCCGTTGTCGCCTGGACTCAAACTGCCAAAAGGCTCGCCCATCCGGAAGGGACCGTGCAAAAGCAGATTGGCTTCCACGAGATCGTTTCGGGAGACGTTTTCACAAATTGGACCGACATCGCTAAAATCACGGCCAAAACTATTCCCTCCTCGGCAAATCTGCTCAAACCGCTGCCGCAAAACGGAAGCAACATTCTCGACATTGGCGCGAAAGATGCCGATCCGTATCTTCTGACAGGTTTTTCCAATGACGAATTTATCAGCGGCGATGAGAATTACACTTGGTGCGTAGGAACTAACATAACGGTCCGCTTTCACAACATGAACACGAACCGCTACGTCCTGGCGGCGCGCCTGAGAGCGATCAAAAACATGCGGGCTGACTTTTTCCTGAACGGCGCGAAAGCGGGATGCGCCGACATCGCGACTGACTTCACCAACCTCTTTTTCAAGGCTGACAACATTCCCGTGAAAGGAAACGAATCTCCCGTTATACTCAAGATAGTGACGAGCGGCTCGATGGTTCCCGGTCGTGTCGGAAAGGACGTCTTCGACAACCGCGACCTTTCGCTCTGCTTCGACAAAATAACGCTTGCAATTATTCCCGGTGAAGAAGAGCTAGCCGCCTCTGTCTTTTTGGAATCGCCTAACGCTTCCGTTAAACCGGGATCTCCCTTGAACCTTAAGCTTAAGATTGCTAACCTTGGGAAACACGTCTGGGAAAAATCAGGCGAAAAGCCCGTCCGCCTGGCGATCCGCTGGTATGACGAAAACGGCCGCGAGGTCAAGGACGACAGGATCTGGCTCAAGCGCAACGTTCCGACTGGCGACAGCATAAATCTCACCTGCGAATCGAAAGCACCGGAAACCGAAGGACGCTTTAATGTCAGAATAAGTCTGGTGTATGAGAACGTCCGCTTCTTCCCGGAAGAGTTCACAAAGGTTTTCGTTGTTGATGTGCAAAAAAAAGTAGAATAGAGGATATTAAACAGGAGAAATAAATGTCATTACGCATTCCTTTCAACAAACCCTACATGACGGGCCGCGAACTGGCCTTGATCGCTGACGCTCACGCATCTCTTCACCTTTCCGGCGACGGCAAATACACCAAGCTCTGCAACGCCTGGCTGGCTGATCTTTCCGGCGCCAAAGCGGCGCTTCTGACGCATTCCTGCACAGCCGCTCTGGAGATGTCCGCCTTGCTTTGCGACATCAAGCCGGGCGACGAAGTGATCGTCCCCTCCTTCACTTTCGTCACGACCGTCAGCTCGTTCGTCATGCGCGGCGCCGTCCCCGTCTTCATCGACATCAGGCCGGACACTTTGAACATGGACGAAACTAAGATCGAAGCCGCCATCACGGAAAAGACCAGAGCCATAGTTCCCGTCCACTACGCCGGCGTCGGCGCTGAGATCGACACCATAGTGGCCATCGCGAAAAAGCACGGCTTGAAAGTCGTGGAGGACAATGCGCAGGGAGTCATGAGCTCCTTCAAGGGAAAACCCCTGGGTTCCTTCGGCAACCTGGCCGCCGTAAGTTTCCACGAGACCAA
Organism: bacterium; assembly: GCA_017616555.1. GTDB lineage: Bacteria > Auribacterota > UBA3054 > UBA3054 > UBA3054 > UBA3054. Next base: position 315,348 of record JAFZXZ010000032.1, on the reverse strand, counting down.
GAACATTATTTCCGGCGAAGGCGGCGCCCTCTACGTCAACGACGAAGCTCTTATAGAAAAGGCTGAGATCATAAGGGAAAAAGGCACAAACCGCGCCCGCTTCTTCCGCGGTCAGGTTGACAAATACACCTGGGAAGATCTGGGCTCGTCATACCTTCCTAGCGAGATCCTGGCAGCCTTCCTTTGGGGTCAGATCAAGGAGGCCTATGAAATAACCGACAGACGTCTGAAGATCTGGCAAAAGTATCACGAAGCCTTTGCGGATCTCGAAAAAGAAGGCAGGATCACAAGGCCGATCGTTCCGGAATACTGCAAGCACAACGCGCATATGTATTATCTCCTCTTCAATTCATTGGAGGAGAGGACGGACTTCATCGCGAAGATGAGAGAAGAGGGTATCGGCTGCGTCTTCCACTATCTGCCGCTGCACGATTCCCCCGCCGGCAAAAGATTCGGACGTTACAACGAGGAACTTCCTGTAACGAAAAAAATCTCAGACACACTTGTCAGACTGCCCCTGTGGGTAGGTTTGGAAAAAGACGGTCTATTGGAAGAGGTCATAGAAAAAGCCATTAAAATAATAAGGCAATAAAGTATTCATTATTCAATTTTCTCAAAAGAGCGATTTTATATAAATCGCTCTTTTTTAATTAGTTAATCTTTAAAGGCCTTGCCGCTATTGTTTCTTAATTAAAGTTTTTATACAATATGGTTACAACAAAATCACAAGGAGTTTTGTATGGGCAGGAGAAAAAAAGAAATTCCTGAGGCGGGGAAAAAAACAAAAAGAAGGGTGAAAGCCAAGTCCGAAGCGCAGGAGACCGCTCCCAAAAGAAAATACGAGCGTCGTAAAAAAGGCTTCAACGAGATCCCGAGTCCGGAGATCATTCCTATTAATCAAGCTGTCTCCAACCTGACGAGTGACCCGGAAATGTATTTTCTTCCAATGGCCCAGGACGAGATCTACCTCATCAACCCCTACGCCTGCGGCGTTTCAAGCTGGCTGCCCAAAGCCAAGCTCACGAGAAGAAACTGCCCGTTCTTCTCGGTCGAATTAGTGCTTGAAGGCAAGGGCGAACTGACTGTCAACGGCAACACCTATGACCTCGAGCCCAAGGACGTTTTCCTTCTTCACTTCGACGAGGACCACACCTATCAGAACACCGGCACTGGCCGCTGGAAGAAAGTCTGGATCTCCTTCCGTCACAGCCTGCTCACACCCGGCCTCAATCAGCTGGGCCTGGACATGATCTCCAAGATCTCTTTAAAGGATCAGGATTTCGAGCAGATCCGCCGGCTTTTCTTCGACGTGCTGGACGAGATCAAGGATCGCAATAAAGACTTCAGGATCAACGCTTCTGCCACCTGCTACAAGATCTTCCATCTTCTCGCCCGTTACGCCAAAGTCATCAGTTCACAAAGAGCCAACGTTGTGCCTGCGCAAGTTCAGGCGGTCGTCTCCTACGTTGAGAAACACCTTCGCGAGCCTATCTCCATGGATGATCTTGCGAACGTGGCCGGCTGCTGCCGCGTGCATCTGACAAGGCTCTTCAAAAAGCACATGGGCATCCACACGAGAGACTGGCTCATCCAACTGAGAATGCGCCACGCCTGCATGATGCTTAAGACCACGAATCTTCCGGTGCACCTGATTGCCGAGGAAGTCGGTTTCGACGATCCCTATCACTTCAGCACAGCCTTCCGCCGCACCGTCGGCCAGCCGCCGACCAAGTACCGCAAAATGGCGAAGAGCGACGCGCTGGACGAAGAGCTCTAACTTGACTTTGAGAGGCAATTAGAGTAGAATCTATCGCATAAAATTTGTGTGCCGCAGTAGCTCAATGGCAGAGTACCTGGCTGTTAACCAGGGTGTTGTTGGTTCGAGTCCATCCTGCGGCGCCAAATTTTAGAAAAGGTCCCCGCTTCGGCGGGGGCCTTTTTTTATGCTAGAATATTGTCAGGAAATACAAAAGGAAATATAGCTATGAAAAGAGTCCTGCTTTTGGCGTTGTTCGCTGCCGCCGGCCTGCTTTGGGCCGAAGAAAGTTGCTTCACTTTTGACGACCTGGAGGGCTGGAGCGTCTCCGGCTTGGCCGAGGTGGTTTCTGATCTCAGCGTTTCCCCTACCAACGAGATCAAAGTCAGCGCCTGGCACGCCTACGGTGACAAAACCCTGGAGCTTGAAGGCGGCTCTTCTCTTTCACGCTCAGTTTTCCTAAATGACGGCAAGGAGCAAAGGATCGCTCTTGACTTTTACGCGACCTGGCCGGAAGAAGACGTAAGCAGAACCTTAATCTTTAAACTTGGCGACGTCCCCCTTCTGAAACTGGAAGCGAGCTGCACCAACGTGATCTCGGCGGAGCTTTACGGCAGTTACTTCGGTGATACTCCCGAATGGCAGCCTGTCGAAGGCGTTCAGACGTTCTACCATCGCAAATGGCAGCATATCGAGATCCTATTCGATAGAGATCACCTCCTGAAGCTGAAAGCCCCCAATATGGATGCGGAGCTCGCCGGTTTCGCCTTTCAGGGGAAATTACCGGCAGGAGATTCGACCTTTTCCGTTGAAAGCGACTTCGAGAAGATCTATCTGGACAATCTGAGATTCATTGAAGAACCCGTCGCCCACAGGACTCTTCTTGAGGAAAATCCCAACGTTTCCTTAGGATTCGGCGAAAGCTACGAGTGTTCTTTCGGAAGGGACTGCTCTTTGGGCGGCATGGAATTCAAATGCTCGCTCACGATCCCCGAGAATTGTCTGGGCGTCATGAGCCTGAACGAATTCACCCTGCCGCTGACAGGCGTTTTGCCTCCCGGCGAAAACGAGATCGTGATCGGCGTTTTGAAAAACGGGCGCCTGATGAAGGCGACCATCAACGGAGAGGAACAGAATTACGAAGGATCCTTTGACCTGCCTGAAACTTTGAGCCTCAAGATAAGGAATCTTTCTCCAACCTCCACCATAAAAGTCAAAGGAGTCTTTGCCCAGAACAGCCTGCCTATCCTTTACAGCGAAGTCGCCTCCGTCGATCTATTGATGGTCGCTTATACGGGCGGCGGCAACAACACTCCTCCCGAAAATTACACCAACCTCTACTATCCGAAGGTCCAGGATTTTTATTATCGCAATTCCAACGCCCAGTTCCTTCTGAAATACGATCCCGTTTACCGCAAGATCGTCCCGCCGGCGGAAACTTTCTTCCGCAATTATGAGAACGAATTCGGCGAGCAGGAATTAGGCGGCTACATCATGGCCAGAGACCTTAGGAAAACGCTGGGCGTCTGGGATCAGGAATACGATATTTTCGTCTTCACCTGCGGCAACGGCTGGAACAGCTGGGGCGGCAACTGGGGCGGCGGCAGCTGGGGATACACCGGCATGGGCAAGATCATGTGCAGTCAGGTCGGCAACTACGGCGGCAGCGGCACTGGCTTCGTCACGGTCCACGAGGTCATGCACTCGGTGGACCAGATGTACTCCTACAGCGGATACCAGGAATACTCCAGCTCGCACCCCGACGGCTGCAGCTACGGCTGGGCCGGCGGAGGCGACACCTGGTCCTGGTGCGGTACGGCCATGCGTCCCTTCACGAATTATTTCAAATTAAGGACTCCTTGGAAAAACACCTACGTTTACCGTGACAGCGACCGCGACGGCCTGGCCGACAACGACTCCGTGCTTCCCATTGACGAAGTGAGAATGAAATCCGACCCGACCGAGACCGACACCGATAAAGACGGCCTTGACGACCTTCAGGAATACCTGGTCGGACTTTATTATCCCAGCGACGCAAACGATCCCGACACTGACAAAGACGGGCTTCATGACGGCGACGACCCCTACCCGATCATACCTTACAACAAAAGCATTCCCAGGCTCCTGAAAGAGCCCAGCATTAACGGTATCTTAGAAGACGACGACTGGACTTACTGGGGCTCCGGCACAGGCGACAGTGAAGACCCTGAATTCCAAGTCACGGCTTACGCCGGTTGGCGCGACGACGCCGTGTATTTTGCCTTCAAGACCAACAAGAAAAGTTCCTTCACGATCGAAATAGACGGGTCCGGCTGGTCAGGCCCCTGGCACGGCGGAGACTATTTCAAATTCAAAGCCCACAACCAGTATTACAACAGGATATACGCCGCTTCCAATGACGACAACAGCGTTCAGGACTGGACATGCGGCAACGTTCCCGCCGGGTCACGCTGCATCAAAAAGAACAACGAGCTTGGCGGCTTCGACGTTGAAGTGAAGATCCCCTGCAACTTAAAATCGATAAAAGGTTACACTTGCTGGCCCGGCGAAGAAGTCACCAACTGCTTCAAATGCGTTTCCGGAGGACAGCTTGGGTTGCTGGTAAGCTATGAAGGCATAGGTCTTGACAGAGTCGATATCGACGACTACCATCCCAGTCCCTGGGCCTCCTCCTTTGAAAGAATGGACTGGCACGTCTTCGATCTTGTGGAAGCTGACGAGTCTTTTGTACTCCTTTCCGCCAACCCCCAGAATACGGAACTTCATTTAGGCGAAAGCGAACCGATAGATCTCAAGTATGTGAACTACGGTCAAGCCGGCTATGCGGAAATCAGAATTGAGACGACAGACTACTTCAGCTCGGACGTCATCTCGATGGCGGGCGGCGGGGCGACGACCGAAAGCACCGTGTATCTTAAGATCCCGGAGAATGAAGAGGCCGCCGGCACGACCGACTTCAACGTCATAACGAAACTGAACGGTTCCACAGTTACCAACACTTACACTTGGAACGTGGTGCCGGAACCGGCATTCATGGCCCTTCTGGCGCTCAGTGCTCTTGCGTTTATTCGCAAAGAATAAGGAAGGAACTGCCGTCCAGTTTGATGACTTCCCCCTCTCTTAAAGCCCAGGAGGAAGAACTGCAAAAGGTTCCAACGTCGCTCATCTCGCGCTGGCGCTTCTGGCCCTTGCGCTTGATTCTAAGCTTAATGTTTCTTATTTTATAGGCATCGCCGGTCTCGTCGATTATGCCGACATTGTTGGCGTTGCCAAGCGTTTCAAACACTTTCTCGGGCAAAGGAATGCTGACAGTCTGCCAGCTGCTCAAAGGAGGAACATTGTTGGGAAGAAGACCGACGGGAACGTCGTTCACCAGGACAACTTTGTTGGTGTAGGCGTCGCCGTTGACGTCGAAAATTTCAGCGGAAAGAACGGCTTCCTCAACGTCGTTCCAGACTTCTCTAGGCGCCGTAGTAAGTTTCGCCTTCTCAAAGAGGCTTAGCGTCTCATTGAGAATTTCCTGCGAAACGGGCATCGGCAATTCGTAATTGTTGACGTTCTGTCCCCTGGCCACCTTGTGTATCAACTGCAATTCAAGTGCTGGCAAAACATAGGATGAACGCAGCTGCAGGTCCATGACCGTAATGGGAAGTTTCGATTTTACGACCTTGCCCACAAGTTCATGTTCGCCTTTGCCGATCGGCGCGACGGCCACTTTCCAATTGCAGTTAGGGAAGGAAGTTGTTTTAAGTTTGACTTCCGTCGAATTGTCTGTCAGGATCATATCGGCGTCCTTGCTGCTGATAGTCCAAACAAGAAACGAGGATGCTCCTTCGGGAACGGTTACGCTGCAGGAAAAGGAATTGCTGCAAATATTCAAATCGTCAGCCTTGGCGCGTCTGATCTCCTGGCCTCCCGGCCTTTCTCCGCAAAAGAGGCGCCTGGAGACTTCGCTCACATTATGCAGACCCAAGAATCTCTTGACGGCAAATGGCGAATAGAGATAAATGGGATTCTTGTCGCCGCCTTCGGAATTGATAACAAAACGTGCGGAACTTCCGGTTATATTGTTTCTCTGAAAACGTATGTTTATGAGGGCGGGATAATCCAGTTCTTCAAGTTTTAGCGATTCCAGGATCATTACGCTTTCAGCAGGAATCTTCACAACAGGATAGTTCTTGGTCTCCCTTATCATGTGATACGGATAGGATATTCTGTAATATTCCGAATCAATTCCCAGATCTGAAACATTAACTTCCTCATCCAAAAACCTTGGGTTGCGCAAAGAAGCATAGACATGTCCGGCATCATCATGTCCTCTGAAACCGTAGAGCTCGTTTTGTGACGGATCGCCGAGTATCATTTCGGAATTAAGCATCAGAGCGTTGTGCTCGTTGGCCCAGTTCAGGCCTCTCCCCAAAAGCTCAAATTTCTTTTCATTCAGTTCCCTGGGGTGAATGTAAAGTTCCCTAATGGATGTGCCCCTTCCCAGATAATTCATGATGTAATCTGACCATTGAAGGTCATCCAGCCACGGCCCTGCCGTGTCTAGGAGACCGTTGATCATACCATGGGTCATAAAAGCATAGAGAGGAAAAAACTCCTTGTCAACTCTCAGCAGCTTATACAGGGAACCGTCGCGGTATCTCATTTCGGCCTGGGAGCGGCTCGTTACGGGATATGTGAAATCGTAATCCTTGTCCTTGCCGCCCATGAAGAGGATCCTGGCGTGCTTAAGCCACCACGGGCTGTGGTTTATACCCGTCGTGATGCTTTGGTGGATGTCCGGGGCAAGCTCCCTTTCCATGTCGAGCAAGGCTGCCGTTTCGCGCATGTTGGCTTCGGTGCTCTGCTCCTCTGAATAAAGATGCCCGTGTCCCGGGCGCGAGCAGTTGAAATAATTGAAGTCGTGCTTGAAGCACTTCACCTCGTCGGTCATGATCCTGGTCTTTATCGCCGCTCTCAGATCCTTGTTGTATTTCGATCCGGAGAGGCACATGTAATAAACGTTCGCCGCTTCGTAACCGGCTTTGGTCAGCGCGTCCAGATCGCACATCATCGAGGAATAGGCAAGCCACAATCCCAGCCCGGCCCCGTAGGGAGTTATAAGTTCGCTCACTTCCGCCAGGCCTTTCGGGAACCGTTTTTCGTTTGTTTCGTAAACTTTTTCCTTTTTGAACCAGCCGTCGTCCACCACGCAGTAATCTATGGAGGCTCCGAAAGACCTGAGACCGTTGCAGAGTTTCAAAAACGTATCGACGGTGTGCTCTGTTGTCAAACCGTCCTCGCGGAAATCGCACCAGGTGTTGTAAACCGTCACGAACTTAGGAGGGAGAATAATGCTTTTGATGTAGTCCGCAAGAACTTTCCTAGCCCCTTTCGCCCCTCCTCCGATAAGCGAACGATCGGAGACCCATTTTTCATGTTTCTTAAGGAAGGCCGAAGGATACTGACGTAAAGTTACAGTGTTGCCTTCCGTTGTGGCGTTGAACCACGGCGTTTCCCCGCTGAAGAACCAAAGGTCATCGACAAAGACCGGCAACCCTTTCCCGCCGCCGGTCAAACTGCCGGCAATAACCCAGTTGCCCATCTTGGCATCTTCAATGACTACTTCATCCTCCCCAAGATTCTCAACTTCCAGATCTCTGTGAATGAAGGTCTCGCCTTTCAGGAAATAGTAATTCAGTCGGATGGAGAGTTTCAGTTCCGGATAATAGAGCAGAAAGCTGGTCTTCCCTTTTTCCTTTTTGATCTCAACCGGCTTGCATTTGTCAGGGGTTATGATTTGCGGGGGCTTCAGACCATATCTGGGATTACCGTCAAACTCGTACCAGCCCAGCTTTGAACTCAAGCCAGCCCTCAAGGAAAATTCTTCTCCGCTCAGATACAATTTTTCTTTCGTCTTGCGATTTGCGATAAGATTGGACCTGAAGTTGCCGTCCGAAACTTCCGTTTCCAACTCCACAGTGTCGTTGGCCACAACGTAGATGGCGTCTTTCAAATCAGAAACGTTGCTTTTTGAAAAAAGCACAAAAAGCAGCGCGCAAACCGGAATGACCCATATGACAAGCAGAATCAGTGTACGTATGTGACGCATATAAAAACCCCCGGATCACTTTCTCTTAATGAGAGAGAGATCTTTGAACAAAGCCGTGCAAGAGTTGGTTGTGTATCCGGTATGGAAGAAAAACGTAGCTTTTCCGGAATAATTGTTGGTGAATACAAGGGTTTTCTTCTCCCAATCTTTGGTGGCGTAAGTCCAGAGAAGCTGATGCTCTTTTTGGCCCGGAGCATAGAACGCTACCCGCGCGCCAAAAAATCCTTTCTCTTTTACATCCTGGCTCTTAACGTTGGCGCTCATCCTGTAGATTGAACCGGAAACAACGCTGACTGCCTGGGACATGCCCATGAGGCGGCTGCCGGATTGCCCTTTCACAACAACACAATTGCCATAATCGCCGGATGCACGTTCAATTAGATTGCTGGCTTCCGTACCGGAAATATGCCAGAAATCCCATCCTTTCGTTCCGTCATTGAAATTTCCGTTGAAAGAACAGACGTTCCTGCTGGGAAAAGGATTTTCAGGCAGCAGTGCGATCTCCCTCACAAGGCACTCGGCTGCGTTTGTGGTGTAACCGGTATGAACGAAAAGCGTAGCCACCCCGGAGTAACGGTTTGTAAAAACCAAATCTTTCTTTTCCCAGTCTTGGTTTTTGTAAAGCCAGACGACCTGCTGCTCTTTCTGCCCGTCAGCGTAAAGCGCCAGCCTCGCTCCCATAAAGCTTTTTCCTTCCGAAGCCTCTTTGGAACGCACTTCGGCGCTCAGACGATAGACTGTTCCTGACAAAACCTTGACAGACTGGGCGACGCCCATCAGAGTGTTTAGCTGACCCTGAATCGACAGAGTAGAATTCTCAGCTTTAATAAACTTCTTGCCGTTCTCTTCGTTAATGCGCCAATAACGCCAGTTGTTCAAACCTTCCTTAAAGCCGCCGTTTTTTACCACGCTTTGGTCGATAAGAAAATCGTCATCCAACTGCTCAGCTTTTGTTTCCGGCTGCTTGGCCGCGTTTTCTGCCGATGCCGGCGTCTGATTCTGAGGCTCCTCGGGCTGCACGGGCAGCTCCACCTCAGGGATCTCCTCTTTGGGAGCTTTCGGTTTTGAAACCTCTGATTTTGGAGCTTCCGGTTTTAAGATCTGATTATCGACAACATTGGTCTGGAGATCTTTAGTTTTCTCCATGACTTTTCTCAGCCGAGAATCATCGTTGCCGTTGGCGCGGACATAGATCAACGCTATGATCGCCGCCGTGGCAAGTGTCGCCAGAAGGACATGGGTCTTTAGCGTCATAATTTTTTTAGCGGTGGGCTTTAAGGACGGCTTCGTCTTTCGCCAGTTCAAGGTCGGCCTCGGTCATCATTTTGGCCAGAGCTTTGAAAGTCGTTTTGGGTTCCCAATTGAGAACCTTCCTGGCTTTCGTGCTGTCGCCCAAAAGAAGATCAACCTCCGCAGGGCGGAAATACCTGGGGTCTATCTCAACGTACTTGTGCCAGTCGAGGTCAAGACAGCCGAATACTTCGTCAAGGAACTCTCTGACAGAGTGCGTTTCGCCAGTGGCTACAACGTAATCATCGGGCTTTTCCTGCTGGAGCATAAGCCACATAGCCTCCACATAATCGCCCGCGAATCCCCAGTCGCGCTTGGCGTCCAGATTGCCGAGATAAAGCTTATCCTGCAGACCCATTTTGATGCGGCCGGCCGCCCTGGTTATCTTCCTCGTGACGAAGGTCTCGCCTCTTCTGGGAGACTCATGATTGAAGAGGATGCCGTTGCAGCCAAAGAGGTCGTAGGACTCCCTGTAGTTTACGGTCTGCCAGAAAGCGAAAACCTTGGCGCAGGAATAAGGGCTCCTGGGATGGAAAGGCGTGGTCTCTTTCTGCGGTGTCTCCTGGACCAGACCGTACATCTCGCTAGAGGAAGCCTGGTAGAAACGAGGCTTGTTATCCAGGCGGCGAATGGCTTCCAGAAGGTTCAGGCAGCCCATGGCCACGGTGTCCACGGTATAAACCGGCTCGTCAAAGGAAACTCTCACGTGGCTCTGGGCGCCCAGGTTGTAAACTTCGTCGGGCCTGATGTCCAAAACAAGCTCCCTTAGGCGCGTGGCGTCCGTCAGGTCGCCGTATTCCAGTTTCAATTTGGGATTGTGGTAAATGTGCTCGATGCGTTTCGTATTGAAGGATGAGGAACGGCGGATGATGCCGTAAACTTCGTAGCCTTTGCCAAGCAACAGCTCAGCCAGATACGATCCGTCCTGACCGGTGATTCCGGAGACCAAAGCTTTTTTTGTCATAGCGGTGTAGAGTTAAAGTTATTTCTTTTCTTAAGATTTGTTCGATATTTTACCAAAAACGCCTTTTGAGCGGAAAATAACGGAGTTCTGGAAAGCGAAGCTGAGTATGAAGAGCATTCCTTCAACCAAGATCTTGGCAAGGATCGGATGAACGCCAAAATGCTGCAATCCTCTTATTCCGAAATATGAGGCCGTGAAGAGGAAAACTGCCAGCAATAAGAAGAGCAGAGACTGTCTTAGCCAATGCCCTTTTGATCCGAAAACTGCCTCTTTGTCGAGTATGAAATTTACGCTGCAGCTTATGATCCTGGCCGTAAGCAAACTCCAGAGAACAGAAGTGTACCCCAAAATGACCCTGTCCTGCCCAAGGCACAGTATCATTATGGAGAAAATTATGAAGTCGATTATGCTGCTGATGATGGAGGCGCCGATAAACTTGAAAAAAATAGCGTAGATCCTGATGGAGTCCTTGATGGGGTTGAAGTGAGAACTCGGGTTGTTCTCTTCGTAAACGGTTGTGATGGGCACTTGGCGGATCACTCCCATGCCGCAGCGGTAGTAGCGAAGAAGCGCCTCTAGTTCAAATTCGTAGCGGTCAGGCTTGATGTTCAAAGCTTCCCGCATGAAGTCCCTGGGATATACTCTCAAGCCTGTCTGGGTGTCTTTCAGGGGCGTGCCGGTGAAAAGCTTGAAAACTTTTTCCGTCATGTTGTTGCCGAAACGGGACCGCCAGGGAATCTTCACTTCAAGCGTGCCAAAGTCCCTGACGCCCAGAACATAATCTTCCTGATGCTCAAGGAAGGATGCGAGGACCTTCTCGATGTCAACAGGGAGATGCTGGCCGTCGGCGTCCACGGTGACTGCGCCGATGATATCATCGTCCTTTTCAAGAAGATAGCGGAAGGCTGTCTTCATGGAAGCGCCTTTGCCCTTGTTCTTCGGATGGCGCAAAAGGCAGCAACCTTCGATCTTCTCAATCTCGGAAAAAGTCTCCGCAGTCCCCTCTTTCACGGAACCGTCGTCAACTACGATGACGCCTTTCAGAAGCGTGATCCTAAGCGTTTCCCTCACCAGTTCGGGAAGAGACGGCAGCGGCTCGTAGGCCGGTATAATGGCATAGAGAGTTGGCATAGTTTACTGTTTTTTGGTAATGGGGATCTTGACAGGATCCGGTTTGGGAAGTTCATCGGCAGGGTAAACTTTTACGCCGTGGAAATAAACTTTCCCAGGCTTCTTGCCTCTGCTGTGCTCGCACCTCAGGTTGATGGTCAGCTCACAATCTTCCAAAGGCGTAATCTTGTTGCTGCCTCTTACCCAAGCTCCCCTGGTGTTGCTGTTGAACTTCAGCTCCACGCTCCTGGGTCTTACGTCGTTGTAGGTGCAGCGGACGTTGGCTATTCTGGCCACCGGGCGGTTGTCATCCATCAGAGCGTCAACGCTTACGATGTAAGGAACGCCTTTCTTTATTTTAACTTTCTGGGAGGCCGTCAAAAGAACGTTGCTGGACTGATCGAACATCAAAGTCGGCACGCCGCGTTTGTCAAAGGAACGGAAATCGTTTTCATCAATACCTGTCCAGCCTTCAGTTCCATTTGAGAAATCGCCGTTCGCGACCAGGTTGGTGACGAGCACGCCTGATATAGCGTACAATTCGTATTTTGCAGTTGGAACGGCTCGCCTCAAGGAAAGGTTGCGGACATCTATACCGGAATTCTTCCCAGCCACAAGCCTGAAGGAACGTTTGTCAGCGTATTCAAAGATTGGAAAAAGGAACTTCACAGTCTGCCACTCTGTGTTGGTAACTGCTATGACCGCGTGAGTGTGATTATCAAGTCTGAAGGTCAGGCGCCCGAAAGCGTTCTTGGCGCGTGCCTCAAAGCTTGTTTCGCATATCTGGCTTGGAACAAGGCCAGAAAGGAAAAATTGACAGACCTCCCCGCCGGGGTTTATCGCGATATATGGTTCATCGCCCATGTCCTCAGGAACGATCAGTTTGGCGTCGCTCGTCTTAGCGAACTGCCAGTGTGCCTGTCCCCTGGCGAAGCAGCCGTTGGAAAGCAGATTGGGACGGTAAGTGAAAACATAAAGAACGTAGATCGCCGCTACTCCCGCTAATAATACCAATGCTTTTTTCATGTTCTACCTCCAGCTCCATATGAAGATGAGGCGCTGCAGGTAAAGCAGACCGGAATAAGCATGAAGAAGGAACAATCCGACAGTCAGAGCCGCAGGCCAGCTCATTTTGGGAAAATTGTCCTCCTCCGAAAAGAAATTCAGAAGCGAGGCGAAAAAAAGCGTGGCCACTGCCACCGGGATCTGCCAGGTGAAGTTCAAATGCGTCCTGTGGACCGTGCTCTGGCTCAAAGTGTAGGCGATGGCGAAGGAGACGAACAGAGTCAGCCAGGCGAAAACCATAAGCCCGTCCTTTTTCCTTTTGGAAATGAAGAAGGCGGCGGCCGGGAAAGCCAGGCCGCAGACAAGGGTCAGCGGCTTGTAAAACACAAGGTACCAGAAAGTCTGCCAGCAGCCTTTGGCAGCGCCGACACTGGCCCCTAGAAGACGCTCCGCGATCAGATTAAGGTTGCGGTCGAAGTCGATGTGGAGCATGTGGCTCTGGATGGCGTAAAGTACCGATATGACCACTCCTTCCCTCATGCTCTTCGTAGCGTGCTTCATCAAAAAGATCCCAATAAGGACGGGAATGACCACGGCGCAGGCGACAAGAAGACGCTTAAAGGAAAAGACAAAGGAAAAATTCCCCTCGCCGTCGACCTTGATGAAAGTGAAAGAAAAAAATATCGCGGGCGCCCAGGCCAGAATGTAGCTCGGCTTGGAAAAGAAGTTCAGCATAATCAGAACCGCCAGGATCGCAAAATTCTTAAAAGTCCTTTCCCTGAGCGTAAGGAATCCGAAATAAAAAAGAAGGATGCCGAACGGCATGACGGCCACGGTGGTGGGATTGTGCCAGACGTTCAGTCTCAGAACGTCCGCCTGCCAATATCCGGAGACCATCTGCGGGAAAGCGATCAGATGTCCGCCCAGGCAAAGCAGTATCAATGCGGTGCGGAAAAGCCAAAGCTCAGCCCGCTCTCCCTTTCCCTGCCTGGAGAGATAATCTATGGAAACGCATCTAAGAACAAGGTATTTCAAGGAAAGCATCAGGGAGAGGAAACAGACATAGCCGAGAACGCATCCGCTCCTTGAGAAGAAGCCCAGAACATAGGTCGCAATTCTGGTCATGGCGTCGTAACTGGGCCTGAAAAGATTCGCCTTGTCGAAAATAACGATGGTCATGGAGCGCAAATGCCAGAACATATCCACCTGAATGCGGTACATCTGGGTGAATATGAAAAGCCCGAAGACGAAAAAGAGCAGAGCGACAACGATGTCGCTCCATTTCAGGCGGACCTTATCATTACTGAACAGATAAGTTAACATATTTATTTATTATAGCAGTTATCGGCCCAAATTCCAAACCCCGCCCCATGTCGCGCCCCGATCTCTCACATTGGGGATGAGCTCAAATGAAAATTGCTATAATAATAAGATTAATTAGCTTCATTATTTTGACTTATGAACGTCACTGAAAAAATTCTTTCCACCCACCTCGTCTCCGGCGAAAAGAAAGCGGGCGCTTCCGTCAGCATAAAGATCGACCAGACTTTGACGCAGGACGCGACCGGTACCATGGCCTACCTTGAGTTCGAGGCGCTGGGAAAAGATAAAGTCGAGACCGAGCTCTCCCTTTCCTACATCGACCACAACACCGCCCAGATGGGGCCCAACAACATGAACGACCATCTCTATTTGAGATCGGTCGCCGGAAGATTCGGCATAAAGTGTTCTCTCCCCGGTAACGGGATCTGCCACCAAGTCCATCTTGAGCGCTTCGGAAAGCCTGGCAAAACGCTCCTTGGGTCAGATTCCCATACGCCGACGGGCGGAGGTTTGGGAATGCTAGCCATCGGAGCGGGAGGCCTTGACGTCGCCCTCGCCATGGGAGGCGAACCCTTCACCGTTAAGTGGCCGAAAGTGATAGGCGTCAAGCTCACCAATTCCCTGCCCGAGTGGGTCTCCGCCAAAGACGTTATTTTAAAGCTTCTCTCCATCCTTACGACCAAAGGCAACGTCGGCTGCATAGTCGAATACTTCGGCCCCGGCGTAAAAACTCTGACTGTCCCGCAGCGGGCGACGATCACCAACATGGGCGCCGAACTGGGCGTCACGACCAGCGTCTTCCCCTCCGATGAAAGGACCAAGGAATTCCTGACGGCCCAGGGCCGCCCCAACGACTTCACGGAATTGCTTCCCGACGAGAACGCTTCTTACGACAGAGTGATCGAGATAGACCTGGCTTCGCTTGAGCCTTTGGTCGCCATGTCCCCTTCCCCTGACAACGTGAAAAGCATTTCCGAAGTGGAAGGCACCAAGGTAGGCCAAGTCATAGTGGGCTCCTGCACCAACAGTTCCTACCGCGACCTAACCATAGCCGCCAACATGCTGAGAGGCAGGAGAGTGCATCCGGACGTCAGCTTCCTCATAGCTCCCGGAAGCCGGCAGGTCATGCAGATGATCGACCGCGACGGCTCGCTTTCGACTTTCCTTACGGCCGGCGCGAGGATCTTGGAATCGGCTTGCGGCCCCTGCATCGGTCAGGGCTGCTCCCCTGCCGAAGGAATAGTTTCCGTCAGAACTTTCAACCGCAACTTCTCCGGCCGTACGGGAACTCCAAATGATCTGGTCTTCCTCGCCAGCCCCGAGACCGCCGTAATGGCCGCCATCTGCGGCGAGATCGTCGATCCCAGGAAACAGGACGTCATCAAGTATCCCCAGATCGAAGAGCCTGAACATTACGACCACGACGATTGGCTCGTGGTTCCGCCTCCCAGAAGAAGGCCGGAAATCAGAAGAGCCTCGACTATCGGCGAACCGCCCAAGAACTCTCCCCTGCCGGAAAACCTCGACGGCGAGATCCTTATAAAACTCGGCGACAAGATCACGACCGACCACATCATGCCGGCCGGAGCTTTCATGAAGTTCAGGTCCAACATTCCTGAATACGCCAAATACGTCTTCAACTGCTTCAACGAGGAAGGCAAAGAAACTTTCTACGAAAGAGCTTTGAAAGTTAAGAATTCCGGACGCCACGGAATAATCTTATCCGGCCTATCCTACGGCCAGGGAAGTTCCAGAGAGCATGCCGCCATCTGCCCGATGTACCTTGGCGTCAAGGCTGTCATCGCGCTTTCCTTCGAGAGGATACATTCCGCCAATCTCATAAACTTCGGCATACTGCCTCTCACCGTGAAAGAAGAAGATCTTGAGAAATTGAGAGCCTCCGAAAAGGTCATGATCAAGGACGTGAGATCTCAGCTAAAGGTTGGGCAGCCATTAATCGCGGCAACCGAAGACGGGAAAGAAATTACTCTCTCCCATTCCCTCACCGCAAAAGATATCGAAACGATCCTAGCCGGCGGAAAGCTGAACCTTTTCGCCGCAAAGTAAGCATGTACCAGCTCAAAGTCAAAGCAAATTTCAGCGCTGCCCACGCCGTCAGATTCAAAAACGGCTGCGTGGAGCCGCTTCACGGCCACAACTGGAAGCTCGTCGTCTGCGTCTCTTCCGAAACGCTCAATGACTGCGCCATGGTCGTCGATTTTGAGGAGCTGAAAAAGCTGATAGACGAACTCGTTCTCTCCAAACTCGACCACGCCAATCTGAACGATATTCCCTCCTTTTCGGGAAACGCGACTTGCGAAGCGGTCGCAAAGTGGATCTACGACGAACTGGAATCTCCCGTTGCGAAAACCCGGGACGGAATAAAACTTGAAAGCGTTACCTTGTGGGAAGCGCAGGACTGCTGCGTTGCCTACTCAACAAAAAAATAATCAAAACTATGATCGACTATACCAAACCGCAGAAAGGCATGAAGGTCTCCGTAATAGGAGACGGAGCCTGGGGAACCGCCATCGCGCTCACCCTTCTTGAGAACGGTTACCGCGTCATGCTCTGGGGCGCTTTCCCGGAGTACACCAGGGAAATGGCAAAGGAACGTATGAACTACAAATTCCTGCCAGGCATTCCCCTGCCGGAAACGCTGGAATTCACCAACAGTTTGGAAGAAGCAGTAAAAGATGCTAGGCTTCTCGTCATGGCCTCACCTTCGCAGTTCATGCGCAGCGTCTCCCATCAACTGGGTGAAGCGATGAAGGAACCCTACCCCATCGTTACGGTCGCCAAAGGCATCGAGACGGACGGCATCTTTTTGAAACGCATGAGCGAGATCATCGAGGAAGAGACGAAATGCAAGCACGTCTCCTGCCTTTCCGGCCCGAGCCACGCCGCCCAAGTCGCGAGGAAAATGCCAGCCGCCGTAACGGTCGCTTCCAAGATCCCGCAATTGGCCGCCTTTGTCCAGCAGGTCTTCTCCAATGAGCACCTGAGAGTTTACACCAACAGCGACATAATAGGCGTCGAGCTCTGCGGCACATTAAAGAACATCATCGCCATCGCGGCCGGCGCCGTGGACGGCATGGAGTTCGGCACTAACACCAAGTCCGCCCTTGTGACGAGAGGATTGGTTGAGATGATGCGCTTCGGCGTCGCCATGGGCGCCCAGGTAGAGTCCTTCATCGGCTTGGCCGGCATCGGCGACCTGATGACGACTTGCAACATGGGCCGCAACTACACCTTCGGCATGAACCTCGTGAAAGGCATGAGCGTCGAGGAAGCTCTCAAAGCTTCCGCAGGCGTTGTGGAAGGCTACCGCAACGCTGAGTGCGTGCACAAGCTTGCGGAAAGATACAACATAAGTATGCCCCTTACTTCCGCCATTTACAGCGTTCTCTACGAAGGCAAGGATTTCCATTCCCTCGTCACGGAACTAATGCTGAGGGACCTGAAATCCGAATCGCACACCGGCAGCCCCATCATGCGCTGGCTGAAACTGCAGGCCCTGAGAACCAGAATAACCTTGAAACTTAGCTAAGATTATGTCATTTGTTATAACGACCTATGTCCCGGAAGGGATCGTCATGGCTGCCGACAGCCGTCAGACCGCCAGAGGCAAAAGCGGAGATATGCCTGAAGTCGAGATCGTCGTCTCCGACAACTGCGACAAGCTTTTCTTTTTGGAAAACCAGGGAGTCGGCATTTCCGCCTTCGGCGACACAATACTTGACGGCAAGCCCGTCAGCCACGCCATTCGTCTCTTCGAAGAGGAAGCCAACAACCAGGGCGACGGCATCATGGACGTTGTCAGCAATCTCATGCGCTTCATGAGCTCCCGTTATCCTAAGGCCAACACAAGTTTCCACGTGGCCGGCTACGCCCTTGAGAACGGCGTCTCCGTCCCGCACGTCTATCATTGCCAGGTCTCGCACAACATCATCCAGCGCCTCAACACGAACGAAAGGAACGGCGATATCATTTACGGAACTTCCTGGGGCGGGCAGGGCGACATCATGTCGCGCCTTCTGCAGTCCAGATCTCTCATTCCCAGCGGACAGTCCGACAAGGAAGGCAAACCAATGATAACAGAACTCCCCAACTATGCCATCGGCTGGGACGTCATGCCGCTAATCGACGCCATAGATTTCTGCGAGACCGCCGTTGACATCACCGCCAGCATGCAGCGCTTCCAGATGCGCCCCAAGAACGTCGGCGGCCCCATCGACGTCCTGCTTCTGACCCCGAAAGGCTCAGACTGGATCGAAAGAAAGCAGTTCGCCTATAATGACCGCTCTTGACCGCCTGAAAGAAGCGATAGCTAAAATCGAAGAACTCTCCTCCCCCTGCCTGCTCTGCCCGAGGGTTTGCAAGGCAAAAAGGAAGGAGGGCGAAGTCGGCGCCTGCGGACTTACCGACAAACTGAAAGTCTTCTGCTGCAACCTGCACTTCGGCGAGGAACCGCCTCTTTCCGGAACAGGCCTAACTGAAGGCGTAGAAGCAAAAGGCTCCGGCACAATCTTTTTTTCCGGCTGCAACCTGCGCTGCGTCTTTTGCCAGAACTTCGCCTTCAGCCACAACGGCAACGGCAAATTCATGACCGTTGAGGAATTGGCCGAGGAAATGCTGAAACTGCAGAAGCGGGGCGCCAAAAACATCAACTTCGTCACTCCCACTCCCCAGATCCTGCCCGCCCTGAAAGCGCTTTATCTGGCGCGCGAAAAAGGCATGGATCTTCCCCTGCTCTACAACTGCGGCGGCTATGAATCTCTCGAAGTTTTGAAAGCCCTGGAGGGCGTCGTTGACATCTATCTCCCCGACGCCAAATACCAAATCAACGCGCTCGCGAAAAAGTACTCCTACGCCGAAGACTATCCCGAAAAGAATATCCTTGCCCTGAAAGAAATGTGGCGACAGACGAAAGTATTTTCCTATGACAAGGACGGCTATATGACAAAAGGCATGATCGTCCGTCACCTCGTTCTGCCCAACGCGGTCGAAAATTCCCTGGCGGTCATGGACATGCTGAAAAAAGAGTTTGCGGACGATGAAGGAAAGATTCCTTTCGGCTTCAGCCTGATGTGCCAGTACTTCCCGACCTTCCAGTCGGCAAAATATCCCGAACTCAAAGACCGCTTATCTTTTGACGAATATCTTAAGACTCTGGAAAAACTCGACACTATGGATTTCGAGCTCGAGTTCGTCCAGGAGCACGATGACTGCGTCGAGTAAGTTGATTCCAAAAATAAGTTAAAATAAAAGCATGTTTCCTGTCAATATTGTTTCCGGGCTGGCCGCCCTCTACATAATAATTCGGGCCGTTTTTCCGTCACACTTCGGCTGGACGGTCAAGATCCCCATCATAATAATTCTCGTGGCGGCGGCCATGAAGTTCCAGCTCATCCATCTCTTGGGCGGGCCGCAGTTCTTCGCTCCCAAGATCCCTGGCTTTGTGACCGCAGTTGCCGGCGTTCTCTACATTTCCGTTTACATTCTCTTTTTCCTGCTTCTCATTAAAGACCTCGTTTATCTCCCCTGCTTCCTTTTCGGGGTGCGTTTCTCACAAGGGTATATCAACCTATCATTGACCGTGATTGCCCTCTTAGTTGGCCTTCTTGGGCTCTACAACGCCCTCAAGGCGCCGTATGTGAAGGAATACAAAGTCAGCCTCCCTAATCTTCCTCCGGAAGCGAAAGGCCTGAGAGTGGCAGTTGTTGCAGACATCCACGCCGACCGCCTGACGAAAAAAAGATCTGTTGACAAAATCGTCGAGCTCACCCTCTCTGCCAAACCGGACGTTATCGTTATGCCCGGCGACTTTGCGGATGGAGAAGTGGAAGACGTTGGCCAAGAACTGAAATCGCTCAAAAAACTGCAGGCGCCGCTTGGCGTTTTCGCCGTCAGCGGCAACCACGAATATTACAACGGCTGGGAGGATTGGAAACCTTATCTGGAAAGCTTAGGCCTTCCCATTTTGGAAAATGGGAACAAAGAAATCGTGAAAGGCCTTTTCATCGCCGGCATCCCCGACCTTGCCGCCAACCACTTCGGCGGAGTAAAGCCAAATATTGACAAAGCCCTTGAGGGAACGGATGGCAAATGCGTGATATTGCTGGGCCACAAACCCACCTACCGCCCGGAAGCCAAAGCAAAGGGCGTGGCGCTCTTGGTTTCCGGCCACACCCACGGCGGGATGGTCTGGGGATTGCACAAAATCGTTGAGCGCTTTAATTGCGGCGCGGTCTCGGGACTCTATTACAACGAGGACGGAACCGCCATTTTCGTCACGAACGGCGCTTCGCTTTGGAACGGCTTTCCGACTAGGCTGGGAATTCCTGCGGAAATTCCGATTTTGGTGTTGGAATAGCTGATGTCGCAAAGGGCGGCGTATGCCCCTCGCTCACGGACTACGCGCGCATGGCCTTGATTAGCATCCTCCGTGAGTTCGCTTAGGGGCACACGCCGCCCTTTGTTCCGTCACATACTGGGAGCGAAGCAAGAAGGCATGTACCCGTAAGCAAACTTAGCGAAGCCTGTTTGCCAAGGGCACATGCCTTTTGCGCAGCGACCGATACATTTGCGACGTCACTGATTTTTCGCGCGGTCGGATATCGCGGAGAGGAGCTGATCTCGGCAGGGAGCGATGGCTTCTTCGGTCGAGGAAGTGAACGTCAATTTGCAGCGCCACTTCCCGCTTGCTTCGTCGAGTTCCGGATACGATCCTATCTTTACGTCCGGATATTTGTTCTGCGCCGCTTCCATAAGGTCGGCGAAAAGCGTTTCCCCGATCGGGGAAAGATACTCCAGCGTCACGATGCTGCCTTGCGGGAGCTCGGGCTCTATGACGTCGAACATCTTCTGCATCAGTTTCGGAACGCCCGGGAAAACATAAACGTTGCCCATGATGAAGCCTGGTGCTCCGGAAAGTTCGTTCTCTATCAAACGGCAGCCGATCGGCAGATCAGCCATCATCAGTCTCAGGTCGTTTATCCTTTCGCCGTAATAGGCGCAAAGCATTGCTTCCGCCGCCTTGTTTCTTTCCAAGATTGTTCCGAAAGCCCTAGCCATCGCTTCCCTGGTAAGGTCGTCCGGCGTCGCGCCGATGCCGCCGCAGACGAAAACATTGTCGTACTTCTCCGAATATTCCCTGACTTTTCCAACAATGGTATCCATATCGTCGGGAATGGTTATGATGCGCTTTAGGTAGATGCCGCGCTGGTGAAGCCTGGCGGCGATGAAGTTGGCGTTGATGTCGCGCGTGCGGCCCGACAAGATCTCGTCCCCCACAATGATTATCGCAGCAGTAAATTCTTTCGACATTTGTTTTCCTTACTTTATAATCGTGACGGTGCCGTCGCTGTTTTCCTTGGCTGTCGTTTCGGTAACATACCAGCCGTTTCGGAAAATGGCGTCGTCGTTTTGGCCTTTCCTGTAGAAGCTCTTTATGACGGCCGGGCCGCGGAAAGCCAAAAAGCCCTCCTGGCCCTTAGGGAGAGCTTTGCCGTCCTGGTCTAGTACTTTCACCTGGATATTGGGAAGCGGGGCTCCCTGGGCTCCGTAGGCGGTCCTGAGGGCGGTGGACAGGAGAACGATGCCGGCGGTCTCCTTCCTGGCGTAGCCGGTCATGATCTCCACACCGTACATGGGAGCGTAGAAGTAGTATCTCTTTTCCTTTATCTCCTCAAGAATGTAAACGCGTTTAAGCTTGATGCCGAATTTCTCCTTCAGGCTGGAAAGCAGCTTGACGTGAGGAAGCTTGAAGTTCTTAAGGTACCTGGCGAACCTGATGCGCTTAACAAAGCCGCCGCTGTCTTTTACGAGCTTCCTGAAGCGGGAGGAGAGAGCAAAGGCGCTCTGGATGTCCGTCAGCATGATCGTCACGCCCTCTTTCCTCAGCGCTTCAAAAGCGAGGTCAAGATCTTTGCTTTCAAGATTGACTACGCAGGAAGCGGTGGCAAGGGGCAAAAAGAGCGTGAAGGAGAGCGATTCGATCGAAGCAGGGGCGAAAGTCGTAAAGAGAACGTCTCTGGCGTCGGGCAGGATCGTTTGCGCGGCGGAGAAAAGCTGGGAGAGGATCTGGCCGTGAGTGAGAATAATATCCCTGTCGCCGGGAAGGAGGACAGCCGGATCTTCCCTTGTCAGGGCTTTCAGAGGCGCGGAAGTCGGCTGCTCCAAAAGGTAGTTGGGAAGAATGTTTTTCTCGAGGTCGCCTCTCAGCCAGAGCACGCAGTTAAGCGGCAGGGAGAGAAGAAGCATCTCGCTGGCCGTCGCCTGATATGCTTCCGAAACGATGAGGAAGGAAATATTGAGCCTTCTGATGATGTCGGCCAGTTTTTCCGGAGACTCCTCCGTGTCGAGGAAAGTCATGACGCCGCCGGCGCCCAGAACGCCCAAGGCCGCGATGTGCCGCCAGCGGCCGTTGGGCACGAGAAGCGCGACTTTGTCGTGCGTGCGAAGTCCTTTCTCGATCAGGTAATGCGAGACTCTGTTGGCATTGGCCCTGAGCCAATGGAAAGTCAGTTCGCTGCTTCCCCTTTCGGCCACATCCCTGACGGCCGGAAGGGAGGTGAAAAGCGAAGCCGCCCTCATCATGAGGTCGGGAATGTTGTGAACGTCGCCAGGAATGGGCGCGGGATCTCTCGGAGCAAGTCTTTTCTTGTTGCGGGCATATCTGGCGAAGAGGAAGAAAGCAAGGAAGCACAGAGCTACGTAGAGCGTCTCCTTCCAGGGCCAGCGCTCCGGATAAACGCAGGTGGCGCTGAAAAGAAGCTGCTTGTCGTTCTGGAATTCCGAGAGCTTGATCTTCTTCTTGATAGTCTTGCCGTTGAAAGCAATGTTGGCGCCAGTGATGTTCCCCGGGAATGTCTGGGAGAATTCCACCGTGCCGTCGCAGGGAAGATTGGCGGCGCTTTGCCCGAGGTCGAAGCGCTGCATTATCGTCATTCCGCTGTGCTTAGCAGAAACGTTGATAGTGCGGTGGCGGAAGAAAGGCAGCTGCGCCAGTTCGCTTATCGCGCCTTTGAATTTTATGTCTAGCGCCAGGTGAGAATTGCTGCTTACGAGAGCGGATCTTAAAAGCGTAACGTTGGCGGTGAAATTGTTGCTGGCCCAGAAAGGCACGAGAAGCAAACGCTCTTCCTCAAGGGTAAGGTTGGGATTCTTCTTAAGGAAATCAGGGCTGAGCGCGCAGACGATATGGACCGTAGCGTTCCCTTCCCTGTCATAGACCCAGCTTTCACGATAGTCGAAGCAGGCGGTCAGGACCGCGGCCGCTAAGATGATTGTGAAAGCAAGGCGCAATTTCATTTTTATTCGTGGAGCAGGTCTTTCAGCCAGACTTTCACTTCTTCTGTTTTGGGTTCGGAAGTAAAGTTGCTGTTCAAGGGAGTGACGGATATGAAATTCTGCTTGATGGCAAGGTAATCGGAATTCGCGTCCTCGTCGTCAGGCAGCAGAACGCCGCTGATCCAGAAATAGTCGTTGCCGCCGGGATCGGTCCTGTGCAGATAGCGCTCGTGGAATTTCGTTTTGCCGAGCGTAGTGAGCTTATAGCCCTTGATCTCCTCGAAAGGCACGTTGGGAACGTTGATGTTCAAGAACACGCCTTTGGGAGCGGCTTTGAGATCAAGTTTTGAAAGCATTTCCTTAGCCGCTTTCGCTCCCGTTTCAAAATAGAATTTCCCGTCCTTGGAATCGTCCATGGAGAAAGCGAAGGCGGGAACGCTCAGCATGTTCGCTTCGCTAGCGGCCGCGACCGTTCCGGAATAGACTATGTCTGTGCTGAGGTTGGAGCCGGGGTTCAAGCCGACCGCCACGCAGTCCGGCTGGTCGCAGAAAGAAAGCAGGGCGATCTTCATGCAGTCCGCGGGAGTACCGGTGGCAGCGTAGGCTTTGACGTTCGGAACTATCTCCTTTTTCTTAAGGATTATCGGTTCTCTTAAAGTGATGGCGTGGCTGATGGCGCTGCGCTCCCTTTCAGGAGCGATTATCGTCACCTCGTTTTCGCCTGCTAAAGTTTCGGCCAGGACAAGGAGTCCTTCTGAATAAATGCCGTCGTCATTGGAAAGTATAATCTTCATATGTATGATTATAGCAAATTTTCCTTACCCTAAAAGGCCTCAGATGTATTTCGGGAACTCCGGATTCTCCAATCAGAATAAGGGAGTAAACGTAGCCGACTCTTCGCTTTTGCAGGCCGTTTTCAATTAAAAACGCCTTTGAGGCTTTTACTATCCGCTTTTCCTGGGGGAAGGAGAGCGCCCTGACGGGAAAGAAAACGTTTTTGCTTCTGGTCTTGACCTCGACGAAAATGACAATGTCGTCCTTGGCGGCGACGAGGTCTATCTCACTCCTCGAAAAGCGATAGTTGCGCGAGATTATCCGGAACCCTCTTTTTTTGAGCTCCTTTGCGGTCAGATCCTCCCCCAGCTTTCCCCTTTTTTGCGCCTCGGTCTTCGTCGAGGCCTTCGACGTAGAAAGTTTTGCGGTGAATTGGCGAGCGACCAAGTTTTTGTAATGCTTTAAGATGGAAGGCAGTCCCATAACCTTTGTTCTTTGCGAGATCATATCCCGGATACTTTTCATCCAACTCCAGCATGATATGGTCCCTTGTTACCTTCGCGGCGATCGAAGCCGCCGCGACAGCTAAGCACAGACTGTCCCCTTTTATGACCTTCTCCTGAGGAATCCCAAGGTCAGGTATGGCCGTCCCGTCCACCAGGACGAACCCGGGAGCCTCCTTTAATCCCAGGACCGCGCTTTTCATGGCCCTGTGAGTGGCTCTCAAAATATTCGTTTCGTCTATTTCCCTAGCATCCGCCATGGCAATCGAGATGACAAAAGGACTATCGCTGCCCATGAGGCGCTCGAAAACGTATTCCCTTTTGCTTTCAGAGAGCTGCTTGGAGTCGAAGATCTCCATCAGCCAGGGAAATTCCTCGGCGCTTGGAAAATCTTTCCCATGCATGGCCGCGGCGCAGACTACCGGCCCGCAGAGAGGGCCGCGACCGGCTTCGTCCACTCCGGCCACAAGACTGAAAGTGTTGAGGAGTTCCGTTTCCTTTGCGAGCAGCTTTTGGAAACGCAGAACTTTCTTCACATCACTTTCGGTTTTCTTCATACCACTTGGCCCACTGCTCGTAAGTGGTTAGATTCTGGCCGGTCTGTTCCTGCAAAATGGAAACAGCCATCTGGCGGACCTCGTTGTACTGACTGAGAAGGCCTTGCTCTATTATGGGCTGCAGGGCGTTGTGGCTTCCCTCCTCGTGCAGCTGCTCGAGAAGCGTCAGGGAAGTTTCCTGCGTATCGGCGTCGCCCTGCTTAAGCGCGTAGTCAAGGCTTGGCATCATGCAGTCGTCAACCAGCATGGTCAGCATATCGAGAGCGTTCTCCCTGACGTCCTCGTTGGGATCGTTCAGAGCCTGCATGATAATGTCGTTGAGGCTCGCTTCCGGAGTCAAAGTCGCAATGCATTCAAGCGCTTCTTCCCTAAGGTCGGGATCAGGATCTTTCAGAGCCTTCTCAACACCTTCTACGACCGCAGGATCGTCTATAGCTTTCATCGCCTCAACTGCCAGCGTCCTAACTTCCTCATCCTTGTCTTCCAGGGCCTCAAGGACCGCCGGCATGACCATCTTGTCGCCTATCATGGCTATCTGGTTCATCAACTCCAGTTTTTTCTCAGTTGGCGCGTTGCTGCGGAAAGCCGCCATGGTGTCTTCCACCAAACCTTTGGTATCGAAGCCCGGAATAGGGTCCCCTTCCGGCAAAAACATAACAGCTCTCTCGTGCCTTAGCTGCCGCATGGAGATAGTTTCTTCCGCAGCGGCATTTGTTGAGGTGGTGTCCTGCGAGACGACGACCTTCGGCTTCCGCGGAGTCCTCACTTTTCTTTCCGTGATGGGCGTTCTAGGGCGGGGCGGCTCATAAGGGACCGGCTTCTCGCGGTTCCTTAGACCTAAAAAGATCAAGACGCCTACTATGAGCAGCACTATGATCGTACCGGATAATTTAACGCCGTCTCTGGTTGTCATCACATTCTCCTAATTTCTTATTTCGCCTTTGCCGTCCGGCTTGATGCCTGCAAGCTCGTCACCCTGGATCGTAACTTCGTCCATAATGTTCTGAAGTTTTTCGCAGTAAGGGGTGAGGTCTTCCGCATCCTTAGGTACAACAAAGGGCGTGCCGAAAACTATATGCACGGTGGCAAAGGGAAAGATTATCATGCAGCGGTCCCAGGAAGAGGCCCTGTAGCTGAACTTGGCGGAAAGCCCCAGAGGGATTATGGGGATCCCCGTGCGCTGGGAGATCAAAACCATGCCCGGCTCTATCCGTTGTCTCGGTCCTCTGGACCCGTCAAGGGCCATGGCCGTATCCCTTCCCGAGCGTGTGATCTTCAAAAGATTTTTCAAAGCCCCGACTCCGCCCTTGTGGGCCGAGCCCCTGACGCACTCCACGTTGAGAAGATTAAAGTACGTTGCGAGAATGTCGCCGTCCTTGCTCTGCGAGACCATCATGGAAAGCTTGTCGTAGCCGAAGTGGAAACGGTAGATGGCCGGAAGGAGCATTCCCCTGCCGTGCCAGGAGCCGAAGATGATGTTCTCGCCGTTGTTTTCCCTGTCGAGGTAAAGCTTGTAGTTCTCCTCGTTGTGGAACTTGAAGCGGCAGGTCTTCATGTTGATCAAGGTAAGCCAATAGGCCAGCCTTGGTATGACCTTGAAACGCATGAAGGGTTTTTTGAATATATTATCCGCCATTTGGATTTGATTATAACATAAAGAGCTTTTCGGTATTCGCCGTCACAGCCTCGTCTATTTCTTTAAAAGTGAGGTTTCTGAGCTTGGCGTGAGCCAGCGCTATATCCACGACGTAAGAGGGCTCGTTGCGTTTTCCCCTGTTCGGTTCCGGCGCCATATAAGGGCAGTCCGTCTCCACCAGAAGTCTGTCGAGCGGCACGACAAGAGAGGCGCTTCTCTGAAGCTGCCCGTTTTTGAAAGTGATGGGACCGCAGAAAGAGATGTGATAGCCCAGCTCCAAAAAACGCTCAGCGCTCTCCGCGTCGTAGGAGAAACAGTGTACCTGCCCTCTCAGTCCCGGATGATCGCGGAGGATCGCAAGCGTATCGTCCTTGGCGTCCCGGGAGTGGATGACGATCGGCTTATCCAAAATCTTCGCCAATTCAAGCTGGGAAACGAATGTGGCCCACTGCACTTCCTTGGGGTAAATGTTGTTGTGGTAATCAAGGCCTATTTCGCCTATGGCGACCGCTTCTTTTTCCTTGAGAAGAAGCTTTATCCTCTCCTCGGCTTCGGGGCTGTATTCCCCGGCGTTCAAAGGGTGGATGCCGATAACGGCTCTCAGTCTCTCGTTGCTTTTCGCCAGCGCAAGCGCCTGGTCGTTCCTTTTCTCTTCGCCGCCTATGACGATGATCTTGGTCAGGCCGCGGTCCCAGGCCCTCCTGAGCATGGCCTCTCTGTCCTCGTCGAAGACTTCGAACTGAATGTGAGCGTGGCTGTCTATCATCAGCATTCCTCCAGGCTCTTCTGCTGGGGAGCGAGATACTTTCCGCCCTCACCGGTCACGTACATGCAGTCTTCCAAGCGCATGCCGATCTCTCCAGGAATATAGATCCCTGGCTCGTCGCTGAAAGTCATGTTTTCTACAAGAAGCATTTTGTTTCCCCGGCAGAGGTAGGGCCATTCGTGTCCGTCCAATCCGATGCCGTGTCCCAGACGGTGTGTGAAAGTTTCGTAGTCATAGCCGAAGCCGGCTTTGCCTATGGCTTCCCTGGCCGCCAGGTCCGGCGCCTCCAGAGGATTCCCGACTTTGGCGGCGGCTCTCGCCGCCTCCTGGGCTTCCCTTAAAACTTTGTAAACTTCCCTTTGCCTGGCGCTGGGAGTTCCGAAGACGACGCTCCTGGTGATGTCGCTGGTGTAGCCCTCGATCTGGCAGCCGGCGTCGCAGAGCATAAGGTCGCCCGCTTTCAATTTCTGCGGATACTTCGTCCCGTGAGGATAACTGGCCGCTTCGCCGAAAAGGACGAAGCCTCCGCCTTTGCACCCGCGCGCCAGACATTCCTCGGCGACAAGTTCCGACATCTCCCGGTTCGTCATGCCTTCTTTTGCGCGCTCAAAAGCCGCGCTCACCGCCTCGCCTATAACAGCGTTGGCGTGCGCCATGATCTTAAGTTCCTTTTCGCTCTTCACAGCCCGGCAGAGCCTAACTATCATGCCGGCGTCACCGGCGCCCTGTCTGGCCGCTTTTTCAAATTCGGAATGATACCAGAGCGGCAGCGTGTCCTCTAATCCGATCTTCCCCTTGAAGGCTGACAATTTCCGCGCGATCATTTCGCAGGGATTTTGGTCTTCCTGCCAGGGCAATACTTCCGCATCCTCGCCGTAAGTCTCGCGCATCCTTCTTTCCTCAAAGGAGGGGCAAACGTAAAAACACGTCCCGTCGCATTTGATGACAAGGGCGTACAGGCGGTCGCTATAGCCGCCCTTCGCTCCGCAAAAGTAATAAAAGTTGGAAGGCCCGGCCACTACCAGGCAAGAGTAACCGTTTTCCGCAAGCTTGGCGGCCGCTTTTTTTATTCTCTCCTCGCGGTCGCTTTTTGTTATAGGCGCAAGTGTCTTGGCGTTCAGCATATCTCCTCTTCTGTTTCGCCTTTTATTTTATCCAGTATTTTTCTCGATTTGGCGCGACGCGCCAAAAATTTTCTTTTTGAGTTCTTAGTTTTCTCCCCGCTGCCTTTCCTGCGGTCGCGGAGCATGTTTTCAATAGCGTCTTTGGAGGGGTCGATGTAATCCGCCTCAACCATGTCGCGCAAGGGCGCGTCGATCTCTTTCCAGACTGTTCTGGGAATAACGCCGTTCTTTATGTTGTAGTCCTCCTGGATCGCCCGGCGTCTTTCCGTTTCGCTGATGGCGTCACGCAATGCTTCCGTCATCTGGTCGGCGTAAAGTATGACGTGTCCCTTGATGTTCCTGGCGGCGCGGCCAATGGTCTGGATAAGGGAACGCGTGGAACGCAGGAAACCCTCCTGGTCGGCGTCGAAAATTGCGACGAGCGTCACTTCCGGAAGGTCGAGACCCTCCCGCAAAAGATTGATGCCGACCAAAACGTCCACTTCGCCTTTTCTGAGACTGTTGATCACTTCTGTCCTTTCCATCGTGTCGATGTCGGAATGGAGATACGTGACCTTGATGTCTTCTCCAATCAGGTAATCGGTCAATTCCTCCGCCATGCGTTTCGTCAGCACGGTAATGAGCGTGCGTTCGCCCGCCTCCACGCGTTTCCTTATCTCGCCAATAACGTCAGTGACCTGCGTCTTGGAAGGCCTGACTTCGAGTATGGGATCGAGTAGACCGGTTGGGCGGATGACCTGTTCCACGGGAACATGGAAAGCAACCTTTTTCTCCTCCGCTTCTTTTTTGGAAAGAGTGAGTTCGTATTCCCCGGGCGTTGCGGAAACGTAGATGACCTGGTTCAGCTTCTCCTTTATCTCCTCGAAGCGCAGAGGCCGGTTGTCCTTGGCAGCGGGAAGCCGGAAACCGTAGCGAACCAGCGTCTCCTTCCTGGCCGCGTCTCCCCTGCTCATGCCGCCAAGCTGAGGAACGCTGATATGGCTTTCGTCGATAAGCATCAGCCAGTCCTTCGGGAAATAATCAAGAAGCGTGTAGGGCATCTCCCCTTCTTTCCTGCGGTCTAGGTAGCGCGAGTAGTTCTCGATTCCTGAGCAGAAGCCCATCTCCTCCATCATCTCGACGTCGTGCGTCACGCGCTGAAGAAGGCGCTGGGCCTCCAGGAGTTTTCCTTCCCGCTTGAACTCCTCCAATCTTTTTTCCAGGTCTTCCTTTATCTCCATTATGGAAAGGCGCATGATCTCGGCGCTGGTGGCGTAATGGGAAGCGGGATAGATGGTGAAAGAATCGGTGTGCCTCAGAGTCTGGCGCGTCAGCTCGTCGCAGAGCCTTAAGCTTTCCACTTCCTCGCCGAAAAGCGAGATGGAGAGATACTCCTTGTCCTCGTAAGCCGGGAAGATGTCGATAGTGTCTCCCTTCACCCTGAAAGTCCCGCGGTGGAAATCCTCGTCGTTGCGCTGGTACTGCATGGCGACGAGCGACTTCAAAAAAGCGTGCTGGTCGATAACGTCGCCAACGGCCACGCTCTGCCTCATCTCAAGGTAGGTCTCGGGCTTCGATAGGCCGTAGATGCAGGAGACGGAAGCGACGACGATCACGTCCCTCCTCGTCAGAAGAGAGCGAGTCGCGGACAAACGCAGCCTGTCCAAAAGATCGTTGCGGTCGCAGCTTTTCTCAATGTAAGTGTCCGAAACAGGAATGTAGGCTTCCGGCTGGAAATAGTCGTAGTATGAGACGAAGTACTCCACGGCGTTCTTGGGAAAAAGCCGCATCATCTCACCGTACAACTGCGCCGCCAGCGTTTTGTTGGGCGCCAGAATGAGCGTCGGTCTTCCCGCCCTCGCTATAATGTTCGCCATGGTGAAAGTCTTGCCGGAGCCGGTGACGCCCAAAAGCGTCTGCGACCTGAGCCCGCGCTCCACGCCTTCGGAAAGGTCTGTTATGGCCTTCACCTGGTCGCCCATGGGGGCGTAGGGCGAATTCAATTCAAACAGCGCTTCGCTCATTCCCCTTGCTCTTTGCCCTCGGCGTTCGCCAGCTCAACTAGCTCCTCCTCTTTCAGAGGACGGCTGGTAACGTATTCCTCTTTCAGCCAGCTGCCAAGGTCCATAAGGCGGCAGCGTTCGGAGCAGAAAGGAAAATAGTCTTTAGCTTTGTCATTTGACCGCACGTACTCTTTTTTGCAAAGAGCGCACTTGTATTTTTTTATTTCAGGCATTGCTTTGATCCAATAAAGTTCCGTCGGGCGCAAAACGCTTGAAAGCCGAGGCCCAGACGGAAGGCGGCCTCAAGTCCCTCGCGGCTTTGACGCACCCTTTAAGGAACCAGACTTCGTTCGCTTTCGCCTTTTTTGACATCTCTTCCGCCAGGGTGTCCCAGACCATTACCTCAAATTGTCCGCCGAGATCCTCCATGCCCAGGACAAGATATATTCCGCCTTTGCGGTTGATGCGCTTCCTTACGCTGTTCACCACGCCGCCCATGACGACGATCTTTCCCGGCTCCCTCTCAGCCGTTTCTTTCAGCTGGTCGGAGCTCAGCGTAACTTTCCCTTTGAAAAGCTCTCCCCAGGCGTTGAGGGGATGGTCGGACACGTAAACGCCCAGGACTTCCTTTTCATAGCGCAGCTTCTCTTCGGAAGTCCATTCATCCTCTTTGCTCTTCTCCTGCTTAACGGAGAAGAAGGAACGCTGGAGGGAGCTCTCGTTCTTGGATTCCCAACTGGACAAAAGGTCATTCGCCAGAAGCGTCAGTTCCGAACGGGAAACGTTCGTAAAGTCGAAGCAGCCGGCTTTGATCATGTTCTCGACAGCGGCGGGCTGCAAGAGGCGCCTTTCTATGCGCAGGCAGAAATTGTCAAGCGAAGTGAATTTTCCCTGCGCCCTTTCTTTTACGATTGCCTCCGCCAGTTTTTCGCCGACGTTCCTGATCCCGACCAAGCCGAAGGACATGACCCATTCGCCCGCATCGTTTGCAGCGCTGTTGTAAACGGAGGAAGCGTTCACGTCGGGCGGGGCGAACTTAAAGCCCATGGAGCCCATCTCCCTTATCGTTCTGGAAATGAATTCATGGTCTCCTAGGTGCGCGTTCAAAAGCGCGGCGCAGAAGTGCGCCGGGAAGTGGGCTTTCATGTAAGCCATCCTGTAGGCTATCAAAGCGTAGGCCGCGGCGTGCGATTTGTTGAAGCCGTAGCCTGCGAAACTCGCTATGTCGCCGTAGAGTTTCTCCGCCACGAAAGGATCGATCTTTTTGTTCTGGGCCGCCTGCATGAATTTCTCCCGCTCCTTCTCCATCTGGGCGACCTTCTTCTTCGACATGATCTGCCGGAAAATGTCGGCGTTCGCCATGGTGTAGCCTAAGATCAAATGCAGCGCCTGCATGACCTGTTCCTGATAGAGCATGATGCCGTAAGTCTCTTTTAGGACTTTTTGCAGCTTGGGATGGGTGTAGGCAACTTCCTCCTCGCCGTTGTGGCGGGCGATGAAAGAATCGATGTACTGCATGGGGCCGGGACGGTAGAGCGCCAAGACAGCGATGATGTCCTTGAATGACCTCGGTTTCAACCTTCTCAAAACGCGCTTCATGCCTTCGCTTTCAAGTTGGAAAATGCCGATCGTGTCGCCTCTGCCGATGAGTTCGAGAGCCTCTTGGTCGTCTAAGGGAATATCGTTCCATACGATTTTTTCCCCAGACTCTTCGCAAAGGACTCTCATGTCCTCCATAATAGTCAGCGTCCTCAAGCCAAGGACGTCCATCTTCAGAAGGCCCATGCGCTCCACGGCGTACATGTCGCACTGCGTCCTCGTGTCATTCTCGCTTCCGAAAAGCGGGATCCTGTTCTTCAAAGGCTCCGGCGCTATCACGACCGCCGCAGCGTGCAAAGAAACGTTCCTGGGAAGATCCTCGATCTTTTCGGCGGCGTAAAGCAGAGCCAGAAGCGAATTGTCCCCTTCCCTAAGCATGCGCCTGACTTCCTCGCACTTCATCCTCGCTTCCCGAATGAGGCCGAACTTCAGGCCGCTGTCTTTGGCGAAGCGGTCAAGGGCGACGCCGAGCTTCTCAACAGTACCCGCCGGCGTTTTAAGTACGCGCGCGCAGTCCTGCAAAGCCGCCCTGGCTCGCAGCGTTGAAAAAGTAGCGACCTGGGCCACGCGGTCAGATCCGAAACGGGACCTGATATAGTCGATGACTTCTCCCCTTCTCCTTTCGCAGAAGTCCATGTCGATATCCGGCATCTTACGGCGGCTGGGATTGAGGAAGCGCTCGAAATAGAGATCGTATTCCAAAGGATCGATCTCCGTTATGCCGAGTGAGTAGGAAACCAGGCTGCCGACCGCCGAGCCCCTGCCGGGGCCTACCGGTATGCCGTTTGATTTCGCAAAGCGCACGTAATCGGCAACGATAAGGAAGTAATCTGAGAAGCCCAGCCTCTTGATGATGTCGAGTTCATAATCGAAGCGGCCCCTGACCTTCATAGCCTTTTCCGCGTCGCTTCCAGTAAGGATGAAAGGATAGAGTTTCACGAGCCCGGCGTAAGCCTCCTTTTCCAGGACCTCGTCGGCCGATCCTCCGCCAGGAAGAGGAAACCTCGGCAGTTCCGTTCTTCTCTCGGGATTCAGTTCCACATGACAGACGTCGGCAATGGAAAGAGTGTTGTCGCAGGCTTCCTGATAATTCTGGAAAAGCGTGCGCATCTCTTCAGCGGAGCGGAAATAATACTGGTTGTTCTTGGGCGTCAGTTCCCTGGGGTCGTCCACCGTCCTTCCCTGATCTATCGCTTCAAGAAGCCCAAGGATGCCGGCGTCCTCTTTTTTCAAATATTTGCATTCATTCGTCGCAACGACAGGGATCCCCAAAGTCTTGGCTAAGTCCGTTGCGCTTTTAATTAATTCCGCCTCCCCGTCAAACCCGTGATCCTGCAATTCCAGGTAAACGTTTCCTTTTCCGAAGAGTCTCACATATTCCCCCAAGACTTCCGTCGCTTCAAGAACGGCGCCTTTCAAAAGCAAGCTGTAAATTTCCCCGTCCTTTCCGCCGGTCAGGAAAATGAGATCTCCTCCCGCATCTTTGAGCTGCTCCTTCCTGACAATTGGCGCGCTTCCGTCCCCGGCCGCCGCGTAAGCGTCGCTCAAAATTTGGCAGAGCTTTCTGTAACCCTCGTTGTTCTTGGCCAGGATGACGACAGTGAAGCTTTTCACTTCAGGAGCATCAAGCTCCTCGCCGCCAACTGCCTTTTCGCAAAAAGGCTCAATTTCCGCCTCAACGCCCAAAACAGGCAAAACGCCGGCTTCCATGCAGGAATCGTAGAACCTGACGGCGCCCGACATATTCATATGGTCTGTCAGGGCCAAAGCCGGCATCTTCTGATCCGCAGCCGCCTTTACCATATCTTTGATGCGCAGGGCGCTGCCCAAGAGGGAAAATTCCGATCTGGTATGTAAATGTACAAAAGACATAACTTATATTCATATTATACCTTAAATCGCTCCAACTTTCACGCCAATAGAAAATTTCCCTAACAATCCGAAAGGGCATTTTGATAGAATATAGAATAATCAACATAAATAATTAAAAAGTGGATACATCAAATCTTTCCAGAGAAGAGCTGGAAGCCAAATTCAGAGACGAGATCCGCCACCATTACGATAAGAAGTACTCTTATTACATCAGGCGGGTGATCCTGACTATCGCTAAGACCGGCATCAAGCACATAATGCTGCGCGGCATAGAGAATTTCAAGACGATCCCAAGGAGCGTCCCCGTAATCATCAGCGCCACTCACAAGAGCCACCTCGATTACCTGCTCATCGACTGCGTTCTTTTGGAAGCCATCGGCTACTACCCCTGCACTGTCGCCGGGAAGAATCTTTTCCACGGCTACTTCAAGAAAATGCTGCCGAAGGTCAAAGGCATCTGCCTTGACCGCGAACGCATCAAGGAAGAGAATCTCAGAAAGAAAGAGAACATCATCTATCTCAAGACTTTCTACGATTATCTGACCGAAGAGATCTTCGGCAAATCCGAAACGGTCCTCATATACCCCGAGGCCGGGCGCTCCTACAACGGCAAAGTCGGAAAACTGGCCCACGGCATCTTCGGCATGGCCAAACGCGCCATCAACGAAGACGGCAAAATGGCCATCCTCCCCATGGGCATAACCTACGAGCGCGTCACCGAAGACGAAGTCTTCCCGCAGCTCGAGAAGATAAAAGAAAAAGAAGGCATGTCGAAGCGCTACCGCGCCAAAGACCTCAGCTCCTTCAAACTTCACGCCCTGCTCCAGGCCAGAGGAAAAGTGCTCTTCTCCTTCGGCGAACCGATCTACATAACCATGGAGGATCTCCGCCACCTAGACGAACTAGGCGACCGCGTCAGGAAAGCCATGATAAAGGAGACCGTCCTCACTCCCGTTTCCTTAGTCTGCCACGCCATCGGCAACGACAAGTCCCTCACCCTCTCCGAACTCTACGAAAGAATGGAAAGGGACAAGAACATCGCCTATAAAAACGGCTACAAGATGATCCCCGGCGTCGATCAGAACGCCAACCCAGGCTACATCTGGAAACTGGCCAAGCCGCACCTTGCCATGCCATGGAGACTGCGCAACATCCTAAAAAGGAAAGGCGACACCATCAACGTAGTAAAACCCGAGATCGTCGAATACTACGCCAATACCGTAGAGCACATGTACGAGTAATCGGGCAGATTTTATTGAACTAGGAAAACACGAAACCCGCCAAAGCCGTAGACTTCGCCGGGAGTGACTTCGCCACGGTCAGCAGAGCGGCAATCGCTGGCGCAGAAGTTCCAGCCGCCGCCGCGAAGGAGGCGATAACGACCTTCGGTATTGCCCTTCGGATCGGTGGCCGGATCGCTGCCCAGATCTGACTGGTACCAATCCAGGCACCACTCCAACACGTTTCCGTGCATATCATACAACCCCCAGGCGTTGGGAAGATACGAACCGACGGTAGTGTGCTCATCATATCCGCCCTTTTCGTCATTCATATTGCCATAGCAGCGACCGACCTCATTCATTTCATCACATTGATCCTCGTCTGACAAATTCTTTCCACTATTCAAGGCAGTGGTCGTGCCTGCCCTGCATGCGTATTCCCATTGTGCTTCCGTGGGAAGATCGAATGATAAGCCGGTTTTGGAGCGAAGAATACCAAAGAACGATGTTGCGTCAACTTCGCTTTTTGCGGGCCAGTTCGTGCCTTTTTCCGCTCCGCGGATCATATCGTATGAAACGTATTCCACAGGGCGTGCGTCTCCCTGATAATTCGCCGGATTGTTTCCCATTATTAGTTCATATTGCTTTTGGGTGACTTCAAACACGCCCGCGAAGAAAGGCTTGGTCAAAGTCACTTCATGCTGGACTTCGTCATTGTATCTTCCCAGTTCGTCCTTTGGACTACCCATGGTGAATTTGCCAGCATTGATCTTGCTCAACACCATCTTGGTGGTCTTGTATTCCTCCGTCCAGCCGCCTTCAGGAACTTCATTGAGATAGCTTATCGGATAACTTTCGGCGCTGGAACCTCCCGAAAGATCTATTACCATGTACAATCTGTTTGTCACTACCGGGGGCGTAGGAGGATCATTGGACCCTGTCAAGAAAACGCGGAAGCCGTTGGAGTAGTCGGCGAAGCCGGGGCTTTGGAGGAAGCGGAAAGCAGAGCGGCAGCAGCTGGCGTGGATGAAACAGAACCCGCTCCGGATAACACGGGAATGTCCTTCTCCGCCCTTCGGATCAGTGGCATCTCCGTCGTATGAGGTTTTCCAATCCAGACACCATTCCCTTACGTTTCCGTGCATATCATACAACCCCCAAGCGTTGGGAAGATACGAACCGACGGTGGTGTGAGCATTTGTGTATCCGCCTTTGCCGTCATTTTGGTTGTAATAGTAGCGGCCTACTTCCGCCATTTCATCGCATTCAGACTCGTCTGACAGATTTTTCCCGCTGTTCAAAGCGGTGGTCGTGCCCGCCCTGCAGGCAAACTCCCACTGGGCTTCCGTGGGAAGATCAAATTCCAAGCCGGTCTTGGCACGCAAAATTCCGAAGAAAGAGTCCTCGTCGACTTCATTGTTATCCGGCCAACCAGCGCCTTTATCCTTTCCGCGTATCTTTTTGTATGAAACGCATTCCACAGGGCGTGCGTCTCCCTGATAATTTGCCGGATTGTTTCCCGTTATTAGTTCATATTGCTTTTGGGTGACTTCGAACACACCCGCGAAGAAAGGCTTGGTCAAAGTCACTTCGTGCTGGACTTCATCATCGTCTCTTCCCAGTTCATCATCGGGGCTGCCCATAGTGAATTTGCCAGCATTGATCTTACTTAATACCATCTTGGTGGTCTTGTATTCCTCCGTCCAGCCGCCTTCCGGAACTTCATTAAGATAGCTTATCGGATAGCTTTCGGCGTCAGGGCCTCCCGAAAGATCGATGACCATGTACAATCTGTTTGTCACTGCCGGAGGAGGATCTACAGGAGATTCTCCTGTGAACGCAGGAGAAGCCGCGTTGGGAAGAAGCTTGAATGTCGCTGTCGCTTTGCCCTTGGCATTGGCGGAAAACTTAACTTGCAGATCCGCGCCTTTATTCGCGTGCTTGAAGCCGTTGCCTGTCATCTCAGGAGTAAAGGTGTAGGCGGCGACGCTTCCCTGGCCTTTTTCGTAGGCCTGGATGTCCAAAACAGTTGCCTTTTGTGTCTTGAAGTTGTCGATGTCTGTCGTATCTATCGTTCCGGAAGATTTCAATGCGGCTTTGTCGGGCTTAACGGTTTCAGTCCCTACAACAAAAGCGAAATTCTTTGTAACATCTTTTTCCGTCCAACTGAATTTTCCGTTTTTTGATTTTACAGAGATCTTCTGACCACCGGCCTTTGTCCCGTAGCCTTTCTTGCTTTCTGGAATCAGCGTAGGCACAGAAAGACAACTGCCGAGATTATTGCAGATTGAGACGCTCGTCGCCCCTTCGGCAAGAGCTTGCATAGCGGTTTCAGTCAACGTTCCGCTCAGCTTAAGCGTGGTCTTGCCCTTAACATATTTTGAGACATTGGCGACTTCCTGCGTGGCAATAGTGTCAGCAGATGTCGTTCCAGCCATAAAGAAAAACATGGCGATAGCGATAAGAAGGAAATTTTTCATTTATTTATCTCCTAAAATTTATCAAACGCCCTTGCGGGGGCAGAGTGATTTTAGCGGACACTCGGCGCATTTGGTATTTCTGGCCTGGCAGATGGCGCGGCCGTGCGCGATAAGCTGGTGGCTGAAGTCTGTCCACTCTTCCCTTGGGACGATTTTAACCAGGTCTTTTTCTATCCTTTCCGGCTCGGTGTTTTTGCTGAGGCCCATTCTGTTTGAGAGCCTTGCTACGTGTGTATCGACTACTATGCCGTCGTTGATGCCGTAGCCTGTGCCTAAGACAACGTTGGCGGTCTTCCTGGCCACTCCCGGAAGCGTTGTCAATTCTTCCATGGTTTTCGGAACGCGGCCTTTGTAGTTTTCCGCAATCACTTTTGAAGCGGCGATAATGTTTTTGGCTTTGTTTTTGTAAAAGCCGCAGGAACGGATAAGTTTTTCAACGTCCTCCTGTTTGGCAACGCCCATGGCTTTGGGCGTGGGGTAAGCTTTGAAAAGATTTGGCGTCGTCAGGTTTACGCGCTCGTCTGTGCATTGGGCTGAAAGGATCGTGGCGACCATAAGCTGCCAAACCCCTTTGTGTTTCAAGGAGCAGCCCGCTTTGGGATAAGCGGCTTTTACAGCTTTGATGACGCTTGCTTTTCTTTCCTTTTCCGTCATTTTATGAGCAGAGCTTCTTTGGCAGTCTCAGCGAGTGTTTTGTTCTCGCCTTTGACAAGCTTTTTAAGGATGTCTTTGGATCCGGCTGAGGCGTCGTAGCCTAAGCGGTAGATGGCGAACTGCGCCAGGTTCATGTCCTTGTTGCGGCCGGAAAAGACCGCCATAAGATTCTTGAAAAGGCCTTCCCTGATCATGGCGTCCACGACCGCTTCTTTGGCGGTGAAAGATTTGCTGACCAGGGATTTTTCATAGAGCTGGCCTTTTTCCTTGATCGGGATATCGAGACGGGAGACGAGGAGAATGAGATGCGCTTCACCGGAAATGTTGCGGATAGAGAATTCAGGTTCGCCTTTCAAATTCTTGGGCGCCTTGTCAACCGTTTTGTTCTTAGTCATAGCGTAGGCTCTTTTATAGAACTCGAATTTTTCCTCGTCCGTAATGTCAAGGTTATAGACCGCGCGGAAGACCGCCTTCTCCCAATAGCGGGCGTCGTTGGTGCCCAGCATCTGGTTTAAGAGCTGCAGAGCGTCCTTGGAGCCCGACATCTCGAGCAGACAGATCGCTTCCAGCATTCTTCTCAAGTCTTCGAAGCGGATGCCTTCGCCGTTGAGGTCCGGACAGTTCTTGATGATGAACGCGGCGCCGGGAATGAATTTCTTCATCAGATAGATCTCGGTGTCGCTGGAGGCGGGCTTAACGGAGCCTATAAGGCCGGGGACGCCTTTCTTTAGGAAGCTTATGAGCGCATTGCTCTTGGCCTGCAAAAAAGCCATGCCTAAGGGGCGCGAGATCTCGGAATGCTCTTTAAGCATCTGGGCCCCCGGCGGGAAAGTGGAACCGATCCTGGCGACGGAATAGAGAATGTAAGCCCTGGCGATGTAAAGATCGTCTCTGGTGGTGCTGCTGGTGTAGGGGTTTGGCTCCACCTGACATTTCCCCCACATTAAGTTGAGGGCCTCAAGACTTTCCATGCAGGGATATTTGCCGAGCTCAAAAGCCAGCCTCGGGAAATAGTAAGGCTCTGAGACTTCCACCACGTTGGTGGCGATCTCCCTGATATGCTTTACTTCCGTTCCGGTCGCGGCCGGGCAAATCATTGCGCAAACTAAGAAAAAGAGTGGCAGTATAAGACTAGGCATTTTCATTCCTCACTTATATTGTAGCGTTGCATTTTGCTTGCAAGGGTCTTGCGGTTTATTCCGAGTTTTTCAGCAGCCAGGCTCTTGTTGCCGCCGCAGGACTTGAGGGCGGTCAGTATGGCGCTGCGCTCAGCTTGCTCCATAATGTTAAGGTCGCCTGCCGGTGCGGAAGAGGACTGTCTTATGCTGTTGGGAAGCGACTCTAAGGTTATGTCGTCTCCCAGGGAGAGTATGACAGCCCTCTCGATGCAGTTCGAGAGTTCCCTGACGTTCCCGGGCCAATCGTAGGCGACAAGTTTGTCCATCGCCTCCTGGACAATGCGTTTCATGTGCTTGCGGTTCTTCTCGGAATGCTTTTTCAAAAAGTAGTTCGCCAGGGCCGGAATATCCTCCTTCCTCTCCCGCAAAGGCGGGATCGGCATCGGCACAACGGAGAGGCGGTAGTAGAGATCCTCGCGGAATCTTCCGGCCGCGACTGCAGCCTCAAGGTCTTTGTTGGTAGCGGCGATCACACGGCAATCCGTTTTTATGGTCTGCGTTCCGCCAAGCCGCTCAAATGTTCCCTGCTGGAGAGCCCTCAGGATCTTGGCCTGAGTTTCCAGGGCCATGTCCCCTATCTCGTCCAGGAATATCGTGCCTGTGTCCGCCAGTTCAAAGCGGCCCTTCCTTTGAGCGACCGCGCCGGTGAAGGCGCCCTTCTCATGCCCGAAGAGCTCGGACTCCAGAAGCTGGTCGTGCAGAGCGGCGCAGTTCACCTTGACGAAAGGCTTGTCGCTTCTAGCGCTTTTTTCCTGGATGAAATTCGCCAGGACTTCCTTGCCTGTCCCGCTCTCGCCCGTCAGAAGAACGTTTGCCTCGCTTCTTGCGACTTTTTCCGCAAGCGCAAAAATATCTTTCATGACTGAGCTTTCGGCGATATAAGTCTCGCTTGAAACAAGCTTGGATTGTTCTTCCTGTTCGTCCTGTTTCTGAAGGCCGATTTTTATGGTCTTCATGAGAACGCTCATGTCAAGCGGCTTTAAGATGTAGTCGTAAGCTCCGGATTTAACGGTCTGCACCGCATTCTCGATCGTTCCGTAAGCTGTCATGATCAGGATCGGCACGCGCTCGTTTATTTTCCTTATTTCCTTTACTGCCGTAAGGCCGTCCATTTCCGGCATGCGCATATCCATTAAGACAAGGTCGGGATGCTGCGTTTTCACGCATTTGACCGCCTCGCTTCCGTTCGTCACTTCCATAACAGAATATCCGGCGTGCTCAAGGTTAGCCCTCAGCATGTCGCGGTGCGCCCTGTCATCGTCGGCGACCAGTATCCAGGTTTCATGAGTTTTGATCATTTGTCAAAGGAATCAGCGTCGGGAAGCAGTATCTCGAAGATAGCTCCTCCCGCGGCGGCGTTGCGGGCTGTTATTGTGCCCTTGTGTTCGGTGACGGCTTTCTCCACGCTGGCCAAGCCTAAGCCTGAGCCTTCCGCCTTCGAAGTTATGAAAGGATCGAAAATATGCTCCATAAGATCAGGCTTAATTCCGGAGCCGGAATCTTGAAAAGCCACGGAAAGGAAAGTTCCGCTTCTTCTGCAGCGGATCCTCAATTCCCCGCCGTAAGGCATGGCGTCGTAGGCGTTGACGCAGAGATTCAGTGCGGCGCGCATGAAGACCGCTTCGTCAAGCATGACGTCGGGAAGGTCCGGTCCGAGGTCAATGACAAGGTCAACTCCTCTCGACTCAGCGTCGGAATCCTCCATGGCGACAAGCTGATCGAGGAATTCCTTTATCTGGCAGCGCCTCAGGTTCAGCGTATCCGGTTTGGCAAAATTAAGTATGCTGGTAATGCGGTTGTTGAGCCTGTCTATTTCCCTCAGCATCACGTCCGTATGCTTGGAATAGACTTCGTCCTTAGTCTCATCAGCATGCTTTTTGAAAAGTTCGATGAAACCTCTTATGGAGCTCAAAGGGTTCCTCAGGTCATGGGCGATGGCAGCAGCAGCCCGTCCTATCGTAACGAGCCTGTCGTTGAAGATCTTTTCCGACTGCAATGCGGCGTTCTGTTCCTCGGCGATCTTAAGCGACCGCTCCACGCTACGCTTTTCCCTAGTGAAGCTGACGATGAAGATAAGGAAGAAAGTTATGATCGCGAAGATCGCCAGGAAGATGAGCCCGTGGACTCTCCTGGGATTCACATAGGCGGAATACGTTTCCGTAGGGATGCCGATTATGGCCAGCGGAAGATCGTCGCCTTTCATGTTCATAAGTTCGAAGTGGCAGGAGCTGCCGGTCAAAAGACGACAGAAATAGCGGATGTCAGCTCTGCGGCGGTTCTGGATCTCGCTGTTCTCATCCAACGCGTTGGAATAACTGTTGACGCCGGGAACTCTTCGCGTTCCGGAATTGAGGTAATACGTGAAGACCGGTGTGCAAAAGAGCACATACTTTCCGTCCTCGCTTGTGAAATGGAAAGCCCTGAAGCCGTTGGTCGGAACGCTCCTGTCCCTGAGTTCCGCAAGATAGCGCATAGGCAACTCTTTCATACCGGCGTTGAAGACCTGCATGTTCGGCATCAGAAAAGAATAGATGCTGGCCGAGGAATTGCGGCAGACGTATAAAGTGACGTTTGTGAAGTCCTCTAGCGACATGTCCCTGAAACGCCCCCTGCCAACCCAGGAATGAAAGCTTGTCATAAGCGTGTTGCCCTCCCTGATGGCCGTCATTCTCGCGTATTCCGTAAAGAGCGCGTGGTCGCGGTAGGAATACGAAAAAGCGACAGCCACTATCAGCACCGCCAGGAAAAGCGATGAGAATAGGGGCAGTCTTCTGACTAAACGGGGGTTGGTCATGCTTTATTCAGGCTTTTCTTCTTTTATTTCCTTTTCTTCCTTTTCCTCTTCCTCAATCTTCGGTTCCGTCGGCCTGCCGTCGGGACCGAAGCCGATACCTAGGCGGATGAGTTCTTTTTTCGCCAGCGGCACGTTCGTTATGCCGAGGCTCTCCAATACGCGGCGCTCAAGGTAATTCAAATGGAAGCGGAAATACCATTCGGTGTAGTTGTAAACGTTGGTCTCGTCTTCCACGACGTCGTAATAGTTGCTGATGCAGTTCGTCACGACCTTTTCGTAGCTGTTGCTCATAGCATCCGTTTCAGTAACGATCACGGTATTGGTGGCGATCACCCAGAAGTTCGTCCAGGCCTTTTCGCGCTCAATGCTGAAGTCGCCGATCTTCGCGACCTTCACAACCGGAATGGGGATCCAGCGGGCTACGCCCGGCTCCATTCCGTGGGAGCTAATGATGAGCGAATAGTGGCCGCCTACCTGCAGGCCGTCAATCTGGAAGTTGCCGTCTTTGTCGGCCGTCGTCTCCAAATTCTTGGAATGCACTTTCACTTTGGCAAAAGGAATGGGCTTCCTGTCTTTGTCTATAACTCTGCCCATGATGCTGCCGTCCCAGTCGCCCCAATAAAGCTCGCCGTCCGCTATGTCGTCATAGCTGGCGGGATTGACGTGCTGCGGCTTCTTCGGTTCGGTTTTGGCTTCTTCTCCAATAACGAAAAGCGCCGCCAGAGTCAGGCCGAAAAACAAAAGAAAATATCTCACAGGTATTTTTCCTCAAGCAAATAATTCTTGACATAGTCGCCGAC
This sequence comes from bacterium, assembly GCA_017616555.1. GTDB lineage: Bacteria > Auribacterota > UBA3054 > UBA3054 > UBA3054 > UBA3054. Next base: position 272,570 of record JAFZXZ010000032.1, on the reverse strand, counting down.
GGATTCCTCAAGCGTCATGAACTGGTGCTTGCAGCCGGCAGCTCTCAGTTTTTTAAGGTCGGCTTCCGTGAAATACTGGTACTTGCCCTTCAGAATATCCGGCATCTCGATGTACTCTATTTCGCCGTTGACGCCGAGGGCTTTGAACATCGCTTTCGCAACGTCGTTCCAGCTCTGGGCTTTGCCGGTGCCGATGTTGTAGATGCCGCCGATCTCCGGGTGTTTGTAGAAATACATGATGACTTCCACAACGTCCTTGACATAGACGAAATCGCGCTTCTGCTCGCCGTCCTTATAGTCCGGACGATCGGAGGCGAACAGCGAGATCTTGTGCTCGTCCCTGGCTTTGGGGAAAGCTTTAAGTATCATCGAGCGCATGCTCTCCTTGTGGTATTCGTTGGGACCGAAAACGTTGAAGAAGCGGAAGCCCGTAAGCTTATTCTGGCATTTGTTTTTGATGAGCCATTCGTCGAAAAGCTGCTTGGAGTAGCCGTACATGTTGAGCGGCCTGAGTTTGGGCGTCAGGGCGTCGTCGTCGCTATATCCCAATGATCCGTCGCCGTAGGTGGCGGCGCTCGAAGCGTACCACATCTTCTTGCCGTTCTTCAGGCACCAGGCCGCCAGGGCCTTGGTGTAGTTAAGATTGTTGGCCATGAGATAATCCGCATTCTTTTCCGTCGTGCTTGAACAGGCGCCGAGGTGAATGATCGCGTCTATCTTCTCGAGCTTGCCCTGGCTCATGAGCATCAGGAATTCCTGCTTCTGCAGATACATTTCAAAACGCTTGCCGACCAGATTCTTCCATTTCTCGGTGCTGGCCAAATTGTCCACCACGATGATATCGTTTACGCCGTTCTCGTTGAGCTTAGCCAAAAGGCAGCTTCCTATAAAGCCCGCTCCGCCTGTTAAGACCAACATAAATTATCTCCTGTTTTTACAAGTTAAAAGCGACTAAAAGTCAAAGTTATCGCGTACATGAAAGGCGCCGCCAAAAGAAGGCTGTCCGCCACGTCCAATATTCCTCCCATTCCTGGAACGTAACTGCCGGAATCCTTTATTCCGCTGTCGCGTTTCCAGATCGATTCGACCAGGTCTCCCACAATGGAAAGCAGGCAGAGGATCAGGGAAATTATGAGCGCTCCCGCGATCCTTCCGACCGAGGGATTAGCCGCTATTTTGGAACCCAGAAGCAGCATGGCGTCGGAAACGTTCGGGAGATACAAAGCTCCAAGGACGCCGATGGCGAGGGAAAAGCAAATGCCTCCCACAAGGCCCTCGATACTCTTCTTGGGGCTAATTTCCGGAACGAACTTATGATTTCCGAGAGGCGACTTGGCGAAAAGCGTGCCTACGCAGTAGGCTCCGATGTCCGCGCCCTTGACGATAAAGACAAAATACGGCAGCAAGAGCCTTCCGTCAAGCTTGGCGGAAGTGTAGCCTATGAGCGCGACGCCCAAGAGCATGGCTACGGGCACGGGAATGTACAGCAGCGTCAGGAAAGAAGCGGAAACAGATTGGATGGCGCCTTCAATTTTGTTGATGAACAAAGGGATCAGGAAAGTCGCCGTGAAGATCAAAAGAGCGATAAAGCCCAGGACGACTTTCATTCTCTGGAAATTAGGATAACGGAAATAAAAGAATCCGCTAAGCAATATCATCAAAGCGGCGGCAATGGTCCAGATCTTGTAAGCGCCCTGCGTCCTCGTCATATTAAGCATTTCAATGCTTCCCGCCACTACCAGAAGGCAGGCGACAGAAGGCAGAAGCCAGAAGAGGTAAGGCTTGTAGAGACCCCAGACGGCCATGGAAAAAACGGCTATGAGCAGCAGTGCGCTCGGGATACGGTATTTCAGCATGATTTCACTTCTCCAAAACGCCTGTCGCGTTTCTGATAGGCGGCTACCGCCGCGATTATATCTTCAGTTTCAAGGTCTGGCCAGTATTTCGGCGTAACGTAGAGCTCGCTGTAAGAGAGCTGCCAAAGAAGGAAATTGGAAAGACGCATTTCTCCTCCCGTCCTTATCATCAGTTCCGGATCCGGAACGTCGGGAAGATAGAGTTCACTAGCAAGCGTTTCCTCGCTTATTTCTTCCGGCGACAGTTCGCCCGCTTTCACCTTGACAGCCAGTTTGCGGGCTGCAGCCGTTATTTCCGTGCGCGAACCGTAATTCAAAGCCAATATGAGGTCGAGCTTCTTGTTTTCTTTGGTCATTTCGCAGACGCTGTCAAGCTTTGTGAGAACTGTTTCCGGCAAGGGGTATCGCTCCCCCATCGCCCTCAATCTTATGCCCTTTTCCAAAAGCTCGTCCTTGTGCGCATCCAGAAAACGGCTTAAAAGCGCCATCAGTCCCTCCACTTCCGCTTTCGGACGTTTCCAATTCTCCGTCGAGAAAGTGTAGAGCGTAAGATAGCGCACTCCCAGTTCGTCGCAGGCTTTGAGAGCTCTTCTCACCGTCTGAGCGCCGGCTTCGTGCCCTTTCAGCCTGGTAGCCAGGGAATGCTCCTTGGCCCAGCGCCCGTTGCCGTCCATGATGATGGCAATGTGCTTCGGCACGCGGCTCATATCAATATTGTCCAAACTCATTTCTTGGCGCCTTTCGCTTTGCTTTTAGGTTTCGCTTTGCCATTCCTTTGCAATTTCGCTCCCTTGGGGAAAGCAAGTGCAATCACTTCCTCCATAGTCTCGACTTTATGGATGGTCAGGTCTTTCAGAACTTCCTCCGGCACGTCGTCCAGTTCCGCTTCGGAACGCTTGGGGAGGATTATCTCCCGGACGCCTGCCCTATGCGCCGCCAGGAATTTTTCCTTTACTCCGCCGATCGGCAGAACGGAACCGCCCAGCGTTATCTCGCCAGTCATGGCCAGTTTTTCCTTCAAGGGAACGCCGGTTATAACGGAATAGACCGCGCTGGCTAAAGTAATGCCGGCGGAGGGGCCGTCCTTGGGAATGGCGCCTTCCGGAACGTGGATGTGAATGTCGTGCTGCACGAAGAATTTTTCGTCCGCTTCGCTTCTTGACAAGATCTTTCTTACGTACGTCAGGGCCGCCCTCGCGGACTCCTGCATCACGTCGCCCAACTGTCCCGTCAGGATAAGCTCGCCTTTGCCTTTTATGGCCAGAGCTTCGATCTTCAGGATCGCGCCGCCAACTTCCGTCCAGGCTAATCCCACGGCCACGCCTGGGGTAGGTTTCGGCAGCTCAAGGTCCGGGAATTCTTTGGGCGTCCCCAGAAGCCTTCTGATAGCCGCTTCATCGAGAACGGGCGCTTTCTCTTCGCCTTTAGTTACCATTTCCAAAACCAGTTTGCGCATAGCCTGGGAAAGCATCCTGTCAAGCTGGCGCACGCCGGACTCGCAGGTGTAGTCGCGGATGATCTTGAGGATCGCCGCGTCGCTGGTCGCAGGAACTTCCGTAAGGCCGTTGATCCTTCTCTGTTTTTCAAGCAGGTAATTCTTGGCGATCTCAAGCTTTTCCCTTTCGGTGTAGCTCGTAAGCGCGATCTTCTCCATACGGTCTTTAAGAGTCGGATGGATAGCGTCCTCAATGTTGGCGGTGCAGATGAAGATCACTTTGGAAAGGTCCAGGTCAACTTCCAGGAAATGGTCGTTGAAAGCAGTGTTCTGCTCGGGGTCCAGAACTTCCAGAAGCGCGGCGGTCGGATCGCCGTGGTAACTGGAAGTCATCTTGTCAACTTCGTCGAGCAGTATGACAGGATTCATGGTGCCGGCTTTCTTCAAAGCCTGCACGATCCTGCCCGGCATAGAGCCAATGTAGGTCCTGCGGTGTCCCCTGATCTCGGACTCGTCGGAAACGCCGCCCAAAGAGATACGGACAAATTTCCTGCCCAAGGCTTCTGCCACGGATTTGGCCAGCGTCGTTTTGCCGACGCCCGGAGGCCCTGTCAGACATAGTACTGTCCCATCCTCGCCGTTCTGGAATTCAATCTTTTCCTTTTCCCTTTTCACCTTTACCGCCAAAAATTCCATGACGCGCGCCTTGGGCTCCTTCAAACCGTAGTGCGTGCGGTCAAGGATCCTCCTGGCTTCCTTAAGGTCCGTCTTGTCCTGGGAATATTTTCCCCAAGGCAGGTCGAAGATCCAGTCGAGATAGTTCCTGGCCACCGTGCTCTCCGGGCTGAAAGGCGCCATATGGTCTAGCTTCGTCAATTCTTTATCGACGGCCTTGGCGACGTCTTTGGGGAATTTCATCTTCGGCAAGCGCTTGATATAGTCGTCCGCCTCGCTGTAGCTCCTCTTGCCAAGCTCTTTTTCTATGGCCTTGATCTGCTCGTTCAGAAAATAGGATTTCTGCTGATCGTCGATGCGGTGCTTGACGTCGTCAAGGATCTTGTGCTCCATCGTCAGAAGCTCCGTCTCCCTGGACAGGATCTCAAGCAGTTTCCTAAAACCCTCTTTCAGCTGCGTGCACTCAAGAAGCTTCATCTTCTCGTCGTTTCTGATGAAAAGATTCCCAATCACCAGGTAATAGAATTTCAGATCGTCCGTTTCCGACCCCAAGGAACGCATCAGTTCTTCCGAGAGCCTGGGGTTTTTGGAGACGTACTCTGAGTAAAGCTTAAAGACGGCCCGGCGCATGGCGCTGCATTCCAGGCTCGTCATGTTCTTTTCAAGCGCATGCTCGCTGACGGTCGCCATGGTGAAAAACTTGCTGGAAGTCTTCACGATGTCGGCGCAGGCCAAGCCTTCCACCAGAACGCTGACCGTCTCATCCTGACGCAGCAGCTGCAATATCCTTGCGACCGTTCCTACTTGATAGAGGTCCTTCTGCTTGGGATCGTCGATCTGCTCTTTCTTTTGGGTCGCTATGAAAATAATCTTGCCAGTGTCCTGGGCTTCTTCCAGGGCCCTGATGGAGGAAGGGCGGCCGACAAGTATCGGGCTGACCAGATACGGGCAAGCCACCATATCCCTCACCGGGATCATCGGTATGGTCAAGGGAAATTCTAATTTTTCTTTGTCGTTCTTGCTTAATTCCATGTTTTAAATATCTGTTCCTTTCTTAAGGTCTTCTACTCTGACGACGAACTCCTTCTTCTCCCCCGCTTCCGGGAGGGTGTAGATGAGATTCGTCATGAATTTCTCAATTATGGCTCTCAAGCCCCTGGCGCCCGTCTTTTTCTCAATGGCCTTGTCCGCGATCCACTCAAGCGCCCCTCTTTCAAAAGTGAGAGTCTTGCCGCTCATGGCAAAGATGGACTGGTACTGGCGGATGATGGCGTTCTTCGGTTCGGTCAGGATCCTGATGAGGTCTTCCCTTTTCAGATCGTTGAGAGGCGTGATCACGGGAAGCCGGCCGATGAATTCCGGGATCATGCCGTAGGCGATAAGATCTTCCTGGTCAACCTGGGACAATAGCTCGTCCGTTTCCTTAAGGCGCTTTTTGTTCCCGTCGAAACCGACCTGGCCTTTCCCCAGTCTCCTGGCGACGATCTTGTCCAGGCCGTTGAAGGCGCCGCCGCAGATGAAGAGGATGTTCGTCGTGTTGACCTTGATGTATTCCTCCAAGGGATGCTTCCTGCCGCCTTTCGGAGGAACATTGGCGATCGTTCCCTCCATGATCTTGAGGAGCGCCTGCTGGACGCCCTCGCCGGAAACGTCCCTCGTGATGGAAACGTTGTCGCCGGTCTTTCTGATCTTGTCGATCTCGTCGATGTAAACTATGCCCCACTCCGCCTTGGCCACGTTGAAGTTGGCGTTCTGAAGGAGCTGAAGGATGACGTTTTCAACGTCCTCGCCGACGTAGCCGGCCTGGGTCAGCGTCGTGGCGTCAGTGATTGCGAACGGCACGTTCATCATCCTGGCCAGCGTCTTGGCCAGAAGCGTTTTGCCCGTGCCGGTCGAGCCTATGACGAGCATATTGCTTTTGTCCAGCTCTATGTCGTTGTCATTCTTTGCGGGGGCGTCTTTAAGAGACCTTGTAAGCTCAGGCCTTCCGATGGTGCTCAAATGCGACATGAGCCTGAGGTAGTGGGTGTAGACCGCAACCGCGATGGAGCGTTTGGCCGAATCCTGGCCGATGACATACTCGTCGAGGTACTCCTTGATCTCCTTAGGCGTCCTCAGCTTCACTTCCTCGTCGAAAGTCGCATTCTCGCTGACGATGGAAGTGCAGGAGCGGGCGCAGGAACCGCAGATGAAAACGTTGTCGTCGTAGAGACCGGAGACCAAGGGATTCTCCTTGGTCGCCTCCCTGCCGCAAAAGGAGCAGAAGGGCACGTCACGCTCCGATTTTTTCGGATAACGGGGGCTCATTTCTCCTCCCCGGCTTTTTCAACAACGCTGTCAATAATGCCGTACGACAGGGCCTCCTGCGCCGTCATGAAATTGTCGCGCTCCGTGTCTTTGCCGACCTGCTCCGGCGTCTTTCCGCAGCAGGAAGCCAAAATATCGTTCAGCTTATCCCTCAGATAGAAGAGCTCCTTGGCCTGGACGCTGACGTCCGGAGCGGAGCCTTCAAAACCGCCCAAGACCTGATGGATCATGACTCTGGAATTGGGCAGAGCAAAGCGTTTCCCTTTGCTGCCGGCTGCCAGAAGCAAAGCGCCCATGCTGGCCGCCTGGCCGATACAGTAAGTTCTGACGTCGCAGGGAATGAAACGCATGGTGTCGAGGATCGCCAGACCGGCCGTGACGCTGCCGCCAGGAGAGTTTATATAAAGGCTGATATCCTTCTCGGAGTCCTGGGAGTTCAAAAACAGGAGCTGGGCCACAATAAGGTTCGCCACCTCGTCGGTTATGGGGCTGCCCAAAAAGATAATGCGGTCCATCAAAAGGCGGGAATAAATGTCGTACTGCCTTTCGCCGTTGCCGTTGTTCTCGATAACGATGGGAGAATAATAATTCTGCATACAATGCTCCTTTATAAGATTTATGATTATTTATTTATTATACCTAATTTAGGTCATACTGGCAATAATAAAAAAAGCGCCTCAAAAGGCGCTTTTCCATTACCAGCTCTCAAGTTTCGATCTGAGCCAGCGGCCGTTGTGATAAACATATATATAATCATCGTCGCAGGCAATGTCCCCTTCTTTTCCAGGAGAATCCATACTCTCGGGAACGGTGGCGCGGCTAATATAGCAGGCTCCGTTTTCGTCGAAGAGAAGATCCCTTTCCATTCCCTTTAGCTCGTCGCCGTCATAGAGACGCCTTTCAAGATAGAGGCCCCAGTCGCCCTGTCCTTCAATAGGCTTTGTCTTATCCTTTTCGGCATCCTCTTTCATCATCGGACGCAGTTTCAGCATGCTGCGGGATCCCTTCCTGGAAGTCGTGAAACTTAAGCTATCCTCGCCTATCATTTCTATGCCGCCGCCCGGAACGATTCTCACGGCCTTATCCCAGCAGTTGGAGACTTCGTCTCCCCTGCCGATCAAAAGTTCGTTTCTGACCAGCATCAAGGCGCTCTCGTTGTTGCCGGTAAGATAATGCCGACCATCGTAAAGATACTTTGGCCTGTTGAAGGCGATCTTCAGCTGCTCGCTGTAGTAGAGCTTAATGCCAAGCAGAACGAGAGCAATCAGAATAACAAGGGAAAGAATAATTTTTTTCATATGCTATTTGAACTGTTTCGCCAGGTCAAGAAGATCCATCCAGGAAGAATGAAGGTGAACGGGAAGCTTGATATGGCTGTTGTCGTTGGCGCCTTCCAGATCGAACGTCACAGTAGTCACTTTGTTTTCGTAAGACAGTTCTACAGAGGCCGTCTTATAGGGATATTTTTTCAAACGGGAAGCTAAAATGTTTGCCACGTCTTTCCCGTACCCGGCCTCCATGCCTTGCAGATATGTCTCGGCCTGTCCAAGCGTGAACGTCCCCTGCTCATTGGCGTAAAGTTTCCCTTTCAGAGCCTTGACGTATTTGCCGAAGATAGCCGTGTGCAGCTCCCCGCTGAGTCTTCCGTCCATGCGGTTCTGCTTCAAATCGAAAAGGTCGCAAAAGAGGCCGATGTCGATGTCCTGGCTTTTCAAATCAAGCTCGATATAAGGCAGATAGGAATCCTGACCCTGAATTTTCCTCGACGAGATGTCAGCGCGTCCGGTGAACTGGCCCTTCATAGTGGAAAGGTAAAGGTTGCTCAGTACAAGACCGTTCTTTTTCAGGAAAGCCACCGCTTTCGATTCCTTGACATTTATGGCGTGCGGTGCCAGATTTGTGAAAGTTATGGCGCTGCAGGAGCAGTCGAAACCGCCCTTTATGGTATGGAAAAGCCAGGAGGCCTGCGAAGAATAATTGGCCCTTTCTTTAAGGAAGTTCTCCGTCTTGAGGTCTGATCTCAAAGTCAAATTTGTGACTATGATCTTCCCCATCATAGCCTCCATATTCCTGACGCGCATGGCGAGCTTCGCAGAGACGTTAGTCATGGCCTGCGGCAGGTCCTTGGGATAAGCGTTCCTCAAAAGCTTCCAATCCACGCGGGAACTGAAATTCAAAGTCGACTTCACTTCGTCCATGGTAACGGTCTTGCGGTCCATCCCAGCCAGGTCCAGAATGTCGCCGGTGCTTCTTCCCTTGCATTCCAACCTTACAATGTTCCCGTCGAGTCCGCCAGTCAAAACAAGACTGGCGTTCTCCCCGCCATTAGGCAGCAAAGTTTCGGAAACGACCGTATAAACTGAGCCTGTCAGGGAATAATGGCTTCCCTCGTAAGCGTTGGCGAGATGACCGGACAGCGCAAGCGTCATTTTAGGCTCGCTCATACGGACTTTAACCTCGTCAAAGCTTACGTTGAAAAGGAAAGGCGTCCTGATCAATTCTTCATAATTTTTGGGTGACGCTTCCTCCTCGCCAGCGCTCTCACTGAGTTCAAAAACAGCGTTGGAAACATACGCCTCGATAAAGCAAGCCTGGGGATCCTTTTCTCTCATCCCCTTGAAAGAATGGATCGTCGCGCCAACGACCGCATGATCTGCGGAAAGATAAAAGGCGTCCGTCGTGTAACTGGCGTTTTTAATTTTGACGCCAGGCGGCCAGAGTTTAAGCGAGATCTCCTCAATGGAAAGCCCTGGCACGTTCTTCAAAACGTACATCGGATTGTGGAAAACATAGTAAAGCCCGGCGGCGCACAAAGCGATAAGGAACAGAATAAACAGAAAGAATTTTTTCATCTTCAGAAGATCATGTTAACGTTTTAGCAGCGCAGACAAAAAGATTTGGGTGAGCCTCTAATATGCTTGACGCGGCTTCCGTGGCCGATAAGAGATCTTTGAAAAGGCCGAAAAAAGCGCTGCCGCTGCCGCTCATGGAAACGTAAGGCGTATAAGCTTCCATTAGCTTCCTTACCGCCCCAACCTTCGGCTCAAGCTCCGCTGCGGGAGCTTCCAGCGCGTTTCCAAAAGAGGCGCCGACGTCGCTTGCGCTTCCGATTTCATACGATTTGAGGAAAGCGTTAAGATCAAAACTATCCCTTGATCTTTCATCAAATTTGCGATAGACCGCCGCGGTGGGCAGACTTTCCGGCGGCTTTACGACCGCAAGGAAAAGTTCCCTTGGCTTAAGTTTTGTTATGACTTCCCCTCTTCCCCGGCAAAAGGACGCAGGAGGGCCGAGGAAAAACGGCACGTCAGAACCCAAGGAGAGCGCCAATTCAAACAGCTCTTCCTTTTTCAGACCCAGCTTCCAAAGATCGTTGAGATAAACCAGCGTTCCGGCCGCGTCGCTTGAGCCTCCTCCCAAACCGGCGCCGGTCGGTATTCTCTTTTTCAGCAGAATATCGGCGCCTAAATCAGGTTTACCGGCGTATTCCTTCAACAGCTTTGCGCTCTTCATGACAAGGTCGTCTTTAGGATCGGCGGTCGCCGGAATATCCCTCGCGAGTGTAAGCGTTCCGTCGCAGCGGATCTTCGCTTCCAATTCGTCGCAGAGCCCTATCCTCTGCATAACGGTGGAAATCGCATGGAAGCCGCCGGGCAGAAGCCCGTCAACGGATAGGATTAGGTTGACTTTAGCTGGGCAGCAGTAGGGCATAAAACAAGAAAAGAAGCCGCGCGGTTTAAGCGCGGCTTCAAGTATCCTATACTAGCCTATAGGCAGGCGAACCAAAAACCGGCCTTATTTGTTCTTCTGGCGGTTCTTGCGTAAGCGTTTTTTGCGCTTATGCTTGTTCATTTTGGATTTGCGCATCTTGCGTCCACAAGGCATAGCTAAACTCCTGTTTGGGTTTAAAGTTTACAATTCAAATTAGTGTGAAGGGGATTATAGCATATTTTTCCCTAAAATCAAATCCCCTTGTTCTTCTTGGGCTTGTATTCTCTCATCCAGTTGTATTTCCTCTGATGATCGAACCAGATGAGATCCACGTTGGAATAATCGTTTATATTGAGGAAAAAGCGCACCCGGCTGTAATCCTGGAGGTACTGCTTGGCTATTCCCTGCAGATTAACGACGCCTTTTCTGCAGTTGACCTTAACTTTGAATGCCCCGGACTTTATGGAAAGCTGCCTGCAGTTCTTGGAAACGCTCATGTTGTTCAGGAACGTCAGCGTATGCCAGCGCAGCTCGTCGTCATTAAAAGCGAAAGAGGAGTAGACCAAGTTGGTTTTTGGCTGGATGACTTTGGCCAGATCGTCAGGATCTATGACGCACTTCATTTTCACGTAATAATTCTTGTTCTGGGAAGCGTTCACAACTTGCATGCCAAGGTTTTTCCTGGCTGGTAGATACCCTAGAAGCATAATGCTTTCAGCCTCCAGATTGACCGGATAGCGTTTGCTCTTCAAACCCGGCCAGTTGAGGACGTCCACGTAAGTCTCCACGGCGTTGGTCTCGGCGTTGACGGCGTACAGGACGTAATTGCCTTCGTCCCTTAATGCGTCCGCCACAATGGCCTGCATCCCAGCGAGGGAGGAGTTGTAATATATGGGGTCGTCCGCTTTCAGGCCCTTGCAGCCCCAGTCCGGATTTGGATCGGCTTCGGGGAAGCCCTGCACGTGAAAGGAGCGGCTGCAGATGACGCGTTCACTGACGTTGCTGTTGCTGGCGGCATGCGCCAGAGCCATATAGACGCCGTCGTCAAGCGGCATCGCCAGTTCGTAGCGATATCCGAAGGTTTGCGAGACGCAAAGGAGCGCTAAGAAAAAAGGAAGTATTTTTCTCATGCTTTTATTTTACCACTTTTTTGGAAGATTTTAGCCTTTTATCCCCAAGTACAGGCTCCTCCGGCCAGTTGTGCTTGGGATAGCGCCCCTTCAGTTCCTTCCTTATAAGGGGATAGGAATTCTTCCAAAAATTCGCAAGGTCGGAAGTAACCTGGACCGGGCGGCCGGCAGGATTCAGAAGCTCCACCCTCAAAACGATACTGCCGCCGGCAATCGCCGGGTTGTAATCCATGCCGTAGAAATCCTGAAGATAAGAGGAAAGCGTAGGATTCATTGGATCGCTGTAATCTACCTTGGCAGACCTGCCGGACGGCAGAAGCAAGGTCTTTGGAAAAAGCTTTTCCATTTCCCGGCTTTTTGAACCGAGCCTGCTCTTAAGAGCGTTCAACAGGTCTATCCCCGAAGCCTGGGAAAAAGAATTGAGACCAGACAGCACAGGCAGGAGCCAAATTTTCGCGTCTTTTTCAAGCTCTTCCCCGTCAAAGGAAGGCCAGTCAGATCCAAGCAAAGCATGAGCGCACTCGGCTCTCTCCATAAAAGATCTTGCGGCGGGAGTCCATTCCAAAGGCCTCAGCTCTTCCTCCAGAAGCTTCTCAAGCAGAAGAGTGCTCTCCTCTTCGCTTCCCAAGTTTTTCTCCTCGCGCTTCAAAGTGATCTCGCCGAATTTAGTCTCCCTGACAGTAAGCGCTTTTTTTCGCTTTTCTTCCCAGATCGTTTTTTCTTGTACGGTGAAAAAAGAGGAAAAATCCGCCGTAATGTCCTCCAGCGTCAACTCCGCGGCGGAGAAGATCTTCGCGTTGCCGGCCACTCCTCCCAGGGAAGCAGCCGCAATGTATTCGCTGCTAGTGAGAGCGCTTTCAAAGGCAAGAACTCCGCCTTTGCCGTTTGCCAAAAGAAATCCCGGAGCGCCTTCTCTTTTTTTCGCGATCCTGTCAGGGTAGGCCCAGGAAACAAGCCGTCCGGCCGAAATTTCCTTTTCCCTCCCAGCTGACTCCTTCAAAAGTTTTTTCAGCCTTTCCGCAGAACGTTCAACTAGAGAGGAAGCTCTCCCCTTCAGCATAGCCTCGATGTTTCCTCTCGCGTCTTCAGAGCTTTCCAAAACGGCCGCCAGTCTGGCGGCTTTTCTGAGCGTTCCCTCTTCTTGGGCGCGCAAAAGCATACTGGAAAGGCGCGGATGCACAGGCAGCGCTTCCATAATTTTTCCCTTCCCGGTAGGCAAACCGTCAGAATCCAACGCTCCCAAGGAGAAAAGCAGTTCCCTGGCGTTCTGCATCATTTCTTTTTTAGGAGCGACCGGCCACTTCAGGCGCCCGTAATCGCTCTCTCCCCAGACGGCCAACGAGAGGCACAAAGCGCTAAGATCCGCCCTTAAGATCTCCGGCTCCGCCGACTGCGGCCTGCTTTTTTCGCTCACTTTTTCCCAAAGCCTGACAACACGGCCCGGCCCGATTCGGCCGGCTCTGCCCGTTCTTTGGGTTATGGTTCCCAAATCGGACGCGTGCGTTTCCAAACGCTCGAAAGCGGAGACGGGGTCGTAAACGGAATAGCGGCTCAAACCGCTGTCAACTACGTTGCGGACGCCTGGAACGGTAAGGCTGCTCTCCGCTATGGCGCTGCTCAAGATAACTCTTCTTTTTTCGCCGGGGAAAAGCACCAGGTCTTGCTCCTCCTTGCTCAGCATGCCGTGCAAAGTCAGAACAGAAACATTTTTGAGTTCGCCCAGAAGTTTTTTTGTGTTCTCTATTTCAGCTACGCCCGGAAGAAAAACGAGAATGTCACCATCCGCAACGTTGAGCAATCGCTTCACAGCGCGCGCCGCGGCTTCTTCCATCTTCTCACCGTAATCGGGCGGCAGATAATCTACTTCGACAGGATACATTTTTCCGGGAACACTGAGCGCTTTGAAATTATCGCAGCGCTCCAGGAAGCCGGGATCAGGCGTGGCGGACATCAGAAGCAGCTTAAGTTCAGGACGCAGATTTTCCTGGACTTCCATGGTCAGGACAAAGCCCAGGTCGTTTTGCAAACTGCGTTCGTGGAACTCGTCGAAAATTACGACAGAATAGTCTTTGAGCTCCGGATCGTTCTGGATGATCCTCGTAAAAACGCCGTCCGTGACTATCTCTATCCTGGTTGCCTTGGAGACCTTCGTGTCTAGCTTCGTGCGGTATCCTACTGTCACGCCCGGTTCCTCTCCCAGATACTTTGACATGACTGTGCAGGCGGCCCTGGCTGCCAGCCTCCTCGGCTCCAGCATGATTATCTTTTTAGAAACGAAGGGCGCATTCAAAAGCGCGAGGGGAACAAGCGTGGTCTTGCCTACGCCGGGAGCCGCCTCGAGAAGAATATTGGAAACGGACAAAGCTTCCGTCACCGATCCAAGGTGCGGAAAAATCGGAAGAGCTTTAAGCTTTTCCGGCCACTTCATTCATTTCTTCTCCCTCTGCGATAAGGAAAACTCACAGCCGCAGTAATTCTGACGGTAGAGACCGTACTCATTGGACAGCTCTACGCTGTGCTTATACCCATTCTTCTTTTTGAAGTCGAACTTCAGGAAATTTGGGAAAGCCTCCCCCACCTCGAAGAGCGTTTTGGAATTTTTGTAGGGGCTGACGGTAAGGGAAGTAGTGAATTCAAGTCCTCTTGCGGAAGCAAACTCATAAGCCCTTTTGAGATTGAAGGCGAAACACAAGCGGCAGCGCTCGCCGCCTTCGGGATCGAGTTCGTGCCCCTTCACCGCTTCAAGCCAGAGAGAATGATCCCAGTGGTCGCAAACAGCTTCCACTCCCAGGATGCCGGATAACTTTTTCACGTTTTCCCAACGTTTGATAAATTCCTCGAAAGGGCTGATGTTGGAATTGGAATAAAACAGAACCGGCCTTTTGCCAGCGTCCGATAGGACATAGCAGCAATGGCTGGCGCACGGTCCGCAGCAGGTATGCAGGACGCACTTATCCATTGTTCTTTTTGTTTTCTATTTCCACCATTTTCCAGCGGCACTTCTTGCCGTTGGTGGTCTTGGGAAGATCGTCCACGAACTCGACTATTCTCGGATACATGTAGGGCGCCGTGTTCTTTCTCACGAAGCTCTGAATATCTTTCTCAAGAAGGAAGGACGGTTCGAAGCCCGGTCTTAATTGTACGAAAGCCTTGACAACGAAACCGCGCATCTTGTGCGGAACGCCTATAACGATGCTGTCAGCCACTGCCTCGTGCTGCTGCAGGGCTTTCTCAACTTCCGCCGGGCTGATCCTGTAGCCGGAACTCTTGAAAACGTCGTCGCTGCGGGAGACGAACCAGATAAAGCCGTCCTTGTCCTTAATGCCGAGGTCGCGGGTAAAATACCAGCCGTGGTGGAAGACTTCCTTGTTCATCTCTTCCTCGTTAAGGTACCCGTGGAAAAGTCCGGGAGGCCATTTGCCCTCCATGCAGACGGCGATGTTGCCTTCCTTGTCTGGGCCAAGGCGGTTTCCTTCCTCGTCAACGATATCGACGTCGAGACCGGGAATGGATCTGCCGAGGGAGCCGATCTTGTGCTGTTCGCCCGGCAGATTTCCAAGCAGGATCGTGCTCTCAGTCTGGCCGTAGCCTTCGTAGATGTCAAGGCCGGAAAGCTCTTTCCACTTCAAAGCGTCGGGAATGCTCAAGGCCTCGCCGGCGGCGGTACACACCTTAAGGGAGGAGATGTCGTATTTACTGACGTCCTCGGCGATCAAAAGACGATAGACCGTAGGAGGCGCGCAGAAATTCGTGATGCGGTATTTCTCAATATTGCGCAGGATATCCTTGCCGTCGAAGTGGCCTTTGTACTCGTAAACGAAAATGCAGGAACCAGCCATCCATTGGGCTATGAAAGCGCCCCAGCAAAGTTTTCCCCAGCCCGTGTCCGTGATCGTCCACTGCAGCGACTCAGGCGTCTCTTTGTGCCAGAGCTCGCTGGTGGCCAGATGCGCCCAAGCGTAAAGATAATTGTGCCTCACCATCTTCGGCAAACCGGAAGTGCCGGAGGTGAAGTACATGATCATGGGGGAAAGGATGGTGGTGTCGGCGGGATCCTTGAAATCTTCTGAAGCCTTCTCACAGAGCTCGCCCATGTTCTGCCACTTCTCGTTGCCGCCGTCGTAAGTCAGGAAAAGATGCACGTAAGTCAAATCGTCGCTGGCTTCGTCGAAGACGCCCTTTAAGGAATCTTCCGTAATGATAGCCTTGATGGGCGTCATGCCGCTGCGGTAGCGGATGTCATAAGGCGTAAGCTTGGAAGAGACCGGGATAACGATGGCGCCGAGCTTCATGACGGCCAAGGCGCAGATCCACCACTCGGGACGCCTCGTCATCATAAGGACCACGATGTCCTCCCTCTGCACGCCCAGTCCTCTCAGAACGTTCGCGGCTTTGTTGGATTCCCTTGTGAAGTCCGCGTAAGTAAAACGCTTTTCAAGGCCGTGCTCGTTCAGCCAGATCATCGCAAGCTTCTTAGGATCAGCCTTGCCCTCGGCGTCCACGACGTCAACGGCGAAGTTGAAGGGCCAGGGCGACTCTTCTTTTCTGTATCTTTCCAGGAATTCGTAATATTTCATAACCTTAATATTCCGGCGATATTAATACGTATTAATTTATTGTATTAAAAAACTATTAAAAAGTAAATAGTTTCCCTTTCATCATTCTCCAAGGGGCTTTCTTCCGCTGTTAGCCTGTGTTATAATGTTAGGAGATATAGCATCTAACCAAAAAGAAGAGGAGTCTTGTATGAGTTTTTCAGAATCGATTGTCAGCGCCTGGAATAAAGCTTACAGGTGTTTTGAAGGCAGAGCTCGCCGCAGCGAATATTGGTTTTTCACCCTTTTCGCGCTTATCTTGGGCTTGATTCCTTTGGTAAACATTATTTCCGGCATAGTTCTCTTCATTCCGGGTCTTTCCGTCGCGGTCAGAAGACTCCATGACACCGGCCGCACCGGCTGGTGGCTCTTGATCGGATGCATTCCTATCATTGGAACGATCATTCTCATCATTTTCTTCATTATCGACAGCGATCCTGGCGACAACGAATACGGTCCGAATCCCAAAGGCGTTTCCGGCCCCGAAGTCGTTGCCTGAGCGCCAAGGAAAGGCGCGCGGCCGTTTATGCTATAATTTATAGATAATATCTATAAGTTAATCAAAACGGCTAAAGAAATGACTAAATTTGAAAAAGCTCCGACTCTGCAGGAGATCATCTTCCGTTTGCAGAAATATTGGAGCGAGTACGGCTGCGTAATAGTCCAACCTTACGACCATGAGGTTGGCGCAGGCACTTTCCATCCCTGCACTTTCTTCGGCGTCCAGGGGCCAGACCCCTGGAAGGTCGCTTACGTTCAGCCCTCCCGCCGTCCGACCGACGGCCGCTACGGCGACAACCCTAACCGACTCTACCAGCACCATCAGTTCCAGGCGATCATAAAGCCTTCGCCTGTCAACGCGCAGGAAGTCTATCTGAAAAGTTTGGAAGCTATCGGCATCGACCCCAGGGTGCACGATCTCAGGTTCGAGGAGGACGACTGGGAATCCCCCACTCTGGGCGCCACCGGCCTCGGCTGGCAGATACTTTGCGACGGCACCGAGATCTCGCAGTTCACTTATTTCCAGCAGATGGCCGGCTTTGAGATGAAGCCCGTGACGCTGGAACTGACTTACGGCTTGGAAAGGATCGCCGCCTTCGTCCAGGGCAAAGACCATGTCATGGATATCGAATGGACGGAAGGCGTCACTTACCGTGACATGCGCAAGATGTTCGAATACGAGCTTTCCGACTACAGTTTCTCACACGCCAGCGTGGAAAGGCACTGGCAGTTCTTCAAGCAGGCGGAAACGGAATGCAAGGAAACGCTTGAAGCGAAGATTCCCTACGCCGCTTACGAATGGCTGATGAATTGTTCGCATTGGTTCAACGTGCTTGACGCCCGCGGCGCCATCAGCGTGACGCAGAGGACGGCCTTCATCGGCATGATAAGAAGCATGGCCCTTAGCTGCGCCAAATGCTACAGGGTAGTGAAAGGCATCGACAAGGAGGAAAAATGAGCTTGCCATTCTTTTTAGAGATCGGGACTGAAGAGCTCCCCGCTTCCTACCTTCCCAATTACGCCCGCCAGATGAAGGAGGATCTCGAAAACTATTTCGCCTCCGCCATGCTGGAACACAAGGACGTCGTGTGCGCCTGGACTCCCAGAAGGCTGGCTTTTTTCTGCGCTGAACTTTCCGAAGTGCAATCCGTCAAAGAAAGCGACGTGAAAGGTCCCCCCGTTTCCGTTTCTTTTAAGGACGGGGCTCCGACCAAAGCCGCTGAGAATTTCGCCCTGAAAGTAGGTCTTCCCTTGGATAAGATTGGACGCGTTGAGGAGAACGGCAAGGAATATCTTTTTGCCAGAGTAAAGGAAGGCGGAAAGAAAACTACTGAGCTTTTGAAAGGAAAGATCCCTGAGCTTATCAAAGGACTGCGCTCCCCGAAATCCATGCGCTGGGACGTAAAGCCCACGACTTTCGCCCGCCCGATCCGCTCGCTCTGCTGCCTCCTTGGCAGCGAACTAATCGACTGCGACCTGGACGGTCTCAAAGCCGGTAGGGAAATAAAGGGGCACCGCTTCCTTGCCCCCGGCCCCTTCGAAATGGAAAAAGCCGACTTTGCGGAATACGCAAAACTGCTCAAAGAGCACTTTGTCATCCTCTCTTTTGAAGAACGCAGAGCGATTATCAAAGAACAGCTTCTAAAATTCGGCTGCATCGAGGAACGCCTCGACGAAGAGCTTATCGATATCTGCGCGAATCTTACCGAATACCCCAACTGCGTGAAAGGCAGCATCGCGCCCGAATACCTCGAGCTGCCGCCGGAAGTTCTCATAACGACTCTGAAAAAGCACCAGAAGAGCTTCCCCTGCTACGACTCCGAGGGCAGGCTTGAGGCTTCTTTCCTTTCCGTCACCAACAATGACCTGAAAGAGGAAGCGCTGATCAAGACGGGCTACGAGCGCGTTATCTCCGCCAGGCTGTCCGACGCTCGCTTCTTCTTCAACGAAGACAAAGAAGTCACGCTTAAGGAAAGAAGAGAGAAACTGAAAAACGTGATCTTCCAAAAGGACATCGGCACCTACTTCGCCAAAACGGAAAGAGTGGCCTGCATCGCCACCGCTCTCGGAGAGATGACCGGGAACCAGGAAGCCGCGGAGATTGCCAGTGAAGCCGCGCTCCTGTCCCGTTCCGATCTCACGACCGCCATGGTCTTCGAATTCCCGGAACTGCAGGGCATCATGGGCCGGATCTACGCCGAGCGCGTCGATAAGGTGAGCCGCGCGCACGCCCTGGCCATCGAGGAGATGTATAAACCCAGGAGCGCCGGAGACGACCTTCCCGAGACGCTTCCCGGAGCCATTCTCAGTATCGCCGACAAGATCGACACGATAATAGGCTGCGTGACGGTAGGCTTGGCCCCCACAGGCTCCGCCGATCCCTACATGCTGCGCCGCCAAACCTTCGGTCTTCTGAAGACCATCATCGCCCACAAACTGCGCTTCAAACTGAGCGATCTTGCCAAAGTCGCCGTGGAGCTTCTGGAAGCCGACAGCGACAGCTTTAAAAAGAATTTCGTTTCCATCATGACGGAAAGAATGGGCATCTCCGCCGCTATCCAGGAAAACGAACTATCCCTTATCGCCAACAGCTGGTTCGAGCCGCACTCCGACGCGCACAAGCTTGAAAAACAGTTCACTTCCCTCTTCATGGGCCGCTTCGAGACAGTTTTGAAAGAGGAAGGCGTAAGCTACGACATCATACAGGCGATCTTCGGATCTCCCTGGCCCGGAATATACGTCGCCCGCAAAAAAGCCCTGGAGCTCCAGGAAATGAAGCAGGATGCCGAGTTCCTGACCTTGTGCAATATGCTGACGCGCTGCGTCAATATAATGAAAGACGAGAAGAAAGGTACGGCAGCCTGCAAAGTGGACACGGCGCTCTTCGCTGAAAAGGAAGAGAAAGAACTGTGGGACGCTTGGGAAAACGCAAGGCTGGAAGCGCACGCTCTCCTGGAAAACTGCGAATTCGGCAAGACCGTCAAACTGCTTGCAAGCAAAATGGCCAAGCCCCTTGATGATTTCTTCACCAACGTGAGGATCTACGCCGACGACAAAGCGGTGGCCTCCAACAGGCTCGCCATACTGAAAAGCATTTCCGACACCATACAGAACAAGATCGCCGATCTCTCAAAAATCGTCACAGCATAAAAGAATCAGCGCCAGTAGCCCAACTGGATAGAGCGTCGGCCTCCGGAGCCGAAGGCTGTGGGTTCGAATCCCGCCTGGCGCACCAAGAAAACGAAATGAAAAGTCCTTTTTTACGCTTCGCGAAACTAGCTCTCAGCTACAAGTTCCAGCTGCTCCTGGGCGTCGTGTGCATGATAGGCGTCAACGCCACGCAGTTCGCCAGCATAGGAACGATCGCGCCTTTCGCGGACCGCATCCTGCCGGCCCTCACTTCCAGCGACAGGGAGGAAGTTCCGGAGTGGATGTGCAAAGTCTCCCGCTATTGGTCGGCCAGGCCGCTGACCAACAATTACCTTTCCGCCAAACTGAAGCTTGACGAGAAGCTTGGCGAAGCGAAAGAAAAGGAGGAGAAGAGCAAAGAGGACAGCTATCTCATTAGGATCCCCGACTCAACCAGGCAGGTCCTTCCCGCCTCCTGGATGGCGAAAATAGAGGAGATAGTGGCCAAGCTGAATGCCATCAATCCCACCAAGCTGGCCCGCATGCTCCTAGCCTTCATCTTTGTGATGATCCTTCTGAGAGTTTTCTTCTCCGTTTCCCTACACCTTGTGATGGAGGGCGTTTCGCAGTCGATGGTCTGCAAGCTGATGGACATGATGTACCGAAAAATACAGGAACTCCCCATCCGCTATTTCAACGTCAACAGAACCGGCGACCTTATTTCCCGCGTCACGAACGACGTCAACGTTGTGCAGGCGACGCTCTCCGCACGCTTGGCGGACTCCGTGGCCGAGATCTCAAGCCTTCCCTTCATAGTCTGCATGCTTCTGGCCTTGAACTGGAAAGTCTCCATTTTCTCCGCCATCTTCCTGCCCGTCATCATGGCGCCAATCATCATAATCGGACAAAGGATCAGGAAGATCTCCAAGAAAACGCAGGAAAAGATCGCGGATATCGTCTCCCTTCTCCAGGAGACCATCACAGGTATCAGGATCGTCAGGGCCTTCAACACCGAGGAATACGAAATTAAGCGCTTTGACCGCCAGCTCAGAAAATATTATGAACAGAGAATGGCCGGCATAAGGAACGACGTCATGGTCAGCCCGCTGACCGAACTGGCGGGTATCTTGTGCCTTGTAGTGGTCGGCAGCCTGCTCCTCATTTCGGTCATGACCGGCGAGGCTACTTTCGGAACGATCGTCGCCTACCTCACGATCCTTCTCCTTTCCATCAAGCCCTTCCGAAGCATCGGCAAACTCAACAATGTCATACAGCGTTCCAAAGCCGCCCTCAACCGCATTTACGAAGTTTTGGACACCGTTCCGGAAATCAAGGAGTGCGACTCCCCCATCGAAGCTCCTCCAATGCAGAAAGAACTGCGTTTGAACCACGTCTCCTTCTCTTATGACGCAACGGAAGGCAATGTCATCGAGGACATCGACATAACCATAAAGCCAGGTGAGATGATCGCCCTGGTCGGCCCATCCGGTTCCGGAAAGACAACCATAGCCAATCTCATCCCGCGCTTCTACGATTGCACGGAAGGCTCTGTCACGTTGGACGGCATTGACATCAGGAATCTTTCCTTCTCCTCTCTCAGAGGACAAATGGGCATGGTAAGCCAGGACACCATACTCTTCAACAACACCATCGCCAGCAACATCGCCTACGGCCTCAGGAAATACGACATGAATGACGTCCAGGCCGCCGCCATGGCCGCCAACGCCCATGAGTTCATCATGGAAATGCCGGAAGGCTACAACACCATAATCGGCGAGCACGGCGTAAGGCTGTCCGGCGGCCAGCGCCAAAGGCTGGCCATCGCTAGGGCCATCTTCAAGAACCCCTCCATCCTGATCCTTGACGAAGCGACCTCGGCTCTCGACACCGAGAGCGAAAGGCTGGTCCAGGAAGCCATAGACAACCTCGTGGAAAACCGCACGGTGATAGCCATCGCGCACCGTCTCTCCACCATTCGCCATGCTGACAGAATAATCGTCATGAAGGAAGGCAAGATCCAGCAGGTCGGCTCCCATGACGAGCTGATAAAAGACGAATCCGGCATGTACTATAAGCTCTGCATGATGCAGTTCACCGACGAGGAGCAGGAATAGATGAAAAAGTTGCTCTTGCTTTTTTTCCTTTTTCTACCCCTCTTTCTGACAGCGGAGGAGACCAACGATTACAATGATGTCGACGTTTCGTTCACAGAACCCGAGCCCCAGCCCGTGCTCACGCCCCGTCAGCAGATAATCAAGTACCGCGACGACGTCTGCTCCTATTACAACATGACGAACAACCTTAAGGAAGTGATCGTCATCATGCACCCCATCCTTGCGGAAGCAGAGATGGCGGAGCTCTACGTCGAGGAGGATCCCAAGCCCAAAGACCGCACGGCCTTCCTCAAAAAATGGGGCGCCAGGTACAAGCAGATCTTGACTAACGGCTTTGGATTCCGCTTGACTTTCCAATTAAGGAACAATTTCCTGGACATGCAGAATGAAGTAAAGATCCCCGCGAACATCGCCGATTATTTCACGCTTCTTTCCAGCGACGGCGTCAGAGTCAAGGCCTACAAATGCGTCAGCGACTACAAGCTTCCCCAAACCATCTGCTTTGAGCGTCCGGAAGTCAATGTCGATCTTTTCTTCAATACCAGGGACGAGTCCGGCAAACCGCTCATTAAAAACAACACCAGAGCCATAAGGCTGCAGTCCTCGGCCGTGAACTCCGACTTCGGCTCTTACAATTTCTCCTGGTGGCTGCCCTTCAAATATCCCATAAAACGCCCGGTGAACATGCAGCGCCTTCTTGGCAACAAACCCTTCAGGACCTTCGTCTCAGTCCATCCGGAAGTTTATTACAAAGACATTGCGTATGTTAATGAAGGGCGCGGCGCGGCTGAAGACAAGGCGAGGAAAGAAGCGATCGAAATGGCGCAAGCCAAGGAGAGAGCCATGATCGCCGCGAAGCAGAAAAAGGAACTTTCTCCTGAAGAACGCCGGGATTTCGTCAAGCGCTCCGTCGCCGGAGCGCTCTTCTACGGACTGCTAGTCAATTAATCCTATCGCCTGCGCAATTGTGCGGGCTATCAGCAAATGTCCGGTGGGATCCGGATGCACCCTATCCCAGCTCATTGAGACCGGGTGGAAGTGCTCAAAATATTTGTCGAAGGCTTCCTGCAGGTCAACGAACGTCGCGCCGTTCTTTTCAGCCACCGCTTTCATAGCGTCGTGGTATTTGTCTATCATGGCCCGGAAAGCGTCCTGCCTGTTCAGTTCCATGAGATAAGGCGAAATAAAATAAATCCCTTTCAGACCCTTTGTAGAATCGACCATTTTCTGAAGGTTTGCGGCGTACTCCTCAACGGAGATGAAGATCTCGTTCCTGTAAGGTTCGTCAAAGTGGCGCCAGACGTCGTTTATGCCGATCTCTATGGCAAGGTAATCTGGCTTGAGATCGATGACGTCGGTCTGCCAGCGATCAAGAAGCGCCTGTGACGTGTCGCCGCTTGTGCAGACGTTCATAACTCTGATTCCGTATTCCGGAGCCTTGATCCTCAAAATGCTGTCAAGGACGCGCGGGAAGCCGGTGCCGAGTCCGGCATGCAAACCTTCGCCCACCGGGCGGGCGCGGCCGAAATCACCGATCGAATCGCCAATAATAAGAAACTTAGAATTTTTTTCCAACTTCATATCAAATAACCTCCAGATGATTGGGATCAAGATTCTGTTTAAAGGGGCTGTGAGGCTCAGTTTGGTACCAGTAGGCCACCGAGGCTATGTCGTCCCTTAGTGGAAGGAAACGGCCCTTATTTCGCCAGCCAAGGGCCTGCATGGTGACTTTAAGCTCCTCGGTGAAACGAATGGGGTCGCAAATATGCCAGCGGTACATCCCAAAGCGCAGATTGGCTTTTGTGAAACCGTCCGGGCGGATGATCTGGGGCAGCCCGCAGTACGGCGAACTGAACTCCTGATAATTTTTGAAAGTGCTGTCCGTGAAACCCCAGGCGCCGCCAAAATAATCCTCTGTTCCCGTTGTGCAGATCGTCGGGAATTCCCTGTCGCCGTCCAGGAAGAATTTCACTTCGCCTTCGCCCCACCAGCCGTTGCTGTTGGGCTGCCAGGCGACATACGTCCCTACGTACTGTCCCCTGCCCTTGACATCGTCGAGGATCACGTACTCTTCCTTTTCGTTGGTCGGGTTCATCCTGCGCCACTGGGCGTGGAAATAAGCTCTGTCCTCCGGGATCTCGGTCAAAATGTAATTGATCTGATAAAAGAACTCCGGCGATTCCTCGGAAAGATTCTCCAGGGTAATAAGGCATTTTTTCCTGAAAGGCATCTCCCAATAAGAATTGAAGCCGCCGCTCGGGTTGACTACGATCGGGACGGAATTGACATTAGTTCTCTCCAGCCAGCCGTGGCAGAAAAAGTCTCCAAGAGGAACGCAGACAGAAGGCTCTTTTTCTCCATCCCAATAGATTCTCAGTACGTACTGGCGGTAAAACCTGTAGTCCAAAGTCATCCACATGTGCTTTATGGCACCGGGACCATCTATCTCCGCCACGGTGAAAGTTGTGTGGGGAGCTATTCTGACGCAAGGAGAAACTTTCCAGCCCTGCCCCAGTTCTCTGGCGGCGTTCGCAAGGGCTCCCTCCGTCGCCATGGCGCCCTTTCCTTTCTCGCCTTTGAAATTCTCGGCGCTGATGGAGCGCGAGACTGCGTTCGAAAGCCTGGTCAGATCACTCAGGCTGTTGCCTAGGCCGTCATAATTGATTTCCATTTTGTCCCCCAAAAACTAATCTTCTTTCCAACAGACGATAATGAGAAGCAGGGCGCTCACCGTTATGCAGCTGTCGGCAATGTTGAAGGCGGGCCAGTGATAGTTCTTGTAATAAATGTCGATGAAGTCAACAACCGCATAGTAAGGCGGAAGCAGCCTGTCTATCATGTTGCCGAAGGCTCCTCCCATGATAAGACCCAAAGCCGCCGTCGCCACACGGCTTTTCGGCGCCTTGCCTCTTAAAAACAAGGAGAGGATGAAAAGGATGACGACAAGCGCCAGCCCGGCCAGAATAAAGTGCCCGTAGTTTATGTTGTCCAGCATTGAGAAAGCCACTCCCGGATTCAGCCTGAATGTCAGATTGAATGACGGCAGGACCTCTATTACGGAATTCTCCTCTACGAAACTTCTGACCGCGAACTTGCTCAGTTGGTCAATGATCGCGGCGCTGGCGGCCAGATAGACGGGAGTCGCGCACCTGTTCCACTTTTCACCCATTAATTCTTGTCCGCGCAGTTAAGGCAGAGTTCGGCTTCGGGAATGGCTTCCAGCCTGGCCTGCGGAATCGGTTTGCCGCACATTTGGCAGAAGCCGTAGGTTCCGTCTTCTATGCGGGCTAAGGCGTCGTTAACTTGCTGCAGCAGCTTCTGCTGGTTGCTGGCCAATCCCAGCATCAGTTCCATGCCGGAGGCGTCGGAGCCGATGTCGGCAATGTGCGTTTTGTAACCGGAAATGTCGCCGGAAAAATCTTTCTGAGAATTCATGAAAGATTCCTCCTCCAGCTTCTCAACGTTGCCCATCAAGCGGGCGCGTTTCTTCAAAAGGGCTTTCTGAAGTTTCGAAAGGACTTCTTTGGATAATTTCGTTTTTTTGACCATATCTTAAGCCTGATTTTTCAAGACTTCCGCGCAGCGGGCGCAGACGTCAGGATTATTGGGATCAATGCCTACGTCGTCGCTGCAATTCCAGCAGCGGGCGCACTTCGGTTTCCCGGATCTTCCGGCCGCAACGACGATCTTATCGATCGCGCGTCCGGCTTCGGGCTTCTTTATATCTACGCCGGAAACAATGAAGAGCTTCGCGAATTTGTCGGAGTAACTCTTCAAGAGTTCCTGCCATTCTGGGTCATCGCTCCATAGTTCAACTTCCGCTTCCTGACCTGAACCGATTTTTCCAGTCTGGCGCAACGCTTCGAGTTCCTTTAAGACTTCGTCGCGGATGAACCAGAGTTTTTCAAATTTGGCAGCGAGCTCGGGAGCCAGCCATTCTTTCTTTTCCTTAGGCCAGGCGGAAAGATGCACAGTCTCCTCACCATCTTCCTCCTTTGAGAATCCGCATTCGGAAAGGCATTCCCAGACTTCTTCGCAAGTGAAGACGAGTATCGGGGCCAAAAGTTTCGCCAAAACCACGGCGCACTGCCTTAGGACGGTCTGGGCTCCCCTTCTGGAAAGAGAAGCCTTGGCGTCCGCGTAAAGCGTGTCTTTCAATATGTCGCAGTAGCGGGCGGAAAGATCGACGGAGCAGAAATTGTAGAGAGCGTGGAATACTCTGTGGTATTCGTTCTTTTCGTAGGCTTCCGTAACCGCTTGGCGCAGCGTCTCCAGGGCGTGGAGCATGTAACGATCAAGTTCATTCAGCTGGTCAACCGGAACGGCGTCCTTTTCGGGATCGAAGTCCGCTATGTTGCCGAGAATGTATTTGAAGGTATTCCTGATACGCCTGTAGGCGTCGCCGATCTGACGCAGGATGTTTTCCGAGATCATGACGTCCTGCATGTAGTTCGTGGAAGAGACCCAGAGGCGCAGAATGTCGGCGCCCAGCTGGTTGCACATCAGTTCCGGATCGGTGTAGTTGCCTTTGGATTTCGATTCCTTTTCGCCTGATTCCGTCAGCGTCCAGCCGTGCGTCACGACTTTCTT
Organism: bacterium; assembly: GCA_017616555.1. Classification (GTDB taxonomy): domain Bacteria; phylum Auribacterota; class UBA3054; order UBA3054; family UBA3054; genus UBA3054. The sequence goes on along the minus strand of JAFZXZ010000032.1, from coordinate 246,527 downwards.
GTAGGGCGCGCAGCCCATCAGTCCGATGCCGGTCAGAAGCGAGACCTGGAACCAGCCGCGGTGCTGGTCTGAGCCTTCCAGGTACATGTCGGCGGGATCGTAGAGATTCTCCCTGCGGCCGCAGACCGCTCTGTGGGAAAGTCCTGAATCGAACCAGACGTCCAGGATGTCTTTCTCTTTGCGGAAATGGGTGCCGCTGCATTTCGGGCAGACGGTGCCTTCCGGCAGAAGTTCACTGGCTTCCTTGCTGAACCAGATGTCGGAAGTTTCCTTCTCAGCCAGGTCGCCGACTTTTTTTATGATCTCGTCGTTCAAGATCTCCTGGCCGCAATTCTCGCAATAGAAGACTGGGATAGGCACGCCCCACATGCGCTGACGTGAAAGGCACCAGTCTGGCCTCAATTCCAGCATAGATTTAATGCGTTGCTTGCTGACTTCCGGGACCCATTTTACAGTCTCTATGGCCTCCAGGGCCTTTTTGCGCATGTCGTTTCTGTCAACGCCTATGAACCACTGGTCAGTGGCGCGGAAGATGACAGGCTTGTGGCAGCGCCAGCAGTGCGGGTAAGAGTGCGTCGTAGGTTCCTGATGGATCAGGATGCCCTTCTTGATAAGGTCTTCTATTATCACTTCGTTGGCTTTGAAGACGTGCATTCCCTGATACTGGGGAACGTTCGCGTCATAAAGGCCTTTGCCGTTAACAGGAGAGAAGACTTCCAAACCGTAGCGCAAACCTACTCCGTAGTCTTCCTGGCCGTGGCCTGGAGCGATGTGCACGATGCCTGTGCCGGTGTCAAGCGAGACGTAGTCGTCCATCACCACGGGAACAGTCAGTTCATCAAAGATTGGATGCTTGACCTTGAGGCCTTCAAGCTCCGCGCCTTGGAAGACCGCAGTCGTAAGAGGCGCCGGTTTTCCAAGTTTCGCGAAAAGCGGGGCGACAAGCTCGACCGCCATGACGATCGGCTTGCCTTCGAGTTCCACCACACCGTAATTGATGTCGGATTTGACGCAGACGGCCCTGTTACTGGGAAGCGTCCAGGGAGTGGTGGTCCAAATGACTATCGCCGCTTCCTTCGGCAATCCGCTCGGAAGATCCTGGCCTTCCGCCAGAGGGAATTTCACATAGATGGAAGTCGAGGTGTCGTCGGCATACTCTATTTCCGATTCTGCCAGGGCGGTCTCGCAGTTCGTGCACCAGTGGATCGGCTTGCAGCCTTTGTAAACGTAACCCTTGGCGTACAGTTCGCCAAACGACCTGATGATGTCCGCCTCGTAGCGGGCGTCCATCGTGATATAGGGGTTCTCCCATTCGCCCAGAACGCCGAAGCGCTTGAACTGGGCGCGCTGGATGTCGATGTAAGATTTGGCGTATTCCCTGGCCTGGCGGCGGAAATCGACCTGGTCGACTTCATCCTTGGTCTTGCCGAGCTTCTTTAAAAGCGCGTATTCGATGGGCAGGCCGTGGCAGTCCCAGCCAGGAACGTAAGGCGCGTCATAGCCCTGCATGGTCAGGTAATGGATGGTAATATCTTTCAGGATCTTGTTCATGGCGGTGCCGTTGTGGATCTTGCCGTTCGCATAAGGCGGTCCGTCGTGAAGGACATATTTTTTGCAGCCGCTCCTGGCTTTTCTGATCTTGCCGTAAAGATCCTCTTTCTGCCATTTCTCAAGTCTTTTCGGTTCCTGCTGGGGAAGATTCCCGCGCATCGGGAAATTTCCTGCCGGCAGGTTTAAGGAATCCTGGTACTTGTTTTTCTCTTCTTTGCTCATTTTTGGAAGGTTTAGGTTATTTTAAAGTCACGTTTGTCTCGAATATCTCGTCTCCGCGCATATATTTCATCGGGATCGTCTTGCCGGAGCTGTAAGCTTTGTTCATGGCGTAAGTGTAGGTCGCCACGGAATCCACTTTCAGGCCGCCTATCTCCAAAAGCACGTCGTTCGACTCGAGACCGGCCAGTTCGCCCGGACCGAGTTTCTGCGTGTTGGTGATGAGCATTCCGTAATTGGCTTTCAGGCGTTTGTTCCTCTTCTGCATGATAGCGTCCACTTTAATGACGTACATGCCGCTGTTCATCATGCACTGTGAGGTGCTGCCCAAAGATTTCTCATATTCTTCGGGAACTTCTGTGTCCTCCGTGTTGACGGCGATAGTCGGAGTCTTCTTCTCCTCTTCCTTCGCTTCCTCCTGTTCCTTTGCAGAGGCTGCCTCGACTTTGAGAGCTTCGTTCGTCTGCACGTTTTGAACTTCAAGATCGTACTGGAATGAGAACGGGCGGTTCAAAAATTCGCTGATGTCGCCGTAAGTCCTAAGCTTCAGTGTCTTGTTCTCGCCGTTCTCTTCGAATACCACCTTCTGGCTGGCAGCGTCGATGTAAACGACCGTCGCCTCGGTGTCTCCGATCTTCTCGCCTTCCGCAACGGTGAAAGTCGAGCGATTGGATTTGTTGTAGAACATGGCGAAATTCTTATCGCCGAAACGGGAGATGCCGTTGAACTGAATGTGCTTTGTCCAGGATGGCAATTCCTCCTTGCCGTCGGAGCTCAAATTTACCGGCTTGGGACCGCCTTTTCTACTAACAGCCGCCGCCACTTCGGAGGGCAGAGCAAAGATGTCGCCCTTGAGATCAGCCGTCAGCTTATCGTAATCGGGGGCCGTCCAATTGGGCAGATCCTGATCCTGGCTGTCGTTAAAAACGAAAGATCTGACAGACATATCAACAACGGCCTGGGGATTGTTGGGATCCTTCAGGTTGCTTTTGATCTTCATGGCGTCGAAGCCGACGAGCTGCCCGGCGCTCTCTATAAGGCCCAGCGCAGCGTTCAGACTCTTCCAGTCGCACCTGACGTCTTTCAAATTGTATGAGAAGTCGCTGTACATTTCGTTCGTCTGCGGCTGCTTCACAGCCGTGGACGTGATGGATGATCCGTACTTGCCGTCCAGCTTGGCAAACTCCTCTCGCAAAGTGCGCGCCAGATTGTCCGGCATTTTCTGGGCAGTGATCGTCTCCAAAGCGTTGCTATACCGTTCAGTCAAGTTCTTGTAATCCTTGGCAAGATTGGCGCCTTGGCTGATCTTTTTGTCAGCAGTAGCGATGTTCTTGTTAAGGTCGGCCAGACGTTTGGAATTCGACTCCAGTTTATCGGTACCGGGAGAGATAAGCTGAGTCCAGACCAGAACGATTACTACGAGGGCTCCGCCAATGCCGACGGTCATCCATTCTCTAGTGGTTAGCGCTCTCATTTGTCGTCCTCCGTGTTGTCGTCAAGGGAAGTCTCTTCCAAGTCAGCCGTTTCCTCATTGTCGCCGCCACTCTCTTCCTCCGCTTCATCCGCCGCCTTTTCAAGAGCCGCGTCATCGACGGCCGCTTCACCGTTCAATTCGGTCCTGGGCGCGGCATTCTCACTTTCCTTCAGTTCTTCCCCCTGCTCCTTGCTTTCAGGTTCGGCTGAATCGTTTTCTACCGCAGCCTCTTCCTTGGCTTCGCCGGCAGTTGACGCGGTTTCAATAGTTTTGGGCAACGCTTCCGTCACGGTTTCGTCTTCCTTTTTCTTCGTCATAAGCCTAGCGGAGCGGGCCGGTTTGGGAGCCGTTTTCACTTCAGAGCCGCCTTCAACTTTCGGCGCCTCTTCAGCCACTCTTGAGCTTCCCCTCACGGTGCCTCCCGCCGGCGTTCCCAAGCGAAGCGGCTGTCCCTGCATCGGAGCTTCCATGAACTCCACAGGATTCTCCTCTTTTTTCTCAAGTGGAGCCGTATCTACCTTAGGAGCTTCGTCGGCGGCCGGATCCTGCGCTTTCTCTTCCTGTTCGGAAACCGGCTGGCTTAGAAGATTTCTCAGCTTCTCATTGTATTTGTAATCCGGCAGGATGTCGCAGGTAAGCTTGAAATAGTGTACTTGCAGCCCGTACTGGTACATGGTCTTCTCAGAAGGAACTATCACGTTCTCGAAGCGCAGCTGCTTCTGCATGTTTTCCTCGAAGAGCAAATAATCGGCGTTCCTCGAGTAGCCCTCGACAGTCATGGTGTTGTTCTTATCGACGCCTATGGACGTTATCCAGAGATTGGTCGTCATGCAGGAGGAAATGCCTGCCAAAACTGAGTTCCAGGAAGTCTTTCTTGAAATGACGCCCTCAATGTCATTGACTGCTTTCTGCAGCTGCTGGTTGCGCTTCTCAAGGGCGTCAACCTTCTTGGTCTCGGTAAGCTTGCTCTTCAATTCCTTGTTCTTCGCCTCGACCTTGGCGTTGCTAATGAGAACCGCTATGCCAAGTATCAGAAGCGCTATCAAAGCAACGGCGGCCACGCCTATGGCAAGCTTGATCAGCATCTTCCGACGCATGGCCAGAAGCTGAAGCTTGACTACGTCAACCGGCAGAAGGTCGATATAGATGGACGCTTCGTCGACCTGGGCCAGGGCGGCGCCCAGGACGGCCGAGAAAGACGGACCGAAAAGATCTTTGCCTTTCGCCTCTATTGCCTCAAGTCCGTTAAGATACAAGGGCGCGTCGATGCCAAGCGGCGCCGAGAGCGCACGGCAGACCTCCGGCCTGGCAGCTCCGCCGCCGGACACGCAGACCTGCGTTATGTTCTCAGACAAACCGCGATTTTTAAGAAACCGTATGGTCTTGTCGAGTTCTGAATTTAAGCCTTCCATGGCGCGCAGAAGCTCACCGGGATCGTTCAGCTTGGTCTCTTCCCAATTTTTGATTTTTCTTTGTTCGGCTTCCTCGAAAGAGACGCCCTCTTCTCCGGCAAGGAACATTGTAAGGTCGTCGCCGCCCTTCTCCACGTTCCTTGTGAAGACTAATTCTCCCTTTGCGTTGACCAGGATAAATTCTGTCCTGCGAGCACCCATCTCGATGATGAGCGTGTCACCCTCGGTCTCCGGGATCTTTCCCTCTCTCTTCAGATAATCGTAGAGATTGAAGATCGTGAAAGAGGAGACCTGGATAGCCGTCTGCTTAAGACCCTTTTGGGAATGCAGCTCCAAAAATTTCGGAATAAGGGCCTGCCTGACGGCCGCAAAGACTACCTTTGACATGACCGGCGCAGGTTCAGCAGGAGTTTCTTCGCCTTCCTTTGGCTCCGCTTTCGGCTGTTCTATCGGCTTGAAATCGAAAGCCGTTATGGCGCGCTCCATAGCGAAAGGCAGATGGCTCTCGGCCTCGAAGACCAGCATCTGCTTGATCTGCTCCCTGTCCGTGCTGGGGAGTTCCAGGTGACTTACCGTGACGAAATCTCGCGACATCACGGAAAGAACGCCTGTGTCCTTGATCTTGTTGCGCTGCAAAAGCTGCTTGACGGTGTCTTTCACCGCCTCGGGCGTCACGTCTCCCCTACTGCTTGTGAAGGGGATCGCCATTTGATCAAGCTGCTTCGCCGCGATACCGTTTTTTCTGCGCTGCAGGACTGCCAGCTTGACGTAACGCGAACCGATGTCAAGAGCGACTGTTTTGTCGCCGCCTGACAAAAGGTTGGTTATGCTTTTTTTCTTTTTGGTCTGAGCCATAGCGGTTCAAAAAATAAGATTTAAGATCATTTGCCCCAATCGGCAGTCTGGCCGCCTGCTTTTCCTTCCGTTTCATCGTTGGTAACGCCGGAAGAAGTCACGCGGACCGTACCATCGCTTTCAACGGTCAAAACATACTCGTTCCCCCAGGGATCGGGGCCTGGCGCCTCTTTCAAGTATTCCGGATAAAGATCCGAGAGCGCCGTGATCGGTTTGCCGTTGTTCAGCTGATAGAGCTCGGCCTGAGTCTCGAATTCCTTGATCTCCATGATTGCTTTGGCTTTGCGGGCCTTTTCGGTGTTGCCGATAAGTTTGCCGCCGACTACGGAGCCTAAGATGCCGATGACCGCGACCACGACCATCATTTCGACCAGGGTGAAGCCGCGTTCAATGATGCGGCGTTTGTTCTTCTGACTCGTATTGTTCATATTTGCCTCCAATTATTTGGGATTGTTTACACTTCCTCGGTGACGCTCAGGACTTCCTCCAGCGTCGTAATGCCGGCCAGGACTTTCTGCCATCCGGAATGCTGCAAGGTCACCATGCCTTCTTTTATGGCCTGCTTCTTTATTTCATAGGCCGCCGCTCTCTTAAGAGTCAGCGCCTTGATCTCTTCGGACATCTGCATGATCTCGAAAAGCGATATCCTGCCTTTGAAGCCGGTGTCGCGGCACTTCTCGCAGCCTTTGGCCTTAAAGATCTTGTGTTTGCCTCTCGGGGCTATTTCCTCGGGTATCATGAGCCTGTCGAGTGCCTCCGTCACATCCTCTTCAGTCTCTTCCTTGCAATAAGGGCACAAGACTCTGACAAGTCGCTGGGCCAGCACGCCTATGACGGAAGACGTGATAAGGTACGGCTCCACGCCCATGTCGATGAGACGCGTGATGGCGGATGGCGCGTCGTTTGTGTGCAGCGTTGAGAAGACAAGGTGGCCGGTCAGAGATGCCTGCACGGCGGTCTCCGCGGTCTCAACGTCACGAATTTCACCGACCATCACGATGTCGGGGTCCTGACGCAGAATTGAGCGAAGCCCCTGCGCAAAAGTAAGGCCCACCTTGGCGTTGACGTGTATCTGGTTGATGCCTTTGATCTGGTATTCGACCGGGTCTTCGATCGTAATGATCTTGACGTCGGGTTTGTTGAGAACTTTCAGCGAACTGTAGAGCGTCGTAGTTTTACCGCTGCCGGTAGGTCCTGTCACCAATACGATGCCGTGCGAAACTCTTAGCATTGAATCGTAGAGTTTCAGGTGATGCTCATCGAAGCCCAGTTCCGTAAGATCGAGCATAAGCCCGCTCTTGTCAAGAAGACGCATGACAACGTTCTCGCCCCAGACGGTCGGCATGATGGAGACACGGATGTCGATCTCCTTTGAGCCAAGCTTCATCTGGATGCGGCCGTCCTGAGTAGTCCTGCGCTCGGAGATGTCGAGGTCTGACATGATCTTGATACGGGAAAGAATGGCGGCGTGCAGATTATGCGGAGGCGAACTCATCTCATGCAGTACGCCGTCCACTCTGTACCTCACCAGAAGCTGGTTCTCGAAAGGCTCGATGTGAATATCGGAGGCTCTCATCTGCAGGGCGTTCCAAATGATCAAGTTCACGAGCTTGATGATCGGCGCCTCGTTCGCCACGTCCACTCCGTCCTGGTCTTCCCTGATGTTGCCGATGATCTCGAGGTCGTCTTCAGTAAGATCCTGAATGACTTTCTCCACGGACTGGGCGTTGCCGCTGTTGCAGCGCTCTATAGCTTCCGCGATCTCCTCCGGAGTCGCTTTGACTATCTCAAGCTTGGTGTTTATGACGCGCTGCAATTCATCCAGAGTCTCGATGTCGTCGGGATCAGCCATGGCGACCTGCGTCACGCCGGGCTGCGGTTCGCAGATGGGAATAAGCTGATGCTTCTCCAAAAAGGCGTAGGGCAGCTTGTAAAAGAGCTGCTGGTCTATTTTGGCCGTTGACAGATTGAAGCTTTCCTCACTCATTTATTTGTCCTTTGAGATTTATTGTCAGTTTATTTTTCTCTTAATTAGGAGAAGGGCCGGAAGAAGGACGTCCGCTGCCGCCGCCAGGGCCGCCGGACCCGCCGCGTCCTCGCCCTCCTGATCTTCCGCCGCCGAAATCATCTTCCGGCATTTCTTCCCTTTCAGGAACGTCGCCGTTGTTGTTTCTCCCGCTGCCGGAACCGCTCACATTATCATTCTGTCCGTTCTTAACTTTCATCGTAGGGAGCATGGCGGCGCTGCAGAGAGGCTGAACTGTCTTTCCGAGATCCAGAAAAAGCGTTATAACGACTTCGTAGGGTTTCGACCCATCCTGTTCAGCGATTGAAGTGTCCCATCCTCTGGAAAGGTTGCCGTCCTCGTCGTAAAAGGAGATCTCCATGCCCACGACACCTTCCACCAAAGGAACGACGGACGGAATATCAGCGTTAGTGTCGTCATCGGTCGGATAAGACAGCTCCTTTTGCAGAACGCTAACACCGTCCTCGCCCGTAGCGACGGAATAGCGGACTCTCACTTCCCCGGCTAGCCAGCGGGAATCAAGCTGCATAGGGGGAGCAAGCGTGACCATATCTATGCTGTCCATAGGGTATCCCTCAACGTCGCCTGTCGAAGCTACGAATTCGTATTTGCCGGTCGAAGCGTACTCCATGTTGGCGAAGGCGTTGAGCATCTCATCCATGGCAAGCCTCGCTCCGTGGAAAAGCTGAGCCCTGTCGCGGCCGCCGGTGCAGACTTTACTGGAAATGGCCAGAGCAGACTGGATCATAGTCATGACCATGACCATGATCGACATCGTCAGAAGCAGTTCCAAAATAGTAAAGCCTTTATGTTTCATCTCAGAAAAGTTTATCCAGATCGGTTGGAGCTGTGTAAAGGAGCGTCTTCATGCCGGCTTCTTTGGCGAAGACGAGGTTCTCCTCGCGGTCGTCGATATAGGTGCACTCCGTCGGCGGAACGTTCAGAAGCTCCGCGGCCTTCAGGAAGAATTCCTTGCTGTTTCTCAAGATCCCAAGTTTCCAGGAGCAGGCCCAGTCCGTAAAAGGAGCGAAGTCTTCCCTTTTTCTCAATATCTCCTCCTGGGCTTCGGAAAGGTTCGCCGCCACGCCGCACTTATCCTTCTTCGCAAGTTCCGATACCTTAGCAAGCGCGTCGGAATAATATTCGTAGCCGGACTGCCAGATCTCCATGAACTTCTCCTCCGTCAGGTCGAGGCCGGTCTTTCCTTTCAATCTTAGGAAAAACTGGCTCATTGTCATGCGGCCCGTTTCAAGCAGTTCCGTGTCGCGTTTGAACTCCGCCATGAATTCGTCCTTCTTGGCGAAGATCAAAAGAGCCGTCAGCGGGTTGAGGGAACCCGCCAGCTTTTTCATGGTCGCTTCCTGGTCGTAACTGAGGACCACCTTTCCCAGATCGAAAAGATACATGTCTTGCTCCGAAATATGTAGTTATTCTTCTATATCTTTTCATTATACCCTTTTTGTGTTTTTAAATAAACATAAAAAAAGAGCGCCCGTAGGGCGCTCTTTTCTGCCTGAATTTCAGCGGCTTGTCAGGATTTCTTCTTCCAGAGGACTCCGGGGATCTTTTCAACCAGCCGGATAACGGGAGGAGCGAGAAAAGCTCTCACGAGAAGCACGATAACGATGCCCAAAGTCGCTCCCATTATGGTGTCGGATAAAAAGTGTTTCTCCATCAGCATCCGGTCGCTCATCATCCAAAGAACCGCAACGGCCCAAATTGGCCTCAGTTTCGGGAAAATGAACCAGAAGGCTGTCGCCATCGTCGCAATTTCCAGAGAATGTCCGGAGGGAAAACTCTTGAAAGCGTTCTTGGTTTGTTCGAAGAAGAAGAAGCCGTAATAAGAGGGATCCTTGAAAAGCTGGTAAGGCCTGGCGCGGTGGAAAAGCTCCTTCATGAAGCTGGAAACTATTCCGCACACTCCCATGCATATGAGGAAAAACCCCAACTTTTCGAACCATTCCTTCATAGGCTTTATGAAAGCGAAGAATAGGAAGAAGGCCGCCACGACTATCGTGACATAGGGCTTTTTGCAAAGGTATGATATCTGGCCGATAAGCTTCGCGTTTTCCAATTTGTCCTGGGGAAGCCTATGCAGGTAAAGCGCAAGATCGCGGTCGCAGAAATGAATGGCAAGAAGCGTCAGAGCAAGACCGATCGCAAAGATGACAACGGCTGTCACGAGCGTTTTTTTGGAAAAATCGCTCATGCCTTTTGATAAGTTGGCGGCCTCTTTGTCCTTTGGTTTGGGATTGGATTTCATGGGCTCGGCGGGGTTTCCAAAAGAGACTGTGTTGTTTCCGATGTCTTTCACCACCACGGAGCCTGAGCCGATAAGATCGTTGGCGCCGATAAGAACAAGCGGCTTCACGACGCTGAGTGCTCCAACCGTTGTCAGAGCGCCAACCTTCACTGCTCCCGTTAAGACCGTGCCCGGACAAATATGGGAAAAAGCTCCAATTACGCAGTCGTGGTCAATACTGGCATGAGTGTTCACTATGACGCAGTCCCCCACTTCCGCCCGCGGGCCTATGAATGCGCCGGCCGCCACGAAAACGCCCTCGCCTAGTTTGGCCGAAGGATCGACGAAGGCGGTGGGATGAACGACGGTCTTCAGCTTGAAGCCTTTTTCCTTCGCCAGCCTCGCGAGAACAAATCTGGCCTCGCAGGAGCCGATGGCGATGTGGACAAGATCTGTTTGAGATTTGAAAGCGTCAAGGTCCGAGATCTTGCCCGAAACTTCCGCTTCTATGATCTTGGTTCCCGGAGCGAGCGAATCGTCCAAAACAGCCGCCACTCCGCAGCCTGTTTGCTTCAGTGCGGATTCAACGATCGCGGCGTGTCCGCCGCCGCCGAGTATGACGACGTAAGGAGGCACTTACTTTTTCAGTTCCTTTATGATGAGGGGAATGATCTCAAAGAGGTCGCCGCAGATCGCGTAATTGGCGATCTTCATCATGGGGCATTCCGGATCCTTGTTGATGGCGACGATGACGTCGGAACTCTGCATGCCGACAAGGTGCTGGATCTGGCCGGAGATGCCGCAGGCGATATAGACTTTCGGGCAGACCGTTTTGCCCGTCTGCCCCACCTGGTGGGCGTAAGGTATCCAGCCGGCGTCCACAGCCGCCCTGCTGGCACCCACAGCGCCTCCTAAGGCCTCTGCCAGTTCTTTCAGCAGTGCGAAATTCTCCGGGCCTTTCATGCCGCGGCCGCCGCTGACTATTATGTTGGCGTCGGTCAGCTTCACCTGTTCGCCGATGTTTTCCACCACTTCCAGGACTTTGCTTCTTAGGGAAAGGTCTTCCTTATTGAAGGCGACTTCTTCTGTTTCGCCGCTGCGGGAAGGATCGGGCTCCATTTCCGCAAAGACTTTGTGCCTCACGGTCGCCATCTGCGGCCTGGTGTTCTGGCAGCGGATGCGTGCCATGATGTTGCCGCCGAAGGCGGGCCTGGTCTGGATGAGCAGCCCGGTCTCGGGATCGATGTGCAGCTGCGTGCAGTCAGCCGTAAGGCCGGTCTTCAGCATGACGGCCACCCTCGGCATCAGCGCGCGGCCGATCGTCGTGGCGCCGCAGAGAATTATTTCTGGCTTGCGTTCCTTCGCAAGGCGGTACAATACGTTGGAATAAGTAAGGTCGTCGAAATCCTTCAATTCAGGAGCGCAAACGGAAAGAACTTTATCGGCGCCTTTTTGGATAAGTTCATTGCAGATAGAAGCGTTGCTGCCGTCGTGCAGAACGACCGCCCAAACTGTACTTGGCTTTTGGGAAGCCAGCTCCCTAGCTTTCGCCAGAAGTTCGAAGCTGACGCCTGCCACCTGGCCTTTCTTCTGTTCCGCGAAGACCCAGATGTCCTTGTAGCTAGTAAGGTCGTCCTTGGCTTCCATCTCCTCTTTCACGACGGTGATCGCTTCGCAGGGGCAAACGGTGGCGCATTTTCCGCAGAATTTGCATTTCGTTTCTTCCACAAAGGCGCAATTGTCAACCAGACTTAAAGCGCCGAAAGGACACTGAGCGACGCACGCTCCGCATCCCACGCAGGTTTCTTTATTGATCTTTATCGGCATGATGACTCCTTACAAAAGCTGGGCTTCTTTCAAAGCCGTGACGAGCGATTTGGCCTGCTCTTCAGGCGCGCCCTCGATTTTCACTCCGCCTTGTCTGGCGTCCGGTGAAAAGATCTCCACCACGTTGGTGGGAGAGCCTTTCAAGCCGAGCCTGGTGAGGTCGGCCTCGATGTCGGCGGCAGTCATCACTTTTATTTGCGCCCTCTTGGCCGCCATCTTGCCTTTAAGGCTGGCGATCCTGGGCTCGTTTATCTCTTTCACGACGGTCACGACCGCGGGAAGCGTCACTTCCACCACGTCGTAGCCTTCTTCCGTCATGCGCTCAACAATCATCTTGCCGCCCTGGCATTCCCTTACTTTCCTGACGCAGGTGACCTGCGGGATGTCCAGGTTCACGGCGATCCCGGGGCCTACCTGGGCGGTGTCGCCGTCGATGGCCTGCTTGCCGCCTAAGATGAGGTCATAGTCGCCTATCTTTTTGATGGTCTGGGAAAGCGCGTAGGAAGTCGCCAGTGTGTCGGAGCCCGCCACCGCTCTGTCGGAAAGAAGGACAGCCTCGTCGGCGCCTAAGCTTATGGCTTCCCTAAGGACGGCTTCCGCCATGGGAGGTCCCATGCAGACGACGGTCACTTTGCCCCCTAATTTTTCTTTCAATCTGACAGCCTCTTCGAGAGCGTAAGCGTCCAGAGGATTCATCATGGACTCCACGCCTTCCCTAACAAGGGTCTTAGTCTCAGGGTTGATGCGGACGTTGGCCGCGTCAGGGACCTGCTTTATGGTTACGATTATGTTCATAGCTTAATCAATGATTATTTTTTAGCGGCCGCTTCCTTGATGAGGCACTGGCCGATTACTTCGCGCTGGATCTGGTTCGTTCCTTCGTAGATCTGGGTGATCTTGGCGTCGCGCATGCGTTTTTCCATCGGGTATTCCTTCATGTAGCCGTAGCCGCCGAAGACCTGCACCGCATCGGTCGTAACCTGCATGGCCACGTCGGAAGCGTAGCACTTGGCGATGGCGGATTCCTTGGAGCAGTTGCGGTCGCCGGAGTCGATGGATCGGGCCGTGGCGTAGACCATGGCGCGGGCGGTCTCGACTTTCATGGCCATGTCGGCCAACAAGAAGCGCAGGCCCTGATTGGAGATGACGGGCTTGCCAAACTGTTCCCTGGTCCTGGCGTAATCCACGGCGTCCTCAAGGGCGCCGGCGGCGATGCCAAGAGCCTGGGCGGCCACGCCGGGGCGGGACATGTCGAAAGTCTTCATGGCAGACAGGAAGCCGTGCCCTTCTTTGCCGAGGATGGCGGAAGCGGGGATCTTGCAGTCTTCGAAGACCAGTTCGTAAGTGGAGGAAGCGCGGATGCCCATCTTGTTTTCCTTCTTGCCGAAACTGAAGCCGGGCGTGCCCTTGTCCACCAGGAAGGCCGTGGCGCCGCGGGCGCCGCGCGTTTTGTCGGTCATGGCGATGACGGTGTACATCTCGGCCACGTTGCCGTTGGTGATCCACTGCTTGGTGCCGTTTAAGATGTAATAATCGCCCTCTTTCCTGGCGGTGGTTTGGATGCCTCCGGCGTTAGATCCGGCGCATGCTTCCGTTAAGGCAAAGGCCGCAAGCTTTTCACCGGCGGCGATGGCCGGCAGGTATTTCTGCTTCTGTTCTTCGTTGCCGAAAAGGATGAGGGGAATGGTTCCCAGAGCGGTCGCGGCAAGGCCTAAAGAGATGCCGCCGCAAACCTTGGAAAGCTCTTCCACGGCCACCACCAGATTCATGATGCCCATCTGTCCTTCCGGGCAGATGCCGCCGTAAGTTTCCGGGATATAGACGCCGCAAAGGCCGGCTTCCGCGATCTTCTCCTGGACGTCCCAGGCGAATTCGTTCTTTTCATCATACTCGGCGGCCACCGGTTTGATGTACTTCTGGGCGACTTCGCGGGCCGTATCCTTTATCATCTGTTCAGTTTCGGTTAGGAAGTAATTCATAATATTTCCTTTTGGTTGTTATTGTTTACTAGTGAATATTATATCAAAAAACCAATTTGCAGGATCAGAAGCCCGGCATGGTAAATTCCGCGCCGTAACGCAGCGCCACCCTGGTCAAAAAAGCCTCCTTAACTTCAGGCGCCAGCTCTCCCCTTTCGTACGCTTCGATCATCTTTTCCGCCAGCTCTTTCGCGAGGACCAATTCACGCTTGTCGCGGTTGGGGTTCGCAAGATAAAGCGTCGGGTGTCCGGACTGCTTTTCCCCGAAGAACTCGCCCGGGCCTCTAAGTTCCATATCGGCCTCCGCGATCTCAAAGCCGTCGCAAGTCTTGGCCATGACTTCCAGCCTCCTGTTCTCCGTCATGCCGGTCAAAAGAGGCTGGGAAAATTCCTCATTCCCTTTTTCCAAAGGCGTGTTGTCGACGAGGACGCAGTAGGACTGAAGTTTTCCGCGGCCTATGCGCCCCCTCAGCTGGTGCAGCTGGGCGAGTCCGAAGCGCTGGGCGTCCTCGATGACCATAACGCTGGCGTTGGGAACGTCCACGCCCACTTCTATGACCGTCGTGCAGATGAGAACGGAGATCTCGCCGTCCCTGAACTTTCGCATGGTCTCCTCTTTCTCTTCTTTTTCCAATCGCCCGTGGACGAGACCAAGCTTAAGATCCGGGAAAACTTTCTTGGAAAGCACTTCATACATTTCCGCGGCGGCTTTCGCTTCCCTCTTGTCAGATTCGTCGATCTGGGGATAAACGATGTAAGCCTGGTGTCCTAAGGAAGCCTCTTTTTTGATGAAGTTCCAGACGGAAGGCAGTCTTTCCGGCGTCACCACGTAGGTCTTTACGGGAATGCGTCCTTCGGGAGGAGCTTTTATGACCGAGATGTCGAGATGTCCGTAGAGCGTCATGGCCAGGCTTCTAGGAATGGGAGTGGCCGTCATGATCAGGGTGTCGGGAACGCTTTTGGCAACCCTTAGCATCGCTCTCTGGGCGACGCCGAACTTGTGCTGCTCGTCGATGACGACGAGCCCTAAATTTGGAACGGCTTCCCTGACATGCAGAAGCGAGTGCGTTCCGACCAGGAGGAAATTCTTCTCCTCCTCAAAACGTTTGAGAAGCTCTTTCTTTTCTTTGGCCTTCATGCCGCCGTAGGAAAAAAGCACGTCCACGCCGATCTTGTCGCACCACTTTTTCAAAGTCTCGTAATGCTGTCTGGCCAGGATCTCGGTAGGAGCCATGATGGCGGCGTTATAGCCGCTCTCCACAGCCATCAGCATGGCGGTGGCCGCCACGACCGTCTTGCCGCTTCCGACGTCGCCCTGCAAAAGGCGGTGCATCGGGCGGGGCGAGAGCATGTCGTTCTTTATCTCGCTGAGAACGCTGAGCTGGTCCTTGGTAAGTTTGAAAGGCAGCGTGTTCAAAAAATCGACGATCAGTTTTCCCGGCACAAGATGGTGCGCTTCGTAATTCTCCTTCTGCATGACTTTTTTGGTCAGAACATTCCCAACCTGCAGCGCGAAGAATTCATCGACTATAAGGCGCCTTTTGGCCCTGGCGATCTCCTCTTCGCCCGCGCGGTTCGGCGAGTGCAGCAAAGCTACCGCTTCGGAAATATTCGAAAGCCCGTTTTTCCTAAGTTCCTCGCTAGTCAGATACTCTTTGAAACTCGGCAGCGCCTCCTTTACAAGGCTTGCCATAATGCCGCGCAAGACGTTTTGGGAAAGGCTCTCCGTCGTGTGATAAACGGGCAGCCTTTTGCCCTCGTAATTGTCGGGGTGGAAATCGTCCTCAAGATAGATGACGTCCGGATTCGTCATCTGTACACACCCCAAAGAGCCGTGGCAGACGCCGTGGAAAAGCACCTTCTTTCCGACTTCGAATTTGTCGGCTATCCAAGGCTGGTTGAACCAGACGCCCAGGGCCGTGCTGCCGGAATTTTCTATAAGGACCTTGACGAGTTTCAGGCGTTTCTTGAAAGTTTTTTCCGCCTTCACCGAAAGAACTTTGCCGTAAACGAGCGCTTCGCTCCCTTCTTTCGCCTGGTCCGGCCGCACTATTTTGGAATAATCCTCGTAACGGTAAGGGAAGAAAGTCAGGGCGTCCCAGAGAGTCGCTACTCCGCAACGTGATAAAAGCGCCGTGCGGCGGGCTGTCACGCCCTTCACGACGCTGATTGGTCTTTGCAGGAGTTCGTACTCTTTCGTTTCGGGCATGCCTTAACCTTTGATCTTTACTCTCCGCCCCTCTACGGTGACCTTTCCGGATGCCAGCAGGTTTATGACTTTCGGGAACCAGATGTGTTCCTGCTCCTGGATCCTGGCGTGCAACGTTGCAGGCGTGTCGTCGTCCATAACGTGCACTGCGGCCTGGGCGATTATGGGGCCGCTGTCCATGCCGGCGTCCACGAAATGGATCGTGCAGCCGGCTAACTTTGCGCCGTAATCGAGAGCCTGCTTCCAGGACTCCAGTCCCGGGAAAGCCGGCAGCAACGCGGGATGAATGTTCACGACTTTCATGGGGAACGCTTCAAGCAACTTCGACTTGATCATCCGCATGAAGCCGGCCAATATGACGTAGTCGACCTCGTTCTCTTTAAGGACCTCGATGTATTTTTCCTCCTGCGGCCCCTCGAGTTTCGTCTTAAAATCATCGGCGGAAAGATACATGGCCTTGAGCCCCAAACGCTCGGCTTTTTCAAGTATGGGCGCGTCTTTCACGTCGCTGATGACGACTGCGATCTCGGCTCCCTTGATCCTGCCGTCATTAATACACTTCGCTATCTCTTCAAAATTCGTTCCGTGTCCGGAACCCAAAACGCCAAGTCTGATCATAGCTTTCTCCCTTAGAGCACGCCGAGCTTTGAAAGCGTAGCTCTGATTAATTCTTCGGTTTCTTTCCTGACCGGAACTAAGGGCAGGCGCAAAACGTTCTCGCACTTGCCCATCATGGACAAAGCGGCTTTCACGGGGCAGGGATTCGTTTCCGCAAAGAGCGCCTTGGAGATCGGGAAGAGCAGCTTGTGCAGCCTGCGCCCCTCTGCCATGTCGCCCCTCAGGGCGGCGTCAGCCAACTGAGCCACCAGATTGGGCACGACGTTAGCCACGACGGAAATGACGCCCACGGCGCCCGCCGCCATCAGGGGGAAATTCAGGGAGTCTTCGCCGGACAAGACGTCCAGGTCGGTAAGATTCATGATCTCGGAAGCCTGGTCCATGTTGCCGCTAGCTTCCTTGACGCCGACGATGTTATCTATCTTCGCAAGCTTGGCTAACGTTTCCGGCTTCAGATTGACGCCGGTGCGGCCGGGGACGTTGTAGATCACGATTGGAAGCTTCGTAGAATTAGCAAGGCTCTCGTAATGCGCCGCCATGCCTTCCTGCGTAGGTTTGTTGTAGTAAGGCGTAATGACCAGGGCGCCGTCCGCTCCCACGCTTTCGGCGTGCTTTATCAGTCTCAGGGATTCTTCCGTGCAGTTGCTGCCGCAGCCGGCCAGGACCGGGATGCGTTTGTTGACCGCTTTGACGACTGTGGCGATGACTTCGTCATGCTCGTCGTGGCTTAAGGTCGGGCTCTCGCCCGTCGTGGCGCAAGGCACGATAGCGTTCGTTCCGGAAGCGATGTGCCACTCCACTAATTCGCGGACAAGTCCGTGGTCGATTGAGCCGTTCTTCCTGAAAGGCGTGATGAGGGCTACGATTGATCCCTTGAAAATACTGCGCATTGCTTTACTCTTCTCCTTGATATTTTTATTTTTAACGTTTATTCATTTTCCCTTAGGCTTCCCTGCCAGCCCATCTTCCCTCTCAGTTTCTGCACGAAGGAATGGTTTTTGCAAGTCAGAAATTTCACTCTCTCCCCTAACGCCACGGTAACTTTTTCTCCCGAGGAAATCGTCAGAGCCTGTCTTCCGTCCGCCGAGATGTGCACCGGGCGCCCCAGTGTCACGTTCTCTATTTCCACTTTCGTTCCCCTAGGGAAAAGCATGGGACGGTTGGTGAAGGAATGGGGGCAGACCGGCGTCATCAAAAAGGCCTCGAGCCCCGGGTACATGACAGGCCCGCCAGCGGAGAGCGAATAGGCCGTGCTGCCTGTGGCGGTGCTCATGATAAGGCCGTCCAGTCCGTAGGTCGTCAACGTTTCGCCGTTCACGGAGATCTTGAGTTCGATTATGCGGGCGTCCAGGCCCCTGACGAAGGCCAGGTCGTTAAGCGCACGTTCCTTTCTCTCAAGACCGCCTTCGCTAACGTACGAAGCTTCGATAAGCGAGCGCTCCTCTATTTCGCAGCGTCCGTCCAATATGGCGTCCAGAGTCTGGGCGATCTCCGCTTTGGGGATCTCCGCCAGAAAGCCGAAGGATTCGCCCGGATTGATGCCGAGGATGGGGACGTTCAGATCTGTCATTTCCCTGACAGCGGAAAGGATCGTGCCGTCGCCGCCTATGACTATTAGCCACTGGCAGCGGGAATTCAGCTCTGAAATGGTCGTTCCCTCCCTGCCGATAGACATGGCGCTCGCAGATTCAAGCAGGAAATTCATCTTCCGCTTTTTCATCTCCGAGATAAGGGCCTCGAGGGCTTTCACCGCATGCGGCTTTCCAGTGTTTATAATGACGCCGGGCATCGTTCCTTTAAGATCGTTCTTCATAATTTTCGCGCTGCCAGAAGAAATTCATGGTTGCCGGCAGGGCCTATGATCGGGCTTTCGCATTCCGATACGATCTCGAAACCCTGCTCAAGGAAAAAGTTTTTTATGTCTTTCAGCGCCTCAAGGCGCGTATTCTCGTCTTTCACCACTCCGCCTTTGGAGAGTTTCTCCGGCCCGACCTCGAACTGCGGTTTAACAAGCACCACGGCAAGTCCCTTTCCTTTAAGGCAGTCCTTAATAACGGGGATGATCAGTTTCAGCGAGATGAAGGAGACGTCCGCCACGGCCAGCTCCGGAACAAGGGAAAGATCCTCCGGCTTCAGGAAACGGGCGTTGGTTTTTTCCATGACCGTCACTCTCTCGTCGTTCCTTATCTTGTCGTGCAATTGTCCGTGCCCGCAGTCGATGGCGAAAACGTGCTTCGCTCCCCTTTGCAGCAATACATCCGTAAAACCGCCCGTACTGGCGCCGATATCCATGCAGACCATGCCTGTTGGATCTATCTTAGCGCAGTCAAGTCCGGCCGCCAGCTTGTAGCCGCCCCGGCTAACGTAAGGCATCTTTTCCCTGACGTTGATCTTGAGCTCCTTGCCTTTGGAAAAGAGCATGGCCTCCCCGCTCTCGTTGTAGCGAAGAGAAACGGGAAGCCCGGGCTTCGCCGTCCTGACGCCGTTGACTTCCACTTCCCCGGCCAAGAGAGAACGTCTCGTCTGTTCCCTGGAGGCGAAGTAGCCAAGATTCGTCAGCGCCTGATCTAGTCTTATGGATCCTTCCGCCATTTATTCCCCGGGCAGTTTCGCTCCCGGACGCAAAGATTTTAGTTCAGCCAAATGTTTCTTTATCGCCTCTTCGACCATAGTAGCAACCTTCAGCGCATTTCGGCCGTCCTCGCCCGTTACTTGCGGGGACTTGCCCTCCTTTACGCAGTCTATGAAGCTTTGTATCTCGCTCTGCAAGGGTTGGTCGCCGGAGAAATTGATCTCCTCTTCCACGATCTGCCATTCTTTCCTGTGTTTCAATTTGGCTTTCTGCTCAACATAGTCGAGGGAAATGTAGGCGTCGTCCTGGAAGAAGCGGATCTTCCTCATCCTGTCGGCGCTGATCCTCGAAGTCGTGACGTTCGCCACGCAGCCGTTTTTGAAAGTCAATCTCGCGTTGGCGATGTCACTTGTCTTCGTCAGGACAGGAACGCCCACCGCCTGGACGTCCACGACTTCCGACCTGACCAAGTGCAAAATGATGTCGATGTCGTGGATCATGAGGTCGAAGACCACGCTCACTTCCGTTCCGCGGATATTGAAGGGCGAAAGGCGGTGAACTTCGATGAAGATGGGATCTTTTAATATTTTCTGTATGCCGATGATGGCGGGATTGAACCTTTCGACATGTCCGACCTGCAATATGAGGTTTCTTTCCTTAGCCAGTTTCAAAAGTTCGTCGGCTTCCGCGACAGTCGTCGTGATGGGCTTTTCCAAAAGCACGTGCTTGCCGGCCAAAAGAAGCTTTTTCGTCACTTCGTAATGCAAGGGAGTAGGCACGACCACGTGCGCCGCGTCGATCAATTGGATGACGTCCTCAACGTTCGTGAAATAAGGAACGTTGTAAAGTTCGCCGGTCTCTTTCGCTGATTCAGCCCTGGCGTCCACCACCGCCGCAAGTTCAACATTTGCGTTTTCGTTGACGATCCTGGCGTGGATCTTTCCAAGGTGCCCCACGCCTATGACTGCTGTTTTCATGTTTTATTTTTCTCCCAAGGAGCGATTCACTCCCAGAATAGTTATTTGGCATTTCATGGCCGCTTCCAGAGTTTTCTGCGGCTCCAGAAGGAAAGTTTTGCCGGCTTCCGCCGCCACTATCCTGGCGTTTGCCGCCTGCATGGACTCTATGGTGCCAGGCCCCAAACAGGGCACGTCGAACCTGAGGTCCTGATTGGGCTTGGCCATTTTCACGACCACGGCGTCTTTGGTGTATTCGCCGGCTCTCCTGATGCAGCGGTCGGTGCCTTCCATGGCTTCCACGCAGACCACCGCCTGGTTTTTGATGACCACGCTCTGCCCTATGTCGTGTCCGCCCGACACAAGCGCGAGCTTTACGCCCAAGGCGATGTCTGACATTTGCTTTTCATCGGGAGGAGGACCGCAAAGGACGCCCTCCGGCAAAAGGATCTGGGGAAGATAATCCGTAGTCTTCTCTATCGTTATTCCTTCGCTTCCCAGTTCATCGGAAATGGCGCCCAGGACGCCGTCAGCCCTTCTGTCCTTCACCTTCATGGCGAGCTTCATGAGCCGCCAGTCGAGACGAAGATCCGCAATAGTCATTTTGGGCGCCACGTTGCCAAGCATCACTGCCTTCCCGACACCCTGCTTGTGGAAGATCTTGATAAGCTTCCCAAGCTGCGTGACGGAGACTTCCTCATAATGGTCGGAAAGAGATTTGACTTCGTCGAGGACGTTGCAGTTCTTGATACCGACCGTCACGATCCTCGCGAGACCGTTCCTCTCTTTGGCGCGCAGAAATTCCAGCGGCAGCACTCCGCCGCCGGCAATCAGACCCATTGAATTTTCAGCCATTTTTACTTGACGTAAACTTTTTTCATGACGACCGGCTCGAGGGGACGGTCCTGAAGGTTGACCTTCACTTTGCTGATCTTCTCGACCACGTCGTAGCCTTTTGTCACGCGGCCGAAGGCCGTGTACTTGTTGTCGAGGTAGGTGTCGTCGGCCACGCAGATGAAAAACTGGCTTCCGGCGCTGTCAGGATCGCTGGACCTGGCCATGGAGACGATGCCGGGCAGATGCTTGGTGTCGTTGAATTCGGCCTTGATCGTATACCCCGGTCCGCCGGTGCCGTTGCCCAAGGGGCAGCCGCCCTGGATCATGAAACCGTCGATCACTCTGTGGAAGATAAGACCGTCGTAGAAACCTTTTTGGGCGAGCTTAATGAAATTCTCGCAGGTATTGGGGGCCTTGTCTTTCAAGAATTCGAACTCCACCACGTCGCCGTTCTCAAACTCTATGACGGCGGTCGTCACGTTGTCATTGCTCACTTGTTCCTCTCCTTGTTTCCCGCTCTGGCAGGCGCAGAGCGCCAGGCCGAGAACGAATATTGAAAAGATGAATGATTTTTTCATTTATTTGTCCTTCCTTTGGTTTTCAAAAGTTTTTCCGCGTAATCGCGCGCTTCCTGTTCTTTTCCGCCAAGCATGCGGGAGAGTTCCTCTTTGCGCCTCTCGCCTTCAACCGGCGTTATCGCAACGACCGTATCGTTTCCTTTGACTTTCTTCTCGACCAGGTAATGCGTGTCGGCGGCAGCCGCGATGACCGGCATGTGCGTTATAACGAAGACCTGATGGTCATGGCCCAGAAGACCGAGCCTTTCCGCTATCGCTCCGGCGACGGTCGCGCTTATTCCGGCGTCGATCTCGTCGAAGAAAAGTATCTGCACCGCGTTGCCGCCCAGAGACAGGCATTTAAGGGCAAGCGTAAGCCTCGACAGTTCGCCGCCCGAAGCTATTCTGCTAAGCGGCATCATCGGCTGTCCCACGTTGGCGATCGTGAACTCCACGTTCTCGGCACCGCAGGAAGCTATTTCCGGAAGCTGTTCCAGATCCACCCCGAATCTCATACCGCCCATGCCGAGCGGAGCGATCTCGTCTTCCACAGCCTTGGAAAACTTTGGGGCCGCGGCTGCGCGCTTTTTTGTCAAACGTCCGGCGGCAAGCTTTAGTTCCGCTAATTTTTCAGCCGTCTCCTTTTCCAGTTCGCTTCTTCTCTCGTCGAAGGAGCCGCTCTCCCTGAGTTTCTCCTCAAGGACTTTAGTTTCCTCTATTACGGCTTCGACAGTCGGGCCGTATTTCTTTTTCAGGCGGTCTATGAGAGCGAGGCGTTCCTGCACCCTCACCAATTCTTCCGGATCGACTTTCAGCTTATCCTGGGCCCTGGAGACTTCGGCCAAGAGATCGTCAAGAACGGCGAGCGCGTTCTCCATATTCTCTTCCCATACAACAGCCGGCGTATAAAGGCTCTTCAGCTGCTTTATCAGCCTGTTGATCTTCCGGAGTCCCTGAGCGGGGCTGTCTTCTTCGCCGGAAAGCCCGCTTTCCAAGGAGGCGAGAAGTTCGCTGATCTCCTCGGCGTTCGACAGAGTCTTTTCCATTTCCAGAAGATCTTCCTCTTCTCCCGGCTTTAAATTCGCCTCGGAAACTTCCTTTATCTGGAAGCGCCATAAGTCTTCCCTGCGCCTCGTTTCCCTTTCGTTCTCGATATACTCCGCCAAAAGCTTTTTTATGCCTTCATAAGCGGCGTAAAGTTCCGAGACATCCTTTGACAAAGACGACGCTCCGGCGAAATTGTCCAGCGACATCCTCTGCCAGTTCTTCTTGGTCAGAGACTGCTGAGCATTCTGCGAATGTATGTCGATGGTCTCGGCCATAAGCTCACCAAGGTGTTTTACCGTCACCATCTGGTCGGCGAAAAAAGCCGCGGCGCGTCCGTTCGCTGAGACTTCTCTTCTCACGATAAGAGGCTCGCTCCCTGCTTCGAAGCCTTCCTCCCTGTAACGCTCTATCCTTTTGGCATCGCCGGATTCAAATTCAAAAACGCCCTCCACGAAAGCTTTTTCGCAGCCGTGGCGGACGAGCGAAGAATCAGCCCTCTCTCCCAAAAGAAGCTGGATAGAGCCAAGGATCGTTGATTTGCCGGCTCCGGTCTCGCCGGTCACCGCGATTATCCCCTTCGGGAACTCGACGTCAAGGGACTTGACCAGGGCGAGATCTTTTATGCGCAGGCGCGTGAGGAACATTCCCTTTTACTTTGTTTCTTCTTTCTCTTCTTCGACTACTTTAGCCTCAGGCGGCTCTTCTTTGCTGATGAATTTCCCGACCGCGGCGTAAGTGTGGTTCAAGTAATTGGCCATCCAGTCGGAATGCTCAGGATAGAAGTAGCCGAGCGTAAGAGTGTCGAAAATGCCTTCCAGCAAATAAATAGGCGTCAGGAATGTCCCGTAGACTGCTCCGCATACAAAGCCAGCCGGCATAGAATAAGGAAGCGTAATGGCGGAACGCCAATCGTCGTCGGCGATCTGGTAATTCATGGCGGAACTGGTTATGCCCATTCCAAGCGGAAGCGCAATGGAATAACCAATGTTGGCAGGGCCGTAAACAAGATTCTTGCAAGTCCACTGGTTGGTGGAGGTGTTCTCTTCAGCCAAAACGGCGCCGGAGAAGATCAAAGCGGCGATACCGACAAACAGAAAAAGTTTTTTCATTTTTCGTCCTTGGTGTTGGGATAATTAGTTTTTCAGTTATATTGTTTCATTATACCATATTACGCCGCGGACTAAGCGCCAGCTATTCGGGATGATTTCCCCGCTTGTCAACAAGATTGGGGAGTGCGGCTCTTATGGCCTGGGCCGCGTCGGCGCAGCCCACTAAAGTCATGCCGTTCCACTCCACTTCAGACTTGCCTTTTTCCCTGAAACTCTTCAGATTGTGCGCCGGCATCACGCAGCGCTTGAAACCGAGTCTTATGGCTTCCATGACGCGGCGCTCGATCTGGCTTACGGCGCGGACTTCCCCGCCCAAGCCGACTTCGCCGATCAGAACGGTGTCGTCCGCCACGCAGACGTCGAAATAAGAGGATGCGACAGCGGCCAGGAGCGCAAGATCCATCCCGGGCTCATCGATCTTCAGACCGCCGGCGATGTTGACGTAAACGTCATGTGCGCTGATCGGGATTCCTATGCGTTTTTCCAGGACCGCCAGAAGCAAAAGAAGCCTCATTGGATCGCAGCCCAGGGCTTTCCTGGCCGGAGTTCCATAGGGCGCCTTGGCGCAGAGCGCCTGGACTTCCATAAGTATTGGGCGGGTGCCTTCCAGCGACGTGCCGACGGCCGAACCGCTGTTCTTGCTCAATCTTTGCGCCAGGAATATCGCAGATGGGTTCTTTACTTCCACCAGGCCCTTTCCCGTCATCTCGAAAACGCCTATCTCGTCGGTCGAGCCATAGCGGTTCTTGACGCTTCTCAAGATGCGGTAAATATTGTGCCGTTCGCCTTCAAAATACAATACCGTATCGACAAGGTGCTCCATTACCCTGGGTCCCGCAATGGCGCCCGATTTCGTCACGTGGCCGACGATTATGGTCGTTATCATTTCCTTCTTGGCGAACCTGACGAGCGCGGCCGTGCATTCCCTCACCTGCGCCACACTTCCCGGCGCGCTGCCTATCTCCTGATCGTACATGACCTGTATGGAGTCCACCAGCAGTATGGCCGGTTTGCGGTTCTTGGCTTCCTGCAGGAAAGCCGCCAGGTTCGTCTCCGCCATGATCCAGATGTCGGGATTCTTGATGTTGAGGCGCTCGGCCCTCATCTTGGCCTGCGCCTGGGATTCCTCGCCGGAAACGTAGAGCACTTCCCTGCCCGGTTTGGCCAAGGCTTCCGCGATCTGCAGAAGCAGCGTCGACTTGCCGATTCCCGGGTCGCCGCCCACCAACAGCACTTGTCCGGCCACCAGGCCGCCTCCGCAGATGCGGTCGAATTCGCTTATCTCGGTGGGAAGCCTTTTGTCACCCGCAGACACAACGGACATAAGAGGCTGGGCCGGGCTGGAGATCACAATATTGGGGGTAGTCGCGTTCTCTTCAACTTTTTCCTCAACAAAAGTGTTCCAGGCTTCGCAACTTGGGCACTGACCAAGCCATTTTGGGCTTTTCGCTCCGCACTCCTGGCAGACGTATATTTTTTGCGCTTTCGCCATCTTATTTTCCCAAAGTAAATCTTAAGCGTTCGCCCAGACGGAATCCGTATTTCAGGCATTCTTCAGAAAGGAAGACCGCGTTCTCGCGATAGCTTTCCAGATCGTCTCCGGCCGGCAGAAAAAAGATCGCCGAGCGCGGCACATTGTGATTGGAAAGAGCTATGAGCGTTTCCCTAAGGTCTATCTCATCCTCAAGGTATATTTTCAGTTCCACTATTCTTCCGGCGGAAACATAAGCGTTTATGTTTTCAACCGGCCAAATGTCGCGCGGCTTCAGAGAAAGAGAATAAAGGTCGGCGTCAAGATCGAGCATTTCGGATCCGTCGCTTTCAATTACGGTATGGCAGTAGAGATCCTCTATGCCGGACAAAAGGACCTTCAGCTCCCCCTCTTGGCCAGCTATATCCCCGCCAGCTATGACAACGTAACGCTTAAAACTGTTTTTAACGGCTTCCAAGAGCTCATCCACGCCTTTTTCCATTCCCTCATCGTCAGTTCCCGACAAAGCGAGGAAAAGCGCCGGCATTCCGATGAGCGTTCCGGAGTCGATTAGCCCTTCCTTTATATCTTTTATTTTCATAGGAAACTCTCTTTTATTTTATTCTATTGTAGCAAATCCCAAGGCCTTTTTTTGTAGGTAAAAAAAGAGACCCGCTTGCGCGGGTCTCTTCCACAAAGAATGCTAGAAATTAGCTTCTTATTCGGTCACGGGGTTGACCACGTTCACGTTCTTGGCGGTGTAGACCAGACCAGGAGTGACAACGATGGTGCCGCCAGCCTGTTTGGCTTTGAAGGCGACCTTCTTGGGGGTCGTGATGCCAGTGCCTTCGACTTCGCCGAACTGACCAGCCTGGATGCTCTTGAAGACGCCTTTGAAGGTGCCTTCGACCTTCGTGGTGGCCTTGACGGCCGTGCCCTTGGCGAAGTTACCAGCATCGACGCTGCCGGTGATATTGGCAACCTGAGCGGACTTCAAACCAGCGGCGACGACGGTGCCGACGGTGATGCCTTTCAGCTTAAGAGCGACGCCGTTGAAGCCAGCTTCCACGCCGTTGATCGTGCCGGTGACCTTGCCGCCTTTCTGGGCGATGGCTTTACCAGCAGCGGCTTTCACGAAGATGTTGCCGTTGGCGGTGGTGAACTGGACCTGGCCTTTGTCACCCAGCTGGGTGCCGAAGTCAACGATGGTGCAGCCGGTTTCATCGACGGTGACGACCGGGGTCACGACGGGTTTAGAGAAACCTTCCAAACCTTCGCAGAAGACCTGCGGGGTCTTGGCAGCGTAAGCGATAGCAGCGATGACGAGTAAAGAAGCAACGATGATTTTAGTAGCTTTCATTTTATGTCTCCATAAATGTGGTATTTTAAACAATGTCTCCCAAACGGAATCAACTATTGTGACTCCCCTCCGGTGGGACGTTTCCCCGCCCGGAACCTTCCGGACTAAGATAAAGGGCTCGTTTCCCTGTATTGAAGGCCTTAACGCTCGAAGCTGTTATCCGGCCTTTCACTCTGCATTGTTTCTGCAGTATTTTTCGAGGCAATTGTACCAGAACTAGTGTTCAGTGTCAATAGTCCCCTCTTCGCCCTGACTCTCTTCCGGCGTAAGAACCTTTTGCCGTAAGAGTTCAAGCTCGTTTTCTTCAAGCTGAAGGGCCACAGCATCGTTCTCGCGGCGTAGTCTCCAGCCGATTGGAGAATTCTTGAAGTACTCTTCGAGCTCCCCGTCGATACGATGGAAACTAATATCCGTAAATTCTACGGAGCCTGGACTCGCAACATTTTCGCTCCCGCAGTAGAAGATCGCACGGCAATCGGCTTCGTTGGTCACCACGATATAGCCCAGAGTCCATTGACTCCCTGCTCTCCATTTGACGGCATAGGTCGGCGCGTCGAGACTTTGAGCGCGGAATTTCAGTGAGATCTCATCCGGAGCTTCCCTGCCCTCCGGGATTCTGGCATAAGCCTGCCCTAAATATATTCCTTTGTCCAATTCAATACGCTGCGCCACTCCGGCCCGGCCTCCCGGTTCGCCTTGAGCCAGCAGCCAAAGATCCGGAGTGGAGAGGAAGGTAGAAGGCAATTTTTCGCCCTTTACAGATTCCGAGCGCCAAACACCCAACCCTTTCTCAAAATAGCGGTTCTGCAAGCATTCTCCGGGCTCTTCATAAACCGCTTCCCTAGGAAGATCATTGGTTATTGTCGTTGCCAGTTCCTTTTTGACAGCGAAGCGCTCTTTGTAAGCTTCATTGAGATCCTTTTCGCTTTCGTCGGCCAAACCGCGTTTGATATTGGCCCATTCGTTAAAATACACAACGTTTGCGGGACTATCGCGATAGATCTTGTCAAACAGCGCGGTAAAGATCTTGAAATTTGCTTCCGAAAGCCCATAACGGTTTACGAGTTCCAAAGGCGGAATGAACTTCAAATCTCCGCCAAAATTGCGGTAAGCTTCTAATAGGAAGACAATATCTGGAAGTTCTTTGACCGTGAGATCCATATAGCGCTGAGCGCTCTTCAAATCTTTTTTTCTGGCAGCGCAGGCCCATCTGGCGGCAAAGTTGCCGCTTTTCATCAGTTCGTCAGTCTCCATGAGCTTACAGCCTTTGATCAGTCCCTGACGGTATGACCTCAACAAGCTTGCGTATGAAAGATCGTCTGGCGAAACAAACGGCAGAAGCGCAAGCTGCGAACAAATTTCGTCTCTGCCCTCCCGACTCCATGGACTATCCACGCAGTTTAAAACCGCAAGATACATTGCGGCCAGCTGCTGAGCTGAATGGATCAGAACGCTAGATTTTATCAGGGCAATCCGTTCATTGGCGACCTTGATGTCGCAGATGTCTCCGACAGGGCCAAATTCTGCGGAACTGTCAAGCCCAATTACCCACCAGGCATAACCTTTTGCATTGACCGAAGAAAAATCATAATCTTCCAGAATCTTCCAATTGCGCGCCGCTTTTCTTCTGTTTTCATAATTCAGAACATCATAAAGGGGCGTGCCAACCTCCTCGGTTTTTGACAACTTGGGAAAAATAAGCACATCACCTTCTTTGAAACCGTTCACAGAATCGTCCAAGCATTTGCAGATCCTGTCAGTGATCTCGGAAAGATCGCTTGCCTCGGATTCAAAGCCGGAACTTTTGGCTGTTAGCAAATATAGTATGAATGGCAGAACTATCAGCGAGGCAAACAGAGGCCGCAGCCTGGGTGCGGATAACAAGCGGCACAAAAATCTTGAAAGCAAAGAAAGGAGTTGGCCGCAAAGCATGCCGCCTGCACCTATGATCATTGAAAGAAAGACCGTCGAAGCGTAGCCAATCGTTCCGGGATCGAGTTTGACTATCCTCAGATAGAAATAGAAAAAGACGCTTGTCAGGACGCAGTAAAGCCCGCAGCGTTTGAGATCCGACAAAAACATTAAAAGAGCGCCAAGAATACAAGCTGCAGTGCAGAGAAGACCCGTGCGCGCAAGGAAAGGCGAAACAGTTATGGGGTTGGGCGATGATATGATCCAGAAATCGCCCCCAATGTCATACTTCAGAGGATCCAGCCCGCCGCAGAAAAACCAAAGCAAGGCAATCGGCAGGGCAAGTGGCAGGAAACGGCTTAGCGCAAGGAAAACAAAATCGCCAAATCCTTTTTTCCTAGCGTTCCAGATAATGCCAACTGCTTGAGTCAGCGTGATCATGACCAGGCAAATGAAAGCAAAGACAGGCATCGTCCCCGGCATCCCGGCCAGAAGCGAAATGAGAAGACAGCGGATAAGAAAATATTTATAGCCTCCCCTGTAGCCGCTGACAGTCGCCCGGTAGGTGGTTAGGATCAGGAGCAGAAGCAAAAGCTGAAGCGCAAAAAGCCCGCCGTCCAGCTGCAGAAGATTTCTGCCGGCCAACAGGAAGACAAGCCCCAACGTCATGAGCGTCGAAGCTGTCAGCATCCTGATCACGGTCTGGGAAAAAGCCAGGATAAAGAGGCATATTGCGGAGACCAGGCAGGACATCATGGCATACTGGTTGGGAGAAACCAGCCTGGCGTAATTTATCTTTGAGCAGACCCAGGCGTAGGCTATCTGGGCCGCTCCGAAAAGCGAACCGTAGCGCGCGCCGGACTCGTCGAAGAATAGGTCGCGCCAACTTTCGAACATATGGGCCTGACGGAAAATATGATCCTGGTTCATATTGAAGCTGCGGTACATTCCCTTGGAGATCTTCCAGAACGCAACGATCAAAACTATAGTCACCAAAAAAGTCAGAGCGTAAGTTGAGACTTTGACGATCATTCGTCCCTTCGCACTGATAGCCTCCCTCTTCAGAGAAGAGCCTGCAAACGTGTCGTCCTGACCGTCATCATGTCCGGATTCGCTATAAATACCGGAGGAACCGTCATAATACTCCTCGGACTTTTTCTTTCCAAAAAGTGAAGCCACCCAATCTATGATCTCAAAAACTCTGAAGAAGCCAATAAAAGAAAGGAATTTTTCCCAGAAAGTCTCTTTGTTGATGCCGGCGTCCTCACCATCCTCCTCGTCGGAAGAGAAAAGGAAAGAATAAAGGCGGGAAAATTGTTCCTGGAAGAAATCCATCGTTAACATCAGGAAAGTATGGAAAGGCCTGCTCTCTTTGTCCTCTATTCCGATTTCCTCTTCCTGAACTTCCTCAGAAGCTTCGGCATTCTCCGTCTTTGCTTCCTTTCCCTTGAAAACGTAGCTCTTGCCCAGAACATAATTGACTACTATCACTATGGGCTGGGTTATGTATTTCGCCGCCACGCCGGGCGACACGATCCTGAACACAAAGAAGCAGCCGCCCAGAGAAAGCGCCAGTTCGTAATTCTTAGGGATTATCCAGGCGAAAAATGTGGTGAGCCCTACGTCCAGGACGCCGGAAAGGCCTCTGGCCAGTACGAAGCGCCAGACTTCTTTCCCGAGCTCCTTTTTGTTTTCGCATTTGGAATTGAAAACGAAAAGCTTGTTGGAAAGATAGGCGAAGATCTTGGCGCAGATCACTGAGATGACGCCAGAAGTCGTCACCCCGCATCCCAACTTGTAAAGGATGTGGTAAACCGCCACGTTGACAACGGTTGTCAGGACGCCGCACACAAGGTACGCTATGACCTCTTTGGCCGTGCTTTTCTTCTTTGCTTTTTCCGCCATAGGTAACGATTACCTTAAATCGAACATATTCTAGCAAAAAAACCGCCCGCCTACCAAGAGGCGCTATTGCAAAAGATTCGGTCTTTTGATAGACTTTCCTCACAGTTCGTGGAGAGATGGCTGAGTGGACGATAGCAACGGCTTGCTAAGCCGTCATACGGTGTTTAACCGTATCGAGGGTTCGAATCCCTCTCTCTCCGCCACTAACTAAAGAGCCGCTACAAGCGGCTTTTTTTAACCTCTTTTTCTTTTCAGCGATGTTCTCTTTCTTGAACCGCGGACTCGATTACGAGCCGCCCAAAGAACGATTAGTGATGCCGACCGGCAAACTGCTTGCCTACGCTCAGCCGCATATCATGCCGTATGTGGTTTACGGCATATGCACGGCCGTGCTGGCCAAGATAATCAACCCTTACCAGGCCTACATATTCGCCTTTGTCCTGACGCTTCTTACCGTGGGCGTCTATTTTGCGAAAGGCGATTATCCGGAATTCACGCTTAAAGGGTTGAAACTTGGCGACTGGCTCCTGGCCTTTGCCATAGGCGTTGTGGGCATAGTGCTCTGGATACTTCCCTATCACTTCGCCTGGAAAGTTATGTTCGCAAGGATACCGGTTTTCGGCAACGAGAACATCTACCTCTCACTGACCTACGGCTTCGAGTTCGCCGAGGACGCTTTCCATAAAGCGCAGGGCGCGCTGATACTTCTTCCCTCCGAACTGCCGAAATCCTCCTATTCCGCCCAGATCCTTCAGGTTGGCGCCGCTCAGATGAAAGATTTCCTGCATCTTAATATGGATGCCGGCGTCCTGGCCAACATTCTTCTTGCCATCAGGATCGCAGGGGCTTCGCTGATGGTCCCCTTCTTCGAGGAGCTTTTCAGCCGTTCCGCCCTGACCAGGTTCTGCGTGGCTGAAAAATACAAGGAAGTCCCTATCGGTTTCTACACTAAGAAGAGTTTCCTCATCGCCATGGGCTTTTTCATTCTCTCCCACCCATGGTGGTTCGTGGCGCTCATCTGGGGCGGCCTCATTTTCCTCCTTTACTACTACAAGAAAAGCATCCCGCTGTGCATCTTCGCACACGGCGTTTCCAATCTTCTTTTAGGCCTTTACGTCGTGGCGACTGGCAATTATTACCTCTGGTAAGACCTTGACAACGAAAGGGCGCTATGCTACCATTTACCCGAATGATCATGGCGCTCTCTTTTTCTTAAACGCGCCTCAAAGTTTTTCAGACTGATCGTTTCTTTTTTTGTCGCTTTTGCGACAGCTCTCCCTCCCTCATGCAAGCAGTTTTTAATCAATTTTTGCATTTACATGGCTAACTATAATAACAGACAGCGCAAAGGTCGTTTTTACAAGAACAAGAGCAACAACGGCAAGTTCCGAAATTTCGGCGGCCGCAGACGTTATTTCGACAACAGATTCCACAAAGATCCCATTCTGGAAGAACCGCCTTCTGAATTCACTCCCGTTTGCGGCGTAGTCAGGCGCAACGACAAAGGCCCTATTCTGAGGAAACCCGAGAGATCCTTCAAGCCTGAAGGCGACGAAGTTTACATCCGCCAGGAGCTTTGCCGCCGTTACGGCCTCATTCAGGGCGCTTACATAGAAGGCCGCATGGCCGAAATAGACGGCAAAAAATGGGTCTATGAGATCGATTCTGTAAACGGACTCTTGCCGGAAGTTTTCCGCTTCAGGCCGCAGCTTACGGAACTCCCGGCCGTCGCTCCTGACGAACGTTTTGATCTCGCTTCTACCGGCGATGAGACCATGCGCATAATAGACCTCGTGACGCCTATTGGCAAAGGCACGAGAGCCTTGATCGTCTCTCCCCCGAAAGCTGGCAAGACTACCATTTTGGAAAAGCTGGCCGCCTCCATAAAACAAGTATCACCTGAAAGTCATGTAATCGTTCTTCTGGTCGACGAGAGACCTGAGGAAGTCACCCAGTTCAAGCGCGTCCTTGAAGGCGTGGACGTTCTCGCCTCCTGCAACGACCAGACTCCCAAAGAGCACGTGGAACTCGTCAGAGCCACAATGGACATGATCAAAGTGGAGTTGGAATGCGGAAAAGACGTCGTCGTATTGCTTGACAGCATAACGAGGACCGGGCGCGCTTTCAACCTGAACAACGTTTACTCTAATAAGCTCATGTCCGGCGGCCTGGCGCCAGGCTCCATGGAGATCCCGAGGCGTTTCTTCGGCATGGCGAGGAAAATAGAGAACGGCGGCTCGCTTACCATCATCGCCACCGCCCTGATAGACACCGGCTCCCGCATGGACGAACTGATCTTCCAGGAATTCAAAGGAACCGGCAACTGCGAGATCGTCCTCGACCGCGTTCTGGCGGAAGCGAGGATCTTCCCGGCCGTCAACGTCTATCAGTCCGGCACCCGCCGCGAAGAGCTGCTCTACTCCGAAAAGGAATACGCCAAGATCGTGACGCTCCGCCGCATCCTGGCGGACGAGAACGTCAAAGACGCCGCGATAACTTTGAAGGAACTCATCGCCCGCTACAAGACCAACAAGGAGCTGCTGTCTTCGCTCCGAGGATGAGCAAGGGGCCGCATATATCCCCTTGCGAAGAAGCAAGAACAATGCTGAGACAAAAGAAGGATACCTCCCAAAGCGAACTCACGGAGGAGGAGTTCCTCGAAAATTGAGCGCGTAGTCCGTGAGCTGGGGAGGTATCCTTTTTTGTCTCAGCGTAAGATGTGCGCCCCATTGCGAGAAGAGTTTTTGGTAAAATATCACATTATGAGTTCCCTTATACGAAACATTCCCGAACGCGACGACGCCATCGACCTCACGCTCAGGCCGCAGCGCTTTTGTGACTTCACCGGCCAGGAGAGGATAAAAGAACAGCTGCACATCGCGGTGGAGGCCGCCAGGAGACGCGACGAGGCTGTGGATCACATCCTGCTCTACGGCCCTCCGGGGCTTGGCAAGACGACGCTGGCCAACATTATCGCTCAGGAAAGAGGCGTCAACATCAAGACGACTTCCGGCCCGATCATCGAGAAGCCCGGCGATCTGGCCGGTCTTCTGACGAACCTGGAGAACGGCGACATCCTCTTCATCGACGAGATCCACCGCCTCGATTCTTCCGTGGAGGAATATCTCTACTCCGCCATGGAGGACTTCTTCATCGACATCATGATCGACCAGGGACCACAGGCGCGTTCGGTGAGGCTTGAACTCAAGAACTTCACGCTCATCGGCGCCACGACCAGAATGGGCAATCTCACGGCTCCCTTGAGGGAACGTTTCGGCATCTCCCTGAGGCTGGAATTTTACAGCGTAAAGGAACTCTGCGAGATCGTCAGGCGCTCCGCCAAGATCCTGAAGACCGGCATCGAAGAGGATGCGCTCGCTGAGATCGCGGGAAGGTCCCGTGGTACGCCCAGGATCGCGAACTTTTTGGTCCGCAGAGTTCGCGACTACGCCCAGGTCAAGGGCGACGGCGTCATCACGCCTAAGCTCGCGAAAGAGGCGCTCGACATGCTGAGGATCGATGAAATGGGCCTCGACGACATGGACCACGCCTATCTCAAAACGCTTATCGAAAAATTCGGCGGCCGCCCCACCGGCGTCAACAACATCGCCGTAACGATAAGCGAGGAAGTCTCGACTATCGAGGAAGTGATAGAGCCGTACCTCATCCAGCAAGGCTTCATCATGCGTACTCAGAAAGGCCGCGTCCCCATGAAAAAAGCTTACGATCATCTTCATCTGAATTACGACGGTCCCATTGTGGACGAACTTTTCAATTTCAACAACAATCAGTAAAAATAATGGAAACTTTTGAAGGCAAACTGGTGCTTGGACTACCAAAGGGCAGCCTGGAAGCCGCCACCTGCGAGATATTCCGCAAGGCCGGCTACACCATCAATATCAGCAGCCGCTCCTACTACCCCACCATCAACGACCCCGACATCAAACCGATACTTATCCGCTCCCAGGAAATGTCCCGCTATGTTGAAGCAGGCCACCTTGACTGCGGCATCTGCGGACACGACTGGATCGTCGAGAACCAGAGCGACGTCGTCGAGATCTGCGAGATGATGTATTCCAAGGCCACCGCCAACCCCGTCAGATGGGTGCTCTGCGTCCACAACGACAGCCCTTATCAGAAGCCGGAAGATTTGGAAGGCAAACTGATCGCCACGGAAGCCGTCAACATGACGAAGAAATATTTTGCGGAAAAAGGCATCAAAGTAAACATCGAATTCAGCTGGGGCGCCACGGAAGTGAAGTGTCCGAACCTAGTGGACGCCATCGTGGAATTGACCGAGACCGGCTCCTCGCTCCGAGCCAACAATCTTAGGATCATCGACACCCTGACAACTTCCACCACTCGCTTCATCGCCAACAAGGAAGCGATGAAAGATCCTTTCAAGCGCGAGAAGATCGAGAATCTGGCCACATTATTGCAAGGCGCCCTGAGAGCCAGGGACAAAGTCGGATTGAAACTCAACGCTCCCCTCTCCAAACTGGAGGAGATCTCCGCCAAGCTTCCCTGCATGAGGGAGCCCACCATTTCTCCCCTGAAGGACAAAGACTGGGTAGCCATGGAGGTGGTCTTGGACGAAATAACCTCCAGGGACCTCATCCCGCAATTGAAAGCCCTGGGCGCCCAGGACATCATCGAGTATCCCTTAAGCAAGGTCATTCCCTAAGATGGCGATCAAAGAATTCACTCTTTCCTTCCTGGCCGATGAACTGAAAGACGCTTCCTTCGTCGCCTGGCTCGTCAAAGTTGGCGACGCCGTAAAGGAAGGCGACGATCTCTGCGAGATCGTGACTGACAAGGCCTCTTTGGTCCTCTCCGTCCCCTGCGACGGCAGAATCGTCTCATTGTTTGCCAAAAAAGACGACCGCCTTGAAAACGACACGGTCCTCCTAAGCATGGAAGCGTAGATGATCACTTTCCCGGACGAATACGAAAGCGGCTCTGCCGGAAAAAAGCAGCCCCTCTCCGACGGGCTGGTAGCGGTCATCCTGGCGTACAACGACGAGAAGACCATCCAGAACGTGGTCAAGAAATCCATTCGCAAATGCGACCGCTGCATCGTCGTGGACGACGGTTCATCCGACCGCACAGTGGAATTGGCCCAGCAATCCAGGGCTGAGGTGATCACGCACGTCAGCACGAGAGGCATGATCGCCTCTTTCAACACGGCGGTGGCCTACCTTAGGAACTGCGATTTCAAATACGCGATCTTCCTGTCTGCCAGCGGCCAGCACGAACCGGGCGACATGCACCGCTTCGTCAGAATGGCGCAGATAAGAAACGCCGACATCATCTGCGGAAGCCGCGAAAAAAACAGAAGGAGCATACCAACCCTCACAAAGTGGGCGAACAACCTTGCGGACTGGTGCATCAAGTTCAAGTACGGATATCGGCTGAACGATCCCTTGTGCAATTACCGCATGCTGAGCAAAAAGGTCATATCTAGCCTTCCTCCCTGCAAGCACAATTATCTTCTTACCGCCCACATACTGCGCCACGCTTACGGATTGAAACTGAGAGTGGGGCATCTGGCCGTCACCGTTGGCCACAACTATGTGACCAAACCTGCCAGGGCCAGAAGAGACTTCAAGCAGAGCCTCTACATGTCGCTCTTCATCCTTTTCACTCCCAATCCCGATCTGGAGAAAAAAGAGAAGAAGGCCGCCAGAAAACTGGCCGAAGAAAGCTCGAAGCCTATCGTCAAACCGATCGACGAAACACAAAGGAAACCTAAGAAAAAGCGCCGCTACGGCAACAGAAGGCGCAGCGCCTCGGACATAAGGGCCATAAAAGACCGCATCATGGACAGCAAGAGTCCGGAAGTCCTGAAAGAGGAACAGGAAGCGAAATTCTAAACCAACAATCAATCACAGAGGTAAAAATGGGCAGGATATTGATAATCGGCGCCGGCGGCGTGGCCAACGTGGCCGCCCACAAGTGCGCGGCCAGAAAAGAAGTTTTCGACTACATCTGCATTGCCAGCCGCACCCAATCGAAATGCGAACAGATCAAAGAAAAGATCAAACGCAACGTCGGAAGAGACGACATCGTGACTGAACAGATCGACGCCGACGACCCCAACCAGGTCGCCGCCATGATCAAAAAGCACAACGTCGACACTGTTTTGAACGTCGCCCTCCCCTACCAGGATCTTTCCGTCATGAAAGGCTGCCTCATGGCTGGCGCCAACTACGTTGACACCGCCAACTACGAGCCGCCCGAAGAGGCGAAGTTCTGCTACAAGTGGCAGTGGGACATGCAGGATGATTTCAAGAAGGCCGGATTGACAGCCCTCTTGGGCAGCGGCTTCGACCCGGGCGTCACCAGCGTTTTCACAGCCTACGCCCTTAAGCACGAACTCGACGAGATAACTTACCTCGACATCGTGGACGCCAACGCCGGCGACCACGGGCATCCTTTCGCCACCAACTTCAATCCCGAAATTAACATCCGCGAGATCACCCAGCGCGGCAAATATTGGGAAGACGGGCAGTGGAAGGAGACCGATCCCCTTTCCGTGCACAAGACCTTCGACTTCCCCTCGATCGGCGACAAGGAAATGTACCTTATGTACCACGAGGAGCTGGAGTCCCTCACCAAACATATCCCGACCATCAAGAGAGCCCGCTTCTGGATGACCTTCTCGGAAAACTATCTCAACCATCTCCGCGTCCTCCAAAACGTCGGCATGACGAGGATCGACGAAGTGGAATACGAAGGCCACAAGATCGTACCACTGAAGTTCCTGAAAGCCCTCCTTCCCGACCCCGGCACCCTGGGCGTCAACTACACCGGCAAGACCTGCATTGGCTGCATCCTGGAAGGAACCAAGGACGGCAAGCCCAAAACCGTCTTCATCTACAACGTCTGCGACCACGCCCAGTGCTTCAAGGAAGTGGAAGCCCAGGCCGTCTCCTACACCACCGGCGTTCCCGCCATGATCGGCACGAAAATGATCGTTGAGAAGAAATGGCAGGGCCCTGGCGTCTTCAACATGGAAGAGTTCGATCCCGATCCCTTCATGAACGACCTTAATCTCTACGGTCTGCCGTGGCAAATCAAGCGCTTCTGAACTGCTTTCCGGAACTTAAAACTCCGGCTTTCGTCATCACGGAATCCGACCTAATCAAAAACGGCCGGATCCTCCTGGACGTTCAGGAAAAAGCCGGATGCAAAATACTCTGGGCCCTGAAGTGCTTCGCCATGCCGGAGGCCGCTAAGGCCTTGAAGCCCTATCTAGCCGGCACCTGCGCCAGCGGCCTTTTCGAAGCCAGATTCGGAAAAGAGAATTTCGGCGGCGAAAACCACGTTTACGCCCCGGCCTTTTCCGACGAGGATATGGCTGAGATCGTAAAGTACGCCGACCACATCTCCTTCAATTCCTTCTCCCAACTAAGGCATCACAGCAAAACAATTGAAGCATCCGGAAAAGAAATAAAAGTCGGCCTCAGGATCAATCCCGGCTATTCGGAAGTCGAGACCATGATCTACAACCCCTGCGCCCCCTACTCCCGTTTCGGCGTCAGCGAAAAAGACTTGGAAAAAGAAGGCGTAGCTGAGATCTCTGGGCTCCATTTCCACACCATGTGCGAACAAAAAAGCGACGTGCTGGAAAGAACGCTTGACGTCGTCGCCAAAAAGTTCGGCAAGTTCATCCGCGATCTGGAATGGCTCAACATGGGCGGCGGACAATTGATCACAAAGCCTGACTACGACCGGGAACATCTCATAAAACTCATCAGTGAGTTCAAGACCGCTTTCGGCCTTAAGACGATCTATCTCGAGCCCGGCGAGGCCGTAGCCGTTGATGCGGGATATCTCGTGACAAGCGTCCTGGATATCATCGAAAACGGCATGCCCATAGCTATTCTTGACACCTCCGCCGCCAACCATATGCCGGACGTTTTGGAAATGCCTTACCGCCCCTACATAGTGGGTTCCGGCGAACCGAAGGAATTCCCCTACACCTACCGCTTAGGCGCCCTGACCTGCCTGGCCGGCGACTATATCGGCGACTACTCCTTCAAAAAACCGCTGAAAGTTGGCGACCGCCTCGTCTTCACCGACATGGCGATCTATTCCTTCGTCAAGACCTGCATGTTCAACGGCATCAATCTTCCTTCACTTGCCTACCAAAAAGAAAACGGCGAAATAAAACTAATCCGGGAATTCACCTACGAAGACTATGCCGGCAGATTGGGAGAAAAACTATGCTGAATTTTCTGGAATCCGAATTCACGCCCGCCAAACCAGACAAAGCGGCTTTCCACATCATTCCCGCACCCTACGAGAAAAGCGTTTCCTACGGCTCAGGCACGAAATTTGGCCCCAAGACCATCATAGAATCTTCCCAGCAGCTTGAAAAGATTCAGCGCGGCAAGAAGCCAGGAGCACAAGGCATCTACACCGCTCACCCCGCCCCCACTCTCAAGGCAATCGAGAAAGCCGTCTCCTACGCCATCAAATGCCATTCCCTGCCCTTTACCCTAGGAGGCGAACACACAGTCACCCTCGGCGCCATACGCGCCTTAAAAGCGAGCCTAGGCTCTGAAATTGGCCTTATACAGTTCGACGCCCACGCCGACCTCCGCTATGCCTACGAAGGCAATCCCCTTTCCCACGCCTCCGTCATGCGCCGCATAAGCGAGCTTGGGATCGCGATCGCCCAATTCGGCACCCGCTCCTACTGCGAAGAAGAGCAAGCCTACAGATCGGACAGGAAAAACAAGGTGACTTTCCACGACGCCGAGGAACTCTTCCTTCGCTTCAAAGAAAATAAAAAAACAAAACTTCTTCCCGCAAACTTCCCAAAGAAGATCTATATCTCTTTCGACATCGACGGACTCGACTCCTCCATCATGCCCGCCACCGGAACACCAGTTCCAGGCGGCCTCCTCTGGTACCAGACCTTAAGCCTTCTTACTGAACTCACCAAAGGCCGAACTATAATCGGCATGGATCTCGTGGAATACGCTCCCATAAAAGGCTTCCACGCCTACGACTTCACCGCCGCCACCCTGGCCTACGAGATGATGTCGCTGATATAGCCTGCCTCCCTTGCTTTTGAGACCTTGTTTCAGTATAATATCCTCTACCATTAAATAACTATAACTGAATCAGGTTAAAGTATGAAAGAAAAGATCCATCCTAACTACGAACAGACGACCATCACCTGTGCCTGCGGCCATGTTTTCAAAGTCGGCGCCACAGTAAAGGACATGCATATCGGTATTTGCTCCGAATGTCACCCCTTCTTCACGGGTAAGCAGAAATTCGTCGACACGGCTGGCCGCGTCGAGAAGTTCAACCGTCGTTACGGCAAAAAAGACTAAGAGGTCTTTTTTCCCCTGTCACACGAAGCTCACGACGCGCGTTATTTTTGACGGGCTGTGGGCTTCGTTTTTTTTGCTCTTCGCTTAAGGCATGAAAGTTTTCGACATAACCGCTCAGGAAGCTGAGGTCGCCAGGATCGAGGAAGAACTCGGTCTGCCCGAGACCGCCTCCGACGCCAAAAAGCTGCGCGAACTGACCCGCCGCCACAAACATCTGAAAGATGTGGTGGAGACAGGGCGCGCCTTGCGTGACGCTCAGTCGGCGGTGGAGGACTGCGAGAAGATCATTTCAGACAACGAGGATCACGAGCTGGTCGAGCTGGCCAAGAGCGAGCTTTCGGAGATGACGGCTAAAGCGGAGGAGCTTGAGAAAGCCATGATGGTCCTGCTGCTGCCGAAGGATCCTTACGACGAAGCGAACACCATTATGGAGATAAGGGCGGGAACCGGCGGTGAAGAAGCGGCTTTGTTCGCTTCCGAACTCTTCAGGATGTATTCCCGCTATGCAGAAAGACAGGGCTGGAAGATCGAGACGATGAACACCTCCCCTGCCGCGGCCGGCGGGCTTAAGGAAATCATCTTCAGCATCCAGGGCGACGCCGTTTACTCGCACATGAAGTACGAGGCCGGAGTGCACAGAGTCCAGCGCGTGCCGGAAACAGAGACGCAGGGCAGGATCCACACCTCCGCCGCCTCCGTAGTCGTCCTGCCGGAGCAGGAGGAAGTGACAGTGGACATCAAGCCGGAAGATTTGCGAATTGACATCTACCGCTCGACCGGCGCCGGCGGTCAGCACGTCAACACGACCGACTCCGCCATCAGGATCACGCATCTGCCCACAGGGCTGGTGGTGACCTGCCAGGATGAAAGAAGCCAGTACAAGAACAAGGCGAAAGCCATGCGCGTTCTGCAGGCCCGCCTTTTGGAAAAAGAAAGACAGGACGCCGCGAAGGAACGCTCCGACCAGAGGAAAACGATGGTGGGCAGCGGCGACCGCAGCGACAAGAACAGAACTTACAACTTCCCCCAGAACCGCGTGACAGATCACCGCATAGGGTTGACGGTCCACGCCCTGGGAGAAATAATGGACGGCGACCTCGACCGTCTTATCTTGCCCCTTATTGAGCATGACACTGAGGAAATGCTCAAAGAAAGCATCTCATTATGAAAAGATCACTTTTAGTTTTCGGCGCGCTAGTATTTCTCTTCGGCTGCGACAAGAAAGCCTTTGACGAAAAAGCTGAGGAAAATCTGCAAGTCGTGCCTGTCGTCCTGAGGGAGACCGGCGCCAAGACGACCGTTGCCAAAGAAAAAACCGTTAATAAGCTTGCCAATGCTACGGTCGTGACAGTCACGGTCTTCCAGGCCAGCGCCCAGCAGCCTTCCGTGAAAACAGGAAGCCAGCTCATATCCCTGCCCATCCATACGCCGCAGGATCGCTGCACCAGCAACGATCTGGCCCTGGTCGGCGGCATTCCTGTTCCGACGACCGAATTCTACCAGCTCTTCGCCCAGCCTAACCTCGACACTATCCCGAGTTATTTGAGAAGGGATTTCGACAAAAAAAGAAGCGAATTCATCACCCAGCTCATCAACAACAAGGTCTTCGAATACGCCGCAGCCCACGAGGATTTCAGCAATGAGAAAGGCTATGCGGAAGCGATAGAAGACGCCGTGCACAAAGTAAACCTCGAGTATTTCTACGACCGCTACATCAATCTAAAGTCTGATGTCAGCGACCAAGAAGTGAAAGATTACTACGAGGCGCACAAAGCCGAATACACCAAACCGGCCCAGTTCAGAGCCTCGCACATCCTCGTAAAAGTCGCGCCAAACGCCTACAGAGCGGAAGTCAGCAACGCTTACACCAGGGCTTCAGAACTCAGGCGCCGCGCCCTGGAGGGCGAAGATTTCGGGCAGCTGGCCTCGGCCTACTCGGACTGCCCTTCCAAAGTAAAGGGCGGCGACCTTGATTTCTTCACCAAAGGCCAGACGCATCCTTCTTTTGAAAAGGCGGTAGAAAGAATGAAGATCGGCGACATCTCCCCTGTCGTTGAGACCTCCCAGGGATATCATGTGATCAAACTTACGGACAGAGTCCCGGAAAGGACGCTCGCATATGAGGAAATAAAAGACGAATTGAAAAATCAGCTGGCTCTGCGAAAGACCGGTGAAGCCTACGAAACGGTCTTGCAGTCCCTAACCAACAAATACAAGGTGATCCGCAATGAAAGCCTCATCAGAAAATTGGTCGAACAGTATTAAGCTTCTTGCCGTCCTTCTTCTTTTCTGCGCCCCTCTGTGCGCTGAAGAAGTGAACAGCATCGTAGCCAAAGTCGGCGACGCTTCAGTGACCGCGGTCGAGCTTGACCGTTACGTCAACCCCGCCCTCAAGTCGTACGCCAAAATGATGCCGAACGACGAAGAGATCAAAAGCGAATATAGGAAAGAAAGAGTTGACGCCCTCAAGAGCATAATCGACTCCAAGCTGCTCGTGAGGGAAGCCGACAAACTCGAAGTCAAGATCCCTCCCATAGAGATCGACAAGCAACTCAACAAGGAAAGGGAGCGCTACGCTTCGGAAGAAGAATTCCAGGCTTTCCTCAGGGAAAACAAAATGACGCTTTTGGAATTCAGGGAACATCTTTCCGACGCTATCAAAGCCCAGGCGGTCCTTCAGGAGAAAGTCTTCAAAAGAGTCAGGGTGCTTCCCCACGAAGTGCACAAGTTCTATACTGAGAACAAAGACCTGATCTACTCGCGCCAGCCAAGCGTCCACCTCTATCAGATCCTAATAAAGGACAACGCCGAGGAAGGGAAACAGGATCCTGAGGCCAGGATCAAAGACATCAGGTCGCAGCTGGTGCAGGGCGCCAACTTCCAGAGACTGGCCCTCATGTATTCAGAAGGCCCGATGAAAGACAGTGGCGGCGACTGGGGACTCATTGAAAAAGGCCACTTCGGCGAAGAAATGGCCGACGTTGAAAGAGCCGCCTTCAACCTCGCTCCCGGACAATTCAGCGACATTATAAAAACCCGCTTCGGCTACCACATCGTCTAT
The DNA here is from genome assembly GCA_017616555.1 of bacterium. Taxonomy (GTDB): domain Bacteria; phylum Auribacterota; class UBA3054; order UBA3054; family UBA3054; genus UBA3054. Next base: position 203,979 of record JAFZXZ010000032.1, on the reverse strand, counting down.
GTCAGCGCCAAACAGGACGCCCACGTGCAGACGGAAAGGGAAGCCTACGACGACATCTACCGCAGGGTTGCCGAATCCAAGAGCGCCTCTGTCTACGAGCCCTATATGAACGGCCTCAGACGCTCCTGCAGCATCGAGATCTTCGATCCGGAACTCATGGACGCCAAACCCTCTACCAGGCCCGGAAAAAAGGTCGGCGACTTCATGACGAAACCCGCAACAGTCAAAGAAACCGCCGAGGAGACCGTCGTGACGGTTCCCGTTGTCAGCGAAACAACCGTTGAATCCGTGGAAAGCAAACCGATTGAATTAACGGAAAAGACGGAAGAGAAGATCGAAGAAAAAGCTGAAGAGAAGGTCGAGGAGAAAGCTGAAGAAAAAGTCGAAGAGACTGGCTCTGCCTTCGACACTCCCGCAGTAACCGAAACTGTTGAAACAGTCGAAGTCAAAGAAACGGCCTTCGACGTGCCTGAAAGCAAACCCGAAAAAGTTGATCCTCTGAAAGAACTCGACGCGCAGCTGGACGCTTCCGCCGCCGACCAGAATCTGCCCGGCGCCAAACCCAGCCATGAAGCGCCGGTCTTCGAGATGCAGGAAGTCGAGGTGAAATAATGCTAATCCTCGGCATCGATCCCGGCACGCGCGTTACAGGCTACGGCCTGGTCCGCTCTGAAAGCGGAAAAATGGAGTGCGCGGAATTCGGTGTCATAAAGAATTCCGCCTCGCTTCCCTTGGTGGAATGCTACGCCAGGATCTTTGAAGGGATCGATGAGCTTTTGAAAAACTACGACGTGACGACGGTCGCGGTCGAAAGCCAGTTCTTCTACAAGAACGCAAGGAGCGCCTTGAAGATCGGCGAAGCCAGAAGCGCCGCCGTTCTTCCCGCAGCCTTGAGGAGAATTCCCGTGATGGAATACTCCCCCACCAGAGTGAAAAAGGCCGTGGTGGGAATAGGCGCCGCCACGAAAGACCAGGTGCAGGCCATGGTCACGAACATGCTCAGGATCAAGGACACCCGCATGCTGCCGGACGCCTCGGACGCTCTGGCGATCGCAATAACCCATATTCACGCCCTCAAGTACGGGCAGACCATAACCGACGCGGAGGAAAAATGATCACGTTTCTGGAAGGCATCATAGATGAGAAAGAACCGACCTTTGTCGTTCTAAACGTAGGCGGCGTCGGCTATGAAGTCAGCATTTCTCTCAACACTTACGAAGCTCTCCCTCCCGCCGGCGACAAGGTCAGGATCCTGATCTTCCATCACCTCAGGGAAAACGAGGAGAAACTTTTCGGCTTTTCAAGCAGAGAAGAAAGAGAAGTCTTTTTGAAACTTATCGAAGTGTCCGGCATAGGGCCGGCCTCGGCGCTCCTTATCCTTAGCAGCCAGCCGATAGGGACTCTCTGCCATACGATCGCTTGCGAAGACGTCAAGGCCCTCTCCTCCATCAAAGGCATCGGCAAAAAGACCGCCGAAAGAATCATCGTGGAACTTAAGGACAAGCTGACGCACCTGGCCGGCAAGACCGCGCCAAGTGGCATCTCCAAAAACGCCGCCGACGCCGTCATGGCGCTCGTCGCCCTTGGATTCCGCCAGACGGAAGTTCAGGAAGCCGTCCAGAAAGCTTTGCAGAAAGACCCGGACGCCTCCACGGACCAGCTCGTAAGATACGTCATACAGAACCGGAGCTGATATGCCGAAGGTCGTCTGCTACGGATCTCTTGTCCGCGACATCATCTATCACGTCCCCCACTTCGTAAAACCCGGGGAAACTCTGCCCGCCGAAGACCGCAACGTTTTTTACGGTGGCAAGGGCTTCAATCAATCCATTGCGCTGAAAAAAGCCGGTCTTTCGGACGTGTTTCAGGCCGGGAGCTACGGACCGGACGGATATGATTTCCTGGAGTATCTGGAAAAGGAAGGCGTAGCCACAGACTTTGTTTATCCTGTCTCCGTACCTCAGGGGCACGCCGTCATTCAGGTGATCCCCTCGGGGCAAAACGCCATCGTGCACTTCGGCGGCTCAAACCACTGCGTGCCCGAAAAGCTTATAGGCGACCTTAAGAACTTCTTTTCCGAAGGCGACTGGTTCATAGCCCAGAACGAAGTGAACCTTCTGCCGGAAATAATGGACGCTTTGTCGGAAAAAGGCGTTGTGATCGCTTTCAACCCCTCCCCTTGCGACGATTCGATAAACGATCTTCCCCTGGAAAAAACCTCCTTCCTCATCGTCAACGAAGTGGAAGGCGCGGCCATTTCCGGCGTCCCTTCCGACCGCCCGGAAGAGATCTTAAAGGTGATGCGGGAAAAATTCCCGAACACAAAAACGATTTTGACCCTGGGAGAAAACGGCGCTTTTTACGACGACGGAGAAGAAGTGATAAAGCAGGACGCCTACAAAGTCAAAGCCGTCGATACCGTGGGCGCCGGCGACACTTTCTCAGGCTACTTCTTCGCTTCAATCATTAACGGCCTGGCGCCCAAGGACGCCCTCGATCTCGCCTCCAAAGCTTCCGCTATTTCCGTAACGAGGCCAGGCGCGGCCCCCTCCATTCCAAATCTCAAAGAAGTCTTGCATTACAAATTTTAGGAACCATTATGTCTAGAGATCTTCCCCATTGGCAATTAAAGGAACTTTATCCTTCCTTGGATTCCCCGGAACTGAAGGCTGATCTATTGAAGATCAAAAACAACGTCGCCGCTCTGAAAGAATACGAATTTCCTCCCTGTCCGAAGAGCGTTGAGGAACTAGCTAGTGATCTTTCAAAAATGATCAAGCTGGAAGAAGAACTCATAGATCCCGTGGAAGCGATCGGCGTTTACTGCCATTCCATCATAACGACCGATTCCTACAACGGCGAAGCCGTGAGGATCGACTCTTCTTTGGACGGCGCCAAGATCGCCCTTAGTCTTCTGCAAGTCCGCTATCTCAAATGGCTGGCCTCCATTCCTCAAAAACTTTGGGATGATTTCTGGTCGTCCTCCGCTTCCGAAGAATTGAAAGATTTCCGTTTCGCCCTGCAGGAAGAGCGCTACAACGCCGCTCACCTTCTGAGCGAAAAGGAAGAAGAACTGGCCGCCAAACTGGAGCAGTGCGGGACGCAAGCCTGGGCCAAGATGCAGGGTCTTATCACATCCAGGGCGACCGCCGACTTCACCGTTGACGGCGAAACGAAAAGAATGCCGCTGACCGCTATCAGGGCTTACCAGACCAACAGCGACCCCGAGGTAAGATTAAGAGCGCAGAAGACCGAGGAAGCCGCCTGGAAGACTATTGAGGATCAGATCGCCGCCTGCTTAAACGGCGTCAAAGGCAGCGCCAACACCATGGCGAAAGCCAGAGGATACTCTTCCGCTCTCGAGCAGAGCCTTAGGATCTCCCGCCTTGACGACGAGACTTTCTCCGCACTTTGGGACGCCATGCAGCGCTCTTTCCCTCTTTTCAGGCGCTACTTCAAGAGCAAAGCCAAGAAACTCGGGCTTCCGAAACTGCGCTGGTGCGACCTTGACGCTCCTGTTGGAAGCAGCACGAAACGTTATTCCTTCGAGGATTGCCAATCTTTCCTGCTCAGGCATTTCGCGAATTTCACCCCGGAAATGCACGACCTGGCCAAAAGGGCTTTCGACAACAACTGGATCGACGCCGAACCGAGAGACGGCAAACGCGGCGGCGCTTTCTGCATGCCGGTTAGAAAACTTGAGGAATCGCGCGTAATGGCCAACTACGGCTACAACTTCGATTCCGTCAACTGCCTGGCCCACGAACTGGGACACGCCTTCCACAACTACTGTATGCGGGGCCTTCCCGCTAAGCAGCGCAAGTGCCCCATGACTTTGGCTGAGACCGCCTCCATCATGAACGAGGTCGTGGTCTCCAGCTCCGCCATCAAAGAAGCGGAAAGTAAGGAAGAGGAACTCTACATCCTGGAAAATATGCTCACCAGCGCCAGCGGCGTCATCGTTGACATCGCCTCCCGCTTCCTCTTCGAAAAAGAAGTCATGAAACGCCGGGAGGAAAACGAGCTTACGGCCAAGGAACTCTGCGCCATCATGGAAGAGGCCCAGAATGCGACCTTCGGCGACGCCCTGGACGAAAACTGCCGCGGTCCCTACATGTGGACCTGGAAGCCGCACTATTATTTCTCCGGCTTCAACTTCTACAACTACCCTTACGCCTTCGGCCAGCTTTTCGCCCTGGCGCTCTATTCGCTTTACAAAAAGGAAGGACAGACCTTCATTCCCAAGTACATGGGCTTCCTGCGCTCCGCAGGACAAGATTCGCCCAGAGGCCTGGCCGCGCGTTTTGGGTATAATATAACCAAGAAAGAATTTTGGGACAATTCCCTTTCAGTTATTGAAGGTTGGATAAACAGATACGAAGAACTTTGATCGATGATTAAAGAAATTTTATTGTTCATATTAGGATTAGTTTTCCTCATAGGAGGCGGAGAGTTGATGGTAAGAGGCGCCGTGGCGCTCTCGAAGATACTCTCCTTGTCCGCCATGGTGATAGGCATCGTCATAGTTGGCTTCGGGACGTCCGTTCCGGAACTTATGGCCAGCCTATTCGCTGTGTTGGGAAATGCCAATTCTCCCGAATTGCACTTCGGCAATATCATCGGTTCCAACATAGCCAACATACTTCTGATCCTTGGATTAACTGCTGTTATCAATCCAATAATCTTTCCGGCCAAACCTTCAAAAAGAGATATTGCTTTCCTTGTTTTAAGTTTGGTCCTTTTAGGTATTGGTTTCTTGAAAGGAAAAATCTTCTGGTGGTACGGAGCAATAATGGCGTTTGCCATGATTGCCTATATTGTTTGGAGATTAAAAAAGCCGGAAGGCAACGATGACGAGATACCGGAACTCAGCGGATTATTTAATAATTTTTACTTTAGCCTTTTTGTCACCGTCATTGGCATCGCAATTATGATAGGCAGCGCCAAGCTTATGGTTGAAAGCGCCGTTAAGATGGCCCAATTTATGGGTGTCAGCAACACCTTCATCGGGCTAACGATCGTTGCGGTTGGCACCAGTCTTCCGGAATTGACAGCTTCCATAATGTCTGCCCTTCACAAACGCTCCGATATGGCCGTGGGCAACATAATCGGCTCAAACATTTTCAATATTCTTTTGATTCCTGGCATCACAGCGATAGCATATTTCTTAAAAGATGCTAACGTCAACAAATTTGTAGAAATAAAAGATAATACGTTACTCACCGATTTGGGCATTATGGCCGTTGTTACGTTAGTTTTCATTGCCTTCGCCTATAAGCGCCGCATCGGCCGCATTGCCGGCGTGACGTTCCTTATTGCTTACGCCGCATATACAACATACACGTATTTGGCCGCCAAATAATTTTTGTTCCTCGTTGCCTACGCGGCCTTCATCTTTTATGCCGCGAAATAACGTTTGATCGCCAATTCGCGATCATTTTAAAGTTTACAAACAAAAACGCGCCCGTGTTCTCCACAAAGGACACGGGCGCGTCGCATGGCGCTGATGAAAGGCGGGATGACCGGCTATTCGGCCTTCGCCTTGCTTTTGGCAGCGGCTTCTTTGTTGGCGGCCCTCCAGTCCGCTTCCAGCTCCTTCGCCGTTTTTCCGGTCGTTTTCTTCCAGAACTTGCCGTCATCGAAAGAATGGTCGCGGAGCGCGGCGTTGAGCTTCTTCATCGTCCCGGGGAAACGGCTCTCTACGAAACCGAAGAAATGCGCGGTGACGCGGTAGGAGTCGTTGTAGTGGTATTTCTCAGGTTCCCTGAGCACGAAATCGCAGCCTTTGGACTCCGGTTCGAAAAGGACCCACCTGATGTAGTCCGCGTAGCCCTCGCTCGCCCATTCGGGGCAGTTTTTTTCGTCGCACCCCTCTGTCCAATAGTTCTGCAGGACGTGGGTGAGTTCGTGTATGGTAGAACCAAGCGCCTCACCATCAAGATTCTCCCTGAACCAATCGACGCGAAGGCAGACCTGATTCTCACTCGGCAAGGCCCAGGCCGGCGCGCCATCGGCGGACTTTAGTTTTACGACTACGAACTGGAAGTTGATTTTTTTCGGCGGCTTCCAGCCGTCGGATGCCATTACGTCGGTCAACTTCACGACCCACTCTTTAATGGCGGGCGCGAACTTTTCCTTCGTCCACTTGTTCAGGTCAGGGGCGTTTGATGTGTCGAATACGAGCTTTGAAACGCTTGTCGCGACTTCAAATTTGTTGGAATTGCTGTTTCCCTTTCCGTTCTCCGCCGCATGCAGGGAAATCGTAGGCAGCACAAAAAAGCAGGCCATCATTAACATTAACCAGTTTCTGTCGTAGTTCTTCATTTTGTCTCCGTTTATAAGTCGATTGTTTTGATTATTTTTCTTGGATCATTCCCAATTGTAGTTATGTATCTCGCTGCCAAAGCGCCAGCGCGCGGGGCGAAGATTTTCTTGCCAATCCAGCGGTTCGCCGGTAGGCTGAACCTTGGCCGAGCGGCGCAAAGCCTTCTCCAGCGCCGTACGGATCTCAGGCGTCGTAAAATTGCGCTTCCACGAGACGAACAGCGCCGTACCGGAACGCGAGACAAGGTCGAGCCACTGCGAATTCAGCCTCCACGGAACGGCGTCCTTATCCGAAAGCCCGAAGCAGTCGCCATCCGCAAAATAGAACGTCCCATGATGGATCGTGCGCATGCCGACCGTGTTCGGACCCATTTTGCGCGTCCTGCCCCAGTCGTTTCCGCTCGTATCGTCGCCCGTGCGCTGGATCTCAAAGAGCCCGGCGGCGAAGTGATCGATCGCGTTGCAGCCTATGATGACCATTTTGTCGCCCGCGGCTTCGCGAAGCGCCGTGTAGAGTCCCTTCACGACTTCCGCCGTCGTACGGCTCCTGTCGCTCCACTCGGGAAGGTCGCGGTTAATGGGGGCGAGCCCTCCGCCCCAGGATACGCACCAGTCGAAAGTGATGTAGTCTATCTTGATTAGCTCAAATCCCCAATCGGCAAAGCGCTCCATGTCGGTGCGGATGCGCGTTTCTAAGGCCGGATCGGTCGGGTCCATGGGAAGGCCTTCATTCGGCAGCCCGTCGTCAGGGAGGAACGGGCGGTACCAGAGCCCAGGCTTGGCGTCCATCGCCTTGACGCGTTTAGCCACTTCGTCCATCTCCATCCCCCATTTTTCGTTTACTCCCGCCCAGCGCTTGTCGGCCGTCGTCTCGGCGCACCCCTGCTTGCCGCGCTGCCAGCCGTCGTCCACGACGACATAGGGTCGTACCTTCTCGCCCTTGACGAGCGAAACTATGAACTCGGCGTCCGCAAGGAAGTTCGTCGCCGTGTTATTGCCGTAGGCGCAGTACCAGTCGTTGTAGCCATATACGGGTTCCTTCGGGAGACGCGGTTTCGGACACATCATCCGGCAGAACGCCTGCCCCGCTTTGAAGGGCGTCTCGTTATCATTGCCGCGCCGGGAGACGAGGGTGCAGGCCGGAAGCTCGCGGCCTTTGAGTTCCAAGGGGCGCGAACCGGCGCGAACGTCAATTGATAGCAAGAGACGCTCCGGATCGACTTTCCAGGAACCGAAGGCATTCGGCTGGACCATGAGGCCGTAGCCGTCCGTACGCTTTCCGTCGTTCACTAGGCAGTACCACGGCTTCCAGCCGTCGTGCGGAGCGGAGGATCCTTCGATACTAAACCATCCCGAGTCACCATAGGTGCGTTCCCAGTCGCCGCCGTAAACGAGGGCGTTAATGGGGAGCGAGACGTTCCATATAAGCTCGACCTTGGAGATGGGAGCTTCGCCTGAAACGGTGATCGATACCCCTTGACGCGGGTCGGAGCAAGGCGATAGTTTCACACGATTGGCGGAATCCTCCGCGCCGTCCACAAGGATCTTGTCGGGCTTAGTGATGTCGACAAACGGCATATCAGTGCATTTCGCCGCGTCCTGCGCGGCAGCGGGCGCATCTGCAGCGAAGCATAATCCTGTCACAAACGTTATCATACCAAAAACAGATAAGATCGAAAAAATGTTTTTCATGCTTTCATTCCTTAATTACCACGTATTGCCGAAGGGCTTCACCGCTTCGTCGAATTCGGGGATCGTCGCAGCCTTGCCGGCGAGATACTCATCCACACGGCGCTTGGCCTCCTCCATGCGCGCCAATACACTTGAATTGCGCTTTTGGATAGTATCGAAGCCGAAGGGCTGGGATGTCTCGTTCCAGTTGTCACGGTAGATCTCGCAGAACTCGCGCATGGCAGTTACCGCCTTGTCGAGTTTTGCCGCAGCTTCCTTGATCTTATCGGCGTCTTTTTTCTTCCAGGCGTCCAGCATCGCTAAAGAATAGTCTAATTTTGTCAGCGTCGCGCGGCTGTAAGCGCAGGAGACGGGAGCGCCCGACCCATCAAATCCTGCTTCCGCGTCGCTAAGGGCGTCGCGCCACGCAAGGAGGCGATTGAGGCCGTCGCCGTCCCACTTCGCAATGGCGTTCCTTATTTCGAGCATATAAAGCGGATCGTCATAGAAGAATGTCGTATCGTGGGTCCCAAGGTTGAAGTTCGGGTGGCTCTGGATGTCGGAGATCTTGGATAGGGTTTTGAAGTCCATGCCCGTTATCGCCTTAAAGCGCGCGCAATTGTCGTCGTTTGGCTCCACTGGGCGTCCAGCGGCAAGTTCGGCGCAGGTGAACATGGCCTCGTCGATGGTCTCGGGAATATGGTAGGCGCCGTTGTCGCCCCAGAGAGTGATCCACATTTCAGGGCACTCCTTCTCCTTTGCGGCGGTAAGAAAGGCGCCCAATGCTTTGAGCGTATATTCACGGAAGTGAATGAAGCGGTCCCACACCAGGGCTCCTCCCGCCAAAACCGGCTTGCCGTTTAATTCAGTGTGTCCGTCGATCGTCCTGCGATAATGATCAGTATCAAGATTGTAGTAATCCCAGAAAACGAGGCGCACGCCGGCGGGGATCTTTTTCGAGATCTCCTCAGCGGACAAATCTTTGTTGTCGCGGTACAGGCCGTAGAACATGTCGCTCCAGATAAGAATTTCCTTGTAGCCGTGGCGATTGCAGATCTCGCAGACTTTCTTAAGATGCTCGAGAAAGACATCGAATTTCGGACGATTGCCGTAGCGCTTGGCGTATTCGCCGTCCGCGAAGCCCCAGGCCTCGTCCATACCGACGTGGATGCGGCTGCCGCCCGCGCCCTCCTGCCAGAACGCGACCATCTTATCGATGAGCTCGTAGGTCTTCGGCTCGCCTACCAGGATCGTGGAGTCGTTGCAGCGCACGTCCGCCGAATCGCTCCAGCGCAGCCACTTTTCAAGATGCCCAAGCGTCTGGATGCAGGGAACAAGTTCCAGCCCGTTCGCATCCGCGGCCGACTTGATCTCCTTCACGTCTTCTATAGTGTAGCCGCCGCGCGTTAAGCCCCACTTAGGCACGCCTTCCAGGCGGTAGGTGTCCTCGGTGTAGAGCATGACGCTGTTGTAGCCCATTTTTGACATGCGCTCGAAGCAGCGCTTCAAATAAGAGACTTTATAGACGCGTCCGCGCGAGACGTCAAGCATCGCACCGAGCTTCTTGATACCCGCCCCTTCTGGCTGAGACTCCGCTGCTGTGCAAACTAGTGCGCCCGCAAGCGCCGCGACTGAAGCAATAATTTTCATTGTCATTCGTCTGATCCTAACTATAATTATTTGTACTCATAGTATTTGACGCCGTGCCTAATTTTGATTTGCCTTCTCGGGCCTTTGTGCTTTTCCGTGCCGCCTGAATAATTGGCGTCATCCTCGGCGATGGCTTTGTTCCATTCAGCCAACGCCTCGGGATCCTTGGCTTCCTTGGTCAGAGGGAAGAAGAGCCTGAAACTCAGGTCGTTGCAGAAATCATCGTAATTGTTGGCCCAGATCTTGGAAACGTAAAGATTCTGAAAGCTGTTGCGGAAACCGGAATTTCCACCGGATACAGTCTCAACATATTTCAGAAATTTATCTTTGCTGGCGCCGAAGACATACTCGACCACAGCCCTGGACTGCCTTGTGAAATACAGCCTCCTTTCCGGGTCTTCCAGTTTGGAAGGCAGGAATAGTTCCGAAGGCAGGAGCAGTTTGTTTTCCAATAGATCTTCCGGCTCTATGATCTTATTGGGTTCAACAACAGCGTTGAGGCCAGAACACCAGGCCGCAAAACCGATCTTGAAAGCGTCGCAAAGCTCGCCTTTGGGATTGGAAAGGGCCATGTGATCTTCTAAAATCATGCTCGAGACCGCGAAGCCAACATATTCGACCAAACGTTTGCTAAGCTTGGGGCTTATAAAGACCAAAATGGAGCGGGCTTTCCTGTCTGTGTAAACTACCTTGACAGGGGTAAGACGGTCCTTGCCTTTAAGCCTGGCAAACTCTTTCGGATTAGTTACGAAGTAGATCTTGGCATGGGAAACATTATAGTTAGCCGCATCGTTGCAATTAAGCCTGGAAACAGTGTCGCGGAAAACATTTTCCAACCCCTCGTTCAATTCTTCCATTTTATAATATTTGAACGTGTCCTCCTCATGAAACTCTTTGGCTTGCTTGGTTTTTTTACTGGTATCCTCCTTCTTGACCTCGGCCGCCAGTTTTTTCGCGTCTATCCCCTCTTTTTCCGCAAACGCAGGGTCTAGTGACGCAACTATGACTTTTAATCTTTTGACTTTTTCTTCGGCAGCAGCCAATTTCTCTTTTGCCACCTTCAGCGCCTCCTCTTCCTCGTCGTCAAGCCAGGCGATCTGAGACTCTATGTCAAGTTTTTCCTCTTCAGCGGCCCTGAGATCAGCTTTGTATCTGTCGACCTTGTCTTCCGTATCGTAGGAACGGTCGCTTGATGCCTGTGCACCGGCGCCGGGCACCGTGCATTTTTCAGGATAGAAAAAATCAAAGTAAGTGAATTCGTGGCTTTTGAATTTGTCGCCTTCAAAAGCCTTTTTCCACTCAGCCGCCCCCGCTCCCCTAGCATCAAGGGAAAGTACGAAAACCGCTGCTAAAAAAAGAAAAATAAGTTTGGAGAATTTCATGTTTCACGCTCCTTGCTTTATTAAATGGACTTTAGCAACTTTAAGTTTATTATAGCAAAAAAAATGCAGTGTTTTTCGGCAGGCGTCCTTATATGACCCAAAAGCGCGGGACTTTCTGATATAATAAATAAAATTAAATTAAGGAATATTTTATGCTGGAACAAATCGCTAACGAACTGGAAAATCTTAAGAACGAAGCGACTTCGGCCATTGAAGCGGCGAAAAGCACTTCCGAGCTGGCGGAGCTCGACATCAAATATTTGGGACGCAAGGGCTCTTTTGCCGCCTACATGTCCCGCATGAAAGACCTTTCCAATGAGGAAAGGCCCAGTTTCGGCAAGATCGTGAACGAAGCCAAGACCGCCGTATCCGCGGCTCTTTCCGACCGCCGCATCGCCCTTTTAGTGGCGGAAGACACCGCCAAACTGAAAAAGGACAGGATCGACGTGACGCTGCCCGGGCGCTTCGCCTCGGTGGGCTCCATTCATCCGACCTCCGCGGCTTTGAAAGAGATCTCGGATATCTTCCTGAGATTGGGCTTCACAATTGAGGAAGGCCCGGACGTGGAGGATGAATGGCACAACTTCGACGCCCTCAATATTCCCGACACCCACCCGGCCCGCGACGTGCAGGACACTTTCTTCGTGAAGTCCCCCAAGGAAGTCGCCGAGTCCGGCAACAAGATCCTGATGCGCACCCACACTTCGCCCGTGCAGGCGAGGACGATGGAAAAGCAACAGCCTCCCATCCGCTTCATAGCGCCGGGCAGAGTTTACCGCAACGAAAGGATCGACGCCTCCCACTACACGATCTTCCATCAGATCGAAGGATTGTATGTGGACAAAAACGTGACCTTCGCTCAGCTTAAGGGAACGCTGATGAACTTCGCGAAGATCTACTACGGTCCGCAGGCTTCCATTAGATTACGCCCGGGCTTCTTCCCCTTCACGGAACCCAGCGCTGAAGTCGACATCACCTGCACTGTCTGCGGCGGCAAAGGCTGCAGCGTCTGCAAAGGCACGGGCTGGGTGGAAGTTTTGGGCGCCGGCATGGTCCATCCCAACGTCTTCAAAGCCGCCGGCTACACAGATCCCGACATCACGGGCTACGCCTTCGGATTGGGCGTCGAGCGCCTCGCGATCCTAAAGTACCGCATCGACGACATCCGCCTCTTCTACGATAACGACATCCGCTTTCTGGAGCAGTTCATCTAAGTCATGATAAGAGTTGGCCAGGGATTCGACGTTCACGCTTTCGCGCCGGGAAGACCTCTCAAACTTTGCGGCGTCACTGTTCCCTATGAACTGGGGCTGCTCGGCCATTCCGACGCGGACGTGGCGACGCATGCCTTGATGGACGCTCTTCTTGGCGCCGCAGCGTTGGGCGACATCGGAAAACTCTTCCCTGACACCGATCCCAAATACGCCGGTGCGGACAGCACCACGCTTTTAAGGGAAGTCGCCGCGCTCCTGAAAGAGAAAAGTTTTACGATCATAAATTTCGACATAACCATCATTGCGCAGGAACCGAAGATCAGCCCTTACGTTGGATCAATGCGGGCTATTTTGGCGTCCAGCTGCGGCATACCCATTGACTGTGTCAGCGTAAAAGCGACCACTACGGAAAAACTCGGCTTTACGGGAAGAAAGGAAGGCATTGCCGCCCTAGCCTGCGCTCTTATCGAGAAGAATTAATGTCAAATAAGAAAGAACACTGGGGATCCTCTTTCGGATTCATAATGGCCATGGCCGGTTCCGCCGTGGGGCTTGGCAATATCTGGCGCTTCTCCTTCATAACCGGGCAGAACGGCGGCAGCGCTTTTTTGATCGTTTACCTTGCCTGCGTAATTTTCGTCGGCATTCCCATCATGCTCTGTGAACTGACCATGGGCAGGGCTTCCCAATCTAACCCTGTCAGGACCTTCCACAAGCTGGGCGCGGAAAAATCGAAACTGTCCTACGGATTGGGTGTCATAGCGCTTCTAATAGCCGTGGGGTTCCTGAGCTTCGGGCACTTCTTTTACGCCGCGCTGCTTTCCATCGTCGGCGTTTCCTTCATCTATTTCGGCTGGGTGACGCTGGGCGTCATCTACGGCGCCGTCACTCCCCTTTTCATTCTGGCCTATTACGGCGTGGTAGGCGGCTGGACGCTCATTTACGTCTGGAAATCGCTTTTAGGGCAGCTTAACGTGCAGACCGTAGAGGAAGCCTCCGCCATCATGACTCCCATCATTATGGCGCCCAAGGGCGCCTGGACGGCCCCGCTCCTGTCCACTCTGCTCTTCGTTCTCGCCACCGCCGCCATCATCTTTGTCGGCGTGCAGAAAGGCATCGAGCGCTTCTCGAAGATCTTCATGCCCGTTTTGTTCCTTCTTCTCATCGTGCTAATCTTCCGCGGGCTGACGCTTCCCAACGCTTCCAAGGGCTTGAAGTTCCTTTTCGTGCCTGATTTTTCGCAGCTTTCCGGAAGCTCGGTTTTGGCCGCTTTGGGGCACGCTTTCTATTCGCTTTCCCTGGGCATGGGCATTACCATCACCTACGGCGCCTACCTCAAACCGGACAACAATATTCCGAGATCGACCGTCACGGTCGCCATGCTAGACACTCTCGTCTCCGTCATGGCAGGCTTGGCGATCTTCCCGGTGGTCTTCGCCATGGGCTTCGCGCCTGACAGCGGACCGTCTCTCATTTTCAAAGTCCTGCCCCTGGCTTTCCAGAAACTTCCGCTTTCCGCCCTCTGGAACGTCATCTTCTTCGTCGCGGTCCTTATCGCCGCTCTGACCAGCGCAGTGAGCCTTATGGAAGGTCCTGTCTGCCTTATGGTGGAAGAGTTGAAGTGGAAACGCAGCAAAGTCCTTTTGATCCTTGTCCCCTGCCTTTGCGTCGTCTCCTCCGTGATCGCACTCTCCGCCGGCGACTGGAGCAATTTCCCGCAGTTTGGGGAATTCATCCAGAAGACTTTCATCACCTCCAAGGGCAGCTTGTTTGACGCCTTCGACTGCGGCGCCTGCCAGTGGCTCATTCCCATCGCCTGCTTCCTGACGCTCCTTTACGCCAGCTGGGTCTGGGGACCGCACTGCGCCGTCAAAGAAATGCGCACAGGCTCCACGGGCGCCATGGACACGAACCTCTGGCACCTTGTCTCCGGTGTCTATGACAAGAACGACACCGGCATCCCCTCTCCTCTGGCGCCCTGCGTTCTGTGGGCTTTCTTCGTGCGCTGGATCTCACCCATATTGGTCCTCCTGGCTTTCCTGGACGGACTGGGAGTTTTCAGGTGAGCCCTAATAAGGAATTCTGGTCTTCCTCCAAAGGTTTTGTCCTCGCCATGGCGGGTTCCGCCATCGGGCTTGGGAACATTTGGCGCTTTTCCTACATCATGGGGAAATACGGCGGAGCGGCTTTCATGCTCGTCTATCTCGCCGCCATTTTCCTCATTGGCCTTCCTATTATGCTTTGCGAACTGAGTCTTGGCCGCGCCTCCGGGAAAGGGCCTCTGGAAGCCATGACGGAATTAGCTCCCAAAAGGACGACGCTTTCGTTTTTTGCAGCCGTTGCGCTTACACTAGGCGCGGCGGCTTTTGCTTTCAAGGGCATGTATTTTCACGCCGGCGTCACGGGATTTTTCGCTTTGGGCGCGCTTCTTTTCGGCTGGGGATTTCTGGGCTTCACGGTGACGTTCCTCACTCCTCTTATGATCGCGGTCTTCTATTCCGTGGTGGGAGGCTGGATCATCATTTATACGATCGTATCTCCTTTAGGAAAGATCTTCCGCGAGCCGACTGTTTCCGCGGAACTTCTTGACAATATCGTCACAGCCTCGGGCAGCCAGTACTGGGTGACAATCGCGGCGGCCGCCGCCTTCTTCCTCGCCACCGCCTTTATCGTCATGGCCGGTGTGCAGAAGGGCATCGAGCGTTTCTCGAAGATCTTCATGCCGATCATCTTCATCCTGATCATCGTGATAATCATAAGGGCGTTGACGCTTCCCGGCGCCAAGGAAGGCTTGCGCTTTCTCTTTTTGCCGGACTTTAGCAAGATGAGCGCCGAAGGCATTATGGCGGCTTTGGGACAGGCCTTCTTCACGCTTTCTTTGGGAGCAGGCGTAGGCATCGCCTACGGCTCCTACCTTGGGAAGAGCAGTTCGCTTCCCAAGACCGCGATCACCATCGTCATAATGGACACCATAGCCTCCATACTGGCGGGGCTTGCCATCTTCCCTCTGCTTTTCGCCACCGGCCTCTCACCGCAGGAAGGGACCTCTTTGGTCTTCAAAATCCTGCCCGCTGCCTTCGGTAAACTCCCCCTGTCCCCGCTTTGGGGAACCATATTCTTCTTCACGCTGCTCCTTGCCGCGCTCACAAGCTCAATTAGTATGCTGGAGGGCGCCGTGCAGGGCATCATGCAGAAACTGTATCTTGGCCGTGCGAAGGCCGTCATTCTTCTTATCCTTGTCCTGGGTCCGCTCGTTCCCCTGACCGCAGTTTCCGCAGCGAACTACGCGAACATTCCAAAGCTTGGTAAGTTTTTCAGCGAGACTTTGCAGCTGCGTAGTGATTCCTTCTTCGCGATCCTTGACAACACCACTTGTCTCTGGCTCATGCCCCTTGCCGGTCTTATGACGCTTTTATATGTCAGCTTCGTTTGGGGAAAGAAGAAGGCTATGGAAGAGATGAACTGCTTCAACGCTTTCGAATGGCTCTTTTCCAATATCTGGTTTTTCGTCGTCCGCTTCATCTCGCCTGTTTTGGTAATTATGGCCTTCCTGAAAGGCCTTGGCATATTCTTTTAAATATCTGCTCACAAATTATTTAACTCAAAATTCATTCAATATAATTTCCTAGTAAATTGTTTACCTTTCAATTTTTCCTCTTTTGTGATACAATGTTTTCCGAAATCAAAAATCATGGGAGGCGTTATGCAAAACGGATCTACTAACAACCTAAAAAGCGGGATGCCTATAGTCGCCAAGGTTATCCTTATTCTTGGCATACTCATAGCTGGATTAGGGTTTGTTTTTTTGCTCTCTGACATCTGGAGAGAACTGTTTGAGAAGAAAAGCTTCTTCGTCAGTTGCAGTGCGATCTTTTACGCTGCGGGCGGCTTTCTGCACTACAAAGGGTGGAAGAAATGGCTCAGGGAAATCTTCTATCTTCTAGCGGGAGGTTTTACGATTGCCGGATTTTGGCTTTTCTTTCCGAATGTAGAATATATGCCGCAAGAATTCAAAGCCTTTTATGCACTTGTTTTTATTTTCGCTCTAGGTTTTCTTTTAGATTCAATCTCCCACTATATTCTTTCCGTAGCAATCTTCATGTTTTCTTTCTTCTATGAGAACTATATCATCGAACATTTGCAGTTTGTTTGCTATATAGTCGGCTATTTCATTATGAGCGTGTTGTTTTTCCTA
Source organism: bacterium (assembly GCA_017616555.1). Classification (GTDB taxonomy): domain Bacteria; phylum Auribacterota; class UBA3054; order UBA3054; family UBA3054; genus UBA3054. Next base: position 187,543 of record JAFZXZ010000032.1, on the reverse strand, counting down.
GCTTTTCTCAAGCGCCGCAGAATATCGCTTCTTCTGGTGTTTTTAATCACGCTTTTTATTAACAATCTTATTTTATCGCCTTATCTTCCAATTAAAACAATCAGCGTTTCCATTATTCTTGCGTCATTCTGGGCGATAGCCGCCTGGCCATCCATAAGGAAAAATGCTAATGGTCTGGGAAGAGCGGCGCTTTTGATTGCAGTCATATGTACATCTTTAATCTACATTATGCTTACTGACGACTATTTTTGGCGCAACGGATTTCCTTTTATAGATATTAATCATGAATACGACTCCCAGACTAAGAATATCCTTAGTTATATTCTCTTCGGTACTGAAATTATATTTGTTCTAACCAGCTATCTGAAGTTTTTCTTCGAACGTCAAAAAAGGCGGGATCTGATCATTTACTCTACTGGCATTTTATTCGCTTTAATTCCTCTGTTCTATTATTATTATTGTAATACCCACAGATACAGAAATACTGCCGATGCCTTTTTCAATGCATTCTGCGCTGCGATGGCCTATTTTATTTTCATGAGTTTCAGATTAAAAAGTTTGTCAATGAAAATTTTCATCATTCCCTTCGCCATCATATCGGGGATAATTTATATCGTTTTAAAAGACTTCGGGCAGAACGTCCCGGACGGGGTTTGGCTCATATACGCCGGACTAGTCATAGTCTATTCTGTAATCTGCTATTTCGTTTGCAAAAAATTGGAAAGCCGCGAACATGTACTTGAGATTAAAACTGAAAACACTGACAAAGACTCAGTTTGATTTTTATGATAAACTCTTTTCAAAGGAGGTTGTTATGGAAAATTTTGAGAAAAACAAGATCAAAGAGATCGACGCGAAAAGAGACACCGTAAAATTCATTGCGGTCCTCGGCTGCGTTGCCATGGGGATCGGTTTAATGCTTCTTCTCGCCAACTATTGGCAGAGCATTCTATCCTCCAAGTGGTTCCTTCTGTGCTGCGGCATTGCCTTGCACGGATTGGCGTTTGCGCCTTCCACAAAGAAGATCTTCAAGGCTTTTCCGGAAATACTAGCTGCCATGGGCACGACTCTCGTTGGTTTCGCGCTTTGGCACCTGCTTCCAAACGCATGGCAAGACCACACGAAACTGGGCTGCATTCTGATGCTGACGCTGCTTATAGGCTTCATCAGGAATTACAAGCTGCATGACGTCCTCGCTTACTGTTTGGTTATCGCACTGTTCATAAGAGGCGTCACTACTGAAGAGTTAGACACTAGTTTCTATTATCTTGGGATCTTCTTTGTCATGGGTGTTTTTGCCTTGGAAGCTTACTTAAGGAAAAGCGTCGTGGCTTTCGCCGCTGCTCTTGCCACGCTCGGCATGGCGCAGTTCATCTTCGGTGACATCCTGCCCTTCAGGCCGCTTCAGCTCTCCCTGAACGCCTTGGTCTTCTGGGGTCTGGCCTGTTCTCCGCAATTGAGAAAATTCAACGAGAAATTCTCCAAGACCGCTTATGTTATCGCCTTCCTGGAAACTTCCGTCGTTCTCTACATTTTGGCTTTTTCAGAAAGCTGGAAGTCTGACTGGTTCAACAATCATCTGAGTCTGGCCGTCTTTAAGAAAAACGTCCCCTACTCGGTCTTCACCTCGCTTTTCTATGTTCTGGAGCTGACTCTTACCGCTTACGGTTTCATATTCTTCTGGAAGACCGGACCCAAGGCCAGGGCGAAGATCACCTTCCTTATTCCTTTGACGATAACGGTCATCTTCCTCCTTTGCAATATAGGAACGGGCACAAAAGTCGGCGACGCCTTGTATCTCCTGCCTGAGGCTTTCTACTCCAATCTCTTCTTCCTGATCTGGTTCGTTTACCTATTCTTCAACGTCTGGGTCAGTTTCAAAGAGAACCGCCTGCTCTTGAGAGTATTCGGGCTCGTCTTCATAGTGATCGGCGGCATAGCGAGGATAATCGCCGAGAATTCCCTGGAGGAGATCACCACCGCCTTCTGCTTCATCTACGCCGGAATGGTCCTCCTCTTCACGGCCTACTGCGCTTTCAAAGTCGTCTCTGACGAAGAGGAGAAAGCGCTTGCGGAAATTAAAGAACCTCAGCCAAGCGACGAGCTCCAGTGATAAAAAAAGCCCTCCTTGCGGAGGGCTTTTTTATTTTAACGCACAAAACGTCTTTTACGCTTCTTTGGCGACTTTCACGAGTTCGGCGAAAGCCTTGGGCTCGGTGGCGGCCAGGTTAGCGAGGACCTTGCGGTTCAGCGTCACGCCGGCTTTGGCGAGACCGGATATGAAAGCGTTGTAAGAAATGCCGGCTTCGTTGGCGGCGATGTGGATACGGGTGATCCACAAGGCGCGGAAGCTGCGCTTTTTGTTGCGGCGATCGCGATACTGGTAAACCAGACCGCGGACCACGGTTTCCTGCATGTTGCGGTTACCGTTGCGGCGCAGACCGAAGAAACCCTTGGCGAGTTTCTGCATTTTGCGTTTGCGTTCCCTGCTGGCGGGACTATTAGTGGCTCTTGGCATAAGTAGATTCTCCTATGATTAGTTATTACCGCAGGTGGCCCTTAACCGTACGGCAGCATTTCTTTGACATTGCGGGCATCGGTGGTGCCGCAAATGGACGTGTCACGGAAAGAACGTTTGTTCTTTCTGGTCTTGCCCGTCATCAGGTGGCGGGACTTGGTGTTTGTGCGTTTCACTTTGCCGCTTTTGGTGACGGAAAAGCGCTTGCTCACAGACTTTTTGGTTTTGACTTTTGGCATAATTGCTCCTGTCTTTTTGTTTTGTTAATTAAAGGCGCGCGTCCCGGAGGAGTCTGTCATCCCCGCACGACGCTCTTCATTTCTTGGCCTTCACAGGCCCAAAAACGATAGTGTAATTCGCGCCCATTTTCTTGACGGGTATCTCTACCGCGCCGAAATCCTTCAGTTCTTCTGTCAGACGCACCAAGAGTTCCTGGCCCATTTCCTGGTGAGCCGCCTCGCGGCCCTTGTGGAAACAGACGACTCTTACGTGGAAACCGTCCGCCAAAAATTCCATTATGTGTTTCTTCTTCGTTTCCAAATCGCCGCTGTCGATGCCGGGTCTGAACTTGATCTCTTTGGTCCGGGTCTTCTGGCTCTGCTTGCGGGAGTCCTTTTCCCTTCTGGTCTGCTCATAGCGGTACTTGCTGTAGTCGATGATGCGGCAGACGGGGGGCTGGGCGCCGGAAGCGACTTCCACCAGATCAAGATTTCTCTTTTCAGCCTCTTCAAGCGCGCGCTGACGGGTCACGATGCCAAGCTGTTTGCCGTCGTCGGCGATCAGGCGCACTTCCGGGGCTTTGATATCCTCGTTGACCCTGGTCGTATCGGTTTGATTGTACTTACGAATAGTTTTGTCCTCTTTTTAGTTATTCGGTTTTATCCCACTCTCCGCTCGGGGCGTGCGTGTCGCGCTCCTTGCAGAGGGAATTGATCAAAGTTTCAAGCGGCAGGGCGTTGGCCTGGTTGCCGGATCTGGTCCTTACGGACACGGTCTTTTCATTTGCTTCCTTGTCGCCCAGAACAAGCGTATAGGGGACCTTGTCCATCTTGCCCTGTCTGACCTTTGCGCCCATGGGGCGGTGGGTCTCGTCCACGGTCGCTCTAAGCCCGCGTTCCTGCAAAGCCGCGAGCACTTCCTTGGCATAGTCGAGATGCGCGTCCTTGATCGGCACGATCCTGACCTGTTCGGGGGCGAGCCACAGGGGGAAGTTGCCGCCGCAGTTCTCCAGATAGACCGCAAAGAAACGCTCTATGGCGCCCAAAAGCGCCCTGTGGATCATGTACGGCACATGCTCCTGCCCGTCTTCGCCGACGTAAGTCATATTGAAGCGCTCAGGCAGATTGAAGTCGAACTGTATGGTCGAGCACTGCCATTCACGGTGCAGCATGTCTTTTATCTTGATGTCGATCTTCGGTCCGTAGAAAGCGCCGCCGCCTTTGTCGATGTCATACTTCAAGCCGAGCTTGGCCACGATCTTTTCAAGGGCGGTCTGCGCGGCGTTCCAGCGGCTCTCCTCGCCCACGCACTTGCCTTCCGGGCGAGTGGAGATATAGACGTGGTATTCGGTGAAGCCGAAGTTGTGCAGCATCTGCAGGCAGAATTTCAGAGTCCTTTCGAGTTCCTCTTCCATCTGGTCTTCGCGGCAGAAGATGTGCGCGTCGTCCTGCGTGAATCCTCTCACTCTCAGAAGGCCGTGCAAGACGCCGCTCCTTTCAAAACGATAGACCGTGCCGAGTTCCGCCATGCGCATTGGCAGGTTGCGGTAAGAGCGGGTCTTGTTCTTGTAAATGAGAATATGGAAGGGGCAGTTCATCGGCTTCACGAAATATTCCTGAGTCTGGTCGTTGTCCAGAGGAACATCCATGGAGGGGAACATATTTTCGCGATAGAAGGAAAGGTGTCCGCTGGTCTCCCAAAGCGTCGATTTGCCGACGTGCGGGGAATAGACCAGATCATAGCCGTTCTTAAGATGCTCGTTGCGCCAGAAATTTTCGATCTCGTTCCTGATGCAGGCGCCGCGGGGATGCCAGACCATAAGTCCCGGCCCCAGCTCTTCGTGGAAGCTGCCGAGGTCCATGTCCTTCAGAAGGACGCGGTGGTCCCTTCTCTTGGCTTCCTCGAGGTAATTCAGATATTCGTCAAGCTGAGCCTGCGTCGGGAAAGCCACGCCATAGATGCGCTGAAGCATCGGGCGGTGCTCGTCGCCGCGCCAGTAGGCGCCGGCAACGCTAAGAAGTTTCACGGCCTTCACGGGGCCGGTAGATTCAAGGTGCGGACCGCGGCAGAGATCCAAGAATTCGCCCTGCTTGTAAACGGAAACTTCCTTAGCATCCAGATCTTCTATGATCTCGACCTTGTAGGTCTGGTCTTTTTCCTTGAAATATTCCAGGGCCTTCTCCCTGGGCCACTCTTCGCGCTCCAGCTTATAATCAGCCTCGGCGATCTTCTTCATTTCCTCTTCGATCTTAACTAAGTCTTCGGGAGAGAACGGCGTCAGCGTGTCGAAATCATAGTAAAAACCTTCTTCAATAGCCGGGCCGATGGCCAGCTTCACGTCAGGGTAAAGGCGAACGACAGCCTGAGCCAGACAGTGGCTCGCGGTATGCCAGAAAGTTTCACGATATTTCGGATCTTCGAAGTTCATGTGACGACCTTTTTATAGTTGCTCGAAAGAGAGTTATATATTTTTATTAGGAATTGATATTTTACGATAAGAGGCTTTTAAAGTCAATACGGAAGGCAAAAAAAGGAGGGGCCTCGCCGGCCCCTCCTTTTTGTCGCTTATCGTTCGCTTTTATTTTCTGCGAAGAACGGCTATGCCGAGAAGAGCCAGCAGGAAGAGCGCGGTGGGTTCGGGGACCACGGGCGTCAACTTGACGCTCACGCTTTCCACGCAGACAGAATCGTTGGCCGTGCTGAGGAGCATCCTGAGAGCGTCCACGCCTTCCGTCGCCTTGACGGAACCACTGGTTATGGGCGCGTCAACAACGACAGGATCAGCGGCCCAGGTGAACTCCCTGAACTGCTTGTTGCCAGTCTTGGTGTTAAGTTTGACGGCGTAGTCGAAGGTTTCGCCGACGGTCGGTCTGGCGGTGGCCAAAGCGGTGGCCGGAGAGTAGTCGTTGAAGGTGGGGACAAAAGCGTCGCCGCTTCTGGAGACCACGACCTTCATCTGCCTGTGCTCGGAGTCCTGAGTGAGCGTCAGGTCGCCGGCGGGAGCTTTGGTGAAGAGCAGCTTGTAAGCGATCTCGAGGTCGTACTTGTCAGCGATGCCTTCGCCGATGCCGAGGGCGTAGAAGAGGCCGCCTTCGCCAGCCGTGGGATTCTCGGAGGTCTTGGCGTATTCCAGAACGAGGCCGTCGGAGAAGGTCTGGCTGGCGTCTCCCTTGTCGGTCACGATGGCTTCGACTTTAAGATCGTCGATGTCGAAGGTGCCTTCGCCCCACTGGAAGAAGCGCAGGATGGAGAAGGTCTGCGTCTCGTTCTCCTGGTCGCAGAGATATTCGCCGGACTCTTCGTTATTGCCGATCCTGACCTGTCTGAGGACGTGGCGGGCATGTCCTTCGCTGTCCGTAATAGTGTCGGCGCTGAAGACGGCGCTGAACTCGGTCCACTCATCCTTTGCGATGGCGTTCTCGGAAACGAATTCCGGATGCGTTTCGTCGGACTTGTTGCTGGCGAATCTGTAGGATCCGTCGTCATAGCGGAACTGCGTTTCCACGCACTGCGGCGTCCAGAGGCCGAGGTTCTTGGCGGTGGTTCCGCCCAGTCTAACTTTGAAGCTGACCTTGAAGAAGCCCTTGGCTTTGCCGCTGGCCGCGACCCAGTCGTTGTCCAGAGTCTTGTCCAGTTTCTTGTGGATGCCGAAGAGGCCGGTAATATCTTTCAATCTAAGATATTTGTTGCCGTTCTCTTCTTTGACGATGGTGCTGCCGTTGACGTCGATGGCGCCGTAGGCCACGCTCCAGTTGTCCTCGCCGCAGAGATCCTTGCCGTTTTCATATTTCTCAAAGTCTTCCGTAAGCAGCGTGTCGTAAACTTCCCAGTCGGCAGTGCTCTTAATTTGGGCGTTGACGTCGGCTTCGCCCTTTATGTTCCGGTCGAAGAATCTGGGATCGCCCTTGGGGAACTCGGCGAAATTGGCGCTGTAAACTTCATAGCCTTTTTCCGGAGTGCCGTTGGGAGCGCCGACTCTGAAAATGCCCTTGCCCGCTTCGCCGAGATCGATAGTTGCCAAAGTGGAGGCGTACTTCGCTTCCGCTGGCAGCGTCTTCGGCGTCACTTTGATGGACTGGAATCTCTGGAAGGTGCCGCTCGCTGGCTCAGCATTGAAGAGACCATCGTCCTCGAAGGAAACGCTGAAGTTGGCGGTGGTGCCGGGCAGTTCGTTGGTGATCGTGATCGTCCCGTATTCCTTGGAGAAGGTGATGGGGTCGTAATCGAGGGCAAGTATGGGGACCGACTGCTTGTGCGGAGTAAGCTTGGCATCCACCGCTCCTATGCGGGCCTGGCCGGAACTGAGGGAGAACTTGATCTTGTCAATGGCAGTTGTAGCGTCCGCACCGGTAATAGGCAGATTCTCCTTGTAATAGGTGCCGTCCCATAAAAGCTGCCTCAGGTTCTTCTCGGTAGTGGAAATATTGTAGCCGTAAACGAACCAGTCGCCCGCGTTGGCTGTGAAGGTGCCCTGCACGCCTTTGACGTTCGGATAAGTCAGGTTGACCTTGTTCTCGAAAAGCCTGAATTCCGTGGCAAACTGCTTGTGGAAGTCGTCCTGCCCGAAAGTCAGCGCTCCGTTGAAACCGGAGGGAAGCATCATCTGGGCGGCCACGGTGATGTCGTACTTCTGGGCCATGGCTTCCGTAAATCCCAGTTTGATTTCGACCGAACGCCCGTTATCGTTGCCTAAGAAGAGATCCATGGGATCCTCGTCCGGGAAGTCAAGGGTGTCGTAATCGGTCTCGGAAACGATGGTCTCGACTTTCAGATTGTCAAGGCAGAAGGTGCCGCTGCCCCAGAGGAAGAAGCGCAAGGTGTTGAAGAAGTCGCTGTTGCTGCTCTGATCGAGGAAAGCTTTGCAGTTTTCCACCTTGTCGCCAACCTTGTACTGGCGCAGAATGTGGCGGTAGTTGTCCCCGGAAGCGTCCGACACGGGCTTCGCCTCTATGATCATGCTGACTCTCGTCCAGCTGGCCTGGGAAATGTAATTCTGGGAAACGAACTCCGTATGGTTGGCGTCACTGGCGTTGCTGCGGAAGCGGTAGCCGCTGCCGTTGACATACTCGAAGTTGCCTTCCACCATCTGGGGATCCCAGAGTCCGAAGAACTTGCTGGAAGTGCCGGTCAGCATCGCGTCGAAGCTGATGCGGAAGTAGCCTTTGGTGTGGCCGGCCCACCAGTTGGGCTTCATTGTCTTGTCAAGGGTCTTGTGAGCGCCGAAGAGATTGTTGACGTAGGCGATCTCGCAATACCTGTTGCCGAATCTTTCCCTGACGTAGATGGAGCCGTCCCTGTCTATGGTGCCGTATCCGCTTCCCCAGCCGCCGATGCCGCCAAGGTTGGTGTTGCCGGGATAATCTTCGAAGTCTTCGTCAAGCAAGACTTCCGTCACATAGTGGTCGAAAGCGTAATCGAGACTGCCGCCGTCTTCCCAGAGGCAGTCGTAATCGCCGGGATCGCCTTTCGGGAACGTGGAAAGATCGGCGGAATAGAGACCGTAGCCGTCAGTTTCGTTGCCGCAGGGCGCGCCAAGGCGCACTCTCTTTGTGCCGGCGTAACCGGCTTCCACTTCCACCACGCATTCCAGGAACTGGGGAGTGGTGGGAAGATCGAAAGCTTCCACCTGGATCGTGGCGTCGCTCTTGAAAAGGCCTTCCACCGGGGAGATCGTGAAGTGATCGGCGCCTTTTACGATCTTGGCTTTGTATTTTATGGTGGTGTTCTCGTGGCAGTTCGTCAGAGTGATGGCGGTAAGGGTGGAGCCTATTTCCATCGGCTTGGCAGAAAGCTTAAGATCGCCGATGCCGCAGTCCACATGGATGTCGTCGAAATCGGCGCCGCCCGAGCTGACGTCTTTGAGCCAGACGGAACTGACGTAAACGTCGTCGGAACCCGCGACGTAGCATTCGGTCGCGCTGTGGTACTCGTTATTGACGGACCAGCCTATGAACTCCTTGTTGTTTTCGTCGATGAAGAAGGTCCAGGTCTGCCAGCCGGTAGAGATCTGCTGCAGAGTGGTGGATTTGTTGACGCTGCCGCCGGGAGTGGAAGAACAGGCCAGGCTCAGCTTTCCGTCGCTGGTGACGTAAGCGTAGCAGAGGGCGTCCTTGGCGCCCCTGATGTCAAAGTAGGTGCCGCCGAAAGTCGGCTTGACCCTTACGCTGACCTTGTAGGTGCCATACCCGTTGTCGGACCTGACGTTAACGGGAACCTGGAAGCCGTTGCCGCCCTGGCTGTGGAGGTAATAGTTGCCGCTCTCTTCCTTGATCTGGCCGGTGGCGCTAAGATTGATTATGCCCTGCTGCCAGGTGGCGTCGCCCAGATAGAAGTCTTCGTCCGCTTCGAATCCGCAGTTGAATTCGGAAAGGACGGGAGGCGTGCGGTACAGAGAGGCGTACTTTCTGATCTTCTGCCAGACGGTGGCGCATCTTGTCTTACTGTTGTAATAGACCGCGGAGCCGCCGTAGTTGAGGAACTGTTCGGAGAAGTAAGGCACCCTGTAGCCGTAGTAAGTGCCGTTCCAGCTGCCGTGGTAGGTCATGATGGAAAGGCATCTCTGGGTAAGGTTGGTGGCGTAGAAGTAGCAGCCCAGGCTGTGTCCGAAAAGGCCGCCGTCGGAGGGGCCGGGACTGGATGACTGTTCGGCGGAGTGGTTGCAGCCCATATTGTGGCCCCACTCGTGGACCCAGGAAAGATCTTCCAAGTAGCTATAGAGCACGATATGGAAACCGCAGCCTTCCGCGCCTGTCGGACTGCCGTGGACATATCCCAAGCCGGCCCAGCCGGAAGTCATGTATCTCGGAGCGTAGCAGACGAAGTCAGCGCCCAGCTTGTTTCTCAAGGCAGGCACGAACTCGAAGCCTTCCTTGCCCTGCTGCATGCGGGAGAGGTCAAGGCTCGAGTCCTTCGTCTCCTCGTAGTCGCAAAGGTACGTTCCGACGCAGGTCAGCTTCGCTTTGATAAGGCTGTTCTGCATAGCCTGGTTGCAGACCGCAATGCCTGCGGCCACTTTAGTATTGGCGGCTTCCAGGCTGCCGGCGGATTCGATTGTTTGGTTGGAGAAAAGGACTATGATGGTCAGCTCCACCACTTCGTCGTCGTCCCAGTTGGCGGCCCAGGCAGACTGCTCGGGAGTAAGGTCAGCGGCGGGAACGCCGAAGCCTGCGATAGAGTTCTGCTCTTCCCAGACGGGCGCCTCGTGGTCCTCCGGGTTAGACATCTGGGCGCAGCGCTCGCTATAGGAGCATTCCTTAACCTCGTAAACGCCTTTCTGCTTGGTGCCGCTGATCTCATAGCGGGCGTCGGCCGTAAGGTCTTCCACAACGCCGAAAAGCACGTTGGGACCGGCCGCGATGCGCCACTGGCCGGCGAAATTGTCCAGATTGCCGGCTCGGCAGACTATGCCGTTCACGTCTTTGACAGCGTAAGTGACGTCACCCTTCAGTTCGCCCTGGGGCGTCAGGAATGTCACCGTGTCGCCGATCTTAAGTTCGGCGAGGGAAAACATAGCATTCTCGACCTTCGGTTCCGGAGCGCCGGGGTACGTCGAGGAAATTTGGGCTGTCTTGGCCCCGTTGGGGTCAAGAGTAAGGCAGAAATCCGCGGCGAAAGACGTCACGGCAAAGATGACCGCGATAACGGCGGCCAGGATCTGGTAGTGCTTGCGCATAAAAAACCTCCTAGGGATTATTTCACTCATTTTATCAAATTTTGGGCTTCTGACAAATTTTGAGTCCCCTGCACCTTGTTTCATTTCCCCTTTTTGGATAGAATAAAAAGATACTGAAATAAAATTGATAGCTACGCTCTAATTCATCCCAAACAGGAGAATGGTCATGAAACTTCACAAATACCTCCCGGCTCTGCTCGCTGGCCTTATGTCCGTCGGCCTTTTGGCTGATGTCCTCATCAGCGAATTCACCTACGACGCCAAGAAGCCTTTTAAGAGCGACGACTGGGTGGAGATCTGCAACTACGGCGACGGCGCTGTCAATATCTCCGGCTGGAAGCTCGGCGACGACAAATACGACGAGGGCGGAACGCTGTACACTATCCCGGAAGGCACGACTCTTGCCGCCGGCGAATGCGTAGTCCTTTATTCCGACGCGGCCTTCTGCGACATCTATCCCACTGTGTCTAATATCCTCGGCCCCACCGGCATCGGCTTTGGCAAAAACAGCGACGACGTGGTCTTAATTGACAAGACCGGCAAAGTTCAGCACAAGATCGAATATTCCACCATCTCTGACGGCGGCGAATGGCCGGACGGCTCCGCTTATTCCAACGTGCTCGTCTATCCCTACGCCGACTACAACAACACCTGGCAGACCTGGAATGTCAGCAATGCGGAAGGCGGCTCCCCCGGCACGAAAAATCCCGAGACCTGCGGACTCTATGTCGGCAAGCACAGCCGCAACCCCAACGCCCCCACCTCCGTCACCTCCCCGGAAATACACATCTGGGCCTATGACAACAGCAGGGATGACAAAGCTGTAAAGAGCGCCAAGATCTTCTACTCCACTTCCGAAAACGGCGATTACACCGCCAAGAGCATGACCATCCTGGAAGGCAACGAATGGGTCTGCAATCTTCCTGCTATGGAAGAAGGCACCACCGTCTTCTATTACGCCCTGGTCGAAGATTACAGCGGCAACACCCTTAGAAAATACTGGAACGCCTACAGAGCTCCCTACATGTACGTCGTCACTAACGATCCCGTTTATTCCGGCGTCGTCATCAACGAGATCATGTACCAGTGCCTCGACATAGCCTACACCAACACGAAGGGCAACTGCAAGAACTACGAATACGTGGAGCTCTTCAACCGCACCGACGAAGACATTGACGTCAGCTACTGGCGTTTTGAGACGAGCGACGACAAGTACCGTCTGCCCAAGGACACTGTGTTGGGCGCCAGGGAATTCCTGCTCATCACCGACCGCCAGGCCGCCATTGAGACGGTTTACGCCCTCCCTGTCGGCGCCGCCATCTACGAATTCGACTTCGGCCTCTCCAACACCGGCGACACTATCTCTCTCCAGAATGCCAACGGACAGGAAGTGGACGTTGTCACCTACCGCTCCACCGCTCCCTGGCCTACCGGCTGCGCCGGACTCGGCCCAAGTCTTGAGTTGAGCGATCCCAACGCCGACAACACTCAGCCCAACGCCTGGGCCGCATCGGTCGCGATCTACGGAACGCCCTGCGAGACCAACAGTGTTCCCGAACCGGCTTTCGCCCTGATGGCTCTGCTGGCTCTTGCCGGCGCTTTCCTCAGAAGGTAGTTAAGAGAGTTCTTAAGTGTGGCTTTGGCTTAGATATTTCCTCATCATCGCCATTTCCGGCGTCGTTCTGTATTTTATTTTGCAGACCGACGTCGCCGCTTTGAAGTGTCCTTTTGAATTGGAGGCATCCGAGCAATGGACCATCCAGCAGGAAAGGCCCGGGGACTTTATAGCCAAGCACCTGAAAGGCCGCATGCAGGCCCTGGCCGGCGTCACGACCTTCCGCTTTGACCGCTACGACGTGGTCAATACGGAACTGGCGCCCGGCATTAAAGAAGGGTCCCTAGTCAAAGTTGGCGACCATGTCCTGACCTTCCACTCCCTCTACGACGAATCGCAGAAGAAGATGCTCCAGGCCAAAGTCGATATGTACCAGGCCACCTTGGACAATCTTCTCTCCGGCGAATTGCAGGAGCGCGTCACGGAAGGCGAAAAACTCGTCTCCCTGGCCTACACGAATTATTACAGCTACCTTCCCCTCGTGGAGCGCCGCCGCGTGCTCTACAACACCGGCTACATTTCCAACGACGAGGTGCAGCAGGCGGAGGAGGAGCTGAACAGCCGTTTCGCGGAGATCAGCGTGGCGGAAGCCGACCTGAACGCCCGCAAAATGGCCTGCTCCTCCAACGTCATAAATACGGCCAAAGCGGAACTGCGCGTCGCGCAGAAAGAGTTGGAAATGGTCAACGACCGCCTGGAAGCCAGGACGGTTACGACCCCTGTAAACGGGCGCGTCACGCAGGTCTCGCTTGACCCGGAAGTCAAGACCATCCTAAGAGTTGTCAACGAGGATCCCATCTACGCCCGCGTGGTGGCCCCACTGAATTTCTCCAACGAGATCCAGCCCGGCCTCGAAGCTGTTTTGTCTTTCCACAATGAGAATCTGACCGTCACCGGCAAAGTGGAATCCGTTTCCATCGTTCCGGTCCCCTTGATGGGCCTTTCCGTCGTGCACGCTCTCATCCCCATAAGGGACGTCCCCTTCTCCGCCATCTCCTCCATGACCGGCGAAGCCATCATCCCCTCCATCAAGATAGACCCTTACCACTCCTCTCTTGCGGCTCTGCGCTCTCTCTATCAGAAATTCAACAACTCCCTTCGCAAGGAGTGAAAAATGGCGAATTTCCACGGCCGCTATGAGCTGAAGTATTTTCTTCCCTATGACCTTATAGACAAGGCCATAGCGTACGCATCGCCTTACGTTCAGCCCGACCAGCACGCCAAGCCCAACGGCCTGGGCGTCCCCGGCTACACCATCCGCTCCGTTTATTTCGATGACGACAACCTGACGCTTTACAAAGAAAAACTCATAGGCTTGAAAGACCGCAGAAAATTCCGCGTCAGAGGTTACGCCAACGTCACGCCTGAGAACAATGTTTTCCTGGAAATAAAATACCGCTCCCGCCAGCAGGTCGGCAAAGACCGCGCGCCCATGAAATTAAGCGAGCTTCAGGAGATCATGGACCGCAGCAAGACTCTCGATGAAGTGGAGTTTCCCACCGACTACCTGAGGGCCAACGCCCACCGCTTTTTGCACAACTGCTTCGTCAAAGGGTATCGTCCCATGACCACCGTCATCTACGACCGCAACCCCTTCATCGGAAAAGACGACGGCGAAGTGAGGTTCACCATCGACACTAATTTAAGGGCTGTGGATCATTCCTATTCCTACACGCTTTTCGAGCCATACGAGGAGGAGCAGATCGCGCTTCCCGGAGCCATACTGGAACTGAAATTCGACCGCCTCATGCCGGAATGGATGCGGCGCTTTTTGACCAAATTCGAGATCACCCAGACTTCCATATCCAAATACGCGCACTGCATAGAAAAAGTCATATTGCGCGAGGAGGAAAGTTAATTTATGAACCAGACTGCCGAATATGAAATGATGCAGTGGACGCTGAACGCCCTGGCGCCGACCACCTGGATAGACGTGGTCAACAACTTCGCCGTAGCCGCGCTCTTCGCGTTCCTCTTGGTTTTGCTCTACCGCTTCTGCCGCGGCGTGCACGGCAACAAGACCTTCATGCAAACGCTTGTCATGATGGAGATCATCATAACGCTTGTGATGATGGTCATCCTGAACGTCAGGGGCTCCTCCGCCGTGGCCGTGGCCTTCGGATTGATGGGCGCCATGAGCGTCGTCAGGTTCCGCACCATCATAAAGGACAACCGCGACACCGCTTTCGTCTTCATGGCCGTGGCCCTTGGCATGGCTGCCGGCACCGGCCAGCACAGGATCGGCGCCATCGGCTTCGTCATCATCTGGCTCTCCTTCGTCTTCACGGAATACACTCCCTGGAGCCTCCGCCACAGAGAGATAATCGCCAAGATCATTTTCAGCACCGAGAATCCAGAGAGCAAGCTTGATTCTGGCGCTGAGATCATGGGCCGCATGAAGCAACTCGGCACTTCCATAAAAATGCTGCACTCCCGCACCATAAAATCCGGCACCGCCATCGAGGCCACCTACTCCTTCCGTCTGAGGTTCAGGGTCAGCGAGGAATACGCCACCGCCCAGCTGATGGGCTTAAAGTGCGTGGAATCCGTGAGCCTCTTCTCACCATCCGAAGTCGAGGAGCCCTGACATGAACGCTTACCGCAAAGCCGCGGATGCGCTGGCGGTAGTGGTTTTTCTCTGGGCCATCGCCATGCTCATCGCCTTCGCTCCCAGGTTCGCCAACTTCACCTCATTACATGAGGAAGCAGTAGCGGCTTTCCAGAACGCCCCCACCATCACAAACGAACTGAAAGCCAACGTTATCAAGCTCTGGAACGCCGAGGCCGCCAGCAACGGCCTTCTCGTCATCAGCTGGACCGGCTTCGCCGCCGCCGAGCTTATCCAGGTAACACTCGCCTTCATCGCCCGCCGCAAGGAAAAGCAGAATGCCTGACCGCGAACCCAACGCTTACGAAGAAATAGTCGCCGCCTCTCCCCAAGGCAGCAAAAAATATTGGACCGAGATCCCTGACGATTACCAGAGCATGGTTTTAAGCTCCCTCTTGGCCCGTATAGCCGGCTGCAACCTGGGAGCCATAGTGGAAGGCTGGTCTCTCATAAAAATGGAAAATTACGCCAAGGAGATCGGCGTCCCCTACCCCATGACCGACTACTGGCCCTCTTCCCCTGATCCTGAGGAACCGCGCTACATTCTCGGCAGAAACCGCCAGTACACCAAGGGAGAGATGAGATATTCTCCCGTGGATGACGACACCACCTACACCATTCTGGGACTCCTCATTGCCGAAGAAGCGAAGAATTTCCCTTTTGCTCTCGAAGACGTGGCAAATGCCTGGCTCAAATACCTGCCCATGGCCTGCACCGCTGAGAAAGTGACCTTGGACAATCTAAAAGCCGGCGTTGCTCCCGAAAAAGCCGCTGAGATAAACAACCATTACGACGAATGGATCGGCGCCGACATCCGCTGCGACGGCTTCGCCTACATGGCCCCCGGCAACCCGAGATTAGCCGCCAAATTAGCCTACACCGACGCCTACATCAGCCACCGCAAAAACGGCATCTACGGGGAAATGTATTTTGCAGCCGTCATCTCCGCAGCCTTCGCCTTGAAAGATCCCTCATCCGCCTTGGAAGCGGGATTATTTGAGATCCCGGAAAACTGCGACCTGGCGGAAGCGATTAAATGGGCCCTCTCCCTTTACGGCAAAGTAAAAGACTACAGAGAAGCCGCGAAACTAGTCGATGAACGCTTCCCCGAAATGTCTCCCGTCCATACCATCAACAACGCCTGCCTGACCATATTCGCCCTGGGCCTCGGCCACGAAACGAAGTCAGTTGACACCGTCATCTCGCAGTGCGTCGCCATGGCCCACGACTGCGACTGTACCGCCGCCACCGCCGGCTCGATCGCGGGTGCGGCCTGGGGAAACGCCACGCTCTCAGAGCACTGGTACAAGCCTTTCAACGACATCCAGGAAAGCTACCTCATAGGCCGCCGCGTCTTCGGCATCGAAGATCTCTCCTTCCGCTTCGCCGCCCAAGCGCGCCGCCACCTCGCTCTTATTTATCCATAATATTTTTTGTCCAATTTTTTCCAAGCTTTCTTTAGCTCGACTGTTTTGCCGCCTTTCTCCACTTCTTTTTCGGCTTCAAAGATAGCCTGGTCTATCTTGCTTATTCTAACAAGGCGGTCATACAATTCTGCGCTCATTATGACAAGATCGCTGTAACCGTTCTTCGTCACGAAAATAGGTTCTTTTTTGCTGTGTGCCATTTCTGATATTTCGCTGGTTTTTCTTAGGTCCCTGATTGGTATGATCGTCGGCATATGATATAACCTCCTTTTATGTTTATGACATAATTATATCACAATTGAGTCACAGACCTTTTTCTTGATTTTTTTGCTACGTGAGTTTTCTTCAATTGCAAATATTATCAGATCTAGTCTATTTTTGATAGCTTTTTTGAAAAAACTATCATTATAGATATTCAATGTAGGAAAAAAGAGACAAAAAACGCACGCCGGTAGGCATGCGTTTTTATAATTTTACAAAGTAAGCAAAAATCATCAATTAGATTCTAATAATACTTCGGAAAATAAATATTAAAAATTCTTTAAAAGTTGGCAAATCCGAGGATAGTCTCTTAACTTTTGCTTGCTGCTTTTGCGTCAAATATGTGTCGTATTTGTTAGCGGTTCTCGAAACATAAAACCTGATATCCCAAGAGTAACTGCCAGGCATAAGAGAACTGACTTCGTTAACCTTATATGGAGCAGTACGGCTCGCTTCGGCGAGCGCCAGAAATCTGTCCATGTTTTTTGAGAACGCTTCCAAGTCATTGAAAAAAATGTCTATCGCCAAAACCTTTTCGTATAAGCCCAGTCTTTCAAGATAACGTTTGGAATCTAACACATCGTAGCAGAGCATATGCACTCCGCTGAGATGAAGAGCATTTTTGTTTTTGGAAAATTTTTCCGCCTCTTTCAAAAAACCTGAAAGAGAAAAATGTCCTGGTTTGGCACATTCTTTCAAGAAGTTTTCCCTTATTCTATTTCTGTCCTCGTCTTTAAGTTCTTTGAGAGAATCTTTGACAAAAACAAACCAGTTGGTAAGAGCCTCCTCCATGTTTTCCGATAACAATCGCTTTTCCAGAGGAGGCACCCACTCCGGCTGCTCTGTTTTTGCGCAATTGTCAGACGATTGGGAGAAGTCTTGTCCATCAGCGCCAAAAAGAGCAAAAGAAAAACAAACTATGAGAAGAAAAGCTTTTCCCATATTAGCTTGTGAACTCTTTGTGCACGCGCTTCAATTCTTCGGGGATGTTGATCTTCTGCGGGCACTTTTTCAGGCACGCGCCACACTCCACGCAGGCGTCGGCGCGGGCGCCTTTGTCAAGCTGGAAATACTCCCGCTGGGACATCCACTTAATGAGAGACGAGCGATAGTTGTTGTACATCTTGAAGATGTCGGGGATGGCTACGCCAACCGGGCAGGGCGTGCAGTAGCGGCAGGTGGTGCAGGGGATCTTCCCTTCTTCCTTCATGAATTCCTTGACCTTCACAAGAAGCTCTTTGCCTTCCTCGCCAAGAGGCTCTATGGGAGAGAAGGTCTTGAGGTTCTCTTCCACATGCTCCATAAAAGTCATGCCGGATAGGATGGTCAGCACGTTTGGCAGCGAGGCGATGAATTCGAAAGCCCACTGCGCGCCGGTAGTCCCGGGCCTGGCGTTCGTCAGCATCTCCAGCGTCTTGGGCTGAAGATTGGCGAGTTCGCCGCCTTTAAGAGGCTCCATGACGATGACGGGAATGTTGTGGCTGGTTAGGATCTCGTACTGCTCTTTGGAGTAGTCGTCCCAGTCGAAGTAGTTCAATTGTATCTGGGCGAAGTCCCAGCCGCCCTCGTCGGCTATGACAGCCAGATCTTTATTGTCGCCGTGAAAACTGAAGCCCAGGTATTTAACCTTGCCTTCCTCTCTCATCTTCCTGGCGTATTCCAAAGCGCCCAGGTCCCTGACGTTCGGCCAGGCGCCGCCGTTAAGAGAGTGCAGAAGATAGAAATCAAAGTAATCCACTTGGCAGCGGTCCAGCTGTTCCTGAAAGATCCTTTGGGCGTCGTCCAAGCTTTTGACTTCCCAGACCGGCATCTTGTCCGCCAGATTGAAGGATTCTCTCGGATATTTTTTCAGAGCCTCGCCGGCGAATCTTTCCGACATGCCCTGGTGATAGACCCAGGCGGTGTCGTAGTAGTTGACACCGCCAGCCATAGCTCTGTCGATAAGCTCCTGGGCTTTTTCCTTGTCAATTTCCGCCTGATTCCTGCGGTCTTTGAGGGGAAGCCTCATTAAGCCGTAGCCCAAAAGGGAAACGCCGCTGGCGATGTTTCCGAGTTTGCGTTTAGTCATTTCGCCTTGCTTTTTCTCGCTATTACCTGCTTTCACGTCGGTGGGTTCCTTTCCTTCTTTGCAGCCGCCCAGGGCCGCCAGAGCGGCGATAGCCAGGGAGCCTTTGATGAAATCTCTTCTGTTCATAGTTTATCCTTTCAGTTCTTTATGAATGCGTTTGAGTTCCTTGGGAATGTCGATGCTCTGCGGACATTTTTTCAAGCAGGCGCCGCATTCTACGCAGGCCGTGGCCATGGCGTCCTTGCCCAGGTTTTCATATTCTCTCATGGCGTCCCTCTTTCTCATCTTCGTCCTGTACTCGTTGTAAAGTTTGAAGATGTCGGGAATGGCGACGCCCGCCGGACAGGGCGTGCAGTAGCGGCAGCCGGTGCAGGGCACTTTGCCGTCCTCTTTGTAGATCTGGAGAGCTTTCGCCAAGACCTGCTCTTCCTCCTGCGTTATGGGCTCGAAGGGCGAGAAAGTGGTGAGGTTTTCTTTAAGGTGCTCCATCTTCGTCATGCCGGAAAGGACCGTCAGGACATTAGGCTTCGAGGCGATGAACCTGAAGGCCCACTGCGCCGGGGTAGAGCCCGGCTTGGCTTCTTCCAAGACTTCCACGGCGGCCGGTCTCAGATTGTTGGCCAGTTCCCCTCCTCTCAGAGGTTCCATTACGACCACCGGGATGCCTCTTTTGGTCGCCTCCTCATACTGCTCTTTGGAGAAATTATCCCAGTCGAAGTAATTGGCCTGAATCTGGACGAAATCCCACTTGGTGTAGTCCAAGATCTTCGGAAAATCCTTATTGTCGCCGTGGAAACTGAAGCCCAGGCGTTTTATCTTGCCCTTGCCTTTCAAAGTCATGGCAAAATCCACCGCGCCGTTATGAAGCGTCTTTTCCCAAAGCGGGCCGTTCAGATTATGCAGAAGGTAGAAGTCAAAGTAATCGACCTTGCATTTCTCAAGCTGCTTATTGAAGATCTCCTCTGCCTGCTCGCCGCTTTCAAGGAGGCGCATGGGAAGCTTGCTGGCGAGGTTGTAGCTGTCTCTCGGATAGCGTGAGAGCGCTTCGCCGGCAAAAGTTTCGGAAAGACCGTCATGATAGAACCAAGCGGTGTCGTAGTAGTTGATGCCGCCCTTCATGGCTTCGTCGATGAGAGCGAAGCCCTTTTCCTTGTCGATCTCAGGACCGTTGCCGACTTTCGGCATGCGCATGAGACCGTAGCCGAGAAGCGAAACTTTCGCGCCAATGCCTGGGAATTCCCGACAGGTCATAGTCCCCCGTTTTTTCTCCGAGGTCTTCGCTTCCTTCTTACAGCCGCCCAGGGCGATGAGCGCCGCTACGGCTGCGGCGGTCTTTAGGAATTCGCGTCTGTTCATAGTGAGGCTCCTTGGTTCAGGTCATCTAGATAATGTTGTATCGCTGCGCCGGCGACATGCATGGCACCGATAGGACAGACATTCTGGCATTTGCCGCAGCCGAGGCACGCTTCAGCTTCCAGTTTCGGCGCGCCGTTGGCTCTTAAGGTTATGGCTGCGGTCGGACAGGACGCGGCGCATTTCCCGCAGGCTCCTTCGCCCTGGAATACGATGCATTTCTTTGCATTGAAATTTGCCTTGCCGATAACGAAAGTTTTCTTCTTTTCAGGCGCGATCGATCTCAGCGCGCCGGTCGGGCAGATCGAGGAACAAAGCGTACAATCAAGCGAGCAGGAGCCCTTTTTGAAATCAAGGCGCGGAGCGCCGAAACCGGCCGGGCCCAAGGTCAGCACTTTCTGCGGGCATTTTGAAACGCATAGCCCGCAGGCGGTGCACTTCGCTAAGAAAGAGCTTTCTGTTATGGCGCCGGGAGGCCTTACCAAAAGTTCCTTTTCGCCTTCTTCTTTGGCGCGCTTCTTCGAGACCGCCTTGAAAAGTCCGCCGCCCATCAAGCCGACCGCGGCGCCCACGGAAAGGGAAATAAGAAATTGTCTGCGCTCCAAGTTCGGCGCTTTCTCCTCTTGCGATTTTTTCCAAAGGAAAGAAAAAGTCGGTCCGGTCTTAGGGCAGACCGTCAGGCAATCCAGGCACATGACGCAGTATGCGTTGCTAACTTTGCTTTGCTTTTGGTCTATGCAGCCTGTCGGGCAGACCTTCTCGCATTTGCCGCAGTGCACGCACTCTTTGGGAATGATCATGCCGAAAACAGATCTTCTGGCGATAAGGCTGAGAAGCAGGCCGACTGGACATATGCTGGCGCAGAAGATCCTGCCGAAGAAAAACGTTACGGCAAGAATAACGGCAAGGAAAATAACGCCGAACCAAAGCGGCGCGGTAAGCGTTCGGCCGAAGAGCGAATAAGGGTCGAGCAGACGGAAAACGAAGGCTACTCCGAAAACCAAAGAACCGATGAACAAGCCGAGTATAGATCCGCCGATAAAGGGATAGATCTTTTTCTTCCCTTTTTTGAAAAAGAGCGCGATAAAACTCAAAGCTGAGCCCAAAGGACACATGAAGGAGCAGAACAGGCGGCCGAAGAAAAGCGTCAGAAGCACTATGGTGAGAACGACCGCAATAGCGCTAAGACCGAAAGCAAAGAAGGAGCGCAAAACGGCCGGCCCCAGCTGGCACATCGGCAAGTTTTGAAGAAACTCATTTGAGCCAATGAAGACGAAAAGGCCCCAAGCGACCGTCAGGGCGGAAAGAAGGAGCCTTAAACCCCACACACATCGGTAAAACACACTTCTTTTCACACTTATATTGTAAGAAAAGGACGGTTTTTTAGCAAGGCAATTGTATGAAAATCCGCTCTTTTGGTAGAATAAAGAGTATGAATACCTTGAAATTATATCTATTTTTGGCCGCTGCTCTTGCCCTGACCTTTTTAGGCTGCCGCAAGAGCTCGGAAGTTATGCTTTCCGCCCCGACGGAACCGCCCGAACCTATCCTTAAGCCCGCCCTGCTGACCGAGACTACCATCAGTCCGGCCGTTGAGAAACCAATCAGCGTTCCCGACAGCAACGCCGGGCCTACGGTCACCGTAAGCAAGGACGACAAGAGCGGACCGGACACTGATCTGTTGGTTCCGGCTTCCGCCGGACTCAACGTCAGCAAAGGCTCAGCCGTCAATTCCAAGAATTACCTGCACAAGTGCATGAATGGCGACACCACGGAAAGCATCGCCAAAGCCTACGGCATCGATGAGAAATTGCTCTGCAATCTGAACGGCCTGAGACCCGGATCCACTCTTTCTGTCGGGAAAGTCCTGCTTCTCAGAGCGGACACTTCCGAGATCAGCCAGGCCCCGGACGTCACGACCTACACCGTAGTGCCGGGCGACACTTTCTCCAAGATCGCCAGAACTTTCGGCGTCGCCTCCGCCACTCTGATGAAGATGAACAACACTGAAAAGAGCTCTTTGCAGATCGGCGACGTCCTCTACGTTCCCCAGAAATAGCAACCAACCACACAATCTAAGGAAACAAATATGTGCCTGAAAACCCCCTTGTATGACGTTCACGTCGCTATGGGCGCCAAGATGGCTCCCTTCGGCGGATGGGACATGCCCATCCAGTACACTTCCATCGTTGAGGAACACACCGCCTGCCGCACGAAAGCCGCTCTTTTCGATATCTGCCACATGGGCGAATTTTTCGTTTCCGGCCCCAACGCTTTAAGTGACCTTAACAAGCTCTTCACCTGCGAGCTTTCCACGCTGGCCATCGGCCGCTGCC
Source organism: bacterium (assembly GCA_017616555.1). GTDB lineage: Bacteria > Auribacterota > UBA3054 > UBA3054 > UBA3054 > UBA3054. The sequence continues at coordinate 165,466 of JAFZXZ010000032.1, read as the reverse complement.
GTTACGGCTTCCTTCTCAACGAGCAGGGCGGAACTCAGGACGACCTTATCACCTACCGTCTCTCTGAAGAAAAATTCATGGTGGTGGTGAACGCCGGAACGCGTGAGAACGACGCCAAATGGATCAGCGCCCGCCTCTCCCCCGACACCAAATTCGACGAGGCTTCCAGCCAGGTCGCGAAACTCGACCTTCAGGGCCCCGCTTCCGCGGAAGCCTTGCAGCCGATCTGCGAATACGACCTCAAAGAGATGAAATATTACACCTTCGTGGAGACGAAAGTTCTAGGCAAGCGCGCCATCGTTTCCCGCACCGGCTACACCGGCGAATACGGTTTCGAGATCTACATCGACGTCGAAATGTGCAAGCCCGTTTGGGACGCGCTGCTCGCAACGGGCGTTCCCGTTCCCGCCGGCCTTGGCGCCAGGGACACCCTGAGATTGGAATGCGGGCTTCCGCTCTACGGCCATGAGATGAACGACACGATGTCCCCCGTCGCCAGCGGCCTAACCTTCGCCATCGCCAAAGAGAAAGAGAATTACATCGGCAGAGACATCGTCATGAAAGAGCTGGCGGAAGGCACCCCGAGGAAACTCGTCGGACTTCAGCTCACGACCAAGCAGAGCGGCCGCAACGGCCAGAACGTTCTTAGCGGCGACAAAGTCGTCGGCACCGTGACGAGCGGATCCCTGGCTCCCTCACTTGGCTACGCCATCGCTTTCGCCTACGTTGACAAAGACTATTGCGAATTAGGCACGAAACTCGCGATCGACAACGGCCGCAAGCTTCTTGAAGCCGAAGTCGTTCCCACGCCCTTCTACAAAGAAGGCACGGCCAGACGCAAGACCACCGCTTGATGCGCAAACATCTTCTTTCCATCTTAGGTCTTCTTGTCGTTACGGCGGCAGTCTTTCACAACGTGCTGCTGCCGCCGAAACCCGTAGTGGCCAACGATTCCCCTTTCCATCAGATCGTAAGGAAAGCCCAGATAGCCGCCAAACCGAGCGGAGTAATGTGGTCGGAGGACGGCTACCTGGGAAACGGACACACGGCCAACTACGAAGTCTATTCCCCTATCAGGCGGTTTGTGCCGCCCGCTTTTTACAACACCGTAGTCTTTTCGCTCTGCGCCTTTTTGGCGGCGCTGGGCTTTTACTTTTTCCTTCTGGAGACGGGGCTTTCCGCCCTACCAGCCTTTGTCGGCGCGCTTTCTTTGCTTTTCTCGGGCCACTACATCACCTGCGTTTTTAGTGGTCACGCCGGAACGTTCATGATGTGGGCCGCCTTTATGTTCGACCTCTTCGCTCTGGCGAAAGCGCTTAACAAAAGAAGCGTCGTGGCGATGGTCTGGAGCGGCGTGCTTTCTGCCCTGGTCCTGCGCTACCAGTTCGACATCGGATTCATCATGCTCATCGTGCTTTTCTTTTTCGGGCTCTTCCTGCTCTGGAAGACTTGGGAGAAAAAAGCCTTCGGCAAACTCTTTTTGGGATTTGTTCTAGCCGCCCTGGTCTTCGCCTCGTTCGGCTCCCACGCTTTCTTCTACGTGCTGGGGATCTCGAAGAGCGCAAAGGGCGCGGAAGTCCAGACTGTGACGGAAACGCCCTTGCAGAAATGGGACTGGGCGACGCAGTGGTCGCTGCCGATTACGGAAACCGGTTCGCTCGTCTTCCCCGGCATCATGGGCTGGGGCAACCAGGACGAAACCGGACCCTACTACGGCAGGATCGGGCAAAGCCTGTCCTGGCCCAAGGGCGGGATGGAGAATTTCTCCCTGAACACTCAAGCTGAAGGCGCCGTCGTAATTCTTCTGGCGCTCCTGGCCATCGCCTCTCTCTTCTTTGAGAAGGAAAAAGGCCTGGCGATCTTCTGGACGATCGTTTTTTTGATCGGGCTTTTGCTTTCCTACGGACGCTACTGCGACGTTTCGCCGGGGAGCGCCTCGGGCTTCGGACCGTACAGGATCTTCTATCATCTGCCGATGATGAGCGACATGCGCAACCCCATAAAGTTCCTCTACCCGGTAATGCTCGCCCTTTCAGCTTTGAGCGCCCTGGGATTTTCAAAACTCTGCCGGGAGGAAAGCAATGCTTAAGCGCTTCTGGCAAAATTTAGGCAACGGCGACAAGCTCTTCACTATTTTCTGGCTTGTATTGCTGCTTTGGGGAACGCTAATTTTCCTCTCCGTCGTAAGCGGAAGTTTCTCTTCAAATAAACGCGCTGAAATGATCTCTGACCTCAATCAGAATCCCATGATCCAGAGCCAGGTCCAGATCCTTAGGCAGCGCGGCGTGCCCAAGAGCGCGATAGACAACCAGCTTACCCAGATGACGGACGGTAAGCTTGGCTTGATCGTCGCCCAGCGCTCTCGGGCTGTGCTTTGGGGAAGCGTCGCTTTGATCGTTGTCGGCGCCGCCATTCTCCTGCTTCGCTCCGGAGCCAATATAGGAAAAGAGAAGCGCGCCTTCGTTCTCGGCGCGATCATTGCCGTTCTTATCATTCAGGGCCTGTACACTGCGACGCGCTACATCATTCCCGATTACCGCGATCTCTCCTGCCCGGACGGCGTCAAAAAGCTTGCGAAGCTTGACAAGCTCTACAGAGTGCACGCCATAAACAAGGCTTTCTACAATCCCTGGATCTCGGAGTATTTCCCGCTTTACGATATTCCTACGATCGACGTGCCGGCGGATTCACGTCCCAGCGTCTGGCGCAAAGCGTTCTTCTACGGCGACGATCTCAAAATCGCAAAGCGCCTGCTCTACGCGAACGTCCGCTACGTTTTGGGCGGCGCGGAGGAACTCGCATATCTAAAGAGCGAAGGAGTTGCCTATAAGCCTGTCGGCAATTTCAGCTTCCAGGGCCAGCGCCAGACTATCGGCGAACTGGAGAAAACTCTGCCTCGCTTCTACGCTCCGCAAAGCGCCGTCCTTATATCCAAAATTGAGGATGCGCTTGCAGTTATGAACAAAGCCGAGACCGATCCTGTCGCCGTCTGCCTCATTCAATCTGGCGAACCGACGGAAAAAGGCGATGGCACAAACACTGTTTCCCTTGTGAATTTCACGCCGGAAAAAGTTGAGCTGCAGGCGAATTTCGACTTCCCGGGCTATGCGGTCCTCGTTTGCGAACCCTTGGAAGGTTGGAAAGCTCTAGTTGACGGCGTGAAAACAGACGTCGTCCGCTGCAACCTTATGCAGCAGGCGGTCCTTGTTCCCAAGGGCCGTCACAAAGTGACTTTCGTTTTCAGTAAGCGCGACCTTAGCTCGATCATCTGCGATTATTCGCACATCGTTTTCCTTCCGCTGCTTTCCCTCCTAACGCTCGCTCTTTGCTTTTCCAGGAAAAATGCCGAATAAAAGGCTTTTGATAATCTCATTCATTTTCCCGCCACAGCTTCTGGCGCGCTCGCTTCAGCTATTGAAGACCGCCAACGCGCTTTCATTAGCGGGCTGGAAGCTTACGGTCTATACTGCCGATCCCAAGCTTTTGAAAGACAAGCTCGACCCGGCACTTGGCGAAAAACTTGACAAAAGCATAAAGCTCATTCCGGGCTATACCTTCGAGAACTGGCTTTTCTCCAACGTTACGGCCAGCCTTTCCCTCGGCATGCCGGATGACAAATATGTCTGGCGTTTTGCTGGCAAAAAAGCACTGAAAAAACTGCTTGAAAAAGAAAGTTTCGACTGCCTGGCTTCCTTCGGCCTGCAGTGGTCGAGCCATCTTCTCGCCAGGGAAATAAAGAAACTTTACAATCTGCCATGGCTGGCCCATTTCAGCGATCCCTGGGTGGACAACGCCTACCACAGAAGATTTTGGCCTATTTCCGCTGTGAACCGAGTCCAGGAACGCTCAGTAGTTGAATTGGCTGACAAGCTTTGCTTCACGACCGAAGCGACGCAAAAGCTTGTCTTAGGGAAATACTCTCCCGAAATTCAGAAAAAAGGGCTAACCGTCCCCCACTGCTTTGACAAGACGCTCTATCCTGAAGTCGAGCCTTTTTTTGACAAACTTCACCTCGTTCACGTCGGCTCCTTCTACGGCAGGCATAATCCATTAAACTTTTTCCAAGCCCTCAAGATCTTTTTGGACAAAGAGCCGAGATTCCGCAAGCAAATAACCGCGCATTTCGTAGGCCTTGATCCAGGCAAGTACCGTAGCGAAGCAAAAGCGCTAGGTCTGGAAGAAAACCTTGACTTCATAGCGAAAGTTCCCTACTTCGAAAGCCTCGGATGGATGAAAAAAGCCACCGCGCTCTTTTCCATCGACGTCGTCAAAAATTCCCTGCTTTCAAAACTGCCAGACTACGTCGGCTCCGGCAAGCCTATCCTGGCCGTTTCGGACAAAGGCAGCCCGACCTGGAAATACGTCGAAAAGCTTCACGGCCTGACCGCCGAACAGTCTGACATTAACGACATCGCGGAAAAACTTGAAACGCTCGCAAAAGCCTGGGAACAGGACTGTGATTTGAAAGCTTACCGCTATACGGAAGAGGAGAGCTCTTTCTTCTCCTCAAAGAATACGACCGCCATTCTGAGCGAAGCGCTGCTTGAGCTTTGCCGTTGAGAACCAGGCTACTTCTTATCGAACATTCCTTTCAGTTTCGCGAAGATCTCGTCTTCTTCGTCGTCCGTCACTTCGCTGGGGACCGTCTCGTCGTAAATTTCAAGAAGTTCAGGTTCGATCTCGTCTATGAAGCGCGACTTCTCACAGGCTTCCGTGACGCCGTATCTGGTCCTTTCCGCCGGATAAAGCAGATATAGGTCGGATTTCGCCCTGGTCACGGCGACGTAGAAAAGTCGGCGCTCCTCTTCCAGGCTGCCTTCATTGACGGAACGCTCGTGAGGAATGATCCCGTCGTTCACGCCGACCAGAAAAACGTAAGGGAACTCCAAACCTTTGCTGGAATGGATGGTCATCATCTTGACCTTGTTCTTGTCTTTCATGTCCTTGTCGTCGTCCTCTTCTTCGTCCTCTTCCTTGAGATGCAGCTGCTGAAGGTAGTCGTCCAGGCCTAAATTGGGATTCTCCCTTTCAAAGTAACTGATGCTTTCGATGAGCTGGCTGACGTTGCCAAGACGCTCCTCCCTGTCCGCCGTATCGAGTTCACTGATCTCCTGCTCGTAGTTCAGATCCTCCCAGAGGTCTCTTACGAAGCGCGCGTAGTTCCCGGGCTTGACAAGGCCGCGGTACCTTTCGACGAGATCGTGGAAGGATTTCATCGCTTCCCTCGTCTGGCCTTTTATCTCCTTGCATTCCTCTATATGCCCCAACGCGGTGTAAAGGTCCCAGTTGTGCTCGCCCGCGAAATCGGAAAGTTTTTTCAAACTTGTCGCGCCGATCTTCCTCTTCGGAATGTTGATGACGCGCATGATCGCTTCTTCGTCCAAAGTGTTGACCATAAGCTTGAGATAGCCCAAAAAGTCACGCATTTCCTTGCGGTCCAGAAAACTTAAGTTGCCCTTCAGAACGTAAGGGATCCTCGCGCGCCGCAAAGCTTCTTCATAGCGCATCGACTGCGTGTTGGTGCGCATAAGGATAGCCATGTCGCCGTAGGGAACCTTTTTCGCGTGCAGATCGGCTATAAGCTCCGTCAATCTTGCGCACTCCGACTCTTCGTTCTCAGCACAGTAGAGCTTAACTTTCTCCCCGCGGCCGTTGGCGGTGAAGAGTTTCTTGGATTTGCGGAACTTGTTGTTTTTAATGACGCAGTTGGCGGCGTCCAGGATCGTCTGGGTGGAGCGGTAGTTCTCCTCCAGCCTTATGACTTTGGCTTCCTTGTAATTCTTCTCGAAATCAAGAATATTTTTGATGACCGCGCCGCGCCAGCCGTAAATGGACTGGTCGTCGTCGCCGACCGCGCAGAGGTTGCGGCTCTTCATCGTCAAGAGCCGCATGATCTCGAATTGCGCTTCATTAGTGTCCTGGTATTCGTCCACCAGCGCGTATTGGAAGCGTTTCTGGTATTCCGCCAGGATATCTTTCCGCTCCTTGAAAAGCCTAAGAGGCATGAAAAGCAAGTCCTCGAAATCGACCGCCCCGCACTTGGATAACGTGTCGCGGTAATACGGCCAGAGGTGCTGGATGGCCCAGGTGTCCTCGGGGTCCTGACAATTGGGAGATATTTTGTCGTAATCGGCAGTCCTGGCGTTTTGCATTTGCCACAGGATCTTGTCGGGATCGAACTTCTTGTTGGGAACTTTCAGTTCCCTCAACCCTTTCCTGGCCACCGCGACTTGATCGGCCGTGTCATAAATAGTGAAAGCGGAAGGAAGCCCGAAATATTCCGTGTTTTCCCTGATGATCTTGAGGCCCAGACTGTGGAAAGTCGAGATCTGCATCTCCTTGGCCGCCTCCCCCGCAAGGGACCTTATCCTTTCCGCCATTTCCGCGGCAGCCTTGTTCGTAAAAGTCACGGCCAAGATCTTATTTGGAGCGATGCCGTGGGAAAGCATATTGGCTATTCTGTAAGTGATGGTGCGGGTCTTGCCTGTCCCGGCTCCGGAAAGCACCAGAACCGGCCCTTCTATAGTCTCCGCCGCCTCTCTCTGGCGGGAATTAAGTCCTCCTAGATCAACTCTCATGGGGAGAATTATAGCAAAATCAACCGGCGCGTTTTTAACCTCTTCCCGCTTTGACAAAAAGGCGCTGGATTAGTAAAATAAAGTAGATTATTAAACTTACATCTTAAGGATCTATGAATAGCGTTTACCTTCCCCTTCTGCGCGATCAGCTCGCGCGCTTGAAAGCCGCCGGCGCCGAATACGCCGACGTCAGGTTCCATGATTACGACGAATCGGAATCGCTTTTCTTTTTGCAAGGCGAACTGAGAGGCTGCGAACAGAACTCCAAGTTCGGCATTGGCGTCAGAGTCCTTGCGGACGGCGCCTGGGGCTTCGCCTCCGCCTCCTCCCTCAACGATCTGGACGGCACTTTCCAAAGAGCTCTGAGATCCGCCAAGGAAGCCGCCAAATGCCTTGAACGTCCGATCCGCCTCGCCCCCAGGGACGTGCTTTGCAACGTGCGCTTCAAATCCCCCTGCAAGGTCGATCCTTTCGACATTCCCCTCTCTGAAAAGATTGAGTTCTTCAAAAGCGTGGACGCCAAGCTTCAGAAAGATTTCGTCAAGCAGCGCTTTTTGAGCTATGAATCCGAGCACCGCCAGATCCACTTTCTTGACACCGAAGGCTCCTACGGCGTCCGCGACATCGTCGATATCTTCGCCGGCATGCGCGTGGTCGGCCTCGACGTTGACGGCTTGAGCCAGGAACGCACCTACAATCTTACGCTTGATCCCAGGGGTACAAGAGGCTGGGAACTCCTGCAGGATCCAAAATGCTTCTTAAATCATGCGGAAAGGATCGTCAATGAACTGGAGTCCGTTCTCTCCGCTCCTGTCTGTCCCAAAGACGTCCGCTCCGTCATCCTTAAGCCCGGCATCATGTTCCTGCAGACTCACGAAGTCGTAGGCCATGCGCTGGAACTCGACCGCATCCTGGGCTACGAGCTCTCCTTCGCCGGCGGCTCCTTCGTCAGGCTGGAGGACTTCGGAACTTTGCGCTACGGTTCGGACAAGATGAACGTGGCGGCCGACGCCACGCTTCCCAACTCCCCGGGTTCTTTCGGTTTCGACGACGACGGCGTCCCCTGCCAGAACGTCACGTTGATAAAAAACGGCATTCTCCAGAGCGCCTTGACTTCCCGCCAAACAATCACAGAAGCCAACGAGAAAGCCGGCATGATCATCTTCGAAAAGTCCGGCGCCTCTAACCGCGCCACGGACTTTACCAGGGCTCCTATCGAGCGTATGACTAACATCAACATTCTGCCCGGCACGGACGGAACGCTTGAGGATATCGTTAAGTCCACCAAGAAAGGCATAATCATGGACGGAGACCGCTCCTGGTCCATCGGCTCCAACCGAGAGCAGTTCCACTTCGCCTGCGAGATCGGCTGGCTCGTGGAGGACGGCGCCATAAAGGGCATCGTCCGCAATCCCACTTACTCAAGCCCGACGCTGCCCTTCTGGCGCTCGATGTCCGCCGTCGGCAACGCCTCGACCTGCGAGCTTGTCCAGGTCGCGAACTGCGGCAAGGGCCTTCCCAGCCAGGTCATGAGGCTCGGACACCTTGTTCCCGTCTGCCGCTTCGACAACGTCCAAATCGGTCTATAAGGAGATATGTGATATGAAAGAAACTTTCGCTGCAGCAGCTAATGAACTCCGCAATTTCGCCCGCGAACGCAACATCGCGGCGGAATTCACCTTTCACCGCGGCGTTTCCAAGCTTGTCCGCTTCGCCAATTCCGGCGTCTCACTGAACACCAACGAGGACACTTTTTCCTTGGACGTGGACGTCACCTTAGGCCGCGCCAAGGGCTCCTTTTCCACCACGACTTCTCCCAAAGACATCGACGGAATGAAGATCGCGCTCCTAAGGGCCGCCGAGATAGCCAAATTCGCCGTCCCGGTAAGCTTTGAGCGCAAGATCCCCATCCTTCCGGAAAGACTACCCGACGATTCTAATTTCGACCAGCGCATCGAGAACATGACGACAGCCGACGCCCTCGACCTCGTAGGCCAGGCGACGGACGACCTTTTGGGAGACGGCCTTTCCCTTGCCGGCATGGTATCTAGCGGCGCCATCTACGAAGCCTGGGCCAACACGCTTAACAACAATCTTCTCTATCACGCCGGGACCGACGCGAACATGGAGCTCGTCATAACGAATGACAAGGAGAAATGGGAGATCCAGTCTTCCCAGTCCGCTGTCAGGTTCAGCCAGTTCGCCCCCGAGGAGCTCAGGGAAGAGTTCGCCCTGCTCCTTGAGCAATACAAAAATAAAGAGCGCATGAGCGTTCCTCTCGGTGAATACGAAGTGGTCTTCGGAAGAGACGCCATCTCGAACCTTTTGGCTTATTTCAGCTGGATCGGCTACAACGGCCGCAGCCTAAAGCACGACATGAGCTTCCTAAAGGAAGAAGATCTCGGCAAACAGATCTTCAGCCCGCTGCTCACGGTCATGGACGACCCCTCCTTCTCAGACACCTATCCTTACGCTTTCGACGCCAACGGCATCGAGCGCCAGGCCTTCCCGCTTATAAAAGAAGGCGTCTTCCAGAACTTCTTCTGGAACAAGGAGACCGTGGAAGAATTCGGCGGCGAACCGACCGGACACGACGTGCCCTCCATGTCGATCGCCATCGGATCCGGCAACACCCCCGTAAACACGCTCAGCGACCTTCTGGCGGCCCCTAGGGAGAAAGATATACTCTACATACCTTATCTGCACTATATGGGCATTGTGAACGCCGCCAAGGGCATTGTCACCGGTTCCACCCGCTTCGGCGCGCTCTACTTGAAAAAGGACGGCACAATATCCGTTCCCTACAACATGCGCTTCACCGCCTCCTTAAGAGACCTATTTGCCAACATCAAGTGGATCTCCCAGAGAAGGGCAGCTCTTAACCTGACCGGCCTCTACGGCAGAAGACATCCCGAAGCGATGCTGACTCCGCGCTTCACCTGCATTGAAAAAGTTCCCATAACCTTAGCAAACACTTCCTTCTAGGAGACAAATATGAGTTTAGGCTATCCAGAAATAATCCTTATCATCATTGTGGTGCTCCTCCTTTTTGGCGCCAAGCGCATTCCCGAACTGGCCAGGGCTCTGGGCAAAGCCAAAAAGGAATTCCAGAAAGCCAAAGACGAAGTGGAGACCGAAGTGGAAGAAGTCGCGTCCGACGACAGCTCTTCCAAAACCGAAGAAAAGAAAGAAAACTGAAACTGTGGAAGAAAACTCTTTTCTAGGACACCTTGAAGCCCTGAGAAAAGTCCTTCTCCGCTCCCTCTTAGCGGTCGCTGTTCTTTTCCCAGTCTGCTGGTTTTTAGCCGGCAAACTGATCCCCGTTTTCACGAATCTCCTTCTTCCACCCGAGCAGGCGACTCTCCATTATTTCTCTCCAATGGAGGCCTTCATCGCGGAACTAAAAATGGGCGCCATCATGTCCTTCGCCATCGCTTTCCCTTTCATCGCCTGGCAATTCTGGACATTCGTCGCTCCGGCTCTCTACAAGAAAGAAAAGAAAGTTCTTGGCAAAGCCGTTGTCTTTTCCTCCCTTCTCTTCATCGCCGGGGCCGCCTTCATTTTCTACGTCATTCTTCCCATCCTGATGCGCTTCGCCTTCAGTTTCGCCAGCCCCACTCTTCAGCCCACCTTCGGGCTCGCGAATTTCCTGGGACTCGCAGGAGGACTCATGCTGGCAGGCGGACTCTTCTTCCAGCTTCCGCTTGTAGTTATCGTCCTCAACCGCTTCGGGATCATCGACCACGCCAAAATGAAAAAAGCGCGACCCTACGTCATAGTCGCCCTATTGATCCTTGCGGCGATCGCCACTCCCCCGGACGTAGTCAGCCAGCTTTTGCTTTTCCTTCCCGCCTATGCCCTCTTCGAATTGGGCCTTCTCTTCACTCGCTAAAAAAAAATCCCGGAGCGAAACTCCGGGATTTTTTTCTGAATCCAATCGCTTTACTGATTGATTACCAGCCTGAAGCCGAGACGGTCCATTGTATGGTCTGTTTCCGTATGAGCTCGGTAAGCGGAACGGCAGGCGCTCGCTTCGTCATTGAAGCTGCCGCCGCGTAATGTTTTCTCATAGCCTGTTGCCAAACCGACCGGATCAGTAACAGGGGCTGTGCCCAAATCATTCGTATACCAGTCGAGGCACCATTCCCAGACATTGCCGTGCATGTCGTAAAGGCCCCAGGCATTGGGATTCAGACTGCCGACTTTCTGAGGATAACTAGCGTTTCCCTTGTAATAGGCTATTTCAAACAAATTGAGATCGTCGTCGTCCAGATTCTTGCCGTTGTTGAAAGCCGTAGTCGTCGTGGCACGGCAAGCGTATTCCCATTGCGCCTCTGTGGGCAGGTCGAAACGCAAGCCGGTCTTCGCTCTTAATATGCCCATAAAGGACCCGGCGTCAACTTCATCGTCAGCAGGCCAATTAGCTCCTTTGGATGTTCCTCTCAAAGAATCAAAAGTCACCTTAGTGACAGGGCAGAGGTCATCATCAGAACTCGCGGGAACTGTTCCCGCGATCAGCGCGTACTGCTTTCTGGTCAATTCGAAAACGCCGATGTAAAAACCCTTGGTCAGAGTTACCTGATGCGCAACTTCCCTGGTTCCGCGGCCGTACTCGCTCTCTGGAGAACCCATTCTGAATTCACCGGAGGGAACAAATTTGAGCCACAATTCCTTAGTCCTGCAGACGTCGCTTCCAACGTCCGGACCGGATTCTGAGATCTTATGCGGCCAGCTTTCCGCCGTATATCCGCCGCTGATATCAACGACCAGATAATTCACCTTGACAAAAGTCACTGTGACAACAGTATCCGCCATCAGATCGAGGAGCAGAGGAGATTCATAACTAACGCAATCATTCCAGGAGAAGCTTTGGAAAGCTTCCTCTCCGCCAATGGGAGTGATCCTAACGCTGTCAGTGCCTGTGAACTTTGTATCAGCAGAACCTTTTCCAGAAATCACCACTTCGAGTTTATAAGTCCCAAAGACCGCTTCGACTTCGGTGTTTTTCGTAAGCACAACGGTCATCGGGTTGTCATAATATTTTACGCCATTCACATCAAAATAACGGAAAAGCGCGTCGCCCTCCGTAACTCTGACTTCCACTTTGTCAGCTCCTATGAATTCGTAATCCACCGAACCCTCGCCAACTACGGTAACGGAAAGGGCGTATTGTCCGAAAACAGCGGTGATGTCGGTGTTGCCGTCAAGCTGAATGGTGAAGCTCGTCTCCGTGGTCCTCTCTCCGCCGACCAGTGCGTAGCGGTAGAGGCCGCCCTGTTCCACAATGCGCACCTCAGCCTTATCTTGATCGACAAATTCAACCTCCACAGATCCGTCGCCCACCGTGCCTACGGCAAGATCGTATGTTCCGAAGACCGCGGTGAACTGCGTGTCCTTCTCAAGCTGAAGCGTCAGGCTCGTCTCCGTGGTTTTTTCATCGTCGACATATGAGTAACGGTAAATCCCCTCACTTTCTCCAATCGTGACAACTACTTCATCAGGGCCGATGAAATCAGTCACAACGTTACCTTCCCCAACAACGTCCACAGTGAGGTCGTACGTTCCGAAGACGGCTGTGAACTCGGAGTCTTGCTCAAGGTCGGCCAGGAGATAGTCGTTTGTGATCTTTTCCCCGTTGAAGAGGAAATAGCGGAATTTGTCATTGTTTTCGGTCACTTGCAGTTCGACCTGATCAGGGCCGACGAAACCGTGCTCGACTGTTCCTTCGCCGATCTGCTCGAAAGTGTAATCATATAGGTTGGTGAAAACATACTCGTCTGTGACAAACGCGGGAGAGGCTGCATCGGGCGGCAGCTTGTAGGAAGCTGTGGCCTTGCCCTTGGCATTGGCGGAGACCTTCACCTGCCAATTATCCTCTTTGTAGGTAAACTTGTAGTTTTTGCCTTTCTTTTCCGGCGAGAAGGCCAAGGAACCGAGGTAACCTAAGCCCTGGCGATCGCAAGGAAAGTCGAAGACCACAAATTTCTTCGTGCTGAGATCGTCAAGGCCGCCGCCCTGTAGCGTGCCGGATGATTTGAAAGTTGCCTTGAGAGGTTTAATTTTTTCAAAGCCGCTGGCGAAAGCGAAGTAAGGCGTCACGTCTTTTTCCGTCCAGGAAAACTTGCCGTTCTTCGTGCTGACGGAAATGCTCTGAGTTTTGGATTTCGTACCGTAACCCCCCTTGGTCTTGGGAAGCAAAATCGGGAAAGTCAAATAGCTGTCCAGGTAATTATAGATCGCCATGCCGTTTCCGGCAGCCAGGCTGTCCAAGAAGGCTTGGTCAAGCTGTCCGCTCAAGCTGATCGTTGTGGAGCCTTTCAAAAAGCCCTGGGCCCTTACGACTCTCTGGGTCAAAACGGAGCCGGCGAAGAGCGAATTAGCCATGAAAAGGATGGCGGCGAAAACAAGAATGCGTTTCATAAGAACCTCTCTATTCGGATTATGCGTATATTTTAGCAAAAATTTGATCACCTACTTTTCGTTGATTACGAATCGGAAGCCGAAACGGTGATCCTCATTAGGAGAAACATAATGGTCTGGCTCGAGATAGGATCTGTAAGCGGAGCGGCACTCATTCTCCCAGCTCCGATAACAACCGCCGCGCAAAACTTTCTTTTCGCCCGTTTCAGGGCCAGTTGGGTCGACGACAGAATCGAAACCCAAATTGTCGGTATACCAGTCAAGGCACCATTCCCAAACGTTGCCGTGCATATCGTAAAGGCCCCATTTGTTAGGCTTTTTAATTCCGACTTTCTGGGGCGACCCGACATAAATATCTATGCAGATCTCCGTTAGGTCGAAGCCTTTGTCACCCATGTTGTTTCCGCTGTTGTAGGCCGTGGTCGTGCCAGCGCGGCAGGCATACTCCCATTGTGCTTCAGTTGGAAGGTCAAACTGAAGCCTTGTTTTGTCTCTCATGACTTTAATGACGGATTTCGAAGTAATGCTGGCATCGCTTTTCAACTGATTATAGTTAACACTGCGGACTGGATAGGTTGCTTCCTTGTCTGAGTGATAACTCGTATCCGTGATGTATTTGAATTGCTTTTGAGTCACTTCAAAAATACCTATGTAAAAACCTTTGGTTATAGTTACCTCATGCTGATCTTCCCTATTTCCGCGGCCCGCTTCGTTTTGGGGCGATCCCATCATGTAGACGCCGGGCGGCACATACCTTAACCAAAGTTCTTCGCCTCTGCATGTGTCGCTCGTGACATCCGGTTTGTCAGTCGTGATCCTGGACGACCATGTTTTGGCCGAAGTTCCGCGGCTTAGATCAACTACCATATAATTGGCCGCCGAAAACACCGCGGTGATGACGGTGTCGGAAACAAGCTGGATGGAAACAGGCGACAGATTTGTGACGCAGCCATTCCATTCAAAATGGCTGAATATATCTTCTTCGTTGATCGCGCGGAGAGTTATCTCGTCGGCTCCCGTGAACTCGCTTTTTAAGATCCCGCTTCCAACAACGACAGTTTCACAGTCATATTTCCCAAAGAACGCTTTGACCGCGGTGTCCCCTGTCATTTTGACAAGCAAATTCTTTTCAAAGCTTTTGTTTCCGTTGACCGTTAAATAACGGAAGTGCTCCGCATCCTCGGGGATTTTTATTTCCACATCGTCCTGCCCTTTAAACTCGTAATCCAGAGAGCCGTCGCCAACGATCTCCACCGAGAGACGGTATCTGCCGAAAACCGCATTGACAACCGTGTCATGCTCCAAAGAGAGCTGGATCGAACTATCGCTGCAAATTATCCTGTTCACATTAAAGAAGCGGAAAAGATCGCTGCCCTCGGTCACTTTTATCTCAACTTCATCCTGCCCTGTGAACTCGCGGCTCACCTGCCCGGGGCCGACGACACCCAAATATAAGGCGTATATTCCGAAGACCGCCTCGACCACGGTGTCTTCTTTCAAATAAAGAAGCAGCGTCGTCGTGTTCTTGCGTGTTTCGCCGTTCACCGTAAAGTAGCGCCAGAAGGCGCTGTTTTGGGGAACGCGGACTTCCACTAGATCCGGTCCCAAAAATTCATGCTCTTCCGATCCGTTGCCTAAAACTTCCGTTCTGAAGGCGTAAGTTCCAAAAACAGCTTTAACCACCGTGTCTTCCCACAAGACAAGAGACATGGTCTCATCCGCGCAATATTCTCCGTTGACCGTAAAGTTACGGAACGGCGCGTCGCCATCCAGAACTCTCACTTCCACATTGTCCGGTCCTGTGAATTCATAATCCACCGAACCGTTTCCTTCAATTTCGAACGAGAGGTCGTAATTTCCAAAGACCGCCTCGACCACGGTGTTTTCCTGCAGCGAAAGCTGCAGCGACTTTTCCGTGCGTTTCTGACCGTTCACCAAGAAATAACGGAAGAACTTGTTTCCATCCAGCGCTTTGATCTTCACGAGATCCGGTTCGGTGAATTCATAATTTATGTAGCCGCCTCCAATGACCCTCGTCGTGAAATCATAAGTCCCGAAGACCGCTTCCACGACCGTATCCTTTGTCAGCATAAGATGAATGTTACTGCTGGTATATATTCTCCCGTTCACCAAGAAGTGACGGAAAGGCGCACTGTCTTTCAGCGCTCCAATCGCCACCTCGTCCGGCCCGGTGAATTCAAATTTGGCAGAACCGCCGCCAATTACGTTTAGCCTAAAATCATAGTTTCCGAAAACCGCCGTGACCTCAGTGTCTTCATTCAGCTCCAAAGTCATGAGGTTGTTCGTGACATTTACCCCTTTGCAGTAAAAAAAGCGAAACTTGTCACTGTTTTTGGTTACGTCGAATTCGACTTGATCAGGTCCGTAGAAATCGGAATACACTTCGCCTTCGCCGACAATTACCAAAGAATAATCGTATTTGTTCGTAAACACATACTCGTTGTCTATAAAAGCCGGAGAAGCGACGTTAGGCTGAAGTTTATAAGAAGCGCTTACCTTGCCGTTGGAGTTGGCGGACAACTTCACCTGCAGATCCTGATCTTTTTTTGAATACTTGTAATTTTTGCCTTTCTTCTCAAGGGGACAAGATAGCGAAGCGAGATGCCCCAGCCCTTTTTCCGCGCAGGAATAATCGTAAACGGTTAGCTTTTTGTCGTCAAGTTTTGCAAGATCCGCGGTGTCCACCGTGCCGCTGGATTTTAAAGTGGCTTTGTCAGGCTTTATTCTTTCTCTTCCAACAGCGAAGCAAAGATATTTTGTGACGTCCTTTTCCGTCCACTGGAATTTTCCGTTCTTCGCGTTTACGGAAACGTTCTTTGTGTTGAACTTTTTTCCGTAACCTGTCTTGGTCTTTTGAAGCAGCGTTGGAAAAACCAAATAACTGTCGAGAGAGTTATAGACGGCTATGGTTTCGCCTCCGGCAATACCGTCCATGGCGGATTCCGTCATCTGCCCGCTCAAACTGACCGTTGTGGAGCCTTTCACAAAACCCTGCGCTGTCACTACTTTCTGGGTACAAATAGATCCGGCAAAAAGCGAGCTGGCCGTGAAAATGATGGCGGCGAAAGAAAAAAAGCGTTTCATAAAAACCTCTCTGTACATACTTTAATATATTTTAGCAAAAAAGAGGCAAACATGTTTCGCAAATCCCTTCCAAACGCTTCCGGAGGCCAATGTCAAGTTGCTTTTTCTTCCTCGCTGTGGTATAGTTTAGATTTATAAACAGTCTAAAAATAATAGGAATTCATATGGATCCAATGAAGAAGCTTTTGAACGGCGACGAGGCTATCGCCCACGCCGCCAGAGTGGCCGGAGTGAACCTCGGGATAGGTTATCCGGGAACTCCCTCCACGGAAATTTTGGAGACTTTCTCCGCCCTGGGCGGCTACGCCCAGTGGGCGCCCAATGAGAAAGTGGCGGCGGAAGTCGCCATCGGCGCGGCGCTGGCGGGCGGCAAGGCCGTGGTCACCATGAAGCACGTGGGCATGAACGTGGCCGCGGACCCCTTCTTCACCGCCGCCTACACCGGAGTCAAGGGCTCGCTTGTCATCTGCGCCGCGGACGACCCCGGCATGGCTTCCAGCCAGAACGAGCAGGATTCCCGCCGCTACGCCGTGGCCGCTGGACTCCCGATGCTGGAACCCGCCGATTCCCAGCAGTGCTACGATTACTTCATCCTGGCGACGGAATTGTCCAAGCGTTTCGGAACGCCGGTAATCCTGCGCCTGACCACCAGGGTCTGCCACAGTAAGACCATCGTTTCGATCGGAACTTTCAGCGAGCCCGAGACGCCCTCCTATACTAAGGATGCCAAGAGCCACGTCATGGTCCCGGCCTTCGCGAGACTGGCGCATGTGAGATTAAGAAAAAGATTGAAAGACCTGGAGGAATGGAACTGTGAGAACGGCCCCTGCACCTTCCTTGGTCCTGAAGGCGCCAAATCCGGCGTCATCGCCACCGGCATCTCCGCCATGCACGCTGCGGAAGCTTTGCCCGAAGCGAGGATCATGCAGCCCGGCATGACGTATCCCCTGCCCCTGGCCAAGATCAAAGAATTCGTGAATTCCCATGAAGACAATCTCGTCGTGGAAGAAGGCGACCCCATCGTAGTGGAAACCTTACTGGCCAACGGCATGAATGTCCGTGGCAAAAAGGAAGCCTTCCGCTTTGGCGAACTGAACGTGGCCAGAGTTAAAAAACTCGCCGCTGACGACGTTACTCCCGATCCCGCGCCCGCTCCCGGAAAACCCCCTCAGCTCTGCCCGGGCTGTCCGCACAGGCTTACCTTCCAGGCTTTGCATGACCTGGGCTGCACGGTCTGCGGCGACATCGGCTGCTATACCCTTGGCGTCCTGCCTCCCTATGAAGCCATGGACACCTGCGTCTGTATGGGCGCCTCCATCAGCGCGGCTCTCGGCATGCGCGAAGTCTTGCCCGCCGAGCAGGCAAAGAGGATCGTCTCCGTCATCGGCGACTCTACCTTCATGCACAGCGGACTTACGGGACTCGTGGACATGGTCTATAACAGACCGCCCCACGGCCACGTCGTGATATTGCTTGACAACTCCACCACCGCCATGACCGGTCTGCAGGAACATCCGGGCACAGGCCGCAGGCTCGACCATACAGAGACCGTGAGAGTCGATCCCGCCGCCGTCGCCAGAGCCATCGGCGTGAGAGTCGAGGAAGTCGATCCACTTGCCATGAAGGATACGCTGAAAGACTTCATCCAGGAACAGCTGGATAAAGAAGACGTCTGTATGATAATCATGAAACGCTCCTGCCTCTTAGCCTTGAAACATCTTAAAGACAGGGAAAAAGCTCAGGCTGAGGAAAAGAAAAATTAAGGAGAAAACAATGAAGAATATCAATATAGTTTTTGCGGGCCTCGGCGGCCAGGGCGTTTTGAGAGCATCCGACATCACCGCGGAAGCCGCTTTCTTGACAGGCTTCGACGTTAAGAAAGCGGAAGTGCACGGCATGAGCCAGCGCGGCGGTTCAGTGAGTTCCGACGTGCGTTTCGGAGAAGGTATCAAAAGCCCAATGATCCCCGCAGGCACGGCTGATTTCCTCGTCCTTCTGGATGCTTCGCAAAAAGACCCGAACGCGCTATGCTGCAACGAAAAGACCGTTGTCATCGAGCCGGAGGTAATAAAAATAGAATCGCTTCCGAATCCGAAAGGACTGAACGTAGCGCTGCTGGGCTATCTTTCCAAAATGCTTCCGGAAATTCCGGAAGAGAACTGGCAGAAAGCTTTGGAAAACAACTTCCCCGAAAAACTCCGGGAATCGAACACGATCGCCTTCGAGGTCGGCCGCAAAGCAAACGCTCGCTAACGGTAGCAAAAAAATCACATACCCTGTAGTGAACTCACGGAGGAGGAGCTCATTTAAAATTGAGCGCGTAGTCCGTGAACGAAGGGTATGTGATTTTTTTGCGTTATTAAAGCGCGAAAGTATGATCGACCGAGCAGTGGCCGCTTCCGTTGGGTTCGGCGGCTTTTAGGGCGGCGGTCAAGTAGGCTTTGGCGTTTTGGGCGGCGGAATAGATGTCTTCGCCTTTAGCTAGATAAGCTGTCAGGGCTGCCGAGAAGGTGCAGCCGGTGCCGTGATCGCAGCGCGTGTCGATACGCTCGGTGGGGAGATAGAATTGTTTTACTGAGTCTGGCTCGTTGATGAGAACGAGATCGTCGAAGGCGTGACTCCCCTGCTCAGATTTGCCGTGGCCGCCTTTTATAATGACGGCCTTGGGGCCTAGAGAAAGGATCTTCTGGGCGGCTAAAATTCTCTTTTCTTCGGAGTCGATCTTGACTCCGCTGATCTCCTCAGCTTCCGGAATATTGGGTGTGACTACGGTCGCGAGCGGAATGAGTTGATCCTTGAGATTTTGGATCGCGTCGGGGGCTAGGAGTTTTGCGCCGCCCTTGGCGATCATCACGGGGTCGAGTACATAAGTAAGGCGGCGGTGACGCAGAGTCCGCGCCACCGCCGCAATTATAGCTGCGCTGCCCAGCATGCCGGATTTCACGGCGTCTGTGCCTATGTCTTCCAAGACCGCTTCTATTTGGTCGGAAACGAGTTTTGGCGGCATAAGCTCATAGCCACTGACTCCCAAAGTGTTCTGAACGGTGACGGCGGTGATCGCGGTGGTGCCGAAAACTTTCAGGCTTGTGAAAGTTTTGAGGTCCGCCTGGATCCCCGCGCCGCCCCCGCTGTCGGAGCCGGCTATGCTGAGCGCTTTTTTTGGCATTGCTTACTTTTCGTCGAGGCAGGCCACGCCGGGGAGGACTTTGCCTTCCAGGAATTCAAGGGAAGCGCCGCCGCCGGTGGAGACGTGGCTCATCTCGGCAGCCTTGCCGCTCTTCTTGACAGCGCTGACAGAGTCGCCGCCGCCGATAATGGAAACGCCGCCGTTAGCCTTGACGGTCGCCACAGCGTCGCAGACGCCGTATGTGCCCTTGGACAAGGGGGCGAACTCAAAGCAGCCCATCGGGCCGTTCCAGACCACGGTCTTGGCGCCTTTCAGAGCTTCGCTGAAGAGAGCGACGCTCTTGGGGCCGATATCGAGGCCCATCCAGCCGTCAGGAATATCGCCTTCGCATTCCTTGATCTGGATGTCGGAAGCGTCTTTGGTCTCGGGGAATTTGTCGGCGATGAGGTTGTCGACAGGCAGAAGGATCTTGACGCCTTTCTTCTCGGCTTCGTCAAGCATATCCTTGCAGTAGGCGACCTGTTCGTCTTCGCAGAGAGAGTTGCCGATCTTCATGCCCTGGGCTTTCTTGAAAGTGTAGGCCATGCCGCCGCCGATGATGAGGGTGTCAACTTTGGCGAGAAGGGCTTTAACGACCGCCAGTTTGTCACTGACCTTGGCGCCGCCCAAAATAGCGACGAAGGGACGCACGGGATTCTCGACGGCGTCGCCCAGGAACTGGATCTCTTTTTCAAGCAGGAAGCCGGAAACGGCGGGTTTAAGATAATCGGCGATGACGGCCGTACTGGCGTGGGCGCGGTGGGCCGTGCCGAAAGCGTCGTTGCAGTAAAGGTCGCCGTAAGAAGCAAGCTTCTTGGCCATTTCAGCCCGCTTGGTCTTCAGTTCGGCTTTCTTCTGCTGGTATTCCTCTTCCGTCAGATGGATGCCCTTCTTCTCGTCGTCTTTTTTGACTTTGCCGTCTTCGGCTTTGTAGAAGCGGGTGTTTTCAAGCAAAGCGACTTCGCCGGGCTTCAGGGCTTTGACAACGTCGTCAGCGGCCATGCAGTCGGGAACGAATTTCACTTCAAGGCCCAGCTTGGCGCTCAGCGCTTCGGCCACGGGCTTCAGGGTGAATTCCGGTTCATAGCCTTTGCCTTTGGGACGGCCGAGATGGCTCATGAGTACCAAAGATCCGCCCTGTTCAAGCACGTACTTGATGCTGGGGAGAGCGGCCACGATACGGGTGTCATCCGTTATTTTGCCGGAGCCGTCCTTGGCCATCGGGACGTTGAAGTCCACGCGCATGACGACTCTTTTGCCTTTGAGATCAACGTCTCTTAAAGTTTTCTTGTTCATAAAAAATTCCTTTTAAGTTTTATGAAAAAAGGGGCGGGCGGCTGACGCCTCCCGCCCCTATGACTAGGATCGCTTTTATTCGCTTACTTGGCGACGACGCGGACCATTTCCAAAACTTTGTTGGAATAGCCGATCTCGTTGTCGTACCAGGAAAGGACCTTGACGAAAGTCGGGTCGAGCTGGATGCCGCCCTTGGCGTCGAAGATGGAGGTCAGGGTGCAGCCGCGGAAGTCGGTAGAGACCACAGCGTCTTCAGTGTAGCCCAGAACGCCTTTCAGTTCGCCTTCAGAAGCCTTCTTCATAGCGGCGCAGATGGCGGCGTAAGCGGCGTCTTTGTCCTCGGCAGGGGCCTTTTCGAGTTCCACGGTCAGGTCGACCACGGAGACGTCGGAGGCCGGGATGCGCATGGACATGCCGGTCAGTTTGCCGTTCAGTTCGGGGAGAACTTTGCCGACAGCTTTGGCAGCGCCGGTGGAGCTGGGGATGATGTTCTCAAGGATGCCGCGGCCGCCGCGCCAGTCTTTCTTGGAGGGGCCGTCAACGGTCTTCTGAGTGGCGGTGGCAGCGTGCACGGTCGTCATAAGGCCGCGCTTGATGCCGAAAGCGTCGTTCAGAACTTTGCAGATCGGGGCTAAGCAGTTGGTCGTGCAGGAAGCGTTGCTGATGATGTCCTGGCCGGCGTAGGTCTTGTCGTTGACGCCGAAGACGAACATCGGGGTGGCGTCCTTACTAGGAGCGGACATAATGACTTTCTTGGCGCCGGCGGTTATGTGAGCGCGGGCCTTCTCGTCGGTCAGGAAGAGACCGGTGGATTCGATGACGACTTCAGCGCCGACTTCGTCCCACTTGAGGGCGGCGGGGTCTTTCTCAGCGGTCAGACGGATCTTCTTGCCGTTGACGATGAGGTTGGTGCCTTCCACGGCGATCTCGCCTTTGAACTGGCCGTGCACGGAATCGTAGCGCAGCATGTAAGCGAGGTACTCGGGTTCAAGAAGGTCGTTGATGCCGACGATCTCAATGTCGTTGGCGAAGTTTTGGACCGCCGCGCGGAAAACCATGCGGCCGATGCGGCCGAAGCCATTGATACCAACTTTAATAGCCATAAAATTCTCCTATGGATATAGAGGTTTTTGCCCAATGGGCAGATTAAGTTATAAAAATGTGTTGGTTATTCTAGCATAACCTTATTTTCGGCGCAAGGGCCGTCCCCCATCTCCCAAGTCAAGAGCGGGTTGACTTTGAAAAGGCAAAGTGGTATTATCTTAAGCCTAAACCTTTAAAAGGGAATAAGCGTTTCCGAGCATGACGATTGTTCCGCTTTTTTGGTACGGAAAAAAGAGTACTTTTCTTTATTTAACTTAAGGAAATTATGAAACAGCAAGACGTCAACAAGACCTTCGTTCTCAAAGCTTCCGACGTAGATCAGAAATGGTATCTGATCAACGCCGAGGGCCAGAACCTCGGTCGACTCGCCACTAAAGTGGCCGACATTCTGCGCGGCAAAAACAAAGCCACCTTCACACCGAATGTGGATGGCGGCGACTACTGCGTCGTCATCAACGCCGAGAAAGTGAGCGTTACCGGCCGTAAAGCGACCGATAAGTCTTACACCAGCCACTCCGGTTATCCCGGCGGCTTCAAGCGCCGTAATTTCGCGGATGTCATCTCCTCCCATCCGGAACGTGTCATTCTGCACGCCGTGAAGGGCATGCTCCCCAAGAACAAGCTCGGATACTCCATCCTTGCCAAACTCAAAGTGTACGCCGGCCCGGAACATCCGCACACCGCGCAGAAACCAGTTGAGATCACCCTGTAACACATCTGAAATATGAGCGAAAATATGAGCGAAAACAGCACCGTCACCCCGGAAGCCGTTGAGGTTCCCGAAGTCGAGAAAACGCCTGAAGTCCAGGCCGCTCCCGTTCCTGACACCCGCGTCTTCACGTCCAGCTATTCCGCCACCGGCCGCCGTAAAAGGTCAAGTGCCCGCGTGGTCCTGAAGCCCGGCAGCGGCACCATCACCGTCAACGGCCGCACCTTCGAGGATTACTTCCCCGTCGACACTATGAGGCAACTGGTCCAGGAAGCTTTTGAAGCCGCCAAGATCATCGGCAAGTTCGACGTTGTCGCCACCGTCAGCGGCGGCGGCATTTCCGGCCAGGCCGGCGCCATCCGTCACGGCATCGCCAGAGCTTTGGCTCTGATAGACGACGCCACCCGCGCCCTCGTCAAAACGAACGGCCTCCTTACCAGGGACGCCCGCGAGAAAGAGCGCAAGAAATACGGTCAGCGTGGTGCCCGCGCCCGCTTCCAGTTCTCGAAGCGTTAAAGATACCGCCGTATATCGGCATATCATCCTTCGGTATTGCGCGGGTGTAACTCAATTGGCAGAGTCACAGCCTTCCAAGCTGTTGGTTGCCGGTTCGAGTCCGGTCGCCCGCTCCACCGAGGCAATAAAAAAAGAGCCGCAAACGCGGCTCTTTTTTTGTGTTCCTGATCTGAGCATTTATCAGTTTTCCCTGGTCATGGTCACGTCGTAGATGTCGAGGAAACAGTTGGTAGCCTGGCCGTCCAGGTAGAAGTGCAGCGCCAGTCCTATAGTGTCGCTTTTTATTGTTTTGCTGGAGTGCTCGGCGTGATAGACGAAACTCAAGTCGGCAAAATCTTCGCTGATGGAAAAATCCTCGCTCCTGTCGATCTTGGTC
This sequence comes from bacterium, assembly GCA_017616555.1. GTDB lineage: Bacteria > Auribacterota > UBA3054 > UBA3054 > UBA3054 > UBA3054. The sequence goes on along the minus strand of JAFZXZ010000032.1, from coordinate 142,196 downwards.
GGCTCAAGGGTGTCCCCTCTTATCTCGTCCTCCCAATCCTGCTCAAAACGTATGCGGCCTTTGCCGCCGCGGCCTCTGGCCTTGAAGCTAATGCGATAATTCTTGCCGTCAAAGACCTTGAGGTGAGATTTGTGGATGCCGCCGGTGCCGCCGATATAGCCGTCCGCGTAAGTAATGTGAACATAGTCGATGAGGGCTGTCTGTCCGGACATGCGGTCAACGATAACCGTCTCGCTCTTCAGATCGGCGACCGGAGCGGCGTTGCGGTCCCAGAGCTGCTCTTCGTTCCAACCAGCCAGCGCTTTGTAAGGCTTGTAAGTGTCCTTGCCTTTCAGCTGGGTGGTTGGCCCGAAGGCCGGGCGTTGCTTTACGCCGATGTTGCGGGCAACGTAAAAATAACCCTCCTTATCGCTTAGCAGAAGGTCGAGGAGGCCGTCCCTGTCTATATCATAAAGGTAACAGCGTGCTCCCTCGCCTACTGGCGTCGTGGAGCCGTTGACAGTCAGTTCGCCGGCGTAATTCAGAAGTTTCGGGTTTTCGGGATCAGGCTGTTCCGGGGAATAGTACAAGAGCAGCTTGCCATCGGAATCGGCGACAAGAATGTCCATCTTGCCGTCGCCGTTCAGATCTCCGTGGCAGGGGTCCAGCATCTCGCGGCCGTAGCCGTAAGCCAGCCACTGCCTGTCATCCTCGGGCTTGAAGCGCGGATTGGATTTCGTCCCCCAGTTCTTGAAAAAGTAAACAGCGTTGGCGGAATAAGAGGCGTCGCCGAAATACATGTCGAAATTGCCGTCGTTGTCCCAGTCGTAAAAGCGAGGCGTCAGGCCGCGCCCGCGGTAAGGCTCTTTTCCGAAAACAAGCGTCGCGGCGGAAGTTTTGAAGAATCCGTTGCCCAAGGCCCTAATGACATATATCTCGCCATTCTCCGAAGTATAGACGATATCGTTCTTGCCGTCGTCCTCGAAATCCTGGACGTCAACGTGCAGAAGCGACCACTTCGAGTACTGATTGTGCAAAAACTTGCCGAATGAAAAGCGCGGAGGGAAGGTGCCGTTTTTGCTGGTCTGGTCAAAGTACCAGATGAAGCCGCCCTCGCCGCCGACCACCAGATCCGGTTTGCCGTCTTCCGTAACGTCGGCGAAACAAACGGAGGGACCGACTCTGTACCAGCCGCTGTAAGCTCCGTGCTTTAAGGTATAGAGATCTCCGCCTTTGACCTTAAGGAAGCCTTCCTTGGTCACGCCGTCCCAAAGGTTCTCGCGCGTTTCGTATTTGTCCTTGCTGATGAATTTCTTGTCCAAAAGGTGCTCTTTCGGTTTGTCCTTCTCTTCCTCCTCTGCATACAGAAACGAAACGGAAAGAGAAAGAACCAAAAAGGATGCGAACAATAGTTTCTTTTCCAAATTTGTCATCTTCTTTTACTGCCTTTGGAATTTAATGTCTCTGATATCTAAGAAAGCGTTTGTCGCGCCGGGGTTCATCTTGAAGCTTACGGAAACGGCCGGATGTTCGCGGCGGTTGCTCACGAATTCCGGAGTGTAAAGGAAAGAGCAGTCGGTCCACTCGTTGCCGGCGGAAAGGTCGAAATCCTTCGTGAAGCTCTCGTCGTATTCGGTGTCGCCTTTCACGATCTTTTCATAGATCTGCCTTATGTGCAGAATTGGCTTGACCGCGCGGCCCCTGACCTTGAAGGAAAGGCGGTAGGTCGTGCCGTAATCCATGTTGTTTATGGTGTCGTCGTAATACTTGGCGAGGTAGGAGTCCGTTCCCGTGTAGCCGTCCTCGTAATAGGCCCTCGCGAAACTGTACTTCGCTCCGGTCTCAACGTCGGTCTCGCTCATAAATTTGACGTTGCAGCCGGTGTTGCCGCCGTAGCGCGCCGGGTTCCAATAGGTGTATGAGTCGTCCTCATGATGCCCGTACCAGGTCTTTTTCATGGGGCCGAAATAGGGTTTCAGCCTATCCTGGCCTTTCACTATGACGGGCTTTGTGAATTCGCAGCGCTCCATCGGACCCACGAACTGGGAGGCGTAAACTTTCCCGTCAACGGAACTGATGAGAAGATCAGGCTTTTTGTTTCCGGTGAGGTCGGCAAGGAAGGGGCGCGTGCCGATTCCGAAGAATTTCTTCGGCGTGTCGGCGAATTTGGCTTCGCCCTTGTATTCCAAAAGATACTGGGCGTCGGTCTGATCTTCCTTGAAGCCGACGTTCATATAAAGATGAAGGCCGCCGTCAAGGGCGCCCGTCAGAATGTCAGGCTTGCCGTCGCCGTTGAAGTCCGCGATCGTGGGGGCCAATTGTTCCCTGCCGTAGCCGTAGGCGAGCCACTGCGGCTTCTGGTTGCGGAAGTTGGGGGCGGAGCTGCTGCCCTTGTTGAAAAGGATGTAGATGGCGTTGGCCGAATAGGAGCCCTCGCCATAGATAAGATCGTAGTTGCCGTCGCCGTTCCAGTCGTAGATCCTGGGAGATAACTGGCGCCCGGTGTACAGTTCACCGTTCTCGCCGTTGCCGTTCAGCTGGATCTGCGCGTTTTCCGCAACGTTGAAGAGACCTTCGCCTTTGCCTTTCAGGAAGAAGATGCGGCCGTTGTCGGCGCCCACAACTATGTCCTGGATGCCGTCGCCGTCCATGTCGTGGACGTCAACACCAGTTACGGCGCAGCCTAAGAAAGCATGGAGAAAACGCCCGGAAGAAAATTTGGGAGGCCAGGTCTTGCCTTCTCTCTTGAAGATCCAGACGAAACCGCTTTCGGAAGCGGCCACGAGCTCCATTCTGCCGTCGTTGTCAGCGTCGGCATAGCAGATCGGATTACCGAGTCTGCCGGGACCAACGTTCCTGTCTTCCTTGAAATGGTAGATCTCTATGGGCAAAAGCTGGATCTCGCCGTCTTTGTTCACGCCGTCCCAAAGATTGTCGACCTTGACGTTCGGAGTGAAGTCCGCGCTGGTCATCAGATTGGGGTTCGGGGGTGCAGGAGGGGCTGCGTTGCCCTTGGCCGGCTTAGCCACTTCGGCCGCGAAGACGGACGCGCTCAAAAGAAGCGCCGTAAGAAATAGTGTGCGTTTCATAAGATTAACCTTTTTTGTCGAGCTCCTTCACCAATTTGTAGCTTTCGCATTTGTAGGCGAAGTAAGGGTTGCAGCAAAGTTCATTTATCTCTTCCTGGTAAACTTTCCACTTCTTGCTGTCGCTTATGGTGTTGCGGCGGGCAGGGCACTCCAAGACTATGTAGCGCCTGTTGTAGGGGTCCATCGCCTGGGCATAGATAAAAAGTTTCTCTTCGGCGTAAGGGCACTTCGTCCTGCTCTGCAGTTCGTGCATGACGTCTTCCATGGACTGTTTTTCAGGTTTCTTTTCTTCCATATTTATTCCGCTTTTCTGATTGTTCTAGGTTCACTTCCCGTCAGATCGATGACTTCCGAAGCCACGCCCCTGACTCTTCCGCCGTCAACAACAACGGACGCTCCGTCCCACAAAGCTTTCGTACCTTCGACGTCCGTCGGCGGAACTTCTCCGCTTTTGTTAGCGCTCGTCCCGAAGACCGGTTCGCCAACTTTTTCCAACATCGCGCAGACATCCTTGTGATCAGGATAACGGACGCCTGTCTTTTCCTTGCCCTTCGGCAGCAGAAAAGTGTAGGGGCCCGGCAGTTTTTCTTCCAATTTTTTTCTGATCTTGGCGCTCTGCTTTCCCGCAACGGAATAAAGCGCGTCAAAGGAACCGACGTGATAGGCGCAGGGCTTCCCCTGCTCTCTTCCCTTCAAAGCATAAGCCAAAGCCCTTGCCTTTTCCGTGAAGAAAAGCCCATAGACCGTCTCGGTCGGGAATATCGCCAAACGCCCGCTTCTCAGTGCGTCTGCGGCGGCATTAATGGCTTCATCCCTATCCTTTCTGAGATCGTAAATATGCACTTTTATTCGCCTCTTTTTTCCTTCCAGAGCCTTGCGGCCAAAGCTTCGTCCTGCAGCGCTAAGATCTGGAGCGCAAGGTAAGCGGCGTTCTTGGCGCCGTGGCTTCCTATTGCCACCGTCGCCACCGGAACGCCTTTTGGCATCATAACAGTTGACAGCAGAGCGTCCAATCCGCCCAATCCTCCGCATTCCAAAGGAACGCCTATAACGGGCAGGATCGTGCGAGCCGCCACGGCGCCAGCCAGATGAGCCGCCAGGCCCGCTCCGGCGATAAGGACCTTAATTCCCCTTTCGTGAGCCTTGGAGGCATACTCCGCAACTTTGTCCGGAGTGCGGTGGGCCGACATCACGGAGACTTCGCAGCCTATTCCGTAGCTTTCCAAGATCTCCTTGGTGTTCTTCATGACCGCTTCGTCGGAAACGCTTCCGTAAACTATGCCAACTTTGGTTTCCATAAATTTACTCCTGTATTAATTTTGCCACGAAAGGCAGATTGCGATACTGCTGATCAAAGTCCAACCCGTAGCCGATTATGAAATCGTTGCCGGCATCCATTCCAACGAACTTGGCCTGCAGATCGACTTTCCTCTTGGCCTTTTTGTCGAGAAGCACACAGGCTTCTATTTTTTCCGCTCCCAGACCGCCGTAAACTTCAAAAGCTTTTTTCAGCGTTCTGCCGCTCTCCAAGATTGTATCGACCAAAAGCACGTATTTTCCCTTGCAGTCCAAAGAAGGGCCCAGCAGCAGTTTCACGTCGCCGGTGCTTTCCGTTCCGGAATAGGAGGCGCAGTCGATAAAATCGATCTCGGCTTCCACTCCGAGATTTGAAAGCGCCCTTGAGAGATCGCTCGTGAAATGGATGCAGCCTTTGAGAACGCCGGTTATGATCAGAGGTTTCCCGCCGAGATCTGCGGCGATTTCGGAAGCCAGTCTTTCAACGACCTGCTTCAGCTGCATTTCTGTCAGAATGATGTCGTACATGTCAAGATTCTTCCTCGAGTTTTTCAGCTTCTCTCAAAGCTCTTCTGGCCTCGCGCTCCGCTTCCCTTGCTTTGCGCCGCTCTTCCCTTTCGGCTTCCCTTTCGGCTTCGATCGCCGCCCTTTTCGCCTCTTTTTCCTTGGCTATGATGGAGGCCTGCTCCGCGTACTTCGCCAGATAAGCCGACTTCACCATTTTGGTTTCCTTTTTGGGCGGTTCCAGAACCGGTTCTTCCGTATCTTCCTTGGCGCCCTCCTCCCTGACGAGCTTGTTAACTTCAACGTTCACGGCGTCCAGGATCCCGTTGACGAAACGGCCGGACTCTTCGGTTCCGAAAACTTTGGCGATGGCTACCGCTTCGTTTATGGCGACCACGGCCGGAGCGCTGCGCTTTATTGTGAATTCGCAGATGGCTATGCGCATGATCTGCCTGTCAACCATAGCCAGCCTTTCCTTGTCCCAATTGTGCGTGTGGCTGAAGATCAGTTCGTCGATCCTTTCAGCGTTCTTCACGACGCCCCTGGCCAAAAAAGAGGCGTAATCGGTAACGGACTGGGGGAAAGGGCGGGAGAAGATGCGCTCGATCCTAAGAGCGACCGAGAGATCGTCCGTCCTCTGCATATCCAGGGCGTAGAGCATACAAAGAGCTAAGATGCGCGACTTGCGTCTGGGAAGCATTTATTCTCCTTAGAGCTGCTTGTAGATCCCAAGCATCTCGATAGCTGAAAGCGTGGCGTCCCAACCCTTGTTGCCGGATTTGGAGCCGGCTCTTTCCACAGCCTGCTCGATGGTGTCGCAGGTAAGAACGCCGAAGGTCATCGGAACTTCCGTCTGCTGCATGGAAGCCTGAGCAATGCCCTTGGCGCTTTCGGCCGCCACAAATTCAAAGTGCGGCGTGGCGCCCCTTATGACGGCGCCCAAGCAGACGACCGCGTCGACTTTCCCGCTTTTCGCCAGCTTTGCGGCGGTGGGCGGAATCTCCCAGGCGCCGGGCACGAAGACGACCGTGACGTCGTCTTCCTTGCCGCCGTGGCGGCGCCAGCAGTCAAGGGCGCCTTCCAAAAGCTTGCCGGTGATGATCTCGTTGAAACGGCTGACAACGACGCCTAGCCTTTTGCCTTCAGCGTTCAGCATGCCTTCCAATTTTTTATACATAAGGCCTCCTTTAGAGAAGATGTCCCATCTTCTCGGATTTGGTTTCCAGGTAATGTTGGTTGTATTTGTTCGGCTTGGTCTTCAGGGGAACTCTTTCCACGATCTCAAGACCGTGGCCCGAAAGCCCAGCCAGTTTTTTCGGATTGTTCGTCATCAGCCTCATCTTCCTGACGCCGAGGTCGGCGAGCATCTGTGCGCCGTAGCCGTAGTCCCTGAGATCCGGCGGGAAGCCGAGCGTGATGTTCGCTTCCACGGTGTCCTCGCCCTTGTCCTGCAGGGCGTAGGCTTTGATCTTCGCCGGCAGCCCGATGCCGCGACCTTCCTGGCGCAGATAAACGATAACTCCGCGGCCCTCCTCGGCGATCTTCTGCATAGCCGCTTCAAGCTGTTCGCCGCAGTCGCAGCGGCTCGACCTTAAAGCGTCGCCGGTCAAACATTCGGAATGCACTCTCACCAGGACGGGATCGTCGCCTTTTATTTCGCCCATCGTCAGGGCCAGATGATGCTGGGAATCGATCTTCGATTCGAAAAGATGGATCCTGAAATTGCCGAACTTGGTCGGCAGGGCCGCCTCCGCGGTCTCTTCGATCAGACGCTCGGTCTGCCTGCGGTACTCTATTAGCTTCGCGACCGTGAAGATCTTCAAACCGAGTTCTTCTGCCAAAACTTTCAGCGTGTCAAGCCGCGCCATGGTGCCGTCGTTGTTAAGGATCTCGCACAGAACGCCGCAGGGCGATTTCCCGGCCATCCTGGCAAGATCCACCGCCGTCTCAGTGTGTCCGCTGCGCTTCAATACGCCGCCGTTCTCCGCTCTCAAAGGGAAGATGTGACCGGGGATGCCGAACTGCTCGGAATTGGCGTTTTCACTGCAGAACTGCCTTATGGTCTCGGCTCTATCGTAAGCGGAGATGCCGGTCGTGGCGTTTTTTAGCGCGTCGATGGAGACCGTGAAGGCTGTGCCCAAACGGGCCGTGTTGCGGGATACCATCATGGGAATGCCGACTTTTTCCAGTTTCTCCCTGGAAGCCGGCAGACAGACCAATCCGCGTCCCCTTGTGACCATCAGATTGATAGCCTCGGGCGTGACGCAGTCGGCCGCCATGATGAAGTCGCCTTCGTTCTCGCGGTCTTCATCGTCGGTCACTATGAGGATCCCGCCTTTGCGGATTATCTCGATAGCTTCCGGCGCTTCTACAAAAACGTCACTTGGCATCTTAGTTCTCGTCCTCGATGTCGATGTCCTTCATGCCCTTCATGGCTTCCTGGAGCTGCTTGGGGTCCATGGATTTCAATTTGTCAACGACCGCGTTGTTGTCAATGCGCACGATGAATTTGCCGCCTTCCAGCCAGCAGTCGATAACGTTCAAGTAATCCAGAGGGGCCTGCCCCATGACCTTGAAGTAATAATACTGCCTCAAAAACGGCACTCTTCTGAGGTCGAAGTTGACCTTGCCGTCCTTTTGGAGAATGCCCTCTATTATGGGCGGAATCTCGCGGGAGAATTCATCCTTGTAGGGTTTCTTCTTTTCGTTGAAGCCCATGATCTGACGCAAAAGCGTCGCCAGCGTCACGCAGATGCAGGCGTAGGTCGCCCAATCAAGGGGCTCGTCGCCGCAGATGAAATTGAAGGCTTTTTTCTGCGGAGTCCAGATCATCTTCTCAAACTCCAGTTTGCGCTTCGTGCTTTCCCTGCCGTCGGAATAGGAAACCTTCACTTCCACGCCGTCCCTGCTCAGGTCAACGCTCGCCTTCTTGATGCCGTTCTTGCCGAAGAGGCACTCTTCTATGAAATCATTGACGGTCCCCTCCTTTACGGGGGCCTTCATGTCGCGCATGTTCTCAATAGCTTTTTCCATGACGGATTCCGTCACTTTCCCTTTGATGCCAGAGAAAAAATCTCCGATACCCATGTAAAGTACTCCTTATTTTCGCTTAAATTTAAAGTAATAGTATTTTTTATTATACCATAATCAAAAATGATTTGAGGAGCGCGTGCCAAGGGGCGGAAAATCCTTCGCCAATCAGTCTTTTTACCTTGAATTTATCCCAATTTTGTGGTAGTATTCAGTAGATAATTATGCTTAAATTCCAAAGAGGAGCGACAATGTCAGAAAAGAGTTATTCCTACGATTATTTCCATGATTTCCCCAACACCGACGGCTTTTACGGCCCGTACGGCGGCATAATCAACGTCGGTCCTCTGGAAGAGGAGATGAAGAAGATCGCCGCGGCCTACCGCCAGATCAGCCAGTCCGCCGATTTCATCAGGGAACTCCGCGACATCAGGACCCACTTCCAGGGCCGCCCCACCCCGGTCTATTACTGCAAGCGCCTCTCGGAAAAAATTGGCGGCGCCAGGATCTATCTTAAGAGAGAAGACCTGAACCACACCGGCGCCCACAAGCTTAACCACTGCATGGGCGAAGGATTGCTCGCCAAATACATGGGCAAGAAGAAACTCATCGCCGAGACCGGCGCCGGCCAACACGGCGTCGCCATCGCGACCGCGGCCGCGTATTTCGGTTTGGAGTGCGACGTGTACATGGGTGAGATCGACGTTCTTAAGCAGGCTCCCAACGTTACGAGAATGAAGATCCTGGGCGCCAACGTCATCGCCGTCAAAGAAGGCGGACGCGCCCTCAAAGAAGCCATTGACGTCGCTTTCAAGGATTACATCAAACAGTTCGACACCGCCATCTACTGCATCGGCTCCGTCTGCGGACCGCACCCCTTCCCCATGCTCGTCAGGGACTTTCAGTCCGTGGTCGGCCATGAAGCGAGGGAGCAGTTCCTGGAAATGACCGGCAACCTGCCCGATCTGGTGACTGCCTGCGTCGGCGGCGGCAGCAACGCCATGGGCATCTTCTCGGGCTTCCTTAATGATCCGTCCGTTGAACTGATCGGCGCCGAGCCCGGCGGCCGTTCCATGAAGATCGGCGACAACGCCGCGACTCTGACGATCGGCAAGCCCGGACTTTTGCACGGCATGAACACCCTCGTCATCCAGGACGAAAAGGGCGAGACCGCTCCCGTCCATTCCGTCGCCAGCGGCCTCGACTATCCCGGCATCGGCCCCGAGCACGTTTACTTAAAGGAGAACGGCCGCACCAAGTACGAGACCGTCTCCGACGACGAATGCATCAACGCTTTCTTCACGCTTTCCAGAGTGGAAGGCATCATCCCGGCCTTGGAAAGCTCCCACGCCCTGGCTCTGGCCATGCGCGAAGCCAAGAAGCGCCCCTATGAAAGCATCCTTGTGAACTTAAGCGGCCGCGGCGACAAAGACATCGACTACGTCGCCGAACACTACGGTTTCGGCCCCAAAGAATAATAAACAAAAAGAGACGAACTATGATCCGCATTTTTACCATCATCGCTCTGGCAGCCATCCTTGTGGTCACCGGCTGCACCACCACTGAAAGAAACGTAGGTTACGGAACGGCCATCGGCACGACTTTAGGCGCCGGTTTAGGCGCCGGTATCGGTGCGATCATCGGCAATCAGGTCGGACACCCGGGCGCGGGCGTCGCCATCGGAAGCGGCATGGGAGCCGGCATCGGCGCCCTGCTAGGCGCCAGCCAGGGTTATGCCACCGGCCAGGCCGAGGAAGCCAACGAAAAGGCTGACGCCGCCCTCCAGATCGCCCAGCAGACGCAATACCAGCAGCAGTACCAGCAGCAACAGCAGTACACCACCGTGCCCGCCGCCACCATCGCTCCGACCGCCCAGCAGGCCAACAACGTTTACGCCTGCCCGCACTGCGGCAAACTCGTGACCATCAATGTGAAAGGCCAGAGAGTCCGCTGCCCCTACTGCAACAACGACATCATCGCCCAGTAAAAAATGCGCGTTCTTGCAAGCGAAGCGCTAACCTCGACCGTCTGCTCCCTCCTTAAAGAGGCGTGCGTCGTTTTGCCCGAAGACGTCAGCGAAGCCCTGAAAACCGCCTTGGCCAGCGCCGACGACGGCAGCCGCTCAGAACAGGTCCTCGAACTCATCTGCGAAAACGCTTCGCTTGCCAAAAATGACAAGCTCCCCGTCTGCCAGGACACCGGCACGACCGTTGTCTTCATCGAGTGGGGAGCGCAGGTCTCTCTGGACAAAGGAACGCTTCAGGAAGCGGTTGACAACGGCGTCAGAAAAGCCGTGGAAGAAGCCTATCTCCGCCGCTCCATAGTAAAAGATCCTCTTGACAGAGTGAACACCAACGACAACACTCCCGCCTCCCTTACCGTTATTCCAATTGACGGCGAAAAGGTGAAAGTCACCGTCCTCCCCAAGGGCGCCGGCTGCGAGAACATGACGAAACTAATAATGCTCCGCCCCGCCGACGGGAAAGATGGCGTAAAGAAAGCCGTAATTGAAGCCGTCAAAAATTCCGGCGGCAACGCCTGCCCCCCCTTGGTCGTCGGCGTAGGCCTAGGCGGCGACGGCTCCAAAGCCCCGACTCTCGCCAAAAAAGCCCTGACAAGAAAGATCGGCGAACGCAATAAAAACGAGTTCTACGCCGACTTTGAAGAAGAGCTGAAGGCGGAATTGAACGCAACGGGACAGGGACCTCTGGGCTTAGGCGGCTCCCCCACCGTTCTCGACCTTTTCATCGAAACGTCTCCCTGCCACATTGCCAGTCTTCCAGTCGCGATCTGCCTCAACTGCCACGCCGCCCGCTGCGCTTCGGCAGAATTGTAAGACAAAGTTTATCGGCCAAAAAAAAAAGACGCGCATGAAGCGCGTCTTTTTTTTGTGCCGTTTTTTAAGGATATCATTCTTCGGAAACCTGGCCGGCCTTGGCCATGGAGCGGGCTTCCACGCTCTGTATCTCGGCGAAGCCCTGGGAGCTCACGGGATTCAATCCCTTGCTGGCTTCCATGGAGGCGTCGGCTTCGAAGTAGAGGCTGGCTTTGACGCCCGTCAGGGACTGGAAGAAGATGTTGCCCTTGTAGAGGCCGACTTTGACCTTGCCGGTGGCTTTGGCGGCGAAGGTGTCGATTGCCGCAAAGGCCGCTTTCGTAGCGAGGTCGTAGTAGCGGCCGTCGTAGATCTGCACCGCGATGAAGCGGGAGAGACGGTCGAACATGGTGGTGGCGCGCTTGTCAAGAATGGCGTGATAGACGTAGCGCAGAGATTTGCCCAAGAGCTCCATGCCCGGGGCTTCGTAAACGCCGCGGCTCTTGGTGCCGATGATGCGGTTTTCCAGCGCGTGGCTCATGCCGATGCCGTTGCGTCCGCCCACTTCGTTAGCCTTGACCAGAAGGTCGAAGGGTTTCAGCTTCTCGCCGTTGATGGCCACGGGACGGCCTTCCTTGAATTCGATCTCGACGCTCTCGATCTTATTGGGAGCCTGCATGGGCCAGACACCCATGGTCGGTTCGACGATCGTCATGGCGGTCTCCATGCTTTCAAGGTCCTCAGCCTCGTGGGAAAGGCCGGCGACGTTGCAGTCGGTGGAATAGCGCTTCTTGCCGCCCGGGAAAGCGATGATGCCGTGCTTGGCTAGGTATTCGCACATCTGGGTGCGGCCCGGGAATTCTTTCAAAAGCGCACCGTCGCGCCAGGGGGCGTAAACCGTCATCTTGGGAGCGAACTGGTTGGTGTAGCGCTCGAACCTCATCTGGTCGTTGCCGCGGCCGGTGGCGCCGTGGACCAGGATGTCGATGCCGCGCTTCTTCATTTCCAGAACGAGCTTTTTCACGGTCACGGCGCGGCCGATGCCGGTGGAGTTCCAGTAGCCGCCGTCGTAAGTGGCTTCCGCCATGATCGTCTTGAAGCAGGCTTCCGCCATCTCTTTCTTGACGTCCACTATGACGGTCTTGACGCCGCAGGGGGCCATTTTCTTAGCCACGTCGCGGATGTCCTTTTCGTCGGGCTGGCCTAAGTCAGCCGTGAAGCACAGAACTTTCGCACCGGCTTCCCTTAACCTGACGGAAATAGTTTTGCTGTCCAAGCCGCCTGACACGCAGACGCCGAGTTTTTTGCCTTTAAGTTCATTGACGGTCAATGCCATAAGTTTTTCTCCTTATATTTTTGATTTTTCTATTATTTTATCAATTTCAGATCTCAAATCCAACGATATTTTTAATTCTTTTCCATGACCTGGAACGTCTGCCACTTGCCGCTTTTGAAGCGAGCCCAGTAAATGATCGCGGAGACTAAAAAAAGCACGCCCGTTATGGACCACACGGAGTAGATGCCGAGGTGCATGACTTCCGTCGCCAGATAAAGCGCCGGCACGAAGAAGAGCCAGCTGAGAGAGACAGAAGTGACCATCGGGAAGACGGTGTCCCCTGCCGAGCGCAGGGCGTTGTTAAGGCCGACGTTGAAAACGTCCGCGAAGTTGAAGATCATCATGGTGTAGAGAAGATTCCTCGTCATCACGTAGATCGCTTCCGTATGCTTCCCGCCGCAGAAAGTGTCGAAGATCTCCCTTGTGAAAGCTATGATGACAACAGCGATTACGACGACCAGGATCTCGCCGAGCAAAAGCCCCTGATAAACAGCCTTCTTCCCGAGATCCTTCCTGTCCATGCCGATGAACTGCGCCATTATGATGGCCGCGCCGTGGGCCACGGAAAGGATCGGCAGGAATATAAGGTTCTGTATGCTGAAGATCACGGTGGTGGCGTTCAGAGCGTCGTCGCTTATTCTCCCGGTGAAAAGGATCTGCGCCGCGAAGGCGGCGTTGTCGAGTCCGAACATCAAGCCGGTCGGAAGTCCGAACCTGAGAAGGTTAAGGAATGACGATTTCCTAAAACGCCAGGCGCCAAAGAAGGAATATTCCCTCGTGGAAGGCATGCAGACGATGAAGGAAAAAAGCGCCAGCGTCGTCATAAATCCGGCGATGATGGTCGCTATTGCAGCGCCCTCAATACCCATTTCCGGAACACCGTATTTTCCGAAGATGAAGACGTAATTCAAAAAGACGTTGGCTATGCAGCCGAAAACGTTGGCGATGGTGGAGACCCAGACCATTGAGCGGCCGTTGAAAAAGCTCGACAGCACGATATTCGTCAAAGGGATGATCATGTAGAAAGCCACGTAGGAAAAATAGGCTTTCTCCATCACGAGAATGTTCGGGGAATGCGCTGCCTTCTCCAAAATGAACATGCCCAAGGGCCTCGTGAGGAAAGGCACGGTGCTGCCGACCAGCCAGACGAAATAAAGGCTCTGCCAGACGGAGACGGAGACCATCTTCTTGTCCTTGGCGCCGAAATACTGCGCGACCAGCGTGGTGGTGTAAAGCGCCACGCCGGCGAAAAAGCTCTGAACCGTAAAGGAGAGGACGCCGGCGCCCATGGAGGCGCCCGCGGCGTCCAGTTCATAATGGGCCAGCATCATGCGGTCGCAGAACAAAAGGACCGCGAAAGAGGCGTTGGTTATGAGCATCGGGAAGGAGACCTTGATGATCTTCTTCATGATCTCCCAGCCTTTCACTTGCTCATTCGTGTTTATTTCATTATCCATATTTGTTTATTTTACTAAATATGCCGTTTAAGAATATACAGCGTGATCTTTCCCCTTGTCTGGGAAAGGAATTTAAAATATAATATCCCCCAAAATAATGAGGGAAATCTATGTCTGAAAAGAAAAAACTGATACCGAAGGCGCTGGAGCCCGTCATCTTCCTTATAGTGTTCCTGGCGGTTTTCGGAGCCATGGCCCACACCATGGGCGCCAAGAACATGGTCAGGACGATCATGTTCACCGGCCACGATCTTCTTCTCAACACCTGCTTTTATCTGATGGCGGTCTGCGTCCTGGCCGGCGCCCTTTCCGCCCTTCTTATTGAATTCGGCGTCGTTGCCGCCCTTGAAAAGCTCCTGAGGATCTTCATGAAGCCGATCTTCAATCTTCCCGGCGCCGCGGCGCTTGGCGGGGTGATGACTTTCTTCTCCGACAATCCCTCGATCATAGCCCTGGCGAAGGATCGCGCCTTCAGCCGTTTCTTCAAAAAGTATCAGCTCGTTTCGCTGACGAACTTCGGCACGGCTTTCGGTATGGGGCTTATCGTTTTGACCTACATGATGAGCCTGGAGGGCGAAGGCTTCGTCACGGCCGCCGCCGTAGGCTTTTTCGGCGCGGTCTTCGGCGCCGTCGTCTCTACGAGGATAATGCAGTTCCTTGTTAAGCCGATAGTCGGCGACGAACCGGCCATAACGGAAGAAGAGCTTAGAAGGATCGAGGAAAAAGAAAAGGAGGAGGGCGTTTTTAAGGAAGAGAATCTTTTCGCCCGCTTTTTGAACGGCATCCTTGACGGCGGCAAAAACGGCGTGGAAGTCGGCCTGGCCATCATCCCCGGCGTCGTCATCATCTGCACCTTCGTCATGATGATCACCTTCGGCCCGAAGGATCCCGCCGTCGGTTACTGCGGCGCCGCTTACGAAGGCGTCGAGTGGCTTCCGAAGATCTGCGGCTTTTTGAAGTATCCCATATATTGGCTCTTCGGTTTTGAAAGCCCCGAGAACATCGCTTTCCCGCTTACCGCCATGGGCTCCGTCGGCAGCGCCTTGGGATTGGTCCCGAAACTTAATGTCAAGCCGAACGACATCGCGGTCTTCACGGCCATCGGCATGTGCTGGAGCGGATACCTTAGCACCCACACGGCGATGTTAGACGCCCTGGGATACCGCAACGTCATCAGCAAGGCTTTGATCTCGCACACCATAGGCGGACTGTGCGCCGGCGTTTTCGCGCACTATGTTTACCTTTTGGTATCGACGATCTTCTGATAAAAAAAGAGCGGGGCTTGAAGCCCCGCTTTTTTTATTCAATTTAATTTTCTTTACTTCCCGTCGTAGCCTAAGAAGCGCGCCTTCCTGTCGATGAAGGCTTCCTTCTTCCTAAGGGATCTTAAGGTGTCCTCGATCTCGTTGCCTATGGAGAGGGCGAACTGCTCGCCTTCTTCCGGAGCGGCAGTGGCCGTAATGAAGATCTCCTCGTCTTCGTAATCAGCGACCGTTTCCTCTTCCGCTTTCGTTTCAACAAGACAGACGTCGTCTATTACCATAGCCTGTTCTTCAAGAGAGTAAGCGATAATTTCGGGCGACTCGCTGGCGCAGCCAGAAAGGAGCAGTATGGCGGTAAGGGAGAGAAGGAAACGCATTTTATTTTTCAGGGGAAATATGGTTCAGGAAAACTTTCCTGGGCTAAAGTCACCGCTGACCCTTCGCCCAAAGCCTGGAAAGCTTTGTCCACATCGTCCCAGATGAAGGCTTTGCGTCCCGCGGCAGAGGAAAGACCGCCCTCGGTAAGGAGCCTTACAGCCTCTTCGACTTCAGCTCCAGAGAAGGCAGTGTCAAAATTGAAGCATAAACCCTTACTCATGGCAAGCGGCCATTTCTCCCAAGAGCTATCATCGCCAATTGAAACAACTTGTACTTTTCCACCCCTGTTAGTAACTTCTACGGCCAAATCAAGGAGCTTTGCGTCCGCGTTCGTTAAGAAGGTGATTTCCGCTGTCTCTCCCTCTTTTGCCAGAGAGTACCCTTTCAAAGGCAGAAGCTGCTTCAATATTTCCGCTTGCAGAGATTCTCCCAGGACTGCGCAGCAAACGCCGTTTTCCGTCTTGGGCAAAGCGACCAAAAGGGCTGCGATGTGCGGGGCAAACGAAAGGGTAGCGTAACTTAGGGCCTTCTCCACCTTGCAGACGCGGTCTGCGGGTACGGAGACGTTTTCCGCCGCCAGGCCCTGCGGTGCGTCCTTGGGAAGCCACACAACCACCGGCTGGCCCGCTTTAAGATCTTCCTTTGTGCTTTCTATGACAATGCCGGCCGCAGCGCTTCCCACTATGTATGGGGTGGGCCAAACACAAGCCTGGTATGCGTAGCGGTCGTTTTCGCCGAGCGTAACGGCGCGCACTTCGACCCTGACGTACCCTTCGGGCAGTTTCTTCTGGCGCGGCCACTCCTCGTCGCGAATATCGTTTTTTCCGTAGTAAGCTAAAACTCGCATAATTATAAATTCAGATCCTTGATGATCGTTTGGGCGGCGCTTTTGCCGGCGCCCATCGCTTTTATTACCGTAGCGGAGCCGGTGACGATGTCGCCGCCCGCGTAAACGCTCTTCTTTCCGGTCCTCCCCTCTTCGTCCGCCACGATGTAGCCCCATTCGTTGCATGGAAGGTCAGGCGTAGTCTGGCGGATGAGAGGATTGGCCTCAGTACCAAGCGCCACGATCGCCGTGTCTATTTCCAGTTCGAAGGTCTCGCCCTCAATGGGCACGGGCCTTCTGCGGCCGGAAGCGTCCGGCTCGCCCAAACACATTTTCTGGCAGACAACAGACTTGAGATCTCCGTTCTCGTCACCCGTGAATTTTATGGGATTGGAAAGGAGCAGGAACTTCACGCCCTCTTCTTCCGCATGGTGTATTTCCTCTTTCCTCGCGGGCATCTCGTCCCTGGAGCGGCGGTAAACGATATTAACTTCCTCATACCCCATCCTGAGGGCCGTTCTGGCGGAGTCCATGGCGGTGTTGCCCGCTCCGAAGACCGCGACGCGTTTTCCTCTTATGGGCGGAGTAGTGGCGTCTTCGCGGAAGGCCTTCATCAGGTTCACCCTCGTTAGGAATTCGTTGGAGGAATATACGCCGTTTAGGGTCTCGCCCTCAATTCTAAGGAACTTCGGAGTGCCGGCGCCGCTGCCGATGAAAACGGCGGAATAGCCCTCGTCCCGCATGAGCTCGTCAATGGTGTAAAGGCGGCCGATTATGGAATTGAGCTCGAACTTGGCGCCCAGTTTTTTCAATCCTTCGATCTCGGAAGCGACGATCGCTTTCGGCAGACGGAATTCCGGAATGCCGTAAACGAGAACGCCGCCCGGCTCATGCAAAGCCTCGAAGACCGTGACGTCCACTCCGGCTTTCAGAAGTTCGTAAGCGCAGGCCAAACCAGAAGGTCCGGATCCGATGACGGCGACTTTGGCTAACTTTTTGCCTTCCGCTTTCGGCGTTTCCTCATTGCTGGCGTTTTCCCTGTGCCAGTCAGCGACGAAACGCTCCAATCTCCCGATGGAAACAGGCTCGCCTTTTATGCCGACTATGCATTTGTTTTCGCACTGAACTTCCTGCGGGCAGACGCGGCCGCAGACGGCCGGCAGACTGTTGTCCGCTATAAGGGAAGCATAAGAAGCGGCAAGATCCTTATTAGCCAGAGCGGCGATAAACTTCGGTATGTTGACGTGCACCGGGCAGCCTGTGACGCAGCGGGGATTCGGGCAGTTGAGGCAGCGCGTCGCTTCCAGAACGGCGGTGTCAAAAGAAAAGCCCAAGGGCACCTCGCTGAAGTTACGGCGCCTGACTTCCGGCTTCTGCTCAGGCATTGCTTGCCTTGGGATCTGCATCTTTTCCTGATTGGTCATAGGAGACCCTCCTCAGCTGCGCGAAGGCGGCACTTGTGTTCGTACTCCCTGTAGATCCCAGACCTTCTCCGCAATTCGTCGAAGTCTATTTTGTCAGCCGGGAACTCAGGGCCGTCCACGCAAGTGTAGCGGATCTTGCCGCCGACCGTGACGCGGCAGCCGCCGCACATTCCCGTTCCGTCTATCATGATGGAGTTGAGGCTGGCCGTAGCCGGAACGCCATACTCTTTCGCCAGTTCCGCGCAGGCTTTCATCATGGGAATAGGCCCGACGATATAGACGTGATCGACCCCGCCTTTCTCCAGTTCTTTTTTCAGGATCGTCGTGACAAAACCTTTCTCGCCGTAGGAGCCGTCGTCGGTCGCTATCTTAAGTTCATGGCAGACTTCCCGCATCTCGTTTTCGAGGATGAGGAGCTGCTGCGTCCTGGCGCCGATGATGCCCAAAACGTGGTTATTGGCCTCTTTCAGGGCGGAGGCTATAGGAAGTATAGGGGCGGTGCCTATTCCGCCGCCTACGCAGATCACAGAGCCATTTTCGGGTATCTCGGTCGGCTGTCCTAGAGGCCCGACCAGATCGTGGACGAAACCGCCTGCCTCAAGGCTGGCCAATTCCATCGTGGTATATCCGACTGTCTGGAAAATAAGTTTCACTCCGCCCCTTGGGTCTGAGCCGACCATCGTGAGCGGGATGCGCTCGCTCGTTTCTCTCGGCCTTACGATGACGAATTGCCCGGCCTTGCGGACTTGCGCAAGCCTCTTGGCCTCCACGACCATGGAGAAAACATTGTCAGCAAGCTTGGTTTTTTCTAGGATTCTGAACGGCATTTTAGTATCTGCAAAGGTAGGAGAGCAATATGCAATCTCCCAGGATTATGAGGGATACCATCACCAAAACGACGACGGGAACGCTTATTTCAGACAAAAACGAGGGCGTCTTGTACTCCTTGCCGCAGGAAACGCATCTTAGCGTCGCGCTTGTCCGGCGCAGCCTCGGAAGGAGAAAAGACAGGAATTTCAAATGAGCGGGGATCTCTTTTCCAGGGTCGATTATCATCATGGAATATTTCTCGCCGCAATAGGGGCAGTGGGATTCGAGAGCGTCAAAGCCCAATAGCTCCAGCGATTCCTGGCGCTGCTTTTTCTGCAGCTCCATGAGGCGCCTTTCTTCTTCCCTCTTGGTCGGCCCGAAAAGATTCTTTTCGCTTTCTGTCGTCATAACTATGGTTTTTAAAAATTACAGCCCGGCTCGCCCGAAGCGTTTTTCCAATTCGGAATAGGTCAGCATTATGATGGTCGGCCTGCCGTGCGGGCAGGTCCAGGGCGTTTTCGCCGCCATCAGTTCGTCAAGGAGAGCCTGGCAGTCGGCAAGGCTTAGCTGATGATGGAACTTTATGCTCTTCCTGCAGACCATGACCAGGGCCAGTCTCCGCCTTACTTCCTCGGTCCTGGACGACGAGCCCAAAAGTTTAAGATCCTCAGCCATGTCGGTGAAGAGCTCCAAAAGCGCGGAGGCTTCCAGGAAGGCGGGAATGGCGTCCACTTTCAGCGTGTTCTTGCCGAATTCCTCCAGTGCGAAACCGCTTTTTATGAGCTCCCCAAGGTAAGGCTTCAAGGCCGCCATCTGCTCATATGAGAGCGTCAAGGTCTCGGGAAGGAGCAAACGCTGGCTGGGAGCGTTGGCGCTTTCAAAAGCCTGGAGCGCCTTCTCATAATTTATCCTTTCGTGAGCCGCGTGCTGGTCAACTATGCCGATACCTTTTCCTTCGATCTCAGCCAAAATATACATGCCGCCGGCCTGGGCCAGGGCTTTGGAACTTGAAAGCGTGCCAATCCCCTTCGCCTCGTAAGTTTCCTCCTCTTTTTCCCTGACGGAAGAAGCCTCCTCTTCAGGCGCGGCGTAGATCTTCTTCCAGTCCTCTACGGAAAGCTTCTCCCCCCGCATCATGGAAAGTTCCTGCGGCTTTTTGAACGAGGACTTGCTGCCGAGTTCCGGAGCGTTTGCGTCCAATGGACCCGAAAGTGACAGTTCCGGCGGAGCCATGTCGGAGCGCAAAGCGTCCGAGACGGCGCGCGCAATAAGGTCCTGGACAAGATGCTCGCTTCTGAAACGGATGTCCAGTTTGGCGGGATGCACGTTTATGTCGATGGTGTTGGGGGCGACGGTAAGGAAAAGGAAGGCGTAAGGATAGCGTTCGGGACTGAGCAAAGTTCCGTAAGCCCTTTTAAGAAGCGCCGACAGCCAGACGCACCTCACGGCCCTGCGGTTGACGAAAAGGAAGATCTCGCTCCTCGTGCCGCTGGCAATGGTCCAGGGCGAAACGAAGCCCTCGATCAAGCGCCCTTCTAAAGAAGCGCCGACAGGAATTAGGGAATTTGTAAAATCCGTCCCCCTCAATTGGCGGAGCCTGGCCTGGACCGCTTCCATAAAAGGAACCGTCTCATTTTGCGGAGGCAGGTTGAAGACTTCCGTTTTGTCAACGAGATAGCGGAACCCGACGTAAGGATGCGTCAGCACCGCGTTCTGCATGAAGCGCGCGATATGGCCTAATTCCGTGGCGTCGGTCTTCAAAAACTTGGCCCTGACCGGCACGCAGAAGAAAAGATTCCTGACGCTGATCGTCGTGCCCTGGGAACGCGCCGCATCGGAAACCGACATATCGGAGCCGCCTTCCACCTTAATGCAGGTAGGCGCGCCTCCGTCGGCTGGGGCCGTAGTCATCTCGAAGCGCGAAACGCTCGCGATAGATGGCAGCGCCTCGCCTCTGAAGCCCAAAGTCCTGACGTTTGAGATATCGACGGCGGTCCTTATTTTGCTGGTCGCATGGCGCATTAAAGACATTTTCGCGTCTTCCCGCGACATTCCGCAGCCGTCGTCCGAGACAGATATGAGTTTGCGTCCGCCCTCCATTATTTCGACGCAAACGCGCTTCGCCCCGGCGTCCAGGGAATTCTCAACGAGTTCCTTGACCACCGAAGCGGGGCGCTCCACCACCTCGCCCGCGGCTATCTTGTTAGCCACGTCCTCGGGCAGGAGCTTTATCTGTCTATCGTCTTTCATAGGTTTAGATTATAGCATATCCTTAACAGCTTCCGCGACCGCGAAAAGGTCGGGAAGGATCATTAGCGCGCGCTGCTTTTCCTCTTCTCCCGGGGCGACAAGATCGGGAACCATGATGGACGTCATGCCGGCTCTTTTGGCCGCTTCTATACCGGCCGGGGAATCCTCCAAGACCAGGCATCCTTCAGGCTTCGCGTCGATCAATTCGGCGGCCTTCAGAAAGATATCCGGCTCCGGTTTGCTTTGCGGAACCTCCCAGCCGCTGATAACGGAGTTCACGCGGTGAAGAAGGCCAACCATCCTGAGCTTCTGCAAGACCTGGGATCTCGGCGAACTGGACGCCACCACTCTCGGCATAGCGCGCTCGTCCAGAAGGTCCAGGAGTTCTATAAGCCCCGGCTTGGGCTTTCCCTCCCCTCTTCCTATGGCCTCGACTATCAGTTCGGCGCACTTGTCGCGGACGGAATTCGTCTCCTCCACGCTGAAGCCGTATTCCTCGGCGAAGAAGCCGTAAGTGTCGGACCTGGCATGCCCTATTAGCTGCCTGAAGAAGGCGAAGGTCATCTCGCGCCCGTTCTTCAACCGTATCGCCTCCGCCATGGCGCGCATGGCGACTGGCTCGGTGTTAAGCATCAAGCCGTCCAGGTCGAAAATAATAGCTTCTATTTTTCTTTTTTCCATATTCTAATTTTAGCAAACCGCCTGGATTAATGGTAGAATATTCGCGATATGAAAAGATTAGCGTTCATTTTTTGCCTGGCTCTTTCCCTCTTCGCTTTCGATGAAGAGCGCACGATGTTCGGCGAGCTTTCCTTTAAGGATGGCTCGACTGGCGACTGTCTTGTCGTCTTCAGGATCGGTTCAGAGGAAAACAGTTTCTTCTGTGAGATCCGCCGCAGGATCAATTCAAGAATAAGATCCCAGGTCTTTCGCGGCGAAATGGAAGGAAACGCGTGCAAAGCCAAAAGCGCCGACGGCCGCCTCTCCTTGTACGGAGTCATGGAGAAAAACGAATTCAACGCCGGTGTTATGAACGGCGAAGAACTTTTGTACAGCCTTTCCGCCAAAGACGGGGAAAGCATGATGGGAGAAGCCGCTTCCAGCCGCTCTGATGACGAAAGCACAGGCGCCGCCCCTCCTGAACCGCAAATAAAGCGAGAGGAGTCCTGCGAAGAGAGCAAGCCTGATCTTATAAATGTCAAGATCTACACTTACAAGGGAAAACTTTCCGGCAAGGAAGGCGAAAAAGACGCCGAACTGAAAGCAACTTTTTCAAACGGCAAAAACAACAACATGAACCTTGTCGTAATGGTAAATAAAACACCCGATAGCGTCAGCGCCGAATTTTATTCCGGGGTGGCCGACAAGGGAAAATTCACCGCGATAAGCCGCGACAAAAGCAGGATAATAAGCGGCAAAATAGATTCCCAAAAGCTGGAAGCCGAGATCAAAGAGGAAGCGAGCGGCGAATCAAGCTTCTTCTCCGGGAAACGCTGACGGCTTTATTCCGGAAGCTTTTCCAGCTTCCCCTCCACCAGTTTGCGGTAATAGCAGGAGCTTCTCGCTACGCCGTTTTTGTCCTTGGTGTGGCAGGCGCCCTTGCCTAAGGGCCTGACGAGGTAAAGAAGCGAATTCTGCTCGCAGTTCACCCTGATCTCCACTATCTCCAGGACGTCGCCGCTGGTCGCGCCCTTTTCCCAAAGTTCGTTTCTGGACGTGCTCCAGAAAGTGGCGTGCCCGGTCTTTATGGTGTGGTCGAGAGCGGCCTGGTTGGCGTAGGCTATTATCAAAAGTTCGCCTGTCTCGGCGTCCTGGACGCCGACCGGAACGACGTCAGCTCCGCAGTTGGCGACTTTTTTCAGTTTCGTAAAATCAAGCTGCAGCTCAGAGCCTTCTTCCAATTCTTTAGACATAATAATTTTAGCTTTGGGTTTCTTTGGGATCGTCGTGGCCGCAGAGCGCCAATGCCATGACGGCCAGGGCGGTCACGGTCACGCCGGGAACGTAAAAATCAAAGTCCAGCAGGTTGTGAACGAAGAACCCGCCGGCGGCCAGAATGCAGGAAAGCTGAAGCGCGTCTTTCTTGACGGAGGCTTTGAAATTGTCCCAGCCGTTGGTGATGGGAAGGCAGCAGGCCAGAAGCCAGCCGACACCTGCGAACATGCCGAATTCCGCCCACATCTGGAGAATGGTGTTGTGCACGAACTTGCTCGGCTCGGATCCCTGGGGAGACCAGACCTTGTACCACCTCGCGAAAGAGTTGATGCCGTAGCCGGTCAGGGCTTTCTGCTTGATCATTTTGAAAGCGACCTTCCAGTAAGTCAGCCTCGCGCCTCCGGAACTGCTCAATTTTTTGCCAAGGTTGGAGCCGTAGCCCCAGACGAAGCCCAAGGTCGTGAAGACCGCGCCAACTATGAAGACTGAGATCAGGAAATTAAGCGAGACTTCCTTCGCCTTGAAAAGGACGAAGCTCCAAATAAGCGCAAGCACGAAAGTCAGCGCGATCACGGATTTCGATCTTGTGAAGAACAGGACTGCAAGGGAAACGACTGCCGTAATGAGCCCGATATAGCGAAGGATCTTTTCGCCCTTGGTCTTCCAGAGTCCCAGGCTTAAAAGAAAGACCATCATGGCATAACTTGCCAGGATATTAGGGGATGTGAAAGTGGCGGTGATCCTGGGGCTGAGAAGGCGGTTCATGGTGTAGGTGTCCGCGGCGTCATGGCTCGTTTTGAACCATTCGTTCGTATAAGCCGCGAAACTGGAAAAACCATGCTCCTCAGCGAAGAGCTCCCTGGTCTTGGCCAACCCGCCCATCAGTTGGAAAAAAGCGTTCTGCGCCACAAAAAGCATCGAAAGGCAAATTATGACCGCCATGACGTGACGCCGTTTCGAAGTCAGAGCGGCGATGGCGGAGGCGTAAAAGAAAGCGCCGTACAGAATGAAGAGCGCGCCGCCCCAGGGATCCCTGTATTCCGGGACCTTGGCCATCTTGAAGGAGGCCATGATCGAAAGCATCAGAAAAGCCCAGCCCAAACCGATGTAAGTCACGTTGTGATTCTTTTTCAAAACGCGGCATTTGGCCACAAGGGAAAGCACGGCGAAAACGCCGATGAAAAAGAGCAGATACTCAAGGTTGCGGTTGGGATAAGAATACTGGAAAAGCGCGACGTAAGCGTTCGAAACGAGCGTGGAAAAAGAAGCGTTCTCAGGCATCAGATCGACGCTTCTTTCCACGAGGGTCTTCTGCAATTCCGGATGCTGGGGAGTGCCAAACCACAGAGGCGACCAGAAGAGCGCGATGAGGATCGCGATGAACAGCACCTTTCCTAAGATCCTGCCGAAAGACGTCTCTCTGTCGGTGATGACGCCTAACGAATTTTGTTCCATAAGATCTCCTTAGCGTTGAAGGCCGGCCCTTCCTTGCAAACTCTTTTCATGCCTTCCGTAGTCGGCACCGTGCAGCCTACGCAGATTCCCATGCCGCAGCCCATGTACGCTTCCAGAAGCACTTCCAGCTTAACTCCTTTCTCTTCCGCAAAAGAGGCCAGCGCTTTCAGCATGGGCCAGGGGCCGCAGGCGTAAAGCTTCGTTTCGAAGTCTAAAGCGGCCTTTTCCGTGAGTGCGGTCACGACCGTACCCTTGACGCCGCAGGAACCATTGTCAGTCGCGCAAAGTGGCTCTATACCAAGCTTGGCGAATTCGTCCAGAAGGAGAAGGTCCGCCTTGTCGCGTGCGCCCAGAACTACGGCCACCTCTTTGCCTTCTTTTCTAAGCTGCGACGCCAAATAGAGGAGCGGCGGGGTCCCGACGCCGCCTCCAACGAGCAGAGCCGATTTGCAGCATGTATCAAAGCCGTTGCCAAGGGGGCCGATGATGTCTAGCGCTGATCCTGGTTCTAGGGCGCCGAGATATTCCGTCCCTTTCCCTATCATACGGAAAACAAAGGTAAGCGTCCCCTTCTCCTTACTAGCCATCGCTATGCTGATGGGCTTCCTGAGAAGCGTGGCGCCGTCGGTCGAAAGCTCGGCGAACTGGCCGGGGCGTGACAACATCGCAAGCTTTTGCGCCTTGACGACGAGCATGCGGTGGTCTTTTCCCAGCGCTCTATTTTCTAAAACTGTGGTTGTTTCGCGATCCATTTTTCAAATGCTGAATTTGGATATTAATTTACCAAAAACCCGGCTCAAAAAGTTAAGGAGCGAATTGAAGTGGAAAATGCGGTCAAGGAAGGAACGCTTCAATTTTATAGCGTCGGCCGGACAGAACTCGTGGCAGCAGTAGCAGCGGATGCAGTCCTTGCTGACGTTTTTTCCTCGTTCTGGATCGATGGCGGGAGGCTTGACAGGGCAGCCGTTCCTGCAGCGGAAGCACTTTATGCATTTTGTGGGATCGATCTGGGGATGCGGGGCCCACTGGGCGCCGAACCAGCGCATGAACCACTTCGGCATCGGCAGCATCCTTATGATGTCCTTGCTGTGGGCGACCTGCTTGAAGTCTTTGACTTTCACTTCATCCGGCGTAAGAAGCGGGAATGTCGTCTTCTCCTCGCCCTCGCCGTAATTCAGACGCAAGGCCGCCGTAACGGTCGGGACCTTCATGGGATCCAAGCCTATTATGCGGCAGGCCGCCATATCGACGGCCAGAAGATCCCTTGAAGCCAGAAGCAGACCGAGTTCCCTGGGGCTGCCGCCGGAAGGGCCGTCCCCTTCCATGGCGACGATGCCGTCCATCACGGCCAGGGCGACGTGAGCGGTCTTATTTATCTCCACCATCAGTTCGCCCATGAGATCGTTGTCCCTCAAGCGCAGATGGTAGTTGCTCTTCCTGACGCCGACCATCAGGCCGTACTGGTTCTTGATGGCGCCGGTGAAATTCATCTGGACGTGCGTCTTCAGTTTGGGGAGCGTTATGATAACGTCGGCTTCCTTTATGGCCCTGGCCAGCACAAGGCGCTGCGAAACGCGGTTCTCCGGCCTGGGATAGACGTCCTCGTTCTCGAAATCGGCTACGGCGACTTGCTCCCTTTCCAATATCTCTTCCAAACCTCCGGCTTTGATGGCGGACTTAAGCGTGCCCATTCCCGGGCTGTCGCCGACCATTGGAATGCCTCCGGCTTCCTTGACAAGGGTGATCATAGCCTCGACCACTCTGGGATCGGTGGTAACGGCTTTGGCCACGTTGTAGGAGCCAAGAAGATTGGCTTTAAGAAGAACCTTCTGGCCCGGTTTGACAAAAGTTTCTATGCCGCCCAAGGGGGCCAAAAGTTCGCGCAGTTTCGGAAGAACGTCCTCGTAGGTCGCGCGGACTATCGTTACTTGCGACATTGTTTCCCCGTCCCCGATTTAAGCGGTTTCAGTTTCGCGTATTTCGCCACAAGGACTTTGGGAGCCGGCAGGTTCTCGAATTCGATCGTAAGCCTTGCCGATTCGCCTTCACCGGAAATAGAGGAGATCACGCCGTTGCCGAAGTGCGTGTGCACGACAGCCATTCCGACCGTCAGTTCTCCGGTGTCCACCGTGCCGGCCGGCTTGGAGGGAAGCTTCTGGGCGCTTGTAGATTCGCTGAGAAGGATCTTGCGGCTGCTGAAGCGGCGCTCCACGTGGTTCGAAGCGATCTCGCCTAAGAAACGGGAGGGATCGCGGGACTGGTTGACGCCGAACATCACTCTCTTCAGGGCGCAGGACAAAAAGAGCCTTTCCTTGGCGCGCGTCATGCCGACGTAGCAGAGCCTTCTCTCTTCTTCAATCTCGTCTTTGATGCCCTTGGCGTTGATGTGCGGGAAGAGATCCTCCTCCATGCCCATGATGAAGACGACCGGGAATTCCAATCCCTTGGCGTTGTGGATCGTCATAAGGGTAAGCGTGTCGGCCTCGTCGTTCCATTTGTCGATGTCGGCCGTTATTGCCACTTCATTCAGGAAGCCTTCCGTAGAGGCTTTCTCATCCGTCGTGGTGTTCTCGTAATCGGCCACCGCGGACAAGAGTTCGCCGATGTTTTCCCGCCTCATGACATCTTCCTCGTCGTCGCCCGGGCAGATCTTCTCGATGTATTCGGTCTTTTCCAGGATGAAGTTCAAAAACTCCGTCGGCAGCATCGTCTTCTGGGCTTCCGTCAGCTCTTCCATGAGATCGAGGAATTTCTGGAGCTTTTTGTGCACGGCGTCCGTGAAGCGGTCGATGCGGCGGTGCTGCTCAATGGCTTCGTAGAAAGTGATGCCGGCCGTCTGGGCAAAGCTCGCCAGCGTTTCCTGCGTTGTCTCGCCCAAGCCCCTCGTCGGGCTGTTTATGATCCTGCGCAGGCTTACGTCGTCGAAATTGTTGAGGGCCGCCCGCATGTAGGCGAGCTGATCCTTGATCTCGCGGCGGCTGTAGAAGCCGGTGTCGCCCACCAGCTTGTAAGGAATGCGGTTCTTTACCATCGCTTCCTCTATAAGGCGGGACAATAAGTGCACGCGGTAGAAGACCACAATGTCGTGGCGCTTGTAGCCCTCGCGCAAAAGCTTTTTGACCTGCCTTATGATCTCGTCGGTCTCTTCGTGCTCATCCTTGGCGCTGTAAATAGAGACTTTCTTGCCGGGACCGTTCTCGGTCATGAGGTTCTTTTCCCAGCGGCCGGAGTTCTGGGCGATTACGTCGTTGGCGGCGTCCAGAATGGCTTGCGTCGAACGATAGTTCCTTTCCAGCACGGTCTTCTTCGCTTCCGGATAATCTTTCTCAAAGGAGAGGATGTTGCCGATCTCGGCGCCGCGGAAACGGTAGATAGACTGGTCCGGGTCGCCCACCACGAAAAGATTCCTGTGTTTCTCGGAAAGCATCCTGACAAGCTGGTACTGGGCAAAGTTTGTGTCCTGGTACTCGTCGACCAGAATGTAGTCGAAACTGTCCTGATAAAATTTCAAGACTTCGGGCTCGCGCTTGAAAAGCAAAACGGTGCGCATGATCAGGTCGTCGAAATCCAGGGCCCTGACGCGCTTAAGTTCCTTCTCGTATTCCCTGTAAACTTTGGCCACCAGTTCGTCGTTGTACTCTTTGGACTTCTCGGCTCTCTTCATGTATTTGTCAGCGCTCTCCAGCCTGTCCTTGGCCAAACCAATGGCGTTGGCGAAATACTGGGGCTTCAGGCGCTTGTCCCCAATGTCCTGGCGGCGCATGCATTCTTTAAGAAGCATCAATTGGTCGTTCTGATCGTAAATAACAAAGCCTTTTTCGAAACCGATCTTCTCGCGGTTGGCTCTCAAAACTTTCAGGCAGAAAGAGTGGAAGGTCGAAATGGGAACGTACTTCCCCACCAATTGATCGACTCTCGTTGCCATTTCCTGAGCGGCCTTGTTCGTAAAAGTTACGGCCAGGATCCTGTGAGGCGCGATCCCTTTGGAGACCAGGTAAGCGATACGGTAGGTAAGGACGCGCGTCTTGCCGCTGCCGGCGCCGGCTACGACCAATTGCGGGCCGTTTTCAGCCGTCACAGCCTCAAGCTGCGTTTGGTTAAGGGAAGACTTGAGATCAAAAGAGCTTTTGGCGGCGGCCGCCTTGGCGGGAACGTTTTTGGCCTTGGCAATTTTTTTCGGAGTTGCCATAAAAGTGGAACGGGTGAATTGGTTAAAAGTTCAAATAAATATCAAGTACCTTTATATGTTTATTTTACCAAACTGAGCCTGAAATTGCAAGGTAAAATGTAGGTAAAAAACAGACAATTCATACGCCTTTTCCACTACAAGCTAACTTGTTTATAAAAGGTAGAATAAGTCATGCTTTTCAAAAAAATAAAAAATCATGGCTTCATCCTGCCGGCCGTTCTGATCTTTCTCTCCCTGCTCGGCGCCCTGGCTATCATGTTCGCCTTTGACCTTGGAATGGAAAGACAGCTGAGCGAAAGCCAAAACAAAATGGACAGGGAAAAACTCGTATGCCTCTCCGCCATAGAGCATGTGAAAGCCCTCTTTGAAGCCGCGGAAATAAACCATCCCGGCTCCTGGCTGTCAACAGGAAGCGCCGGCCCCTACAGAGTGGACGGCCTTGATTACTCCGTCAAGATCACGCCTATCAAAGACAACGCCTGCTATCAGGAATTCTGGGACGGCGACAATTGGATCAGGCAGAGCGCAGCCTCCCTCGCCTCGCAAAAAGAAATGCTTGCCAATTTGAAACGCGAAAACAAAGACGCCGAAGACCGTATCTTGGAAAAATTGGCGCTTACCGTTAGCGACGCGTGCGACGAGAACCATTCCCTCCAGGAGAACGCCGGGATCTACGGAGCGGAAGCCGTGGATTTCTCAGAGATACTGAGCGACGACGGCAGCGAACTGAGATTCGCCTACCGCGCCAACGCGGTCTACAAGGAAAGGGCCGTGACCTCCCTTCCCTATTTCTACGGCGGCAGGGATTACGATTCCATAGCCCCCGTAACGGAAAACAGACCGGAACTGAGGGAGCTCTTCGATCCAAGAACCGCAAGACATGTTTTAAAAGACGAATGCAAAAGAGAAAACGGCTCGGTTTACGTGAAACTATCCGCAGACGCCCTTACGGAAGACAGTGAAAGCTCGCTTCTGAAAAGCTGGCAAAAAAAGAAACAGGCTCAGTTCCCAGTAAACCATCTCTGGCAAAACTGCCGGATCGCTTTCTTCGGCTTAGCTGTAAAAGGCATAACGCCGAGAGCGGTCTATAGGATCAGCGATTCCGACGGCATCAACATCATATTGAAGGATGAGGAAGGCCTCTTCAATTCCATAACCAACAGTAGTTTTCGCTACGCCCAATTAAGGGGCTGGGTGCACTCGGAAACGCTCTACTCGGAAGCGCAGAATCAAGCACTCTGGATCTCCGTTAGCGATCTGCAGAAAGAAAAATATTACGAAGTCCAGCTGCAGGACGCCAATTTTCCTGTGCCCCTTAAAGACGAAACATACGGGCTAAGCAGGAACAAAAAGCTGATTGTTGGCAGCGAGGAGATAGAAGCGGACAAATACGCCTTCGACTATACCAAAGGAAGGCCTCTTAAGAGCAGCCCGGAAGGAGAAATGGAGCTTGTTGTCAAAAGCCCCAATGATTGCTCGCCAAATAAACGCGTCAGAGTGAACAGCGTCTATTTCCGCCGCCCTGACATCGTGGCGATAATAAACAAAAGCACTCGCCCCATTATGCTTTCAAATTGGCGTCTCACGGCGCAGACCGGAAGCGGCAGTGCGCTCTTAGGAATACTCCCCGACGAAGCCGCCCTAATTCCGGGCGCAAGATTTTATCTGACCGACCAATCCGACATCGTCTGCGAAGAATACGGCTTCCAGCCGCTTGATTCAAAATTCTCTTCGCGGGACGCCGTTATCGCTTTGCCAAAAGAAAGCTGGGGGCTCGACTACGAGATAAGCGGCGTTAGGGAAATTAAAAAAGGCGCGCAGTATTACACGATCGTCAGCTGCAAGAACGCGCTCTGGGAAAAGGACGAACTGATCGACGAAGTAGCGGAAATAAAGGACGGGCTTCGCTTCCCCATAGAAGGCGGCAACACCAAGAACACGCTCATCTTTTCCAACCTGAGATTGGAGCGCTACGCGAACTTGGAAGTTGGCGATCGCCTCCGGATCTTAGGATTGCCGCGCCACTTTGAGTACGCCTCGCTGACCTTAAAGAACGAATACTCCCAGGTGGCGGCCAGAACTAAAGGCATAAAAAGGCCGAAAGAGGCAATACTATTTTCCAGCCTGAAATATGAAAACGATGCTTGGCGCGTGAACGAAGTTCCCTTCAGAAATTTCACGCCTGCTGAATCAAAAACTTTTTTCGACCGTCCTCTGACGAACGATACGGAAGTGATCTCCGCCTTGGACGATTCCAGGCTTGCTAACGCCTACCTTCATTCCAACGCTCTTTCCCTTTACGTTAAAGAGTTCCCCGCTTCGGAAGCCGGCTTTAAAGGAGATTGGAGTCTGGCCGGCGGCAGGGCTAACAAATGCGAAAAAGGCCTTGCGTTCGAGAGTGCCGATTGGCCCCGCGATTTCTGGCAAGGTCAAAAAGCACGCATACTTTCCGGCGAATTGAAAGGCGAAACGTTCGCCGTGACCGGCAGTTTCGAAAACGTCGTTTGCACCGGGACGCATTCCCTTCCCGGCCGCAGGCGTTTGAATTGCTTCAAAGAAGGAATAGCCGCCCTCGGCCCGGGGTACAAAAACATTTTTTACACAGCCTGGAAAAACAACGCGCAAGG
The DNA here is from genome assembly GCA_017616555.1 of bacterium. Classification (GTDB taxonomy): domain Bacteria; phylum Auribacterota; class UBA3054; order UBA3054; family UBA3054; genus UBA3054. Next base: position 111,534 of record JAFZXZ010000032.1, on the reverse strand, counting down.
CGAATGGACGTTTTCAAACCTTTGGGACTGCGCCGGCGGGGAGCTGTATTTAAAAGGGCTTTCCGACGCCGTGGATTCCGGCGAATTCCTAGAGGAGAACCACAACGCCCTCATTCAGCCGGAACTTTTCGACTGGCGAAATAATAATTGGGAACGCTTCCCCTCCTTCCGCTATAAAAAGAACGACGCGGCATATCTTGCAACGCTAGGAGAGCGTCACATTTCGCCCAAAGGTTATCTTAAACTGAAACTCACAGCCAAAAACATAAACGACCCCAAAGGCTCCGGCCGCGCCTGGTTCCAGGGGATCGCCGTCTCCCCCATCAGGCGTCCTGTTAAGATAACGGAAGAAGTTAAGGTTGCCGGCAGCCCTATTCCCCTCACCGTTCCTCCTGAACTATATGCCAAAAAAGAACAGCGCTATCATTTGACAGCGCTGTTCCGGCTTGAAGTGACCGTCGCTTCAAGAAGTCACTTCTATCTTCTGACCGTTGGCCCAACTGATCCAAGGACCAACCGCCGGAAGATCAGCTTCCAAAAACTGGCTTTTTAGAACTTCACTTTCTGGATGCCTTTGTTCAGGGAGTCGATGCAGGCCTGGGTAAGGGCCAGCGACTTCGCGGCGTCGCGGTAAGTGGAGGGGTTCTTCGACCAGTCGCCGCTTCTCACGGCGTCGATGAACTTCTCGTTTTCGTAAACGTACATCGTTCCGCTTCTCTGCGTGAACAGGGTCTCTTCCCTGGCGCTTTCCACCTTGATGGTGCAAGTTCCGAGGTTGACGTGATATTTGCGCTTTTCGCCGAAGAGAACGACTTCGTTGCGCCAGGTGTCGGCCAGCCAGGAGTGCGTGTGCGTGCCGGTGATGCCGTTGGCGAACTTCAGGGACATCGCTATCGTTTCGTCGATGGTGTAGTTGCCCTTTTTGCTCATGGTCTTTTTGCGGAAAGGATTGGTGGCGAAGCCGGAGACTTCCACCACTTCGCCGAAGAGATATCTCAGCCAGTCGAAGTTGTGGGTGGCCTGGTCCACCAGGGCGCCGCCGCTTAGATCGTTGTCATAGAACCAGGCGGGCAGAAGATTCTGCGTGGAAGCGCCGCAGGCATAGGCGGACATGAAGGTGTGGATCTTGTCGTCAGCCATCAGTTCTCTGAGACGTTCCGTCAGAGCCATGGAACGGAAAACGTAGCCGATCTGGACGTGCGCGTTGGGGATCTTGTCGAGTTTGTCGGCGATGCGTTTTGCAACCGCGACTTTGCGTTCCGCCGGTTTTTCGCAGAAGACGGGTAGGCCGGCCTTCGTGCAGTTGACAAGGATCTCTTCCCTGGCGGTGGAGGGCGTGCAGACCCAGACCGCGTCGAGCTTCGGGCCCTTCTTCAGCATGTCCACGTGATCAAAGAAGATCTCGCCGCCGAAGACGGCCTGTTTTTCCTTGGCGTGGTCGGGAACGATGTCGCAAAGGGAAACTATTTTGATGTCTTTCCTTTTTTCAAGGATCCTGAGGTGCGTCCAGGAAATGTTGCCGGTTCCGACGAAGCCGACGTTGAGGACGCCCTGCGTTTTTGTCTTGGCGCCGTAAGCGGGTTGTGTGCTCATTTATTTCTCCCTTTTATTTTTTGACGGATTTAGCGCGCTTGGCAGGCGTTGTGTCGAAAAGCTTCCTAAGGTACTTCACGGTCTCGTTGATGTCCTTGATCTGCTGGTCGCCTTCTATTTCGCGCTCGATGATGAATTCTCCCTTGAAGCCGATCTCGCCCAATCTCTTCACGAAGCGCGGGAAATCGACCTTGCCGGTGCCGACTTTCACTTCCTCGCCCAGATGCATGGGATCGGTGGGATAGAAAGCGTCCTTGGCGTGGATGTTCCTGACGTACTGTCCGAAGACGTCCAGGGCGTCCACGGGATTGGCCTTGCCGTACAGGATGAGGTTGGCAGGGTCAAGGTTGATGCCGAGGTTGTCCATGCCGGTCTGCTGGATCAAGCGGAGCATCGTGACAGGCGTTTCCTGGCCGGTCTCGAACCAGAACTGGAGACCCAGTCTCTTGTAGTAGCGGGCGATGTATTTGACAGCGTCAACCAAGTCTCCGAAATCTCTGTCGCGGGGCCACTCGGGAATGAAGCCCAGGTGAGTAATGACGGCGGGCAGCCCGATCTTCTTGGCGAAATCGCCGGCCGCCAGCATGGACTGGATGCGCTGGAAGCGGAAAGCCGGGGGAACTAAGCCAAGGGTAGCCGGCCCGGACAGAAGGTCCCAGACCGCCGGTCCGGCCCAGCCGGCCCAGAAAGCGGTGGGCTTGATGCCTGATTCTTTGATCTCGGCCTTGACCTGTTCGGCCATAGCGTCGGTCCAGTGCTTGGGGTTCCAGCTGACCAGCTGGCAGGTGTCGAGCTTATGGGCGGCGACTTTTTTCAAAGTTCCGCCTTCGGGGCTCATGAAGGCGATGACGCCGATACGATTTTTCATATTGCCTCTTAATTTTTATGGTTATTATTTTTTTGAATCCAATTTTGCCCTGAGCTTGTCATAGACGGAGTCGTCCACTTTCGTGTAGCCGAATCCGTAGCCCATCCTGATGTCCGGTTTCATTTTCCCGTGAAAATCCGTTCCGCCGGTCATGATCAGATTGTATTTCTGCGCCATTCTCTCGTAGCGCCTGATGTCGGCTGGCAGATGCACGGAGCAATACACTTCTATGCCTTCCAAGCCTTTGTCGACCATGTCCTTCAGGAATTTCTCAAAATCATCGTCGGAGAAAATGTGCAGCGCCTTGGGATGCGCCAGGACCGCTATTCCTCCCGCGGATCTGATAAGGTCGATGGAGCCCTTGATGTCGTAAGTCTTGCGCTCGGTGAAAGTCAGTGCGCCGGGAGTCAGGAACTGCTGGAAAGCATCGCCCACCGAATGGGCGTAGCCGTTCTCAATGAGCCAGTGAGCGAAATGCGGACGGCCGACGTTGTTGCTTCCGGCCAAACCGACCAGCTCCTCATACGTCACCGGAACGTGATAGCTTCTCAGTTTCTCAACGATCGAGCGGTTACGTTCCTCGCGCCAGGACTGCACTTGCTTCAAAGGTTCCAGCGCTGATTTTATTTTGTCGTCCCACCTCGGAAAATAACCGAGGATGTGCACTTCCTTCTGATGATCCTTTCTCAGGGAAAAGACGCCGGCGGAGAGTTCCACGCCGGGAATGAAATCCATCTTCTGCTCTTTCGCAGCGGAAGCCAATTCATCGATTCCCCTCACAGTGTCGTGATCCGTCAGGGCAATGGCTCTCAAGCCCAGCTTGACGCCGTGCTCCACCAGCTCTTTTGGAGTGTTGGTGCCGTCGGAATAGATGCTGTGAAGATGAAGGTCGATCATTGCTTCTTAAGCCACTCCTCGACGAAGTTGGTGTTGTAGCGGTCGCCTCTTATGAAAGCGGGCTGCTTCAATAAATTCTTAAAGAGAGGAATGGTCGTCTTGATGCCGCCGATCTCGAATTCGTCGAGCGCCCTCAGCATGCGCCTGATGGCCGCAATGCGGTCCCTTGAATGCACCATCAGTTTCGCCACCATGGAATCATAGTAAGGCGAGATCTCGTAACCGGCGTAGGCGATGGAATCGACTCGGACGCCCGGTCCCCCCGGCAGATTGTAAGTCGTTATTCTCCCGGGATTCGGGCGGAAATCGTGTTCGGGATCCTCGGCGTTTATGCGGCATTCGATAGTCCAGCCGCTAAGGTGAATGTCTTTTTGCTCAAGTCCCAGAGGCTCGCCCGCGGCGACCATGATCTGGCGCCTGACGATGTCAACGTCTGCTTCCATTTCCGTAACGCCGTGTTCGACCTGGACGCGGGCGTTCATTTCCATGAAGTAATAGTCGTTGGTGTCCTCGTCGACTATGAATTCCACCGTACCGGCGCCGACGTAATTGGCGGCCAAAGCGATGCGGCAGGCCGCTTCGCCCATTTCTTTCCTGCGCTTTTCATCAACTATGGGAGAAGGCGATTCCTCAAGCAGTTTCTGGTGTCTTCTCTGCATGGTGCAGTCGCGCTCGCCCAAGTGAACGCAGGTGCCGTCCTTGTCAGCCAGGATCTGGACTTCCACGTGACGGGATCTCTCGAGGAATTTTTCGATGTAAACTTCAGGATTGCCGAAAGCCGCTTCGGCCTCTTTCCGCGCAGTCTCAAAAGCGTTCTGAAGCTCGTCTTCGTTCCTGACGACGCGCATGCCGCGTCCGCCGCCGCCCGCGGAAGCTTTGACAATGATGGGATATCCTATCCTTGCCGCTTCTTTCACGAGCGTAGGATAATCGTTGACGGGGCCATCGCTTCCCGGCACCACCGGGACGTTGTTTTTTATGGCCAGGTCCCTGGCGTTGGCTTTGTCGCCCAGAGCCGCGATGGCTTCGCTCGTCGGGCCAATGAAAGTCATGTCGCAGGAATTGATGATCTCGGCAAAGTGGGCGTTTTCGGAAAGGAATCCGTAGCCGGGATGGACCGCGTCGGCATCCGATACTTCGCAGGCCGCAATGATCCTGGGAATGTTGAGGTAGCTGTCGGAAGCGGGGCTTCTGCCGATGCAGTAAGCTTCGTCGGCGTATCTGACGTGCAGCGAGTTCCTGTCAGCCTCGGAAAAGACCGCCACGCTTGCTATACCCATTTCCCGACAGGCGCGGATCACTCTCAACGCGATCTCGCCCCTATTGGCTATAAGTATCTTGCGAAACATTTTTCTATTCCGGACGGACTAAGAAGAGAGTCTGGCCGAATTCCACCGGCTGACCGTTGCCGACGCAGATCTTGGCGATCACGCCGCTCACTTCCGCCTTGATCTCGCTCATGATCTTCATGGACTCGATGACGGCGACCGTAGTTTCCTCGTTGACAGTCTGGCCCTCGGTTACGAGCGGCGGGCTGTCCGGACTGGCGGCGGCGTAGAAAGTTCCAACCATGGGAGAATTGATGGGAATAAGGTTGCTTTCCGTTTTTGCCTCAGCTTTGGGCTGCGCAGCCTTAACTTCGGAAGCCGGCTTCGGCGCAGGCGGTTCCGGAATGGAATTTAAGACTTCCTCCGGCGCGACTTTCAGCGTAGCGTAATCCTGGACGGGCACTCCGCCCTGAGGCCTCTTCAAAGAGATCTTGCCGTCGGCGTTCTCGAAAGTGAATTCGCAGAGGCCGTAGGCGTCCATCAGTTTGAGAAAATGTTTGATTTCCTTGATATCCATAGAATGAATAACTCCGTTATTATTTAGGATATTTTATGAAATCGGGGCAGATTTTGCAAATATCGGGCCAAAATCAGCCGTTTTTGGCCATTTTTGGCCAAAAATTAAAATTGGATGGGAGAGAACATCACGCTGCCGTCTTCTATAGTGATGTTGTTTTGCTTCAAAGTCTCTATAAGGTCGCCTTTGGCGGAAGTTGAGCCTGATTCGTCCTTGTGCCACTTGTTCTTAGGGGCGTTATCGGCAAAAACGTTCCTGCCTTTGGCGCGGCTAGTGGCAAAGCCCTCTTTTTCTATGCTCAAACCTTTCTTGGGACTGACTTTAAGCGAAGCGACCAACCCTTCCAGGGCCTTGGGGTTCAAAACTTTGCGCTTAATCTTGATAAGGTCGTCCATCGGCACGTTCTCATAGCGGGCGTCGCCCTTGCAGGAGACCTGCATCTGCAAGCTGATTATACGCATAACTGTGCCGTCCGCAGGCTGACACATTATCGGATAGACTCTGAACATGAAGATCCGGAAACCGTCTTCGTCATACTGCTTGACGAACTCCACGCAGCTGGGCGGATATATGTCAGCGCCGGTCTTTCTGGCATTCACGTCCCTGACGTAAAGGTTGTAGCGACCTTTGAGCTGCTCGCGGCTCACCTTTGTCCGGCAGCCTGCGTATTCCGCGCCTTTGGGCGCCGCGATATAAACGTGCTTGCAGGGCAGAACAGGAGTCCCCTGCCCGTGCTCGACATAATTCACGTCGTTGTCGGCATAGGAAAAGAAACTGGCGCCTTCCTTTTTCTCTTCTTTCAGTTTGGAGGCGTCAAAACCTATGGTAGCTTCTATACTCGCAGCCATGAGCGTCGAAGACGCCAGGCAGATAAGGATCAAAAGATATTTCGTCACTAATTATTTCCTTACAGGCCTTCCTTCATCACGTCGGCCATCGTGCGCTTACCAAGCGCATTGTAATTCTTTTTCGGTATCCTGCGAACGTTTTCCGGGGGTCTTCTGCGAAGTTCCTCGGCCTTCATTTCCTTCTCAACTTCCTCTTTGGCGGTCACGGGGACTATGACTTCGGAAGCCGGCCTCAAACTTGTCGTGCGCTGAACTACCGGTTCGGTAGTCTTCTCCGCGCTCTGAGTCCAGGAAGGCTGGCTCGGAGGCAAAGGAGCGTCGCCGTGCACAGGCTGAATGTCGCCTTTTGAAGAAATGTAGGTGTTCTGTATTTTCGTAGGAGTGTTGTTCAAATTTCTCGTTGCGTTTTCGTCGATGCTGACTACCGGAACAGAACCGGGAAGCGCGTTTTCATCCTGCCAGGAAGGAGAGGAAACAACTTTGACTTCTTCAACCGTTTCTTCCGCTTCTTCTTTCACCGTCTCCACGACTTTTGCGCTCTTCTCTTCCTTTTCCAGGATCTGCGCGCCGTACTGGGCGACCAGCTTTTCTTCCGCTTCCTTTATCATGGCGTCAACTTCCGACATATCGATGGCTTTTGAGTCGTTGGTGATCGCTTCCGCCACATCGTTTATGGTCTCTTTCATCGCCTGCTCTTTCACCTCTTCCTGAATGTCGGCCAAACTTTGGGCGAAATCGTTGGAGTCGGCAACCGAAATGATCGTGCTCTTCGCTTCGGCACTGGCCGGACGGACGACGGACGGCGGAGTCTGGGAAGGAGCCGTCAGCGCTTCGCTTAAGATCTTGCGCTCTTCCTTTTCTTCCTTAACTTCTTCCTTTACCTCTACGCTTTGCTTTTCCTCCGCCTTGGCAAGGTTTTGCTTTTCCACCTGCTTCTGCAGATCATACATCTGCGCCCTAAGTTTCTGCATCTCTTTTTCCGAACCAGAATTCTTCCATAAAGCGAAAGCCGCTATGGCAACGAGCGCCAGAACTAGCAAAACGTAAAAGATTTTTCTGAACATAATGGATTCCTGAAATTTAAAGTGGGAAGGTCATTTTATCATTTGCCAGTGACAATTGCAAACGCTTGTCGATAAGTTGGGGAATACTTGCGCAAAAGTTTATAAATATCCATTTTAAAGACATTTAACTTTTAGCGCTAAGTTTAGCTTCTTGTGGATAACTTGTAAATTTCCCGTGGTTGAGCACAGGATTTCCTCAAGATATTGACAAGCGGCAAAGCAAAGGCGGCACATACCCCTAAGCGAACTCACGGAGGACGCAAATCAAGGCCAAGCGCGCGTAGTCCGTGAGCGGGGGGTATGTGCCGCCTTTGCTTACGCCTTCTTGAGAATTGTGCTGGCAATTGCGGCTAAAATCAAAACAACCACGGTGGGTTCGGGGATGGGATCGGTGCTGATGCCAAAGAGGCCGGAATAGTTTGTCACGTTGTGGCCGTGCAGATCTTCCGCGATGATGCGGACTCTCGCCCTGTCGGAGACCTGTCTGTACGGGAAGGTATTCCAGGAATAATCTTTGTCAAGCTCGTAGTAGTAGTCTTCGCAGATGTCGATCCAGGGACCTTCAAAATCGTTCGTGGAGTACGAGAGGTAGAAGGCGCGCCAGCCGTCCGAAGGCGCTTTGTAATCCCATTTGATGGCTTCCGTCATATTGCGGTAATAATCGCCTTCCGCGGGTTTTAGCACTTCCACATATTCCGTGCCGTCCAATGGCGCAGGCTTCGGAGAAAGCTCCATCTCGACGGTGTAGAAGGTATTGGAATTCAGAGGTCTTGTCGAAGCGACAGAGCCGCTGCCGTAAGCGTTTCCAAAGCAGACATACCATTTGCCGGTAAGCCCCTTTTCATAACAGTCGTCATTTGTAAGCGTCAGGGTGTGTTCCGTTGCGCGCTCGTAGGCATAATAATCGTAAGCGTAGCCGGACTGGTAGAAGCGGCCGAACATAGGGATGTATTTCTTCCTCAGTCCCAGCTGCACCGGAAGGCCGGTCTCTACTTTCACGACCAGCTGCGTGGTGCCATCGGGAACGTTCATCTCAAAGGCGAAATAACCCGCCAGATCAACGTCTTCCTGACGGATCTGTTCGTGCGAACCGATCGGGTAGGCTGCGATGTTGGGATTCATATACTTCGTGATCCAGTTCATCATGTGCCCGCGGTGCAGCCCGACCTTCCTCGGCATATGATGGAAGAACCAAATCTTGTGCTTGTAGTTTACGCCGCCGCCCCAGTCGGCGCAGGTCATAGTCCTGGGCACCCAATTGGTCATGTTGGGAAAATCGTACCAGCAGTCGGCGTAGCATTGGACTGGCGTAGTGTTGCCCCAGTCGTAGTCCCTGGTGGAGTTCGGAGCGTAGTGCACGTCGCCTATGCAGATGTTCTCGCTTGTCTCGCTGCCGTGCGCCCTGTAAAGAGCCAGGTCATGAACGTTGGTGTACCTTATGCCGCCGTCGAAGGAATAGACGTAGTTGTGAAAAGAAATGCCCAGGTGCCATTCGCAGCCGTGGCCGAAGTTTTCCATCGGCGTATCGGAACGCTCGATACTAGGCATGCACATCATGAACATCCTTTCGTTCTGCAGCGCAGAGAAGCCGAAGGAATTGCAGCCGAAAGCCCCTTTGCCGAAGAGGCGCGTCTCGTTCGTATCCATACCAGGCCAGCCGTAGAGCCAGACCTGGTCGATCCTGCCGTCTTCGATAGCCGGGATCATCCAGGGCACGTCGTTGGTAAGGAAATGCGCATAGTCGAAAGAGCCTCCGGGATGTTTGTCCTTCTCGCCTTTTTTCCAATAGTCGTAGTAGCTCTGCTGATCGAAGCGCTTGCCGCTCGTCATCAAGGGGAAGATATTGAGGTTCGTGACGACGACGAAATCAGCCTTGACCATTCCGTCAGTGGCTTCTTTCCACCAGGACTTCTGCTGGGCGGCCATTGACTGCCCGGTCGGCCAGCCGAAAACAGCGTTCAATCTCCTGGCCTGGGTAAGCTCGGCAACGTTCGTCATGTAAGGGTTGTAGCAAACAACCGCAACCTTAAGATCAAGGTTGCCGGTCGTGGCGAAAACAGAAGCCGAGACCGCAAAAAACAGCGCGGACAGCAAAATATTTCTCATAACATATCCTTAATTTACTGCGTATTATCTTTCTTTCATTATACAAAAAAGATGCTTATGCTATAATTGGAACATGCTAAAAGATTTCCCGCTTAGAGAGCTTAACTGGTTCAAAACCGGCGGAAACGCCGAATATTTTTCCGAGCCTCAAACTGTTGAGGACGCCCAGTCAGATCTGGCCTTCGCCAAAAAAGAAGGCCTCAGCGTGAACGTTTTGGGCGAAGGCGCCAACACGCTTGTTTCCGATTCGGGATGCAAGGGCCTCGTGCTCCATCCCGCCAACAAAGAGCTTTCCCTTAACCAAAGTTCCGAAGGGATCGTTTTGGAAGCCGGCTGCGGAGCAATCATGCAAGACGTGATCGACTACGCCCTCAATAACAGCGCCCTGGGCTTGGAAGAATTCGCCGGACTGCCCGGAACTGTTGGCGGCGCCGCTTTCATCAACGCCCACTTCTTCGAGTTTTTCCTGGCGGATTTTCTGCTTTCGGCAAAAGTCATATCTTTTGACGGCTCTCTTATAGAAGTTGACAAAGACTGGTTCGAATACGGTTACGACGTCTCCAGGCTGCATCGCGAAAAATGGCTCGTCTGGTCCGTAAAGTTTCTCTTGAAGCCGGGCAATGAATTCGAGACTGCCTTCGCCAAAGGCCGAGCTTACGAGATAATACGCCAAAGGTCCCGCCGCTATCCCAAGGAAAGGACCTGCGGCAGCTTCTTCAGGAATTTCCTGCCGGAAGAAGCAGGTGGAAAAGTTCCGAGCGTCGCCTACTACCTCGACAAGGTCGGAGTCAAAGGAACGCTCTCCTGCGGCCAGGCCGTAGTTTCCAGAAAGCACGCCAACATGCTGGAAACTAAAGAAGGCGCGACTTCCGCGGACGTCGTAGGATTGGCGCGCGAAATGCAGAAACTGGTCTATAAGAACTTCAATCTCGTTCCCGTTCCGGAATGCCGCTTCCTGGGCTTCCCCTCTTTCCCACTCTACACTAAGGATACTATCGATGGCTAACGTTGACTGGCATTTTTTCAGCACTGTTCTCGACGTGAACTACGCCTTCCGCGCGCTTATCCCCGACAAATTCAAAGAAGACAAACCCGTAAAGATACTCTATCTCCTGCACGGCCTTTCCGACGATTACACCAACTGGACGCGCATGACGAGCATAGAGCGCTATTGGGAAAAATACAATTCCGAACTGATCATCGTCATGCCCGACGGCGGACGCTCCTTCTATTCCGACACGACGGATTCCCATGGCGGCAACTACGAAAGCTTTTTCATAAAAGAACTGATCCCCTATTTTGAGAGCCATCTGCCTATTAGGATCGGGAGGGAACAAAGAACGATCTGCGGCCTTTCCATGGGCGGCTACGGCTCCTTCAGGTTAGGGCTCAAGTTTCCCGAACTCTTTTCTGCCATCGGAAGTTTTAGTGGTGCGGTAGATTCGAGAAGATATCTGCAATTGCCGGAATTCAGCGCCCGTCTTTGGGACGAATCTTCCAGGCTTGAGATCATCGCCAAGGATCTTACCAGCGAACGAGCTCCGCGCATAAAATTCCTGTGCGGAACGGAAGATTTTCTTCTGGAGCACAACAGGGCGTGGGAAAAGTGGCTGACTGAACACGGCATTGACCACGAGTACAAGGAATATCCCGGCAGTCACAACTGGCTCTTCTGGGACACGCATCTTCCCGAGATGCTTGAATTCATAATGGCCTAAGAGTCCGACAAGAGATCGTTCTGCAGCGCGTATCTTATCAATCCCGCCAGCGATCTGACGCCTATTTTCCCCATCAGCCTCTCCCTGTAAGTCGCCACGGTCTTCGGACTGAGGGCGAAGTCTTTGGCGATCTTCGCAATCGAGTCGCCGCCGGTCAGTCTTTTTAGCACCATGTATTCCCGCGTGGAAAAGACCGGCCTTTTTCTGGACGCCGTGCCGATATCGTTTTTAACTACGTAAGTTGTCAGCTTTTCCGCCGCGGTCCCCGACAGAAACGTCCCGCCGCAGGAGACCGTTCTCGAGGCTTTCACTATCTCGTCTTTGGAAGCCCTTTTGGAGATTATCCCCTTCACTCCGCAGCGCAGGCCTAGTACGCTTGTGAACTCCTCATCCGCGGAACAGAACAAAAGAATGTGTGAGAAAGGAGCTGTTTGCTTAAGCTCTTTTAAAGTCTCGCTGAGATCCGACTTGGGAAGAACGGAATCGACGATGATAAGGTCGGGCGTCCGGTATTTCAGGATCGCCCTCATGGCGTACACGTTTATGGCGTATCCTTTAAATTCAAAATCTCCGGCTTCCTCGAGAATGCTTTTCAAGCCGAGGGCCACCACGGGAAAATCGTCCACGACGATCACGGTCTTTTTGTTCATTGGCGCATCTCCTCCTTTGGGCATTTTTCTTTTATTTTCCAAGAAGTTCGTCAATTTTTCCAGCTTTTTGCGTTTTTCTATAAAAAGACCTATACAAAGTAAGATTTTTCCATCCGGCTGCTGCTTTTGAATTTTGTTATGGCCTTGATTTTGGTACAATAAGTACTGAACTAGCAATTTTCATGCCTAACGAGAATTCATATAATCCGAAGCCGGATCTGGCCCTTGACCTCAACGTCCGCCAAGAGCAGCGCCTGAGCCAGCAGCAGCGCCAGGCCCTCCTGCTTTTGCAAGCCCAGAGAGCCGAGCTGGAAGCCGCCGTAAGAAAGGAGCTGGACACCAATCCGGCCCTTGAGGAGTATTATCCCGAGGAAGACGACGGCGAGGACGAAGCGTTCGAAAAACGCTTCTCCCCCGACAGCCAGGACGAAACTGAAAAAGAAAACGAGGGCAGGAAAAGCGAATATGCCGACCGCCTCGACACGGAAAGCGAGGAAGGCGAAAAAGCGCTGGACAAACTGAATGAAGAGGACGAAGACTGGCAGAACTATTACCGCGAGGAAGCCGGCGAAGACATTGCCTATTCCGACCAGAAGACCATGCGGAAAAACTACGATTTCGTCATGAATTCCCTTTCCGCTCCTTCGACTCTTGCCGACGACCTTAAGGATCAGTTCGCCCTGGACCTTCCCAAAGAATACGAGCCGATCTACACCTATCTTATCTCCAGCCTTGACGAAAAGGGCTTCCTTACGGAAAGCGCGGACGAAATGGCGAAAAAGCTGGGCGTTCCAAAAGCCAAGGTCGAAAAAGCCGTAAAACTTCTCCAAAGCTACGAACCTTCAGGTCTTGGCGCAGCCAACCTTAGGGAAAGTTTCCTTTTGCAGTTGGAAAGGAAGGGGCTTGGCGATTCGAATGCCTATTCCATTATCCGCGACCATTACGAGGACATGCTCCACCAGCGCTTCCCGGCCATAATGAACAGCCTGAAAATCGGGAAAGAAGAGCTCAAGGAAGCTTTGGAAAAAATAGGCGAACTCGATTTCCGTCCCGGCAGGGACCTGACCTATTCCGAACCTGAGAACGCCGTTGCCGACGTAATAGTCAGGGAAAACGAGGACGGCTCCTTCACGACGGAAATGAACGACGACCGCTTCCCCTTTGTCAGGATCTCAAAAAGCTATGTGAACGCCATGCGCGCGAAAGACCTTAAAAGCAGAGCTTTCGTGAACGACAGGATAAAGGCCGGGAAAAATTTTATTTCTCAGCTGCAGTTTTGCAAACGCACGATCTTAAGAGTTGCCGAGGCCATCGTCGCCCATCAGGAAGACTTTCTCAGGAACGGCCCCGGACACATGCGTCCCCTTACGATGCACGAGCTGGCCGAAGAGCTTGATCTGAGCGACTCCACCGTGAGCAGGGCCATCTCCAAAAAATACATGGACACCCCGCAGGGGCTCCTGGAAATGAAAGATTTCTTCAGCAGAGTGGCTGTGAGCGAAAACGGCAGCGAGACTTCCGGAGCGGACGCCAAGAATCTGCTGCGCGAAATAATTGAGGGCGAAGACAAAGGGAAACCCTACGGCGACGACGAGATCGCCAGGATCATGGCGGAAAAGGGCTGCCCTATCGCCCGCCGCACCGTTGTGAAATACAGGGAAGCGCTCGGGATTCCCTCAAGCAGGCTGAGGAAGAAGCTGTTATGAGGAAGGCGTTCTTAATTTTGCTCCTTTTTTCCGCCGCCTGCCAAGCCGAAGACGCTTTGGAAAAAGGCCGCGACCTGCTCTACTCGGCGCGCTTTTCCGAAGCGGAAAAACTTTTCTTGAAAGAACAGAAAAAATCCCCGGAGGACATCGCCCCCTTGTTCTGCCTGGCGGCTTCCACTCTCGGTTCCATCGTCATGTACGGCGAGGACGAAGCAAAATTAGAGCTTCTCGACCAGAGGATAAAGGACTGCTGCGAACTTAGCCTATCGCTTCTTAAGAAAGACGATTCCCCTGAAACCTACCTTTACTCCGCCGTCAGTTTCCTTATGCGCGCCTCCTTGGAGGCAAGGTCTGACCATTCAGCCAACACTATGATCTGGCTGAAGCGCGCCCTGACACAAATTATGCGGGCGCAAAGATTCGAAGCAACGGCCGCGGACGCCAACATGCTGAATTCCGCCTACAACTGCGTCGTGGACACCGCGCCCTGGCCGCTGCCCATGTGCATAGGCTGGATCGTGCAACCGAAAAGCCTAAGCAAAAGCCTGTCGATCATCGAGGAGCAGTTTGATAAAAACCCCCGCTTTGAAACGGAAATGCGCATCTTCCTCGTCTGGGAATACTGCCGGGAAGGCTACCCCAGATGCGCCTCGGGGCATCTGAAATACTTGAAAAAGCGTTATCCCAATTCCCCTTTTGTCGAAATTATGAGCATAAGAACGGAGCTCAGTTCCGGCAACCACCAGGGCTCCCTGACGTCGGCAACGAATTTCTACGCCCGCTGCCGGAGCAAAGCCGCCTGGCGCGACCTGACGCCGGACGCCGCCTTCCTTTCCGGCGCAGCCGCCCTTTCCCTTGGCTACAGTATTAGCGCCGAAAAATGGTTCGAAATAGCTATCAAAGAGGGAATGAAAAAGCCAAGGATCCAGGCCGCCGCCCAGCTGATGCTCGGGAAATGCGCCGACCAAAGGGGCGAACGCGACGAGGCTCTGCGCCGCTACGCCCTCGTCCACATCCACAAAGGCGCCAGCCCGCTAATGAAAAGCTTCGCCTCGAAACTGCAGAAAAAAGCCTGCGATCCGAGACAGGTGATCTACTAGGAGAAAACGATGAAAGAACCGCAGCTTATAACCAGCCGCCGCGCCAAGATAATCGAGTTGGCGCTTTCCCTCAGGGAAAAGAGCGGTAGATCGGAACACGGTCTCTGCTTCGCCGAAGGAGCAGTCGCGGCCGACTACGCCCTGAAACTAAAAAACTCCGTGAAAGGCGTGCTCCTTTCCCAGGAAGCGACGCCGAAATGCGCTGAACTTGCGAAAAAATTCTCCTCCCAATCCATTCCCTTTTATGTCCTGACCAAGGAATGTTTTGAAAAGGTAAGCGTCTTGAAGAATCCCGAAGGATTGGCGCTGCTAGTTGAACCGGCAAAACCTCTCTCCAAGCCGTCTGAACTTCCCGAGGACGGACCCGTCGCCTGCCTCTGGCAGCTTCAGGATCCCGGCAACTTAGGCACGATCATAAGAAGCGCCGCCTCATTTGGCTGCAAAAACTTTCTTATGGTCAAAAACTGCGTCTCGCACCTTCATCCCCTCTGCATCAGAGCCAGCGCCGGCTCCGCGCTCGACTCTAATTTTCTTTACCTTGGAGAAGAGGAGACCCTAAGTTACCTTAAGAAAAACAAAGAAAGGGTCTGCGCGCTTTCGGGCGAGGGAACTTCAATTGAATTTGATTTGTGCTATAATAATAGTGTAAATAAGGTTATCGTCTCCGGCAACGAACCGCACGGCCTGCCAGAGCGCGTAAGGAAGATCCTTCCCCTTTATTCGATCCCGACAGTGGGAAGCGTTGAAAGCCTGAACGTGACGGCGGCCTCGGCCATTGCCTATTATGTCTTCTGGTCGCGGAAAGGCCCCCTAAAAAAATGAACGTTCTGCACTACCATGTACACATCTTGACGGTTCCCGATCCGAAAATGAGCGAGGAACTGAAAAAGAACCACTGCGTCAGCAGAGCTATCATCAGCGAGCTCGACGACACCCACTGGCTCGTGGCGGAGAAAAACATCCCCGACATAGAGCGCCAGTGCGCCCGCATGAACATCCCAATCAAGGTCGTGATCCATGGAAAGTGACTCTCTTGACATCATCCATCTTTTCAAGCAGGCCAACGAGAGACATTCCCTTAAGCAGATGTTCAAAGTCTGGCTTTCGAAGCGTCAGCTGGAAGACGGCGAGAACATGTACGGCGTCCATTATATGGAAGCCGTGGCGGACAAGGAAAAACGCCAGGCTGTCCTGAAAAAACTTTCCCCCCAAGCCTACGCTCTGGTTGCCGTCCTCAGGCACCGCCAAGGGCTGCGCTACAAGATCAATCCCGAAGAGCCTACCTCGCCTTTGGCCATGGGAGACCTTGGCCAGAGAAACGTCTGCATCATGAGATGCTGCGAACTACAGTACCACGCCGGCGCCTACACCAGGGGGCTTGACCTCTCGCACATCGCCGAACTCCACTATTACGGCGTCGCCTTCTTCACCGACCCCACTCTCTGGCCTCCCGGCGTCTTCACGGAAAATCACCTGGAAAGCGAAATAATCCTCGCCCCCTTCTTTGACAAAGACGATATTCCCCTGCCGGAACCGCGCATTGAAAACATAACTTCCTATGATCTTCCGGAGAACGTCAATCCGGAATTCTCCGGAAAGATGTGCCGCTGGCTCGACAGCTTCCTTTCCCTGGCGGAAAAAGGCTACCTGCGCTACAGCAACCTTCACCGCTTCTACGCCTTCAGCCGCGACATGCTCGAAAAGCGCTTCGCGAACGTCAAAGACCGCGACCTGCTTTTCGAATACATTTTGCGCTTCGGCATAGATTCGAGGATCCTCTGCATGGACTCTTCCGGCGTTATTGCTCCCGGACCGAACCTTTCCAAATTCCGCCTCCTTCCTCTCGGCGCCCAGATGAAAAAATACGTGGAATGGCGCAACACCTGTCCCTCGGTCTGGAACAACGAGAAAGGCGAACACAGAATAGCCTCGCTGGAACTTTACCTGGTGCATATCTACACCCGCCTTCTGAGGCAGTACGCAGGGCACTGGCTTTCCGTCGACGAAGTCCTTGAGGTGATAGAAAGAGAAATTAAAGACTGCTATTCCGTTGGCGGGAAAAAGAAGATCTGGGGTTGGGAAAGCGCCAAGCTCAAAGAATGCACGAAAGAGGAAATGCGCCACATCTTCGACCACGAACTGAAGCAGCGTTTCTTCATCCCCGGCATAACTTATCACTGCACAACCTCTGAAGGCAAGGAATTCGTAACTTTGACCGAGCTCGGCGAAGCCATCGTCTGCGACGCGCCCATTCCCAGCTACGATTCATCCAAGGACCAGCTTCTCGTAAAGAACGATTTCGAGATCGTTCTCATCAATTCCGGGCGCTGGGATTACGTGCGCTACTTCCTCTCCCTTTTCATGGACATGGATCCCAAATCCACCCATGACAGTTCGCTCTTTTACCTCAAGCAGAAAAACATCCGCGACGCCGCTTCCCTCGGCCGTCCGGTCAGCATGCTGATAGATTTCCTGAAAAAGCACGCCACCGCGCCGATCCCTGAAAACGTGCTCACTACTCTTAGGGACTGGGTAATGGGCGAGGTGACGCTGCACAAGGACGCCTGCTTCTTCGCCTTCGACAAATCCGAGGACGCCCAGCGGCTCTTGCAAAAGTATCCCAAAGCTTTTTCGCTGATGGGAGACAACATGCTTTTGTGCTACATGAGCGACGACAGTATCATGAAACTCATGAACTCCAACCGCATCAGCGCCGTGGACTATTCCATTCCTGTGACGGGTTCCATTACTGTCACTAGGGACAACGAAGTGATCTTCAACCATTCCAACGACTTTAGAATAAAAGCGCTCGGTCTTGAGATCGCCGACAAAACAACGGATGAAAAAGGCCGCGAACACTATTTCCTTTCGCACGACAAACTGGCAGCCATCCAAAATCCCAAGATCTTCTATCAAAGGTTGTCCAGGCTCTTCTCCTCCGACACCGACATGGTCATGAAGCTGCGCATCATGCGCAGCATGGGGCTGTTCTACAGCCGAGGAAATGTCACAGTCCTCATGAACTGCCCGACGCAGACGAAGCAGCAGCTCCAGCGCCACATCTCCTGGTACCGTAATTTCAGCGCGCAGGTGGGCCTCGGGCAATTCGTGGTCAAAGAGGAAAGCCTAAATGAAGTGCGCCAAGCCATGACGAAAATAACAGACAAAAGAGCGGTGCTGCAGACTTTCCAACTTTAATTCAAAATGCCAAACTTAGCCAATCCTGTCATAGTCCAAAGCGACCTCACCGTTCTTTTAGAAGTCGACAATCCCCTCTTCCCGGAAGCCCGGGACGCCCTGGCGCGCTTTGCTGAGCTTGAAAAAAGCCCGGAGCACATCCACACCTACCGCATAAGCAACATCTCCTTGTGGAACGCCATCGCCTCTGGTCTGACGCCTGACGAACTGATCGTCCTGCTTGACAAGTACAGCAAGTTCCCTCTTCCGGAAGGTCTCCTTGCCAACATCAAAGACATCAGCTCGCGCTATGGGAAAATGGTCATAGCGCCCGCGGAGGGAGACTGGCTCAGGCTCTACTCCACCGATGATACGGTCGCCCGCTATGTGTCGGCGCATCCGAAAATCTCGCAGCTTTTGACGCATGACGTCCAAGGCTACGGACAGTATATCTCCTGGCTTGTCGATAAGAAATACCGCGGCGAGATCAAAAGGCTCTTGACTCAGTTCGGCTACCCTGTCAAAGACCTTGTAGGCTACGAGCCGGGCGACGCCTATCATTTCCATCTCAAACCGGAAAGCGAAAGCGGATTTTCCATCAGGAAATACCAGGAACTGGCCGTGGAGAATTTCTACAAGGGCGGCTCCGTCGAGGGCGGCTGCGGCGTGGTGGTGATGCCCTGCGGTTCAGGCAAAACAATAATCGGCATCTGCGCCATGGCCAGGCTTCAGACCTGCACGCTCGTTCTTTCCGCCAACATAACGGCGCTGCGTCAGTGGCGCGAAGAACTTTTGGACAAGACCGACATCCCGCCCGAAGACATCGCGGAATACTCCGGACAAGTAAAAAGGATCGCGCCGATAACGCTTGCCACCTACCAGATCCTCACTTACCATCCGGAAAAGAGCAGCGACGACTTCCCGCATTTCAAGCTCTTCCACAAACGCAACTGGGGCCTTATAATCTACGACGAAGTGCATCTTTTGCCGGCTCCGGTCTTCAGGATCACAAGCGACATCCAGGCCAGAAGAAGATTAGGGCTCACCGCCACGCTTGTCAGGGAAGACGGCAAGGAAGGCGAAGTTTTCAGCCTGGTCGGGCCGAAACGCTACGACGTTCCCTGGAAGGAACTGGAGAGCCAGCAGTGGCTGGCCGCCGCCAAATGCACGGAAATAAGGATCCCGCTCTCAGAGGAGAGCAAATGCGACTACGCTGTCGCCAGCGACAGGGTGCGTTTCAGGATCGCGTCTGAAAACCCCCTGAAGACGGAAGTCGTGAAGCAGCTTTTGAAACGCCACAAAGGCTCGCACATCCTCATTATCGGCCAGTACATCGGGCAGCTCACCAAGCTTTCAAAGGAACTGAAGATACCGCTTCTGACGGGCTCGGCGACCCAGGAAAAACGCGACCGCTACTACGGTATGTTCAAGAGGGGCGAGATAGACGTCCTCATGGTCTCCAAGATCGGCAACATCGCCGTAGATCTCCCGGACGCCAACGTCGCCATCCAGATCTCCGGTACTTTCGGCTCCCGCCAGGAGGAGGCCCAGCGCTTAGGCCGCATCCTTAGGCCGAAGCCCGGCCCCAACAGCGCCTACTTCTACACCATCGTCACCCAGAACTCCATGGAGCAGGACTTCGCCCTCAACAGGCAGATGTTCCTGACGGAGCAGGGCTACGAATACCGCATCGAAAGATTTAACCAATAACACAAGGCTTAAAATATGAAACAGCTCGGCAACTTCCTCGCCTCCATCCTCGTTTTGCTGGCGATCGTCTTCATCATCTTCCTTATTTACAAGGGAGCTCAGTTCCTTAGTGCCTTCATAGCGCCTCTGACGTTCATTTCCCCCACCGTCATAGGCATAGGCGTGATACTTGTCATCCTCTCACTAATACCGGGCTTGACGAGGCCCCTGCTGCCCCCGATCCTCATCATTTCCTACATCCTGGGCTTTTTCCTTTTCGTCTTTTCCGCCTATCTGACCCTGAACGTCTTCAACGTTGTGTGGCTCATAGTAGGAATTTTGCTCTGCGGCTTCGGTATCGTGCCCATCGCGATCATCGCCTGCATCGTTTCGGCCGCCTGGCCGGCGCTCTGGCACATCCTAATCATGCTCTTAGCAGCCGCCCTCTTCCGCGTTTACGTCGCTAAAAGAGCCATAAACGGCTGAAACCATTTCAATTTTACGGTCAAATAAGCTATAATAAATTAGACATTAACCTTTATCCAACAAATAAGGAGTATCATCATGAACGAACTCATTAGCTTCTTCACCAATATCCTGAATTTCAGCGGCAAAACGAACCAGAAAGGCTACATCATTCCCCTCGTTGTCTGCCTGATCGTTGGCTTAATTTTCGGCGGTGCTTTGGGAACTGTCGGCAAGATCATTGCAATCATCGTTTTTATCGCGACGATCTCCCTGACGGTTCGCCGCCTGCACGATTCCGGCCATACTGGCTGGTGGGCCCTTCTTTTCATCTGCCCGCCTGCCGGACTTGTTTTGGAAATCATCCTGTGCTTCCTGCCCAGCAAATAAGCTGAACATTAAGCAATAAAAAAAGGAAGGTCTTGCGACCTTCCTTTTTTTTGCGCGTTTGTTTTCATGTCGCAAAGTCGTCGTATGCCCCTCGCTCACGGACTACGCGTGCATTGCCTTGATTAGCATCCTCCGTGAGTTCGCTTAGGGGCATACGCCGCACTTTGCTCCTTCAAACAAACGGCGCACACGGTTTTACGACGGCCGCGGCATATATCAATAAGCGAACTCATGGAGGACGCTAACGTAAGCAAGGCGCGCGTAATTGTGAGCGATTGATATTATGCCGCGGCCGGAGGGAGACCTCTATATTGTCGGTATCCACTCGGCAATCCGCTTCACAGCTTCTTCCAGCACGTCCATCGACGTCGCAAAAGAGAGCCTCAAATGCCCCTCGCCGCCGAAAGCGCTGCCGGGGACCGTCGCGACATAAGCATCCTCAAGCAAACGCATGGCCGCTTCGTGGCTGGGCAGTCCCCAGCCGGAAATGTTCGGGAAAACGTAGAAGGTGCCGCGGGGGTTCGGGCACTGGACGCCGGGCAGTTCGTTCAAAGCCTGAACGATGTATTTTCTCCTCTCGTCGAAGCTTTCCAGCATGCGCTGGACGCAGGCCTGGTCGTCCCTTAGGGCGACTACGCCGCCGTACTGGGCAAAAGTCGTCATGCCGGAAGTGGACTGGTCCTGGAGACGCTTGATGGCGTCGGAAGCCTCCAGGGAAGGACAGGCGACGTAGCCAAGGCGCCAGCCGGTCATGGAGTAAGTTTTGGCATATCCGTTGATCGTGAAAACGCGGTCGTAAAGGTCAGGCAGAGCTGCGGCGAAACTGACGTGCTTGAAGCCGTCGTAAACAAGATGCTCGTATATTTCGTCGGAAACGACAGCGACGTCGGGATGTCTTCTAAGTACGGCGCCCAGAGCCCTGATCTCCTCTTCGGAATAAGCTTGGCCGGTGGGGTTCGTGGGAGTGTTTATGATGAGCGCTCTGGTCTTGTCGGTGATGGCGGCTTCCAGCTGCTCTGGCTTCATTAGGAAGCGGTCTTCCTCTTTGGTCTGGACGATCACGGGAATACCGCCGGCCAAAGTCACTATTTCGGGATAGCTCACCCAGTAAGGGGCGGGGATTATGACTTCGTCGCCAGGGTCGAGAAGGATCTGGAAAACGCAATAGACGCTGTGCTTGGCGCCGGTGTTCACGACTATCTGCTGGGGCAGGTAATTGAGGTGGTTCTCTCTCTGGAATTTCTTGGCGATGACTTCCCTTAAAGGCAGGATGCCGTTGGTGGCGGCGTATTTCGTTTTCCCGGCCTTCAGGGCGTCAATGCAGGCGCGGCAGATGTGCTCCGGAGTCGGGAAGTCCGGCTCGCCCACCGCCATCGAGATGACCTGGTATCCCTGGGCTTTCAGTTCGTTGGCCTTGTTGTTGATGCTGAGCGTGGCCGACGGTTTGACAGATCTGATACGTGAACTAAGCTTCATTTTAATTTACGAAAGTTGAAAAAACATCAGCGCCAAGATCTCCCGGTCCTTTTTTCTTGAAGACCTGGAAGCCTCTGGCGGCTATCATACGCGCGTTGTCAGTGCAGAGCGGCAAGGATGGGAAAATAACTTTCAGGGCATCTTTGCCGCGTGAGCGGTTCTTGAAAAGTTCCCTAAGCCGGCTGTTGGAGCTGACTCCGCCGCCCACCACGATAGTCTTTACCTTGAACTCCCTGGCGGCCCTTACAGCCTTTTTCACCAGGACATCCATGATCGCCTCGACGTAATCCGCGGCGACGTTGCAGAGCGCCTCCTCGCTTTTGGGAGGATTTTTCTGCACATGGTAAAGCAGGGCGGTCTTGACGCCGGAAAAGCTGAAGTCAAAGGAAGGCTTCAGGTAAGCTCTCGGGAATCTCGTTCCGTCCGGCGTTCCTCTTTGCCCTTTTTCGGCACGCAGAGCGAGGTTCAAGCCTCCGGGCATGGGAAGCCCAAGGATCTTCGCGCCCTTGTCGAGCGCTTCGCCGGCCGCGTCGTCCCTGGTGCGGCCTATGATCTCGTAATCGTCGGTCGATCTTACCAAGGCCAGCAAAGTGTGGCCGCCGGAAATCACCAGCGCCAGGAAAGGATACTCCACGTCGTTCTCAGCGGTGGCCGCAAACATATGGGCCTCGATATGGTTTACTGGAACGAAGGGCTTCCCTGCAGAAAGCGCTAAGCCTTTGGCGAAAGTGAGCCCGACGATAAGAGCGCCCGTCAATCCGGGGCCGTTGGTAGCCGCAATGAGGTCAACGTCTGAAAGCTTGACGTTACTCTTCTCCAGCAACTCCCTCGTAATGTTGGGAACAGCTTCCAGATGGCTGCGGCTGGCCAGTTCCGGAACCACGCCGCCGTAGGGGTCGTGGATCTGGTACTGACGCGAGACGACTTCACTGAATTGCTCTTCGCTGCCGGGGCGGTAAAGCGCCACGGCCGTGTCGTCGCAGGAACTCTCTATGCCAAGAACTATCACTTACTTCTTCTTGATCGTTACAATGTCTCTGACGAATTCTACGTAATAGACTTCGCACCACTTGTCAAGCACGAATTCGAAAGAACGGACTTTCTGCTTATCAGCCTCGGCTTCTCCGACCCTCATTCCTAGAGAATCTTTTTCGGAGTAATCGACTTCCGTCTTGAAATACTTGTGCAGCGCCGCCCAGTCGAGCTTGTAGTTGTCCCTTAGCCTTAAGTGTTTTTTCTTCCAAGTGTAGGTCTCGTCATCCTTGGTCTTTGTAGTCTCTTCGAACTGACTCTGAAGGATGTCGCTCTTGGTATAACCAAGGGCTGAAATAGCCAGGTCGATTTCCTTTTGGGTGTTGGCCACACGGTTGGAGAGCGTGGAGGCGCAGCCCGAGAGCAGAATAACTGCCATGATCGCCAGAATTTTTTTCATATCTATGTCCGTTCCTTTGATTTTTTTCTTATAAAAAACCCAAATGGATATTTTATCAAAAAGACTCTTTTTTATTTGCCGATCATGAGACTCCAGTACCAGCCTATGATCAGGTGCCCCCAAAAGTAAGCGATGAAGGCGGAAATGGAAAGGTAAGGCCCGAAGGGGATCTCGACTTTTTTCTCCCCTTTTGAGAGTGCTTTCAAAGCAAGCCCGCCTATGCAGCCTATGATGGAGGCCAGAAAAATTGTAAGGAGGATTCTCGGCCAGTTGAGGAAAGGCGCGAGCATAAACATAAGGTGCACGTCGCCCAAACCCAGCGCCTCCCTTTTGAAAACGAAGCCTCCGACAATCCTAACTATCCACATCAAGGCTCCGCCCGCCAGCGCCGAAAGGAAAAGCTCTATGGTTAGCGTCAGCCTGTCGGGAGCAGGATAAACCTGAGGCATTGCGTAAACGATGATCATTCCCAGAATGAAGGTCGTCAAAGTTATCTCGTAAGGAATTATCAATTCCCTGGCGTCGATCACAGTTATGGCTAAAAGCGAGGAGAAAAGGACGACATCCCTTACGTAAGCCGCGGCCGCAGGCAGGATCAGCTGGTAGTCGATAGGCTCGGTCGGCAAAAACGGCAAAAGTCCCCGGAAGCGGAAATAACAGAGTACGGTGAAGGCTATTCCGGTTATCAGCTCAACGAAAAAATATTGGCAGCTGAAGGGCGCGCCGCACATGGCGCACTTCCCTCTCAGGACAAGATAGCTGACGACCGGTATGTTGTGATACCATTTGATCGGCTTGTCGCAGGAAAAGCAGTGGGAACTGCGGCGCCAGAGCGATTCGTCCTTGGGAAGCCTCAAAATGACCACGTTCAGGAAGGAACCGATCGACGCTCCGAAAAGAAAAGCGAAAATGAGAAATATCAGCATGCGTCACCGCCTTTGTTACCGTTCCAGGGCGTTGCGCCCGGCAATTCAAGAGTAACCTCCGCTATTTCATCGGCGCCTGATACCGCGGCGCTCTTTGCTATGCGCCAGCCTGCTATCCAGGACGCCGAATCCTTAGAAAAAAGTATGGGTATCTCCTTGCGCAGGAAAAGCGGGATCTTGGCGTCCGTCATCATGTCGCCCGCCTTGCGCTCCGGGCCGTTCGTGGGAGTGTAGCGCAAGCCGGCGGAAAATGTGGAAACAGTGTAGTCATCCGCTTTCAAGTATTCCCTGTACGTCACGCCTTCCCCAGTAAGCCATCTGAGCCAGCCGGCGCCGTTGTCGGAAAAACCGCATCCCCTCGCTTCAGCCTTTTTGATTTTGAGCGCGCTCTGGAAAAAATCTTTCAAAGAAGCCTGCTCGTTGTAAAAAATGAGCTTGCCGTCAATCTTGAGCCAGCGAATGCTGCCGGCGGGCTGGAAATCCGGCTCAGTTCCGTTTTTCAGACAGGCAAGGACCTTGTCCGCCGTCTCAAAGTCCCAGCTTCCTTCCTCAGCGGCCAAAATACGCAGCACCTCGCGCTGCAAGGCTGCTTTGGCATTGAGGAAGGCTGAGTAGTCGACTATCGTGCCGAAGTGGGCTTTTAAAGCGTTCTGGCGCAAAAAATCCTCGGCCGCATCCCTTATGAACTCCCATTGCTCAAACAGCTGCTTGGCGGTCCGGCGGAATTTAAGCGTAAGGTCTCCTCCGGCGCGCTCCCTGAGTTTCGGCAATATCTCGTGCCTAAGCCAATTGCGCGTGTAGTTTTTGTCGCTGTTGGTGCTGTCGGTGCGGTAAGCAAGATTGTGCGCCTGGCAGTAGTCCACGCAGTCTTTGGCCCTGATTTCAAGAAGCGGACGGTAAACTGTGATATCGCAGGAGATCTCCTTGAATAGATCCGACAGTTTTGCGCTCTCGCTGAGACCTGCCAGGCCTTTCAAACCTGAACCGCGCATCAGATGCATGAGCATCGTCTCGGCGACGTCGTCGGCATGGTGGGCGGTCAGGAGGCAATGGATATTCTCCTTTTCGCAAACGGTGGCGAACCAAAGATAGCGCAACTTCCTGGCCAGCGCCTCCTGGTTCTCCCCTTTCGGAGGATCCAGGAGCAGGCCGGCTTCGGCCTTGCCGAGGAAAAACTTTACTCCGAGTTCCTTTGCAAAACGTTTGCAGAAAGCGGCGTCCTCGGCGCTCTCCATTTCTCTGATCCCGTGATCAAAATGCAAGGCGACTATCTTTTCCGGCCCGAAATACTCAAAGGAAGCATTAAGCAGCGCCAAAGAATCAGCGCCGCCGGAACAGGCCACGGCGTAGCGATCGTATGCGGGCAGTTTTCCTAACGCTTCCTTAAAGTCCATCAGAACAGCTCCATTTGGGACGCTTCAACAGGGGCCGGCGCTTCGGCGGGCTCCTCGACCTTCAGTTCTTCGCTAGCCGCTTGCGGAGCGGGATCGACGCCCTTCCCTTCCAGGCCCGACAGGATCTTTTCCGCCCTTTCGATGACCGGCTTGGGCAGACCTGCCAACTTAGCCACATGGATGCCGTAGCTGCGGTTGGTGCCGCCGCGGACGATCTCGTGCAGGAAGGAGATGGTCTTGCCGTTCTCCCAAACCGCCACATTGTAATTCACGACGCCCTTCATTGTCTCCTCGAGCTTTATGAGCTCATGGTAATGGGTGGCGAAAAGCGTCCTGGCTTTCACCTTAGTTTCGGAATTCAAATAATCGACGACCGCCCAGGCGATAGCCAGCCCGTCGTAAGTGGAGGTGCCGCGGCCTATCTCGTCCAGAATGATCAGGCTCCTTTCCGTCGCGTTGTGAAGGATGTTGGCAGTCTCCGTCATTTCGACCATGAAGGTCGACTGTCCCCTGCTCAGCTCGTCGCTGGCGCCCACTCTGGTGAAGATCTGATCGGCCAGGCCGATCTCCGCTTCCTCCGCGGGAATAAATATGCCGCTCTGAGCCATGAGCGTGAGAAGCGCCACCTGGCGGATATAGGTCGATTTGCCGGCCATGTTAGGCCCTGTCAGAAGCACGATCTGGTCGCTGGTGGTGTTGAGGAACGTGTCGTTCGGGACGAAACGTTTGTCCGGCAGCAGACGCTCAACGACCGGATGGCGCCCTTTCTTGATAACGAGCCTGGTGTCGGTAAAGATCTTCGGCCTTCTGTAATCTCGCTGCAAAGAGATCCAGGACAGAGACTGGAAGACGTCGAGGGAAGCGACCGCGGCCGCGCTCTCCTGGATCCTCTGGTGATTCTTCAGAACTTCCTGGCGCAATTCCTGGAAAAGCTCTCCTTCAAGTTCCAGCGCGCGCTCCTCCGCATGCAGGATGCGGTTCTCAAGTTCCTTCAGCTCCGGCGTGATGAAGCGTTCGCCGTTTACGACCGTCTGCTTCCTGATATATTCCTCGGGCACCTGGTCCAGGTAAGATCTGGAGACTTCGATGTAGTAGCCGAACACTTTCGTATAGCCGACCTTCAGTTTCTTTATGCCGGTCTTCTGGGATTCTTTGTTCTGAAGTTCTGCAATGTAATTCTTGGTGTTGGTGGACAGCTCCCTTACTTCGTCAAGCTCCGCATTGTAACCGTCCCTTATGATGCCGCCGTCAGTAAGGCGCAAGGGAGGGTCGTCGGAAAGCGCGCGGTCAAGCAGTTCCGTCAATTCCGGCAGAGGCGTCAGTTTTTCGCAGATGTCCTCCAAAAGCGCGTAGCGGTCTTCATTGGGGAAGAGCTCTTCAGAGCGCGCCTTCGCCAGCGACTCCATGACGTATCCTCGCAAAGCCGGCAGCTGGTGCAGACAGTAGCGCAGAGCCAAAAGATCCCTCGGCGTTCCGTAGCCGGTGGAGAGCCTGCTGACAAGCTTCTCAAGGTCGCCGAAATTCTTCAGGGTCTCCTTTATCTCCATTAATTCGCCCTGACGCGACATCAAAAGCTCGATAGCGTCGTAGCGCGCCTCGATCTGCTGTTTTTCAATGAGAGGCGCCAGAAGAAAGGAGCGCAGCATCCTTGAGCCCATGGGCGTCGCGGTCTCGTCCAGCACGGAGAAAAGCGTGCCTTCCGTTCCGCCTTCGCGCATGGAGCGCACCAGTTCCAAATTTCTCCTGGTGTGCTCGCCCAAGCGCATGAAATTCGACTTCTCGTAATACCTCAGACCCATGATGTGGTCGAGGGGCAGCATGGCGAAATTCTCTTTGATGTAGCGGAGCGCAGCGCCGGCGCACATCACGCCGCAAACTTTGTCGGCGCAGCCGAAGCCGTCCAGCGAAACGACCTGGAAATGCGACAGCAGCACGTTGCAGCCGTCGTCGAAATAAAGGTCGTCGATCCCCATGACCAAGGCATTCTGGATGCCGCTCAAAGCCGGCTGCCATACGCTTTCCCCGCTCTCCGGGTAAATGATCTCAGTCGGCTGCAGGCGGCGCAGTTCTTCCACAGCCTCCTCACAGGAATTCATTTCCGTCATCTCGAAACTGCCGGTGGCCACGTCGAGGAAGGCGGCGCCGAAAACTTCCCTGCCCTTCGATTTGACGGAGCAGACGGTCGCCAGGAAATTGTTCCCCTGTTTTGAAGCCTGTTCGTCATCCAGATTTGTGGAGGGCGTCACGATCCTGGTTATTTCGCGCTTAACAAGACCTTTCGCTTTCTTTGGATCTTCCATCTGATCGCAGACCGCCACTCTGCGCCGCATTTTGACGAGCTTATTGATGTAGCTTTCCGCGGCATGGTATGGCACGCCGCACATCGGCATGTTTACGCGGTGCGTCAGCGTCAGACCGAGGAGCGTCGACACTTCCCTAGCGTCGTCGTCGAACAGCTCGTAGAAGTCGCCCAGACGGAAGAAGAGCAGCATTCCGGGATATTTGCGCTTAAGCTCGAAATACTGGCGCATCATGGGCGTCTCATAATCGGCCGGAGAGGGCGTTCTGTTTTCTTTTTCTTTCATTTTACAAACTGATGACGTAGCTGTCGTTCTTTTCCGATTTCCTCAGCTTCGCGCAGACGCTCTGGGCTTCGCTCTTGGTGGCGTAGTCGCCGACCAGGACCGAGTATCCTTTCGAGCCTTTCCTGACGTAGGCCTTGTAGCCTTTCTTTTTCAGCTGGGCCGCGTAATTGTTGGCCAGATCCTGCTTCGGCGTATAGGAGACCTGCACTGCGAATTTCGTCTTCGGAGCGCTGGCCGTCGTTTTGCTGCTGCTCTGGGAAGTGGTGCTGCTCTTGGTTGAGACCGTGCTCTTTGAAGAGCCGGTGCTTTCGGCTTTGACGACCTTCGTCGATGAAGACGATCCTCCTTTCATCAAAAGCCGCGCTTCCAGACTCCTCGGATAATCCTTTAAGATCTTCTTCTCACATTCCTGGGCTTCCTTCGTATTGCCGAGATTCTTCTGCGTCTTGGCGATCTTCAAAAGCACTCTGGAGCCGCTGCGCTTCATGAAAGATTCGGTCTGGCTCTTACGGTACTGCTTCAAGGCTTCCGAATATTTCCTGCGTTTAAATTCAACGTCCCCCAACCCGACGTAGGCTTCCGGAAGCCAGTCCGTGTTGGAGTAGAGGTTCACGATGTTCATGAAGCTTATCTTGGCGTCGTCGTAGCGGTCGAGAGCCGTGTACGATCTTCCGACCATATACCAGCAGAGCGCCCTGTTGTTGTCGTTCAATTTCGCATCCAGGGCCTTGCGGTAGCATTCCACCGCCTTGCCGTACTGCTTCTGCAGATAAAAGGCTTCGCCCTTGTCCATCTCTCCTCCGAAAACAGAAAATGCAGAGAGCGCCAGCGCTAACGCGCCGGCAAAAATTTTCGCTCTTTCTGTTCTCAAATAGTTTTTCAATTTTTCAGTAAGCCGGCTCCCAACAGCGATGTGTAGCCGGACCTTGTGACTATCAAATGGTCAAGCAGCTTAATGTGAAGTATCTTTCCTGCGGAGGCGATCTCCTCTGTCACCGCCACGTCAGCCTTGCTCGGCACGGTCTCTCCGGAAGGATGGTTGTGCGCCAAAATAACCGAGCTGGCTCCCATCTTCAAGGCCGGCCGGAAGACAGTCGCCGGATCCGAAAGGCTCTGCCGCGCCGTACCGACCGTCAGGACCTTCGTGCCTATCACCTTCGAAGCAGTGTTAAGGTATATTCCCCTCAGCTGCTCCTGCTCCAAGTCCCACATGTCCCTGGTCAGAGGATAGACGTCGCCCGGCTGAGTAACGCGGATCATCTCCTCGTCGTCAGCCCTCCCGCAAAGGCGCCTGCCCAGTTCAAGGCTAGCTAAAAGCATAGCGCTCTTTACGAAAGGCATCCCGGTCACTTCCCTCAGGGAATTGATCTCCTTTAAATCTTTCAGTCCCGCCGCACCGTAATCCATTACGATCTCGTTGCTCAATTGCATGACGTTTTTTCCTCCGTAGCCGGTTCCCAAGACCAGGGCCAGAAGTTCGGGAAGATTCAATTCCTCGATGCCGTACTTCATTAATTTTTCCCGGGGCATCAGTTCCGCCCCGTTCGCTTCAAGATCAGCCGCTCTCCTTTTCATTGGTTAATTCCTCATCTCCGGGCAAACGCTCACAACTGCCATAAAGCGTCAAAGGCGTCGCGGACTCCATCTTAACGGAAACGAACTTTCCGATAAGCTTAGGATCTCCCTCGAACACCACGTTCGCGTAATGGGTAGTTCTGCCTTGCAGCACCGCCCGGTTGCGTTTACTATGACCCTCGACCAAAACTGTCTGGGTAGTACCCACCAAACTTTTTAAATGCTCGTGCGTCAACCTTCCCTGCAGAGCCATAAGCTCTGCATGGCGTCTCTTCTTTTCCTCCAGCGGAACGTCGTCTTTCAATCTAGCCGCAGCCGTTCCCGGACGCTCGCTGTACTTGAAGAGGAAATTGTTGGCGTAATCTATTTTTTCGACCGCATCAAGAGTCGCCTGGAAGTCCTCCAGCGTCTCCCCTGGGAAACCGACGATCAGATCCCCCGCCAGCCAAAGGTCGGGCATGGCGGCCCTGAGCTTTCCAACCTTCTCCAAATACTGTTCCAGGGTGTACTTCCTGTTCATCATTTTCAGGATGCGGTTCGACCCGGACTGCAGCGGGAAATGCAGATATCGGCAGATCTTCTTTTCCGAAGCCATCAACGCGATAAGTTCGTCGGATATGTCCTGCGGATTGGACGTGACGAATCTCAGCCATTTCAAGCCTTCTACCTTCGCCGCAGCAGCAAGAAGTTCCGGAAAACCCATGCTCCCCTTTGGCAGATCCTTTCCGTAGGAATTGACGTTCTGGCCCAGCAACGTCACCTCCACGCAGCCGCTCGCCGCCAAGGTCTCCAGTTCCCGAAGTATTTCATCCACCGGCCGGCTGACTTCCGGACCTCTGGCGTAAGGCACAACGCAGTAGGAGCAGAAATTGCTGCAGCCTCTCATAATTTCCACGAAAGCCTGCCAGGGCCTGGGGCGCATGGCCTCCAGTTCATCAAGACCGGCTTCAGTATCATCTCTACCCACGGCGAAAAGCTTCCCTTCAGTCGGCGCGCATTCCTCCATGTAAGGCTCAAGCGCGACGCCAAGCCTCTCCAAATGCTCTGCGTTGACGGACGTCACTTCCGCCGCGGCCACTCTTTTGCACAAAGCGCGCAATATCAATTCCGGGATAAGATGGCGCTTGTGCGTTCCGGCCACGAAATCGAAAACGTTTTTCCCGCCCAGCAGCGCTTCCCCTTTCAGTTCCGCCATGCAGCCAGTAACGCCCAATACGACTTCCGGCCTGCGGTTTCTCTTGACGTTCAGTTTCCCGGCTTTGCCCAAAACTTTCCTTTCCGCCAGATCTCTCACGCTGCAGGTAATGAACAAAACCACATCCGCAGCAGTCTCGTCCTCAGTAACGACAAAACCCTGGCGCGTAAGATTCCCAGAAAGAATCTGACTGTCCAGAATATTCATCTGGCAGCCGTAAGTCAGAAGACAGACGTAAACGGGCGCTTTAAGTTGTGCGGAAAAATCAGCCATTCATCTTCTCCGCCATTTCGCCCGCCCTGTACGAGCTTCTAACAAGCGGCCCGCAGGCCGCGCCAACAAAGCCCAAGCTCAGAGCATAAGCTTTTATTTCCGCGAATTCCGCTTCGGAATAATATTTCTCGACAGGATGGCACAAATCATCCGGCGCCAGGTACTGGCCCACCGTCAGGATGGAGCAGCCAGCGGCTCTCAGGTCGCGAATAGCCTCCCTGATCTCCTCCATCGTTTCGCCGCAGCCGATCATGATCCCGCTTTTCACAGGAATACCTGGGAACATCCGGGAAGCATAATTCAATACTGCCAGCGACCGCAGATACGTCGCCTTGGTCCTCAGAACAGGCGTCAGCCTCCTGACCGTTTCCAAATTATGGTTGAAGACCGCCGGACCAGCTGCCAAAACTTTTTCCAAAGCGGAACTGTTCCCGGCAAAATCCGAAGTCAGGACCTCCACCTTCGTCTCACTTGACACAGATTTGATCGCCTCTATCGTCTTTACGAAATGCTCCGCTCCCCCGTCCGGCAGATCGTCTCTCGTCACGCAGGTAATGACTGCATAACGCAAGCCAAGCTCCTTTATCGCCGACGCCAAACGCGCCGGCTCTTCCGGGTCAAGCGGCGCGGGGCGCCCAGTCTTCACATTGCAAAAACGGCAGTTCCTGGTGCAGACGTCCCCCATTATCATAAAAGTCGCCGTGTGATTCTGGAAACATTCCCAAATATTGGGACAGGCCGCCTCTTTGCAGACGGTGTTAAGCCCGAGCCCCTCTATGAGAGACCTGACTTTCTCGCGCTCCGCCCTAGTCGGCACCTTTATCCTTGGTTTTTCCGGCATAATAAAAAATGCATATATTTACACAGTATTTTTTATTATACCATAGCCAGCGCATTATCCTCCAACCGACCATTATTCCGCCACGAATACTAAAAACAGGGGCGATTTCGACCCCTTTTTAACCCAACCGAATTCGGTAGGTTTTTAACAACGGTATTAAATGTGCGTCAAAGCGAGGAAGTCCTCGAAGAATGAGGGGTAGGATTTGGCGCAGCAGGATGGGTTGTCAATGATGATTGGGCTTTGGGCGTTGGTGGCGACTGCGGCGGCGGACATAGCGATACGGTGGTCGCCGAAAGTCTTTATTTCCTCTTTGACTTGGAAGGGCTTGTCCGTGCCTTCCACGGTAAAAGCGTCTTCTGTTATTTGGCAGTTGATGCCGATTGTTTTGAGAAGCGCTTGGGTGGTGGCGACACGGTCGGATTCTTTTAGCCTTAGTCTTTTTATGCCGATGAAAGTCGTTTTGGCACCGGTGCCGGCGGCGGCCACAGCCAGAGGCGGGAAAATATCCGGGCACTGGGAGACGTCGATGGTTTTGCCAATGTTGTTGAGCAGACTTGCAATGGCTCGGTCGGGCTGAAGAGAAGCGTTGTTGAGACCCTTGATCTCTATCTCGGAGCCGAGATAGTTCATAGTAAGGAAGAAGGAGGCGCCGGACCAGTCGCGTTCAGGCTCGATGTTTACGGGCGCGATGTAAGTCTGGTTGCCGGGAACGAGGAAGCCGGTTTCTGTTTCCTCTATCTTGATATTGCTGTCTTTTAAGACTTGCAATGTGAGGTCAACGTAGCCTCTGGATTCCAAAGGCGTGGTGAATCTAATCTCAGAATCTTTGTTGAGAAGAGGCAGGGCAAAAAGAAGCCCTGTGGCGAACTGCGAGGAGACGTTGCCTGGAAGTTCGAAAAGGCCAGGCTCAAGTTTTTCGTAATCGATCCCCGGGCGCTTCGAAAGACGGCCTTTCGTGACATAGGTGGGGTTCTTACCCAGGGCGGCTGCGACAGGCTTCAAAAAGCGCAAGGTGGAGCCGGATTCACCGCAGTCCAGAGTTGGTTTCAGATCGTCTTCCTTCAGGGCAAGGAGGCAGCGCTTGGTGGCGGCAATATCTTCCGGATCCGTCTGGCTGAGAGCCAGACGCTGGAAGTTCCCGCCTAGGAAGTCCGCTATCAAAAGACGGTGAAGGTGGGATTTGGAAAAAGGCGGCGTGATGGAGCCTTTTCTTTTGCCTGTTGGAAGCGTAAGAGACATGATCAATCAAGAAGCAGGTCGAGTGCGGCGATAGCGGCCATGGCTTCCACTACGGGAAGCGCTCTGGGAACGATGCAGGCGTCATGGCGGCCTTCAATAACAAGTTCTTCCTCCGTCTGCTTGGAAAGCGAAACGCTTTTTTGTGGCTTAGAGATGGAAGGCGTAGGCTTCACTGCTGCGCGGAAAACAATTGGCATGCCGCTGGTCATACCGCCTAGAGAGCCGCCGTGATTGTTAGTTGCCGTTTCTATCTTTCCGTCTTTAACGGTGAAAGCGTCGTTGTTTTCTGAGCCTTTTAAGGTAGTGCTGGAAAAACCGCTGCCGAATTCAATTCCTTTGACCGCCGGAATACCGAAGACAGCCTGGGCTATTCTGTTCTCAACTCCCTCGAAAATCGGTTCGCCAAGGCCTACAGGCAGTCCCATTATCTCGCACTCAATTACGCCGCCCACGCTGTCCCCTTCCGCTCTGGCTGCTTCGATCACGGCCTTGGCTTCCGGGCTTAAAATATCATTTGCGTTTGGCTCGTTCTTTTGAGCGCCGATGGAAACGATCCTGCCTTTTATTTTTATGCCTTTGCTTTCAAGGTACTGGATAGCCAACGCTCCCGCGAAACAAGCCGGGGCCATGATGCGGCCGGAAGAGTGTCCGCCGCCGCGATAGTCGTTGGCGCCTTCCGTCTTGACGTTCATGGGGTAATCGGCGTGACCGGGCCTCATAAGGTCGCTCAATTTGGAGTAATCCTTGGAATGAGCGTCGCTGTTTTTGATGACAGCCGTGATAGGCGTGCCGCACGTCTTCTCGTTGAAGAGGCCTGAGAGGATCTCGAAAGCGTCGGATTCACATCTTTGGGTGGAGCCTGGCTGAGAGCCGGGAGCCCTTCTTGCCATGAAGGCTTTGACTTTTTCCAGGTCGGGTGTGAAGTTAGCGGGAAAGCCGTCCAGAACGCAGCCGATGGCAGGCCCATGGGATTCGCCGAAAAGCGTCACTTTAAGATTTTTGCCGTAAGTGGAGGACATAAACGTGATCGGTGGTTTTTATGTGAAGAAAAGTCTGTTCTGTTCCCTGGCCTGCTCTATGAGCATGCTGAAGCCGTTTTCCGTAAGACAGCCCTTATTATTGGCGCGCGCCATAATGGGAGTGACTTCCGGTTTGTAGATGATATCGTAAAGAGCTTCTTTGCCAGTGAATTCATACTGTGGGATAGGATCGTTTTCCGTTTCGCTTTGACCTTGCAAACCAACAGAAGTGCACTGTACGATGATG
Organism: bacterium; assembly: GCA_017616555.1. GTDB lineage: Bacteria > Auribacterota > UBA3054 > UBA3054 > UBA3054 > UBA3054. The sequence goes on along the minus strand of JAFZXZ010000032.1, from coordinate 77,213 downwards.
TCGGGATCAAAGTCGCTTGTGAGGTCTGTTAGTTTTGCGAAAGTAAAGCCATATTTGTCCGCTATAGCTTTGGCTTTCTCAACATTCCTGGCAAAGATAGTCGCCACTGCTTTTTCTTTATGCAGAGCGTAGGCGATGGCTTTGGCGGCGCCGCCGGAACCAAGGACGGCCACGCGCTTCCCTTCTATGCTGTCGGTCTTGAGGAAATGCTTCAGCGCTTTTGTAAAGCCGATCCAGTCGGTGTTGTGACCGATCCTCTTGCCTTCTTTGAAAACCACCGTGTTGGCGGCGCCGATCTCTTTGACCGCTTCGTCCGCTTCGTCAAGATAGTTGAGGAGCGTTTCCTTGTGGGGAATGGTGACGGCCAGGCCTTTGAATTTTAAGGCCTCGGCAAAAATTAGCGCCTCTTTTATATTTTCCGCCGGAACGGGAAGCATGACGGCGTTGCGGTTTTCCTCTTTGTAAAAACTTCTGTGCACTTCCGGACTGGAGGTGACGTTCAAGGGAAATCCGGTCACGCCGCAGAGAGCGGTGTTGTTATTGATGTTCTTGAAATCGTAAACGTCGAGCAGCGTTTCGGGATCAATGTGGCCGATGGCGGAAGTGTTTTTGAGAAGTTCCTTGGGGGAAGTGAAAGTAAGAAATGAGCCGAGCCTGTCAGCCAGAATTCTCGATACGCCGCCAAGTTTTCCCATGACGCAGATGATCCTGTCCTTTGTCTTGAGCTCTTTGGAAAGCATGAAGATGTTGGCAACAGTTGTAAGGTCCTTGGGAAGGAAAGCGATCTTGGGAATCTCGCTTTCGCTTCTGGAAATGGTGTCGATGGTTTTTACGATCTCCGCTTCCTGAGGATCAAAGTAATGGGCGCTTCTGATGATCCTTACTCCGCTTTTATGGGCCAGAGCTTCAAGTTCAGGAACGGAGAGATCGGATTCCAGGTCCACATAGGCGAAAGCGCTTAAGTTTTCAAGAAGCTCTAACCTTTCCGTTTCGCTGCCCTCGAACGCTCCGCCGTCATTTTTTCTGCGGACTGTCAGGATGCAGGGCTTTTTTACTTGCTTGGGAAAATCTTTTATGGAAGCATATTCGTTTTTCGATAAATGATCCGCCCTTAGCTCAATTAGGTCAACAAAAGGTGCGTTGGCATCGGCTATCCTCTGCGCTTCCGTGAGCGTTTTGGCAGTTATGGTAAGGCAGATCAGGGACGGCATCGCTTACTCCAGTGAGATCTTGGTGGCTATGACGCTGCCCCAGGCGCAGGGCAGGGAGAAAGTAACGGTGTTGCCGGATCTCTTTTTGTCGCGGCGCATGATAAGCTTCAGGTCGTCCAGAACTATGCCTTCGGGAAGCTTGGTGGGAAGGCCGTGGGCGGAGAAGACCTCCGCCAGTTCTTCGGGGAAACTATCTTTGGCCAGGCCCATTCTTTGGGCGATACGTGCTTCCTCGACGCAGCCTATGGCCACCGCTTCGCCGTGGCTTATCGTAAAGTTGCTCATGAGTTCCAGGGCGTGGCCGACGGTGTGGCCGCAGTTTAAAAGAATGCGTTTTCCGCTTCTCTCGAAGGGATCTTCCCTGACGATATCGACTTTCACTTTCAGATTGTCGGCGATCTCCCTGGCGGTCGGGATCTCGGAGAATTTCGGCTCGCTCCCGCTGATGAGCGCGTGCTTGATCATTTCCGCCTTGCCGACTTTCAGTTCCTTAAGTGGAAGAGTATTCAAACGGTCGGCATCGATAAGAATAAGCCTGGGAGAATGGAAAGCGCCGACCAGGTTCTTTCCGATAGCGAGGTCGCAGCCCGTCTTGCCGCCGGTGGAAGCGTCCACCATGGCAAGCAAGGTCGTTGGGAAATTGATCCAATCGATTCCGCGCATCCAGGTGGCGGCGGCGAAACCTACTAGATCGCTGGTCACTCCCCCGCCGAAGGAAGCGATTATGTCCTTCCTGCCGATGGCGTGGTCATTTAGAAGACCCCAGATCTTTTCAATGGTGGTGATATTCTTTATCTCTTCGCCGGAAGGGATGAGTTCCAGCGCGGTGTTTTTCAAAGCTTCCGGCTGGCAGTTGGCGGCGTTGGTGTCGGCGATCACAAGTTTGGCAAAATCACAAAGGGGGCCAAGGCCTTCGCCGACGATGACAAGGGATGTGGGAAGCAGGAAAGTTTTGGCAATCCTGCTTTTGAAGGAAGCGTAATGCTCTTTTCTTTCCTCGGCCTTGTTGCCAAGCGGGCGGGCATTGGGGTTCCTTTGAAAACGCTTTTCCAATTCTTCAGGAGAAGGTGCTTCCAGAAGCCAGACGCGGCCTACTCTTTCCGCCAGCATGCGGTTCTCGGGATCGAGGAGCGTGCCGCCGCCCAAAGAGACCACGCTGCTGTTGAAGTTCTCTTTTCGGGTAAGCTCAAAGAGCGTTTCTTTTTCGATCTTGCGGAAAAGCGCTTCGCCGCCTTCTTCGAAAATGGCAGGAATTTTTTTGCCAACTTTTTCCTCGATCACTTCGTCGAGATCGAAAAACGGCCTGCCTAAACTGAGCGAGAGATTTCTGCCAACGGTGGTCTTCCCGCTGGCGGGAGGTCCGTAAAGAAAGATTGCTGACATTTTATTTTTCCTCCCCTTGCAGTTTTTCTTTTATAACTTGGCCTTCCGCGAGCTGGGAGACCAGGCTCTCCCTGTCATCGTTTGCGATGGCGGTCTGGAAATCCGTGAGCCTTTTGATCATTCTCTTGAGAACCGGCAGAAGCTCCGTTTTGTTCATGAGGAACAATTCCGACCAGAGCTCGGGGTCGGGCGCGCCAACTCTTGACAGGTCCCTGAAACTGCCGGCGGAAAAGCCGGAGCGCTTAAGGGCAAGCTCGTCCCTCAGGTAGGCGGAGGAAACAAGGTGGCAGAGCTGGCTGGTGTAGGCGATCCTTTTGTCGTGATCTTCGGGCGTGGTGAAAACGACTTCCTTGAAGCCCAGTTCGGTGAAGAAAGGTACAATGTCTTCCGCAATCTTTTGATCCTGCGGGAAGGGCGTCAGGATCATGGAAGCGCCTCGGAATAGCTCCGCATCGGAATTCTCGAAACCACTGACTTCCTTCCCGGCCATGGGGTGTCCGCCGATGAAGGTGAAGCTGCCGTTCAGTTTGGGAGCGAGCTCTTTTATGACGGCGCTTTTTACGCCGCAGACGTCGATAGTAAGCGCGCCTTTTTTCAGATCGGCGGCGTGCTCAAGGAGCCATTTTACGGTAAGCGTCGGGTGAAGAGCGATGATGACGAGGTCGGAATTCGAGACCTCTACAGGATCGTTCCTGTCGATGCCCCTGACGTTGTAGCCGGCCTTTTGGGCGGCCTTGAAAAAAGAGCCGCCGATGAGGCCGAGGCCAACGATGGCGATTTCTTTGAGATCAGATCTCTGCATACGCTCCTAAGAAAGTGAACTGCTCGATGTCCGGGTCGGTGGAGAGTTCGGATAAAAGCTTGATGGCGCCCGGGTCGTTGGGCTTGGATTCGAACTCGAAGGTGAAGCGGAACTCGAATTCCATGCCGGGAATGGGACGCGATTCCAATTTGGTGAGATTCAGCCCGATGGAGGAGAACCTTGCCAGAATATTGGCCAAAGAGCCCGGCTTGTGGGGCAGCGTCATGATTAGGGAGATCTTGGAGGCGTCCTTGTAGATCTCCAGTTCCCTGGATATGCAGATGAAGCGGGTGAAGTTGGAGGGCGTGTCGCAGATCTCGTCCTTTATAATTTCGAGATTGTAAAGCTCGGCGCACTTTCTGGAGGCGATGACCGCCTGGTCCGTGCGTCCGCTCTCACTGAGTTCCCTGGCGGCCAGAGCCGTGTTGGCGGTGGGCGTCTGCTTGACGTTCCGCATGTTAAGTAAAAACTTCGAGCACTGGGAGAGCGCCTGGGGATGGCTCTTTATTTCCTTGATGTCGCTCATCCTGACGCCTTTCTTGGCCAGAAGGACGTGGGAGACATGCAGCTTGCAGGCCTTGACGATCCTGAAGTCGTGACGCAGCATGTTGTCATAGACCGTGGTGACGGAGCCGGCCGAGGAGTTTTCTATTGGCAGCACGCCGTACTGGCACATGCCTTTCTCCACGGCGCTGAAGATGTCGGCAAAGGAGTTGAAGAAGAGAATGGCGGGAAACTTGAAGAAGGTGGAGGCCGCCTGCTGACTGAAAGCGCCTTCCGTCCCCTGGCAGGCCACCGTGGCGTGGGAGGGGAACTCAGAGGGAGCCATGGCCACGGCTCTTTTGATCTCGCCTTCCAGTTTGCTTTCCTTCGTAATGAACTTGCGTTCCTTGGCGCGGGAAAGACTGAAGAGCGTACTGAAGAGCATGGCGATCTCGTTTTCGTATTCCGGTCCGGCGGCGAGGGACAGTCTGTTCAGGATCTCCCTTTCCCTTGCCGGATCGCTGACAGGCAGATTTTCCTGCTGCTTCACTTCAGCGACTTTTTTGACGCACTCGAAGCGCTTCAAATAAAGATCGACTATTTTGTCGTCGATGGCGTCGATCTCGTTTCTGATGTTTTCCTTGTCCATAGGTCTTCTTTTTCGTTTATCTCAAAGTATTTATATTATACCCTTAACGGCAAGCGTAGGGCCTGACCGCTTTGATCGCCTTCATAGTCTCGGCGAACATGGCGGGCGTCTGGCTCTGGGCGCCGTCGCACTTGGCCTTGGGCGGATCGTTGTGGACTTCTATTATGAGGCCGTCCGCGCCGATGGCCGTGGCGGCCACCGCCACCGGATGCACGAGCCTGGCGACGCCGGTGGCGTGGCTGGGATCGACCACCACCGGAAGGTGCGAGAACTGGTGGAGAAGCGGCACCACGGAAAGGTCGATGGTGTTCCTGGTGGCCGTCTCGAAGGTCCTGATGCCGCGTTCGCAGAGGATGACGTTGGGGTTGCCGGACGCCATGATGTATTCCGCGCTCATAAGTAGTTCCTGCAAAGTGGAGGAAAGTCCTCTCTTCAGAAGGATGGGCTTCTTGGTGTTGTGGCCGACTTCTTTGAGGATGTCGAAGTTCTGCATATTGCGGGCGCCGATCTGGATGACGTCCACGTCGTTGAAATATTCGAACTGGGAGAAGTTCATAAGCTCTGTGACGATAGGAAGGCCTGTTTCCTTCTTGGCCGCCAGAAGCATCTTCAAGCCTTCCACGCCCAAGCCCTGGAAGGAGTATGGGCTCGTCCTGGGCTTGAAGGCGCCGCCCCTTAGAAGCGTCGCGCCGGCGGCTTTGACCGCCTTGGCCACCTCTATTATCTGCTCCTCGCTCTCCACGCTGCAGGGGCCGGCGATGACCTGAAAATTACCGCCGCCGATAAGCACGCCGCCGCAGTCTATTATGGAGTCGTCCGGATGAAACTTGCGGTTGGCGGCCTTGTAGGGGTCGCCCACGCGCTGCACGCTGGCCACCACGTCGAGGGCGGAGACAAGGTCGATGTCGAGATGCGCCACGTCGCCGACGCAGCCAATAAGAGTTTCATGGGAACCGACGGAGATGTGCGGATCGATGTTCTGGGCCTTCAGCCAATTGATGAGGTTGTCCACCTGGCTTTTCTGGGCGCCTTGCTTGATGATGATTATCATAGTTTTTCCTTATTTGTTGATTATTATTTGCTTAAAAAGAAAGAGCCTGGCTTTGCTCAAGCCAGGCTCTTTTCGTATTCGGAATCCACTTTTATTCAACTACGACAAGGTTCCCCCAGCTTGAGAAAGCTCGGTGTAATAAAAGTAGAACCAATAGCCGAAATTGATTTTCATTAAGAGACAGTTTTCCGTGATTGATTGCGAATATGGTAGCACTTTCATTTTCATTTTGCAAGGGCTTAGGGAGAAAGGCGGGTCGGAAAAAAGATTAAGCAGTGGATTTTTCCGGAAGTTTTTTGCTAAACTTATAGAAAATACATTCCGACAACGAAAGGAAGTATAAAGTTCACCGCTTCCCATTATGGAGACAAACAAATGAAAACTGCAAAACAGCTTTCCGTTTTTCTGGAGAACAAGCCGGGGCACGCTTACAACATCTGCAAGACTTTAGGCGACGCCGGCATAAACATCTTTACGCTATCCTTGGCCGACACGAATCAGTTCGGGCTTCTGCGTTTGATCGTAGAGAAACCCGAAGCGGCCGGCGAGCTGCTTAAAAAAGGAGGAGTGATAGTTAACATAACCGAGCTTCTGGCGGTCAGAATAGACAACCGTCCGGGAGTTTTGGCCAAGATCTACGAACTGCTCTCCTCACTTGACATCAACTTGGAATACGCTTACGCTTTCGCGATGCGCCGCATCTTCCTCCTCAGGGTGAGCGACAACGAAAAAGCCTTCCAGATCCTGAGCGAGAACGGCTTCACCCTTCTCTCCCACGAGGAACTCTTCTCCGACGAAAACTAAAACAAAAATAACAATATGGAAAAATCCGCCCTACAAGCCTTAGCGCAAAAAGATTTCATGAGCCGCGACGAACTGGAGTCCATCCAGCTCGCAAGGCTTAAAAACATAGTTTCCCACGCCTACAAAAACCAGGCGCTCTTCAGATCCCGCATGCAGGAGAAAGGTCTTGACGACACCTGCATCAAGGAGATGAAGGACATCCAGAAGCTGCCCTTCTTCAAGAAAGTTGACCTCAGGGACACTTATCCCTTCGGCCTCTTGTCCGTCCCCATGGATGACATCATCAGACTGCAGGCCAGTTCCGGCACCACCGGAAGCCCCATCGTCATCGCCTATACCAGGGAAGACGTGGCCTGCTGGCAGGAAGCCACCATGCGCGCCCTCATGATCGCCGGCATAGGAAGCGGCGACATCATCCAGAATGCCTACGGCTACGGCCTCTTCACCGGCGGCATGGGGTTGCATTACGGCGCCGAAGGACTGGGCGCCACCGTATTGCCCATCTCCAGCGGCAACACTGAGCGCCAGATAAAACTGATGAGCGACTTCGGCGTGACCTGCATAAGCTGCACGCCAAGCTACTTCCTGCACATCATCGAAAAAGCCAAGCAGCTGGGCTACGACTTCAAGAAGATGAAACTTCGTAACGGCATCTTCGGCGCCGAGCCCTGGACCAACGAGATGCGCCAGAGGATCGAGGAAGAATCCGGCATCAAGGCCTGGGACATCTACGGGCTGACCGAGATCAGTGGACCGGGCGTGGCCATGGACTGCCCTGCCAGGACGGGATTGCACATGTTCGAAGACCTCTATTATCCCGAGATCATCGACCCCGAGACCGGCGAAGCGCTGCCTGACGGCACGGAAGGCGAACTGGTCATCACTACTTTGCACAAGTTCGGCATGCCCATGATAAGGTACCGCACCAGGGACATCTCCGTCATCGTCAAGGGGACTTGCGAATGCGGCCGCACCATCAGGAGAATAAAACGCATCGACCACAGGAACGACGACATGCTGATAATAAGAGGCGTCAACGTCTTCCCGAGCCAGATCGAAGCGGCGCTCCTGACGATCCCGGGCGTCCAGCCGCACTACCACATCATCGTCAGGCGCCACGGCGACCTCGACACCCTGGAAGTGCAGGTGGAGCTTTCCGCCGAGCTCTTCGGCGACACCATCCGCTCCATCGAAGTCATCCAGAAAAAGATCGGCAACGCCATTAAGAGCATCATCGGCCTGGCCGTCACGGTCACTCCCGTGGAGCCGGGAAGCCTAGAGCGCTCCATGGGCAAAGCCAAGCGCGTCACCGACCTGCGCAACAAATAAGCGCTCCGTTTTTCCGCGCTTTTCATACCGGGCAGGACCACCCTCTTGCCCGGTATGTTATCATATAAGATTAGAAACTATTTTCTCTAACCAAAGGAGCATAAATAAATGGAAACCGTAAAACAGCTTTCCCTCTTTTTGGAAAACAAGCCCGGACACGTCTATAGCATCTGCAAGGCTTTGGGCGACGCCGGAATAAACATCTACACCCTGACTCTGGCCGACACCGCCCAGTTCGGCATCCTGCGTCTGATCGTCGAGGATGCGGAATCCTCGAAGGCCCTATTGGAGAAAGAGGGCTTCATCGTCAACATCGCCGATGTCCTGGCGGTCAGGATCGACAACCAGCCCGGAAGATTGGCGCAGGTCGCCGAGATCCTGAACAAAGAGGGCATCAACGTGGAGTACGTTTACGCCTTCGCCAACCGCCACATCTTCCTCTACCGCGTGGACAATACGGAAAAGGCCTATCAGAAACTTATATCCAACGGATTCTGCGTATTGAGTTCGCACGAACTTTTCAACACCAATAAATAAGACTGGAAAAATGAAACTGGAAAACAAGATTTGGGATAAGGCGGAATGCTTATCCAGAGACGAGATCGAGAACATTCAGGTCCAGAGACTGAGAGCGACTGTCAAGCAGGTGATGAACGTCCCCTTCTACGCAAAGAAGTTCAAGGAGATCGGCATAGGGCCTGAGGACATAAAGAGCGTAGCCGACGTAAGGCATCTGCCCTTCACGACCAAGACCGACATGCGCAACAACTATCCCCTGGGACTGCTGGCTGTGCCCAAGGAAAAGGTTTTGCGTTTCCACGGCTCCTCTGGCACGACGGGCAAACCGACCTTCGTCGCCTACACGAAAAACGACCTTGAGATGTGGTCCGACCTTGTGGCCCGCTTTTTGTACGCTGGCGGCGCCCGCCCCGGCAACACCGCCCAGATCAGTTTCGGCTACGGCCTCTTCACCGGCGGCTTCGGATTGCACTACGGCCTTGAGAAGATCGGCTCCTCCATCATCCCCGCCGCCAGCGGCAACACCAGGCGCCAGTTCACGCTCCTGCAGGACCTTCAGCCGGAGCTTTTGGTCTGCACTCCGACCTACGCACTGCGCTTGATCGAGTACATGGAAGAGGAGAAGATCCCAAGGGAAAGCTTGAATCTGAAAGTGGCCTTCCTTGGCAGCGAACCCTGGACCGAAGACATGCGCCTCTACATCGAGGATAAGCTCCAGGTCAACACCTGCAACAACTACGGTCTCTCGGAAGTCCTGGGGCCTGGCATCAGCGGAGAGTGCGTCTATCACACCGGCATGCACATCCAGGAGGATTACTTCCTGGTGGAATGCCTGGATCCCGAAACGCTGGAGCCCGTTCCGGACGGACAGCTGGGAGAGCTGGTCATCACCGCCCTCAACAAGGAAGCCATGCCTATGATAAGGTACCGCACCAGAGACCTGGCCTACCTTATCAGCGACACTGACTGCCCCTGCGGCAGAACGACCAAGAGGATGAGCAGAATTAAAGGCCGTTCCGACGACATGCTGATAATAAGAGGCGTCAACGTCTTCCCCAGCCAGGTGGAAGAAGCGCTTCTGCAGTGCAAAGACGTCACGCCGAACTTCCTCATCGTATTGGACCGCCCCGGCTCCCTCGACCGCTCGGTCGTGAAAGTGGAGATGGCCCCGGCCTTCTTCTCCGACAAGATGAGCGAGATGCAGATGCTTAAAAACAGGCTGGAGGAGACCATCCGCTCCTATACCGGCATCCACTTCGAAGTGGACCTGGTCCAGCCGCAAAGCATCGAGCGCTTCACCGGCAAAGCAGCCCGCGTAATCGACAATCGACCCAAGGAAAAATAAAAAATGTCATCCTTAACAACCATCCTTCTAGTTGCCTTCATTATTCTTCTGGTCACCACTGGCGTTTACGCCATGCGCAGGACCAAGAACCTTGAGGACTTCTTCCTGGGCGGCCGCAACGTCGGCCCCTGGATCTCGGCCTTCTCCTATGGAACCAGCTATTTCTCCGCGGTCATCTTCATCGGCTTCGCGGGAAGCTTAGGCTGGAAATTCGGCTATCCCGCCATGTCTATCGGCGTCGGCAACGCCATTTTCGGCGCGCTTTTGGCCTGGATCGTTTTGGCGAAGAGAACGCGCCGTATGACCCAGAACCTCGGCGCCATGACCATGCCGGGCTTCTTCTGCGAACGCTACGCGGCGCCGTATTTGAAGCCGCTGGCCGCCATCATCATTTTCATTTTCCTTGTCCCCTATTCCGCCTCCGTTTACAAAGGCTTGGGCTATCTTTTCGTCGAAAACTTCAACATCCCCTACGAAGTGGCCTTGTGGCTCATGACCGGCGTGGCCGCCATCTACCTCATGCTGGGCGGGTACCTGGCCATGACTCTTACGGACTTCATCCAGGGCATGATCATGCTGGCCGGCTCCATTCTGATCATGTGCCTTCTGGCCAATAAGGGCGGCGGCTGGGCTAATGTTTTCCAGAACATCACCGCCGCCAGAATTGAGCACACTCCCGTTTCCACCTTCGGCTGGATAACGCTGGCTTCCGCCGTGATGATGACCTCGTTCGCCCCTTGGGGTCTTCCGCAGATGATCCAGAAATATTACGCCATCAAGAACGAGAAGGTTATCTTCAAGGCCACTATAATCACCACCATCTTCGCCATGATAATAGGCTGCGCGGCTTACTTCACCGGCGCCATGACGCACCTCTACTTCAAGGCCGGGCTCCCCGACGCCAAGGGCGTTTACGACACTCTGGTCCCCATCATGCTGAAGGATTGGCTGCCGGCTCCCCTGATGGCTCTGTTCCTGCTTTTAATTCTGTCCGCTTCCATGAGCACCCTTTCCTCTCTGGTCTTGGTCTCAAGTTCGACGGTCACCATCGACTTCTACAAGGGCATCGTCAACAAGGAAGCTTCCGAAGGTACCACGGTCACTCTGATGCGCATCATGAGCGCCATATTCCTGCTTCTCTCTTACATCATCGCCCACTCCGACAGCAAGTTCATCGTTGACCTTATGAGCTTAAGCTGGGGCGCCGTGGGCGGAGCCTTCATCGCTCCCTATCTCCTCGGCCTTTACTGGAAAGGAACGACCAAAGCGGGCGCTTTGTCCGGCATAATCTGCGGACTGGGCTTGCAGATGGTTTTGATCGCCCTTACTCCTCTTCCTTCCACGCTTTGCTCCATGATCTCCATCATCGTCCCCTTCGCGGTGGTGCCTATCGTTAGTTCCTTCACGGAAAAAGTGCCGCAGGAAGTGATTGACAAAGCCTTCGCTCAACCGCAAGAATAACAAGTCGCGAAGTCGGCGCATGCCCCTCGCTCACGGACTACGCGCGCCTTGCCTTGATTAGCGTCCTCCGTGAGTTCGCTCAGGGGCATACGCCGCACTTCGCTCCTTACTTTTTCCGTCAGGGAAAAAATAAACCCCTCAAGATTTTGTTACGAAGTAAAATCAAGAGGGGCTTATTTTTTCCTGACGGAAAGGAAAAGCAGAGAAGCAAAGATTATTTCGCGGGCTTTGTTTCCGGGAAAGCCAGACGGAAGCTCAGGTCGCTCTTAACTTCGTCCGTGCTCCTCTCCTTCTCATCTTCTTCGTAGAGCTCCATAATGTGCCAGATCCTGCCGCGCCAGGTGTAGGCTTTTCCGTTGTTCATGACGGCCCATTCCCAGCAGATCGGCTGTTCGTTCTCGTTGATCTTACCTGATAGGAAAGCGAAATCCCACTGCTTGGCTTTAGGCAGCGAGAAGGCAACGCCGGGATTCTCCTTGGAGAGTTTGTCAACTACTTTCCCAATGCTCTCGAAAGGCACGGAAAAAGCCGCGGTTTCTCCGGCTTCAGCCCCTATGAGATTGGAGAGCTGTTTTTGAGTCACGGGCTTGGTCATTATGAAATAGCTTTCGTCGTTTGCGGAACTCAAAGTGCCGACCGTCACGGTCCCGGGATTCACTTTGACAAAGACCATATCGTCATCACCGACTGTCTTGGGAAGCTCGGATAAGAATTCGAGCTTGTTTTTGCCGCTCTCAGTATCGATAACGGCGAAATTAAGAGCCTCCTTAGTCGGCTTTGGAGCTTTCTTGCCGAAGCAAGCGGTGACGAGAAGCGTAAGAGAGATCAGGAAGACAAGCTTTTTCATAGTTCTTTACAGAAGGTGTTGATTACAAAGGCGGCCATATTTATGCCTGCGGCGGCGGGGACCATGCCGGAACTCGGCAGAGGGGAATCCTTCTCCACTTCGCAGGGTGTTTCTTTTGACATAACTACGGGAACAGCCTTGGAGGCAGGCTCCTCCCGTAATAATTTTCTCAATTTTCTGGCTAGAGGGCAAGCGCTGGTCTTGCCGAGGGTGGTTATGATGATCTTGGAGGGGTCCGTCCTCCTGGCGGTGCCCATGGAGGAAACGATTGGAATACCGTTCCTCAAGGCGAAAAGAATGAGCTCCGCTTTCGCCGGAATGTCGTCGATCGCGTCTATTATAAAATCGGCGTTCTTGGGAACGATCGCTTCGATGTTGTCGGCGGTCAGGAATTCCGGAACGGCGTTTACCTCTATTCCGGGATCGATATTGGCGATCCTTCTCTTGGCGACTTCCGCTTTCTTTTGTCCGAGCGTCTCAAGCGTGGCGTAGAGCTGGCGGTTCAGGTTTGATTCCTCGAAGACGTCGCCGTCGATGAGGGCGAAACTCTTTATGCCGGCTCTCGCCAGGTTCTCCAAGGCGTAGAGGCCGACGCCGCCCAAGCCCACGAGGACGATCTTCTTCCCGCGGAAAGCGGCCGCCTTTTCCGAGCTGTAAAGGAGGGCTGTGCGGTCAACTGTCATCTCAGGTCCTCCAAAAGCATGCAGTCGCCGTAAGAGAAAAAGCGGTAGCGCTCTTTTACTGCCAGCTCGTAGATCCTGCGCCACTCGTCGCCAATGAGCGCGGCCACCAGCATGAGGAGAGTGGACTTCGGCAGATGAAAGTTCGTCAGCAGCGCATCGATGGAGCGGACCTTAACTGGCGGATGAATGAAGATGCTCGTGGCCAGCAAGCCGGAACGGAATTTCCCTTCCTCGTCCAGGCAGGACTCCAAAACTCTCAGAGAGGTCGTGCCAACGGCGATTATTCTTCTGCCCTCACTCCTGGCCTGGTTAAGCAGTTCCGCCTGATCGGGAGTGAAGGTGAAGGTCTCCTCGTGCATCTCATGCTGGCGGATGTCATTCACCTTGACCGGCTTGAAAGTGCCCAAGCCCACGTTCAGGGTGACTTCCAAAAGCGTTACGCCAAGGTCTTTAAGAGCTTTTAAAATTTCCGGTGTAAAATGGAGACCGGCGGTGGGGGCCGCCACGGCCCGGCCGCTCTTGGCATAAACGGTCTGGTAGCGTTCCCTGTCGGAAGCCTCTGAAGGACCTTTGGGGCGTTCTATGTAGGGAGGGAGGGGAACTGTCCCCTCTTTTTCCAAAAACGCGTTTACGGCGGCGCTGGAGGCCTCAAAACGCACTATCCGCTGACCATCAGGGAGTATTTCCGTAAATTCGCCCTTTAAATCGCCACAAATGACCTTGACCCCCGGTTTGCAGGAGTGGCCCGGGCGGACGGTGGCGACGAATTCACCCTCGCCTTCTTCTTTGGTAAGCAAGAGTTCTATTTTCGTTCCGGTGCCGACTCTTTTGACGTAAAGCCTGGCCGGGATCACTTTGCAATTGTTCAGAACGAGCACGTCGCCGGCCTTGAAGTATGAGACGATGTCCCTGAATATCCCCTGGGTGATCTTGCCGCTGGCTTTTGAGTAGCGTATGAGCCTGCTCTCGTCTCTTTTGGGAGCCGGAGTTTGGGCGATGAGTTCCTTGGGCAAGTCGTATTCGTAAGCCCTCAGATCCCACCAGGGATATTCCTGTTCGTTTGTCATCTCAACTTTGCGCCGGGATAGAAATGCTCCAGCATCTTTTCATGGGTTATACCCTGGTCGGCCATGCCTTTCGTGCACCATTGGCACATGCCGACGCCATGTCCCCAGCCGTTGCCCTTAAAAGTATAGACGCTGCCGTTAAGCGAAACAGAAAAACGCGTGGATTTTATGACGTCGTAGCCTACGGCCTTCCTCAATTGCTCGCCTGTCAGAGTAGCGCTGCCAATTCTGATCTCAGCCACCCGGCCGGAATTGAAGCGCTTCGTCACCTGCAAAGGCGCGGCGTTCCCGGGATTGTAGCCGGCCGCTTTCAATTTTGAAGCCAGATCTGCGGCGCCGATAGAATACTCCCAGTCGTAGTGCTTGCAGCCTTTGCAATAGGGGCTAGTCACGCCGGAAGGGTAAAACCTGACATAGGTGAAAATCTTTTCGCCGTCTTCCGTGGCGCCGCCGCAGCAAGTGTGGAAGAACGTCAAAAGAGGCTTGCCGTTGTATTCAAGGTAATTGCCGGCAGTGCCGTAAACGGCCGCCGTAGTCGAGGCCGCCTCGGCGCTGGCGCCGCCGTATAACTGGTCGCCCGGCGAAGTCAGGTCATAGTCCTTCTGGTAATTCTCCTCGCACTTGGCGATGGTGTACGAGCGGGAACAAATAGCTTGAGCCTTGAGGGCTTCCGTAGGCCAGGAGGCGAAAGTCTCTTTCGGCACAACGCCGCAGAGATACTCTTCCAAGCCGAGATGATTGACCACGGTAAGGGTGCTGCCGTTGGAGATGAATTCCATCTGCCCGCGGTAATTGACGCCGTCAACGTTTATGAGCGCACCCTCTTCCGGAACCATCATAATGCGGGAGGAGCGGTATTTGCCCTGGCCGGTCTTGCCGTTTATGGCAAGGAAGCCGTTTTCGACTGTGATCCTGGCGTTCGCCACTTTGGCAAAGCGTCCCATGTATGTTCCGCTCGCCTGGTCGTAGTAAGAACCGGCGCCCGAGATGTTGACCGTGACAGAATTCACCTTGCTCTTGATGGCGACTCTGACGGTCTCCTGCTTGTTGAGAGTGGCCCCGATCACGGGAATGATGACCTCGGAAGTTACTCCGCAGCCGGCCAAAACAAGCGCGGCCAAAACAAGCGTAATCAATCTGGCTGTTTTCATATTGATCAGTGGATAGCTCTAATTCGTTTAAAGGGAAGATAGACGCAAAGAGCGCGGCCTTTAAGGGTGTCGCGGTGGGCAAAGCCCCAGTAGCGGCTGTCGGCGGAATGGGCGGAGTTGTCGCCAAGCATGAAGAAACAATTTTCCGGGACCTTAACTACGGGCGTGACCTCGTCCTTTATGACATGAACTTTCCTGTCGCCTACCATAACGTAGTTGCGCTCCCCCTCCACAGGCCTAATGGCACGGAAGGGCACGCCGTCAATGTAAAGCGCGTCGTAGATCTCTTTGTTGCCGGTCCGGCGCTCAACTTCCAGAAGCGCGTTGGCGATCGTCTGAAGCTGTCTGCTGAAGATCCCGTCATAGGTGTAGCGGACATACGTTGCCGTGGCCGGTCGGTTGGTCACGATATGATCGTTGACGTAAAGGCGGCCGTCCTTCACCATGACGGTGTCTCCGGGAGTTCCGGCGCAGCGTTTGATGTAGTCGATGTTACGGTTGGCAGGATGCTCGAAAACCACTACGTCCCCCACTTCGGGAAGATGCATGAATGGCAGCATCCAATATCCGTCCGGCAAAGGCAGCGTCCAGTCGATAAGCGGGATCTTTATCTTGCAGTTGAAACCGTAGGCGCAGCGCAGAACGAAGATATGATCGCCGAAACCGCGGCCCATTTCCTTGGCGCCGTACAGGGTCGGCTCCATGCTGCCGGTCGGGATCTTGAAAAGCTCTATCGTATTGGATTTCAGCAGCAGCGCCAGGAGAATAAGAGCGATAGTGCTCAGAATGCTTTTTACCGTTTTGTTCATGATCAGCGCTCCCTGAGCATCATTAAGAGTTCCGCGTTGGAGGAAGTGAGCTTGACCTGGTCTATAAGGCGTTCGATCTTCTGGAGCGGAGAAAGGCCGGAGAGCATATTGCGCAGGAGCCAGACTTTCTTAAGCTCCTCGGCGTCGAAGAGCAGTTCTTCCTTCCTCGTGCCGGAACGGTCGATGTCGATGGCCGGGAAAACGCGCTTTTCGCTGATGCGGCGGTCCAGGACGCACTCCATGTTTCCTGTGCCTTTGAACTCCTCGTAGATGAGGTCGTCCATACGGCTGCCGGTCTCTATGAGCGCCGTGGCGATGATCGTCAGGCTTCCGCCGCCTTCGCAGCTTCTGGCCGAGCCGAAGAAGCGTTTGGGCTTCTGCAGGGCGTTGGCGTCCATGCCGCCGGAAAGCGTCTTGCCGCTCAGATTGTGGCCGCTGTTGTAAGCTCTGGCCAGTCTCGTCAGGCTGTCCAGAAGAATGATGACGTCCTTGCCATGCTCAACGAGGCGCTTGGCTTTTTCCAGCACCATTTCGGCCACCGCCAGATGACGGTCTCCCGATTCGTCGAAGGTCGAGCTTATGACTTCTCCCTTGACGGAGCGCTGCATGTCGGTCACTTCCTCAGGCCTTTCGTCTATAAGAAGCATGATGAGTTCGGCGCTGGGGTTGTTGCTGGATATGGCATTGGCAATATCTCTAAGAAGAAGCGTTTTTCCGGCTCTGGGCGGAGCGACGATAAGCCCGCGCTGGCCTTTGCCGATCGGTGAAATAAGGTCCATGATCCTTGTCGAGACTCCGTCAGGCCTGTATTCCATGAGGAAGCGTTCCGCGGAAAATTGCGGGGTCAGTTCGTCAAACGGCGTTTTGTTCGCTTTGGAATCGGGCGTATCGAGATTCACCGCGGCAACCTTTATTACAGCACCGCTCTTCTCATTGTTCCTCGGCCTTCTGAAAACGCCGTAGATGGTGTCGCCTCTCTGGAGATGGAAGCGCCTGATCTGGGTGGGAGAAACATAGACGTCGTCGTCGCAGATGCGGTAATTGCGCTCGCTGCGCCTCAAAAAACCGTAATTGTTGAATTTCTGGATATCCAGTACGCCTTTTCCGAAACGGAAGCCGAATTTGGCGTATTCCGTGCGCATTATCTCGTAGATAAGATCCTGTCGCCTAAGTTCCGGAATACGGCGGACTCCGTTGGCCGCGGCCAAATTCCTCAATTCCTCATTGGTCTGCCTCAGAAGAAAGGCTATGTTGACCAAATCGCTCTCAACGTTGACGTCGTCGGGCGTACATTCAGCCGGAGTTTCTGGTTCTTTTTCGGCGGCTTGTTCTTGAGTCTGATCCTGAACTTCGCCCTCTTCTTTCTTGCCTTTGGGGTGGCGGTGTCCGTGGCGCCTTGAGTAAGTCTGATCCTTGGCTTCAACAATGGGGATAGGGCGTCCGACGGTCACCTCGGAGGGAGTTTCGTTCTCAATAGTCTCGCCCTCGGTAAATTCCGCAGTGGGGTCAAGAGGATTGAAAGGAACTTCTTCCACTACCTTCAACGCTTTCGGCTTGCGCCCTCTTTTTTTCTTGGCAGGCCTTTCGACCATTTCGTCGCCCGGCTTTTCTCCTACGATTGGTTCGCCTTCCGTGAACTCTATGGGGTGCTTTTTGACAGCTTCCTCCCATTTGCTTTTCTTAACATCCTCGGGGACGAAGACCACTTCATACTGGTCCGTCAGTTCTTTCGGGATCTCTTCTTTGGTTGCGTAGCGTTTGGGGCGTCCGGGGGCTCCGGTCAATACTTTGTAATATCCGTTCATAATTTTTCTCTTAAGAATGCTTTAATGGCCTCTTTGAATTCTTCCTTGGTTCCGTTGTTCTCTATGGTGTGGTTCGCATAATGCGAGCGGGCCCAGTTGGCCCACTGGCGGTTGAAGCGCAAATTGATGTCGGCGGCGGAAAGCGGCCGTGACAATTGCAGCCTGCGTTCCCTTATTTCATTATCGGCGTTTATGGTGACAGTCTCGTCGAATAGATACTGCAGACCGCACTCGAAAAGCAAAGGAACGATCACAAAAACGACCTTCTCCCCTTCTTTTTCCTTTTCTTTCATCCAAAGCGTCAGCTTATCCAGTATCATGGGCTGCAAGACCCGTTCAAGCGCGTTTATGACCTGCATGTCTTTGAAAGCATTCCTGGCCACCGCTCTCACCGCCTGGGCGGTGAATTCTTCTTTCAAATATCCGTATTCATGAAGTTTCAAGCCAATCTTTTTTACGACGCTCTCGTCCTGCCAGAGTTCTCTGGTAAGATCGTCGGCGTCAATGGCCTGATATCCTGCTTCCTTTATTATTTCCAAGGCGAAACTCTTGCCGCAGCCGATCCCGCCCGTAATTCCTATTTTTTTCATTAGAAAAGCTCCTGCTGTTGCGGTTCTTTTGGCGATTCGACTTTTTTTGCTTCCGGCGCGCGCAGGGACTGGAAGTCGTATTTCCGGCAGAATTCATTCACGAGTCCGCAGTCACATTCGCAGCGCATGGTGTCCTTAAGTTCAATTTTAACCGGCGCGTCGCATCTGATCTTGATGAGGAAGCGGGTGCTCTCGATATGGTCCTTGGCTTCCTCCAGTTTTCTCTGGTTGGAAAGGGAAAGCTTGTCAAGGGAAGCGTAGATATTGTCAAGTGTGCCGTAGGCTTCAAGAAGGTCCCTGGCACCTTTCTGGCCAATGCCCTTGACGCCTGGCACATTGTCCGCGGAATCCCCCACGATGGTGAGGTAATCTACGATCTGTTCGGGCCAGACGCCGTAATGGCGCATAACGCCGCCCCTGTCCAATATCTCGACTTCCCGCATGCTGCTCCTGACAATGAATATGTCGTCGTCCACCAATTGGCAGAGGTCTTTGTCTCCTGTCGCTATCAGAGCCTTAATACCGGCTTCCTTGGCTTTCACGGCTACAGTTGCCAGAACATCGTCCGCCTCGAATCCCGGGCATTCCAGGATAGGAATGCGCATGGCCCTGAGGTATTCCTTGACCAGATCGATCTGGGAAATAAGCTCTTCGGGAGCCTCAGGGCGATTTGCTTTGTAGTCGCTGAAGACTTCGTCGCGGAAAGTCGGTTCTGCAACGTCGAAAGCGACCACGAGATGATCAGGCTCTATCTCATTGACAAGGCTTTGCAATAATTTATGGAAACCGTAAACGGCGTTCGTTGGTATTCCCGCATGGCTGCACATATAAGGAACGGCGTAAAAAGCGCGGAAAACGTAAGCCATGCCGTCGACGGCGAGCAGGGTTTTAGTCATTATTCAAAAAAGCGCAAAAAAGCGCAAAAAAGAGAGGAGTGATCAGGTGGAGGGAAAATTAGGGGGAGGGAGTAAAAATCGGGCCGCTCATGCGAGCGGCCCGATGTCGCTTCCGCTATTAGCGGGAAGCAGTGGGAGCCGTCTTCACGGTGGCGCCGCGGCGCGGCGTGCCGCTAGGATCGACCAGCTTGGCGTTGATGAAGATCAGGAGGTTGGATTTCTTGGCAACCTCGGATTCACCGCGCCAGAAACGTCCGATCCAGGGGAGGTCGGCCAGAATGGGCGTGCGGTCCTTGGTGCGGACCACGTCATTCTTCATGAGGCCGCCCATGACGAGCGTGTCGCCGTCGTTGACCAAGACGGTCGTCTTGAGGTTCTGGACGAAGAACTGGGGCAGTTCGTAAACGTTGTTACGGGAAGACACGAACCTACGGAAGCCCAGAAGGTCAGAGACCTCGGGGTTGACTTCCAGTTCGATCGTCTTTTCGTCAGTCTGCACAGACGGGGTCACGACCAGCTTCGTGCCGTACTCTCTGGTTTCCCAGTCTTTCGGCGTAACGGCGTAGTCGTAGATCACGGACTGAGCGTCACCAACGTCGACGTCCTGGTCTTCAGCTTCTTCGATGGTCTTGTTGTAACGGACTCTGATGACTTCTTTCAATTCAGCGCGGTTTCCGGAAACGACCGTCACCTTGGGGGCGAAGATCGTCTCAACGCCTTCCTGGTTGGAAAGAGCGTAGATCACGCTGCGGTACTGGGCGGGGCCAAGAACGCCGCTGATATCGAAAACTTTGCCGAGGCCGTCGTTGGCGACAGTGTCCTGAACGTTCGCTTTAGCGATGCTGGACTGGTTGCCAGCGATGGAGCCGAGAGCGTCAACATAGCTCTTGGCGTTGGACACGTAATTGGACCTCAAGCTGGAAAGCTGATCAACATAGAAGCTCTTGTTGGGGCTGCTGCCGTCCAAGATGCTCTGATACTGACGATAGAAGTTCTGCATGGCCTGATAGGAGGCCTGAGCTTTGCGCTTATACTCATTGGCTGTGCCGGTGGACTGCTCAAGGCTGGAGTACATGGACTGTATGTCCTCGATGGTAGCAGATCCGTAAGCCGGTTGGTTGGGGCGCAGATTGGCAACGCTCATATAGTCGCCGTAATCGCTGCCGGTATCAACCGTGGAGGGGAGCCTGTAAGCGGAGTTCACCGGATCGTAAGCATCCTCATCCATGAAGGAGCGGATATAACGGAGGCCGGAGGTCATTTCGCGCTCTTTGTTGGGGGCTTCAAGATAATACTTGTCGCCGTATTTGTCCTTGCGGTTCCAACGATAGTTGTGAGTCAGGAAATGACGGAAAACGAGCTCGTTCATGTCGTCGTTGGCGACGGTCACGAAGCGGGCTTCGATCTCAACCTGAGACGGGGTCTTGTCGAAGTTCTTGAGGAACTTCTCGATCAGGGCAAGGTTCTCGGCGGTGTTACGTACGATGAGCTGGTTGGTTCTGGCATCATACACCACGGAAGCATCCTTGACTTCCGTAACGCCGATGCGCCGAAGCAGCTCCTTCGCCTTGTCGGTCGGGGTGCGCAGAGATTCCTTGTTCAAAACTTCAATGGAATCGAGGCCGCGGGACAGACGGAACGTCTTGCTGATGATACGGGCGGAATCCTGAGTCGTGATGGTGATGGACTCGCCGTCCACGCTGTAGTTCAGTTTCCTGAGTTTGCAGATCATGTCAAGAGCGTCGGCCACGGAGATGTTATCCAAAGAGAGCGTCAGAGTGGCGTTCTGAATAGCGTTCGCAACGGCCGGCTGCATGACCAAGTTCAGATTCGCTTCTTCGCGGATGGTTTCGAGAACGTTCGCCATCGGCTCATCAACGAAGCTGAGCTGTTTGATAACGCGGTTCATCTTCTCGTCAGTGACGGTGGAGATGCCGGCGTTGGCGACGGCTTCATCGCGGTCTTTCTGCTTTTCAGTCATGATCAGCATGCTCTTCTCGACGTCCTGGATGCGCTGGAGAGCGGTCAGATCAACGTTGTCCTCTTCAATGCGGAGAAGCTTTTCGTTGCAGCTGCTCATATAGCGGCGGGCCAGCGGATTGTAGGGGTCGCGCTTGGTGACTTCCGCGAAGGTGTTGAGAGCCTTCTGGTATTCGCCCTTACGATAGTAAGTGCGGCCTTCGAACATCAGAACCTGGATCTCCTGCTCGGTCTTGTTGTCAAGGTCGGGCTTTTCTTCTTTGGTGGCGAAGGCTTTTTTGATTTTGGTCCAAAAACCGTCTTCTTCACCGACTTCCTTGGGGATTTCGATGGTCTCGGCCTTGGCTTCGGTCTGGACTTCGGGTTCAGCGGCGCTAAGGAGCTGCTGTTCCTTCTGCTCAAACGTCTGCTCATCGGCAGCCAGAAGCGGAGAGACCGCCAGCATGACCAGCCCGATGATAAGGCTCATTTTCAGCATATTTTTGTTCATAAGACCTCCAAAGTCTATATCTTTTTTAATTGCCATTTAAGTTATTCCTCAGTGGATTCCTCTTCTTCGTCCTCAGAAGTTTCTTCGGTCTCTTCCTCATCTTCGGAAGCTTCGCTTACTTCTGTGGTTTCTTCGGATTCAGTGGAATCTTCAACCTCACTGCTCTCTTCCTCACCTTCTTCGGCTTCAGTGACCTGTTCGCCTTCTTCATAGTCGGCGCGTTCCTGCTCGAGGGAGGAGGCCAGCTTGCTGGCGACGCGGTCGCGATAGAGCTCGCCGGTCGGAGTAATGATGTTGGTCTTGACGAATATCAGAAGATGCTTCTTCTCATTGTAGCTGCCTTCAGCTCTGAAGAAACGGCCGATCAAGGGGAGGTCGCCCAGGAAGGGGACTTTGTCCTTGTACTGACGGAGGGTCTCGGTGACCATGCCGCCCAAGACCACGGTCTCGCCGTCAGCGACTACGACCTGTGTCTTGACTTCGGAGAACTTGAAGCGCGGGATGTCGAGTTCAATGGGGTCGACATTGAGAGCCGAGTTTCCGACGTAAACGGAAACAACGCGCGGCTCGATTTCAGAAGAGGTCTTGCAGGTGATGTCCATGCTGACCGTGCGCTTGTCGTCGGCGACGATCGGGGAAACCTGAAGTTCGATACCTACATCTTCTTTAAGAGTGCTTTCAACAGTGGCGTAACCAGGCATAGCGCTGACGTCCGGAGTCGAGCTCGGGTTGAGCAGGCTGAAAGACTGGGCGTTGCTGTAAATAATAGCCGGTTTATAGACTGTGTAATCTTCGGGGTACATGACCTCGGTGATCTGCTTGATGGTGACCCTGGGCTGGCCGCTGACGGTGGTAACTGAAGGAGCGGAGAGAACGTCAGCGTTGGTCTTGTTGTCGATCGCGTTGAAGATCAGACCAACTTCAGGATCGGTCAGAGCATTGGTGAAGAAACCGAGGACCTCGTCATTGATCTGGTTTTTGCCAATGGCGCCGACACCAACCATGCTCATCACGGAGGAGAGACGATCGGCATAACGGCTGCTGCGGGAACCCTTGGAGTAGCGGCGGAGCGCGCCGGTGAAGTCGGTCGGGTTGGCCACGACGGCGTTGCCGTTCTTGTTGTGGGCGCTGATGACTTTCCAGGGGCTCTTGAGCTTCATGCCGAAGCTTATTTCGTTGAGGTCTTGATCGCTGATCTCAACGAAGCGGGCCTGGATCTCGACCTGCACCTGATCGCCGCTTTCGTCGAGGTTCTTCAGGTAGCTGTCGATGAGTTCCAAGTTCTTGACGGTGTTGCGGGCCACCAAGGTTCCGGAAACGGGTTCCAGGAAAATCGAGCTGCCTTCGACTTCGGCGCCGATGTAATCTTTCAGGGCGCGGACCAGCTCGGGTTCGGTCTCCATGGCGGAGAAGTCTTCGTCGCTGCCGGTGTCGGTGTCAAAGATACCGCCGAAAGCATCGGAGCTGCTGTCCTCAGTCTCTATTTCAGAGGCCTTAGAAACGACGCCGGGAGAAACCGTCCAGATCCTGGTCTCCATCTGGCCTTCGCCTTTGGAGATGATGACGGCGGAACCGGTCACGATGTAATTCAGGTTGGCGGTGTCGCAGATGTATTCGATGACGGTCAGGATCGTCGGACCTTCAGCGTCAAGGGAGATCTTGTCGCTGACGCCGGCGGCATCCAGAACGATCGGGATGTTGCCTTCTTCAATAAGGAACTGGACTGCTTCGGAGACCGTGTTGTTGTCAAGGCTGACGGCCGGAATCTTGTTCATCAGTTTAGCCCACATAGCCTTGCGAGCGGTTTCGCCCGGGGCGTCGGTGGACTCGCTGCCGACTTCCTCAGTATCCTCGGCGGCTTCCGGAGAGATCTTGCGGAGCACTTCGAGCATGATCTGGGAACGTTCAAGTTCCTGATCGCTCTTGATAAGCTTGTTCTGCTTGGCGATCACGTCCCTCAGCATACGACGGGGGCGGGGATCTTCGCTTTCAAGCTTGATAGCCTGTTTCAGAATGCTCTTGGCTTCTTCGTACTGACCGTAGACAACTTTCTCTTCCGCCTGCTTGATCATCTGATAGACCTGTTCTTCTTCGGAGAGGTCGGTGTTGACGATCTTGGAGAGCTGCTGGCTGGCGGCGGTCTCGAGAAGCTTGCGGGCCTTGTTGATGCCCTTCAGCGCCTCATCGCCCTGCTTATGCTCGAGAGCCTGGCGATAGAAGTTGATCGCGGATTCGTAGTCGCGCATCTGAAGCCTGTCGTTAGCCACGGAAGTGTAGTAGTCGTAAAGCGCGCTGTTGACCTCGATGATCTTAACGTTAGATTCAACGTGGTTCGGGCAACGCCTCAGAGCTTCGGACAGAAGCGTGTGAGCCTTGCGGTACTCACCCTGTTCGATTAGGGGAAGCGCCTGCTGGAACAAAAGGTCAGCCATCTGCCGTTGTTCCTGACGTTCGATCTGCAATTCGCGGGCCAGTTCCTGGGCGCGAAGAGCAGCCGTCTGTCTCATGGCCTGGTCTACGGCAGCTTCAGCCATCACGTTCTGCGCCAGAAGCAGGATCGCAGCCAGGGAGACTGCAACTACTGTCAGGGCTTTTGTGTTTTTCATGCTCGTTAACTCCATCAGTTGTTATATCTTGATTATTTATTTTATTCAGCGGTCACTGTGTAGTCAATGTCGTTGGCATTGACGGTGACAGTCTTGTTTTCAACGTCTATAACGGTCACTTTCCCGTCTTTTTGGATCATGGGAAGGCTTATTTCATCGCCGACTTTGCAGACGACTTTCTTGTTGGCGTCGTCCTTGCTGACGAACTCTACGATGCCGAAGGATTCCAGGCTCTTGTCTTTCTTGGTGCAGAAGAAAATCTCGCCAGTTTCGCCATCTTTGAGGGTAACTTTGTAGTCAACGAATTTCTCTTTGCCTTTTTTGTCAGTTTCGTTGACTTCTTCCACTTTCTCTATATAGAAGATCTTGCCTTCTTCAGGCTCGATCTGAGTGCCGGAAAGCTCGACGGCGGGGAGGATCTTTCCCTTGTATTTGAATTTCAAAGAAGAACCTTTGGTGAACATGCCGAGCTGAAGGTCGCGTTCGGGATGATAGATCTTGCCGATGCGCCAGTCCTGAGCCACAACGTTGGGACTCGCAGGATCCTTGGGGAGAACTTCAATGCCGAGCTCCTGGGAGAGTTGGTATTCCTTGAGGTTCGTGAAGGAATCCTTGTCAGGATCTTCCTCGGCGTCGGCGGGATTCGTCCAATCCAGGCCGTATTTCTGTTCCCACTCGTTGGGCATACCGTCGTTGTCGGCATCAGGACGATAAGTGATCATCTGCCCGGTCTCGTCGCAGGTAATCCCCCACTTTCTTGTCAAGGCAGCCTGGTTGGCCGTGCTTCTCTGGAGCCAGTCGTGTGTAAAGACGTTCCTGACCAGCTTGGGAGCGGAGGCCTTGACGATCTCGACCAAACCAGGAATGCCGACCAAAGCGCTTTCCTTGACGTCCTTGGCTTCGCCGCGGGCTTCAAAACTGTCAACGTCGTTCTGGCTTGTGAAGGCCTTGCCTACCACTACCAAAACGATCAGAAGGATCACTACGAAAAGCAATTTTTCCCAATGTTCATTTAAAGCTTTCATTATCTACTAATCCTCTTGATTTATTTAGCGGCCTCAGCGGGCTTGTTGATCTTGATCATTTCCACGGTCATATCGACCGTAACGCGCTCTAAGATATCGGAAGGATCTTCCACCGTTCCCACCGGATCGGGCTGAAGGTCGGTCCTTATGCTTCTTACTATATAGAAGAAGGGCTTGTCGCGCAGCTGGGAAAGAACGTCGTAAATCTTGTCCGGACGAATGGCGAACTGGAAGTAAACGGGGATGCCTTCGTACTTGGCGACCTTTTCGTCCTTCTTGGCGCTGGCGCCGCCGAAGGATTCCTCCTCCTCCTCGTCATAATCGCTCATCTGGTCGCCCTGGTTTCTTTCGATGGAAACGACTTCCAGAACGTCGTTGTCAAGAAGCACGCCGAGGACGTCTTTCACTGTCTGGAACTGGGCGGAGAGCTTAGGCATATCGGCTTCCTTGGCGACCACATCGCCCAAGAATTCCGAGAAACCCTCGCCGGGGTAAATGTTGATGTTGCGTTTTTCGCGCTCTTCCTTTATCTGGTTGTCGTATTTGCGAAGCTCGATCTTGAAGTTGGAGGGGTCGAGAACGTTGAGCTTTTCGGTCTTGACGGCCTCGACAAAATCCGTGGCCTGTTTCTTCAGGGCTTCGAGGTCGGCCTCATAAGCCTTCTGCAGAGCCTCGCAGGGCGCGCCGTTGTAATTCTTGCACAGCGTTTCGTAATCGCTGTTCGCGGTTTCATAATCGGCGGAGGCTTCGTTCAGTTTGTTGACCGATCCGCGCCAGAGCACGAGAGTCACCACGACGATGACTACCACGATGCCCAGAGTTACGAGGAACAATTTGTTTTTCTGTAAATCAAATTTCATTGCTCTATCCTTGACATCTGTTAACGGCCGGATTTGAGGCTGAATTTTTCTTTATACTCGGAGAAGTCGTCCTTGTCATTGTTGTTCCAGTCAAGGTCGACCACCATCTGCAGTTCAGTGTACTTGAGCCAGGGGAGATCGCGGCCGACTTTGAAACCGGCGTTGCCGACGGTCTCGGCCACGAGCTTCTGAATGTCGCCCATAGCCTCGGCCCAGTTGCCGTAGTAACCGCAGTCAATGCCGATCCTGACCAGCGTCTTGGCGTCTTCGTCATTGTTGATGACAAGGACGTCGCTGGCGTTGCTGCTCAAAGCGTTCTCTTCAGAGATGTCGCCCAGAGTGAAGCTTCTGACACCATAGAGCCACATGTTGGTCGGCATCTTGGCAGCCAACTGCGAGATCGTATAAACGTAAGCTTCTCTTTCCCAGAGCAGGCGGCCGTAAACTTCGTTCTCGGCCAGCTGAGTCTGGATGTCTTTCTGGACCTGCTTGATGGCCTTGTCATATTTCTGAGCTTCCTCGAGGGTCTGCTGAGCCGTTGCAGCCTGTTCGGACTCTTTGCTGATCTTGCCCTGGTTGAGGAAGAAGAGCGCGCCGAAAAGCACCGCCAGCAAAGCGACAGCAGCGATGATAAGGGGCTTCTTGCCGTCGAAGGAACGCTGCCACTGCAGATTGGCGGGAACGAGGTTTACGCTGTAGGGGCTCTTTCCGGCAACAGCGATCAGAGCGCCCAAGGTTTCCGCAAAAGCGAAGGAGTCGCCGCTCTCGCCTTCAAAGGCCGTGAAGGCTTCAAGGTAAGCGGCGTCGGTTTTAAGCTTGTCCTGGAGATAAGCGTCGAGGCCTTTGATCTTGGCGTAACCGCCCGTCAGAAGAATACGCGCCGGTTTCTCGCCGGAAAGGCTCGTGCGGTAGTTCACGATCGAACGGGTGATCTCCATCACGAGACGGGAGAGAGCCTGACCGACGGCCTTGGTGCTTTCGGCTTCGGCGTTTCCGAGATCGACCTGTTCGAGAAGAGTCTTGCGAGCTTCGTCAAAAGAAGCGCCGCCGGAGGTCAGAGCGGAAACGAGAGTGGAACCGAAAACCGGCAAGGTACGCATCCAAACTTTCGTTCCCTCGGCGATGACGAGGTTCGTGGAAGAAGCACCGATTGAAAGAACGGCCGTAGGAGTCTCAACAGTGCCTTTGCCTTCAGCGATAAGGAGGTTCGCCAGGTTAAGGGCACCGCTTGTGGCGCCGGCAAGGGAAAGACCGGCTTCCTCAAAAATCGAATTGATCTCTTCAACGACGGTGGTCTTCACGGCCAAAAGGGAGATGTGGCTCTGGTCACCGGCTTCGCCGACAACGTTGTAGCCCCACTCGGCTTCCTCAATTGGCAGAGGCAGATTTTTCTTGGCCTCTTCCTCGACCTGAGTCTGCAGTTCCGCAGTGGGAACTTTCAGGGCTCTGGTAAGAACCTGAGAGCTGGGAAGAGTAACGTATATTTCGGATTTCTTGTCCAGAGAACCAGCAGCTTTCTGCTGCTTGAGCACTTCCAAAACAGCGGCGCGCCATGCGCTGTCGTCGGCGTCATGGGCGATTTCAAGAGTAACGCTCTGACATCCGGTGAGCTTGGCGCTGCCTTTACTGACCTGCGCAAACGCGAATTTCACTACTTCGCGACCTAGGTCAATACTTACAACCTTTTTGTCTGCCACGGTTTTCCTTCGTTTTGAGTTAGCCCCGGTCTCCCGGGAAGGGTTTGTACGAATTCACATGGCGAAAAGGATTAGAATCCGCCATATAAAACTTGAGAATATTCTACTTGAATCGTCTTTTATTGTCAAGGGAGTGGCAAAGCGAAGGAAAGGCCTCACTTTGAGCCTCCCTGCGCCGCACTTTTGGCGAGTAATGAAGGATCTTCCGGGAGGAAGCGCAATCCTTGCCTGTAAAGGGTGCGTGCCGTTTCCTCTTCTCCGGCGGCAAGTCTCTCGTCACCCCACTCCTCATAGAGACGTGCGAGCATAAAAGACCAGTTGCTGCGACTTGCTTTCAGCTCCACGCGCTCAAGCAGTTCACAGGCTTCTCGATATTTTTTTTCTTCGCGCAAAATTTGCGCCAAAGTAAGATAGGCTTCTTCGTAACCCTTCGAAAGTTTAAGAGCCATCCTTACGTCACTCTCCGCTCTCTCAAGGTCGCCAAGCTTTTTTCTCAAACGGCTCTTCAGATGATACGCTTGCGGCGCTAGGTCGCAGTCGAGCTCGACCTTCTCCAGGAGCCTCAATGCCTCGTTGGTTTTTCCGCCCTCAAGTTCCAGCACTCCCAGCCGAAACCAGGCTGCGCTGTAGTTCGTGGAGACGTCCACGGCGGCTCTGAAGCATTTGGCGGCCTCCACCTTCTGGGTAAGCACGAGGCAGGTCACGCCGAGTTCGTAAACATAATCGGGATTGGCGGGGTCGGCGTAAACAGCGCTTTCAAGATATTTTTTCCCCTCTCCAATCTTTCCGTGGCGCAAAAGCGCGCCGGCATAAATGAAGGCGAAATTGGCGTTGTCGCCCTCAAGCTTCAAAGCTTTTTCGTAAAACGGTTTGGCCTTGTCGAATTCCCCGAGTCGCTCATGGCATGACCCGATGTTCAGGTACGCTGCGGCAAATGTTGCGTCAAACTGCGTAGCCTGCCTAAAAAAACGCAGGGCTGAGCGATAATCGTTGCTTCTGACGCAAGCAAGCCCGGAATTGAAGGACTCCCCTGCTTTTTCGTCGTAGTTGGCCGCCGAGACGGCGACCGTGCAGAGGAGGAGAAAAAGTATTGTAATTATTCGCTTAAGCATAAAATAAAAAAGGAGATTCGCCCATAAGCCGGATTCTGTTCTTGTCTTGCGACTCAGGCAGTCATTCAACTGACGCGATCTACCCGGTGCGACTGGGAAGACATGCTTTCCCGGAGTTGCCTCCGCGCGCCCTATACGATCTTGCTCCAAACGGGGCTTGCCTATGCCCGGCGCGTTGCCGCGACCGGCGGTGGTCTCTTACACCGCCTTTTCACCCTTACCGGTTGCCCGGCGGTAATTTTCTGTGGCGCTATCCGTCCGCTTGTGGCGTCCCGCGGTTTCCCACGGCGTTTCGCATGCAGGAGTCCGGACTTTCCTCCCCTCCAAAGAAGGGCGACTGCCGGACGAATCTCCAAAAATCTAAAGTAAAAAAAAACGGCCGCAGCCGCTTTTTTATTTTTCCTCTTTTTCGGCCAGATAAAGGATCCGGCCGCAATTCTCGCAACAGACCAGCTGATCCCCTTTCATTATGTCGCCTATCACCTGAGGCGGCAGACCGATGTTGCAGCCGGAGCAGGTGTGGTCGCCGTCGCCCGTAGTCTGGACTTCCACGACCATATAAGGAGCCCTTGTCCTGATAAGATCTGTGTACTGCTGCATCACGGCTTGCGGTATCCCGGAACAAAGGGACTTGCGCTTAGCGTCAACTTTCTCGATCTCCTTGTCCATAGCGGCCAAAGTTTGCTTAATCCCGGGCATTTTATCTGCCAATTCCGCTCTTTTGGTAAAAAACTGGGACTGCAACGCAGCAAGTCTCTGAAGGCTTTCTTCCAAATCGGAATGCTGGCGATCGACTTTTTCGAAATGCTCCTGAAGCTTATTCTCGTTGGCTACGATCTCGCGGCCGACTGCCTGACTCTCTGCTGTGTTCCTGACGATGTCGAGCCTCTTTCTCAGTTCACTGTCTCTAGCTTCCAACTGAGCCTGTTCGCGCACAAGGCGCTGGCCTTCTTCCCTGATGCTCTGCTGACGCTGTTTCTCTTCAGCCACGCGACGCTCCAAGGACTTGTATTCTTCCTTGTCCGCCACCAGGCTATTGAGCACTTCTTGTCTCTTATACTTCAAATCGAGCTTCTCGCTATCGATCCCCTGAAGTTCGACAAGCTTTTTCAGCGTTTCTTTCATTCAGTACATCCTTCTTAATCAACCAAAACAAAAAGGCGTTGCCCCGCCGGAGCGGGGCAACAGCCAAAATGCCTTTACCTTACTTTACGAAATCATTAAGATCGCATTTGCCCCGTTTTTGGACATAGATCGTATTTCCGGAGACAGAAGATTTCATCTTGCCGGTGACACGGGGCGGCAAGTCGCTCGTGAAGACGGCGCCGGTCTGACCGCTGCAAGTTCCGTCTCCCTTATTGTTGACACGGAACAGCTTGATGGAGCCATTGTAGAAAGTCGGAGCGGTGGAGTCAAAGTTGCCAGCGCTTTCGCTGCCGGCCACCACGCAGGGTTTTTCCCAGCCGCGCTTAACTACAACTTGGCCGATGTTAGCGGCAGAGCTATAAAATTTTGGATTTGCATTGTCAGCATAACCGGAGACGATGCGCTTCTTGGCTTCTTTGCCACCGGCGCCGACTAGGCCGTTGCGGGCGGAAATGGTTCCAATCTTGCCGCCGATAAAAATCTGGCTGTCGCCGAGGGAACCGCCCTGAAGAACTTTCTGCTTGGCGCCGCCCGGCTTGATCGTGCACTTGCGGGCCTGGGCTAGAAGAGTGCCGCAGTTTCCGCGGATCTTGCAGTCACCGAAGAGGCCGCCCATGACATCGATCGTTCCAAGGTGGCCGAAATTCGGTCCAAAGTAATAGGGAGTATCAACCGTGCCGGTGGTCACCACCACGGTGCCGTTCGGGGCAAGCTGAGAACCGCTCGCATCAACAGGGCGCGGAGAATAAACCACTTTGACGCCGGACACGTCGCAGTTCGCAGAAGTCACGGTCACGCTGGGGGAACCACCGTTGTGAGCATTCACGGTAGGATGAGGCATAACAACGACGGACAGTTTCGGATTTCTTCCGGCGAAACGATCAGCAAGGTACATTTCGAACTTGACGTTTCCGTTGGCGTCGAACATCGAGCCTTCAGTCAAAGTGCAGGCGGTCATGGAGCCATAACCGAGCTCAGTATCAGTGGACGGTTTGGAACCGGCGCTCCATTTGACGACGGATTGTTTGAATTCCTCATAACCGACGCCCTGCAAAGTGACATAGACTCTATAGGAATTGTTGTCCTTGTAGAGCGTGAAGCAGTCCTGACCAACTTTGGTGCTGACATAGTAGAACACCGTGTCGTTACCGTAAGTG
The DNA here is from genome assembly GCA_017616555.1 of bacterium. Classification (GTDB taxonomy): domain Bacteria; phylum Auribacterota; class UBA3054; order UBA3054; family UBA3054; genus UBA3054. The sequence goes on along the minus strand of JAFZXZ010000032.1, from coordinate 46,255 downwards.
AACTGGACAGGCTGCCATCCGGCCATTACGCTGCTTGCGGCGACCGCGATGAGAAGAGCGGCCACTAACATGCTTTTTTTCATGTTTTTTCTCCGTGTATGGATGAATATGTTTTTATATGCGAAATCAAAGCGAAGCGAAATCCCTTGGTGGAGAATACCGGACTCGAACCGGTGACATCCTGCTTGCAAAGCAGGCACTCTACCAGCTGAGTTAATTCCCCACTCGAAGGTTTGCGCCCGGCAATTATGGTCTGTGAAAGATGGTGGGCCTAGTTAGACTTGAACTAACGACCTCGCGCTTATCAAGCGCGCGCTCTAACCAACTGAGCTATAAGCCCACGAAATCATTATTAGACATAGTGTACAAAAAAAGACCTGCCATTGTCAAGTATCCGCCGGCAGGTCCTCGCATCATCGTCCGGATCTTCTTGCAAGAAAGGCTGCAAGAAGGAGCAATCCCAGGAACGCCGGTTCCGGAACAGCCTTGGGCACCAGAAGGACTTTCAGATCGTCAACAAGAATGTCCGCCTGCTTCTTATAACTGTACAGTTTCAGCTTTGTAAGGTTCTCCCTTTCCAGGGCGCCGCTGGCGATCCCGTTCGGATAAGTCAGATACCCTTCCTCGCCTTCGAATCTATACTCGTTTTCGCCGAAATTATAAGCGATAAGTGTTTTGTGATCGTAATCGACGAACTTGCAGTTGAAGCGCATGTAGAAATTGAACCACTCGCTGTTTCCCACCTTCTTGGCAGTCTCTACTTCCTTAGCCCACCAATCCTGATCCTCAAGGTCCTCAAGATGCGTGTAAACCGGCAGAGAGGAATCCTCGGTGTAAAGGTAGAGCTTTGCCTCGCACTTGCGGCTTGAGTTCTCCTGGGATATGCAGAAAAGCGCCGTGCCCAACTCTTCGTCGCTAACGTAAGATTTGGGAATGTTCAGCCGCATGGCGTACACCACGTCGAAATCATCAACGTAATTGGAGGCGATGTTCAAGGCGAGATGATAGCCGCTGCTGGAATGATTCAGATCAACGAGGCGCAGGCATTTGTTCCCTCCTTCGTAAGGATCCTCTATGACATCGATGCGGTTCTTGGCATTCGTTATGAGCCAGCAGGAATCCTGCTCGCTTAGTTCATTCTTCAATCCGCCTTCCTCTTCGGTTGTCACCAAAAGATCGTTGAAATCGCTTTCATAGATCACATATCCGTCATCGGGGTTGCCGGACTGGATGTGCACCTTCAAATCGAAGCTTTCCACGCCTTCGGTAGTGGAGGTGAAGCGCAGCGTGGAAGTGTAGAATCCGAATCCCAGCTGGGTGCGCCTGACGATCAATTCCATGGAGTCTTCGGACTCCACCGTGCCGCTGGATTTTGAAAGCCTGACATTGGAGAGGCCGTCCACCAGCTTAACATCATAATTGAAGTAACCGCCTCCGTCGTTGAAGATCTTGACGGGGATGGTGTTCACGTCAAATGGCACCGGATCGAACCCGGCTTCTACTCTCATGACCGGCGGCTTGCCCTGGGCCTTGGGAACAAGGGAGATGGCTAAGTCGTCGAAATAGACCAGCGTGTCGGAATTGTAAACATAGATCCTGAACTGGTTGAAGAAGTCCTTGTCGATGCCGCTGGCGTCGCCCAGGTCGATGGGAATATTTAGATCGTAATATTCGTCTCCGAACTTGACCGAGCGCAGGATGCGGTTTGCCACATAGGAGCTGTAGGTATATTCCACTTCGATCCATTCGTCCAGCGACGCCTGGTTTTCAACGCATGAGCTGTCAACGCAGTTGTCGCAGGTGAAAGACACGATCCCGGAAGCGTCGGGGCGCAGGGAATATTCGCCCTGCCTGTGGCTGAGGTCCGTGCCGAGAACGACGCGGCTCAGGACCGAATAGTTCGGCATGCGGACTTTCATGCTGACCTTCACGTCGTACTGCTCCGCCATGCCGGTCGGCATATTGCAGTTCAGATGCAAAGCTTTTGCGGTCCGAATTTTCAAACACTGCCCGGCTTCGGGATCCTGGACCACTTCACAGCCGTCGATGGTTCCGGAGGGCACCCAGTTGGGATCCACCTCCGTAACAGGGCCTAAAATGACATCCTCGAAATCGCTCTGATAAAGCATGTATCCTTCTTCAGAATTGCCGGACTGAACGTAATAGGTCAATATCTCTTCGCTGCCGGCGCCCGTCACTTTCACTTTCGCCCTTCCGAAAGCCACACCCAGGGCTTCCCTGTCGATGACGGTATGCAGCGCCACGGTCTTCGTAACATCTATGCTGAAGGACCCCGCGTGCTCGGTATCCTCCGCGAAGGAGAAGTACCCGCTGCCTTCCAAAACTTCCACGTTAGCCGTAAATGATCCTGTGCCGATATTGTTGACGTTCAGGACCGGATCAGCATCGTTGATAAGGACCTTGGTCTTGCCGGATACGTTCATGGAAGGGTTGCTGATGACCTCATAAGAGACCTTGAGATCGTCAAGATAGCCGTTGCGGTCGGCCTTCCCATAGCTCCTCGCCCTTATGCCGCCGCCGATATGTGTGGGAAGAACTCCCGGTATTCCGTAGAGATCCTGTTGAGGAAATTCTAAATGTTCCTCTCCGTAATCCCTTTCGATCAAGGTAATCCTTCCTTCCGGGAAAAGCACGTGGATCTTGAAGATGTTGAGGCCGCTTCCGATCGTGACGACCGAAGGATCGCCGTCAACGTTGGGGACTTCGCACGTTACGCCGGTCGTCAAATTAGTGCAACCGTAACGACGCCCCCAAGCGCCGTTCTTGTAAAGCCTGAAGAAGAGGTTCGTGCCGTCCGTCATCTCTATGCTTGCTAGATTGCCGTTGGTGGGACGCCAGGCAAACTCATAGACCACCTCGCTTGTCTGCTTGAAAACATCAAGCGAGATGCCGGAATTGAACTGGGCACCACCGGTGACGGACATGTCGTCAGATTTCAAAAGATAGAAATGAACGCCCTTCGAATCTCCCACGCCGCAATCCGCCTCCACCTCGCAGTAGATAATGTTGGTCGGCGCGTTGTATTCCACATACGGTACGCCGTCCTGAACCGGTTTTCTCACTTCGCCGAGTTCATAGCTCTCGAAATCGTTTTCGTAAACGACCGTCATATCCCCCAGCGCAAAAAGGGATGACAGCATGGCGAATACCGCCAAGCCGAAGATCTTTCCTTTCATAGGATCAAACCTCCAAAAGGTGGTTATAAAATTTATTCTAATTCGTAGACCAGCTTGCCGCCCTTAATGAGGTCGTCATGCTGGATGGTGAAGCCTTCCTCTTTCTTGCCGTTCAGAGTAACGCTCTTCACTTTCTTGCCGGTCTCGATTCCCTTGGCGTCTATTTCAAGCGTATTCTGGCCCGGGACCGCAATGGTCATCTTAGAGAAGCGCGGAATGCCGAAAACGTATTCGCCACCGCAGGGGTTCATGGGATAGAAGCCCATGCAGCTCATCACGTACCAGGCGCTCATCTGTCCGCAGTCCTCGTTGCCGCAGACGCCTTCCGGCGTATCGTCGTAAAGTTCGTCGCAGATCTTCTTGACGAGTTCCGCGGTCTTTTCAGGACGTCCGAAATACGGGAACAGATAGACCACATGGTGGCTCGGCTCGTTGCCGTGCGCGTATTCGCCGATAAGGCCGGAAACGTCCACAAGCCTGTCGCTCTTCTCTTCCTGCTCGAAGAGGCTCTCCAGCTTAGCCAGAGCCTTCTCTTTGCCGCCCAAAGCTTCTATAAGACCTTCGGGATCCTGCATGACGTGCCAGGTGTACTGCCAGGAGTTGCCTTCCGTGAAGTCGCCGCCCACTCTGGTCGGATCGAAATCTTTCTTCCAGGTACCGTCGAGTTTCTTAGGCCTGGCGAAACCGGTCTTAGGATCGATGACGTTCTTCCAGTTTTCCGAGCGTTTCTTGAAGTACTCGACGTCTTCCTTGGAAACCAGACCCTTCTTCTCCAGGGCTTCGGCGAGCTTATAGGCGCACCAGTCGTCGTAGGAGCATTCCAGCGTGCAGGAGACGGATTCGGACCACTTGTCGCAGGGATAATAACCCGGGTCTTCCAGGTATTCCCATTCTTCTCTCCAACGGCCGTCATGTTTTCTCGTCAAAGTATCCTTAATAGGAGTCCAGATGTCCAAGCCTTCCGGAACCTGGCCTTTGAAGTAAGCGTCCACCATCGGCGGGATGGAGTGCGTGCCGATCATGCACTGGTTGTCCTTGCCCCACAAGGCCCAGATCGGCAGATATCCGGCCTGCTTGTAATGTTCGACCATAGAGGCGACGAGATCAGGCACCATTTCCGGAACCACGATCGTCAAAAGAGGATGCAGCGCCCTGAAGGTGTCCCAAGTGGACAGAGTGGAATAATATTTTCCGTTCTCGGCTTTGCTGATCTGGCCGTTCGGACCTCTGTAGCGTCCGTCAACGTCCGCGATGTTAGAGGGCGCAACAAACGCATGGTACATGCAGGTGTAGAAGACTCTCTTTTCCTTTTCGGAACCTTCCACCTTCACTCTGCCTAAAAGCTTGTTCCAAGCGTCGTGAGCAGCCTGCTTCACTCCTTCGAAATCCCAGCCCGGGATTTCCGCTTCCATATTCTTGGCAGCGCCGTCAGTATCAGCCGTTGACAAGGCGATCTTAAGCATAAGGGGCTCTTCGCTCGGTTCGAAAACGAAGATCTCTCTGCCGCTGCGTTCCTTCTTGCCCTTCTTTGAGAGTCTCTTCTCCAGGGGGAAGTGATGCTTTATGGGACGGTTGAACTCGATCTTGAAGCTGTACTGGCGATGCACCCAGCCGCCTTTTTCCGTCGTGCCGAGCATCGTAGTGTCGTTCGGGAAAGTCAGCTCATGGTTGTAAACTCTCTCCTCGTCGCCGTCGCCGATGCAGTTTGCGAAGTCGAGCATGATCTTCTGCTCTTCGCCCTTGGGATAAACAAGGCGGTAGATAGCCGTATGATCGGAGCAAGTGGTCTCGACCTTCACATTGAAGCGGTCCAGCTCGATGGCATAGTAGCCGGGAGCATATTTTTCCGTCTCCTTCTTGACGGGGCATTCATAGAAATTCGTCGCGGACTGCGCTTCGCCAATAAACGGCATGAACAAAAGATCGCCCAAATCGCCTACGCCCGTTCCGGAAATGGCCGTCTGGGAGAAACCGGAGAAGACCTTGTCCTCGAAACGGTAGCCGGAGCAGTAGCCCCAGCCGTCGTCGCCGCTTTCAGGGCCCGGCTGGATGAAGCCGAACGGCATCGTAGCCGCAATGAACGTGTGTCCGTTGTAAGACGTGCCGATGGACGTGTCCACAAAAGCCGTGTAATCAGTCTTATCGGCCAGATCGGCCTTGCAGGGACGGCATGGGCCGGTCTTTTCGAAACAGCCGGCCAGGGAAAAAGACAAAAGCCCTAAAAAAAGCAGAGCGAAACGTGACATATTATTCCTCCTGGATTAAAGTTATTATTTACCGATTATAGCAAATATATGATTTTTCACCAAAACGCCGATCCAACCAGCATTTCGCCAAAAACAAAAAAAGAGACCGCCCATAAGAGCGGTCTCTTTTCACTTCAGATAAGCAAATAAAGCTTATCTCTGTTTCCTCACGAAGAACAGTCCGGCAAGCGCCAGAAGGCCCAGGAAGGCCGGTTCCGGAACGACGTCGATGGAGATGTTGTCGATCTTGCCGGAGCCGTTATAAATGCGGAAGCCGTCGGGCAGATTGCCGCAACCTTCAGCAGTGGCGGACTTGTAAGTCATACCTTCGTCTTCTCTCACCGTGTCGCCGATGAAAACTTTTTCAACTTTCTTGTCGGCAGGATCGATGACCACGCCGAACTTGACCCATTCGCCCTGAGCGGCGGTAGTGCTAAAGCTGCAGCCGGTAACCCAAGCATTAACGGTGCCGTTCTGCTTGAAGTTGAATTCAGCGATCTCGACGTCGTAGGTCTTGCCGGAGGTGCCGAGGCAATGGAACCTGACGCTCATGTCCTGGCCGCCGTCAACGAAGTTGGCCTGGCCGTAGGCGCTCATCATAAGCTTGGAGCCTTCCTGATAATCATCAGAAATGTCGATATTGTTGTTCTGAACATTGACGCCGGAGGGGTTGCTTTCAATGAACTGCTCGCCGGAAACGGCATCGCCTTTGACGACGAAGACCTCGTCGTTCGCCCACCAGGCAAGCTTGTCCCAGCCGTTCTGACCGGCAACTTTGCCTTCGGTGAAGCCTTCGCCTTCTTCAAAATCGCACTTCCACAGATTGGCTCCCTCGGCCATGGCGAAGCCGGCGCAGAGAAGCACGCTAAGAACTAAAAGTTTTTTCATATTTTTACCTCAGTTTGTTGTTTTCAAATTAGCGCTGCTTGCGGGCGAAGAAAAGGCCCAGAAGAGCGATGAGAGCAAAGACAGCCGGTTCAGGCACCATTTCAACTTTGAAGCCGTCGAAAGCTCCGTGTCCCTGGAGACGCACGCCGTCGATAAGATCACCGCCCAAGCCGGAATTGTTAGCATTTGAAGCATCATTTGCGTAAGTATATCCAGCAGTTTTATCGAACACCACTGTGCCGTCTATGGTGTACTCCAGAACAGCGTGAGTGGAAGGCTCAAGCAAAAGGGTGAATTCATGGAAATCCGTGGGATTTGATATGGCCTTTTGAACGCCTTTCGTTTTGTCTGTTGAAGGATCACAAATGGTCATCTGGGTAGTGCTTCCCCAAATTTGGAGTTCAGCAATCTCAACATTGTAGGGCTGTCCGGAAGTGCCAAGATTATGGAACTTGGCATAATGCGTGCCAGTTGACGATCCAGCTGAAAACCATGTTACAAGAAGTTTATTGCCAGCTTTGAAACTGCTGGAAATATCAAAAGTATTGCGGCATCTGGCATCTTTTCCAGGATATCCCATGGAGAGATACTGGCTGCCGGAAGCGGCAACTGTGGAGTCGTTAATAATCATGTTGGCATCATCGTCTGACCAATCATAAGTCCAGCCTTTCTGTCCATTGATCGTGCCGGCATTGTAGCCTTCAGAGGTCTCAAAATCATAAACGAAAAGATCTGTGCTTTCCGCCAAAACGGACACAGCGCAAACGGCCACTAAGAGAACTAAAAGTTTTTTCATGTTTCCCCCCAATTGGGATTGTATGTTTGTTGATTAAAGTTTTCCAAGTTTTATTGGTAGAGTTATTGTATCAAAAGGGCCCTTTGAAAAGCAAATCACCCCTTTGGTGTATTGGCGTCCTCGATAGCTTTCTTTTCGGCTTCGATCTTCTGCTTGAGTTCCCTGGCTCTGGAGCCGTAGGGAACGGTTGCGAGGATCTTCTCGTACTCTGTTATGCGCTCGCGGCGGAGATTTTCGGCTTTAAGTGTGTCGCCGTCTTTCTGATAGAGGTTTATAAGCTTGTTTACGGTCTCTTCCCTGCCGTAGGAATCGTTCTTCTGGCTCTCCAAAACCTCTTTGTACTGGTCGATGGCGTCGCGGGTGCGGCCGGATTTCTCAAGCATATCGGCGTATTCGCGCCTGGTGTTGATCTTTTCGTAGGGATTCTTGGTCTCAGAAATCCATTGATTGTAGATGTTGTCGGCCTTAATGTAGTCTTCCGACTTGGTGTAGATGTCGGCAAGGGCCCGGTTGCGTTCGCTCTTTGTCAGGGATGTGTCGGAGTTGTAGTCGTTTATGATCTCGTTGATGAGATACTGGTCCTTCTCCCCTTTCAGGGCTATGTTGAGCAGCTGGTCCCTGGCGCTGTTTCTCTTATAGGAATCGACTTCCTCGTCGTCCATATTCTCTTTGAGGAGCGCAACGGCCTGCTTGCGGTCGCTTTCATCCCCTGAGTTCTGATAGACGCTGGCAAGTTGGGAGCGCTGTTCGTAGCTTTCCGGTAACGCTTTCAAAAATTCTATCTTGCCGTCCCTGTCGTTGTTCCTGTCAAAGTACGAATTGACTCTGGAAAGGTAGTAGTCGAGGTTGTAGTCGGATCTGTTTTCCATCGCCTCTTTCACCATATCCAGGCCTTTTTCGGGATTAGAGGAGTTGAAATAGAGTTCGAGCCTTTGCGCTGGATTGCCGGAGATCTTAGGAGCGGTCTCTAAGAAGCGGTCAACAAAAGCCTTGGCGCCCTCCTCGTCTTTAAGGTTCCTGTAGGCGTTGAAAATTCCCATGGCGTTGGAAAGTTTGGAGTAGGCGTTGCCGGTCTCTGAGATGAACTTCTCCAGGCCTTCTATGGCTTCCTTGCCTTTGCCGAGTTTTTCCGCCATCCTGACGATGCCCACTGGGTCAAGGTACATGTAAGGGTCTTTTTTCTCGGTGGTCCATTTGTCTGAGAGGATCTCCCAGGCTTTGTCGTTCTCGCCCATCTTTACGCACAGTTCAAAGAGCGGAGTCTCCATCTGGCGCTTCTTCCAGGCATCGCTATCCTTGTTCTTTTCCCAGGCTTCCATTCCTTTGGCGAAAGCTTCCTTGTCTTCGCCCTGGGAAGAGAGCAGCTGGATGTATTCCGCCATGGAACGCAGATCGTTTTCCGCGCTCATGGCAAGGATCTTCTTGTAGGTGTTCGTGTCGCCGTAGTCCCTGGCCCTGTTCATCCAATTCATCAGAAGATCATTTTTTTCGTCGTCGCCAACAGTGAGCTCCAAAACTTTTTCGTAGGCGGAGTTCATGGTTTCAAGGGATATGATGCCTTCCCCTACGTCTATGAATTCGCGATAATCGCTGGCGGTCGGATTGTCGCTTTGCAAAAAAGCCCTTCTTAAGGTGTATTCGTCGAGTTCCGCCTGACCGTCCTGGGCCATGGTTTTAAGGCCGTTCATAGCGGTGAACAGCCACTCTTTGTGAGTGGTGTCGCCTTCCAGGCAGGCTTTCTCATAGGCGTCGAGGAGGTTCTTGTAAGCTTCTTCGGCCTTGGCGGGATTCCCTTTCTGCAGATAGAGGTTGGCGAGCTGCCCTCCTTTGCCGGGGTCCTTTTCAACAAGCGCTTCGCCTTCCTTGATGGCTTTGGTGTAGTCGCCGATTTCGGAGTAGTGCTCCATTTTGGCGCTCGAAAGGAGCTTTTCGACTTCGTCCTTGCTTCTTCCTTCGCTGAGGAATTTCTCGTAGTTCTCGAAGAGCGAGTCCATGTCAACGTCGTAGGGAGCGTTCCTGGCTTCCATAAAGAGCCTGTCCCAGACGTAGTCTTTCTTGGAGCTCTGGAGATATTCCAGGGCTTCCATGAAGTTTTCCTTGAACTTGTCGCCCCTGCAATTGTCCAGGATCTGGAAATAAAGCTCGTTCTTGCCTTCGCCGGGAGGCATCGCTTCCGCGACTTCTATGGTCTTTTCAAGGCGCTTTTGCTGGTTCTTTATGTTGTAGAGCGCGCTGTGCTTTATGAACCAGGGGGCGTTCGGTTCGTCAAGGAGCTTTTCCGAGAGCTCGTCGGCCTCTTTAGCCATACCGTTGTTTCTAAGCATGTAGATAAGGCCCGATTGGGCGAAATTCGAGATATTGGTCTGGCTGTCAAGAATAGCCCTCAATACTTTCTTGATGTCGAAGTCTTTGCCGGATTCCTCGCAGATATTCTCGTAGAGCCAGATCTCGTCAGGATGCTTGACTAAGTGATCGATGGTGAAATGCTCTTCAAGAAGCTCGTTGCTCTCCTTTTCCAGCTTAAGCTCTTTGGAGAGCCTGCGGAAAATGTTGACGATCGTATAATTCGTGCCGGCGTTTTTGAGCCTCGCCTTTATTAGCTCCATGATCTCGCGCTTTTCCTGCTCGGTCGCCTGCTCTAAGCATTCTCCCGGATCGTTGGTGACAGTGGCCGGTATATCGTTTTCGCAAAAGATCTTGAAATCTTTGTACCAAGCCTCAAAGAGAGAACGCTGGGCTTCAGCTTTAGCCTCTTTGCTTATCTTGTCGGAGTTGGCGAATTGGTAGAAAGAATAGAAGAGCGGAGCCCTTAACTGGAAGGACAGATCCGCTGTTTTGTCCCATATGCTCCTGTAAAGCTGCAGAGCCGGTTCGTCATTACCCAAGCGGTAAGCGATCGAGTTGACGTAAAAGGTCATAAGGTCTAAGGGGCCGAGATTGGCTTCCGCAAGCCAATTCCCAAGTTCTCTCCTTGCTTCCTCTATGCTCGGGAAAAGCGAAACGGTGTCGTAGAACTGCGGAGGCTTGACGCCGTTCATGAGGAAGTAGTGCAGAAGCGTGCGCATCTCGGGCTTGACTTCCATGTCCTGGAGCCGTTCGAAGAGCGCGAGGAGAACCCTCTGCATTTCCGGTGAGACTGGCGCGGTTATCGCTTTGGCGACGATCTCCGGGGCAAGCTCCCTGGCGGTCTTTACGGTGTTCCAATTTGGCTTGACGAGAAAATCGAGAAGTATAGCTCTGTTGTTGGGATCCTCTTCCTGCAGGAAGAGCTCCGCCGCTTCCTGCCAGACGCTGTTCGTTCCGCTAATTCCCATCTGGATGGAAAGCAGCGTGACCTTGGCTTCAGCGGTGTTCTGGGCTAATTTTTCCTCGCTGTCGGAAAGAAGATTCAAAAGCTCCTCTTTGTTACCAGACGCGGAAAGATCTTCCGCCAGGAGACGCACAGCGTCGCTCTTTTCTTTCTCGGTCTTGACAAGGTCTAAAAGCCGTTTATGGAAACCTGCGGCCTTCTCGTAATCTTTTTTGTTCTTGTAGTAATTGCCGGCCGCGGTGATCAGTTTTATATCCTCAGGATAGAGCTTGGCGGCTTCCTCAATGATGTCGCTGTCAACGGTCAGGCTGGAATTGAGTATGGACGCCATAACAGCGGGCTGCGAGGAAGGGGGCGCTGACACATATAGCATGTTGGCGTAATGGGAAGCCTCATCGTCCATGTCGTAATTGCTCATGGAGTTCAGAACGACCAGCATTTCCATCCTTTTGCCTTCGGTGTCAGGAGGATTTATAGTCGCAATGTATTCGTCGAGCTGGCTCCTGTCGGTCGACATCAGGATAACGTTCGCGTATTCCCCGGCGACTTCCAGCCTCTCGTCAACGTTGGTGGAGTTGAGCAATACTTTGCGGCGGAGATCCTGCAGCTCGGCTCCGTACCATTCGCTGTTGCCGTACGGATGCCCGCTTTGCAGCTTTATTAGTCCGCTGCGAGCTAAGGAGAGTTCGTCCCTCTCGCCTTCGTAATTAAGATCGTTTATGAGCGCCTGGGCTTCCGGCGATTCTATGCAGTCCAATATCTCGATCCAGGCTAATTTTTCGCTTTCGCTCTCCGGCTTCATAAATTCTTCAGCCAGTTTCAAAGCCTTGGAATTGTTCTTGACGATAACGTGGTATTTGACGACCGCGCGGGCTATCTCCTGACTGTACGGCGCAAGAACTTCCATAACGCCCACCGTGCTGTCATTGCACTGGGTGTCATCGTAAACAGCATAGCCCTTGAGCCAGTTCTTGCAGCGCCTGACCACTCTCAGGGCGACGTCTTTGTCCCCAAGGAAAGCCGTCAATTCCTGGGCGGCCGTTTTCGCTTTGGCAAAATCTCCCAAGGTTCCGTAATAGCACACAAGCTCAAGATACGGATACGGGGCGTCGGGAGCCAATTCAACAGCTTTTTTCAGATTCGTTTCCCTCTCCAGCGAGTTGGGAGACAAATGAAGCGCAATGGCGAAATAAAGGTCGGCGTTCTTAGGTTCCTTTTTCAGCCTTTCCAAAACCGTCGTCAAATCGAAGCAGGGCCTGTCCGCAAGTTTTGGGTAATCGCTTCTGTAAACAAGGCCGGTGACTGACCCGAAGGAGTCGGAGCTTATGCTCTTCGCAGCGACGGCGCTTTGTGTTTTCCCGCTTTTGGGAACTTTCTTCGTGACTTGGACGTTAGTGTTGGTCCTGACTGGGGAAATGGGTTTCTCCCCGCCTTCTTTTCGGCAGGCGCAAAAGGCGCAAAGCAAAACAATGGCAATAAATAAAACTTTTTTCATAGTTCCCATTCTATCACAGATGTGGGAAGAAAATTCAATCCTTCACGGCCCTTATGAAACGGTCTCTTCCGGAATAGTCCTTGAGTATCTCGGCGGACTTTAGGCCGGCCTCTTTCGCCAGTTTCAGAAGGCTTTGGGCATGGTACGGCCCGCACTCTCCCATAAAGAGCCCGCCCGATTTGAGATAGTCCTTCACTTTCAAAAGGATAAGGCGGTAGCAGTCGAGTCCGTCCGGACCGGCAAACAGAGCGATCTTAGGTTCATAGGTGGCGCCCAGATCTATTTCCTCCGTGTTTCCGACGTAAGGAGGATTGGTGACGATCAGATCATACGTTTCCCCTTCCGGGAGCGCCTCGAACCAGGAGCCGAGGCGGAAAGCAACGCGTTGATCAAGGCCGAGATCTTTCGCGTTCTCTTTGGCGAGTTCCAGCGCTTTTTTAGAAATGTCGGTGGCCGTAAAAGCCCATTCCGGCAAAGCATGCGCGAGAGCCAAAGCGATTGCTCCGCTTCCGCAGCCTAGGTCAAGGCCAATTCCAGCAGGTTTCGCTTCCTTAAGTATGCGCTCGACCATCTCTTCCGTTTCCGGTCTTGGCACGAGCACATCAGGAGTGATCTTTAGCTCTATTTCATGGAAAGGCTGGCTGCCTATTATGTAGGCCAAAGGATATCCGCTCTCTCTTTTCTTCAGAAGCGCATTGAAGTCTTCGCCGCTTTTTTCAGCGAATTCCCTAAGCCAAAGCTCTTCTCTCTCGCTTACGATCATTAGAAGAGATCCGGGCTCATGAGGCTGAAGAAGTCCATAAACTTATCCCTCGGGATATAGAAAGACTTCTTGTAAACGTTGTCGTGATCCTTTTCGAGGTTGAAATCCACCTGCTCTATGATGTTGCCGTGGTACTGCAAGTCTAGTCCCTGGCGGGAGACGATCGTGAAGTCCATTGGCGCATAGGTGATCCTGAATTCGTTGGTCGTGCCGCCGCGCATCAAAACTTCCTCCTGGTGCCAGTTGTAGTCATGCGGCGGGAAGGATTCCATCAGCGTACCGAAGCTAGCGAGACGCCCTCTCGGGCAGATGGACAAAGTCATGTCGTGATCGACAGGAGCGCCGTGAATGATGATCGTGCCCCTAGCCTCGACCAAGAAGGAGTAAGATTCGCTTACGTCGAAAAGATCCTTACTGGAGTACCTGGGAGTAATGTAGAGGTCGCGGCGATGGAACAAGGGCACGCCAGGCTCAGGTTTCGAGCCGTCTTTCGGAACTTTGAGAATGGGCGTGACGTCCAGATTGCAATAGACCTCTATCCCCTCGTCCCTCATCTTGGCGTACTTCCACATACCGAGCTTTCTTTCCACAGCCATCCTTTGGCAGGAACGGTAGAAGGGCGGATTCTTTTTCAGTTCGCCCATGATGACCGCGTAGCCGCTTCTCAGCAAAAGCGGGCCAAGATCCTGAGTCTTGTGGTAGTAGATGTAAGTCGAGCATTGGTTCGTCCCTTCCGGCGGTCCGGGGATGTAGGCCATGAACTGCTTGACGGTATGGTTCTTGATCCAGGTGTCAACCTCGACTTCCATATCCTTGTACTCTTTCGACTTGATGTCAAAGTAAGCGGAGAGCGTCTTCAAAGATTCCTTGTCCTTGGAACCGATGATGGCAATCTCAGCTTCCCTCACATCAACGCGCCATTCCCCCTTCACGGAATGGAACCAGGGCAGGTCAACGCCCTCGCAGACCCACTCTTTCTCTTTACGCAAGGGGACCTTGGCGATGATCTGCTCCACTTCCTCCGGCGCGGTGAAGTAAAAATAAGCGCCGGCGCCCAAAAGCAAAAGCACAAGAATAAACAAAAATTTCTTCATATCTCCCTAATTATAGCAAAACAACATGTCGCTTTTCGCCCAAACGCTCAAAACAACGGCAAATCGGCTAAATCTCGCTTGAGGTAACGCAATTTTTCCCATTTCGCGACCGCTTACTATATGGAGGCCGTAAAGCACCTCTTGTTCGACAACATTACACAATTCAAAAAGGAGGCCATATGAAATCGGAATTGTCCATTGAAGAAACGGAATTCGCATCTGTATTTAAAATCATTACTGCACATCGTTCTCAAGCCCTCATATCTGTAAACAGGGAAAATCTTATGACATATTGGGAAATCGGAGCGTTTTTATCTGTGCGCATAAACACAGGTAATTGGAGTTCAACTATCGTTGAGAAGCTGGCGAATTTCATAAAGCGCAATGATCCAACCCTAAGAGGCTATTCAAAGAGCAACCTTTACGCCATGGCAGCATTCTATGATAAATACTCGAGCACGGAATTTCATTCGCTCTTGAAACAAATTATGCTAAAAAGCAACAAATTCAGCAAACTTTTTCCAGCCAGTGGCTGGAAAAAGTTACCGGAAATAGTTGAAAGCAACGATGTTAAGTTCGAAAAAGCCTTCCCACCTATTCTTTTCTTAACAACATTCACCAATCTTTTACTGATTGCCAATAACTGCAGCAATGCGCAAGAGATGATTTTTTATATCGTTTATGCTAACCGCGAACGGCTGACAAAAAGGGAACTTTTGGCTTGCATCTCCCGTAATACCTATTCCGCGTTGCTCGGAGGCAACAAGAAGAATTACTCTAAAAAGTTGATCGAGCTCTATCCGTCCGCTCCTGTCATGTTAAAAGATCAAGCCTTTCTTGATTACCTTTCTCTCCCAAAGGAACACAAAGAACACAAAATGCGCAGCGAGATCGTCACACACATTAAAGATTTCATCCTTGAAATTGGAAAAGATTTTCTTTTCGTTGACCAGGAATACACTCTTTCGGTTGGCGGAGAAGATTTTCATGCCGACCTTCTTTTTTATCACAGAGGTTTGCGATGCCTCGTGGCATTTGAATTAAAAACGAAAAAATTTCACCCCTCGGACATAGGGCAGCTTGAGTTTTATCTTGAGGCTTTAGATCGCGACGTAAAGCACGAAAACGAAAACCCGTCTATTGGTATCCTTCTGTGCCGCGATGCCAATCAGGTCGTAGTAGAATACGCAATGTCGCGAACAATGAGTCCCGTTATGATTGCGCAGTACAAGCGAATGCTAATTCCGAAAGAAGTGCTGCAGCGCACATTTGAAGAATACCTCAATCTATGATTTTTTGGAGCGAAATAAACCCAAAACGCCTTTTTAAAAAAAGCCAGTCTTGTGGACGCCTGTGTTTTCAACCACTCGCAAGCGCGGCTCGCCGGAGCGCCTGTAAAATCAAGTCGCCGCGGACACTTGTATTTTTTTTTTTTGAATAAAATGTATGTAACATATATGCAATTTATTGCTTGCGAAAAACTTTCAAAATTTTTAACGTAGCAGATGCATAAAAAATATGACGAGTAAAATGAAAAAATGGTTGTATTCAGTAGGATTGGGGGCTTTGTTGATTGCCACTCCGTCAGCGGGGATTACCGTGCAAGAGGTGCTCAGTAACGGTTTTTTCTCGGTTGATGAGGGCCGAGAAACGCTTGAGGCCCTAGAGTCAGACGGAAACTACGCATCCAGATGGAAAGATAAAAAAAGCAAAGATGGGATGAAACATCGGTTACAAATAATCAAACCTGGTCACCCCACCACAAAGAAGTGGAAATGGAAAGGTTCTTGGACTTTTAAAACGGAAGAAGAAGCTGATTGTTCGTATAAATTGACCTATAAACAAAAACATCACAAAGACAAGACAATCGGGAAGCAACATAAAAAAAAGGAGAAGATTGCCCGTGCTAACTACGTGACAAATAGCTTATCAAACGAAGATTATACAGGTAAGCCGAAAGGGAAGGAGCAACGTCCTTTGGGACCCTATGTGGTCTATGACTGGTTTCCGGATGGCCTATACAGCAACGATTGTCGCAATGCTCAATTTTATGGCACGGAAGAAACGGCAATAACCAATGTAATCTCTGACAATGAAGCCTATATTACGCGAACCATTCGCCAATCGGGCTGGATTCAGGAAGTTTTTGGGGATGTTGTGGAAGAACCGTCCTCCTTGTTGCGTGTTTATAACACGCACATTACAACGGATGCGGATCATGTGTACATCCATCAGGATATCAATGAAACATCACAAAATGCCTTTTCCAACAATAATCAGAACAATTACATAACTGACTATACGGCAACCTTTAAAGGCGGTCGTTATAAGAACGAAAAAGAAACCATTAAAAAAGATGAACAATCTCAGAGAGCGAGCTGGTATGTAAGAATATACGGTGGTGGCGATACAGAAACAAATTCTGTGACGGCAGCCAAAGCAGGTCGCATAAAAACAACACTCGTTTCTAAGGCCAATAAGCTTAAATATGTCAATAAGTAATTAACGTGGTCAGTCTATAATCCAAAAAAATGTGTAAATACACAGATTTTTAAAATATAGGTCGACCGATGGTTTGTCAGCGAGCGTCTTCGATTAGTTTGTTGATATGGGGGCGCAAAACTTCCGTGCCGGAAAGAGGAACGACGCAGCGATCTTTGTCGGAGGCGAAGGTGGCGTCGGCAAAGCGCTGCTTGGCTTCTTCGCCTTTGGCTTTCTTCTCTTTTTCCAGCTCGGCTATTTCTTGAAAAATGGTTTGCTTTTCTTCAGGTGTGGCTGTGGGGAGCTGCTCGGCGAGAAGGCCTATTTTAGCAAGGTAACAGGAGGCGTCGATCCAGCCCTCCAGTTCCCAGAAAAGCTTCGCATCGGTTTTTGGCAGTTCTTTTTTCAGAGTCTCGGTCGCTTGGAGAAGATCAATGAAAGCTTTCGGAAAATCAGTAATGCCCTCCGATTCCAATTTCTCGTACCAGGCTCTGTTGGGACCGGTGCCGGAATTGTGGCGGGCTAGAGTCAGCATGGCTGAGGCGACAGGTTCGGGGTAGAGTTTTCGGAAGGAGTCTTCCCAGACTTTCTGGGAGTCGAAGTTCTTTTTGTCTTTGGCCCACTGGGCGAAAGAATAGATGCCTATCTTGCTGGCCTCGCAGTTTTCCATCGGGTTCAGCATAATACCGCTGAAGGGGAAATCAGGAATACCGTAGAGGCGGCCTATGATGAGGTTGGACCGGGAATAGTCGTTGACCGGCCAGTTCCACCAGACCAGAGGCGGCCTTTTGTAATTGTCAGTTGCAAATTTTGCATATTCAGGATCTATGTCGCAGCAGACTTTCTGCCCGGTCCAAACGAGCATTATTTCAGGATCCATATGTTCGCCGAGATAACGGTCGTAGTCGTTGGCGCCGTCGCCGTGATAGATGTTGGGGCAGACGATCAGAGGACCGCAGTCCCCTTTCTTCCTGAGGAAATCAACGACTATGTCGTTGCAGATCTTGGTGTGCATTTCGGCGTCAGGTTGGCCGTAGTCGTCAAAGAAGACCGCGAGATAACGGAAGCCCATCGCGTACATATCTTCAAGTTTCGCAAAGACTTTTTCCCTTTTGTCTTCGTATTCCCCTATGTTTTTAAAGGCGGAGCCGAGATGGATGGCCCAGTAGAATTTGACGTGGGATCTTTTCGCCGTGGCGAGGAGCATCTTGAAGTCTTCCCTTTCCTTTTCGGGGTAAGGTTCGGCCCATTTCTCGGTGTGATAGGGATCGTCTTTAGGTCCGTAAACGTAAAGGTCGAGACCGTTCTCGCCCAGGAATTCTATCATGCTCTTCCTTCCCTCTGTTCCCCAGGGGCGGCCGTAAAAGCCTTCCACTACGCCGTAAAAATTGTTGTTTTGTTTTTCGCAGGCCATAAGTCCCATCATCGCTAGAAGTGTTAAAATTAGCTTGGCTCTCATTTCTGTTGACATTTTGGGCAAAGGTGGGTGCCGCGCTGGGCCACCACGGTTTTTATTATGATCGTCTTGCATCTTGGGCAGGGCTTGCCCTGGCGGTGAAAGACGTTGAGCGTTTCCGCGTTGTTGCCGTGCTTGCCGTCGGCACCGATGAAATTCCCTTGAGTATGGCCGAGGCTCGTTCCGGAATTGGCGATGCCCTTTTTCAGAACGGATTGTATGGCGTCCCTAAGAGATTTCGCTTCATCAAGAGTTAAGCTGTTAGCCGGACATTCCGGATGAATCTTGGCGAGCCACAGCGCTTCGTCAACGTAGATGTTGCCAAGCCCGGCAACGTTCGTCTGATCGAGGAGCCAGGCCTTAATGCAGAGCTTGATTTTCTTGTCTTTGGGCAGAAGATCGAAAAGCAGTTTCGGCGTGAAACTTTTTTCCAGCGGCTCGGGGCCGAGCTTCCCAAGGATCTCCTCCTTGTCTTTCGTCAGGTTGAAGCGGCCGAATTTCCTGATGTCGTCGTACCTTAAGGCCTTCCCGTTGACGAAAGTGATCCTGGCGCGCTCGAAGCGGCCCCTTTCCTCCTTCGCGTCGATGGTCACGAAGTGGCCGGACATTCTCAGATGAGCGATGAAATAAGTTCCGTTGTCCAGCGTCGCCACGATGTATTTGGCGCGGCGAGAGAGCGCGGCAATCGTTCTTCCTTTTAAGGTTTTTTCGAAATCAGCTTTGTCCATGGGCGCGACCAGAGCCGGGACGAGGATCTCGACGTCTTTTATTTTTACGCCCAGGAGCTGTTGCTTTATTATTTCGTTGACGACGGTCTGTACTTCAGGAAGTTCCGGCATAATTTTATTCCGTGGCGGGATATTCGTGATCCCTTATGTGGTGGCGGTTAAAGAGATACCAAATCATGACTAAAAAAGAGCAGAGCGAGCAGATCCTGACCGCCTCCCTGAGCCCGATATGGTCGGCCAGGAAACCCGTGAGCTGGCAGCCGAGGGGGACGACACCCAGAAGGATGGCGGCGTAGAAGCTGATGAAGCGGTCGCGGTACTTGTGCGGGGCGATAAGCTGAATGAGCGTGTTGGTCGAGGAAAACAGCAGGATCTGACCGAGCCCCATGAGGAACATGGCGAAACAGGAAAGCCTGAGGCTTGAGGAATACGAGTAGATCATTAATCCCGTTCCTGACGAGAGCGTCGCCACGACGAAATGGTAGTTGAAATATTTCAGGGTGGAGCGGCAGGCCATGTAGCCGGCGGAAAGAATGGCGCCGAGGGCCAGGGAGCTCTGGAGCATGCCCAGAAAACGCGAATCGCCGTGGAGAATATCCCTGGCGATAGCGGGGGTCAGCGTGTTGGCGGTGATGGCCGTGGCGCCGATCAAAGAAAGCGTCAGGAGAACGACCCTGACGGGCGGAAAAGTCCAGGCTGTCTTAAGGCCCTCCCAGAAATCGTGGGCAGCTTCCCCTCTCTCATAGACCGGCAGTACGAAATCCATAAGGTGCAGCGCTATGACGGCCGCGAAATAGGAGAGCGAATTCAAAAAGAAACAGAAGCTCTCCCCGATATGGGAGGGAACGTCGCTAGGGAGATTGCCCTGGGAAAGAGCCGCGCCCCAGTTGTCCTTTATAAGACTGATGGCGAAGCCTCCGATGGCGGGGCCCACCAATCTTCCAAGATTGAAGATCATGGAGTTCAGGGCGATGGCGTTGCCCAGATGCGAAGGCTCTTTGACCATGAAGTAGATGAGACTGTGGCGGGTGGGCATCTCCAGTGAGGTCAGGATGCCCATGAAGGCCGCCATGAAAAGCAAAAGAGCGGGCGTTATGACTCCGGTCAAGGTAAGGACGGCGAGAATGAGGGCGTGCAGGGAAGAAAGCACCAGAACGGTCATGAGAAGGCGGCGCTTGTTGAAACGACTCATCAGTATCCCCGCCACAGGGCTTAGGATAAGCCCGGGAGCCTGGGAGAGCAAAAGTATCGTCCCCAGCATGGTCTTGGAATTAGTGAGGTCGTAAACGAGCCAGCCCATAGCCACCGCCTGGATCTGGTTTCCGGTGCAGGAGACCAGTTGCCCGATGAAGAACAGACGATAGTTACGGGACTGGAAGGCCCGGCCGAAATTTACAATAAATTCCCTAATTTTGCCCACGAACATACAGTCTGATATTTTATCACAAAAACCAAGGCGTTAGGGAAGCGAAAAGTCAAATTTGGGAAACCTTTATCAACTTGCGTTTTTACCAATAAATCAATATCATTGAATAAATGTAAAGTTTATCTTAAACGCCCCTTTTTTAACTCTTCACCAGGGATAAATAATGAAGCGCAAACTTCTGAATTATCTTATTCCAATTCTTATGACACCCTGTCTTATGAACGCTAGCGAAAACCTTGAAGAAAGCTCTGGCCGCGTGCGCTGCGGCAACGCCCGCTTCTCCTGCCTTTCAGACGCCATGATCAGGATCGAGTTCGATACGGAAGGCAAGTTCGACGACCGCCCGACTCTGAGAACGCTTTCCATGCCGGAACCCAAAAAATTTGAGGAAGTGAAATACATTCCGGGCGGCGTGGCCATACGGACGCCATACATTAAGATCTATTACAAAGACGGTCCGGAGCTGACGAAAGAAAACCTGAAGATCGAATGGGAAAAAGGCGGTATGATTGGCGAATGGCGCTACGGCGACCTTGACCAGGAAAACCTGGGCGCCGTCGTCGGCATGGACCACGTTTACGACGCCATGGTCGGGAACGGCAAAGTCTTCCCGGGCGGCGACTGGAAATACGAGCGCTACGGCGAACTGCCTTTATTGTACATCTCCTCTACGCTCTACGACTGGCGGAACGCCAACAAAACAGACTACCAGCCTGTTGGCAACGACCTCTGGTGCACCTTCCGGGATTACGACGAACTGCCGAAGGAAATGCAAAAGATCTGCGACGTCGCCAAGACCGCCCCTCCGGGACCTGTCTCCAAAGCCGGCTACTTTATGCTGGATGAGACTTGGATGTACATGTACGACCGGGAAAAGGAATGGCTCGACACCGAAAGCATAAGAGACGGTTACAAGAACCTCTTCTTCTTCTGCTACGGCAAGAATTACGGCGACGCGCTTAAAGAATTCACAACGCTCTGCGGTAAAATACCCATGCTCCCCCGCTGGGCCTACGGCTCCTGGTATTCCCGCTTCCATCCCTACACCGCCGAAGAGATCAAAGATGTCGTCAAAAAGCACAGGGAATGCAAAATGCCCCTGGACGTCTTGATCGTCGATATGGACTGGCACATAAACGGCTGGTCCGGCTGGGAGTGGAACAAGGAGAAATTCCCGGATCCCGAAGGCTTCTTCAAATGGGCCCATGAGAACGGCGTGAAGGTTGGCCTGAACGTCCACTCGGAAGGCATACCGAAAAACGACGAAGCTTACAAGGAAATGGCGGCAAGCTTAGGTATCGATCCCCAGAATCCTCCCCCGCTTCCCCAAAGAGACTGGAAGGAATTCCGGGAAAAGATGGGGATATCCATCTGGAACCGCGGACACGGCGGCGACTCTTTTGCCATGGATTACCTGGACAAAGACATCTGGGAAGCCTTTGAAAAATACACCTACGATCCCAACGACGCAAAGGGCGTGGATCTCTGGTGGGAGGACAACTGGCAGGGCATCATGGCGCACTGCAATTTCAATCTCTGGATGGACGAACTGATGTTCCGCCACCACCTGAAGCAGGGCAAGCGCCCCATCGCCCTGAACCGCTACGCGGGCTTAGGCTCCCAGCGCTATCCGGCCTATTTCTCCGGCGACACCGCCTCCCACTGGCCGGTGCTCAATTACGAGTTCGATGTTAATCGTCGGGCTGCCCACGAGGGCATGAGCTACTTCTCCCACGACCTGGGCGGCTTCAAGGGCGAAGTGACGGGCTTCCATCCCGGGCACATCTCCCCCGAGCTCCTTATCCGCTGGGTGCAGATGGGCGCGCTATGCCCCATTATGAGAGTGCACAGCGACCACGGCATAAGGGAAGCCTGGAACTACAACAAGGAGACGGAAAACATCATAAGGGACGCCTACCAGCTCCACAACAAGCTCGTCCCCTACTTCTACCATTTGGCCAGGGACGCTTACGAAACGGGCATGCCCATCCACCGTCCGGTCTATTTCCTCTTTCCCGAGGATGAGGAAGCCTACTCTTTTACGCACTCCTATTTCATCGGCGACAAGCTCTTCTTCGCGCCGGCCGGAACTCCGGGCGGCTTCATGAAGTTCAAGCTGCCGAAAGGAACGTATTACCATTACGCCACCGGCGAAAAATTCGAAGGCGGAAAGACGATCAAGAAGCAGGTCGAGCTCAATGAATTCAACCTCTTCGTGCGCGCCGGTGCCATCATCCCCAACATGGATTACGTGGAGAGCATCGGAACGACTCTGCCAGACCCTCTCGTTTTGGCAGTCTATCCCGGCGGCAGCGACAGGATCGAGATCTACGAGGACGACGGCGAATCTCTCGATTACGACAAGAACTATTCCAGGCTGCCCGTAACTATGGAAGAGAAAGACGGGAAGCTCGTCGTGACGCAGGAACCCATCAAGGGCGGCTTCAAGTCCATGCCTGAAAAGAGAAACATTAGGATAGACATTTACTTCGCCGGCGAACCGAAAGACGCGGTCTTCGGCTGCCAGAACGCCAAGGAAAGCTACGACGCCGGCAAGAAATGCTATTCCGTTTACGTTCCCGACTTGAACGTGAAGGAAAAACATCAGTGGACCTTCAATTTTGAAAAAGAATAAAATATACAGCGAGTAATTAATCCCTAAATCAGGAGTTCATATGCATCCCGGTCTCATCGCAATTCTGGTGATCTTCGCCATCATCTTGATCTTCAAGGCTCTTGTTATCGTTCCCCAAAAGAGCGCCTACATCGTGGAGCGCCTGGGGAAATACCGCATGACCTTGGAAGCCGGCTTCCATATCATCATTCCTTTCATCGACAGATTAGCCTATCGGCTCTCCATGAAGGAAATGGCCATCGACGTGCCGCCCCAGCAGTGCATCACGAAAGACAACATCATGGTGGACGTGGACGGCGTTCTTTACTTGCAGGTCATGGAGCCGACGAAAGCCGCCTACGGCATCGACGACTATATGTTCGCCACCACCCAGCTGGCCCAGACCACCATGCGAAGCGAGATGGGCAAACTGGACCTTGACCGCAGCTTCGAGGAAAGGACCACCATCAATTCCGCCATCGTGGAAGCCGTGGACAAGGCAAGCGATCCCTGGGGCATCAAAGTGACGCGCTACGAGATCAAGAACATCACGCCGCCAAGGACCATCAGCGACGCCATGGAGAAGCAGATGAGAGCGGAGCGTGAGAAACGCGCCATGATCGCGGAGTCCGAGGGCGAACGCCAGTCGAAAATAAACCGCGCCGAGGGCGAACGCCAGCAGGCCATTGCTCTAAGTGAGGGCGAACGCGCCAGAAGGATAAACGTCGCGGAAGGCCAGGCCAAGGAGATCCTATTGGTGGCGGAAGCGCAGGCGGAGAGCATCAGGAAAGTCGCCCAGGCCATAAACGAGCCCGGCGGCCTCGCCTCCGTCAACATGCAGCTGGCGCAGAACTATCTGAACCAGTTCGGGCAGCTCGCCAAAACGAACAACACCATGATCGTGCCGGCGAACCTATCCGACGTCGTGGGCATGCTGAAAGCCTGCTCGCAAATAGTTAAGGCTGAATAAAAAAAGCCCCGTCCGAAAGACGGGGCTTTTTTATGGGTGGTGCCGAGGGGCGGAATCGAACCGTCGACACAAGGATTTTCAGTCCTTTGCTCTACCAACTGAGCTACCTCGGCACAAAATTACGGGGAACATTCTATTATTTCGGCCTTCAAAAGTCAACCAAGGCCTATGAAAAAGCTCTCGCAACGCTTGACCAACCGAGGGTTCTGTGGTAAAATCTTTTATATAAATCAACTAATCAGAGGTCAGCATGAAAAAATCCGATCTATTCTTCCTTTTTGTTTTGGCGGCTGTCATAACTTTAGCCGGCTGCAAATCTGCTCCGGAACAAGATGATGCCGCTTTCTCCACCGACGCGGAACTCTCTTCCACTGAGGACAGCAGTTTTTCTAATGATTCTTTCGGCGGCACGTCGGGCAGCGATACCTTCGCGCTCAGCGACAACGGCAGCACTTCCGCTTTCGGCCTGGGCGAACAGGTTGACCAGGAAGTCCTGGGCGGAAGATCCGGCGACGACGTTTTCATCGATCCTTCCGCGCCGGCTGTTGACTCCTCCTACTCTTACCGCCCCGGCTCCGACGGCTTCGTGCCTCTGAGAGGCGGGTATTCTTCCTCGTCCCTTTCTTACACCGGCAACTCTTATCCCACCTCCAGCGGGACCGGCTACATCGATTCCTCTTCAAGCTGGAAGAGCAGCTCCTCCTCTGCGAAAGCCAGCGGCGGCACCTACACCGTCAAGAAAGGCGACTCGCTCTGGAAGATCGCCCGCGCCAACGGCTGCACGGTCCAGGCTCTGGCCGATGCCAACGGCCTCAACGCCAACGGCGTTTTGCAGGTCGGCACCAAGCTTAAGATCCCCGGCGGCTCCTCAAGCGCTTCCTCCTCCAAAACGAGCGCTGCCAGCGGCAGCACCTACACCGTCAAGAAGGGCGACTCCTACTACACCATCGGCAAAAAACTGGGTGTCAATTACCTTAAGCTGATGAAGGCCAACGGCGGCGACGACAAGCTGAAACCCGGCCAGGTCATCACCATTCCCTGATCGTTTGATGTCAGAAAGCACCTTTGTGATCAATCGGGAGAACACTCCCGAGGGCCTTTTGCTGAAATTGCAAGGCGCTTTGAACCTTCAAACTGCCGAAAAGGCCCTCTCCGAACTCTCCTCCCTCATAAGGAGCGGGGAAAAGCTTTCCCTTGACCTTAGCGAAGTCCATTATCTCGACGGCCAGGGCGTCGCTGTCATGATCGAACTGAAGGCGCGCTGCGCCGCCAGGAAAGCGGGTTTCGAGATCGTAAGTAAAAGCGCGGTCTGCGAAAAGATGCTCGGCCTTGTCAACACTGACAGGATCCTGCCGGAGCTTCCAGCCTACCGCAGACAGGAGAGTCTTTTCGAGCAGATTGGCGGCGCGACGATAGACCTCTACGAGGATCTGAAAGAGATCGTCCGCTTCGTCGGCGAGTGCTCCATCATGACCTGGCAGGCTGTGAAAGCGCCTTCCAAGATCAGATGGCGCAGCGTGCTCACGACGCTGGAAACAACCGGCGTGGACGCTCTGCCCATCGTCTGCATGATCCAGTTTTTGATCGGCGTGATTCTGACCGTCCTTGGCAAAAGCGTTCTCGGCATGTACGGCGCGACCGCCTTCATCCCCGACCTCGTCGCCATCGCCCTGGCCCAGGAATTGGGCCCGCTGATCACCGCAGTGGTATTAGCCGGCCGTTCCGGCGCGGCCTACGCCGCCGAGATCGGCACGATGCAGGTCTCCGAAGAGATAGACGCCCTGCGCTCCATGGGCTTCGAGCCCGGCCATTTCCTCGTCCTGCCTAAAATGATCGCGGCCGGCATCGCCATGCCCTGCCTTCTTATCTTCGGCAACGTCGTCGCCATCATAGGCTCCATAATCACCTGCCTTTTGACGACGGACGTCACGCTCCCTGCCTATGTCAGGGAAGTTTACAAGGCCGTCTCCTTCCATATGTTCACCGAAGGACTAGTCAAAGCTTTCTTCTTCGCCGTTTTGATCGCCGGCATAAGCTGCATGCGCGGCATGCAGGTCAGGGGCGGCGCCGAGAGCGTCGGACGCTGCACGACCGCCGCCGTCGTGAGCGGCATCTTCATCACGATCCTGACGGATGCTCTTTTCACGATCCTCTTCCACCCGCCGTTCTGACCTTATGAATGACCCCAATTCCATCATTGAAGTCAAGGACCTTACGATCGGTTACGGCGAAAGGGTCGTCATGCGAAACCTGAATTTCAGCGTCAAAAAGGGCGAGATCTTCGTCATCGCCGGCGGCTCCGGCTGCGGAAAAAGCACGCTTCTCAAGCATCTCTTCGGCCTTTACGCGCCGATTTCCGGCGACATTCTCTTCAAGGGAAAAAGCATCGTAAATTCCGACGAGGAGGAAAGGGCCGAAATGCTCCGCGACATGGGCGTGATGTTCCAGGGCGGCGCGCTCTTCGGTTCCGACACGCTTTTGGAGAACGTCACGCTCCCGATGAAGGAATACACCGATTTTTCCCAGGAGCTCATCGAAAGGTCCGCGCGTTTCAAGCTGGCGCTCTTCAACCTTTCCGGCTTCGAGCACTTCCTGCCTTCCGAGATATCGGGCGGCATGAAAAAAAGAGCGGCCCTGGCGCGCGCCATGGCGCTTGACCCGGAAGTGCTTTTCTTCGACGAACCGTCCGCAGGACTGGACCCGAGATCTTCCGCTTCTTTAGACCAGACGATACTCGACCTCAACGCTTCCCTGGGAACGACCATAATCATCGTCACCCACGAGCTGGACAGCATCTTCACCGTAGCGCAAAGAGTCCTCTTCCTGGACGTTGAAAAGAAGACCATGACGGCCCTGGCTTCGCCTGAGGAACTGAAGAACGATAAGAGCAATCCTGCCGTCTGGAATTTCTTCAACCGCGAGCCGTTCTGATGCGGGAACTGAAATTTTACATTCCGAAAGTGCGGACGAAAAAGCAGGGCAAGATCCTCGCTCTGTCGCTGGCCGTTTCCCTGATAATAATCATCATGCTCGCCCTGGGTCTCAAAGTCGAGGAGCCGGAGCGGGAAACTCCTCCTGAAAGGCCGCCTCTTGAGGTAATCATTCTGAAATGATCTCCGTTTCCCTCATATCTCTTATCGCCTACTTTCTCTGCGTACCCTTGACCATAATCACGATATTGTGGCTCTACGACGACGAGAAACGCTATCTTAAAAAAGCCGTGCCCACGCAGAAGACCATGTGCGAATGCGACATCTGCCTCTATCACTTCACGGCCGACAAAGAGGATAAGTTCGTGCGCTGCCCGCAGTGCGGAAACTTAATGGAGCGCAAAGGGGTGAAGCGCAAATAGGATCAGGCCTTCGCCTGCTCGACAAACCGTGCGATCGCCTCTTTCAATTCTTCGGCGCTTCCGTAGCGCTTTTCAGTCCCCAACAATTTTTCCGGCATGACTTTCAGCTTTTCGCCGTAAACGTCCCCGGAAAAATCCAGAAGATAAATTTCCGCCATCTCTTCCCCGCACGCTTCGAAGGTCGGCCTGCTGCCCAGGTACATCAGGGCCCTGCCGCCTTTGCCGTTTAGTTCGTATTTGGCGCTGTAAACGCCTTTAGGGGGCGCTAAGAGCCCGTTTAGGGCCAGATTGGCGGTCGGATAGCCAAGTTTATGCCCTAATCCTTTCCCTGGCCTGATTTCGCCCGTGAGCGCCCAGGGGCGTCCTAACGCCGCAGCCAGTTCCGGAAATTTCCCTTCCTTCAGAAGCTCCCGGCAAAGCGTGGAACTTACGATCTGTCCGCCAAGCAGAAAAGGCGGCTCCTCCTCGCAGGAGAAACCGAATTCTGGAGCGAGCGATTTCAAGACCGCGATGTCCCCCGCCCTGTCTTTGCCGAAGCGGCAGTCGTAGCCGGCCAGGACCAGTTTGGCCCTGAATTTTTCGCAGACGACCTCCTTTAGGAAATCTTTAGGAGACAGCGCGGCAAATTCCTCGGTGAAAGGCTGAACGACCACTTCATCGACGCCGGCCTCTTTCAAAAGCGCGACGCGCTCCTCCAGGCTCGTAAGCAAAAGCTGAGAACGGAAAACAGGGCGCGCGTCGAAGGTAAGGACAAGGCTTGGCGCACTCAAATCAGAGGACAATTCCACTAGGCGCTTCAAAAGGGCAAGGTGCCCCAAATGAACGCCGTCGAAAAAGCCGAGCGTCATGACGCAGCCTGATAGCATAACCTACTCGTCTTCCTCTTCGAGGTCGGCTATCTTGCGCAGAAGATCCTGCTCGTAATCTTTGTCGCTCATGTTCTCTTCGTCTTCCCTGCGGCGGCGCTTCTGGGTTCTCACCTTGGCGCGGCTCTTGGTTCTCGAGACGACCGTTACGTCGGCGAAAGGCAGCGTGACGATCGAGCCGTCGTCCATTTTTAGCGTGACGGTCCCGGCCAGGAGCGAATTGTCAACAACTTCGCCGGTGCC
Organism: bacterium; assembly: GCA_017616555.1. GTDB lineage: Bacteria > Auribacterota > UBA3054 > UBA3054 > UBA3054 > UBA3054. The sequence continues at coordinate 18,330 of JAFZXZ010000032.1, read as the reverse complement.
GTTCTCGGTCCTGACGATCTGGCCCTTCCTGGGCACCTGCTGCTCAAGGTCGCGGTAATTGCGCTGCTCGTAAGCCAGGCAGCATTTCAAACGCCCGCAGGCTCCGGAGAGTTTGGCAGGATGGAGCTGGATCTGCTGGAGCTTCGCCATCCTGATGTTGACCGGCACGAACTCGTGGATCCAGTTGGCGCAGCAGGCTTCCCTGCCGCAGCAGCCGATGCAGCCGAAAATGCGCATCTCGTCCCTTATCCCGACCTGATGCAGCTCGATCCTGATGTGCAGCTCCTTGGCCAGGTCGCGGACAAGCTGGCGGAAGTCCACTCTTTCCGGCGCGGCGAAATAAAAGATTATTTTCGTGCGGTCGTAAACGTACTCCGCGTTTATGATCTTCATGGTGAGAGCAAGGGCGTTGGCGGAATCCTGGCAGAATTTCATCTGCGCGACGGCGTCCTTGTGGTTCTGCTCGATTATGGCCATATCCTCTTGCGTGCAGATCCTAACGACCTTCTGGTACTCTAAGAGCTGGATGTTCTCCATTTCTTCTAGCGCCATGATGCGCCCGCAGTCTATGCCCCTTTCCGCCCCGACGATCACCCAGTCTCCCGTCTTCGCGCCGGGAACTTCGATGTTGTAGTAGTCGGTGTTGCCGTACTGCCTCAGCCTCACCGTGGCGATGAGCTGTTTGGGCACTATGACTTTGTTTATTTCGTTTTCCTTGTTTTCCATGATTTATAGTCCCGTAGCCTTTATGGCGTTGCGCAAAAACACCCTGGTCTCAGGCGGCGCTATGTGCCTTGATAAAAGCCCCTGCAGCACTATGTCGAACTGCATGGTCAGAAAGACCGCCGGCCCTCTTACCAGGTTTATTTCGTTTATGTTCCTAACTATTTCCTCTTCGGTGTAAATGTCCGCCACCCGCTTCAGCTGCGGAAGCAGGAAAGCGTGGAGGACGCTGTCCGGCCCCGCGCCCTTCTTTACGACCCAGATGTCGCGCCAAAGGTCCGTCAGAAGCTCGTAGCAATCGGCTCTCATGTCCTGCAGAAACTCCGCGTTCTCAATTACCATGGCGTCCTCGAGTTTCTGAAGCTCCACTTTCTTGACGCTCGGATCGGCGTCTTTCAATTCTTCGCCGAGTTTCTTTTTCGCCTTCGCTATCTCAAGTTCCCAAGCATCCCTGATTTCCCGCATGGCGCGGTACTTTTGCACGGAGAATTCCCTGATGGCCGGCAATGCCCTGTCTCTCAAGCCGTAGATCTCAAGCAGGTCGGCGGCGTCCTTCTTGTATTCCGAAAGCGTCGGCGCCAGCTGCAGCGCCTTGGAGCGCCGTCCCCTGCTCAGCTTCACGACAAACTCCGTTTCCGCTTCCCTAAGCTTCAGCTCATTCTTGCAGACATACAGCATGTCGCTTTCTGTTAAGGGCACGAGCCTGATGATCTGGCAGCGCGACCTTATGGTGGGCAACAATCGCTCTCCCCTTGTGGTCAGAAGAATGAAATACGTTTTGGAAGAAGGCTCCTCCAAGGTTTTCAAAAACTTGTTGGCGCTTTCCCTGGTCAGCGCTTCCGCCTGCTCGATTATGACGACCTTGGCGCGCCCCTTCAGGGATTTAGTCTGGAGGTTTACCATCATTTCGCCCATCGATTCCGGGCTTATGGCGCGCATCCTGCCGACCGGGCGGACGTAGTAAACGTCCGGGTGCGTTCCCTGGGAGCGCAAATGGCAGCCGGAGCATTTCCCGCAGCTGGACAGACCCTCTCCCGGATCCTCGCAGACCAGGCGGTCCGCCAGAGCTTCCGCCAGCTCCTTTTCACCGACGTCGCCCGGCGAAATAAAAACGACGGCGTGCGGGAGATGGTCGCTCTTCAGAGCCTGCTCCAGGGACGCATAGGCCTTCTTTTGCCATTCTTTCACAAGGGAAAAGTCAAGCATTAAGTTTCTCCAGAACGATCTTCTTGATGATCTCGGCGATCTCTTCTTTTTTCAGTCTGCCGTCCACGAGGCAGATGCGGTCGCTCTCCCTTTTCGCCAGGACAAGGTATTCCGCGCGCACCCGTCTATGAAATTCCAAGCCGGCCGATTCGATACGGTCCAGTTCTCCGGAAGGCAGGTCTTTGCCCGGCGCTCCCTCAGAGCATCCCTTGACGCGCTTTAACCCTTCCTCGCTGTCGATGTCGATTATGATCGTGAGGTCCGGCCAAAGTCCGCGCGTCCCCAAAGCGTTCGCCCTTTTGACTTCCGCCATAGGAAGCTTTCTTCCGCCGCCCTGGTAGGCGCGCGTCGCGTCGGCGTAGCGCGAGGCGATGACAACTTTGCCCGCATTCAATGCCGGCAGCAAAACTTCCTCTACGTGCTGGGCTCTGGCCGCCTCAAAGAGCAGCAGTTCCGCGTAAGGCGAAACATTCCCTTCCTTATTGAGAAGCAGAAGTTTCCTTATTTCCTCGCCAAGTTTCGTTCCGCCCGGCTCCCTGGTAAGGACAACGTCATACCCCAGGCTTTTCAAATTTTCCGAAAGGTAGTTTATCTGCGTGCTTTTGCCGCAGCCGTCCGGCCCTTCTATCGCTATGAAAAATCCTTTTGCCATCAGCCCAGTTTCTTGAGGCGGGGACCCTCTTTGGTGTCCTCGACGGTTAGGCCCATGGCGGCCAGTTCGTTTCTTATTTCGTCCGCCCTGGCCCAGTTCTTGGCCTTCCTGGCTTCCGTCCTTTCTATGGCCAGTTCTTTGGCGCGCTGCGGGAAGTCTTCGTCCTTTTCCGCGACCGCCAGAACTTCGTCCGTCTTGTCAAGGAACGCCAGTGCGGCTTTGGCGCCGGCGGAGCCAATGGGGCTTTCCAGCCTCAGTTTGTTTATGGCTTTAACCGCTTCGAAGAGCGCCGCGAAGGCCGCGCTGGTGTTGAGGTCGTCGTCCAAGGCTTCCTCCCACCTAGTGTAGGAATCTTCCAACAAATATTTGAGGCTTTCCGGAACTTCGCCAGGCGCATTGGAAGAAGCCTCTTTTTCCAAGGCTTCCCTAAGGTCATCAAGCCTGGAAAGCGCGCTTCTGGCGGCGTGCAGTCCTTCGAAAGTGAAGTTGAAAGCCTGGCGGTAATAGGTCGAGAGCAGGAGGAACCTGACCTCGCGGCCGGTGTAGCCTTTTTCGAAAATATCCCTAAGCGTATAGAAATTGCCGGCCGATTTCGACATCTTCTTCCCTTCCACCATCAGGTATCCGTTGTGCACCCAGTAACGCACGAAGGGTTTCCCGGTCGCGGCTTCGCTCTGCGCGATCTCGTTCTCATGATGCGGGAAGATGAGGTCCTCGCCGCCCATGTGCAGGTCGATCGTGTCGCCCAAGTATTTCCTTGCCATAACGGAGCACTCGAGGTGCCAGCCCGGGCGCCCAGGTCCCCAGGGGCTCTCCCATTTCACGGGGCCGTCCGCCGGCACCCACTTCTTCCAGAGCGCGAAATCGCTTACGCTTTCCTTGTCGTACTCGTCGCTCTGGACTCTGGCGCCCACTTTCAGCTCCCTTTCCTTCAGGTGCGAGAGCTTTCCGTAGGGCTCGTATTTTTCGATGGAGAAATAGACGCTGCCGTCCTCGCCCTGGTAGGCAATGCCCTTGTCCATAAGTATCTGGATAAGGTCAAGCATTTCCTTTATGTGGTCGGTGGCGCGGGGCGTCACTTCCGGCGGCTGCACTCTGAGCGCCCGACAATCCTCAAAAAAGCACTGCGCGTAGCGCTCGGTGAATTTCCTCAGCTCCGTCCCCTCTTTCCTAGAGTCCCTTATGGTCTTGTCGTCCACGTCGGTTATGTTCATGACATGCTTGACTTCGTAGCCCCGGGACCTCAGCCAGCGCTTGGCCAGATCGTAAGTCAGGATAGCCCTGAAGTTGCCAATGTGCGCGAAATTATAGACCGTGGGCCCGCAGGTGTACATCGTCACCTTGCCCTTTACGAGTTCCTTGAACTCTTCTTTTCTTCTAGTTTCTGTGTTGGTAAAACTTATCATATCACTCCTTATATATCTCTATTATACCTTTTACCGCCAAACAAAAAAAGCCGGCGCTCGCGCGCCGGCTTTTTCAAGACCAAATCTTGCCAAATTATTTCTTGTTGGCGTAAAAAGCCTTGATGTTGGGGAGAAGATATTCCGAGAAAGCGGAGCGCAGCGTGTGCGTCGGCTTGTAGCCCCAGTCTTTCCTCGCCGCTTCGTCGTTGACGTCTTCCGGCCAGGTATCGACTATGCCCTGGCGCGCCACGTCGGGATTGAAGGTCGTTTCCGGCGCTTCGGGGAAAGATTCCCTGACCAGCTCGTAGATCTCGCCGGCTGTGCAGGCGAAACCGCTGATGTTGTAAACGCGTCTCGTCAGCTTTTCACTGGGGGCGTTGCTAAGGTCAAGAAGAGCCTGGATCGCTTCGGGCATTGTGATGAAGGGGATCTTGGCGCTTTCCCTGACGAAGCAGTTGTACTTTTCGCCCTTGGCCGCGGCGTGGATCATTTCCGGAGCGTAGTCAGATGTTCCGCCGGTGGGCAGCGTGAAAGCGCTTATGACGCCCGGGAAGCGGATGCAGCGGAAATCCAGGCCGTAGTCGCGCTTTCTGGGATCGTCCTTAAGCTGCATATAATTGAAGGTAAAGTAAGAGCCGAGGTGCTCGCAGGCCAGTTTGTTGCAGCCGTACATGGTCGTCGGCGTCACGAACTGCTCTTCACTTACGAAGGGGTGCGCGGCTTTCACTTCAAGGTTCGGCAGACCGTACACGGCGATGGTGGAGCAGAACATCACTTTCACGCGGATGTGATTCTTCTCCGCCTGCTTCACGGCGCGGTCAAGAACGCCCGCAGTGCCCATGACGTTGATGTCGCAGGCCTTGTAGGGAATGCGTTCCGAGCTCGTGGAAAGCAGAGCCGCCAGGTGATAGATCTGATTGAAGTCGTAGGTCGCGAAGATCTCGTCTAGTCCGGCCTTGTCCATGAGGTCCATCTTATAGGATTTTTCGACCATGGGAACGAGCGTGGGATCGAGATCGTTGAGGTCAAGCGTAATGATCTTAGTGCCCTGGGCGTAGAGCTTGGAGATAAGGCCGTGTCCGAATTCTCCGTTGGCGCCCGTAATAAGAGTGTAATAACTCATATGAAACTCCTTATTTTATTTTTATGGAGCATATTCTAGCACAAAACCATCTCGGTTAAAAGAGGGGTTTATACAAAAGATGATGTTTCATTGGGAAATTTTATCCCTCGCAAAATTTTGATACTATGAGTTGAAATCCCTTATAATAACAAGCATTAAGGACAAATCATGAAAAAAGCCCTCCTGCTTTTGCTGACACTTACCTTCGGTGTTTTGGCCGCCGATTCCCTCGACGCCCAAAAAGAACAGCTGACGACCGCCTTTTTAGACCCTGCAAACGGATATATAAGCTTCTGGATGCAGGCTCCCTGGGACGGCGGCGACGGCAAACAGCACGCCGTTATGGCCATAGGCACCTCCGAAAACGGTTTCTGCCTTGTCAAGAGCGCCAAAAACATGCTGCGCCTCTCCTCTTTCTCCGCCGACGGGGAAAGAGTGGCCAGAGCCGACGTCAGCGGTTGGAAGAAGGGCGAGTGGCACCACGTCGCCTTCGCCTGGTACTCCAGCAATGAAGGCATGCCGATAGGACTGCCACTCTACATCGACACTATCTGCCAGGACGGGCCCATACCGAACAAAAATTCCTTTTTTGAACAGGAAGGCTCGAATCCGCCCATCTTCGCCAAGAACATAAAATTCTCCGACATCAAATATTTCAAAGGGCCCTGGAGCGGCAACCAGGCCGATCCTTACAATCTCTTTTCCATGGTCTTCAAGGATTTCTTCAAGGGGCTTCCCGCCGAAGAGATCAGGATCACTTCGAAAATGTGCGGCGTGGACGCCAATCCCCTGGTCGTGGAAGGAAAAGAGAAGACCTTCGCCCTGGAAGCGAAATTCAACGGCGAATTCATAAGGGTGACCGACGAGATGCGCCGCTACGGCAACTGGTCTGATTTCGACGCCAAACCCTACATCAAATGGACCGTCAAGGATCCTGAGATCGCCGAAGTGACAAAGCTTTCCAATGTCTTGGGCAAGGAGGTGGGCAAAACGGTGCTCACGGCCGAATACAGAGGGCAAATGGCTTCCTACGACCTCACCGTCACGCCCATCGAGCAGCCCGACCTCTGCATCCTTTACACTTCCCTTCTCCCCCGCCTCTCCGCCAATTCTGTGAAATGGTTCCATGATCCCGGCGACACGGTCACCTCCGTAGTCCACGTCGCCAACTACGGATATAAGGAAAGCACGCCCGGAACCGTTGTGACTTTCACGCTCTATAAGAACTCTTCCCTTGATTTCGATCCCAAAGCGGAAGTTGTTTATCAGAAGAAAGCGAAACTTCCCGCCCTTGGCGGCATGGGCAAAGCGGAGTTTGAGTTCGTCTGGCAGTGGCCCGAGGAAGCTGTCTGGATGGAATCAAAAGTGGAAACTGACAAGAATGGCGACCTTGACCCCATTAACAACATCGTGAGGGACCGCAATGTCTCCCGTCCGCTGCGCTTCGGCTTCCAGCCCGACACTATGACGAACCTCTACACGGAAAGGACCATCAACAGCATGGGCAACTTTAACCTTTTCGACTGGACGGCTTCACACAAATACCGACTCGACCTCCTTCTCCGTGAGACCAAGTATCCCGGGATCTGCCCCGACGGTATCACGGACACTTACAGGATCGACAGGATGTATTACATCTACAAGGAAAAGAACGAAAAGCAGCCCTACTACCAAGTTGAGGAATGGTTCGACGGCGGCTTCCCCATCTACACTTACGACCTTTCTTTGGACGGCATCAGCGCCGCGGTGGTGCACGAACTGGGCCACACCTGCCTCGCTCTGCCCGACGTTTACAGCTATCCCGTCAGGACCGTCAACGTGCTGGTCAGGGACGACAACGGCTGCTTCTACGCCGGAACGCCCGCCATGCCTGATCTTGGCGGCTCCATCATGAACGCCCTGGGCATCAACGTTCCCTGCGGCGCCATGTACTCTCCTTTGATGGACGGCTGCCACATGTGGATCAACCCCTCCAACGCCGGCAAGATCGAATACATGAAAGGTCAGAGAGGCGAAAGGTTCTGGGGCGTCCAGGGCCGCATGATGCCGATAAAGCAGAACATCTTCCAGTTCTTCGACAGGAACGACGAGCCCTTGAAAGACGCCGCCGTTTACATCTATCAGATCACCAATACGAAGACCGCCTCCTTCGCCGACAAGTACTACTCCGATTGGCCGAAATTCGCCGGCAACACCAACGAGGAAGGCTCCTTCACCGTCGGTGAAAACACGCTCGACAGTTGGGACTGCCCGATGACCGACCGCACGGAAGGCCGAACGACCGTCTGGAATCCCTTCGGCATGATCAGCGAGGAATCCAACGCGACCGTTGACACCGCCTTCACGCCCAACGTCTGGACGACCGAAGGCTTGCTGCTCATCAAAATAGTCGCTTCCAGCGGCGTGGAATTCTGCAACGTCTCCATGGCCATCTTCAACGAGGAATTCTTCCGCGGCAACAAGATAAGGGGCACCTACAAGATCAGGACCAACCTGGTTAACAGCGAAAGGCAGAGCGTAAAAACCAAGGAGCTTCCGGAAGCCTGCCGCGAAAAGAACCTGAAGCCAGTAGCGAAATTAAAAGGCGGCAAGACGGAATTCTCCGTCAAAAAAGGCCAGGAGATCACATTAGACGCCGGCGAAAGCTCAGACCCCGAAGGCCAGCCCTTGGAGTACCGCTGGCACGACGGCGGCAACTGGTATTCTACGGACCTCAGGACCGGGCCGGTGCAGACTTACAAGGCGCCTGACAAAGCCGGCGAAACTAAGAAGATCGACCTCTTCGTCATCGACGGCATCAGGACAAGCGACCTGGTCAACATAACGATCACTGCAACGGAATAAAAGCAAGACAAAAAGATCGCGGCCTCACAAGAGGCCGCGATCTTTTTTACTTGTAAAAGACGCAGATCCAGACTGTCGGTCCGTCTTGCGCCGTCTCTTTCAATCGGTGGCGCTTGTGAGGCGGAATATTGATGTGATCTCCCGGCAGAAGCTTCAGATCGCCTTCCTCGAAGGTGATTGTTGCGCTGCCTCTGAGAAGCAGCACCCATTCGCTTTCCTCCTGGTCGTACCAGAAGCCATCTGGGCTGGCTTGCCCGGTGGAGACGATCTTCTCAACGCGGCAGCAGTCGCCGTTGACGATCGTCTCCCCTATTTCTTCGGGCAAAGAGACAGGCAGATCTGAAAAGATGTTCCGCTTTTCCGTCATCAATAGTGGACGTAAGGTTTCTTGTAAGGCTTCGAGGGAATCTCGCCGTTGGGATCGACGAGCTTCTCCATGCTGATGGCGTTGTTGGTGTTTTCCTTGAAGCCGCCGAACATTTCGGCGCCGACGCCGATGGCGAAGACCGGGGTGGGAGCCGCGGAGTGGCCGCCGGTGTTGTACTTGGCGCCGAAGTGGGCGTTCAGTTCGCGCTGCGCCACAAAGCAGAAGGGATCATGGCCTTCATAGAGCGCCTGATTCAGAGGATCGTCCTTGTTGTAGTTGGGATCCATGCTGGCTTCGAAGGCTTTTTTCAGCCTGTCTTTTTTGCCCTGACTGAGATGGATGTCGCCGTACCATTTCTTGATGAGGGCGTAGGCTTCAGAGAAATCGCCTTTCAGCTGGGCGCTGTGGTTTTCCTTGCACTCGCGGACTTTGTCGCGATATTCTTTGAACTTGTTCTTGAATTCGCCGAACTCGCATTTTGCGCCTTTCATGTCCTGAATGCGGTCGCCTACGTAGCCGTAGCTCAGGGCGCCGGTCTCGTGGTCAGCCGTCACAACGATAAGAGTCTCGTCGGGATGCTGGTTGTAGAATTCAAGAGCTACGCCGATGGCGTCGTCGAAGTCCAGAAGCTCGTAGAGCGTCTTGGGAGCGTCGTTGGAGTGTCCGCCGTGGTCGATGAAGGAGCCTTCGCACATCATGAAGAAGCCGTACTCATTGTCAAGAAGCTCGATGCCTTTTCTGACGAAGTCCTTGAGGAACGGGCCTTCCTTGTAGCCGACGCGGTAAGGGATGCCCCAAGCCTTGCAGGGGTGCGAGACATAGACTTTGCCGCAGCCGGGCTGCAAAGCGTTGAATTCCGCTTCGGTATCAACATACTTGTAGCCGTTTTCCTTGATGATCTCTTCAGCGTTTTTCCACTTGATCACAGGCTTGCCGTCCTTGTCCAAAAGGCAGGAGACCACGCCGCGGGAAAGCACGTTCGTCGCTTCCTGCCAGGTCTTTTCGGGGAGCTTGTTGGTGACAGCTTCGTTGAAGTCTATTCCGTCCTTGTCCCAGAGGTCTCCGCCGGCGAAATACTCGAAGCCGGAATCCACAAGATCAAAGGTGCCGGGATAATAGCGGCCGCGGTAGCCCTGGTGCATGAAGAAAGCGCCGGGCGTTGCTTCCATCAGCGTTACGGTGGCGACGATGCCGACCTTCATGCCGCGGTTGTGGCAATAGACCGCGATGGAATCTATGGCGTCGCCGTTCACGTCGATGCCCGCCACGCCGTAATTGGTCTTGTGACCGGTGGCCAGAGCCGTTCCGGAAGCGGAGGAGTCCGTCACGAAGGCGTTGGCACAGTAAGTCCTGTTGGCGCCCATAATGGGGAATTTCTGCATGTTTAGCTCTTCTTTCCCGCCGGTCGTCTGGGCCTTGTAGTCAACGCCCATCTGCACCTGGTTGATGCCCATGCCGTCGCCGATGAAGAAGAAGATATACTTCGGCTTCTTCACCGTCTCAGCGGCGGGCTGCTGCTCTTGCTGCGTCTGGGCCTGCTCTTCGGGCGGGACGACCTGCTTAAGAACGTTGTTGACTTGCCTCAAGCCCTGGACGAAGTCGGCGTGGACCGCCAGCGCCAGGGAGAAAACTAAAGCGACCAATAAATACTTGCGCATTTTTAGATCCTTATTGTTTGAATTTATGGTTATTTTGTTTTAGGTTCGATGCTGACTTTAGCGGAGCGGAAAGAAGCGAAATTCTTAGAGTCGGTGTTCTTCAGCCAAATGCTGGCGACCGTGTTGGCTTTGCTGCCCAAAGGCAGGATTTCTGAGCCGAGCATGTCCTGCCCGTTGATCGTGAAAGCGGAGATCGTCCTGCTTTCAAGGTCAAGCGTGAAGGCGACGTTCTGCCAGGCGGTGCCGAATTCCGACTTGAAATCGAAGGACACGTATTTGCCGTCCTTGTCGTGGGTATGGATGGTAAGCGCGCCGCCTTCTTTGTATTCCAGATAGAAGAAGGAGGTTCCCTCGACGTCCTTCATGTCAAGGATAGTGCCTCCGGAGACAGGCTTCACTTCGCACTCGAAATTGATGACTTCGGGAATATTGCCCTTGGCGTCCGTGCCGACAAAGACGGGAATCTTGACGCCGTGGCCGGTTCCCCTGACTTTCAGGAGGAATTCCTCTTCGTCGAAGAGGTCGCCGTCCTTGGCTTTCTCGAAGATGGCCTCGGTCTCGGAGCGCACGATGGGAGGATTGGGGTCCTTAAGGTCTTTGATCATGCCTTCCGGCTGGAGGCCTTCCTTGTAGCCCTTTTCAACGGTGAAAGAGGAAACGTAAGATTTCTTCAAGGGGCAGGGATAATCGAGATCGACGGACTTGGCGTAGCCTTTGGCGTTGCTGGCGATGATGTGCAGGGCGCCGGACTGCTTGTCAGCCTGCGGAAGCCTCGTGATGGAGACTTTTCTGGGATACGGCTTCTCGAAGGCCACGGTGTCGCTGAAGTGGTAGGCGTCGGAATCGCGGTAAGCGTACCAGACGATGCCCGCTTCATCCTCTATGACGATGGTAGAATTCTGACGGCCTTCCCTGATGTTGGGCCCTTCCCCGCCGGCGGGACGGTTGGGATTGAAGAAGGGATGCTCGTTTAAGAAAGCGGCGGCGGAATCGCTCCAGCGGGCCACTTCGGTAGTTTCGAAATAGTTCGTGTAGGGAACTCTGGTGGTCGGGGGATCGAAGAAGGTGAAGACTCTGTTCAGCTGGTCATGGCCGCGGCTCATGATGACGTATTTTCCGTAGAAGTGCGGGAGTCCCAGAGCGTGGCCGTTCTCGTGGATCGTGGCGCCCAGCGTGGTGGCCAGGTGCGCCCAGCGGCGGTGGCGACCGCAGGAGTCGTCGATCTCGACTTTGGGATCCATAGGCGTATTGTCCAAAAAGCAGGGAATGACTTCCTTGATGCTTCTGGGCCAGGTGTAGACCGCGCCGGAACCGAAGGCGCCGAAGCTGCCGCCGCCCGTGGCGGTGTGGCCGACGCACAGGCCGTCTTTCAGTTCGGAGAAGTTGCCGATGGCGACATACTGGGTTTTGGAGCTGTAGCTTCTTTCGTCATGACCGGCGGCTTCGCGAAGCTTCGCGTGGAATTTGTAGTTGTCGTATTGGCCGTTGGCCTTGCGGTAACTTTGAATCTCCGCTCTGGTGTATTTGCTGGTCACGACGTGCACCACCACATGGTACTTGTCGTCCAGTTCCAGCTGGAAGGTCTTCTTGCCGTAATGCAAGGGATTCTCGTCCAGGTCGTGGGCCGAGAAGGTCTGCATGATCTTGGCGGCTCTGTCGATGCGATCCCAGTAGTTGGTGTTCTCGCCCTCGTATCCGGGCGGAATATAGAAATCAGAGGTGTCGTCTTTTCCGACCACGTAGAAGAACTTCACCATATTCTCGCTGTCCAACTTCGTAAAGACGATGGGGATCGCGAGCGTTTCTTCTCCGGCTTTCAATTCCACTTCGTTCACGCCGTAATGCAGATCGACTAACGCTTTGTATCGGCCGTTGTACCAGGTCGCGTCGCCTTCTTCACCGGTCGTCTTGTTGACGATCGCAACGGGCGTATCGGCGGGGCAAGCGCCCTTCAAAAGGGCCATGGAGTAGTGGATCTCTTCCCCTGGCTGAAAGTTGTCGCAGGTAAGCTCAGCATGTAAGCTATAGCTAACGAAGAGAGCGAGGACGGGTAAGAGAAGGAACGTGTTTCTTGGCATAGTTTACCTCATTTTGTTGTTATTCGCCTTATTTTATCAAAAAAAACGACAGGAAGTCAGCCTCTTGCTGCCAAGGAATTTTCATTTTTCCCTTGAATAATTTAGGCCAATCGGCTAAAATTAACAGAAAATGTAAATGGATGTGAAAAATGCACGAAAAACTGTCAGTTGAAATAGAGATACTGCGTGAAATCAGCAACGTACTGGTCTGGGAAAACGATCCCCAAGTCCTTTTGGACAAGGTCATAGAGATCCTGGAAAAAAGGCTCGGCATGCTAAGAGGCACCTTCACGCTGATCGAGGGCAGCGAACTTAAGATCGCCGCCTCCGCCTGGGAACTGAACGCCGAAGAAAAAGCCCTGGGCCGCTACGGCATCGGCGAAGGCGTAACGGGAACGGTCGCCAAGACCGGCAAAGCCGAGATCATCCCGGACGTCAGGAAAGACAAGCGCTTCCTCAACAAGACCGGCGCCCGCCCCAAGGGCAAGGCCATCGCTTTCATCTGCGTTCCCATCATCCGCCACGGACAGATAATAGGCACGCTTTCCGTTGACAGGAACGTCAGCAAGAACGCCTCCTTCGACCTGGAAAAAGACGCGGCGCTGCTTAGTATCATCGCCAACATTGTTGGCGAAGCGGCCGCCGTCAGGAAAGATCAAAGGGAAGAGCGCGAGAAGCTCATCAACGAAAACAAAAAGCTCCGCAATATGCTAATAGACAATCCCGGCAATCTTATCGGCAACTGCCAGGAGATGCGGGTGGTCTACGAGCAGATCCGCCAGGTTGCCCAGAGCGACGTGACGGTCCTAATAAGGGGCGCCAGCGGAACAGGCAAAGAGCTTGTCGCCCGGGCGATCCAGAGCCTCTCCCAAAGGAAGGACAAGCCCTTCGTCATCGTAAACTGCGCCTCCCTTCCGGAAAACCTCATCGAATCCGAGCTTTTCGGCCATGAGAAGGGCTCCTTCACCGGCGCCTTCGAGCGCCGCATCGGCCGGGCCGAAGAAGCGGACGGCGGCACGCTCTTCCTTGACGAGATCGGCGACTTAAGCCTCCCCATGCAGGTGAAGATCCTGCGTCTTCTGCAGGAGCGCACTTTCTCCCGCCTCGGCTCCAACGCGGAAATAAAATCCAACGTCCGCTTCATCGCGGCGACCAGCCGCGATCTGGAGGAGCTGATGAGCAAAAACCTCTTCCGCGAGGACCTCTATTACCGTCTCTGCGTATTCCCTATCATCATGCCGGACCTTTCCAGGCGCTACGACGACATTATGCTTCTGGCCAAATATTTCCTGGAGAAATTCAATCTCAAATATTCCAAGAACATCTCCGCTTTCTCCACGGCCGCCGACAGCAATATGCGAAGCTACTCCTGGCCCGGCAACGTCAGAGAATTAGAGAACTGCGTGGAAAGGGCGGTCCTGACGGCCAAGGACAACATCATCCACACCTACGACCTGCCGAAGCAGATCCAGCGCGAGAAATACTCCGACGATCCTTATAACATCAAGCAGAGCAAAACGCTAAACGAGCAGATCGGCGAAGCTATAAAAGTCTTCGTAAAAAACGCCCTGGACGAAAACGGAGGCTCCCAGAAAGAAGCCGCCAAATCTTTGGGCATCTCCTCCAGAATGATCAACTATTACATCAAGCAATACAACGTCAAGTAAAGCTATGCAGAAGATCCTTATCCTAGACTACGGTTCCCAATACACCCAACTGATAGCCCGCCGCATCCGCGAGCAGGAAGTTTACGCTGAGATAATCTCCTATGAGACGACGACCGAAGATCTCAAAAAATTAGCCCCCAAAGGCATCATCCTCTCCGGCGGTCCGAACTCCGTCTTCGAAAAAGACGCTCCCTCGATAGACAAAGGCATCTTTGAGCTTGGCATCCCCGTACTCGGCATCTGCTACGGCATGCAATTGATGAGCCAAATTTTAGGCGGCAGAGTCGTTCCCGGGAAAGAGCGCGAATACGGCAAAATGCCCATCGAGACATCTAAGGACAATCCCCTCTTCAAAGGCATCCCCTCGACCATCACCGTCTGGATGAGCCACGGCGACAGAGTGGAAGCGATCCCCTCGAGTTTTGAAAGGGGCGCGCTTTCCGCCACCTGCCCGTTTGCCTCCATGTTTGACAACAAGCATAAATTCTACGGACTGCAGTTCCATCCGGAAGTCGTGCACACCCAGTACGGCACCGAGATCCTGAAAAATTTCGTCTTCTTTATCTGCCAATGCAAAAACGACTGGAAGCTCACCAACTGGGTGGACGCCACCGTAAAAGAGCTTAAAGACCGCATAGGAGGCGAAGAGGTGATACTGGGCCTCTCCGGCGGCGTGGACTCCTCCGTGGCCGCCGTGCTGCTTCACAAGGCCATCGGCAAGAACCTCCACTGCATCTTCGTTGACAACGGTCTTCTGCGCTACCGCGAAGCCGAGCAGGTTGAGGAAATGTTCAAGAAGAATTTGGGCCTCGACCTCACCGTCGCCAGAGCCGCGGAACGCTTCTACGAAAAACTGAAAGGCGTTGACGAACCGGAAGCCAAACGCAAAATAATCGGCAAGGAATTCATCGAGGTCTTCACCGAAGAGGCCAGGAAATTCAAGCACTGCCGCTACCTGGCCCAAGGCACCATCTACCCGGACGTCATCGAATCCAAATCCCCTAAAAAAGGCCCCTCCCAGACCATAAAGAGCCACCACAACGTGGGCGGCCTTCCCCCGGATCTGAAGTTCGAATTAATAGAGCCCCTGAAAGAGCTCTTCAAGGATGAAGTGAGAGCCGTGGGCCGCGTGCTTAAAATAAGCGACGAGCTCTTAGACCGCCAGCCCTTCCCGGGCCCCGGCCTCGGTGTCAGAATACTTGGCGAAGTTACCAAAGAAAAAGTCGAGCTTCTTCAGCAGGCCGACAGAAGAGTCCAGGAAGAGATCAAAAAGCTTCCCGACTACAAGACCATCTGGCAGACCTTCGCCGTTCTTTTGCCCTGCCGCAGTGTTGGCGTCATGGGCGACCAGCGCACTTACGAATACACCTGCGCCATAAGGTCCGTCAACTCCCTGGACGCTATGACCGCGGACTGGACACGCCTCCCCTACGACACCCTAGCCACCATCTCCAACCGCATCATCAACGAAGTCCGGGGCATCAATAGAGTCGTTTACGACATATCCTCTAAGCCCCCCGCCACCATCGAATGGGAATAATTCAATATCTTCATCTTTTTATTCAATATAGTCATTTCAGCCAAAAATGATTATATTGAATTGTTTCCAGCTATTAATCAAGTATAGTTTTTTTGATAGAAACAACCCTGATGGGTTGGATTTTATAAGATTTTTTAATAACATATGAAAACGAGTGGCAAAAATTTAAGATTGTTTAATCTGCAATAGGAACAATATATGAAAAAAGAAATATCAAAAGTTGGGGAGATTCTTCTTTTCAATTACGAAGATGCTAAGACGTTTGTAAATGTTCTTTTCCATGAAGAAACTTTTTGGTTGACGCAGACAGGAATTTCTGAATTATTCGATGTAAGAAAGCCAGCTGTTAGCAAACACTTAAAAAATATATTTTCTGAAGGCGAACTGAATGAAGATATGGTTGTTTCCAAAATGGAAACAACCACTCAACATGGTGCTATCGCAGGCAAAACGCAGCGACATAAAGTAAATTTCTATAATCTTGATGCGATTATAGCGGTTGGTTACCGTATCAATTCAAAAAAAGCTACTAAATTTCGGCAATGGGCCACAAAAACACTACGAGAATACATACAAAAAGGGTTCGTCTTAAATGACGAATTACTAAAAAATGGTAAACCTTTTGGCAAAGACTATTTTGATGAATTGCTAGAACGAATTAGAGAAATTCGCGCTAGTGAACGTCGTTCTTATCAGAAAATTGCAGATATATTTGAACAGTGCAGTTATGACTACGATAAAAACAGCGAAAAAACTCATGCTTTTTACTCATTTGTACAAAATAAACTTCATGTCGCAGTCACTGGAAAAACAGCTGCAGAATTAATTTCAGAACGAGTTTCACTTGATAGTCCGACAATGGGTTTGACTACATGGAAAGGGGCACCTAAAGGAAAAATACTAAAAAGCGATACGCTTATAGCCAAGAATTATCTCAATCAAAAAGAGCTATCCAAATTAAACAGACTTGTAAATATGTTCATTGATTATGCTGAGTTGATGGCTGAAGAAGAACATCCTATGAGTATGCAGGATTGGCTTGACGAGACAAATCGTTTTTTAAAAAACAATCGTCAAAAAGTATTAGATGATAAAGGGACTATATCACATAAAGCTGTTTTGAGAAAAGTTAATAATATCTATATAAAATTCCGAAAAAAGCAAGATGCTGAATACATCTCAGAATTCGATCGCGAAACGGAAAAATATCTAAAAAATGGCATTGAACCATAAACGGCATCAACCTGGTAGTTTACATCATCTCAAATAAGCCCTCCGCCACAATAGAATAGGAATAAAGCTAAACAACGTTAAATAAAAAAATTAACTGAAAATATCAACTGCCCCGTTGCCTGTTCAATATAGACATTTTTTATAAAATGACATAGTTGGCTTGACTTTTGACATAGTTAAAAAATAAAAAAGAGCTTCCAACAGGAAGCTCTTTTTTTATTCAGCCGATCGCTTTTTCTTACGGAAGGATCAAAACCAGGCGACAGCCTATATAAGGCAGGGCGTAGCCGCTGAGACTGGGGCTGACTCCGCTGCGGTAAGCTTGTCTGTATTGTTTTGTGGCAAAACTATTCTGATAAACGTTTCCGCCGCGTCTGATCCTGTTTGATCCAGTGGTCGGCCCGACCGGGTCAGTGGTGTAGGAAGTAATGTCCGCGGCCTGCCAATCCAGACACATTTCCGCAACGTTCCCGTGCATATCGTAAAGGCCGAGGCCGTTGGGTTCCAGAAGACCCACCTCACGAGTCGTCATAAAGCCGTTAGTATTGGCGTTATGAGTGTTCCAGCCAACTTTGTCAAGGTTATTGTCTATATAAGGACTAACCGGATCGTAAGGCAGTCCGTTGTTCCAGACGTTGTCGCCCCAGAAATCATAACTGCCGTCTTCTTTTTCGATCGCTCTGCAAGCATACTCCCACTGGGCTTCCGTCGGCAGATCGAAGAGATACTTGTTGTCGAAATGGGCTCTGATCTTGCCGATCAGGCTGGTGTCATCGACGCGGTGGTCGGTCTGATTCGGCCAGGTGGCGCCGGCGCTGGTGCCGCGCAGCTTGTTGTAATTGGTACTATCGACGGGCAAACAATCGCCGCCGACAAATACATAACCCTCGCCGCTGTGGTAAGAGGGATTTTCGCCGGTCAAAAGCAGGCACTGCGCCTGCGTCAATTCGAATACGCCGATCATGAAAGGCTTCGTGATGGTCACTTCATGCTGAGTTTCGTTGGCGCTTCTGCCAACTTCACCCGTGCCGGAACCCATAGTGAAAGTTCCGGGCTTGACGTTCTTGAACCAGAGCTCAGTCCTCTTGCTGGAAGCGCCTGGAGCAACGCTCGGGCCGGTTTTTGAGATCACCAGCTTGCCGGTGGCAAGGTCCATCTTCATGAAGAAGGACTCTTCGGTGATGTCTTCCGCGATGACGCCGATCTTCGCTTTGCTTCCGGAAAGATTGGGCATATCCTGATAAGCGTCCCACACGGCCTTCTTCAAACCGGGCGTAAGAACCGCTTCGCCGCCCACGCCGTCGCCTTCAATAGCAGTGAGAGCAATCGGTTCGCCGCCGTCGATGGAGACGTAGTATTCAACAGAATAGATCCTGGTCTCGTCCGTATCGGGTTCCGGGATCGTAAATGTGATGTCCACTTTGCCGTTCCAGGGCCAGCGCTGGTAAGCCGTAACGTTGACAGCCTCGGCAAAAACAAAGGAGGCCGTCAAAACTGCCATAACAGTCAGCAATAAAGATTTCATATTATCTCCTCCTCCAGACTAAGCTAAAAGCCAAAACAGCAATCAAAGCAAAACAAGGTTCCGGCATGATCTTAACGTTCGCCGGAGCTTCATAAGACTCTATGACCTCATCGCCGCTGTAGATAACGTAAGAGAATGTGTAATCGGTGTACCAAGGCAGATGCTCAGGATCGTCTATCTCAGCGTAATCGAAAACATAATTGCCCTCTTCTTCCAATTCGCTCGTAAAGACGAGATAAGGAACGCCCGTAGTCTTAGGCGTAGCGTAGATCTCAATGTACCTGTCGGTGCCTTCCGCCCACTTGGCG
>JAFZXZ010000031.1 GCA_017616555.1 bacterium | reverse complement strand
TCGAGAAACTGCCGCACGGCTACGACGAAGTGATGGCCGAGCGCGGCGCCACGCTTTCCGCCGGCGAAAAGCAGCTGCTTTGCTTCGCACGCGCCTTAGCCCACGATCCCAGGATCCTTATCCTTGACGAAGCGACCAGCAACGTCGATCCGGCCACAGAGCACCTTATCCAGGACGCCATCGACAAGCTTATGATCGGCCGCACCTCCATGATCGTGGCTCACCGCCTCTCCACCATTCACAAGGTGGACGAGATCTTCGTCCTTGACAACGGCAAGATCATAGAAAGAGGCAGCCACGCCGAACTGATGGCTAGGAAGGGCGCCTACTACGACCTCTATCTTTTGCAGTTCAGCAGAAGGATATAAGCGACATGAAAAACATTTTTTTGATTTTTGCCTCGTTGCTTTCCGCCGTTTTTGTTTTGAGCGCCAGGGCGGAAGTTTTGAAGAGCGTGGAGATCAGATCCCGCGCTCCCTGGGAAGGCAAAGTTGACATCGACTACGTCGTGGAAGGCGGAGAGGACGATCGGGAATATACGGTCGCTTTCTTTGGGAAGGAAGGGGACGGAGAGGCTTTCGCGCTGACGACTCTGTCCGGAGAGGGAGCAAACGGGACGGTCATTGGCAACGGCGCTTTTCGCGCGACCTGGGACGCGGTTGCTGATTTCCCCGAGGGCAAGTTCGAAGCTCTGAAAGTGATGGTCTCCCTGAAAGCGGCGTCCGATCCCGGGCAGGCCGACAACACGGTCTATGTCGTTTACGAGGGAGACACTGCGACGGTCTCGATCGCCGACAATATTACGAATTATGTCAGCGCGGCTGTTATCGGCGCTCATGTGACTCTTACCCAGAGCGAAAAAGTTGGGACCAACACATGCGGGGAGATCTCCTACTTTCTCTCCGGTTCTTCGGACGACGGGGAATTCCTGATCTCCGGTTCCTTCAAATCGACTTTCACCATAACGGACCTTTTTCTGAACAATCCTTCCGGCGCGGCGTTTAACATCGCCAACGGAAAAAGGATCAACCTTACCGTCGAGGGCACTAACACCTTTTCCGATTGCAGCAACGGCAAACAGAAGGGTTGCTTCATAATAAAGGGGCATGCGGAGGTGAAAGGTTCGGGAACGATCTATGTGACCGGCAACACTAAGCACGCCCTGAAGTGCGGGGAATACTTGGAACTTAAGAAGACCTTCACCGGAAGCATAATCGTCAACGACGCCTTGGGGGACGGTCTGCACATCGGCCAGTATTTCGACATGAAGAACGGAAGCGTTACGGTGCTTTCCGCCAGTGACGACTGTATTCAGGTCGAGGCGAACGAGGAGGACGAAGAATACGACGGGCAAATGTTCCTAAGAGGCGGAAAGCTTACCCTGAACGTGACGGCCATAGACGTCAAAGGCTTGAAGTGCGACGACGCCATGACGGTATCCGATGATTTGGGCAACGCGACGACCGTAAAGATCGTATGCTCTTCCACCGCCACCGCCGCCAAGGGTATGAAAAGCGGCGGCGACATGACTATCTCAGGAGGAACGTTTGAGATTTCAACGGCTGGCAAAGGCATGTGGGACGAAAGCGACACGAACAATGTTTCCGCTACGGCCTGCGATGCTATAAAATGCGGCGGCGACCTTAAGATCTACGGAGGCGACTTTACGCTTGCGGCCACGGGCTCCGGCGGCAAAGGCATCAACGTGGACGGAAACCTGATCGTTACTAACTGCAATATGACGATCAGCACTACGGGAGGTCTCTATTACAACGACGGCACGACCGAGAACACCAACTACACCGGCGACACGGAAAGAATAGACGACGCTTACACCTCCTCGCCAAAAGGCATTAAAGTTGATGGGAACGTCGATATCCTGGGCGGAACTATAAACGTAACGACCACCGGTCACAACGGCGAGGGAATTGAGAGCAAAAAAATAATGACCATATCGGGCGGAACGTTAACGGCTAGCACTTATGACGACTGTTTGAATTCCGCCGGCGACATGTACATAAAGGGTGGAACGGTGACGGTCGTGGCGACGAACAACGACGGCATCGATTCCAACGGCGACTTGTACATTGAAGGCGGAACTGTCATAGCCTGCGGAGCGTCTAATCCGGAATGCGGACTTGACGCTGCGGAACGTTACGCCCTGTATATCACTGGCGGGACCGTTCTCGGCTTAGGCGGCGGCAACAACTCGGTCACGGCGACGACGGGCTCCCAGGCGGTCATCGACGTTTCCGGCAGCGTGACGGCCGGTTCAACGCTCACCGTGAAAAGCGGCAGCACCGAGCTTTACACTTTCAGCGTTCCCAGCAATTATGCCGGCAACAGCGGCGGAGGCGGCGGTTGGCCGGGAGGTGGCGGCGGCCCCGGCGGCAGCAGAGGATCCAATGCTCTGATCTCGCTTCCTGAATTAAGCATCGGCAGCAGCTACACAGTCTATTGCGGCTCGACGTCGCTTGGTTCCGCCACGGCTTCGACAAGCTACAGCGGAAGGTAACAAGTTTTTTGGAACGCGCGCCCGGTTTTGGCGCGCGTTTTTTTTATTCACAGCCAGTGGATAAATTGTGAATTCTTTTGGGATAAGTGTTGAAAAAGGGTGGGGCGAAAAGGGGATAAAGTGTAGATTATCTGGGGATTTTGTATAATAAAAATATGATTTACAAGTTGGAACATAAGGATGCGAACAGCGGCGCCAGGGCGGGTGTAGTAAGAACGGCCCACGGGACGTTCACGACTCCGCGCTTCATGCCGGTGGGGACGAGAGGGTGCGTGAAGGCTATGCCTCACGCTGATCTCGAGTCCCTTGGCGCGGACATCATCCTTGGCAATACGTATCATCTTATGACGCGGCCAGGGATCGAGACGATGGCGAAGCTGGGAGGCTTGCACAAGTTCATCTCCTGGGACAGGTCGATACTTACCGACAGCGGGGGCTTCCAGGTTTACAGCCTGGCCAGTTTGCGCGACATAAGCGAGGAAGGCGTGGCATTCAAGAGCCACATCGACGGTCAGAAGATGTTCCTGGGGCCCAAGGAATCGATGGCTATGCAGCAGGTATTGGGTTCCGACATCGCCATGGCTTTCGACGAATGTCCGCCGGCTTTGTCTGAAAGGAAAGATATAGAGAAAGCGGTCAACAGAACTTTGCGCTGGCTTAAAGTCTGCTACGAATCGAACAGGGAATTCAACGAAAAGCAGGGCGGCGATTTTCCCCGCCAGCTTTTGTTCGGCATCGTGCAGGGCGGAGTATTGAACGACGAGAGGCTGCGCTGCCTGGAAGGACTCTTGGAATACGATCTTCCGGGCCTGGCTATCGGCGGATTGGCGGTCGGCGAACCGCCGGAGGAAATGTACCGCGTCTGCAATTTTTTGTGCGACGGTCATATGCCGGAAAACAAACCGCGCTACCTGATGGGAGTCGGCACGCCGGAAGACCTTGTGAACTGCGTGATGGCGGGGATCGACATGTTCGACTGCGTGATGCCGACCAGAAACGCCAGGAACGGCACGGCCTTCACAACTTACGGCAACGTTCCCATTAAAGCCGGGCGCTACGCCCTGGACGAAAGGCCCATTGAGGAAGGCTGCTCCTGCCCGGTCTGCCAGCGTTTCAGCAGGGCGTACCTCAGGCATCTTTTCAATGTAGGGGAATCTTTGGCCGGCCAGTACCTGACGCTTCACAACCTCCACTTCTACCTGAAACTGATGGAGGATATGCGCTTGGCTATTTTTGAGGACAGGCTGACGTCTTTCGCCAAAGAATTCCTTGAAACGAGAAAGAGAGGGGAAGATGAGTAAGAAGGAAGCGAAAAACGACAATCCTGTGCTCGTCCAGAACCGCAAGGCCCGTTTCGATTATCATATTCTGGAAACTTACGAGGCCGGGCTCGCCCTGGAAGGCACGGAAGTGAAATCCCTGAGGGACAGGAAAGGCAGCATCCAGGAAGCGTACGTCAAACCCATAAAAGGGGAACTCTTCCTCATCGGCTCGACCATCAACGAATACGACAAGGGCAACCGCTTCAACCACGATCCCGAAAGGAACCGCAAGCTCCTTATGCACCGCGCCGAGATCATAAGGCTGGGACAAAAGATCGAGCGCAAGGGCTTGACGCTCATCCCGCTCAAGATCTACCTTAGGCACGGACTTGTGAAAGTGGAGCTGGGCCTGTGCGAGGGCAAGCACACTTATGACAAGAGCGCCGCCCTGAAAGAGAAGGCCGTGAAAAAGGAAGCGGAACTTTCCTTTGAAAAGTCCCGGCGCCGGTAGGTGAGCTTTTGATATAATTTAGAGAATTAAAGCCAATCATAAAGAAATGAAAATAATTGAAAGCAGAGAAGCTTTGGAAGAACTTTTAAGGGAACGCAAAGGCGCCAAGCCCTCCTCCAAACTGAAAGAGATCGTAAGCTCTATCATAAAGAGCGTCATGAAGGAAGGCGACGCCGCAGTCTGCGAATACACCAAGGAATTCGACAAGTGCAGCCTAAGTCCCAGCAAGCTCAAAGTCAGCAAACGCGAAATAGACAACGCCGCCTGCTCAAAGGAATTGGAAAACGCCATTAAAAACGCCGCCGTTGCGATCAGAGCTTTCCATGAAAAGCAGCTTCGCTCCCCCTGGCGGGACAAAGGGCCGTACGGCGGTGAATTCGGCGAAGTGTACCGCCCGGTGGAAAGAGCCGGCGTCTATGTTCCGGCCGGCACCGCGCCCCTTGTGTCTTCGGTTCTTATGAGCGTTATTCCTGCCCAGGTCGCGGGAGTTAAGAGCATCTGTGTGGCTACGCCCTGCGACAGCGAGGGGAAAGTTAATCCCGGGATCCTCGCCGCCTGCAAGCTTCTTAACGTCAAGGAGCTCTACCGCGGGCACGGCCCCTCTCTGGTCGCGGCCATGTGCTTAGGCACCAGGGCCATTCCGAAAGTGGACGTAATAGCGGGACCCGGCAGCGCGGCCGTCACGGAAATGAAGCGCCAGCTTTTCGGCGCGGTCAACGTCGATCTTATCGCCGGACCGAGCGAGAGCCTGATCATCGCCGACGAGAGCGCCGATCCCAGGATCGTCGCCGCGGACATCATGTCCCAGGCCGAGCATCACGGCAGCAAGACCTACGTGGTCGCGACGAGCAGAAAGCTGGCCGAAGCCGTTTTCGCGGAAGTCAGATCGCTCAACAAAGGCGAGCTGGCGGGCGCGGTCGAGAAGGCCGGCCTTGACAATATGCACGCCGTTGTCGTCAAAGACCTGAAGGAAGCTGCGGCTGTCTCCAACGCCATTGCTCCTGAGCATCTGCAGATCATTACGGAAAACGACGAGAAAGTCCTTTCCCTGATCAGGAACGCCGGCGCGGTCTTCCTCGGCAAATGGACGCCCGTGCCGATAGGCGACTTCGCTTTCGGGCCGAGCCACGTATTGCCGACCGGCGCCGCGGCCGCTTTTATGAGCGGGCTTTCCACCGCGACCTTCCTAAAGCGCATGAGCGTCATGAAGGCCGACGAGGAAGGCTTTGCGAACATGTCGAAAACTATGGAAACGTTCGCCCGCTGCGAAAAACTGCCGGCCCACGGCTTCACTTCCACCGTCAGGAAGGAAAAGAAAAAATGAAACTGAAGGTCCTAACCGAAGGAGACGAAAGGCTGAGAGTCATCTGCAAGCCCGTCACGAAGATCACGCCGGCCGTGAAAAGGCTTATAGCCGACATGATCGAGACGATGTACTACAAGAACGGCGTCGGGCTTGCCGCTCCGCAAGTGGGAAGCGACCTTAGGATCATCGTCTTCGATCCTAGGACTACGAAGAGAAGGAAACCGCAGGTTCTGATCAATCCGGAACTCTCGGAAATGAGCGGGGAGATAAGAGGGGA
This sequence comes from bacterium, assembly GCA_017616555.1. Taxonomy (GTDB): domain Bacteria; phylum Auribacterota; class UBA3054; order UBA3054; family UBA3054; genus UBA3054. The sequence goes on along the minus strand of JAFZXZ010000031.1, from coordinate 152 downwards.
CGAAGGCTGCCTAAGTTGCCCAGGTCTCTGGGGCGAAGTAGTAAGAAGCGCGCACGTTTTGGCGAAAGGTTGGAACGAAAACGGCGAACCGGTAGAGATAGAATCAGAAGGCGGAGTTTTGAGCGTGGTCTTGCAGCACGAAACGGATCACC
>JAFZXZ010000005.1 GCA_017616555.1 bacterium | reverse complement strand
CCGTTTTGGATCGGGATCTCAGACTGGTTGTCTTCCAGGATGTTCGTCAAAGTGACGCTCTTCGGCGCGGTGCCGAAAGTTATGGTCGCTTCCGTGTGGGTGCCCTTTGTTTCGAGCAGGCGGACGATCACGCCCTGGCCGTCTTCAGCGGCCTTGACGGTCTCCGGAACGACGCTCGGAGTGGAAGAGCTGATGAAAGAATACTCTTCGGGGAGAGCGCCGTCTTTTTTGTCCGTGGGAACGGCGTAAAGCGGCTCGTTGAGCGCGTAGGCTTCCTTCAGGATCTCAGGATTCTCGGCGCCGCCCTTGTGGGGGAAGAGAGCGTAGGTGAAAGTGTTCAGGCCGCGGTTGCAGTCGGGGTCAGGATCGTTGGAGCTTTTTAAGAGCGTTATGGCCATCTTGCCGCCCAGGCAGGAGTGGCCGTACTTGCAGTCATTGAGAAGCGCCAGGCCGAAGTCGGGCTCGGAGAGATCCATGTACTTGTTGGCGCAGACTTCGAATTTGGCTTGGTCCCAGCTGGTGTTGCGATGCGTGGGACGGCGGGCCGAACCGAACTGGATGTCGTAGGTGGCGTAGTCGGAAATGAAGTTGGTGGGGAATTCGGCCTTGAGGACCTTCTCGTTTTCCTGCCAGTCAACTTCCGTTTCGAAATCGACTCTCTCGCTGCCTTCCGTCAGATAGACGGTCTGGGTGAGTTTGGATTGGCCGAAAGAATAGGTCAGGCGGATGCCCTTGCGGGAGCCGTCTTCAACAACGTCAGCAGATTTTGGCTTGCCAAGGTCCCAGCCCTTTTCAGTGGCGTAGTCCTTGATCTCCCAGTTGTCGTAAACTTCCGGAATGTCCTCGTAGAATTTGAGGGTGTTGAAGGCTTTGCCATCTTCCACGAGCTCGCGGCCGGTTTCCTTCACGATGAAGGAATTTATGCGGCCGTATTCATCGAAGGAGAGCTTGACTTTGCCGTTCTCCAGGGAAGTCTTGGCGGCGCTGATCGTATTCTTGATAATGACCTCGTTTTCGGGGACGACTTTCCAGCCGTGGGCGGGAATGTCTTTGACGAGCACGGAGGCGCCGTCAAATTTGACGTTGGCGCTGAGGGTAAGGCCGTGGGGGTTGAAGACCAGAAGGCCAATGCTACTGGCTTTGACCTTATTGGCGATGAGACCAGCAAAGTTCTGTTTTTTCTCTATGAGGGCTGCGTTGCAGTCTGCCAGTTCTTTGAGTGTGACGTCGTAAACGAGGTTGATGGAGGATCCGGGCAGGATGTCGTGGAACTGGTTGGTGAGAACGCAGCGCCAGATGTCCGCCAGTTCTTCCTGGGAGAATTTGGCAAGGCCGAACTGATTGGCCAATACGCCCAGGTTCTCAACGGTCTGAAGATTGAATTCCGCGCGGCGGTTGCCTTTCTTGACGCCCGCTACGGATGTGTATGTGCCGCGGTGGAACTCCAGGTAGAGTTCGCCGCGCCAGACGGGCAGTTCGCACTTCTTGGCTTTTTCGTGGATCTTTTCGAGGGTTTCCGTGGCGGTGGCGAATTTGGCTTTGGGAAGAGTGGTGAGGCCGTCTTTCTGGCGGGCGACATACTCGATCATTTCGGCTGTGGGACCGCCGCCGCCGTCGCCGTGGCCGTAGGTGTTAAGGACGGCGTCGCAGGCTTCCTTGGGAACGAAGCGGCGGTAGGTGCCAAACTGCCAGGAAGGCAGCGTGTCGCCGGTGTAGGTCGTGTAGCGGGAAGCGGGCTTGCCCTTGTCGCTGTCCTGGGAAGTGATGAAGTAAGAAAGGATCTTGGTGCCGTCGATGCCCTGCCACTCGAAGATGTCCCAGGGCATCCTGTTGGTCTCGTTCCAGCTGATCTTACTAGTGACGAAGGTGTCAACGTCTGACAGTTTCAGAATCTGCGGCAGCGCGGCGGCGTAGCCGAAGACGTCGGGGAGCCACAAAGAGCGCGTGCGGCGCCCGAAGTTTTCAAAAAAGTAGCGCTGCCCGAAGATCAGCTGTCTGCAAAGGCTCTCGCCGGAAGTCAGGTTGCAGTCCATTTCCAGCCAGGTGCCGCCTTCGATGTCCCAGCGGCCCTCTTTCACGCGCTCTTTGATCTTCTCGAAAAGCCCGGGGTCGTCCTGTTGGACGAAATAATACAAGGCCGGCTGGGAGGACATGAACTTGTACTCGGGATATTTTTCCATCAGCGCGATAACGGTAGCGAAGGAGCGCTGGGCTTTTTCCCTGGTCTGGCGCATAGGCCAGAGCCAGGCGACGTCGATGTGGGTGTGGCCGATGTTGTAAACGGATTCGTCTATGGGCGTCTGCTTTCCGTAGAATTCTTCTTTAAGGTATTTTCTCGCTTCACGGACGGTCTCGGAAAATTCCGGGCTTGCAAAATCCCTTGTGTCCAGTCTGTTGATGACGCCGTTGACGGCGTCCTTGGCCTGGGCGACAAGAAGGCTTTCCTCATCCGCGAACTTCAAAACGTTTTCCAATATCTTCAGGTCGTAATAGAGCCCTTCGACTTCCGGATCGATAAGCTGCAGTTCGCACCCGAAGGTGACGATGTGGTCGATGGGGCAGCCGGAATAGGCGTAGAGGTAGAATTCTTTGTCGGAGGCATCAAGTCTAACTTTCGTGTGGTTGCCGTCCAAGCCCTGGATAGCCGTGCCGCCTTTTATGGCGGTGTACTGGGTGGTGAGGCAGGCGCAGCCCCTTTCAGGCTTGATGTTGAGGTAAATGTTTTCCTTGTCCCATTCTTTGGGAATCTCGAACTTGACGCGGAACCAGCAGTGATTTTCCCTTGTCTTCGCCCAGACGGACTCCTGCTCGTAGGGAGTGAACTCGGATTCCGGCGGAGGAGTGTTGCTTTCCTTGTAACCGCAAGGAGAAATGAATACTTCCGTCACGTCCTTTCTGGCCTTGACGATCCTGTTTGAAATTCTGGGAAGAAAGCCGTGCAGCCGGCGTTTCACGCTTTGCAGTTCAAGATAAGACATTGGTTATCTCCGGGAAAATGTTAATTAAAAAACGGTTCTATACATTTTAACAAAACACAGGTAAATTATTGAAAAACGGCTTTCAGCCGCGAGGCCGTCCGTTTGGCTTTCAGCATTGGGATGATAGTTTTGGTAAAATAATAGAAGTCTAATCAACATCAGAGGCTTATGCTTATGAAAAACATTCTTTTGGTACTTTTCGCGATGATACTTCTGGCGGCCTGCTCTTCTGCGCCGACACAGAGGACCATCGATTTTGAGAACGGCTGCTCGGTTACGCTTCCCTCCGATTGGGACGTTGTGCCCGGCGACGACACCATGCCGAACACCATTATGGCCTTGTCTCCGACGGAGAACGGCTTTAGAAATCAAATGCGTATCGACGCTCTGAAGCCCTTCAAGATGGAAAAAGGCGAGACGGCCCTGAAACTTAAAGAAAGCTTGGAAGGCAGAGGCTCGCTTCTGGATGGGCCCGCTCTGCTGAAGATCAGCGGCGAACCGTCAGTAGCTTATTCCTGGAGAGGCAAGGAGAATTCAACCGAGAATGCGCTCCTGACCGTCGATGTTACGCACTACGGATACTTCGTATGCGCAGACGAGAACATCTACTCTTTGGATTTCTCCTGCCTTACCAGCCAGGCTGATGAAGCCAAAGGCGTTTTCGACGAAGCGGTCTATTCCTTCCAGACAGCCGGAAGCAAAGCCAGAGCCAGGGAAGCGGAATTAGCCCGCATAAAAGCCGAGAAAGAAGCCGAAGCCGAAAGGCAGGCCGCCATAGAGGCTGAAAAGAAAGCCCAGGCCGAAGAGGCTGCTTTCGCCGCCGCGGAAGATGAAGCCGCCGCCATAGAAGCCGAGGCTGCTGCCGAAAAAGAAGCTGTCGAGGAAGAAGTGGTCGACGCCAAGGCGGCCGCTCAGAAGAAAGTCGAGGCTGCCAGAAAGGAAGCAGAAAAAGCTCAGAAAGCCGCTGTCGCAAAAGCTAAAGCCGCCAAGGAAGCCGCCAATGTAGCGAAGGCCAAAGCCGACGCTCTGTCAGCCGCCCAGACGGAACTTGACGAACTGAACGGACAGGGCTTTGTGCAGATCCAGCAGCCCGAAGTCGTAGTGAAGGAAGAGACGGTCGTTCAGCCGACTCAGCCGACTCAGCCGAGCTTTTTCGAGAGCGAAGTGACTGTCACTCCTCAGAACCAGACGATGGAGATCCAGGTGACCGCTCCTCAGCAGACGGAACCTGCTGCGCCTTCTGCGCCTGCTGCGCCCGTCGCTCCCCAGACCAGCCCTGTGAAAAAGACCAACGGCGGCCTGGTCATCGAGATGCAGACTGTCAACTAATGTTTTATGCCTAGAAAGAAAAAGGCACATCAGGAAGAACTCCTCGATCTCTTCAAAGAGCCCGGGGAGTTCTCTCTTTCTGAGCCGGAACCTGAGGAAGAAGCTGACGAACTGAAGCCCCAGACCGTCAGCGAGCTGACGGAGAGGCTGCAGCATTTGCTGCGTGATAATTTCGCTTCCGTCTTCGTGGTGGGGGAGGTCAGCAACTTCGTCAAGCAGTCTTCCGGCCACTACTATTTTTCCCTTAAAGACGAGAAAACGCAGATCAACGCTGCGATGTTCCGCAACGCCAATTACCGCTTGAAATTTATGCCGGAAAACGGCATGCTCGTGGTGGTCAGGGGAAAAGTGGACATTTATCCTCCCAGCGGCCGCTATCAGATAATTTGCGAGGATATGGAGCCCTGCGGATTGGGCGCCAAACAGCTGCAGCTTGAGGCGCTGAAGAAAAAGCTGGAGGAGGAAGGCTTGACTTCCGAAGACAGGAAGCGCCCGCTGCCGATTTTCCCGAAGACCGTGGGCTTCGTCACCTCCGCTTCCGGTTCGGTTTTGCGCGACGTCAAGAACGTTTTGTTCCGCCGTTTCCCCTGCAGGCTGGTTTTTGCGCCCGCTCTTGTGCAGGGCGAAGACGCGCCTGCTTCCATAATCGCCGCCATAGAGAACTGCAACAAATACAACGAACAGCATCCCGATACGCCCATAGACGTTTTGATCGTAGGGCGCGGCGGAGGCTCTATGGAGGATCTTTGGTGCTTCAACGACGAGGGCGTAGCAAGGGCTATAGCGGCCTCCAAGATCCCTACCGTATCCGCAGTAGGGCACGAGACCGATTGGACGGTAGCGGACCTTGTAGCGGATCTGAGGGCCCCTACGCCGAGCGCCGCGGCGGAACTGGTAGTCCAGCCGTTAGCCGATTGGCAGGGGACAGTGCTGGACCTTAGCGAAAGGTTGAACGACGCGGTGACGGAAGGACTCGACGACAGATGCGAGGCCGTTATGACGCTGCTAAAGCATTACGCCCTGCGCGAGCCTACGCATATCGTGGAAACGCTCATGCAGAAAGTGGACGACCTTGACATGCGCTTCAAAAGGGAAATGGACGTCAAGCTTGAGCGCTATGACAGCAAACTCAAAAATTACAAGAGCGTTTTGGAGGCCATAGGCCCGCTGGCGGTGCTTAAGCGCGGCTACGGCATTTTGGAAGACGAGCAGGGCGAAGCGATCGTTTCAGCGGATAGCTTGAGGAAAAAAGGCAGATTTTCCGTCAGGATGTCGGACGGCTCGGTAAAAGCGAAAGTCATAGACGAGCAATAAAAAAAGCCTTCCTTGCGGAAGGCTTTTTTATTATCGTTTGCTTTTTATTTTTTCATGTTTCTTATCATGATGCCGGCGTCAAGAAGCGAATCGAAAGTGCCGGTGTCGAGCCACTCGCCCTCGTAAATGCTGACGTCCAGGGCGTTTTCCTTAAGGTAGAGATTGTTGAGATCGGTGATCTCAAGTTCGCCTCTGGCGGAGGGTTTAAGGTTGGCGGCTCTCTCAACTACGGAGTTGTCGTAGATGTAGAGGCCGGTGACGGCGTAATCGCTCTTGGGCTGCTTGGGTTTTTCCTCGATTGTTACAGCCTGCATGTTCTTGTCGAATTCCACGACGCCGAAGCGTTCCGGGTCGGGGACGCGCTTGGCGAACACTCTCGCACCGGACTTGAAAGTCTTGATGGAATCGTGCAGGAAGCTCACGTTGCCGACGAAGATGTTGTCGCCTAAGATCATAGTGACGTCGTCGGAGCCGATGAAGTTGGAGCCGATGATGAAAGCCTGGGCGAGACCCTCGGGCTTGTCCTGGATCTTGTAGGAGAATTCCGCGCCGAAGTCTTTGCCGGAACCCAAAAGGCGCATGAAGTCGGCCGCTCTTTCAGGAGCGACTATGAAGAGGATCTCCTTTATGCCGCCGTCCAACAAAGTCTGGAGAGGATAATAGACCATCGGCTTGTCATAGACGGGCAGAAGCTGCTTAGACGTTATGGTGGTGAGGGGACGAAGCCTGGTGCCGGCGCCGCCGGCTAGTACGATTCCTTTCATTTTTTTGCGAAGTTAGTGTTGATGTATTGGGCGGCCTCTTCCAAACTTGGCAGGATCTTGGTGCAGTATTTAACCATCCAGGGGCTGCAGTCCTGATAGGTGAAGGGGGAGAAGGCCACGATGAATTTGTCTTTGACGTGCCCGGCGTAGAAAACTTCCATGGCTGTTCCTATGCTGGGTTTGGAATAGTTTACGAGAATGACGTCGGCGTCGTCCACGTCCTGAAGGTCGAAGCGCACGATCTCGTTGGCGGAGTCCACGGCGCGGTCAATAAAGGAGCGGCGCATAGGGTCGAGGAGATCGAAAGATTCGCCTAAGAGTTCCTTTGCTTTTGCGCGCCATTCCCTGGCGCCGTTATGATCAGCGTCCATTATTGGTCCGCTCAAATATATTTTCGGTTTGGTCATCAGAGCAAGTCCAGAAGAGGATCTTTAAGTTTTTTCTCCGCCAAAGCTTTCAGGTATTCCTCTTCGTGATAATAGAAATTGTCAGCTTCCCAGCGGCGGCTGTTGAGAGGAGGAGCGTTTTTGTCGGAAGGCTTGTAGTTGTAATTGCTTTTCCAATGTGACTGAAGGAGGACGCCGGGAGCGGGTGATACCTCGTAGGTGTAGTAGTCGAGATCGCTTAATTCCATCTTTACGCTGTACTTTTCATTCAGCTGTTTCAAGGCGACTTCCTTGTCTTCATCCCGCATGTTATAGAAGTGCACGTTCATCGCCACCGCTCTGTTACTAGAGTTGAAGTAAACTCTCAGATCGGCGCGCGTGCGGACTTTCAGAGTTTTTTTGCTCAGGAAGATCGTGTTGGTGTAAACGATGTAGTCGTGGAATTTGGCGGAGTACTGAATATAAGGCAGGATCTCTTCCTCGCCGTTGCCGGGATGATGGTTTTCGCGCATGGGGTACGATTCGTTGTAAGGATTGTCGTAGGTGAAGCGTACCTCCGATCTTTTCGGCGTGTTGGTCGGTATAGGCTCAAAGCCTATGTCCAGGAAACGTTCCAGAGGATTGCTGAGAGGGCCGAAACCGTTGTCCAGATCAAAGCGGAATATGGAACTGTAGGGAGTCGTGTCGGACCAGGGGAGGAGAGTTGTCTTCGGAGCCTTTAAAAAGACGGAGCGAACCTGGCCAGCAGTCATGCCCAAGGAGATCCCAAAGATTTTATGCTTCTTGCATTTTTGAACCCAGGCTTCCTCCTCTTTCGGAGCGGCCGAAAGTGGCAAGGAGAGAAAAAGCAGGGAAAATATTAATATACTTGCTTTCATGCTTGGTTAAAGGACTTCCAGAAGGGGATCTTTTTGTTTCTTCTCTTCCAGAGCTTTGAAGTATTCAGTTTCGTGGTAATAAAAGTTCTGACCTTTCCAACGGCGGAAATATTGGGGAGGCGCAATCTTGAAAGAAAGGCTTTCAGGCGCAGTGTAATAGTTCGTCCAACAGGACTGCATCATGACGTTAGGAGCCTGAGGGCATTCGAAGGTGAAATTGTACTGATCGGAAAGGCTGATCTGCTTGCTGTAATTGTCGTTCATGAATTTGAAAGCCTTTTCCTGATCTTCGTCCTTCATGTTCAGAAGATCGACACCTATGGCCACCGCTCTGTGCTTCTTGTTGAAGTAAACCTTAATGTCGGCTCTGTCTCGCACTTTCAGTTTTTTGACTGTCAGGAAGGAAGTGTTCGTGGTGACGATATAATCGTGGAAGGTCGCTCTGTAATTCATGTACGGCAGGATCTCGACCGTGCCGTTTTCAGGATTGTGAGCCTCCTTCAAAGGATAGGAGTTGTCATAACTGTTGTCGTAAACCACCCTCATTTGAGAACGCTTTGGGATATTTGTCATGACGGGAGAAAAACCGAAGTCGAGGAATCGCATGAGCGGAGGATCGAGCGGTCCGTATTGCGTGTCCGTATCGAATCGGAACTGCGAGGAATAAGGCGTGGTCTCTGACCAAGGGAACAGGGAGGATTTCGGGGCCTTGAGGAAGACCAGTCTTACTTGATCAGGCGTCATGCCTAGCGAGATGCCGAAGATTTTGAAGTTTTTGCACTGCTGGATCCACGTTTCCTCTTTCTCTTTCGGAGCGGCTAAAGAAGACACGGCGAAAACTAGGGCTAAGGTAAAAATGATGCCTCTTTTCATAATTTTCTCCTCCTGTTTTTTGTGGGGGAATAAAAAAGCCATGCCTTGGCGGCATGGCTTTTTGTTTTGGTCAGATTAGAACTTGACCAGTTTCTCGAAGGAATCAGCCTTCAGGGCCGCGCCGCCGATAAGCCCGCCGTCGATATCGGGCTGGGCCAAAAGGGAAGCGACGTTCTCGGGCTTCATGCTGCCGCCGTACTGGATGATGACGGCATCCGCGGTCTCTTTGTCCCAAAGCTGGGCAATGAGGTTGCGGACGAAGGCGTGGACGGCCTCGGCCTGCTCGGCCGTGGCGGTCTTGCCGGTGCCGATGGCCCAGACGGGCTCATAGGCAATGATGGTGCCCTTCATTTCCTCGGCGGTCAGGCCGACGAAACCTTCTTTCACCTGCTTTCCGACGACGGCTTCGGTCGTGCCGGCTTCGCGGTCAGCCAAAGTTTCGCCGATGCAGACGATCGGCTTGAGGCCGATGGAGAGGGCTTTTTTGAGTTTCTTGTTGACGGTCTCGTTCGTTTCGCCGAAATACTGGCGGCGTTCAGAGTGACCGATGATGACGTATTCGGCGCCGGCTTCCATGAGCATTTCGCCGCTCACTTCGCCGGTATAGGCGCCGGAAGTTTCCCAGTACATATCCTGGGCGCCGACTTTGACGTTCGTGCCTTTCAAAACGTCGGCCACTGATTTTACCGCGGTGAAGACGGGGCAGACGATTATTTTGACGTTCTCAACGCCGGCGACTTTTTCTTTGATCTCGCTGGCAAGGGCAACGGCTTCGGCAACGGTCTTGTTCATTTTCCAGTTGCCGGCAATGACGGGTGTTCTCATTTTTCCTTACTGTTCGAATTTGGTTTTGGGCAGGCCGTAAACGGTCTGGCCTTCTTTGTAACGATTCTGTTTTCTGAGCAGGTCGATGCGCTCAAGACGTTTGAGGACGTTGCGTTTCTTGGTGATGCCGCCGCGTCCGAAACTGGGATGCCTGGACATAAGATTAACTCCTTTTCTTTATTTTATTGTTAATTAAAAATCTTCTACCGGTTGGTTGGTCATGATCTGCAGGACCTGGTCCTGTTCCATCACGACGCGGTCTTCTATTTCTTGCTCTTCCTTGACGTAGATCCACATCTCGCGCTTACGGGAAGAGAAGTCGGCGGACTTGCGGACGCTCGTGGGTTCGCCCCAGGCGGCCTTGACTTCCTCGGCTTTCATTCCGACTCTTAAACCTTTGTTTTTCTTGAAGGTCTCGATATCCTGAACTTCCTCAGCGTTGTACCACTTGCCGTCGTATTTGACTTTGCCCTGCTTCTTCATTTCGGCATCATGCTTCAGTTCGGCGACCTGGTTGGTGGGCATCCATTTGCCCTGATAGAGATCGAGGCCCTTGGCGCGGTTCTCAAGCTCTGTCTTACGTTCGGGAGTTACGAAGATCTCTTTGCCTTCAGGACTGGTGTATTTCACGAGGCCGAGCTCTTTTTTTTGCTTTTCGATCTCGGCTTTCCTTTCGGCCACTTTCTTTTCGTAAAGGTCGGGATTGTGCTCTTTGATGGAAGACAATGTCATGTTGTCCCACTTCAAAAAGACCGTCATGCCTTTGTTCTTGTCTTTCAGCTTCACGCCGTCGTTGTCCATGTCGAGGATCTCGCCGGTGTAGGTCTTTTTGTTAGTCATAGTGATAGTTTCTGCATAAACGCAAACAGAAGCGGCCGTGAGGACCGCCAAAAGACCGAAGAAAAATGCTTTTTTCATAGGTAGTCTCCTTTCCTTGTACGTTCTACAATTTCATTATACACTATGTTAGGGATAAATAGTCTATCAAAAGGGTTTTTAGAAGTCAAAACGCTCCTTCCCAGGGGGAGGAGGGACAAGACCTTGGGGAAGCCTTGCTCTTTTTACACTATATATGGTACAATGGACAATAATAATTAAACGAACATTTAACCCTTGTAGGAGAGGATTAATTATGCGTAAGGTTTACCTTATAGGCGCTATAGCCGTCTTTTGCGGTATGGCGTTGGGCGCGATATTGGAAAACACCAATATCCAGGTGGAGATCAATGGCGACGGAAAGGTCGGAGCTTTGGCTTACAAAGTTGACATGCAGAACAACAATGTCAGCGACGCTTCGATGCGTTTGAAATCTTCCGGCACGACCGTTGAGACTCAAAGAGTTCCGGACTCGGAAAAAGTTTATCCCAAGAGCCAGCTCTTCGTGGGCTACGGTTCCGGAGTCTTCTCGAACATTTTCATTTTCACGGTGGCGAATATTCCGGAAGAGAACAATGTGGTCAACCAGGTCAACATCATAACTTCCCGCGAGAGCACGAACCTGAATGTCGCCCACTATGTGGACGCCGACATTTACGGCACTATCGAGAACGACTACGCGGAGCCTTACAACACCGCCAACTACGTCGTCTGCACGCAGGAAACGAAAGACCGCTACGTGGGCTTCACCGGCCGCTGCTCCTCTCTGCCTCCTTCCAGCTACATGATAGGTGACATGGAGAAAGTCGCCGTACAGGTCCAGACTTCCGTTCTGCCCAACACCGTTCAGACCAATGAATCGCCGAACATGGCGGCGGCTCTCGCCTATCCCCAGCAGAACGTGGACAGGGAAGCCGTGAGACTCACGTCGAAACTGATGATCGGCGGCAACAACACCGAGATCCAGCAGCTGACCAACACTGACAATGCGCCGGTCTATTTCAAGGGCTACGGCACGCTGACCGACCAGAAAGTCAGTTTCAGTCAGAAATTCAAGAATCCGCTGACCGACACCCTGAAGATCTCCTTCAGTATCGATATGACAGACCATGCTTCCGTGATGGCGAATCTTTCCGATTTCGACATTGCTTTCTTCGTTGGTCACGATCTCTTCTTCCTGCCCGGCGACGGAACGGAAGTGAAAGTTAAGAAGAACCAGCGTCTGCACAAGGTTGTCGATCCCAAGGGCGGCGTCAAGAAACTTGACATCAAGATGAAGCCGGACGGTCGCATGAAAGTGACTTTTGCCATCAGCAAGGCCACCATCATCGGCTCCACCGGTCTCACCGCCAGTTCCGAGACAGGCAAGGCCCGTCAGATGTTCCTGCCTTTCTCTTACGCCATGATCGGCACCTCCGCCACGGACACCGCCAAGAAGGGCAAAGTCTGGGTCGCTTCCGGAAGCTTCCCGATGAGCGTGGACGTCAAGCAGGGCAAGAACGCCAAAGGAAAACTGAAATAAGCAAACTGCCTGAAAACAACTTCGGGCCGCCCATCAAGTGGTTCGAAGAATACCTGCGCGTTGAGAAAGGTCTGGCGCGCAATACTTGCGAAGCCTACCGAAGCGATTTGGTAGGCTTCGCCGCCTATTGCGAAAAGCAAGGCCTTTCCGATTGGAACGATGTGACGCCGGACACCATCACAGATTACCTCGGCGAGCGCTACGAGGAGCGCGTGGCGACTGCGACGGCGGCTAGGGAGCTCATCAGTTTAAGGATGTTCTACCGTTTCGGCGTCGAGGAAAAGCAGCTTAAGACTGATGTTCCAAAACTTGTCGAATCGCCGAAACTGGCGAAAGTGCTGCCGCACGTTTTGACCGAGGAGGAAGTGTCGCGCCTTTTGGCGGCGCCCGACAAAGACACTTCTTCCGGCTTGCGCGACGCTGCCATGTTAGAACTTCTCTACGCTACCGGCTTGCGCGTAAGTGAGCTGGTGAAACTGAAAAAAGGCGAAATGGACTTGGACGAGGGGTATCTTCAGGTGACCGGCAAAGGCAACAAAACAAGGATCGTGCCCATCGGCAAGGTCGCCTGCGAAGCGGTCAAAAAATACTTGGCGACGCGCACCGAGGAGCCCAGGAGAAAAGAGGCTTTCCTGACGCGTTTAGGGAAGCCCATGACCAGGATAAATTTCTGGATGCGCATAAAAAAATACGCCCAGGAAGCTGACATACAGAAAGACATATCTCCGCACGTCCTCAGGCATAGCTTCGCCACCCACCTCATTATTCACGGCGCCGACCTTAGGGTAGTCCAGGAGATGCTAGGCCACTCTTCGGTCGTCACTACGGAAAAATACACGCACGTGGAGTACAGTCACTTGAAGAAACTCCACAAAAAATTCCACCCTCACGGTTGATTCTTTCTTCGCCCTGATTTGTTCCTTATTTTGCTATAATAAATAAATACTGATGATAATTTTATTATGGCGAGATAGACAATGCGAAAAGTTTCTATTATTATTCTGACGTGGAACGGCTTGAGCTATACCAAGCGATGCCTTGACACCCTGAGACGCTATACTACTCATCCCGATTTCACCATATATGTAGCGGACAACGGCAGCACGGACGGGACGGTTGAATACTTGAAAAGCCAGAAGGATATAAAGTGCGTTTTCAACAATGCTAATTTGGGCTTCCCAAAGGGGAACAACGTCGCTATAAAGTTAACGCCTCCGGATTCGGACATCCTGCTTCTGAATAATGACACCGAGATCCTGGAAGAGAAGGGTGACTGGCTCACGAAAATGCAGGAAGCTGCTTACGAATCTTCGGATGTGGGCGTGGTGGGATGCAGATTGATCAGGGCCAACGGCCTTTTGCAGCATCTTGGCGCTTGGATGCCGGTCGGCCCCTACTGGGGCCAGCAAGTGGCTTCTAACGAGGCGAACCTGAACCAATATCCCTTCAATTCCGAAGTTGAGAGCGTGGTTTTCGCCTGCGCTTACATTAAAAGAGAAGTTATAGATAAGATCGGTCTTCTTTGCGAGGACTTTTTTGCTTATTTTGAAGACACGGATTACTGCCTGAGGGCCAAGGAGGCGGGCTACAAGACCGTCTGTTGCGGCGGAGCCACCATCGTTCACCACGAGAACGTCTCCACCAAGGAGAACAAGGTCAGCCACAACGACATTTTCCTGAAATCGCAAGGGATCTTCAAGAAGAAATGGGCCAAGACCTGCGAGGGACGCTACACACAGAACGTCAACTGGCTCTCCACCGTTTCCAGGCCGCATGGCTACGCCATGTCAAGCAAGGAAATGCTTCTGCACCTTGACGCCCAGAACGTGGCGGTAAGTTACCGTTACCTCTACGGTGAGGGCACGGTCTTTCCTCTGGAAGAGCCGGAAATGGCGCCTTACTACAACGTCAACGTTATGAAGGCCAGAGCCATTGATCCCAAGGCGCCCTGCGTGGTGTACGGCCAGGGCGACGCCTTCGTAACGAAGAAGACCGAGGGCATCGGCAATTACAAGGTCGGCTTCACGATGCTGGAAGTCACGGGACTTCCCAAATCGTGGGTGGAGCACTGCAACAAGATGGATGAAGTCTGGGTCCCTAGTCTTTTCAACGTGGAAACCTTCAGGAATTCCGGTGTGAAAGTTCCCATCCATCTGATGCCTTTGGGCGTTGACACCAATTACTTCAACCCACTCATCAAAAAATTCCCCATCAGCGATGACTTCAAGTTCCTTACGGTCTTCGAATGGGGTGAGCGCAAGGCTCCGGAAGAGCTCATCAAGGCGTTCAACAGGACGTTCAGGGCCAAAGAACCGGTCGTCCTGCTCTGCAAAGCAAACTGCACAGACCCGAGCGTCAACGTGCCGGAGATCATAAGGAATCTTAACCTTGATCCCGAGGGCGGCCGCATCGAGTTCATATTCAACAAGTATCTGCCGTATTATCAGCTCGGCAGCCTTTACCGCTCAGTGGACTGTTTCGTTCTTGCCACCAGAGGCGAAGGCTGGGGCATGCCTATCCTTGAAGCGATGGCCTGCGGACTGCCGATCATCGCCACGAACTGGAGCGCCCAGACGACCTTCATGAACAGCTACAACGCTTATCCTCTGCAGGTCAAGAAACTCATTCCGGCCGTGGCGAAATGTCCATACTATAAGGGATTTCAATGGGCGGATCCGGACAGCGACCATTTGTCAGCCTTAATGCGCCATGTCTTTGAGAATCAGGAAGAGGCGCGCGCTAAGGGCGCAAGGGCGGCCGCGGATGTAAGAGACAACTGGACCTTCACGCACACCGCCGCCAGGATCGCCAAGCGTCTTTCCGAAATTCAGAAGAAAGACCTCTCCTTCCCGGCTTACGTTCCTTATCCCGCCAAGAAGAGAGTGGCCCTCGACGTCAGCCGCGGCATAGGCGAGCAGATAACCGGTATTGGTCGTCATATCCTGAACCTTGCCAGAGGACTGGGGGAATATCCGCCCGAGGATATGGAGTTCACATTGATGCCCGGCTTCACTACTTTCACTCATCCGGAATATCTGACGCGCTTTGATTTCATTTGTCCGGACGCCAAGACTCTGAATCTCTGGCGCGGCGTGACGCCGGCTTTCGTCTCTTCCGAATCGACCGTTCCGGGGACAGATCTTGTCCATTCCACCGGCTGGACCACTCCTGAATTTGATGGGCCCATTCTTTCCACCATTTACGATCTCTCTTTCCTGACGCACCCCCATTTCCACACGAAGGAAACGATCGAGTTCTGTACCAAGAACATTAAGGAATCCATAAAGAAAGGCGCTTTCTTCACCTGCATCTCTGAGCATACCAGGCGCGACCTGATGGAGATTCTAAAAGTTCCCGCGGAACGCTGCGGCGTGAACTACTGCTCCTATGACGAACGGAAATTCAAGCGTGCGAGCATTGACCAGATCACGGAAGTAAAGAAGAAATACAAACTTCCTGAGCGCTTCGCACTCTTTTTGGCCAGCATGGAGCCCAGGAAAAATCTTTCTACTGTCGTGGAAGCCTGGCTTGGTGAAAATATCGCGCTTCCCCTTATCGTGGCGGGCGCCCAGGGCTGGCTGAACGACAAGCTGAAAGAAAGGATAGATAATTCCAAGGGCCGCATAGTCCCGATAGGCTACGTTGACGAAAACGATCTGGCGAGTCTTTACAGCGCGGCGCGTCTTCTGGTCTATCCTTCCATTTACGAGGGCTTCGGGCTCCCGGTTCTGGAGGCCATGGCCTGCGGCACGCCCTCCGTCACAACGAACGTCGCATCCTTGCCTGAAGTGGCCGGGGACGCCGCACTACTAATTGACGATCCCAAAGACATCAGCGCTCTCGCCCAGGCCGTGAGAAAACTTGACGAGGACGAAAACTTGAGGAGAACCTTACTGGAAGCCGCGCCCGCCCAAGTCGCAAAATTCTCTCTGAAAAAGACCACGGCGGAAGCTCTTGAGCAATACCGCGCCATACTTGAAAAAGGGAGGTTGTTTTAATGCCTGAGTATAAAGATTTTGATATGCGAGTAGAAGAGATGGAAACGGAGCAGCTTCTGCGCCGGGTGAAGTTCCATCTGGAAAATCCCGGGGCGGAAACTGTCCGGCCTTTGCCAGCGAACGAAACGCCTAAAACTCCCGATTTCGACAATCTCCATCTCGGCAACGAGATGTATTTCCAGCTTGACTACGCCGCCAAGATCTACGACCCCAGGACAGTCCCGCAGAACACCAGGTTCCGCCGCATAAAGGGCCTCCTCATGCGCGTGATGCGCCTCTATGCCACGCGCCAGGTTGAATTCAACGCCACGGTCGTCAAGCTCCTCAACATGTTCCAGGATCGTTTTGAAGAGACGGTGGAACGCTTCAACTATTTCCGTCAGGCGGAAGTGAGAAACGAAGAAGCGTTGAGAGTCATTGATGCCCGCTTGGAAAAACTTGAGGAATGGGGCGCGAAGGTCAACGACAT
>JAFZXZ010000030.1 GCA_017616555.1 bacterium | reverse complement strand
TTCCTTTCCGATATTTTTACTGGCAGTTATAGCGCAGAGGGTACACCTGTTCCCATTCCGAACACAGCAGTTAAGCTCTGTAGCGCCGATGGTACTTAAGAATAGACTTTGGGAGAGTAGGACGCTGCCAGTTCAATTTTAAAGGCGCTTTGGATTTCCAAGGCGCCTTTTCTTTTTGATATCATATGACCATGACTGAAATGACTGAAAGCGAGAAAAAGCGGGCTCTGGACCTTTCTGTGGAAGCCGGACAGATCCTTTTGGAAAACGGCGCCGAGATCAAGCGCGTCGGAGAGACGATGGACAGGATCGCCTCCAGTTTCGGCGTTGAGGAAAAAAGCTTCATCGTTTTGGGCAACGGCATAATCGCATCCGGCAAGGATCATGCGGATGTCAGGAACGTTCCCATAAAAGGCCCCAGAACGGAAATGGTGGTAGCTGTCAACCAGCTTAGCAGGGAATGCGTCGAGGGAAAGCTCAGTCTTGACGATCTGGAACGCAGGTTAAAAGAAATAAAACAAAGCAAGGGGAAACCCTGGTGGGAAATTTTGCTGTCCGTAACGATAGGCGTTTTTTCCGTTTCTTTTCTGTTCGGCGGAAGCGTTCCTGACGCGACGGCCACTTTTGTTTCCGGCCTTTTCCTCGGTTTGTTCGTGGTCTTCGCCTCTTCCCATTTTCCCCGCATGATCTCCAATCTTTTGGGCGGGTTAATAGGCGGCCTTGTTTGTCTGCTTCTCTTTCACATAAGCCCCGTGAAGCTGCATCTGCCGAACCTCTTCATCGGAACGATCATCACGCTTGTCCCAGGAGTCTTTTTCACCAACGGCATGATGGATCTTGGCAACGAGGATTACATCTCAGGCGCCACCAGGTTACTGGACGCTTTCTTCACTATAGTTTGTATCGCCATCGGCATCTCCTTGGCTTTGTCTTTCGACGCTCTGGTCTTGAAGAACGTGGCCTTTTCCGGTTCTCCTTACGCTGAGCGCATAGCGAACAAGTGGTACTGGACGCTTCTGGCAGCCTTTGTCTGTACGACGGCATTCTCCGTGCAATTCGGCACTCCCAGGAAAAATTACCTGGACTGCGGCTTCACCGGTATGGTTGGCTGGGGAGCGTATATTCTGGCGGACATGCTTCTGCCCACCGCGGAAGCCGCTTTCATGGGAGCCGTAACAGTCGCCTTCGTAAGCTGGGCCTTGGCTCATCTTAGAAAAACTCCCGCCACGGTCTTTTTAACCTGCGGATTGATACCTCTGGTCCCCGGAGGAGACATTTTCTGGACGGCTTATTTCATGGTGAAAGACAAGCTTCATCCGGCCGCCGAAACAGGCTTCATGGCCTTGAAGGTCGCCGCCGCCATAGCCGGCGGCATCATCATCATGTCTTTCCTTTCCTCGAAGATAAAGTTCGGGAAGTACCGCGGCGTCTGACCGTTATTTATTCACTCGGCATGGTGCCGTATCTAACGCAGACTCCCACCGCATCCCAAGAGGTGATGGCGATCTTGAACTTGCCGGTCTTTTTGTTGACGCTGACGGCGACCTTGCTTTCTATCCCGTCCCAGATGCCGGACCCCGTACCGCTCCACTTGTCGCCAAGGTCTATTGATTGCCCGCCGAAGAGAAAATTCTGCGATTGCCAGAAGGTCTCGAGCCAGAACATTCCGTTGGTTCCCAGCTTGTAGTTGGTGTCCCAATCCACAATCGCGATCTTGCCGCTGCAGCTGGCCTTGAAATCATCCGGCCTGTATTGCCACAGCTCGTTGTCGATATAAAAACCGAAGGCAAACATTTCCTGGCAGTCTTCGGCAGAAAAGGAAAAGCTTAACATTCCCAAGGACAGAAGCTTCGCTTTTGAGCCGTACTCTTTCTTAAAGTATTTGCTGACGCTGGCACTTTTCCCGTTTTTGGCGCAAACAAGAGGGTAGGCACTAGTGAAATATCCTCCTTGGACTAAATGATCAATGATGGCGACATGGGGGAAAGCTTTAACGTATGCCAGCACCTCCTTCGACAACGTTCCGGAAATGGATACCTTGACCACACTGGAATTCGGCCTGTCAGCCCAGATGACATCTGTAGCGGATTTCGCTATGAGGTGATAGTAAACGTCGCCGTCGTCGATGGTGAAGCTGGAGTAGCCGAGGTTGTTGTGTCCCATGGTCATTAGGGCGTTGTATACGACGTAACTGCCGTTCGGCAGCTTTTTGCTTGTGGCCTTGCCGTCACCGTCTGTGCGCAAAAAGCAGACAGGCGTGTCTCCGCCCGAGGCATAAACGGAAAATACGCAGCCCTCAATTGGGAAATCGTAATCGGAGTTGACTTGGATATTAAGCTTCCCGCCGCCCTTGGCGTAAGCCATACCGGCGCAGAGGATCAGCGCCAGGATCAGGAAAAAATTTTTGATACGCATAACAAAAAGGAGGTTGCGGTTATTTGATCTTGTTATCTATTTTAGCAAAGTCAATATTTTTTTCGCTTGATTGCTTGATATCGGGCCAACAAATAATTTATCTAAATTGCATGGAAAGGAAAAATCGACACTTGCCGAGTGTCAAAATCAGATAATCGCATTGTTTGCCACAAGTTGTGGCAAACAATTATGATCGTTCGCAACTTGTGGACGATAATGCTTATCATTCGTCGGCGCTTTAAGTTGCGTCTCAATGACTCACAGTCATTGACTTACGGTCATTAAAATGATAAAATGTTCCTGAACTTTTAATAAAAGGCATTGCTTATGAACAAAAGGCAACAAGAGGCTAAGGAAACGCGCAGGAAAATTTACGAGACCGGCTGTCGGCTGATCGAGGAGAAAGGCTTCCAGAACGTTTCAGTGGAGGACATCACGAAAGCCTGCGGCGTCGCGAAAGGCACTTTCTACGTTTACTTCAAAAGGAAAGAAGAGATAATTTTCGAGTGCTGCAGCGAATGGTTCAAAGAGGTCGATCGCATGGCCAGGGAGCACAAAGGCGATCTTGTGGAAAAACTGACCGTCTATTTCAAAGGCTTCATGGAGGGCGTCACCTGCGGGGGAATAGAGCTCTGCCGCCAGTGGGTGAGGGAAGTCATCGACCCGAAGGAGGTGCCAGGAGAAATGTGCGGAGGTAAATATCCCTACGACCTGAAGCATCTGAGAGCTTTTTTCAGCGACGCCGTGAAAGAAGGGCTTTTGAAAAAAAGCACGCCTGTGGAAGAGCTGGTCAGGCTTTTTCTTTGCCAGTTGTACGGCATGATGACCTGCTGGTGCATGAGCGACGCGGAATTCGTTCCGGAAGAATGGGTCGAACGTCTTGCGAAAGTTCAGCTTGCCGCTTTGCTGGGACCGTATTTAACAAAAAAACCATAATGTGAAACATGAAATCACTGCTTTTCTTTTTCTCAATCTGCGCGTTCATTTTCGCTTCGAATGTTTCCGCATGGGCGGATGAAACTGCGCAGGAACAAAAAAAGGATCCTGTTATGCGTATAAACGAACTCCTTGAGAACGCCGAGGCTTTTTTCCTGGCCACCTGCGACGGCGACCAGCCCAAACTCCGTCCCTTGGGCGCCCATCAGATCGTGGACGGAAAAGTCTGGCTGGGCGTCGGCGAATTTAAGAATGTCTATCGCCAGCTTCGCGATAATCCCAAATGCGAAGTTGTGGCGCTTCAAAAAGAAGGAGGAAAATGGCTCCGCTGGACGGGACGCGCGGACTTCGCGGAGGGCAAGGAGCGGGAAAAACTGGAGGAAGTGTTCCTGAACGCCATGCCGCATCTGCGCTCCATTTATGACGGCTCACCGGGGAAGCGCATGATGTGCTTTACCCTTTCAAACGCCAGGGCGGAGCTTATTCAGATAATGCCTCCCGGCGAGATCATCCTGGACGAGCTTTCAGGCGGCGATGAGAAATGGGACAAAGTTTTCCCTGAATCCGACAAAGTGGAACATTCAAAAGCAACATTTAAAAACCGTTTCGGCATAACGCTGGCGGCTGACGTTTACAAGCCCAGGGGAATTGAGGGGAAACTTGCAGCGTTGGCCGTCAGCGGCCCTTTCGGAGCGGTGAAAGAACAGTCCTCCGGACTCTATGCGCAAACCTTGGCGGAAAGAGGCTTCCTGACCATCGCCTTCGATCCTTCTTTCACCGGCGAGTCAGGCGGCGAGCCGCGCTATGTCGCTTCCCCTGACATCAACACGGAAGATTTCCAGGCCGCCGTCGATTATCTTGTTTCAAGAAACGACGTTGATCCCGAGAAGATCGGCATCCTCGGCATCTGCGGCTGGGGCGGGATCGCCATCAACGCGGCGGCCGTTGACACGCGCGTCAAGGCGACAGTAGCCTCGACGATGTACGACATGACAAGAGTTATTGGGAACGGCTATTTTGACAAAGAAGACTCGGCGGAGGAGAGAAACAAAAAACGCGCCGCGCTGAACGATCAGCGCTCGGCGGATTTCAAAGCCGGCAGAGTAGAATTGGCGGGCGGTGTAATCGACCCATTGCCGGAGGACGCGCCGCAGTTTGTCAAGGACTACCACGCCTATTACAAGACGCCCAGGGGCTATCACAAACGTTCGCTTAACTCCAACGGCGGATGGAACAAGACCAGCGCGCTTTCTTTTCTCAACGCTAGGTTTTTGCATTACGCCGGCGAGATAGACAGAGCCGTTTTGATAGTGCACGGCGAACTGGCCCACAGCCGCTATTTTGGTGAAGACGCTTTCAAGCTTCTTAAGGGCGATAACAAGGAGCTTGTCATCGTTCCCGGAGCCAGCCACTGCGACCTCTATGACAACTTTGAAAAGATCCCCTTCGACAAGATCGAGGAGTTTTATAGGAAAAATTTGAAATAACAAATCATAAAGGAGATTTATGAAAAAACTATTGCTAACCTTATTGGCCGCCGCTGTTGCCACAAATGGTATCGCGACTACCAAGGTTGTGAAACCCGAAAGCGAACCGGCTGAAGTTTACTTCACCCACGACATTTCGCCCAATGGCCTTATGAAGGCCTATAAGGCGCTGAACCGCCCCTTGGAGGGGAAAAAGGTTGCCGTTAAGATCTCCACCGGAGAAGCGGGCAACAACCACTACCTCCATCCTGAGCTCATCGGCGATTTCGTCCAAAGCTTAAAAGGCGACATCGTGGAGTGCAACACCGCCTATGCGGGAAAACGCATGAAAACTTCCGACCACAGGCAGACCATAGAGGACCACGGCTTCAACGCGATCGCCAAGGTCGTCATTATGGATGAATTTGAGGAAACGGAAATACCGACGCCCAAAGGCTCCGTGCATCTTAAGAACGATCTTATAGGCGCGGCTCTCAAGGACTACGACGGGTTCGTCATCCTGAACCACTTCAAGGGCCACCAGATGGGCGGCTTCGGCGGCGCGCTGAAGAACCTCTCCATCGGCTGCGGCTCCAGCAGGGGAAAATCCAGGATCCATACCGCCGGCCGCACCGATGACCTTGACAAGATGTGGGAAAAGATAGCTGAGACCCCCCAAAAAGATTTCATCGAATCCATGGCCGAGGCCGCCGGCGCTGTGGTCGATTTTATGGGCGACCGCGCCGTTTACATCAGCGTCATGAACAACATCTCCATCGACTGCGACTGCAACGGACATCCCGCGAAGCCTGAGATGGCGGACGTTGGCATCCTGGCTTCCCTTGATCCTGTGGCGCTTGACAAAGCCTGCGTGGATCTTGTTTACGCTTCCGACCCGGAGAAGAGCGCCTCGCTCAGGGCCAGAATGGAAAAGCAGCTTGGACCGCACATCCTTGACCACGCCGAGAAACTCGGCTACGGCAAAAAAGCCTACAAGCTTGTTTCATTGGACGGCACCAAGCCCCCTTCAACCAAAAGAGTCGATATCAACGATATGAAATACGATCCCAAAGATCTTCCCGCGAACTGGTCTCCCATCCCGGTGGGCGAGCCCAACGACGCCTACGCCCAATACTTCACCGGCAAGAGCTATCTTTCCTGCCTGACTAAGGACCAGGTGCCCGCCTTCGGCGTGACCTTTGAACCCTCCTGCCGCAACAACTGGCACGTTCACAAAGCCAAAACGGGCGGCGGCCAGATCCTCATCTGCACAGCCGGCCGCGGCTTCTACCAGGAAGAAGGCAAACCCGCCGTGGAAATGACGCCGGGCGTAACGGTAAACATCCCCGCGGGCGTCAAGCACTGGCACGGCGCCGCTCCCGACTCTTGGTTCCAGCACATCGCCCTGGAAGTCCCGGGAACGGAGCAGTCCAACGAATGGCTCGAGCCCGTGGACGACGATGCTTACCAGAAAGCGATCAACGGCGAAGCGGAAACAGGAAGCAAAATAGCCGTCATATACTTCTCCTGGAGCCCGGAGGGCAACACGCGTTTTGCCGCCGAGACCATCGCCAAGAAAGCGGAAGCCGACATCTTCGAGATAAAAGCCGAGAAGCCCTATTCTGAAGATTACAGGGCCTGCTGCGACGAAGCCAAACCGGAATGCTACGGCAAAAAGACGCGCGCCATCAAAAAAATTGAAGGCCTCGACCTTTCCAAGTACGAATTCGTATTCTTCGGCACACCGAACTGGTGGGGAACCATGGCGCCTCCTCTGAGGACTTTCGTAAAGGAAAATCTCGACGCCCTCAAAGGCAAAAAAGTCTGCCTCTTCCAGACTCACGGCGGCGGCGGAATGCAGCGTGTGGGCGAAGAGTTTGAGGAAGAGATAGGCGACGCAGCGACAGTTCTTGCGCCAATGGCCTTCTCCGGCTCCTCCGTCAGATCCAAAGTAAAGGAACTGGAAAAATTCGCTGCTGAAAGGATCTCTGAAAAATGAGCTGGATCGTTCTTGTCGCCGCAGGTTTGTTCGAGGTCGTCTGGGCGACGGCTCTCAAGATGTCCAACGGCTTTACGAATATTAAGGCCGACATCTTGTTCGTCGTCGGCATGGCGTTGAGCGTAGGGCTTCTGTCGCTCGCCATGAAAGCGATCCCGATGGGCACCGCCTATGCGGTCTGGACAGGCATCGGCGCCGTGGGCGGAGTCGTGGCCGGGCTTATCTTCTTCGGGGAATCCGCTTCGATATTGCGGCTCGTTTCAATCGCGCTGATAATTATCGGCATCGTCGGCCTGAAACTCACGGCGAGATAACGATAATGAACGACAAACAACCAAACAGACAACCAAGGGAATGAACGTAATTAGAACAATTAGAAATAATCTTCTGATTTTTGCTTTTGCTTTTTTGGGATCATTCCCCCTTGCTGCAAGCATCGTAAGCAACGTCACGATTTCATCTCGCTGGCCTTGGGAGGGCAAAGTTGACATCAATTACACTATCGGCGGCAAAAAGGACGTTCCCTGCAAGGTGGCTTTTTACGGTATGGGAGACAATGATATGGAATTCGCTTTGACTACGCTTTCGGGTGACGGAGCGGAGGGAACGGTGCCCGGCGCCGGGACATATAGGGCGACTTGGGACGCCAAAGCGGACCTTCCAAAAGCAAGTTATCAAGCTTTTAAAGTTAAGGTCAAGGCCGAATCCGCCTCAAAACCACGAATCCGTGTGACGGTAGGGGAGCATTCTTTCGAGGCTGATCTGCGCGACAATGCGGCGGCAGAAGCTTTTTGGGACAAACTGCCGCTTACACTGTCGATGAACGAATTGAACGGCAATGAAAAATATTGCTACGGCGTTTCTCTTCCTTCAGAACCGGAATACTATGATAAGATCGAGCCCGGCGAACTTATGCTGTACGGATCGAACTGCATCGTTTTGTTCTACGGCAAGGCGGGCGGATACTCCTATACGCGAATTGGCAAGTTAACTTCCGCGGAAGGACTTGCAGAAGCGGTTGGCTCCGGAGCGGTGTCTGTGACCTTTGACAAGGCTAAAGCGGCAGAAAAAAACAAGGAGAAAAATAAATGAACAAACTTATCATCGGAGGGTTGGCAATGGCGACAGCGATCATGGCCGGCGCGGCGGGACTGACTGAAAAAGAATGCGCGATAGTTAATATCGGCGCCGCTGTGGCGAGGGGAGAGCAGGAAAAGTTAGCGGAAGCGCTAAAATCCGGATTCGCGGAAGGTCTGACGCTTAACGAAGCCAAGGAACTCATAGGCCAGCTCTACGCCTACTGCGGATTCCCCAGAGCCTTGAACGCCGCCGCTACGCTTATGAAGATCGCGGATGAGGTAAAGCCTGAGGAAGGCAAGGAGCCGAGCCCCTTCAAAGCGGATTACGATGCGATGAGGGACGGAACGACAAACCAGACGAAGCTTTGCGGCGGCCCCGTGAAGGGCCCGCTTTTCGACTTCCATACCCAGCTGGACCAATACCTGAAGGCGCATCTCTTCGGCGACATCTTTGAGCGCGACAATATCGACTGGCGCACAAGGGAAATAGTCACCATAGCCGCCCTGGCTGCCTGCCCGGAGACCGAACCGCAGATGAAGGCGCACATCCAGGTCGGCAAGGTGAACGGCGTCACGGACGAACAGGCGGAGGCGATAGTCGCCATGGCGAGGAGCAAATCAGAGCAGCCTAAAAGCGAAAAGCCGCTTCTGGTCCGTATCGCGGAAATAGAAGTTCACGAGCAGTATCTGAAGGATTATCTGGCGTCCGCCGCCAAGGTCGGTTCCGAATCGGTCGCCAAGGAAAGCGGCGTTGTCTGCATCTTCCCAATGCAGAAGAAAGAGAGCCCCTGCTCCATCAGGATAGTGGAGATCTACCGCGATGAGGAAGCTTACAAGGCGCATTTGGAGACGCCGCACTTCAAGGCCTACAAGGAAGGCACGCTGCATATGGTGAAGTCGCTTTCCCTTGTCCCGATGTCGCCGCTCGACGCGGAGGGAATGGAACTCATCTTCAAAAAGTAAACCAAACAATGAACAGACGCGAATTCATAAAAGCTGCTGTTGCAACCGTCGGCGTGGCGGCTCTTGAGGTTTCAGGAGCCTCTGCGCTGGCCGATCAAACGGCAAAGGATGAAAAGAAGATGAAGATTCTTATTCTGACAGGATCGCCTCGAAAGAACGGCAATTCCAACACGCTTGCAGACGAATTCGCCAAGGGAGCAAAAGAGGCTGGTCATGAAGTGGTGCGCTTCGACGCCGCTTTCAAAAAGGTGCATCCGTGCATCGCCTGCGACCATTGCGGCATGGACGGTCCGTGCGTCTTCGACGACGACTTCGAGTTTGTGCGCAAGCATATCGTCGATGCCGATTGCGTCGTGTTCGCTTCGCCCATGTACTATTTCGGGCTTTCCGCGCAACTGAAGCTTGTCATTGACCGCTTCTACGCCATCAACGGTAAAATTCATCGCCCGAAAAAGGCGGTGCTTTTGATGACTTATGCGAACACCGCAGCCAGCGAAGCCGTGCCGATCAAGTCGCATTACGACGTGCTTTTGAAATATCTGGGCTGGAAGGATGCTGGGCGAGTCATCGCTCCAGGCGTCTGGCCGGTAGGCGCAATAAAAGAAACGCGCTATCCCAAGGATGCCTACAATCTTGGAAAATCGATCTGATAACATTTAAAGGAACGCAAGCAATGAAAAATCGCAATCTCGGGAAATTTACGGTCTCGTCCGTCGGCATGGGCTGCATGGGCTTCAGTCACGGATATGGAGCGCTGCCGCCGGAGGAAGAATCCATTCGCCTTATGCGCAAGGCGTTCGATATGGGCTGCACGCTCTTTGATACGGCGGAAGCCTATGGTCCGTTCGTCAATGAAACGCTTGTTGGCAAGGCGGTGAAGCCTTTCCGCGACAAGGTCATCCTCACGACAAAATTTACGCCTTGCAAGGTCGGGGACCAGGCCATAACAAACGAGGAGAAACTGACCGCCAAGGGTATCCGCAAGGCGCTGGAGGATTCGCTTCGCCGCCTTGGAACGGACTATGTCGATTGCTACTACGAGCATCGTGTTCCGCTCTCAAGCCGTCCGGAGGAGATCGCCGAGGTCATGGGCGATCTCATTAAGGAAGGCAAGATTCGCGGATGGGGGCAGAGTCAGTCCACGCCGGAGCAGATTCGGCGCGCCCACGCGGTCACGCCGCTTTCGATGATCCAGAGCGAATATTCAATGATGGAGAGGATGTTCGAGGCGGAGGTGATTCCGCTCTGCAAGGAATTGGGCATAGGCTTCGTCGCGTTCTCACCGATGGCGAGTGGATTCTTGAGCGGCAAGTACAATGCATCCATGACATACGTCGACGATGATGTGCGCCGCGCCATCACGCGCTTTGCCAAAGAGAACGTAATTGCCAATCAGCCGCTTTTGGACGCATTGGAACGCCTTTCTGTCGCAAAGGGCTGTACCAAGGCGCAGCTTGCGCTCGCCTGGATGCTCGCCAAGTGGCCGCATGTCGTGCCGATTCCCGGAATGCGCTCGGACGCACGCATCGAAGAGAATCTCGGCGCGGCTGATGTGCAGCTTTCAACGGAAGAGCTCGCCGCGATCGAGACGGAGCTTGCAAAGATAACCATTCACGGCAACCGCACCGACGAGGACATCCAAAGGATGGGCTACGTCAAGGCGCAGTAACGAAGAAAGAAAAGGCATGTCAAACTCTGACTTAAGTTGCAAGGTCGCGTTGGTAATGGTTGCGGCATCGGGATTCGAATTCGCGATTGTGCGGGCGTTTGCAGAGTTCGCCGCTTGATAACGGGAACATGAGCTTGATCTTCAAAAAGGAGAACTGACAATGAAAGACGGAAAATTATTCGCAATGTTCTTCAACGGGAGCCCTCGCAAGAACTGGAACACCGCCAAGATGCTCGCTGCGGCGGCCGAGGGCGCGCGTGAGGCGGGCGCAGAAACTGAGACGGTGAACCTCTACGATTTCCCCTTCGCCGGCTGCAAAAGCTGCTTTGCTTGCAAATTGAAAAATGCCAAGACCAACGGCGTGTGCGCTATCAGGGATGAGCTCCGGCCCATTCTGGAACGCACGCGTCACTCAGACGTGCTTGTGCTGGGCGCACCGGTCTATTTCTCTTATCCGACAGGCGTTTATCGTGCGTTCCTCGAACGACTGGCGTTCCCGGTCTACAGCTACCATTACGAGGGCGGCAAGCCGCTCGTCTGCCGCGACAAAGTGATTGAGACGGCCAACATCTTCACGATGAACTGTCCGAAGGAGATGATGGAGCGTTTTGACTATCCTACGCTTTTGGAATCAAACACGGAGACGCTCAAGACTGTCTTCGGCGCATCCGAGACGCTGTATGCCTGCAACACATATCAGTTCTCCGACTATTCGCGTTATGACATGACGCTTTTCACCGAAGAGGAAAAGCGCGCCTACCGCGACGCGAATTTTGAAAATGACATTGAAAACGCCCGCACCCTTGGGAAAAGGCTTGTGGGAAAGTCTTTGTCTGAAAAATAAGATCAGGTGGATAAAGTGAAGACCGAACTTGAGAAATGCTTATCCGGGGAACTGTACAACTGCCACGATGAATACTTCATCAAGGGGAAGGCGAGGGCCTCGGAATTGTGCAGGCTCTACAACTCCACTCCTTATTCAGACCGGGCTGGCAGAAGGAAGCTTCTGGAGGAGATGTTCGCGTCCATAGGCGACAACGTTACGGTAGGGGACGGCTTCACCTGCGGTTTCGGCACGAACATAAGCATAGGCTCCAACGTGTCGATCAACATGAACTGCACCTTCATCGACTGCAACAAGATCGTGATCGGCAACGATACGCTGATAGCTCCCGGAGTCCATCTGACCACCGCGGCGCATCCGGCGGAGCTTTCTGAACGCTTGACGCCGGATTGGGATCCCGCCAGCGGAGAATACCGTTGGCGCACCTACGCCAAACCAATCACAATTGGAAACGGCTGCTGGATAGGCGCCAACGTCGTTATCCTGCCCGGCGTGACGATCGGAGACGGCGCGGTCATAGGCGCGGGCTCCGTCGTCACCAAAGACATTCCGCCGAACGTGGTCGCTGTCGGCAGCCCCTGCCGCGTTTTGAGAGAAATAAACAAAAAATAAGGAACAGAATATGAAAAAGAATTTTGGAAACAAGAACTGGATGTTCCCGATGCCGGTCTTGATGATCGGTACCTACGGTGAAGACGGAACGCCTGACGTAATGAACGCCGCCTGGGGCGGCATCTCCCTCGAGGACGAGATAACCATCTGCATCGACTCTTCGCACAAGACCTGGGCTAACATAGCCGCTAAAAAGGCTTTCACGGTCGCTTTCGGGACCGCCGAGACCGCTGTACAGTGCGATTACCTTGGCATCGTCAGCGGCAACCAGACGCCCGGCAAAGTTAAAAAAAGCGGCTTTACGCTTACAAAGAGCGAATTCGTGGACGCTCCGGTCATCAACGAGCTGCCGCTTGTCCTTGAGTGCAAGCTGATCTCGATGAACGAGTCCAACTGCAATGTGGTCGGTAAGATCCTGAACTGCGCCGTGGAGGAATCCGCGCTGACAGACGGGAAACCAGACGCCGGCAAAATGAAGCCGATCTGCTTCGATACCTGCGAGCACGTTTACAGGATCATGGGCGAAAAGGTCGCCCGTGCTTTCTCGGCCGGAAAAGAGCTGATGTAAAGGAACGCGGAGTCGATAATGAAAGGAATTGTCGTTTCCTTGGCTGGTTTCCTGGCGCTTTTTGTGATCATATGGCTGATGCACAAGCCATTTGACGTGCATTCCTCGAATTGCCGGGCGTTGGCGGCGGCGCACCGTGTCTTTGAATGGCTGCTGGTCGCCTGGGGCGTCGCGCTTCTGGCGCATTTCGCGCTGCTCTTTTTTTACAAAGGCGGCGCGAAAGAGGTCACTCTCGAGGCTAAACCTCAGGGAAAGGTCGCGATCGTATATTATTCCCAGTCAAAAGTCGCTAACACCGCCCTGGTGGCGAAATGGATACAAAACAGCGTGGGCGGCGAA
The DNA here is from genome assembly GCA_017616555.1 of bacterium. Classification (GTDB taxonomy): domain Bacteria; phylum Auribacterota; class UBA3054; order UBA3054; family UBA3054; genus UBA3054. The sequence continues at coordinate 2,271 of JAFZXZ010000030.1, read as the reverse complement.
CTTTTCCCCATTGAGCCTGTGGAGCCCTATCCGGACGCTTACGGAGAAACGCTTAAGGAAGCGCAGAAAGACATGGCGAACGGGGGCACGCGCCCTATAAAGCCCATCCCGTCTTTGGACGATTACGACGTGGTGTTCATAGGATCGCCCATTTGGTACGGAACGTACGCTCCGCCTATGGCGGAATTCTTCAAGACGCATGACTTCGCGGGCAAGACCGTCGCGCCCTTCTGCACGCACGGCGGCGGGGGAGCCGGGCGCTTCTTCGCGGACGTAGGAAGGAACTGTCCCGATGCTGCCGTCATGGAAGGCTTAGCGATCCGAGGCTCAAACCAGATTGAACGCCGGCTGGGGATAGGCGCGTCCGCGCACCACTCCGAAAACGATGTTATAATCTGGCTGAACCTGATCTTCGAAGCGAAACAATGATAAAAACAATGAAAAAGATCGTAATAATCACCGGCAGTCCGCGCAAGGGTGCGACGGAGGGAATGGCCGATGCTTTCCAGATGGCGGTGGAGGCAAGAGGATTCGAGATCATCAGATTCAACGTGGCGAAACTAAATGTGGGCGGCTGCAAGAACTGCAACGCCTGCGGCAAGGCCGCCGCACTTGCGGATAAATTTTAGAGAGTAAGACATGTTTAGAACAATGCGAAGAATCGGGCAGCAGCAAAGCGATGAAGTCGCTATTGAAGTGCTGAAGAACGCCAAACGCGGCGTGCTGTCCGTCATCGGCGACGATGGCTGGCCTTACGGCGTCTGGCTAAATCCTCACTGGGAAAACGGCAAGCTGTATTTTCACGGCGCGAAAGAAGGACACAAGATCGACGCGCTCCGCCGCGATTCGAGGGCGTCGTTCACTGTGATAGACGGCGGCGTGAAGGATGAAGGCGGCTGGGCGTACACATTTTTGAGCGTCGTCGTGTTCGGCAGGGTCGAGTTCGTAGATGACCAGAACGAGGCAGCTGAGATTTGCCGTCGGCTCGCCAGGCGGTTCAATCCGAGCGAAGAGGACATCGAGAACGAAATCAAGCGAGCGGCGGCGCACGTTCAGGTATTCGCGCTTGTCCCCGAACACATCACCTGCAAGCGCGTCCACGAGGCGTGACATGGGAAGATTCACGATCCCAATTCATGGCACTGCGCTATAAGTAGGGAACTCCGCCCGATGAATCAACGAGTGTCCGTGACAAGCCATGACATGCGTAACAAAGTTATCACGCCTGAAAAACATGATAGAATAGTTGAGAGTAAATTTAATAAAAGGAGCTATAATTATGAGTATCAAAATCCAGCCAGTACGTTTCAACGATAACGGCTTTATGACTCGTCCGTTCGCCCTGGGCGGCGAGGGCGCCGAAGGACTCGACCCCGCGGTCAAGTACCGTTCCTGCCTCCAGAACTGGGTCATCGACACCGGCAGCGAGGTCATCCTCGTCGATACGGGTCTCCCCGCCGAATATCCCGACATGGCGGCTGATCCGGACGCGGGGATCTATATCGGCGCGAAGACCAAGACCTACCTCGAAGCGTTCGCCGATCTCGGCTATAAGCCGGAGCAGGTCTCGAAGATCCTCATAACTCACAAGCACGCCGACCACACGGGCGAACTGCGCTCGTTCCCGAACGCCCAGATCATCTGCTCCGCTGCTGAAGCCGAGGCGGACGAGATCAAGCCTTATAACCCGACCGTGGCGACCTTCTCTGACGGCGCCTATTACGAATTTCCGGCTTCCCAGCGCATCGCCCCGGGCGTCACATATATCTCCGCCCCGGGCCACACCACTGGCAACTGCATCGTAGCCGTCGAGACGGACGGACTCTTTTATCTCATCCACGGCGATGTCACTTACACCGACGTCGCGCTCTATGAGAACCGGCTTTCCGTCGCGTTCGAGGATCTATCCGCCGCACGCGAAACCTTGGACCGCGTCCGCGCCTTCTGCAGCGCCCGTCCGACCGTTTACCTCGGCACCCATACGCCTGAAGCGCTGGAAAGCCTTGCGCAAAAGCGCGTCGTCGACCTCAGCAACCCGCCGGAAGTAATTCCCCCGGGGGAAATCGTCTTCAAGACTCCGACCGGCAAATACATCTGCTCCGTCTGTGGCTACGTGTACGACCCCGCCGAACACGACGGCGTTCCGTTCGAGGATCTTCCGGCCGACTGGCGCTGCCCGCGCTGCAAACAGCCGAAGGAAAAATTCAACCGCGCGTAAAAAACTTATGGCAACGGAAAGAAACATCGAGGAAGCGCGGGAGTTTTTCAAGG
>JAFZXZ010000029.1 GCA_017616555.1 bacterium | reverse complement strand
GGCGGGGAAGAACAGGATCGCAAAAGGCGCCAGCTTTACGAAGGCTAGAACGATATAGGAAAGCGACAGCAACAGAGACCTTGCCAACCCCCGGTTCAGGTCTTTTTTGCCTTCCTCGTCGTCCTTTGCCGTCGCCCTCTTCGAGCAGAGGATCAGAACGACCTGCAGGACGATGGTAACTAAGACGAGTCCGGCGAGGATGAAAAAGCTCTTTTTCCCTTTGACGTTTTCGGCTTTTTTCGCCTGGTAGCTTTCCAAAAAGCTTTGCAGCTTTTCTATCTTTTCCATCCCGTCCACGGAATCATCGTTCATAACTTCTGAAAAAGCCTGCAGCTCCTTTTTTGTTTCCTCAAGGCTTTCCTTGAGGTCGGCTTTGACCAAAAAGAGCGAGTAGAGGCAGGGGACGGCCGCCACCAGGCAGAGTACGAGCCACCATTTACTGAAGCTTTTCAGGGCGGCTTTGAAGCAGGGGACAATAGATAGTTTATTCATGCTTCGATTGTAGCAAAAATCGTAATTTGGACGGAAGTCAGGTTTATTTTTCGCTTGCAATTTGTTATAATGTCCATTAGTTAATGGGGTTCTATTACTACCCCGCAATACTTTTAACCAACGAGATAAGGATAATATGAAACGCATCCTCTTCGCTCTTCTGGCGCTTGCCCTTTTCTCCCAGCTAACGATGGCTGATGAGATCTGGACGGAAAAAGCCCAGAACCCCTCCTGGTGGCCGTACCGCCATTACGATCCCAAGCGCCCTTCGGCCAGGGCAGATTTTATCGAATGGTACGCCGACCTGGAGCCGCCCTGCCCCACCAACAGAACGGTCACGGCTTTCTACGGCAACGTCTGGAGAAAGGCCCAGCTTGTTTCCACTAACATTCAACTGGTGGCCACCGACGACCCCTTCAAGGAAGTGACCGGCTACTGGCCGACCTTCTACGGCGCCGCCGCTTACCTTGACGGCAAATACATGATCGCCGCCGGGCAGATGTGCAACTACGCTCTGAGAAACGCAGAGACGAAACTGACCTTCCCGGGCATGGAGAATTACTCCAAATTCGTTAAAGACGGCACGAAGGCCGGCGACCTGAAGGATTACGGATACTATTGGCCCAGCAACTCCGTTGCGCATGCCGATGAGGCCTTCTCCTTCAACCGCAGCGTGCAGTTCCATATCTATGACGTGGCAAGCGACACCTGGGATTCCTCCAAATACGACGGCTCCGGACCTCCGACCTTCGTCAATATGGAAGCCGGCAAATGCGCCGCCCGCTGGATCGACGACAACGAGGATTCCTGGGTCGTGCAGGAAGGCGTCATGCGCGACGGCGCCCGCTGCGGCTCTAACCAGGCCTTCCTTTACGACTTCGACGAATCCGGCACGCCTTCTTTCTTCATCCACGCCGGATATCCCAACTGGGACGGCAATTTCCAGATCTACAACCCCAGCAGAAAGCCTGTGAACGATCCCGAAAGCCCCTACGGCGCCTGGAGCGGATCCAGCGGCGCCAACGGCTTCAGCGGCGGATATCTTGCCCATTACGGCGGCGGCGCTGTCTGCATCGACGGCATTGCTTATGTCATAGGCGGTGGCTTCTGGGGGCCGGATGGTGGTCTCAATATGCAGACTTACAACACCAAATCTGACCAGTGGGCCGTTTACGAGAACATTTATCCTCAAAGCCTCCTGGATTTCGGCATCGCCACCTGGGGAAGCAAGATCTATCTCTTGGGCGACAGTTCCGTTTCCACCAAGATCCGCGTTATGGAGACCGCCACCAACAAGTACGAGTTCGTGGACAGCGACCTCGAGCTGCAGATCCCGGTCACGGCTCCCGCCGTGGTCGGCTACAACGGCGTCATTTACGCCATCGGCGGTCGCGGTTGGGTGAGTGTCATAGAAGACGGAAAGACGAACACAGTGTTGAGACCCTTGGATACTTTCCAGATCGTCAACACGGTCCTGAAGTCCGCGGTGGTCCATTCCACCAAGCTGCCTATAGCCGCTTACTACGCTTCCTGCGCAGTCACGGAGGACGGCAAGCTCCTCTACGGCGGTTCAATGCTCTCCAGGGACCCTGTGACAGGCAAAGACGTGGCCGGCAGCCGCCTCTGGATCGGCGAGATGCCGACTCAGGATCTCTATGTTTCTCCCTCAACTCTCGATTACGGACAGACCGAGGACTCCATTGAGATCAGCCTCTACAACGTCTCGGCTCACGAACTTGATGTGCACATCACTTGTTCGGAATCCTGGCTCACACTTGATAAGCACATTACCATCCCGGCCAACAAAGAGATCAAGGAAGCCGTGACGATCGACCGTACGAACGTCCAGGGCCCGGTCAGCGGACTATTGGCTTTGTCTTGGGGCGAGGAATCCATGACCTTGAATGTCCTGGCGGACATGCCGAGGCCGATTGCTGTTTTCAGCAAGACCAAGGACATAACCCTGAAGCCCACTACAAAATCTTTCGACGTGAGCAACGAGGGTTCCGTCAGTCTGGTCTTTAATTTTACCAGCGACACCGAAGGCGCTACCATAAGCCCTGCCAATGGCGAGATCCAGGCCGGAGCCACAAAGAGCTTTGACTTTACGATCGGCGACAGCTGCCCGCGTCCGAGCACGGTCGTTTACACCATGACCTACAACTCCTACGACGGCAGCAGCAACACCTTCACGGTCAGCAACTATCCCAACACTTACTACGTCAGCCCCGAAGGCAATGACGACAACGACGGCACTTCTCCCGAGACCGCCTGGAAGACACTGGCTTTTGCTTTTGAGAACGTGCCCAGCGGCTCCGCGGACGAAGGCCAGATCACGCTTTCTGTCGCCACGGCCGTTTACGCCGGCGATTCCCAGCACGCCACCGATTGGACCTTGGATCTCTCCAAGAAGTCTTACCTCTGGGTGAAGGGCGAAACGACTGACAAGCCGGTGTCTGTTACCGGCCAGATCGTTCCTGAGATCAATCGTCCGCTTTTGACTCCCGGCGACAAGAAGTGGCACAAGAACACCGGCGGAGACGTCTGGGACGATGTGCCCGCCATCAAGATGGAGAACGTGGACCACGTCCGCTTCAGCAACTTCATCCTTGACGGTTCCAAGCCCGACACCAACATAGTGACGGTCGGCGTCGGCGCCAGCCTGCCCAACATTACGGAACTCGTCGGCATCTACAATGCCAACGGTGTCCAGGTTGACAACAACTACTTCTACGGCATGTTCAACGGCGAATGCTATGACGTGACCACCAACCAGGTCACCAACTGGGAGCACTTCTATTACATCGGCCTGACCTATCACGGCAATATCGGTCCGGACGACATCACGATCAACAACAACCTCTTCGAGGGCTTCACCCGCGGTATCTACCACAACGGTTATCCTGCCCGTGACGACAGATCCAACACGAACTTCGCCTACATCACCGCCAACACCTTCACGAAGCAGCACAGCAACGGAGGCGTCTGCGTAGCCATCAGCTCCAACTTCCAGGACACCTGGTACGGCGCGGCTCAGGTCTGCACCTCGAACATCTTCGCCGAAATTCCTGATCAGGATTACGAATATGAACCGAGTTGGACCTGCGCTTACGCCACCGGCGGAGCGTGGCTCTTAGTCGGTCACGAAGATTTTGCGGTGGAATCCCAGTACAACCAGTACTACGACATCGGCGGCCCCGGCGGCGTAGATTATTACACCGACGGCGTGACCTATGAACTGGATGATATCTATTACCAGATCGACTTCACTGACTACACCAACGAAGTGCCGAATTTCGTGGCTAGGACCTGGTACAAGACTGATCCTGAGACGCAGTACGGCGACCGCTACGTCGGCTGGGCCTTCATCCCCGAGCCGATCTTCGGCCTGGCTATCATTGCTATGGCCATCGCTATGCTCCGCAGAAAGTAACGCTTTCTTCGGCAGCGGCAAAAAAGCGCGCCTCGCGAGGGGTGCGCTTTTTTTGCTATAATAAAAACGTAGAGAAATTTGTATTTTTAACCAACAACAAGGATGCGCTAAATGAAACGCTTCATGCTTTTCCTTCTGGCTTTCGCCTTTGTTTCTCAGCTCATGGCAGCTGACGAAAACATCTGGACAGAGAAAGCCCAGAACCCTTCCTGGTGGCCCTTCAGATATTATGACGCCTCCAGGCCTTCGGCCCGCGAAGACAAATCGGAATGGTATCACGATACCGCCGTGCCCTGCCCGACCAACAGAACGGTCGAACTTTTCAACAGGTCGACCTGGAGAAAGGCCGAGCTCGTCACCACCAACGTCCAGTTCGTGGCCACCGACGACCCCTTCAAGGAAGTGACCGGCTACTGGCCGACTTTCATGGGCGCCGGCGCTTATCTTAACGGCAAATACATGATCGCTTCCGGTCAGTGCTGCAACATCGGTCTCTCCGGTCTTGGTCTGTATTTTTCCAACATGAAAGACTGGGTGAACTACAAGAAAGACGGCACCAAAGGCAGCGGCGATCTTAACGACCCCGGCTACAGCTGGCCCAGCAACACCTTCGGCGAGGCTTTCTCTTACAACCGCAGCGTCCAGTTCAGCATCTATGACGTGGCAAGCGACACCTGGGATTCCTCCAAGTGGGATGGTTCCGGACCTCCGACCTATGTCAACATGGAAGCTGGCAAATGCCCGGCCCGCGTTTCTGAAAACGAATGGGTGGTCCAGGAAGCTGTTGCCGGCGACGGCGTCTATTGCGGCGCCAACCAGGCTTTCCTTTGGGACTTCGACGAATCCGGAACGCCCAGTTTCTTCATGCACGGCGGCTACCCATCCTGGGACGGCACCTTCAGCATCTACAATCCCAGCAGGAAGCCCGAAAACGATCCTACCAGCCCCTACGGCGCCTGGACAGGATCTGAAGGAGCTGTTGGTTTCCCCAGCGGCGGTTATGTGGCCCAGTATGGCGGCGGCGCGGTCTGCATCGACGGCATAGCCTATGTTTTGGGCGGCGGTTTCTGGGGTGACAACGGAATGTGCCTCCAGACCTACAACACCAAGACGGACCAGTGGGAAGCCCACGAGAAAGTTTATCCCGACAACCTGATGTATTTCGGCATCTCCACCTGGGGCTCCAAGATCTACATTTTGGGCGACAGTTCCGTCTCCACCAAGATCCGCGTCATGGAGACCGCGACCAACAAGTATGAGCTCGTTGACAGCGATCTGGAACTGCAGATCCCGGTGCGCGATCCTGCTGTTGTCAGCTACAACGGCGTCATCTACGCCATCGGCGGCCGCACCAAAGATGAAGCCGGCAATCTGGTTCCCTTGGACACCTTCCAGATCGTCAACACCGTCCTGAAATCAGTTGTGGTCCACACCACGAAGCTGCCCGTGGCCGCCTATCATGCGGCTTGCGCCGTAACCGAAGACGGCAAACTTTTGTTCGGCGGCTCCATGATGAGCAACGACCCGGTGACCGGCAAGAACGTGGCCGGCAGCCGTTTCTGGATCGGCGAGATGCCCACGCAGGATCTCTATGTCTCTCCTTCCACCATCGACTACGGTCAGACGGAAGACAGTGCGGAGGTAACTCTTTACAATATTTCCGCTAATGCCATTGAAGTTGGCGTCAAATGCACAGAGGAATGGCTTGCTCTGGACGAGACTGTTACGGTTGCCCCAAGTTCCGAAGTCAAGAAAACCCTGACCATTGATCGTGAAAAAGTTCAGGGTCCGGTCAGCGGACAAGTTGTTCTTTCCTGGGGCGAGCAGTCCATGACCATCAACGTCTCGGCGGATACGCCCAGGCCGATCGCTGTCTTCAGCAAGACCAAGGACATCACCTTGAATCCCACGACCAAATCCTTCGAGGTAACGAACGAAGGTTCCGTCAATCTGGTCTTTACGTTTACCAGCGACACGGAAGGCGCGACCATAAGCCCCGCCAACGGTGAGATCCAGCCTGGCGCCACTAAGTCCTTCGACTACACGATCAGCGACAGCTGCCCGCGTCCCGGCAAGGTCGTTTACACGATGGAATACAATTCCTACGACGGCAGCAGCGAGACCTTCACGGTCAGCAACTACGCTAACACTTACTACGTGAGCCCTGAAGGCAACGACGACAACGAAGGCACTTCTCCCGAGACCGCTTGGAAGACTCTGGCCTACGCTTTCGAGGCTGTGCCCAGCGGCTCAGCCGAGGAAGGCCCGATTACGCTTTCCGTCGGGATCGGCGTTTACGCCGGCGATTCTCAGAGCGCCACGGATTGGACCTTGGATCTCTCCAAGAAGTCTTACCTCTGGGTGAAAGGCGAAACTACCGACCGCCCCGTGTCTGTGGAAGGACAGTTCCTCTATGAGATCGACCGTCCGCTCCTTACTCCCGGCGACAAGAAGTGGCACAAAGGCACCGGCGGCGACGTCTGGGACGACACGCCCTTCATCAAGATGGAGAACGTGAATCACGTCCGCTTCAGCAACTTCGTCATCGACGGCTCTAAGCCCGACACCAACCTTTACACTACCGGTGTCGGCGCCAGCCTTCCCAACATGACGGAACTGATCGGCATCAACGGCGCCAACGGCGTTCAGATCGACAACAACTACTTTTACGGCATGTTCGATGGAGAGATCTTCAACGTGACCTCCAATGAATATACCAACTGGGAACACTTCTGGTATTGCGGTATCACCTACAACGGCTTGATAGGTGAGGACGATCTGACGATCAACAACAACCTCTTCCAGGGCTTCAACCGCGGCATCTACCACAACGGGTATCCCGAACGTGACAACAAGGCGAACACCAACTTTGTCTATATCACCGCCAATACCTTCACGAAGCAGCACTCCGACGGCGGCTACTGCACCGCCATCAGCTCCAACTTCTCCGACGGCTGGTATGCTGCGGCCCAGTGCTGCACCTCGAACATCTTCGCCGAGATCCCGGATCAGGATTTCGACAAAGAGGCTTGGTGGCCGCGCGCCTTCATTACCGGCAGCGCTGTTATCGTAAACGGCCACGATGATTACGCGGTGCTGTCTCAGTACAACCAGTTCTACGACATCGGCGGCCCCGGCGGCGCCGAGTACTACGACGTAGGCGTGACTTACGAACTGGATGATATCTTCTACCAGATCGACTTCACGGATTACACCAACGAAGTGCCTAATTTCGTCCAGGGCACCTGGTTCAAGACTGATCCTGAGACGCAGTACGGCGAACGCTACGTGGGCTGGGCCTTCATTCCTGAACCGATCTTCGGTCTTGCGATCATCGCTCTGGCTCTCGCTATGCTTCGCAGGAAGTAAGCGTTGATTCGATGACCTATAAAGCGCGCCTCTTATGAGGCGCACTTTTTTTTTTGCGCATTTGAGCTATTAATTTAAGTGGATGATGTTGCTATAATAGAGACAAGGTAAAATATGAGCAGGTCAGTTCCCAGAAAAATACCGAGTTGGCTCGTCGCCGTAATAATGGCGGCGGTCATATTCCTTGTCTTCGCGTTCATCGCGAACGCACTCGGCGCCAAGAAAGGCAACGGGGGACAGAACAGCTATGATCTGCCGGACGAGTATGCCTCAACCAGCCGCAGCCTCAATGAGAACCTTGACAAGCTTTCTTTTCATCTGCTGGACGTCGGCCAGGGGGACTGCGGACTCTTGGAACTGCCGGATGGGAAATTGATTCTTATAGACTTCGGCGACAAGGATGCCGGACCGAAAGTGGGAAATTGGCTTTTCGCTAACGGCCTTACTAATCTCTTCTGCCTTGTTGCCACGCATCCCCACGCCGATCACATCGGCGGCTTCAAGGAGATACTGAAAGTCGTCAATACCGACACTGCTTATTTTCCAAGCGAATCGACCGGCGCCTCGGCCGCGACCAGCACCTATAAAAACTTTTTGAAGGCGCTTGTAAAGAAAGGCGTGTCGGTGGAAGACGCCTGCGCAGGCGATTACATTTTGAGCAACGCGGTCTATTATATCCGCGTCCTGGCGCCCCAGCCGAACGCTTACGAGAGCCTAAACAACGCGAGCATAGTGCTGCTCGTCAAATACGGAGAGCACAAGCTGCTTTTGACGGGCGACGCCGAAGCGGAGTCGGAATCCGAAATGATAAGGGACTATAAGGATGAGATGCGGCGCGTGACATTCTTGAAAGTCGGGCACCACGGCTCCAAGACTTCCTCAACGGAAAGCTTTTTGAGGATCGTCGAACCGGAAGTCGCTTTCATATCCTTGGGGAAGGACAATCCCTACCACCATCCTCATCCTTCCCTTATGAAGAGGCTCTTGAAGTGGTGCGGCGCCATCTATAGGACCGACGAGGAAGGTTCATTGACTTTCATAACAGACGGACTTGATTTCGATGTGAAGACGGCGAAATAAGGAGGAATCATGCGGCTAATAGTTGACAGGATAGAGGAAAATTTCATCGTGGCGGAAATGCCCGACCAGAGTATGGTAAACATACCCAGGATCCTCGTTCCCGACGCCAAAGAAGGCGACGTAATAAGGCTCTCTCTTTATAAGAACTCGAACGCCAAGCTGAAAGCCGAGATAAAGGAGCTGGAAGACCAGCTCCGCCACGGCAAAAAAGCCTGAAATTTATCTTTTGTATTTGACGTCGCCGCCGACTATCGTCAAAAGGACCTGGCCGAAGACCGACTTTCCCTGGAAGGGGCAGTTGCGCGCTCTTGATTTGAAGGTCGCGGTGTTGATCTTGTATTCCTTGTCAGCTGTCCAGACGGTCACGTCGGCGTCTGAGCCCGCTTTTAAGGTGCCTTTCGATGGGAGCCTTAGTATCTTTGCCGGGTTGGTGGACATAAGCTCCACTAGGCGCATCACAGGCATTTTGTTTTCTTTTACCAGCGTGGTGTAGGAGACTGGCAGGGCAGTTTCCATGCCTATGATGCCGTTGGGGGCGTTGTCGAACTCCACGTCCTTGTTGGTGTAGGTGTGGGGGGCGTGGTCGGTCGCGATGCAGTCCACCGTTCCGTCCATAAGGCCTTCTATCAGTTTTTTGCGGTCTTCTTCCGTCCTCAAGGGCGGGCTCATCTTGAAATTGGTGTCGTAAGTTTCAAGGTCGGCGTCGGTAAGCGACATGTGGTGCGGCGTGACTTCGCAGGTCACCTTTACGCCGCGCTTCTTGGCGTCCCTCACCATGTAGATGCCCAGTCCCGTGGAGACGTGCTGCAAATGTATCCTGCCGCCGGTGTAGCCCGCGACCATGATGTCGCGCATCAGCATGATCTCTTCGGAAATGGAGGGCGTGCCCCTCAATCCCAGCTTGGTGGAGTAGAAGCCTTCGTTCATGGAGCCCTTGAAGTTGATGTCCTCGCAGTGGTCCATGACCAGAAGGTCGAACATTTTGGCGTATTCCGAGGCGCGGGACATCAGAAAGGAGTTCATGACCGGGCTGCCGTCGTCGGTGATGGCGACGATGCCGGCTTTGTACATTTCGCCGATCTCGGAGAGCTCTTCGCCAAGCCTTCCTTTGGAGATGGTGCCGGTGGGGAGAACGTTGGCTTTGCCCACGCGTTTCCCTTCCAGGAGGATGAATTTCACCAGCGACACGTGGTCGATGGGCGGGATGGTGTTCGGCATGCAGACGATGGTCGAGAAGCCGCCGGCCACGGCCGCGTTGCTGCCGCTTTCAATTGTCTCCTTGCTTTCCTGGCCCGGTTCCCTCAAGTGCACGTGCAGGTCGATGAAGCCTGGCGTAACATAGGCGCCCTTGGCGTCGATCACGTTGACGTCTTCGGAACTCTTGGGCGCTTCGCCCAAAGCGCATTCCTTTATCAAGTCGCCTTCAATCAAAAGCCAGCCCTTGCCTAAAAGCTGCTGGCTGGGATCCACTATCGTTCCGTTTATTATCAAAGTCTTCATAACTTTATTCCTCGCTGATCTTGGTGCCGCCGGTCACCAGGAAGAGGACGGCCATCCTGACCGCCAATCCGTTGGTGACCTGCTGAAGGATGACGCTTCTCGGTCCGTCCGCCACGGTGCCGGATAATTCCACGCCGCGGTTGATGGGCCCCGGGTGCATGACGATGAGGCTTTCCGGAGTCTGGTTTATCAGTTTGGTGCTTAGTCCGAAGTAGCGGGCGTATTCCCTCAGGCTCGGGAACTGCACCTGCTGCTCCCTTTCCCTCTGTATTCTCAGCATGTTGACGGCGTCCACTTTTTTGAGCGTGGCCGGGAGGTCGTAGGAAACTTCCACGCCGTCGCCCATCTTTTCTATTTCCCTCGGCATCAGGGTGGAGGGCCCGACGACCGTCACTTTCGCTCCGAGCTTCTGCAAGCCCCAGATGTTGGATCTGGCGACTCTAGAGTGGCTGATGTCGCCGACGATCGCGACTTTCAGCCCTTTGAGGTCGCCGAACTTTTCCCTAAGCGTGTAGATGTCGAGCAAAGCCTGCGTCGGATGCTCGTGCATGCCGTCGCCGGCGTTGACGATCGAGGGCTCGATGTTTTCCGCCAGGTAGTGGGGGACGCCGGCGCAGGAGTGCCTCACGACGATGGCGTCGATGCGGTAGGCGCAGAGGTTTTTCACCGTGTCCAGGAGCGTCTCTCCCTTCGTTACGCTGGAGGCGGCGATGTTGACGTTCACGATGTCGGCGGAAAGCCTTTTCTCCGCGACTTCGAAGGACACTCTTGTCCTGGTACTTGGTTCAAAGAAGAGGTTGACTACGGTCTTGCCCTGCAGCGCCGGCACCTTCTTGATCGAGCGGGTGGCGATCTGGGAGAAGGCCTTGGCCGTGTCCAGAATGATGGTGATCTCCTCGGCTGTCAGCTTTTCCAGCCCCAAGAGATCTTTTTTAGTCCATGGCATATATGCTCCTTAATTTTATTTTCCTGCAAAAAAAATGACCTGGCTTTCGCCAAGTCATTTTTTGACGACCTCAACGAGGTCTTCGCCGTCAAGTTCTTCCGCTTTGACGCTTATTTTCTCCTCAATTTTCGTTTCGACCGAGAGCCCGACGTAGTCCGCCTGGATCGGAAGCTCGCGCCAGCCGCGGTCCACCATCACTGCGAGCTTGATTATTTTCGCGCGGCCGTTGTCGGCCAGGGCGTCAAGGGCGGCTCTGATAGTGCGTCCCGTGTAGAGGACGTCGTCGACCAAAACGATAATTTTGTCGTTGATGTCTTCCGGAAGATCGGTGCTCCGGACGACCGGCCTCAGGGCGATCTTGCTAAGGTCGTCCCTGTAGAAGGTGATGTCCAGGATGCCCAGGCCTACTTTCTTTCCGGTCTTCTCTTCGATGAGCTTAGCCAGTCTTTGCGAAAGATAGACGCCGCGGCGCTGGATCCCGACGAGGATCGTGTCCTCCAAGGGGAGCGTCGCTATTTTGTCCGCCATCTCGGAGAGAGTAGCGGCGAATTTTTCTTTGTCAGCTATCAGCATAATTGAATTCCTTAGGATTTTTTTGATTATAGCAGAAGGGCTTTTTTTTGGCAAACGGGCAATCTTGCGCGACTTGGTATAATATTGGCATGAAAAGCATTATCTGGAATCCCTGGCACGGCTGCCATAAATTGTCTGCCGGCTGCGCCCACTGCTACGTTTACCGCAGGGACGCCTCCTGCTCAAGGAACGCCAACGTGGTCGCAAAGACAAGGGATTTCTATCTCCCGATGAGGCGGGATCGCTCCGGCGCCTACAAGATCCCCCAAGGCTCCGAAGTCGATACCTGCTTCACTTCGGACTTTTTCGTGGAGGACGCCGATCCTTGGCGCGCCGAGGCCTGGGAGATGATGAAAATAAGGAGCGACCTCTCTTTCTTTTTCATCACGAAGAGAATAGACCGGATGGAATCCTGCCTGCCGCCGGACTGGGGGGAATTTGGGTACCCTAACGTCAGCATCGCCTGCACGGTAGAGAACCAGGCCATGGCGGACTACAGGCTGCCCATCTATCTTAAGGCGCCGCTTCGCTACAGGTCTATCGTCTGCTCGCCGCTGTTGGAGCGGATAGATCTTAAGAAATATCTGGTTCCCGACGTCACGAACGTAACGGCGGCGGGGGAGTCGGGGAGCATGGCGAGAGTCTGCGATTATGATTGGGTGCTGGACCTGAGAAGGCAGTGCATCGAGACCAACACCTCATTCTATTTCATGCAGACCGGCGCGCTTTTCAGAAAAGACGGCAAACTTTACCGCATCGAAAGGAAGATCCAGCACAGCCAGGCCAGGAAAGCGAAGATCAATTTCATCGCGAAAAAGCCTTGCTCAAAAGGGGACAATTTGCTATAATCCCCATTATAATCAAGCCTTCTAAATCTTTATGGCAACTGAACTTCATAAAACAAGGGTGGGAATATTCGTCTGCGTCGGCTTCGCGCTGATAATAGTGGCCCTTTTGATCTGGAGCCATATCTCCTGGGGCGGCTCGCCCAGGACGTACTCCTGCTATTTCAGCGAGAGCGTTCAGGGACTGACAGTAAGCTCTCCCGTCAGGTTCCGCGGCATCACCGTCGGCAGCGTCAGCCATATCGGCATCGCGCCTGACGGGGAACTCGCCGAGATCTTCTTCGAGATCACGCCGCAAAGCGGTTTCACTGTGGAAACTGACAGCATGTACATCCACATTACTGGAAACCTTTTGACCGGCATCAAGTACCTTGAGATCGAGATGATCGGCGACCGTCCCAAGCCGAACACAAAATTCCCCTTCGAGCCGGAGTATCCCGTAGTTGGCACGTACCACACGGTCTCCGCGGAGGACATTTTCTACCAGCTGACGAAATTCCTGGACGATCTGAACGTCAAGTCTATCTCCACTTCGATCACGAATATCTTAGACGGCGTTCAGAAAGTTTTAGGGCACAACAATCTTGCACCCTTAGTCTCCAACATAACGGTGACGTCTGAGAATATCAGGGAGATCTCCGCTTCCCTGAGAGTTTCTGTAACAAGGGACAACGTGGCTTTGCTTTACACGAACCTGAACCAGGCGGTCGTGAATTTCAGGAACGTCTCCGACGCGCTGCAGGTCAATTTGAACGACGAGGCGATATCCAACATCGTTTTGAACATTACAGACACGACGGAGAACGTCAACAAGATGGTGAAAGTCATAACGCCCGAGGACATCAAGGCTTTCGCCGATTCGCTGCAAAAGCTCATAGTGCACGCCAATATGCTCGTAAACATGACGAGCGAGGAAGTCGAGGATCTCATGAACGAAGTGCAGCGTTCGGCCGTCAACATCAGGGCTTTCACGGAAGCTTTGCGCTCCAGGCCGGGGCAGACGCTGTTCGGCATAGACAAGGAGAAGGATAAATGAAAAGAACCATAATTTTGCTTGCGGCCGCTCTCACATTGACTGGCTGCCTCAGCGGCATTTTCAAAAGGGAAGCGATAACCGTAAATTATTACCAGATCGAATATCCCGAGATCGAAAAGGTTTGCAGCAAGCCTTTTGACCTTGCCCTGTCCTTCAGAAGGCTGACGGTGAACTCCGCCTATGACCGCAGCACGCTGATATACATGAACAGCGACAAGAGCGGCGGCGTGTACAAATATGACGAATGGCTATCTTCCCCGGACGAACTGATCTTCTCGATGCTGCAAAGGGACCTTGAGGACGGCGGCGTCTTCAAGAACCTGACTACCAGGACTTCTGGAGTCTTGCCGGACTATTCTCTCCAGGGAACTCTGGTCGAAGTCTATGAGAGCAGGGAACTCTTGGGCACGAAGGCCAAGGCGCACGCTGTCATGATGTTCATGCTGACGAGGCTGGACCGCGGAGCCAACGCTTCGAGAGTCATACTGCAGAAGCGCTACACGGCTGAAAGCGACTGCGCAAGCGGCGACGCCGATTCGTACGTCCAGGGAGTCTGCACGTCGATCAGGGACATTTCGGAAAGATTGAACAAGGATATTTACAGCGCGGTGGGCGAGGAAGAAGCCCGCTTAAAGAAAGATGAGGAGAGTAAATGAGAAGCAACGTTTTTTTGGCTCTGTTTTCGATAGTTTTCATTTCCGGCTGCGTTCCCGAATTTTCGGGAACGTTTTCAGCGTCTGAAAAAGCATCCGGCATCCCGCCGGCTCCCCCTACCAAAGTCATCCCCGAGACGAACGTCTATCACGGCGTAACTTTAGTTGACGACTACGCCTGGATGGAGGACAACACGAGAGCCGACGTGCAGGAATGGACGAAAGAGCAGAACGAACGTTTCTACGAATACGCCGACAAGCTTCCCGCGACCGAATACTTAACCAAAGAGCTGAAAAGACTCTGGCGTTACGCCGACCAGACCGTGCCGACGGAAGTTTACGACGGCAAGCGTTTGTACTTCAGCAAAAAGGGCGTCGATGACACCAAGTGGATCCTGATGACAAAAGAGAACGCCGACGCTCCGGAAAAGGTCGTTTTAGACCCGAACAAGTGGGACAAGGACGATTACCTGGCCTTCGCCTCGCGTTCCCGCGACGGCCGCTACATCGCCTACGGCATAGGCCATGCCGGCGACGAGAATCCAGTTATCCATGTTCTGGACGTGGAGAATGAGATCGAACTTACGGACCGCGTGCGCGGCTGGAAGCAGGGCGTTTCTTGCTGGAAAAAGGACAACTCCGGCTTTTACTACACCTGCAAGCCTCTTAAAGGCACGGTCCCCGAGGGCGAGGAATTCTACTGGCACGCCGTCTATTTCCACAAACTCGGAACGAGCGCGGAAGAGGACATCCTCATCTTCAACTCAGAAACGGAAAGGGAAAAATGGCACGGCGTCGATCTCTCCGACGATGAGAAATACATGCTCTACTACAGGGGCAATTTCGGCTCCGCCGATATCTGGCTGAAGCGCAACATAGAGGGCGCCGAGCTCGTTCCCGTCGTGGTCGGTAAGGTTGCCAACTTCGACGTCACCATAATAGGGGAGAAGCTTTTCATCAGGACGAACCTCAATGCGCCGAAGTTCATGGTCTATGTTGCCGACGCAAGTGATCCGGGCTTCGAGAATTGGAAAGTCTTCCTGCCGGAAAGCGAGGACAGGCTCGATTCGCTCTCCTTCATCGACGGAGAGATCTACGCCGAATATCTGCACGGCATCGACAACCAAATCAAGATCTACGACCTCGACGGCACGTATGTCAAGGATATGACTCTGCCGGCCAAACCGTGCTCGGCCAGCGTTTACGGCTACTGGCACAAGGGCCCCGTCAAAGTTTCCTGCTCCAGTTACCTTATTCCCGGCACGACCTACAGTTACAATGTCAGTGAGGACAAATTGACCGTCATCAAGGAATTCCCGGTGAAATACGACCTCGACAACTGCTGCGTGACGCAGGTCTTCTATCCCTCCAAGGACGGAACGAAGATCCCGATGACGATAGTCTATCCCAAGGACCGTCCCAGGGACGGCAGCTGCCCCTGCATATTGGACGGCTACGGCGGCTTCAACGTCTCCCTTATGCCGGGCTTCATCGGCTACAATTCGCTCTGGGTGAAGCAGGGCGGCGTCTTCGCCATCGCGAACTTAAGGGGCGGCGGCGAATTCGGCGAGGAATGGCACAAAGCCGGCATGCGCGAGAATAAACAAAACGTCTTCGACGACTTTATCGCCGCGGCGGAGTACCTCATCAAAGAAGGCTACACATCGAAGGAAAAACTCGGCATCTCCGGCGGCTCAAACGGCGGGCTTTTAGTCGGCGCCTGCGCCGTCCAGCGTCCAGACCTCTACAAGGCCGTCAGATGCGGCGTGCCTCTCTTAGACATGGTGAAATACCACAAGTTCAGGATCGCCAACATCTGGAGCGAGGAATACGGCACCTCCGACTTCAAGGATCAGTTCGAATACATCCTGAAATACTCTCCCTATCAGAATATCAAGAAGGGCGTCAGATACCCCGATATGCTCATCACAGGCGGCGAGAACGACGCCAGAGTCGATCCCATGCACGTCAGGAAGATGGGCGCCAAGCTTCAGGCTGACTCGACGGGCGGCCCGATCTTCCCGGTCGTCTATCCCGACGCCGGCCACGGCTCCTCCGTGGACTTCGATTCCAGAGTCAGGCAGTACGCGAGGGAAGGAGCCTTCATGTACGACCGCCTCGGTCTGGAGATCACGAAAGAATAGGAAAGGAATAAAAAAAGGCCCCGGTTGTCCGGGGCCTTTTTCATTAGGCAAGGGGAAATATTATTCTTCTTTCGGCTCGACCTTTTTTTCACGAGCTTCGGAAACGATCAGTTTCCTTCCGCCGACTTCCGCCTCATGGAAAGCCTCGATGGCTTCCTTAGTCTCTTCGTCGGTGCTCATTTCTACGAAACCGAAACCGCGGCTGCGTCTCGTTTCACGATCAAAGATGACCGAAGCGGAGACTACTGTTCCGATTGTTGAGAACAGTTTGTTAAGGTCCTCTTTGGTCATCGCGTAGGGCATGTTGCCCACAAAAATTTTGGTAGGCATATTTTTCCTTACCTATTTTGGAAAGTTTAAGGTGCGCGTCCAGGGAAAAAAGGAACCTGTTTCCCTTCCCCCCTTGAACAAAAATTAAAACGTCGGCTATTCTAGCAGTATTTTAAAAAAATGGCAAGGGGAGCATACCTTTCAAGACAAAAGCGGGAGGGCCTTTTTTATGCTATAATCCTTGATGTATGGAGATATACGATTCACACTTCACGCCCGCGGCGGCAAGGAAATTGAAAGCCGCCATTGAGGAAGCCAAAGGCAACGAAGTTTTTGCCCGCGGAATTCTCTCGGAGGACGGCCTTATCTGCGAAATAGAAATTATCGCCCGCGGCAACGACCACATGGTCGCGGCCGTGATGCAGCGCTGCAAGAGCGGGGACTACGCCATACACAATCATCCGCCGTCGCACATGGTGTCCGCAAAGGAAAACATCAGGCCCAGCGACGCGGACGTAGGCATCGCAAGCCAGCTAGGCTTGCGCGGAATCGGCAGCATGATCGTGGATAACGACGTTAGATTGTCCTACGTTCTGGTCGAGACCGGGCCGATGAAAAAGCTTACGCTCCTCCCTACGGATAAGATCGTAAGCCAGCTTGACAAAGGCTCGCGCTTAAGCCAGCACTTCAAGAATTACGAGGAGCGCCCCGAGCAGAAAGCCATGCTTGGCCAGGTAGCGAAAGCTTTCAACGACGGCGATCTTTGCGTGGCGGAAGCGGGGACGGGCACGGGCAAGACAATAGCGTATCTTCTTCCCGCCATTGCCTGGTCTTTACTCAACAATGAGAAGATCGTCATTGCGACGCACACCATAAACCTGCAGGAGCAGCTCTACAAGAAAGATTTCCCGATCGTCAAGGATCTTTTCTCGCAAGAGGCGAAGGCCGTGCTTGTGAAGGGCAGATCAAATTACGCCTGCCTTAGGAAAGCCAACACTATCTTGAAGAATCCCGAGCTTATAGCCGACGAGGACCAGGAGCGGCTGGAGTCTTTGGCGAAATGGGCAGTCGGTTCCGAGACAGGGGACAGGAGCGAGCCGGCCGAGTATCCCGAAAACAAACATTGGGAGAAAATATCCTCCTCAAGGGAGACCTGCATAAAAAGCGCCTGCCCCTTCTTCAAGAGCTGCTTCGTGGTGAAAGCCAGAAGGAAAGCCGAGGAAGCCAACGTTATCATAACGAACCACGCGCTGCTCTTTTCCGACATAGCCATCAGGGAGGAAGGCAACGCCACGGGCATTCTTCCGGACTACGGCGCGGTCGTCATTGACGAAGCCCACAATCTTGAGGATTCGGCTTCCAGTCATTTCGGCATGGAAGTATCCCGCTACGACATCCTGACTACTCTGAACGCCATCTACCGTTCGAGCGGACACAAGCAGACAGGCGCGCTTATTACCCTGGCCAATTTTGTCAAGAAGAATCCCGAGCGCTTCAAAAAAGATCAGGAGACGATCCTGGAGCAGATCAAAACGCTCGTTGACGACGGACTGCCGACATTGCACGAAGAAGCTCTCGGCGAGTGCGACGACATCTGCGACATCCTAATGAAACTCGACGCCAAGGCAAAACTAGGTGGGCAGGATTTCCTGCCGTACCGCCTGACCAAAGAGCACAGGGCTACCGCCGAGTGGGAGGACATCTGCGAACACTTGAAAAATCTGGAAGCGACGCTGACGCAAGGCGCGGCGCTCTTCAAGGGCATCTTCGAGATCGTGGAAGACAAAGCCGCGGAAGGGCACGACGAGCTTCCCGGCTTGGCAAGGGACCTTGCCGTGCGCGTTGGGCATCTCGAGGCCTTCGCCTCCACCATTTCCGAGATCAGGGAGAAAGGCGAGGAGGAGAACGGCATGGTCAGCTGGCTGGACGCCGGCCTTTCCCAGAAGCTGAAGATCAAAAGGTTCAGCATGGAGAGCGTTCCCATCACCGTGGGGGAAATGCTCAAGGAATCGCTTTACAAAAAATTCCGCACGATCATTCTTACTTCCGCAACTTTGTCAAGCAAGGAGAAGCTCGACTTCTTTAAGAGCAGAGTAGGCTTAGATCTCTACGAAGCGGAGCTTGCGGCCGTGGGCGGAAGGAAAATCACAGAGAACATCTACAAGTCGAGTTTCGATTACAAAAAGCAGGCGGCGCTGCTCGTTCCCGAAGACTCCTATGAACTGAACCAGAACGCCATGATACTTGACTTGGCGCAGCTGACGGAGGGCGGCGCTTTCGTGCTCTTCACTTCCATCGCGCTGATGCAGAAATCCTATGACGCGCTGGAAAAAGCTCTGCGCGCCAGGGGACTTCTGCCTATGGTGCAGTTCTCGGATTCCAGCCACAATCTATTGAACCGCTTCAAAAGCTCCCACAACGCCGTGCTGTTCGGCGTGGACAGCTTCTGGGCCGGCGTGGACGTCCCGGGAGAGAATCTGCGCTCCATCATTCTAACTAAGCTTCCCTTTGCCGTGCCGACGGAACCTATACAGGAAGCCAGGTGCGAGGAACTGGAGAAGAAGGGCGTGACTTCGTTCGCGCACTACTCCGTCCCGCAGGCCGTCATCAAGCTCAGACAGGGCTTCGGCAGATTGGTAAGAAGCAGCTCCGACTACGGGATAGTCACGATTCTGGACGACCGCATCCTTAGGAAAAGCTACGGAAAGACTTTCCTCGGCTCGCTTCCCGACTGCCAGAGATTCATCGGTCCCTTCAAGACCGTGCTTGACTCCGCGCAATATTTTCTTGAAAATATAAGAAAACAAAAATAAAAAACCACATGACGAGAGGTAAATTTATGAAAATTCGCATCGCCGCGCTCATATCGCTCCTTAGCATCTGCGCTTGCGCAGAATGCCAAACCATGACATCTCCCAATGGCAACGTCAAAGTCGAATTGGGAGACGGGGAAAAACTCACCTACGCTTTGAGCATCAACGGCGAAAAGTCTTTTCTGTCCGGCGAACTCGGACTTGATTTCGAGGACCAGGCCTGGCCGGAGAAACTGGAGATCGTCGCAGTCCTTAGGGAAAAGATCGACGAAAAGTGGCAGCAGCCAATAGGCATCCAGAAGGAATATCACGATCTCTGCAATCAGTACACCGTGAAATTGAAAGCGGATTTCCCAAAGAGGGAAGTGGGACTTGTTTTCCGTCTCTATGACGAAGGCTTAGCTTTCCGCTATACCATAACGCCCAAGGATCCCGAGGAAGAATACGTCGTCACGAAAGACAAGACCGACTACCTCTTCGACAAGGATTACGAATGCTGGTACGCCGACTACGGCTTCCGCACCTCCCAGGAAAAAGAGTCCACCAAAGCGACCGTCAGCACGATCCCCAAGGGCTCCATCTGCGGCTGCCCGCTCTTGGTTAAGGGCGAGAATTTCGCCCTGGCTCTGACCGAGACGGACCTCAGGGACTGGGCCGGACTATATTTTGGCAACGGCGTGAAAATTGACGGCGAAAAGCTCTATTCCAGCGGAAAGATGACAGGCCGTGACGAAGCCAAGTCCTTCAAGCTTGACGTTACCGGAAAGCAGGCCGTAACGCTTTGTCATTTTGTGGACGGCGACGTCAGCCACTGCCACGCCGACTGGGTCGGGCTAATACTTGTGGACGAAGCCGGCAAAAAAGTTCCCGTGACGGAAGAATTCATCGCCGCGCACGAGGAAGGCTGGGGTGAACTGGGCATCAATAAGAGCGTGGACGGCAACCCTCTGAAGATCGGCCAAAAAACCTTCAAATCTGGTTTCGGCAGCCACGCCAACGGTTATATCAAGCTTAAACTCGATGGGAAATACAAAGAGCTGAAAGGCCTTTGCGGCGTCGATGCGGAAAAGGCGGACCTTGGACATGCGACTTTTGAGATCTACGAAGAGAAGAAAGTAGAAGCGAAGCCTTATCTTTGCGCCATGCTTGCCCCGAGGCTCGACGGCAAGGGACTTGTCCTGACGAAAGGCGAACGCCATTCGCCCTGGAGACTCGCTCTGATAGGCAAGAGCGAACTCGACCTCATAACGAACCAGATGATATTGAACTGCGCTTCTCCCTGCGAACTCCCTGACACCAGTTGGATCAAAGCCGGGCGCTGCACTTGGAACTGGTGGTCCGATTGGAACAGAAACCTCTGCACGGAATCCATCAAGAAGGAAATAGACTTCGCTTCCCGCCACGGCTGGGAATACTCAACTGTTGACGATCCCTGGTACAGCCCGCATATGGGCAGAGAGGGTAACAACGTCATGAAGGGCCAGGAAGGCAAAGTCGATCTCCCCGAGATCGCCCGCTTCGCCAAAGAGAAAGGCGTGAAGCTGATCCTCTGGATGCACTGGGCCGACATCGAAAGAATGATGGAGAAGGCCTTCGCTTATTACGAGGAGCTCGGCTCTATTGGCGGCATGAAGATCGACTTCATGGACAGGGACGACCAGGAGATGGTCAAGTGGTACGAGAAGACCGTCAAAGCGGCCGCCAAGCACCATCTGATCGTCAACTTCCACGGTTCTTACAAGCCCAGCGGCTTCGCCCGCACCTTCCCGAACCAGATAACGAGTGAAGGCGTAAAGGGCAACGAAGCGAGCAAGTGGGGCGACAATATCAATCCCAAGAACCTGGCCTCTTACCCGTTCACCCGCTACATCCAGGGACCGGCCGACCTGACGCCCGGCGGCTTCCTCAACAGACAGCCCGAAAACTTCAAGCCGACCTCCCCGACGCAGGTCATCGGCACCAGGGCGCACGAACTGGCCTTGTGCTTCGTCCTGCCGACTCCTCTCATCTGCCTTTGCGACAATCCCAAGAACTACGAAGGCCAGCCAGGCCTCGAATACCTTGATCAGCTGAAGGCGACCTGGGACGAAACGCTGCCGCTGCAGGGCAAGATCGGCGAATTCTACATCTGCGCCCGCAGAAGCGGCGACGATTGGTACATCGGCATGATAGGGGACGACATGGCCCAGAAACATTCGGTGCCTTTGACGTTCCTCGCTGATGGCGTGACCTACAAGGCCCGGATCTTCCGCGACAAAGAGGACAGCATCACCGACGCGTGCGCCATAGACATCGCGGAAGAGGAAGTGACGAAAGACACGACTCTCGAGATCAAGACAGTTCGCAACGGCGGTTATGTCGCGATCTTTAAACCGGTCAAAAAGTAACGATCATTTGCGGACTATCTCGAGATAGTTGACGACGTGGTCCCTGCCGCGGTAGCTGATCGTCTCAACTAATTCGATAGGCTTAAGGCCGGCTTTTTCCATGACTCTCCTGCTGGCAGGATTCTCCTGGAAATGGCCGGCCCTTATCTTTCTATACCCGATCCTGAAAAGCTCCTCTATGGCCGCTTTAAAGGCCTCCGTGGCGTATCCTTTGCCCCAATGGCGGGAATGGATGGCGTAGCCTATTTCTATCTCGTCGCCTGACGCTGTCGTGTAGTTGAGAAATCCGACGAATTCCTTTTCGTTCGCGATGGCGTAAACGAAGTGTCCGGGCTTTTCTGAGGCGTTTTTGAAGCTGTTGAAGAGCTTAATTATTGCCTCTTCGTCCGGGAAATTCGGGATCATGTAAGTGGCGTAAATTTTGGGGTCGAGGAACATCTCCTTGACAGCGGGGTAATCCTCCTCCGCGAAGGGGCGGAGGGTGAGGCGTTTTGACTTTAATGTGAGGTTTCTTTCCAGCATAACGGATGTCATTTTCGCAATTTTGCTTTTGCTTGTCAAACCCGCATTTCAGTGGCTTCCGGCACCATTGAATCAAAGCCCTTTTTGTAGTATCATAATATATATGTATCTGGATATAATTTTACTGCTTTTACTCGTGCTCTGCATGACGATCGGCGTCATGCGCGGCGTGCTTTCGCCCCTCATAACCTTCTTTTCGCTCTTTTTGTCGATCTGGCTGGTCGTCTTGTTCCTCGACCCGTGCTTAGGGGAGCTCAAAGAGCTGACCCATCCCTGGGAAGGGAACTTCCTGGTGACGCTTTTGACTTCGAAGTTCGTGGCGGGGCTGCTTCTGATCCTCATCCTCTACTTCACCTTAACGTCTCTGGCGGAGTTTGTGAAGAGAAAACTTATGAACGCCCTGGACCTTAAGTTCAGCGACCGCTTTTTGGGCATGCTCTGCGGCGCGGCCGTCGGAATGTTCCTTTGCGTGATGCTCTGCGTGGGGTTGATCTGGTCGAGGACTTTTGTCGTTTCCCAGGCGAACGAAGAGGGCTTGGAAAAATACGACGCCATATTGCAGTCCTCGCAGGGATACTCCGTTTCCCTGGCGGTCATCGACTGGACGGTCAGGAAATTCCCGAAGACCGCGACTATTCTGCCTGGCGGCCATATCTGGGGAATATCTTCCGCAAAGGAAGAAGAGGAGGAAGAGGAATACGACGAGGATGAAAGAGGCGTCTGGGGTCACTAGGATGAAAAAGAACATTATCGTGGTCATGGGCGGCTGGAGTCCGGAAGCGCCCATATCTATGAGATCCGGGCTGAACGTTTTCAATACGCTCGACAGGGAAAAGTACAATGTCAGGGCGGTCGTTTTGAAAGAAGACCGCTCGGCCTGCTTTTTAAGAGAAGACGAGGTCCCGACCGAAGAGGATTGGAAGAATCGTCCTTCCCAAAACATTGCGAAAGTTTTCACCGAGGTTTTGTCCTGGCCGGTTGACGCCGCGATGCTGGCTCTGCACGGCTGCGGCGGCGAGGACGGCTGCTTCCAGGGCTTCCTTTCGACGCTGGGCATTCCTTTCACGCACAGCGGCGTAACGGCCTCCGCGGTCGCGATGGAAAAAGACATTGCGAAACTTCTTTACGCCGCCGCCGGGATCAGGATCCCGAAAGGCGTCACGGTCTCCTCTAAGGAGAATCCGCTTGAGAAGATCAAAGCTGCCGGGTTGGAATACCCCATCATAGCGAAGCCTCTGGCTTCCGGCTCGAGCTTCGGGCTCTGGCTTCTCAACTCTGAGCAGGAGCTGAGGAACACTGCTTTGTCTTTCTGGCAGAACGGCGGGCTCTATCTTTTTGAGGAGTTTGTTAAGGGCAGGGAGTTCACCTGCGTGGTGGCGACTAAGGACGGCTCTCCTTTCGCTTTGCCCGTGACCGAGATCGTTTCGCATACCGGCGAGCTTTTCGATTACAAAGCAAAGTACACCAAGGGCAAGAGCGAGGAGATCACGCCGGCCAGGATCAGCGGCGCCCTGAGTTCCCAGATCAGGGCGGCGGCGGAAGTCTGCCATAGGGCCCTGCGCTGTCAGGGCGTTTCCAGGACCGACTTCATCGTGAACGCTCGCGGCGACATTTACGCCTTGGAGACCAACACTATTCCCGGCATGTCCGAGGCTTCCATCCTGCCGAAGGCGGCCTTGGGAGCGGGACTGACTTTTTCGCAAATACTTGACGGCATGCTGACGGAAGCCATGTCGTCCGAAAATAAATAACCTTTCGAGGCAATTATGCTTGACATCAAATTCATTAGGGAAAACTACGAAGAGGTGCGCGCCAAACTCTTGACGCGCTACCCGGCTGGCCAGAACCGCAACAATCTTGACGAGGCATTGGAGCAGCTGATGGTGAACGACAAATTGAGACGCGACGAGATCAAGGCGCTGGAAAGTCTACAGCAGAGCCGCAACCAGCTCTCCAAAGAGATCGGCATGAAGCGCGCCAAGGGCGAGGACGCCGACGATTTGAGGTCCCTGGTCCAGGAGATAAAGGAAAAACTCGATTCCGCCGAGAAGACCAAAGAGGAAGCGGAACAGAAAGTCAGCTACCTCATCGACCGCATCCCCAACATTCCCGATCCCACGACGCCGATAGGCGACTCCGAAGACGACAATGTCGAAGTGAGGAGAGTGGGGGAGATCCCGACTTTCGATTTCGAGCCGAAGCAGCACTTCGAGATCGGCGAGAAACTAGGCATACTTGACCTTGAGAGAGCGGCCAAACTGAGCGGCGCCAGGTTCTCCGTCCTGAAGGGCGCCGGCGCGAAATTAGAGCGCGCGCTGGAGAACTTCATGCTTGACGAGCACACGAAGCGCGAGGGCTACACGGAATTCGAAGTTCCCCTGATCGTCAGCGACGAAACTTTGTACGGCAGCGGCCAGCTTCCCAAGTTCCAGGAAGACCTCTTCCACGTCGAGTGGGAGAAGCCCATGTACCTGATCCCGACTTCCGAAGTTCCCCTTGTCAATCTGCACCGCAACGAAACGCTGGATGAAAAGGATCTGCCTTTGCGCTACACCGCGCTGACGCCCTGCTTCCGTTCCGAGGCCGGCTCCTACGGCAAGGACACCAGGGGCATCATAAGGGTGCACCAGTTCTACAAAGTCGAGATGGTCAACATCACGACCCCGGAACAGTCCAAGGAAGCTTTGGAAACCATGACTGAGAACGCCTCGAGGATATTGCAGAAACTCGGCATCGCGCACAGGGTGGTCGCGCTCTGCACTTCCGACATGGGCTTCTCGGCCTGCAAGACTTACGACGTGGAAGTCTGGCTGCCCGGCCAGAACACTTTCCGCGAGATCAGCTCCTGCTCCAACTGCTGGGACTTCCAGGCCAGGAGAGCCAACATAAGGTACCGTCCGGCGGACGGCGGCAAGCCGATGCTTACGCACACCCTGAACGGCTCCGGCCTGGCGGTCGGCCGCACCTGGGTCGCGGTCCTGGAGAACTACCAGCAGAAAGACGGCAGCGTCGTCATCCCCGAAGTGCTGCGTCCCTACATGGACGGCTTAGAAATCATCGAACCGGAAAAATAAAAAACTATGTGGCAAGAAATAATCAACGTTTACCACGATTTCGATCTCTGCGGCCGGATAGACATGCTTGTTCTGGCCCTGATGTCAGTTTACATGTGGAGCCTCTTTATCTCAAAGCACCTCTACTTCAAGAAGCTTGAGTCGGCCAACGCCCACTTAGCCCAGAGGCTTACGGAATTCAGGGCTCAATTTTTGCGCGACTTCGCCCAGCTCTACCGCGATCTCCCGCAGACTTCCGAAACGCCCGTTTACCGCCTTTACAGGGCGGCTATGGACTTTTTGTTTGCGGAAGGCTCCGCCACCGCCTCTGACATTACGGAAGCCGGTCATATCATGGACGCGGCTTTGAGCAGGGAAATAAACGAGATGGAAGGCGGCTTGACCTTCTTCTCCGTGACGGCCATGCTGGCCCCGATGATGGGTCTTTTCGGAACGGTCTGGGGCTTGACGCTCTCCTTCCGCGGCATGGTCGGCAGCGGCAACACGACGATCTCTACCGTGGCGCCCGGCATCTCCGTTGCTCTTATCACGACGGTGGCCGGTCTTGTGGTGGCGATCCCGGCGGCGGCCATCTTCTACTATTTCCGCGGCCGCGTCAACGCCCAGATCGTGCTGATGGAAGAATATTCCAGGCTTCTGGTCGCGAGATTGAACCGCACCATCGAAAGGGAAAAATCTGCGGAGTAAAAAATGAGTCTGCTCAAAAGGCGCCGGGGAAACGACGATGCTGACCTGAACGTGACGTCGCTTGTGGACGTGACGATGACGGTCCTCATCATGTTCATTCTTATCGCTCCTGTTCTCGAACAGGGGCTTAAGATCGAACACCCTTCTTCCGACGCGGTGAGCTCCCAGGAGAACCCGGAGGAACCCCTTATCGTTTCTTTGACGAAAGCCAAGGACACCGGTTACGGCGTGGTGAAATTAGGGGACACGGTAATGGGACCGGAGAAGCCTTTTGACAAACTTTACGCGACGCTTTGCGAGATGAAGGCCAAGAAGAAAGACCTTTCCGTCATAATAAGGGCGGACGGCGAATTCCCTTACGAATACGTCATCCGCTTGATGGATGCCGCCTACAGCGCCGGCGTGGCCGTCGGCTTGGGGGACAAATGAGCGTAATCAGGGACCGCCGGGGCGTTCAGGACGCAAGGATCACGGTCACGTCGCTGGTGGACGTTACCATGACCGTCCTCATCATGTTCATTCTCCTTGTTCCCCTTATGGAGCAGGGCGTGGACGTCACGCTCCCCAAAGCCTCGCCCATGACTTTCGAGCAGCCCGACTACGCGGCAGTCGTCAGTATGCAGCAGTGCGTGGACGAAGTGACGCACGAAACGAACGGCGTCCTCTACGTGAACGACCGCGAGATGGACCGCCTCGACCCCTTCGGCTCTCTCAAAAAAGAGATCCAGGCTATGCGCGCAAAAGAAACTCCGACCAACAAACTTGAAGTCATCATAAGAGTGGACAGGCGCTTCCGCTACGGGAACGTCCTCGAATTAGTCAACCACCTGAGGGAAATAGGCGTGGACACCTCCTATTTCGCGACGGAGACCACGGGAAACGAAAGGTAAGATGGGAAAACTCTCCTCGTCATATTTTCTTCCTTCCTTCGTAGGCCACATACTGGTCTTCCTGCTGCTCATCGTTCTGGCTTCCCTGGCTGAGCCTCAGCCGAAACTGGTCGGGATCCAGGCGAAGGTGACGCTGACGCAGATCCCCCAGGCCAGCATTCCCGCGCCTCCCTCCGTTGAGCCGCCCAAACCTGTCACGCCTCCCCCTGAGAAGAAGGAAGTGAAGCAGGAGCCGGTGAAAGAGCAGAAGGTAGAGAAACCGGTTGAAAAAGTCGAGAAAAAAGTCGAGAAGCCGGTGGAGAAGAAGCCCGAGAAAAAAGTCGAGAAGAAAGTCGAGCCCAAGAAGGACACGAACGTTTCCGAGATGCCGGACTTCATAAAGAAAAAACAGCAGGAGCGCGCCGAGAAGCGAAAATCTCAGGCCAAGACCGCGAAGAAGGCGACGGAAAACACTAAGCCGACCAAAGAGTCTACCCAGACCAAGACTGATCCTCTTCCGCAGCTTCCCTCGACAGTCGGTCAGCAGCTCGAGAGCGTGACGACCGTCACGACAACCGACCACTCGCTCGACAACCTTACGAAAGAACTGAACCAAAGCGTGCAGCGCATGACGAGCCGCGTCGAGTCCCAGACCTTCTTCTCGGGAGGCGAGACGGGAAGCCAGGCGGCCGCTATCAACAACTATTACCAGGGCACCATTCTTTCCGCCATCCAAGCGGCCTGGCAGACGCCGCAGGCCTCGCAGATAAACAAGAAATCCGTCTGCGTCGTCCGCTTCACCCTAACGAAAGACGGAAGGGTGACAACGGCGAGGATAACGCAGAGCAGCGGCAATAAGGCGATGGACGATTCCGCGCTCTCCGCCGTGAGGTCCGCCCGCTTCGGCCCCTTCCCGCCGGACATCACAAGGCCTACTTTGGAAGTGGAAGTTCCCTTCGAATGCGAAAAATAGGAGAAAAACGATGAACAAAATTATGCTTTCCCTTATCCTTGCGCTCGCTCTTTGCGGATGCGAAAAGGAAGCGCCGGCCGCCCTGGCTACGCAGGAAAATCCTCCGGCTGCCCAACCGGCCGCAACTGTCTCCGCTGATCCCGCTCCCGCAACACATGCCGCTTCAGTTGCGGAAGTCCCGGCGGGCCCCGCC
Organism: bacterium; assembly: GCA_017616555.1. Lineage (GTDB taxonomy): Bacteria > Auribacterota > UBA3054 > UBA3054 > UBA3054 > UBA3054. The sequence continues at coordinate 78,367 of JAFZXZ010000029.1, read as the reverse complement.
ACAGCCGAACAAGCGGCGGCTTTGGTCAAAGGCAACAACGCTTTCGCCTGGGAGATCTTCAAACAATTGGCCGATCCCGCCAAACCGGTCTTCTTCTCACCGTACAGCATTTCCAGCGCCATGGCGATGCTGACTTTGGGAGCGATTGGCGAGACCGAAAAGCAGCTTAAGGAAACTTTGGCTTTCCCGGACAAAGGGACGCTTTTAGGGAAAGAGTTCCAGAAACTCAGGGGAGACCTCGTTTCAGGAAACGAGAAATTCACCATGACGGACGCCAATTCGCTCTGGCTCAACATTGGTTTTGACGTCCTCTCATCCTACGCGCAGAGCCTGAAGGAATTCTTCTCCGGCGAGGCGAGGAGCATTGAGTTTGCGAAAAACAAAGAGGCGGCTGCCACGATCAACAATTGGATCTCCGACCACACGAGAAACCTCATCAAAGACCTCATCAGCCCCGATGCTTTGAGCGCTGACACGAGGCTTGTTCTTGTGAACGCCGTGAGCTTCCTTGCCAAATGGGAAACGCCTTTCGACGAGGACGGCACGAGGAAGTATTCCCTCATGGACTATATGGGACGCGCCGGGAAAGGGGAGCTGATGCGCCAGGAAGGCATGGTCAACGCCGCGGAAGTTGACGGAGTGACGGCGGTGGAACTTAATTACGCCGGCAGGAAATATTCGCTTCTGGCCATGATGCCCAACGACGTGGCGAAATTCGCCTCTTGGGAAAAGAAGATCGACGACACTTACATTGAAAACATAACGAAATCTCTCAAGCGCGAGAATGCTGTGCTTATGTTCCCGAAATTCACGACGGAATATTCCCAAAGCCTGGTGCCGATTTTCAAGAACATGGGTCTTGCTTCTCCCTTCACTTACAGCGCCGATTTCACCGGCATAAGTTTGAAGGAGCAGCTTTTTGTGAGCGAGATACTCCACAAGGCTATCGTCAAAGTTTATGAGACCGGCACGGAAGCTGCAGCGGCGACCGCCGTCATGGTCAAGTGCACCGGCATGGCGATGAAGCCGCCCAAAGAGATCCGCTTCAACAAGCCCTTCGTTTACCTGATCAGGGAGAAGGAGACCGGCGCGATCCTCTTCCTGGGACACTACACCGTCAAAGCGGAAAAATAATCAACACAAAGATAAAATTATGAAGATCACCACCAAAAACTACGCCAACATCACGCTTCTGAAAGTTGAGCAGAAGCAGGTCCTGAAACTCTTGGCTGACGAAGGCCGCCACGCCTACGTCGTTTCCGACGGCACGTCGGAAATGATGGAAAGAGACGCCGTCATCTACGACGAGGAATTGGACGAACTCGACGCCAAGGTCGTTTCCGAAATGGCCCAGCGCCTTTCCAAGCAGCTCCGCTGCGTCGCCTTCGCCGTCATCAACTACAATGACGAGACGCTTCTGACCTGGCTCTATCGCAGCGGCGAACTAATAGACGCCTACAACTCCCAGCCCGGATACCTCAATTCCAAGCTGGAGGAGAACCATCAGCCGACGGGCGCCAATCCCGACAAGATGGCGAAGGTCTTCAAGAACGTTCAGCTGACCGACCTCGGCCCCATAACCCGCCGTCCCTCTTACCCGGACGAGAACTACTGCACGGCCACTGACCGCCACGCCGACATCGTCTCCGTCCTGAGGCTCCCGCGCTTCGCGGTCGGAACCGGCTTCTACACCGTGAAGATCGGCGACATTCCCGCCGACCTCGTAGCGGGCGACTTCGTTCCCGTCAACATCAAATGATAGTTAAAGGCGAAGATATAGTTTGGGAGGAGCCAAGATCCTTCCAGGAGCTTCTGAGACTGCGCCGCCTAAAGCGGCGCAGTTTCTGGCGCAACGCGAGACCTTTGTTCATCAACACGGCGCTCATCTTCTCGCTTGTCCTTATCTTCTTCGCCTTCTACTACCGCAGCGACATAAGCAAGGTATTCGAGCCTGCAAAGATCATTTCCGCCTTGATAGCCTCCTTCGGCATTTCTTTCATCTGGCGGTCATTGGAGAGAGGGAGGACTCCTATTGTCACCCTGACGAAAAAGGAGGGCTCCTATTATTTGAGCCGCAAGGGCGACTATACCGACCAGCCTTTGTCCGAAGTAAAAGCTTACGTCGTGGAAGAATTAAAAGAGGGTGAGTGCGTTTCCACGGTCCTCATTATGAAGACGGCGGACGGGCAGCGCCTGGCCGCATTGCCCGATCAGGAGACGATCGACCTGATGGAAGGGGTAATGAAAGAACTTAAGATACCGGAAGGGAAACTGAAAGCTTAAAATGGATTTCTTCTCTCTCAAATTTCTGGCTTTCCTTATCCTGACGCTTCTGCTTTACCACTTGAAGCCGACGAGGGGATTGAGAAAATGGCTTCTGTTCGCGGCCAGCCTTCTCTTCTACGTCTTCCTTTCAAAGTGGTGCGTCGTCTTCCTCCTCATCACTACCGCCGTCGCTTATTTCTGCGCCTTACTGAATACGAAGGCTTCCTACCTTGCCGGCGTTTTGCTCACGCTCTTTTCGCTAGTCTTCTTCAAATACACGCCCTTCCTTTACAACTCCGTTGCCGGACTTTCCGGCATTCCGGACTGGAGTTTTAAGTGGCTCGTACCGCTTGGCATCTCCTTCTACACTTTCCGCCTTATTTCTTACCTGACGGACGTCAGAAGGGGAGAATTGGAAGCGGAAAAGGATCCCTTCTATTTCTTCATCTACGCGGCTTTTTTCCCGCTTATAATCTGCGGCCCTATACAGAGGGCAGGTGCCTTCCTTCCGGCCCTCAGAGAGCCAAATGATCTCACTCTTGACCGTTTTGACAGGGGAACGAGGCAGATCCTCTGGGGCTTGGTCAAGAAAGCGGTCGTGGCGGATAACCTCGCCGTCCTGGTCAACAACGTTTTTTCGGGCTGTGAATCGAAGACTGGCTTCGTTTTCATCCTGGCCGTTATTCTTTACAGCCTGCAGATCTACTGCGACTTTTCAGGCTACTCCGACATGGCGATCGGTATAGCGAGGCTTTTCGGCGTAGACCTCAAGGAGAACTTTCGAGTGCCTTACGTCTCCACGACCATAAAGGAATTCTGGAGCCGCTGGCACATCTCCCTTTCCACCTGGTTTAGGGACTATGTCTATTTTCCTTTGGGCGGCGGCCGCTGCGGGAAATTGAGAAGATCAATAAACATCATGGTGACCTTTTTGCTCTCCGGTCTCTGGCACGGCGCTAACTGGACTTTCATCGTTTGGGGCGGATTGCACGGACTGGGCCTCGTTGTGGAGAAACTGCTTTTCCCGGCCAAGGAAGGCCCGAAACGCAAAGCGGCGAAATTCATCTGGGCGCTTTGCGTGGCGATCATTGTGCTTTTCGGCTGGCTCTTTTTCAGAGCGGAATCCATGCGCCAGGCCGCTTACATCATGGCCAACGCCTTCGCAGGCGTCAGCGCTCCGCTTGCTTATTTTAAGGAAGGCTTTCTTTCCATCATGGGCGAGGAAGACGGCATTGTCAACATTCTGAGGATAATAATTCCGACTGTTATCGTTTTTATTACGGAGTATTTTTTCCGCAATCACGACCCTTGGACGGCTCCGGGAAAAAAGGCCCCCATTCTTTTCTACATCGCAACGCTTATACTGCTCTTCCTTTGCAAGGCGGGGGAACAGCAGGAACTGATCTACGGAAAATTCTAAATGAAGTTTAGCATTCACATTATCTGGCAAGCCGCGTTGGCTCTCATACTGATCCTTCTCGTCACAGTCGCTTTCCCGATCTGGCTCGACCCTTACAATGTTTTCCATTACGACAACATTCGTTTCAACGGCGTGGAACCCAATCAGATCTTCATCAAGACCCGCTATATCCTAAAGAACCCGGATCGCTTCGACTCTTTCCTCTTCGGCTCCTCCAGAGTCGGTATGATCGACGTCTCGAAGATAAAAGAAGGCCGTTTCTACAACATGAATTATTCCGAGGGCCTTCCTAAGGAGCATCTTGACAATTTAAAGATCTTCATTGCCAACGGCATCAAGATCAGCAACGTCTGGCTCGGCATCGACAACATCAGCTGTTTTACTGACCCTGAGCGTCACAGAAGATCTTTGATGCGCAGATATTATCCAATGGACGGCAATCTTCTTAAATTCTATCTTCCATACGTCAATTGCTCCAAGGCCTTCCGCGCCCTGGACACCATATTGGGAGCAAAGAAGAGCGACGGGGAAAGGGAAAAAGAGTTCTACTTGACCGGCAACTCCTGGCTGAGTCAGGAGATTAACCTTGACGAAAAGGCCAACCGCCCGGCCTGGGAAAAGCACTACGCTCCGCGTTTCGAGGAATCCATAAAAGAAATCAAAGCGATAGCCGATCTCTGCAAAGAGAACGGCATAAGGTTGAAAGTCTTCGCCAATCCTCTCTACATCGACACTTACAAGAAATGCCTGGAAGAAGGCTACGGCGATTTCTTAAACGAGCTTGCCAAGGTCGTGCCTTATTACGATTTCAGCACGATACCGCAGACCACCAACAGGAACGACTACATCGAGACATCCCACTACAGTTTCGAAGTGGGGGATTACCTTATCAAGTGTCTTGAGGATCCAAAGCAGCCTTTCCTTAGGAAGCAATGAAATCCGTATTTTTCATCATACGCCTCATTATAGCCGCCGCGTTGGTCGCCGCCTTGTACTTCATGTGCGACCCCGAGGCGGTCATGGCTAATTTGAAAAATACCGATCTCAAACTTATCGCCGCCGCGCTTGCGGTCTTTCTTCTTTCCTACGTCATCACGGCCTGGCGCTGGCAAGTCGTACTCGAAGGCGCAAAAAAACACATTCCCTTCTGGAAACTCCTCAGGTACAGTTTCACCGCCAGCTTCTGCAACAATTTTCTGCCCACCGGCTTCGGCGGCGACATTACGAGAGTCATCAACATGCTCCCGCACGGCATCTCAGCCGCGGAGGGAACGGGGCTGCTCTTTCTTGAACGGCTCATAGGCTTTCTGGTCATCGGACTATTGATCGCTTTATCGCTGCCCTTCGTTTCAAAAGACATATTGCTTGCCTGGTCTGAAGGGGACAAGACAGCAAGAGGAGCTTTGCTTCTCATCGCCGCTGCGCTTTTTGTCCTTTTCATAGCGATGCTTTTCATAATCGTTCTCATCGCAAGCAAAAAGGCTGTGCTGAAATTCAGCGCTTTGTTTTCCAAGATCCCTTATAAAACAGTTTCCATATTTTTGGTCGAATTTCTGGAAAAGCTGAACCAGAATATTCGCGGAGCCAAGACTATCGCAAAACTGATCCTCGTTTCTACGCTCCTGCAGTTTTCTTTCGCCATTGCTTTCTATCTCTGCTTCTGGGCTGTTCTGGATCAGAAGTTTTCCTTCACGCTTGTTTTCGCCCTGGTCCAGACGACCTCTCTTCTTGGCGTCATTCCTATAAGCATCGAGACGATCGGAACTAGGGAATTCGTTTTCTGCCTTTTCCTGCCCATCGAAGTTTCCACGCTCTTAGCCTGCCTCATCATCGCCAGGGCCGCTTCCGTCGTCATGACGCTTCCCGGCGCTTTGTTTTTCATCACCGACGGCCTCTTCAGAAAGTGTACCCCCAAAGACTGAGACAGAAAGCTCCGCCCAAGGATCTGGCGAAGGCCATAGAAGCTTTCGATTTCACGGTGGAGGAAGAAGACCTGCCCTGCCGCGTGGACGCTTTCATCAAAAGAAAGCTTCCCTGGCGTTCCCGCGCTTTTTTCCAAAAGATGATCGACGACGGTCTCGTAACTCTGAACGGGCAGCCCACCAGGGCCGGGCGCTATTTGCTTTTGGGCGAAAAGATCCACATCGACATTTCCCCTTACCAGCAGGAGCACTCTGAAGCGAAAATAGACCTTGACGTCATCTATGAAGACGAAGCGCTCCTTGTCCTCAACAAGAAGCCCGGCACGATAGTGCATCCGACCGGCGTACATCTTTACGATACGCTTCTTAACGCCGTGCACGCGAAATACAAGGATCTCGCATACAGGCCTACGCTCATCCACCGCCTCGACAAGGACACCAGCGGCGTTCTTATCCTCGCCAAGAGCGAAAAATATAGAACGCACCTGGCCTGCCAGATAGAGAAGCGCGAAGTAAAAAAAGTTTACCGCACGCTGACTCACGGAGTATTTTCGGAGAGGGAAGGGGACATAGCGCTTCCCATAGGCGACAACAAGTATTCCCACATTAGGCTGAAACAGATGGTGCGTGCTGACGGCCTGCCTTCGCTTTCCCGTTACACTGTCAAAGCCAGCGCGCCAAACGTCCCGGGCTTCTTAGACGGCCTTTCTCTGGTTGACGTCGCCATCAAGACCGGCCGCACCCACCAGATCAGGGTGCATATGTCCGCCATCGGGCACCCCGTCGTCGCCGACAAACTTTACGGCAAAGAAAAAGAAGCAATTATCTGCGGCGTTCCTATCGAAACGCAGCTTCTTCACGCCATGTCCTTCATCTGCCGCCATCCAATAACCGAGCATGAGATAGAATTCACAGCACCCTTGCCGGAAGCCTTCCAGAACGCAGTCTCGGCTTTGTTCCCGCCTTTGCAATAAAAAAAGCGCGCCGATTGGCGCGCTTTAATATTTGGCGTCTCCAAGGAGATTCGAACTCCTGTTGTCGGGATGAAAACCCGGTGTCCTAGGCCGGACTAGACGATGGAGACGTATGTTTCGCTTCAAGAAAAAAGTGAGCCGTGCGGGACTCGAACCTGCGACCCTCTAATTAAAAGTCAGATGCTCTACCAAACTGAGCTAACGGCCCGTGCTTTTTTCTTTTACCATTTTCAGAATGGTGAAGTAGATTATATTAAAAGGGCCTTTGTAAGTCAAGGCTCATTTGGCCCTGGGATCTTTAAGATTGCGCAGGATGGATTCCATCCAGGGCGTCTTTAGGATCATGAGGCTCTTTAATTCGTCAACGCTGACGGCGCAATTAGCCTGTATCTCTTTGCGCTGGGCATTGAGCCTGGCCTTCGCCTTAATAGCGTCTCTGCGGCCCTGCCAGATCGGTTTAAGGCGGCCCCGGGCGGTCCAGAGCAAGTCTGAGAGGAAGGCGTAGAGGAAAATGCCTAATCCGTAGCGCCAGAGAAGCGGGGTGGGGAAATCCTTCCAGACGACCCAGAGGCTGTTGCGCTTGGCCCAGTAGAGGGCGCGGTCGGAGTATTTGGTGGTGGAGAAGCCCACTCTGTGCCAGACGGCCGCTTTGTGGTTGAAGCGGCAGCCCCAGCCTCTTAACCTTAAGCGGAAGGCAAGGTCAACGTCCTCGTTGTAGGCGAAGAAGTCGGGGTCGAAAAGTCCGGTCTCCTTTAAGGCTTGCACGCGGTAGAGGGCGGCGCCTGCGCAGGCGCCGAAAACGCTCGCGTCGTCAGTATAGGTGTCACGGGGTTTTCCGTAGCCTCTTTTCCCGGCCACGCCGTGCTTAAAGAACATGTCGCCGGCGGAGTCGATGACAGTTGGAGCGTGTTCGCCGTCCCAAATGAGCAGCTGCGAGGCGACCGAGCCGAGCGATTGATCGTTTTCGGCAGTCTTAACAAGCTCGGCAAGCCACTGCTTTTCGACTTTCGTGTCGTTGTTCAGGAGGACGATGTACTTTAGATCGGGATAGCTTTTGAAAAGAAGCTCCATCGCTTCGTTGTTGCCGCGGGCGAAGCCGTAGTTTTCCTTGAAGTCGTATAAGAGAACGTCCGGGTAATCAGCTTTTATGATCTCGACGGAAGCATCGGTGGAAGCGTTGTCGGCGACCACCGTGAGGAAATCCTGATAGTCTTGATCCCTGAGGGCGTCAAGGCAGTCCCTGATCAGCTTTTCGCCCTGCCAGTTCAGGACCAGCACGGCGGTTTCCACTTTTATATTTTCGCTACGTACGTCAAGCATTTTTAGTGAGCAAGTAGGAGGCGAAGTCCCAGTCTCTTCTGTTGGTCAGTTTGAAATTCTTTTCGGAATCCTGGCAGATGGCGACGGGGAATCCCGCTTTCTCAAGTATCATCGCTTCGTCGGTGTAGGCGCTCCAGTCTTCCTCGCTTTCAATAACAGCGTAAGAAGATCTGAGTTTCGAGAGCAGGAAGGTCTGCGGGGTGGAGGCTAAAAAGAGTTTTTCCCTCGGTATGGTGCGGGAGATAAGAGAGCCTTCCTTGGCTTCCTTCAAAGTCGAGGTCAGGGGAGTAGCGGTGATGGCTGCGCCTGTTTCCAGGGCTTTTTCTATCGTGGCTTTTATAGTTTCAGCCGAGACGAAGGGCCTGGCGCAGTCGTGGATGACCAGGATCGCTTCCTCAATATCGTCAAGGGACCTGACGGCGTTGTAAACGGACTTGGCGCGGCAGGGGCCGCCCGGGATTATCTTCGCTTCAAATTCGACGGCGGCTTTGAAATCTTCAAGGCGGTCGGGATTGACGGCCAGGATGATCTTTTGGAAACTAAGGCTGGCGAAGACCTGGAGCGTGCGGTTCAGGACGCTTTTTCCGGCAAGCGGAGTAAGCAGCTTGTCGAAGCCCATGCGGGAGGCGCTTCCGGCGGCGGGGATGATTGCGAAAATTGGAAGATCCATTAGAAGAGGGAAGTTTGTCCGCGGTTCTCCAAGAAGCGCTCGTCTTGGGCGGCGCTTTCGCTTTCGCCTTTCAGCATGATGCCGAAGTTGTAGTCGAGAAGGCTGACGAGGAGTTCCTTACCGGGAATGGAGATGGGCAAAAAGCCGCTGTCGCAGCCGGCGTTCACGGTCTTCAGCCAGCTTTGGACTTCCTCCGGGCCGTCGCCTTGATTCGTTTCCAATAATGCGTAAGGCGGAATGTTGTGGCGCAGGGCCTCCGCGTCCGGATCGTGGAAGGGCAGGAAGCCGAAGATCTCGGGGAAGAGGCGTTCGTCCAGGACGGAGAAGCGTTTGCCGAAATCTCTGCCGTAGCCCGTGACGAGCTGAATGTCGAAGTAGTAGGCGCCGGAAAGCCTGTGGAGGATCTCCCTGGAAGTGTTGAGGATCGTGGAAGCAATGCGGAAGCTTTCCTCGCCTTTGTCCTGGCCCGTGAAAGCTGAAATCGCTTCCCTAAGTCCTATGAGCTCGCAGCCCGGGATGTCGGACATTCTCAATTGTCCGTTGGCCTGGGCGTAGAGGCGGTATTGGCGGCAGGCGTGCACTGCCGCTTCCAGGGAAGGCTGAAGGTCAAGGAGAAGCTGCTCAATGTTCGCTTCCTTGTTCTTATAGACGATCCTGGGAAGGTTGACGGCGATAAGCTGGGAAATGGGCGTCAGGTCGTTTTTCACCCAGAGGATGTTGTGGCCCAGTTTGGCAAGCTCTATGAAGACAGAGGCGGTCTTTTCCTTTTCCTCGATCTCGCCCTGGAATTGGAAGATCAGGCTGTTGTTGGGCTCCAGGGACCTTATGAGGTTCGATACGGTCTCCGCTTCGCAGGCAGGGAAATTGAAGTAGAACGTTCCTTTGAAAGCGGAGGCGAGATCGATCGTTTCAATGACGCGCTCCCTCGGGCAGTTTTTCAGAAATTCTGAGTCGAAGTTGAGCGTCAGGTTGTTGCAGAGATAATTCTCCAGCTTTTTGAATTCAGTTATGAGCTCTTTGCGGTTCGTCTCCGCTTTGACTAAGAAATGCTCTATGTGGCGGGAGTAGGGATGCCTTAAGCCGCCGATGTCGATCAACCCCTGGCGGTGGGCCATGGCGACGTCTTCGGAATAGATGTGCGAAAGGGAATAGGGAAGAGAGATCCTGCTGCCAAGCTTAGTGTTGAGGTTCTCCGGTTCGTTTAGGCGCCTTTGAAGTTCGTCGTAGGGGATCGTGACGGAGGAGCGCTGACGGAGGGAATTGGCGTAGCCTCTGGAGAGAAGTTCGGAATCGACCAGGGCCCTGATGAGCGTCGTCGTTACGATGGAAAGGCCGGAGGAAAGCACGCGCCTTTCGACTTCCTGGGCGATCGTTTCGGCGGCGGAGTGCTTGACGTGCGCTTCCTGCTCAAGGGCGCGGACTATGAAGGCGCGGTTCCAGGGGCGGGAGTTCTGCTCGTTGCCTGTCATGACGCTGATCGTGCTGTCGGCGTCCAGAAGCGAGATCTGCTGCGGTTTTATTACCGTGGTCTTGGAACGCTGCTCTTCCCTTGCCACCCGATAATCGAGGTAGATGGCGCTGGCCCTGGCGCTGTAGCCTTTCTCCAATGCTCTCGCCACCGTTACGGCCACGTCGCTCGTCTGAGGAGGCTGCTGGGGGAACGTCTTGCCAAGATGCATGGCGATGGCGTAGGCGGCGTCCTCGGCGTATTCCGCGCCGGGATCGTCGGCAGCTATGAGAGCCGCCTGGATGCTGCGCTTAAGCTTGCCGATGTCGAAGCTGACAAGACGGCCGTCGCGTTTTCTGACATGGGTCGGGAGCATCTTTTAACCGTTGTCCCTCACTTTGTTCAGCGCGTCCTCGAAGTCTCCGACCGCCTGGAACTGCAGGTAAACGGAGGCGAAGCGGACGTAGGCGACCTGGTCGATGGCTTTCAGTTTTTCCATCACTATGCGCCCGACTTCCGTAGTCGGGATCTCTCTTAGGTGCTCCTGCTCGGCCTTGTTGAGGACGGCTTGGACGATGTCGTCGAACTGTCCTACCGAAACGGGTCTCTTGCGGCAGGCATGCCTGAGGCCGCCCAAGATCTTCTCTTTGTCGAAGTCTTCCCTAGAACCGTCTTTTTTGATGACCATTAAAGGCGCTTCCACCACTTCGTAGGTGGTGAAACGGTGGCCGCAGGCCAGGCACTCCCGGCGGCGCCTGATGGCGGAATCGTTGTGGGCGGTGCGGGAGTCGATGACCTTGCTTTCAATATGATGGCATTTCGGGCAGAGCATAATACAAGATTTGGTAGGTTAATCTTATTGATTATAGCAAATCTCAAAGGGCTTTGCTTTGATGGAGCTTGGTTATGTCCTCCAGTTCCTCTTCCTTTTTGATGCTGACGATGAGCTTTTTGACGATGCTGGCCAGTTCCTGGTCAAAGCGGTAGTCGGCTCTGGTGATGTAGTTCACCCTGTCGTGGCGGATGAGGTCGCAGACCTGGGAGTCGTTGTCGCCCTGATAGACGCCGATGGAGCGGCCGCCGTTCAGTTTCACGAGCTTCATGCAGGGGACGTCGGTTAGCCCGTCGCCGATGTAGATCATGTTGCGGTACGGGATGCGGCGTTCGCTTTGCGGAGTGAAAGAATTCAGGGCTTTCGCTTCCGTAATATCGCGGATGCCTTTGTTGATCCTGAAGATGAACTGCGTTTTACTAGTGTAGTTCAAAGCGAGGGCGGGCCAGATTGGCACGCCGTTCTCGTCGTAGAGGAATTCGCTGGCGTAGATGCCGGAGAATTCCTCGGCGAGCCCGGTGCCCAAGATGATCTGAGTCAAGCCCGATGAGACGATGTAATGCTCTATTGCAACACCTTCAGTTTCGCCGAATTCCCGGATCTTGGAGAACCACTCGGGAATGCCTGGCAGGAGCTCCACGGTCTTGCCCTGTTCTTTCAAAACATTTTTGGTAAGCAGCACTTTGCCCCTGGCCATCTTCGTCATCATGAACATGTAGGCCAAAATGGGATCCATCTGGTTTTTAGAGGCGAAGTCGTTCACTTCCTTCCAGAAGGTGACGGAATCCATTCCCAGACTGGGAATGAAGGCGTACTCCTGCATGTCTTTTGTGCAAAGCGTCTTGTCAAAATCGTAAATCAGGGCGACTATTGGTCTTTCACTCATTTTTCGTAAGTTTGAGTTGAAGTTTTTCGATGCGGTTGTTTATGATCTTCAGGATCTTTAAGCTTCCCGCCGGGATCTTCACTTCCTCGCCTTCCACGGGAAGATGTCCTAGCTTGTAAAGGGCATAGCCGCCGATCGAGTCGAAGCTTTCGTCATCCGGCAGGTTCAGTTCCAGCATGTCGTTAAGGTCGTCCACAAGGACTGTGCCGGCCATCTCGTAAGTCGTTTCGTCGATCTTTACGATCTCCGGGGAATCGGCGTTGATGTCCTCTTCGGGCAGTTCGCCCACGATCTCGCTGATGATGTCGGTGGCGGTAATTATGCCGGCCATGCCGCCGTATTCGTCCACCACGATGGCGATCTGGGTGTTGGTCTTGCGCATCTCGATGAGAAGCTCTGCGACGCGCTTCGTCTCAGGAATGAAGTAGGGCTTCCTGATGACGGCGGAAAGGCTTGGCATCTCTTCGTCCTCGCTCCATTTGTCCATGACGTCCCTGATGTACAGGATGCCTTTGATGCGGTCTATCGTTCCGCTGTAAACCGGAATGCGCATGTGACCCTCTTTTATGCCGAACCTTACGGCTTCCTTCAGCGAAACGGTGTCCTCGATGGCGGAGACCACCGGGCGGGGAGTCATGACTTCCCTGGCTATCGTGTCGCCGAAAGCGAAGACGGACTGCAGCATCTCGTGCTCGTGCTCGTCAATCTTCTTTTCGTTCTCGTCTTTCAGAAGCTCCTCGACTTCGCTGGCGGTGGACAGCACTTCATCCTGGCTGATGTCGTAGCCGGCTCCCCTGATGACTTTCCTGGTCAAAAAGAGGCAGAAACTGTTGACGGGGCGCATGACGTTCGAGATGAATTTCAGGAAGCCGAAATGCTTCACGGGAAGATCCTTCTTCAAATGGACGCCCACGAACCACGGCACGCAGCAAGCGAAGACCAGAATAAAGGCAAGGAGGAACAGGGTCATTAAAAGCTCCTGCCACCACGATCTTATGACGAAGGTGTCGAAGAACCAGTTGATGACGCTGGTCATGTAGATAAGGGCGACGGCCTGGAGGAGGTAAAGCGAGATCCTTATCTTGTCGGCGTATTTCAGCCAGGCGTTGATGAAGTTGGTGTCCACTTTCTCATCTTCTATGAGATCTTTCACCGTCAGATGGTTGGCTGCGGTGTTGGCGGTGGTAGCGTAAACGCAGGCTATGAACATGACGATAAACATTCCGAACAGGATGTACGCTTCCGGAGAAGTCAGGACCTCCTCTATAGGTCTTTGAGCCTCTTTAAGCGTGCGCGCTACGAAGCTGAAATTATTCGTGGCCAAGGCCTCGGCGAATTTGGCGAGGCCGGCGGAATGCAGGTGGTCTAAAAATAGTTGTAGGGAAGGATCCATTATTTTGTGGTGTAGAAATTAGAATGCCAGGCTTTGACATATTTTTCCTGTCTGGCAAACATAGTGCGGCGGTCCTTGCAGTTCAGGTCGTCGTAACCGAGACAGTGCAGGGTGCCGTGAATGGCGTAGCGGACGATCTCCTCGGGGAAGAGAACGTCGTTTTCAAGAGCGTATCTCAGCGCGTGATCGACCGAGAGCACGACGTCGCCGCAGGCGGGTTCGAGAACGTTAGCATCCGCCAGATCCTCAGGCGGGAAGCTGATGCAGTCGGTCGCTGTGTCGATATCCATGAAATCTTTGTGATAGCGTCTGATCACGGGGTCCCTGACCAGCATGATGTTCATGCCCATCGTCCGGGGCGCCTTCTCAGATTCCAGAACGTAAGCGATGATCTCTTTTATTTTGAGATCGGCGATCTTAACAAGGCGCTGCTTGTTGTAAATATTGACGAGATATTTCATGAGCGTTCCAGGAAAAAGCGCGTGTGGGTGAAGGCGATGAGCGCGGCGGCCAGGACAGCCGTTCCAAGGTAAATCCTGTCGAGCGGGTACTGCCAATAGACGAAAAACGGCAGCGTCAGGGCGCCAGCGATGGAAGCGTATTTCATCCTGCGAACTAGGAGCAGGGTGAGCGCGATGACCGCGAAGGAAAGCATGGCCGCGTTCGGCGTCAAGATAAGGAAGCCTCCCATGATGAGCGCAAGACCAAGTCCTCCCCAGCCGCAGACGTAAACGGAAAAGTAATGGCCGAGGACCGCAAAGATAAGGGCGCAGGCTCCCATCTGCGCTTCGTTGCCCAATGGATAGACGAGGCTCGGAAGGCCGAAGCGCGCTAATATCTGGGGAAGTTTCGGTAAGAGCGCAGTAACCAAGAGGCCCAGGGAAAAGTCCGCGGCAATTGAAACGAACTTCCCGTTGAGGCGGAGAACATTAAAGCGGCGGAGGAAAAAGCCCAGCGGCAAAGACCCCGCGAGGTAAGCTAAAACGGCGATGAGCATGTCAGTCGTGGTACTGGGATTCGCGGGCTTTCCATTCCAGCTTTATGAGAGCGCCTTCCATTTTCAAAGAAGCGCGCAGCGCTTTCGTAAGATATGTTTCGTAGGAGCCCATGACGAGGCTGGGGTCGTTTACAAAAAGCAAAAAAGTGGGAGGCTCTTTGGCGGTCTGGGTGGCGTAGAAGAATTTCAGGCGTTTGCCCTTAAGCGCTGCCGGGCTCTGCTTTTCCATCGCTTCCCTGATGGCGCGGTTAAGAAGCCCCGTGCTTATCTTCTTGGAGACGGAAGCGTAGAGCTTCAGAACTTCTTTCATGAGGGAGGGGATGTTCTTGTTTTCCTTGGCGGAAATGAGAATGACGGGAGCGTGGGATAGGAAGGGCAATTCCTGCCTGATCCAGCCGATGTAGGCCGTGCGGTCGGTCTTTCCGCGCATGAGATCCCACTTGTTCACGCAGATGACGCAGGGGCGCCCGGCTTCCGCGACGATGGCCGCGATCTTTTTATCCGTGACGGAAATGCCGGCGGTCGCGTCTATTAGAAGAACGCAGACGTTTGCGCGCTTGATGGCCGCTTCACTGCGCGAGACCGAGAAGACTTCCAGCTTCGTGTCGATGGAGCGCTTGCGTCTGATGCCGGCGGTGTCCACCAATCTTATGGCTTTGCCTTCCCAATCTATGATCGTATCGACGTTGTCCCTGGTCGTGCCGGGAATGTCGCTCACGATGGAGCGCTCGAAACCGGCGAGGGCGTTTGTCAGCGAGGATTTGCCGGCGTTCGGTTTGCCGACGAAAGCGACGGCGCAGAAAGTTTCCGCTTCCTTCTTTTCGCTTTCCTCCTCCTCCCACTGGGCAGCCTCGTGCAGAAGGCGGTCAAGAAGATCGTCGGTCCCGATGGCGTGCATGGCGGAAACAGTCACGGTGGGGGAGAATTCGTAGGCGCAGAAGTCGGCCCAGGAATCCTTATATTTTTCGTTGTCGGCCTTGTTGACGACGAGCCAGACAGGCTTGCCGAGCGTACGCAGCTTTGCTGCTACTACGTCGTCCATCGGCGTCCTGCCGTCCTGGGCGCTGACCAGAAAGAGAATGAGGTCCGCTTCAGAAACGGCGATGTCGGTTTGGCGCGTAATGTGCTTTTCAAGGGCGTCAGGATCGGTGACAAGTCCGCCGGTGTCGATAAGGCGGAAGGAGACGCCGTCGTGCGAGACAGTGGCGTAGAGGCGGTCCCTGGTAACGCCGCTCGTCTCCTCAACGATCGCGAGCCTTTTTCCGGAAAGGCGGTTGAAGAGAATGGATTTCCCGACGTTGGGGCGTCCGACGAGCGCTACTGTCAGCATAAATTACGCTTCGATGGAAGTTAGATTCTCAATGGCGTAGTCCACTCTTTTCAAGACCTTCTCTTTCCCGAGGGCGAAGAGCGTCTCGAACATGCCGGGGCTGCAGGAGCGTCCGGTCACGGCGACTCTCAGGGGCTGCAAAACTTTCTTGGGGGAAAGTTCCTTTTCCGTCATGAAGGCGTGGATGACTGCGTCGAGGGATTCGACGGTAAAGTCGCTGCTCAGGAGTATGGGGCGCAGGGCGGAGAGATTTTCCTTGACGCCTTCCTTTTTCAGGATCTTCCTGACGTCCGCTTCGTTGTAATCGATCTCGTCTTTCAGGAAATAGGAGATCATGTCAACGCAATCGGTCAGCAAAACCAAGCGGGGCTGCAGCAGGCTCATGATGTAGTGAAGGGAGCTCTTTTCCTGATCTTCTTTGACAAGGCCTGCGCCGACAAGATACGGCCAGCAGCGCTCGGTAAGATCCTCAACCGTGAGTTTCCTGATGTATTCGCCGTTCATCCAGTTCAGTTTTTCAACATGGAACTGGGCGCCGGCTTTGTTGATGTGCTCTAAGCTGAAGGCCTTTATCATTTCGTCCACGGTGACGATCTCCTGATCCTCGGAATAAGCCCAGCCCAGGAGCGCCAGGAAGTTTACGAGGGCCTCGGGGAGATAGCCCTTCTCCTTATACTGGAAGACCGAGACGTCGCCGTCCCTTTTGGAGAGCTTTCCGCCGCCTCCCGGCTTAAGGATGACCGGCAGGTGCGCGAAGGTTGGGGGAGTCCAGCCGAAAGCATTGTAGAGGCAGATGTGTTTCGGCGTACTTGATATCCATTCGTCGCCGCGCATGACGTGCGTGATGCCCATGAGGTGGTCGTCCACGATGTTGGCCAGATGGTAGGTCGGATATCCGTCCGCCTTCAGGATGATGAAGTCGGTCTGTTGGTCGTTCTGGTAAGTCACTTCGCCGCGGATCGCGTCGGTAAAGGAGGTCGTTCCGGTCTTCGGCATCTTGAAGCGCACGGTCGGGATGCGGCCTTCCAATTCGTATTTTTCGATCTGCTCTTTCGTGAGACGGGAACAGCGGCCGTCGTAGCCCTGGACGGAGAGGCCTTTCTCTTTGGCTTCCTCTCTCTGGGCCGCGAGCTCTTCTTCGCTGCAGTAGCACTTGTAGGCGTGGCCGGTCTCGAGGAGCTGATCGACGTATTTCTTGTAAATGTCGAGCCTTTCGGACTGGAAGTAAGGGCCGCAGTCTCCGCCCTTCATGACGCCTTCGTCCCATTCCAGGCCGAGCCAATGCAAGCTTTTCGTTATGTCTTCCAGGGCGTCTTGCTGGAAGCGCGCCCTGTCGGTGTCTTCGATCCTTAAAAGAAAATCGCCGCCCGTTCTGCGGGCGAACAGATAATTGAAAAGCGCCGTGCGGGCGCCTCCAAGATGTAACATGCCAGTGGGACTGGGCGCGAAACGCACTCGGGATTTCATTTAGATAAGGCCTTCCGTTTCGGGGAAACCGAACATGATGTTAAAATTCTGCAACGCGGCGCCGGAAGCGCCTTTCACAAGATTGTCGAGGGCTGAGGTAATGATGACTCTTCCAGGCCCCGCGGTATAGGACATGTCGCAGAAATTGCTGTTGACGATGTGGCGTATTTCGACGGAGGTCCCTGATTTCCTGACGCGCATGAAAAACTCATCCTTGTAGGCTTTGTCCCAGGATGACTGGATGTCGGAGGGCGAGCGTCCGTCTTTTAATTTCACGTAGATGGTGGAAAGGATGCCTCTGATGATGGGGAGGAGGTGAGGCGTAAAAGTCACGTTCACATTCGCACCAGCGAATTTTGTGAGCTCCTGGTCTATTTCGGGAGTGTGCCGGTGGCTGAACATGCCGTAAGCTTTGAAAGATTCGGCCGATTCGCAGTAGTGGACCTGAGGCGTGAGCTTCTTGCCGGCGCCGCTTATGCCGCTCTTGGAATCGATTATAATGTCGTTTGGTTCTATGACGCCGTCATGGAGAAGGGGAATGAGCGGAATAAGAGCGCTCGTGACGTAGCAGCCGGGGACGGCCACTACGGGAGCGTTCTTAATTTCGTCCCTGTACCATTCGCAGAGACCGTAAACCGCTTTTTTTAGATTCTCCTTGTCGCAGTGCGCGACTTTGTACCATTTTTCATACACCTCGGTGTCGCGCAGCCTGTAATCGGCGGAAAAATCGATGACTCTTACGCCGCGGGCCAAAAATTCCTTGGCAATGGGAGCGGAGGCTCCGTGCGGCAGAGCCAAAAACACCGCGTCCAGATCCTGGGAATAGAGGGTCTCCACTCCCAGGACCGGCAGTTCGCATAAAGTTTTGAATTCCGGGAAAAGGTCGGGCATGGAGCAGTCCTCGGAACTTGGCCCGTGGGCCAATCCGACGACTTCCACTCCCTGATGGCGGAGGAGCCTTAGCAACAGTTCCCGGCCGGTGTAGCCGGAGGCGCCGCAGATAGCGGCTCTAATTTTCTTCATTACTGAACCGAAGCGGTTAGATTTATATTACTTCTTGACCTGCTTTTTCAAAATGACGCTGGCCTTGAAGACCGCGACTTTGGAGGCAGGGATCTGAATGGCTTTCTGGGGAGAGTTGGGGTTGCGGCCGACTCTGGGACGTCTCTCTTTGACGGAGAAGACGCCGAAACGGCGCAGCTCAAGGCGGTTGCCTTCTTCCAGGTAATCGCAGATGGAGTCAAAGGTCTGCTGGATGACGGCTCTGACGACATCTTTGGGCTGGTTGGTCTTCTCTGACACTTTCGTGATCAGATTTTCTTTGGTGATGGTGTTTTTCATTTTGATCTCCTTGTATCGGGTAAAACATGTGGTATTGTAAAACGGTTAACACAAATGAATTTTCATTCATTTAATAGGAGATTCTACCTAAAAAGCCTTTTATTGTCAACGATTAAGGCGCTAGGATCGCGTTCAGGCGAGACAAGGGACAATTTATGCTAAAATAAATCCATGCGTAATTATTTTCTTCTGGTTTTCCTTTTTTCCGCCCTCTCCCTTTCGGCGAAGCCGAAGCTGCCGCCTGAACTCAGCGACAACGTTTATTCCAACGTGCGCCAGTGCCTGGAATACGCCCTTGTCAACGAGGAATCGAAGATCTACGTGGAGGCGGTGAGGGGCTACACCGGAGCGCTTTCAAGCCTGACGCCCCTGGCGTCCTCCCTGGCAAAGCAGAAGGAGAAAACGACAAGCGATAGGGAACAGCTCGCGAAGCTGAACAAACTTTTGAGCAGCTGGCGCTACAAACTGGAAGAATTGGAGGCGCCGGCCCAGCTCGAGGCCTACGAGACCTTAAGGAGCGATTACAATTACCGTTTGCTCTATCTGAAAGAGGCTCTCAAAACTGTTTCCCCGATAGTCATCCAGACGAATTTCTACAATTGCCTCTCTGCCTACGGAAGAGTTTTGCGCCAGGGCGACAAGGTTGCGCTGGAGCACAAGACCCCCGACAGCATCGACCCCTACTGGAGCGAAACGGCAAGAAGGCTTTCTAAGATCATGGGAGAATTGGGCGAGGCCCACGGATATCCCGCTCCGGCCTGCAAGTCTCTTTCGTTCCTCGCTTCCGAGACCAACCTCCAGATCCAGGTGCAGTATATTTTGAGCTGCATGTCCGGCGGGGAGGGCGTTGACATAGCGACCTTGGACGCCTGCTACTCTTCTCTCCTTACCGAGCTGCCTCTGTGCTACACCTACTGGCAGGCCTGGGGCGACCTCAGGTTGAGGAGAGGTGACACCAACGGCGCCGTGAGAGTCTGGAAAAAAGCTCTCACCCGTTTCCCCAAAGATTTCGACTTCCGCTATCTTCTGGCCCACTATGCTCCGGAGACGGAGGAAGGCTCGAAGGAGGCCATCGAGTATCTGAAGGACTGCCTGGAAATGACGAGCGGCAGCGCCGCCAGCCGCATATGCATGATGCTGGCCAAACGTTACCTTACGCTCGGCGAGCTCGGCGAAGCCTACGCCTCGAGTCAGGACGCCGCCAAGCTGGCGCGCCTCAGCAAGAGTCCTACTTCCGACAAGGAATACCGCGAAGCGAGACTCTTCGCCGCAAGGCTGGCATTGCGCTGCGACCTTCTTGATGCGGCGTTGGAGAACCTTGAAAAGCTGACGGTAAACGACATCTACGATGC
This sequence comes from bacterium, assembly GCA_017616555.1. Taxonomy (GTDB): domain Bacteria; phylum Auribacterota; class UBA3054; order UBA3054; family UBA3054; genus UBA3054. The sequence continues at coordinate 58,751 of JAFZXZ010000029.1, read as the reverse complement.
CGAGATCGCTGAGGATCTGGCCAAGGTCAGGTACGCCCTCTTCATGAAAAATCCCCTCGACAAGGAGCTTTTGCAGGACGCTCTCAAAGCCTTCGACAAACTCGGCTCCTTCCGCCCCGGCCAAAAGGGGATCGCAGCCGCCAAGGCGGTCATGTATTATTCCGCCGGCAATATGAAGGAAGCGAAAACGCAGGCTATGAAGGAACTTTCCGTTTCGCCCAACGACGCATCCTCGCTTACGGTCATAGGCTACGTCCTCCTCGGGGAGGGCAACAAAGCCGAGGCGAAGGCCAGCTTCGAAGCGGCCTTGAGAACCGACCCGGCTTACACGAAAGCCCAGGAGGGATTGCGGCTCTCCCAGTAGGGGTCATTTTTGCTATCATTTAGTCATTAACCATCAAAAAAATACAACCATGAAAGCTAAGATCTACGTAACGCTTAAGCAAAGCGTTCTCGACCCGCAGGGAAAAACAGTGCAGAGAGCGCTGGAACAGATGAATTACAAGAACGTCGAGTCCGTGCGCATCGGGCGCTTCTTGGAAGTGGAGCTCGCCACGAGCGACGAAGCGGCGGCCGCCGCCCAGATAGAAGAGATGAGCAAGAAGCTCTTTGTGAACCCGAATATTGAGCAGTTCCGCTACGAACTGGAGAAATAAGCTTTATGAAAATCGGAATTGTAGTTTTCCCGGGCTCCAACTGCGACTATGACTGTCTGACATCCTTCAGCCGTCTGGCCAAAGAGAACGGACTCTCCTCCGAAGTCAGCTACGTCTGGCACAAGGAGAGTAACCCCGGAACATTCGACGCCTACGTTTTGCCCGGCGGCTTCTCTTACGGCGACTATCTGCGCTGCGGCGCCATCGCCCGTTTCTCTCCCATCATGGAGGAAGTGAAAGCGCATGCTGCGAAAGGCCGTCCCGTCATCGGCATCTGCAACGGCTTCCAGATCCTTTGCGAAGCCGGGCTTTTGCCTGGCGCCCTCTATATGAACAGGGATCTGAACTTTATCTGCGAGCACGTATTTTTAAGGACCGAGCGCACCGACACGATCTTCACCTCCCTTTGCAAGAACAAGGAAGTTCTCAATATCCCGATCGCCCACGGCGAAGGCAACTACTACGCCGACGACGAGACGCTGAAAAAACTCGAGGACGAGGAACTGGTGGCTTTCCGCTACTGCACGGGCGACGGCCTTGTGACGCCGGAAGTGAACCCCAACGGCTCCCGCAACAACATCGCCGGCATCTTCAACAAGGAACGCACGATCCTAGGCATGATGCCGCACCCGGAGCGCGCCGCGGAACCCGGCCTCGGAAGCTCCGACGGACAAAAGATCATCGTCTCGCTTTTAAAATCAATCGCGAAGTAAGTTAAGGAAAAATATATGGTGGAACGTCTGCCCAAAGATCCTCTGATCACTCCGGAACTCATCGCCGACCACGGTTTGACTCCGGACGAATACGAACGCTTGAAAGGCATCCTGAAAAGGGAGCCGACCTATACGGAGCTAGGCATCTTCTCCGTGATGTGGTCCGAGCACTGCTCCTACAAGAACAGCAGAAAGCAGCTTAAGAATTTCCCGACCGAAGGACCCCAGGTCCTTATCAAAGCCGGCGAAGAGAACGCCGGCGTCATCGACGTGGGCGACGGCTGGGCCGTGGCCTTCAAGGTCGAATCACACAACCACCCCTCTGCGGTCGAGCCCTTCCAGGGCGCCGCGACGGGCGTCGGCGGCATCCTAAGAGACATCTTCACGATGGGCGCCCGCCCGGTCATCAACATGAACTCTCTGCGCTTCGGCCGCCCGAATTCCGGACAGGTCCAGCAGCTCGTTGACGGCGTGGTCGGCGGCATCGCCCATTACGGCAACTGCATGGGCATCCCGACGATCGGCGGCGACGTCTATTACGACGAGACCTACGAGACCAACTGCCTTGTGAACGCCTTCAGTTTAGGCATCATGAAGATAAACGAGATCCAGCGCGGCGAAGCCACGGGCGTTGGCAATCCGGTCTTCTACGTCGGCGCCGCGACCGGCAAAGACGGCATTCACGGCGCGACTTTCGCCTCTACCGAACTGACGGAAGAATCGGAAGCGAAACGCTCCTCCGTTCAGGTCGGCGACCCCTTCATGGAAAAACTGCTTTTGGAAGCTTGTCTTGAGCTTTTCCAGACCGACCACATCGTCGGCATCCAGGACATGGGCGCGGCGGGCCTGACCTGCTCGACCTGCGAGACCGCAAGCCGTGGCGGCAGCGGCGTAGAAATAGACGTGGCCTTGGTTCCGCAGCGCGAAGCGAACATGACGCCGTATGAGATCCTGCTCTCAGAAAGCCAGGAGCGCATGCTGGTCATCGTCAAAAAGGGCAGGGAAGAGGCCGTGCACAAGATCTTCGAGAAATGGGACCTGCACGCCGTCGAAATCGGACACGTGACCGACGACGGCTTGATGCGCGTCAAATACAACGGCAAAGTGGTGGCCGAGATCCCGGCGAGGGAGATCGCGGACGACGCTCCTTTGTACGATCCTCCCGCGACGAAACCGAGATATCTGAAGGCCGTCTCCAGTTGGCAGCTCAGTGAACTTCCGCAGCCCGGCAGCGACATGACGGGCATTCTTACGAAACTTCTTTCCGAACCGACCATCGGCAGCAAGAAAGACATCTACCGCCGTTACGACCACATGGTCCGTACCGGTACGGTCGTTCTTCCGGGTTCCGACGCCGCGGTCTTCTGGATGAGGGAGGCGGACAAATATCTTTCCTTGGCCGCGGACTGCAACGGCCGCTACTGCTACCTTGATCCCGTCATGGGCTCAAGGATCGCGGTCGCGGAAAGCGCGAGGAACATCGTCTGTTCCGGCGGACGGCCTTTGGCTTTGACGGACTGCCTGAATTTCGGCAATCCTACGAAACCTGAGATCTTCTGGCAGTTCAAAGCCTGCGTGCAGGGCTTGAAGGAAGGCTGTGTGGCTTTCAATACGCCGGTCACCGGCGGCAACGTCAGCTTCTACAACGAGAATCCGGAAGGCGCCATCGACCCGACGCCCTTAGTCGTCATGGTCGGCCAGATCGACAAGAAGGAACACATCACGACCCAGTGGTTCAAGAAGGAAGGCGACGCCGTCTGCCTTCTGGACGGTCTGCAGGAAGACGCTCTGGCCGGCGTCGGCGGCAGCGAATACTTGAGAAGGATACACGACCTTAAGACTGGCAATCCGCCGCAGATGGACCTTGCCAAGGAAAAGGCCCTGCAGGACGCCCTTCTGAAAGCCATAACTTCTGGCCTCGTCAGTTCCGCCCACGACGTCTCGGAAGGCGGTCTGGCGGTCTGCGCCGCGGAATGCTGCTTCACCGCTCCTATGGAAGTGAAGAGCGAAGCGGTCAGTCTGGGCGCCAAGCTTGACTTCACCTCCGTCGGCAGCAGGACTCCGCGTCCCGACGCGCTTCTCTTCGGCGAACAGCAGTCGAGAGTCATCGTCTCCCTGCCTCCGGAAAACGTTACGGCCCTGGAGGAGATCGCCAAGGAATTCGGCGTGAAATGCGACCTCCTTGGCACCGTAACGGGCGATCAGCTTGAGATAACCATGAACCAGGGAACCCTTATTAAAGCCAAAGTCAGCGAGCTCAAATCTGCCTGGCGCGACGCTTACAAGAACGCCACGCGGCTTTCCGAGTGAAAAGGACTTCTTGACTTGAAAAGGGGTGTCTAGTATAATCTATACGATAATCCAAAACTGAAATTAAAAATAATAAATATCCATAACCATCGGAGCAAGAAATGAAAGTAGTAGCAACTTTAGTGGCGATCATCGCGATCCTGGCCGCGGCCTTTTTCGGCTATAAGTGGTTCCAGACTCAGGACGAACTGAAGAACACCCAGGCTAAGCTGACCAAGTGCCAGCAGGAAGTTACCGAAGCCAAGGCTGCCAAGGAAGCCGCCGAACAGCAGACCGCTGACATTCAGGCCAAACTGACGGCTTTAGAGACCGCCAAGAAAGAAGTTGAAACCCAGCTTGACGCTTTGAAGGCCAAGTACGAAGAACTGACCGCCAACCTCGGTTCCGAAGAAGGCGGCGAAGATGCCCTCAACGCTCTGCAGACGACCATCAGCGATCTGAAAGCCCAGGTCGAGCAGAAGGAAAGTGAGATCAAAGAAGCTCAGGAAGCCGCCGAGGCCCTGAAGTCTGAGATCGAAGCCAAGACCGCTGCCATAGAAGGTCTGAAGAAGGACGTCGCTGCTGCCAAGGAAGCTCAGGAAGCCGCTGAAAAGCAGGCCAACAGCTTCAAGATGAACCTGCTTGAGCATGGCCTCACCTTGGAAGAAGCCCCGGTCTTCGCCGGTGAAGTCCTGGAAGTCAACCCTGCCGGTCCAGACTATCCCGCCTCCTACATTCTCTCCGTCGGCAAAGCCGCCGGACTGCCTGTCGGTCAGGAACTGAAAGTGACCCGCGGCACGACCTACATCGGCACCCTGAAAGTCGTCCGTATCTATGACGACCAGGAGAACCTCTGCGGCGCCGAGACCAAAGATCTCTTCGAAGGCCAGTCCATCCAGAAGGGCGACAAGGTCAACAACGAAGTGGGCCTCAAAAACAACTAATGCCAAGATTCCTCTTCGTCCTCTTTCTGCTTGCGTTAAGCCTCATCATCACAGGATGCGAAGCGCTTGATCCCCGCAACGCGGAAGACGACAGCGCGATCCCCTGGAACCAGCCATTGCGCGAGGAGAAGGAACTGGATCTGAATCCCACCTTCAACTGGTGAAAAAAGGAGCGGCAAAAGCCGCTCCTTTTTTATATATTAGTTTTTTTGCTAAAATATCATATATGCGTAATGAGACAAAAGAAAAACTGGAAAATTTCGTTTCTGACAGGACGCGGGAATTCTGCGCTTTTTCGCTTTTCGTCATAGCGATCTTGCTTACCGTATCCTTAGGAACGTACCACGGGCTCGAGACTAACGCGGAATCTAACGCCGTAGGCCTCATCGGGGCCTGGGTCTCGTTTTTCTTTTACCAGGCTTTCGGCTACGGTTTCTATTTTCTTATTTTGGCCTGCGTGGCTTTGGCGATCGTGGTTTTCCGTTCCAAGGAATGGCTGCCCATAAAGATAATCGTTTTGCGGGCGGTGATGTTCGTCGTAAGCCTTGTCTCCGCGAGCGTGCTTCTGTATATGATCCGTCCGGAAAGCGTGAAAAAGCTCGACATCCCTTCGGGCGGCGGGCTTATAGGAAAAGCCATCGGCGGTTTCTTCACGACCTTTTTTGGGGAAGCGGGGACGTCCATAATTTTCACGGCGATCCTAATTGGCGCCCTGACGCTGCTCTTCGACAAGAACCTTGCTTCCATTCTGAAATTTCTGTGGCTTTGCGTTTGCAAAGTCTGCGGCTGGATAGTCGCGCTTTTCCGCGCTATCACTGCCAAAAAGCTGCAGGAAGAACTTGATGATGAGGAAGAGGCGGAGCCTCCTAAGAGAATAAAGCCGGAGGAAGTCGAAGTTTCCATTCCGCAGCCGAAATTTACGCCGAAACCCGCGCCTAAAAAGCCCACTCCTCCTCCTGAACCGGAGGAGAAGCCCGTGCCGATGATCATGACGGCGGATGAGAGCGACCTGCCGCCTTACGAGCTGCCGGACGTCGAACTCTTGGACATGCCGGACTCTACGGACATGCGCGAACTTGAGGGCGAGGCGAAGGCGAAGGCGAAGATACTGGCCGATGTTTTCAGACAGTACGGCGTGGAAGCTGATATCGGGAAAGTCATCTGCGGCCCGACGATCACCTGTTACGAGGTGCATCCCTGCCCGGGCGTCAAGGTGAACCGCATAACGGCCTTGGAAAACGAGATCGCCATGTCGATGAAAGCGACTTCCATCCGTATCGTTGCGCCTATTCCCGGACGCGACGCTGTCGGCGTGGAGATACCGAACGGCACAAGACGCAACGTTTTCTTCTCCCAGCTCTGCACTACCCAGGAGTACAAGGAAAAGAGCAAGAAGATGAAGCTTATGATGGCTCTGGGGCAGATGCTGGATGGCGAAACTTTCCTGGAAGATTTGGCCAAGACGCCGCACCTTCTGGTGGCCGGCGCCACCGGTTCCGGCAAATCCGTTTGCATTAACACGATCCTCATGAGCCTTCTGTTCCGCTTCCGTCCGGACGAACTGAAGCTTATTTTGGTTGACCCCAAGACGGTGGAGATGACGCTTTACCACGACATTCCCCATCTTCTGGTGCCGATCCTGACGGATCTAGAGAAAGTCCCGGACGCCCTCGACTGGCTGATCGTGGAGATGGAGCGCCGCTACAAGTTCTTCGCCCGGGCCGGCGTCAGGGAGATCGGCTCTTTCAATCAGCAGCGCGCCATTGATCCCAAGCCTTTGAAGATCCAGCACGGCAACCAGGAATACGACGTGCCGAACTTTTTGCCTTACATCGTGCTGGTCGTTGACGAACTGGCTGACCTGATGCTAACGCAGGGCGACAACATCGAAAAGAAGATCCAGCGCCTGGCGCAGCTGGCCAGAGCCGCCGGCATACACATGGTGCTTGCCACGCAGCGTCCTTCGACCAACGTCATCACAGGCACTATTAAAGCAAATATTCCCGCCCGCATCGCCTTCAAGACCACCTCGGGAATCGACTCCCGCGTCATCCTTGACGAGATGGGCAGCGAGAAGCTTTTGGGCATGGGCGACATGCTGGTGAGATCCCAGACTTACAACAGAACGCTGCGCATACAGGGCGCCTTTGTTTCGGAGGATGAAGTTAAGCGCGTGACTGATTTTGTCCGTGAACAGCGCGAGCCCTCTTACGTTGACTTCATGGAAGGCAAAGAGGACGACCTTATGGACGGCGAGATCGATTACGATCCCAAGCTCGACGAAGCCATCCAGTACGTCTTGAGTTCCGGAAATGCCAGCGCCTCATACTTGCAGCGCGTGCTGTCCGTGGGCTACGCCAGGGCTGCCAGAATGATCGACACGATGGAGAAGCTGAAGGTCGTGGGTCCGAGAAACGGCTCCAAGCCGAGGGACATCCTGGTCGAGAGTTGGCCGCCTGAAGAGGGAATAGGTTATGAGGAAGGCGAGCAGACGGAAATGTTCGACGAAAACGAAAACAATGAAGAAGAGATAGCGGAAGATGAGTGACCGTAATAACGAAGAAATGCAGACCGTGATGCCTCCAGGAATAGGGGAGCAGCTGAAAGCGAAAAGAGAGGAGAAGAAGCTGACGCTTCTGGAGATCTCCGACAATATCCATATCAAAGTTTCTTATCTGGAAGCTCTGGAAAGAGACGATTACGAGCACATGCCGGTCGCCATCTACACCAAGAACTATATCAAGAAATACGGCAATTACCTCGGCCTCGACGGCGAACAGCTTGCCGAGAGTTTCCAGTCTGTTTCCAAACAGTATTCCGCCTTCCCCTCAAGCTCCGTGCCGGCCTCTGAGAAAATCTTGCGTCAAAACAAAGAAAGGGCTAAGAAGGCTGAGGAAGGCGACATTATGCCGAAGCATTGGTTCGTTTTCGCAATCGTCATCCTTGGCATCATAGTTGCCCTTGTCAAGATCACCAGCCACGCGCGCCAGGAAAAGAAAGAGAGAGAAGCGGCCATCAAGGAGCAGAAGACCGTGGACTCCAAGGGCGACGCCGTTTCCAGAGAGCTTCAGATCATCCGCAGCGTGAAGCAGGAATTCAATTTCTCCGAGAAACTCCCCGAGGTCGATTGATATGAAGATCTATGTGGTGAGCCTCGGCTGCGCGAAAAACCAGGTCGATACCGAGAGGATGCTTGGTTCGCTTCTCCAGGAGGGGAACGAGATCTGCGCCACGCCGGAAGAAGCCGACCTCATGCTCGTCAACACCTGCGCTTTCATTGCGGAAGCCAGAGACGAGGCTTCGGCCGTCATCATAGAGTTAGTCAGCCAGAAGCGCGCCGATCAGAAACTTGTCGTGACCGGCTGCTTTGTCAATTATTTCGGCGAATCAGTCCTTAAAGGCAGGCAGATGGAAGTTGACGCCTGGCTTCCCGTCGCGAACGAGGCTGCGATCTCACAAGTGGTCAATAAACTCTTCAGGACGAAGCAGCCCGCCGATATCCCTTACGGTCCGAGGATCAGGATCACTCCGCCGCATTACGGTTTTCTAAGGATCGCCGACGGCTGCGACCACAAGTGCGCTTTCTGCTCGATCCCGAGATTAAGAGGTCCGATGGCTGAGGAACCCGTTGAAGTGCTCGTTGAGGAAGCGAAAGAAATGGCGGAGGAAGGCGTCGTGGAACTGAACGTCATCGCTCAGGACACTTCCGCTTACAAAAAGCTTCCCACTCTTTTGGAAAAACTTTGCGCGATCGACGATCTCTACTGGATCAGGCTCCAGTATCTTTATCCCGCGACTATCTCCGACGAACTTATCGACGTGATAGCTAGGGAGGAGAAGATCTGCAAATACATCGATCTGCCTTTGCAGCACGTCAACGAGGATGTCCTGAAAGCCATGCGCCGTCCCACCCACGCTTTCACGGAAAAGCTTCTCGACAAGATCCTGAACAAGATCCCGGACGTGACGCTGAGGACGACCTTCATCACCGGTTTCCCGGGCGAGACGAAAGAGGCTTTCGAGGAACTGGAAGCGTTCGTCAGGAAAGGTTTGTTCCATCATTTGGGCGTTTTCGCTTACTCACTCGAAGAAGCGACTCCCGCCTTCCCCTTGGGAGACCCTGTTCCTCAGGAAGTGAAAGAGGGGAGAGCCGACATTTTGATGCGCGCCCAGAAAGAGATCTCGCTTAAAAAGAACAGAAGCTATATCGGCAAAACCATACCTGTCATAATAGACCGCAAGGAAAAGGAGCGCGGCTTCGGCAGAAGGACGGCGGACGCCCCCGACGTTGACAACGAGGTCACTATAAGGAACGCCAAAAAGATCCCCGTTGGTTCCATTATCCCTGTCAAGATAACCGGCGCCGCCAGCTACGACGTGACCGGTACGGCCGTCCTGGAGGGGCTGGTATGAACCTTCCCAACAAGCTTACCATTGCAAGGCTTGCCATGCCCTTGGCCATCATGCCTTGTCTGCTAATAACTTTTCCTTTTTCCAAGACTGCAGCGCTTTGCATTTTTGGGCTTGCATCTTTGACCGACTGGCTTGACGGCCATATTGCCAGAAAATACGATCTGGTGACCGATTTCGGAAAACTCATGGATCCTCTGGCCGACAAGATCCTTGTATGCTCTGTTCTCATCTGTTTTGCGGCCCTCTATTACATTAATCATGTGGTCGCTCCCTGGATGGTCGTTGCCATAGTAAGCAGAGACCTTGTCGTCACAGGGCTGAGAATGGCCGGCCTTTCCAGGGGAGCGGTCCTGGGCGCCCACGCCATCGGCAAGCACAAAACGGCCTGGCAGATGATCGCCATCGTGACGACTCTGGTTTACTTCATTCTCTATTACGATTTCGGAATGGAGGGCACCTTCATGGAATATTTCAGGCTGGCGGCCCATCTGCTCTTCTGGTTCGTTTCCATTTTGACGATAATTTCCGGCATATACTACCTCATTAAATACAAACACTTCTATCTGGAAAATGTCTGACGATTCTCCGGGCAGCAAGAAGACTTTGGCGGTCTTCGTCTCTACGATGGGATTCACCGGCTTTTTCCCCATCATGCCCGGAACTGTCGGCACTATTTGGGGCCTTCTTCTTTGGTACGCCACGACTCTTACCAAGCAGCCTCTGCTCATTCAGGCGGTCCTGGCGTTGTTTTTTTTCCTGCTCGGCCTGATTTTTTGCGGAAAGGCCGAATCTGACCTCTGTAAGCACGACCCCGGCTCAGTTATCATTGACGAGACGGCAGCGGCCTTCCTGACCTTCCTGGGCGTTCATTTCAGTATCTGGACGGCGCTCATAGGCCTCATACTTAACCGCTTTTTCGACATTCTGAAGCCCTGGCCCATAAATAAGCTGCAAAAACTCCCTGGAGCGTGGGGGATAATGCTGGACGATACGGCCGCCGGAATAATATCAAGATTGATACTGGGAGCCATTGTTTACTTCTTTCCTCAGATTTGACCGAAAAGGCGCCTTTTGCTAGACTAAAAACCGTAGAAATAACATCTGAACCAACAACTTTAAGGAAAATATGGGATACGAATTTATTCCTGTGAACGCCCTTGACTGGGGGATCATCATAGGTTTCCTGGTCTTCACGCTTATCGTGGGCATCATCGTTTCCAAAAAAGCCGGCGAATCCAGTGAGGATTTCTTCCTTTCCGGCCGTTCCATGCCCTGGTGGCTTTTAGGCTTCTCCATGGTCGCCACGACTTTCTCTACCGACACTCCGAACCTTGTCACCGATATGGTCAGGCAGGGCGGCGTAGCCCAGAACTGGAGCTGGTGGGCCTTCCTTATGACGGGCATGCTGACGACCTTCATCTACTCCAAGCTCTGGCGCCGTTCCGGCGTCGTTACGGACCTGGGATTCTATGAGCTCCGCTACAGCGGCGAATCCGCGGCCTTCCTAAGAGGCTTCAGAGCCGTTTACCTCGGCTTCCTCTTCAACATCATCGTCATGGCGACAGTCTCCATGGCGGCCATCAAGATCGGCGGCGTCATGCTGGGCCTGAAGCCCTGGGAGACCGTTCTCTACGCCGCGGCCATCACTACGATCTTCTCGGTTTTGGGCGGCCTTAAGAGCGTGCTCATCACCGACTGTCTGCTCTTCGTCGTGGCCATGGTCGGGTCTGTGGCGGCGGCTGTTGTTTCCGTCAACCGCGCGGGCGGCCTGGACGTTGTCTTGAACAATCCTCTTGTCCAGCAGAAGATGGACATTCTGCCCTCCTTTGACATCTACACTCCCGGCGTGGGCTTCAACAAGGAAAGCCTGAACCTTCTCATCACGCTGCTTCTGATGCCCGTACTGGTCCAGTGGTGGAGCGCCTGGTATCCCGGCGCCGAGCCCGGCGGCGGCGGTTACCTTACCCAGCGCGTCCTGGCGGCCAAAAATGAAGCGCACGCCACGGGCTCCACGCTCTTCTTTGACATCGCGCACTACGCTCTCCGCCCCTGGCCCTGGCTTTTGGTTGCCCTGGCTTCGCTGGTGCTTTTCCCGACGCTGGACTCTCTGAAAGCGGCTTTCCCGCACACCATGCCCGGCCATGACCTGGCCTATTCCGCCATGCTGACCATGCTGCCGCACGGCTTGAAAGGCATCGTCGTCGCGTCTCTGATGTCCGCTTACATCTCGACGATCTCAACCCACCTGAACTGGGGTTCCTCGTACATCACCTACGACTTCTGGAAACGCTTCCTGAGGCCTCAGGCCTCTGAAAAGGAAATGGTCCTGGTGGGCCGCATCGCCACCGTTATCCTGATGGTCTTTGCCTGCGTTTTGGCCCTCTTTTTAAAGAGCGCGACCTTCGCCTTCAAGATTTTGGTCGGTTTCGGCGCCGGCACGGGCTTGGTCTTCATCTTAAGGTGGTTCTGGTGGCGCATCAACGCCTGGTGCGAGATCGCGGCTATGACGCTCTCCTTCATTATCTCCACGACTTTCGTCTTCTGGGAACCCGAGCTCTTCAAGGAATACACTTTCCTGCCGTACCTCGTTAACGTGGCTATTTCCACCACCGTCTGGGTGATCTTGGCTTACGCCGCTCCTGCGACCGACACCAAGACCTTGAGGTCCTTCTACCGTCACATCTGCCCCGGCGGCCCCGGCTGGAACAAAGTCATCAAGGAAGCCAACGAGGAAGGCGACCAGATCGACAAGTACGCCGTGCCGAATACGCTGCCCCAGGGCATCCTCTGCATGATACTGGGCACCATCGTGGTTTACAGCCTGCTCTTCTCGACCGGCATGTTTATCTACGGCAAGCCAGTTCCTGCCACCTGTCTTTTGTTCCTGGTCGCAGCCTGCGGCTTCGGAATGTACAAGCTCTGGCCGAAACTCTACCTCAACAACGACTAATAATAATCGCTCAAAAAAAGGCCGCCTTCCGGCGGCCTTTTTTTATTCGGCGTACATTTCGACGATGAGTTCGCCGAAAAGAGTGTTGGCCCAGGCAAACCAGGAGCGGCTGTAGTTTTTGGCGTCGTCTTTGTAGAAAGACTCATGGATGAAGCCCGTTCCGCCGTCCGTCTTCAGAAGCTCTTTTACGCACCATTCTTTCTCGGCCCGGTCACTGGTGGTCAGGGCTTTCATGATTATGCTCATGGGCCAGGGCCTATACAACCCGCAGTGCGGGCCGCCGATGCCCTCACCGGCGGAGCCTTGGAAGAAGTAGGGGTTATCTTTGCTCCAGACAAATTTTCTGGTGTTCTGATAGATCGTGTCGTCGATCTTCACATCGGTAAGATAGGGGAGACTCAGAAGTGAAGGCGCATTGGAGTCATCCATAAGAAGCTGGCTTCCGAAGCCGTCCACTTCAAAGGCGTAGATCTTGCCGTATTTGGGATGCTCAACTACCGCGTATTTCTTTATGGCGGTCTCCACTTCATTTGCAAGATCTTCGCATTCTTTTGCCAGCTCTTCGTTTTCGTTGACAGCGCGCAGTATTTCCGCGGCTTTTCTGAGGATGCTGATCGCGAAGAAATTGCTGGGAATGAGATAGGGGAAGATGGTGCTGTCGTCCGAGGGGCGGAAGGCGCTGGCAATCAGCCCGCAGGCCTTTCCCGGGTGGCCGTAGCCGCTGTTGCTTCTGGTATCGTGGTAAGCGGCGGTATTGCGGCGGAAATGATAGTTGCTCCTGAAGCCGTTTTTGTTCTGCTGGTCGTGGAAGACGTCTAAGATCGAGTGGATGACTTTGAGCCACTTCTCATCGAAGATGCTCTTGTCGCTCGTGCGTTTCCAGTATTCGTACGCCAATCTAACGGGGTAGCAAAGCGAGTCGATCTCATACTTGCGCTCGTGCAGTTCCTTTTTCATCTCCGTTTCGTCGCTCTGCCACTCGCCTCCAGTTGGTTCCAAGTTGAAAGCGTTGGCGTAAGGGTCTGTGAGGATGCAATTGAACTGGCGGCGGATGACGCCGCGGATGAGATGACGCAAAGGCTCGTCCTTATCAACGTAACGAAGATACGGCCAGACCTGGGCGGCGCTGTCCCTGAGCCACATGGCGTTGATGTCGCCGGTAATTATGAAGGTGTAGTCGTCCCCCTCAACGCTTCTGTAGCGGACAGTCGTATCCAGAGTGTTGGGAAAACAGTTTGCGAACATCCAATAGAGCTTCGGATCGATCGCGGTAAGCTTTTCTTTGAGATCAACGATCTGTTTCTCCACAGCCTCGCTTCTAAAGCAGCGCTTTTCAGGATCTGGGCGCAGATCCTTTGCGTAGTCGGGAGCTTTTTCAGAAGCCAGAAGGGGCGCGCAAAAAAGCAGGGCCAGAAGAAGCTTTTTCATCAGATCTTTTCCATGGCTGCATCAAGCCAGTCGCCTTCGAAGAGCTCGATCATGCCTTTGTCGCAGGCGGCGGCCAGCTTGATATTCATCGGGATCTTGCCGAGGATCGGGAGCTGCCATTCCTTGGCGACTTCCGGGAGTTTGCTTTCACCGAAAATAGGGAATTCCTTGCCGCAGTCCGGGCAGACGGCGTAGCTCATGTTCTCGACGACTCCGAGGACGGGGATCTTCATGAGTTTCGCCATGTTCACGGCTTTGCTGACGATCATGGAGACGAGTTCCTGCGGAGAGGTGACGATGATAATGCCGTCAATGGGCAGGGACTGGAAGACTGTCAGGGGAACGTCACCCGTTCCCGGAGGCATGTCCACGAACATGCAGTCGATGTCGCCCCAGACGACGTCAGACCAGAACTGTTTTACGACGCCGGCTACGACTGGTCCGCGCCAGACGACAGGATCGGTCTCCCTTTCCATCAGGAGATTCAAAGACATGATCTGGGTGCCGAGTTTGGAGGCGACGGGAAGCATTCCGCCCTCTATGGCTTCGGCTTTTTCTTTCAGGCCGAACATTCTGGGAATGGAGGGTCCGGTTATGTCGGCGTCAAGGATGGCGGCCTTGTCGCCGCGTCTCTGAGCCATAACCGCAAGAAGGCTGGTGACGAGGGATTTTCCCACGCCGCCCTTGCCGCTCATGACGGCTATTACTTTCTTAACGTTTGAGCCCGGATTGGCGGGCGCTCTGAAATCGTTTGGATCCTGTTTGCGCTCGGAGCAGTTCTGCCCGCAGCTTCCGCAATCGTGATTGCAATTTTCGCTCATGAATTATCCTTTAGATCTTAAATTGAAATTGTGTCGAAACGCTCCGGCGTGAGGACTCTGGCGTCCGGGCGCAAAGCTCTGATACTGTCCGCCAGGTCCAGGATGGATTGTTTTTCGCCGTGGACCAATACAAAGGTCTTGCAGCGCTCTCCTACGTTGGAGACGAAATGGAGAAGGTCGCCTTTGTCCGCGTGTCCTGAAAAAGTGTTCAGAACGACTCTCTCCGCGTTCATCTTGTAGAATTGCCCGAAGATCTTTAGCTCCGTGGCGCGCTCGACGATTCTTCTGCCCAGGGTGTTTTCTGCCTGGTAGCCTACGATCACGACGGCGTTCCTGGGATCCTCGACGTTGTTCTTCAAGTGGTGCAGTATCCTTCCGCTTTCGCACATGCCGGAGGCGGAGATGATGATCATGGAACTTGGATCGTCGTTCAGGGCTTTGGATTCCTCGACGCTGCTGATAAGATGGACGAATTCGCTCATGTACATCCTCGTCCGGCTCTTGGCGAGCTGAAGCGTCGCTTCGTCATAGGTCTCCGGGTGTCTGCCGAAGACTTTGGAGACTTCGCAGGCTAAGGGGCTGTCGATGTAAATTGGAAGCATCGGGGTTAGCTTCGCCTCGTACATCTTCATCAGGGTGTAAACGATCTCCTGGGCTCTTTCCAGGGCGAAGGCCGGGATTATAATCTTGCCGCCTCTTCTGTAGGTCCTGTTGACCACGCCTGCCAAAAGGTCTTCCGCCTGGTTGATGTCCTTGTGGTAGCGGTTGCCGTAGGTCGCTTCCATGACGAGAGCGTCGATATCCGTCAGCTGTTCGGGATTCCTGATGATGGGAAGATTGTTGCGCCCGAGGTCGAGGGCGTAGCCGACTTTAATTTTCCTGCGTCCTTCCTTTATGTCGAAGATATGCGAGGCGGAGCCTAGGATGTGTCCCGCTTCATAGGAGGTGACGCCTATGTCTTCCGTCAGCTGGATGTGTTCGTGATACTGGTGGGGGACAAGATTCCCTAGAGACGCCTCCGCTTCTTCCTCGCTGTACAAGGGCGCGATCAGAGGGTCGTCGGGATCGAGCTTGCGGCTCAGGTATTCCGCGTCGAGTTCCTGGATGTGGGCGGAATCCAAAAGCATCAGTTCGCAAAGGTCTTTGGTGGCTGCGTGGGTGTGTATAGGTCCGGTGTAGCCTCTCTTCACGAGCAGGGGAATGTTGCCGCAGTGGTCGATATGGGCGTGCGACAGGACCATGCTGTCAACCATTTCCATATCGGTGAAGATCGTTTCGTTCTTCTCCCTAGTCTCCGCCCTGCGTCCCTGGAAAAGCCCTGCGTCCCTCAGGACGCGGCTTTTTTTCGTCGATAGGACGTGGGTGGAGCCGGTGACTTCCATGGCGCCGCCAAGAAATTGAATAAGCATATCAGCTCCTTTATTCTTCCACTCGCTCTATGTCGGCGCCCAAAAGGCGCAGTCTTTCGTCGATCTTTTCGTAGCCGCGGTCGATCATGTAGATGTTGTCGATGCGGCTCTTGCCCTTAGCGCACAAGGCCGCTATCAAAAGCGAGACGCCGGCACGGATGTCGGGGCTGGTGATCTTCTCACCGCGAAGTTGGGCTGGTCCTATGACCACCGCCCTGTGCGGGTCGCACAGAACGATCCTGGCGCCCATGCTAATCAATCTGTCGATGAAGAAGAGCCTTGATTCGAACATTTTCTCGTGGATCAAAACCGTGCCTTTGCACTGCGTGGCGACCGTCAGAAGGAGGCTCAGGATATCCGCCGGAACGCCCGGCCAGATCGCGCTCTCAAGTTTCGTGATCATGTCGCGGAAGCCCGGGCGTATCTCCATTTCCTGTTTGGCGGGCACAAAGACGTCTTCGCCTTTGACTTCGAAGGCGACGCCGAGTTTCGCGAAGGCTTTCGCCAGCACCGGGATGGCGGCGCAGTTGCCGCCCTTTATGGTTATGGCGTTCTTGGTCGCGGCCGCCAGGGCTATGAAGCTCGCGACTTCGATGTAGTCGGTGTCTATGGTATGCTCGCAGCCTTTTAATTCCGTAACACCTTGGATTATGAGCCTATTTGAGCCGATGCCGGAAATGTTGGCGCCCATCTTGTTCAGCATTAGGCAGAGCTGCTGGACGTGCGGTTCGCAGGCGGCGTTGTAGATGACGGTCTGCCCTGACGAGAGCACCGCCGCCATGATGAGGTTTTCCGTGCCGGTCACTGAGGCTTCGTCGAGCAGCATGTCTGTTCCTCGGAGGCCGCCGCGGTTCAGGAGCATCAGCCCATTCTCGTCATCGTAGATCGTGACGCCCAGGCTCTGAAGACCGGCCAGGTGAGTGGTGATGCTCCTGGCGCCGATCTGGTCGCCGCCCGGCAGGGGAAGGCGCATCTTTCCGCAGCGAAGCAGCAACGGCGCGGCCAGACAGATGGAGGCCCTGATCTTGGTGAAGTATTTTTCCGGGATGTCGCCGGAAAGAATGCTTTCCGAGGTGATGCGCCAGGTGTGCGGATCGTTCTCGTCCTTTTCTATTTTCGCGCCCAGCGCTTCAAGAAGTTCGGACATGACCTTGATGTCGCCGATCAAAGGCACGTTGTGAAGCGTTACGGTCTCGCTGGTCAGCAGGCAGGCCGCCAGAACAGGCAGCGCTTCGTTTTTGTTGCCATTGGCTGTGATGGTGCCGGAGAGCGGTTTGGAGCCTTGTACGATGAATGATCCGTTTGCCATAGGTTTTCCTTTATTTCAAGCGAAAAGATTGCTGCCTATTCTTAAAAAATCAGTGCCTTCCATCAGCGCCAACTTGTAGTCGTGGCTCATACCCATGCTCAATTTGGCACACGTTGGGACGCTTGCCTTAACTTCATCCCGCAATTTTCTCAGCCCTGCAAAAACGCCCCGGATAAGTTCATCGTCCTCAACGAAAGGCGCCATGCACATCAGCCCGTACAATTCGAGATTCGGGAGTTTGGCGACCGCTTTTGCGACCGAAAAAACGTCTTCCGGATCAAGGCCGTATTTCTGCTCTTCTCCGCTGACGTTCACTTCCAGCATGATCCTCATTTTCTTGCCAACTTCAATGGCGCAGCGGGAGAGTTTTTCCGCCAGCTCCAGAGAATCCACGGAGTCGATGCAGTCGCACAATTCAACGGCTTTTTTGGCTTTTCTGCTCTGCAAGTGCCCGATCAGGTGCAGTTCCAACCCGGGATAGCGCTTTTTTAGCGTTCCGTCCCCGTATTTTCGCTCCACTTCCTCGACCCGGTTCTCGCCGACGATCCTGGCGCCGCAATTCAAAAGCTCCTCGATCTCCGGGATCTCATGCAGCTTCGTCACGGCGACAAGGGAGGCGCGCCCACTGATCTCATCGATCAAATTTTTGTAATTAACCGAGATGTTACTCATATCATAAATTATACCATAATGCCCCTGGAGGCGTTTGGCCTGAAAACTACTTGGAAAAGTTACGAAGTTTTATTTTCCGCCCCTTTTTTTGCTAAAATAAAAAAAAGTCTATTAACCGCTAAAAAACATCATTAAATGCCATGAAAAAACATCTTGCCTTGCTTTTTGCGCTGGTTTGTTTGGGCAGTGCGCTGAATTGCGCCGCTGCTGTCACTGTCAACAACTTTGAGGAAGGGGAAGTCCTCAGCTACTGCGTGCCACTGTTGCGCGGCCAATGCGCCGCCGGTGAATTGGAGTGCAAGTCGCTGAACGAGACGACAGGGGAGGAAGTTCCCGGTGCGGCCAGGTCAGGACGCTACAAAGTCCTGACGCATTTGGTGGAAGGCGAGAACACGATTTTGGTGACTGTCGGTTCGGAGAGCAAGAGAATAAAGCTGACTTATCGGCCGGCGGATACGGAGTATCTTACTTACGTCTATATCATGGTGGACAAGAACGCCGATACGCACTACGTTTCCAACCTTCCGGAATCCGAGGACCCGCAGTTTTCGGATCCCGACCTCTGGAAGAAGAAACTGAACACCTCCGTTCTTATTAACCAGAGCTACACCGCCGATAGCGCCTACAGGCTGGGCTACGGGCACAGGACATTCAACCTCGCTATGGAAGGCAACAACGTGCATATCCAGGTCGTCACCAGCCAGTACACCAGGGCGGAACTTATAGAGCGCTGCACGGTGGACGGGGAGTTCGACGGCGGATTGATCTACGATCACTTCGTTGATCTGCTCGGCTCTGACAGGGGCGGCGGCAAACGCAAGATCATCGGCATCGCCAACACCGACATGATGGTGAACGGCAAAGTGATTGGCAGCGCGGCCTTGGGCGGCGGCCTTTTGGGCATGTTCGGATCGACCGGTCTTTACTGCTGGCCCGACAGTCTGCAGAACGTTGTCGCGGCTTTCAGCGACACTTATCCCACCAAGCCTTCTATGGACGACTCGGAAGGCAGAAAAGTAAGCTTCGGCCAGGCCGCCACGACCCTGGGCGCCTGGCTGCACGAGGCGGGCCACGGCTTCGGTTTGCCGCACATCGAAGGCAACATGTACTACGGCGTCATGGCCCGCGCCTACGCCGTCATGAACCGCAACTACACGGTGGTGGAGCCTCCCAACGCCAACCGCTCCACGCCGTATTATTTCAACGCCAACGAAGAGTCCTCCTGGAGCATCAACGAGATGCACCGCCTTTTGACTTCGCCCTTCTTCAGGGAGCAGAAAGGGGAGTTGCCTCCCAATGATATCAAGCTGAAGATGATCAACACCAAGCAGCTTAGGATCTCCTCGGAGAACGGCATCGCCTGGTACGGTTTCTGGCCCAACTGGCAGGATTGGATCCTGACGGACTGGTGCTTCCCGCAGAATCTTGACGGCAGCGTCAAAGAGATCATTCTGAACGTGGACGACATCATGAATATCTGCGGTAAGAGCAAGACCGCTTATGCCAGCGTGGATGTCTTCGACATTTACGGCAACGAGAGAAGCATCACCGTTCGCCCGGTGCAGGACCTCGTCAAGGAGAAATACTGCGGCTTTGAGGCCGAGGAAGGCTACCATCTCGGCGACGCCGACGGGCAGATGGGAATGTATTCCATGGGCGGCGACGGCGAGATCAAAGAGGAGAACGGGAACTACTACATGCACGCTTCCGACGGCTACTGGAACGGAATGTTTTTCCCGGTCTGGGTCGGCGACGAAGATAACAACGAGCATTACATCGACGTCTCTGTGCGCGTCCGCCCCGGTTTCGGCGGACTTTATCTGACCAACTCCAGTTTCGATGAGAACATGTTCTACATCCACACCGACAGGGACGGTACCGTCAGCATCAGTTATTCCGGCGGATACTATTCCTGGGGAAAAGTCGAAAGCGGCTGGCAGACCTGGGCCTGGCGCATCGACGTGAAGCATAAAGTTCTGGTCTGGATGTCCGTCAACGGAGATATAAAGGATCTGGGCGTGCCGATCAGATCCTCTTATCCTCTGGTGCAGAGCCTCGTGCTCAGAGACTCTACCAGCGGCGGCTCGGACTTCGACGACATCAGAGTCAGCGTTAATTACGATATCCCGAGATGGACAGCTTCGATGGCGCCCTTCAAAAAAGGAAAATACAGCAGCAATCTCAATCTTAAAAACGAATTTGGCTGCGAGGGGCTTCCCTTCAGCGTCGGGATCGCGGAAGGCGACTTCAGCCTCTCCAGCAACAAGGGCGTCCTGAACGACACGGCGAAGGTGACCGTGACATACAACGGCGACATCAACGAGAAAAAATACGCCACAGGCGTTCTCTGGGTCAGGCTGAACGGCGAGGAAAAATACCTGCGCTTCGGCTGCCCCTGCGGCAGCAAGAAGGAAGGGTGGGTGCTTTACGAATTCGGCAGCGACGAGCCGACCGGACCGATCTGCGACGTCAACTGGAGTCTCTCCTCCGGCAACAAGCTGGAAGTGGCGGAGAACGAAGGCGACAAATTCGTCTTCAAACGCTTGGTCAATGAAAACTTCGAAACTTATAACAACGGAACTGACATGATCGGCAAAGGCGGCTGGTATGCCGCCTACGGCGAAAACAAAGTCAACGGCAACGCTATCATCAAAGAAGACAGCGAAGGCAGCCGCTACCTGAGGCTTGGCAACACCGACGGCTTGTGGGGCGTGCATCTGGGCCTGCCGGAATTTGACGAGGGCTGGTGCAGAAGCTACGCCGGCCGTTACATCAGGATCCGCTGCCGCGTCTGCCCCGAAGGCGACATTTCGAAAAACATCGGCCTCTGGGATCCCTCCATCGTGGAAAACCAGCTTACCTACGAAAACGGGGCTTACCATGTGAACAGCCAGGGCTCCGACGAGACTCATAGGGAATTCCATTCCAGCGGGTCCATCGCTCCCGGCGCCTGGGCCGACCTTGAACTTATTTACGATGCCGCCCACATCACGGACAGCGACGGCAAGTACAGGCACGTCCTCAGGCAGGTGAGCATCAACGGCCAAACAGAAAACTGCCGCGCCCTTTGCAGCCAGGAACAGCCCGGCGACGTCTTTACGGCCGTAAGGTTCTTCCAGTGGGGAAGCGGCGCGCTTTGCCTGGACGACGTCTGCGTTGACCTCGTGGCGACCGTGGAGGACGAGGCGACGCTTGATCTGCCTTACACGAACGAGAAGCGTCTTGTCTTCACCAGCGGCTCCGGAGAAGGAGTTGCCCAAGACGACATCGGAGCGTTCTGCAGCCTGCAGTCTCCCTCCGGCGTGAGCGACTCATTGGATCTCTACATGACTGCCGAATTGAAACTCTCCTCGACGCAGAAGGGTCTCTTCTACCTCACCCAGGACGCTGATAGCCGTCAGTGCCAGAGCGCTCTGAGAGTTGATAACGGGCAAGTGAGGCTTTCGATGTCCGATTTCGCTTCAAGGCCGGGCCTCATAACCTGGAAGGGTGAGTGCGGGGAATTTATCGACCTCAACGTCATCTCCAGCATCGGAGCAGTGAAAAAATACTTGAGGGAAGTAACGTTCGCCGGGAAGACCTCTTTCATAAATGAAGAGATGACCGGAGAGAATCTCTCGCCAGTCGATACGATAAATCAATTCAGGATCTACGGCTCCAAGGACAACGACAGAGTCGAGATCTCGAAACTGAGGATCGAACTCGGGCCCCAGATCCCCGAACCTGGCTTCATCGCTCTGCTGGCGCTTTTGTCGCTTGCGTTCCTGAGGAAGAGAGCATAATTTGCAATTAATATCATTAAGGAAACATATGAAAAAAGTACTTCTGCTTTTGGCGCTCTGCGCGCTTTTTTCCGCCTGCGGGAAAAAGGATAATTCGCCTATCGTCGTGGACAATTTCAAAGACGGCGAAAGGATAACTTATCCCGTGCCGCTGTTCCGCGGACATTGCCCCTCTGACATCGTTGAAGTAACGGTCCTGAACAAAACGACGGGAGAGTCGCTGCAGTGCCCGGCTTACAAGGGGCGCTTCAAAGGCTGGACCAAACTTAAATTCGGCAAGAACGACATCGAGATCAAGAGCGGGGAAACGGTCTGCAATATTACCCTGAATTACGAACGCCCGAAGACGGATTACCTCTACCAGGCTTATTATCTGGTGGACAACACCGGCGACAGGAAATATCTCTCGAATCTTGACAACGATCCCCAGGAAGAGGACCCGGATCTCTGGCTGAAGAAGTACCGCACGTCTCTGGAACTTCTGCAGTCCTACAGCGCCGACAGTTTGGTCAGGAACGGTTACCCGAGGAAGACCTTCAGCTTCTATCTGAATAAGGACGGCGAAATAGACGTGCAGATCATCACGAGCAAATATTCCAGAGCGGAGATCAACGAATGGCGCCGTTTGAACGACGACTTCAACGAAGACAAGCTTTACGAAGAGTTTTTGCGCACGGTGGGGAAAGGCAATGAAGGCAAGGGCAACCGCCATATCACGGGACTCTGCAACACGCAGATGCTAAGGAACGGAAAATTGTCCGGCAACACGGCCCTGGGCGGTCAGCTCCTCGGTCAGTTCGGCGCCAACGGCCTCTACGGCTGGCCCTCTTCGCTTGCCGACGTGGTCCAGGCTTTCACTAACAACACGCCGATCACTTCACCGAACAACGACTCCGTATGGAGGGACGTCCAGTGGGGTCATGTGGCCACGACCTTGGGCGCTTACCAGCATGAACTCGGGCACAGCTTCGGGTTGCCTCACATCGAGGGCCCGGGCATCATGGCCAGAGCCGGCGACCACATCAACAGGATCTTCACTTTCTATGAGACGCCGACTGCGCGCTGCCCCACGAACTATTACTTCACGGAGGAAGAGGAATATTGCTGGAACAAGCCAGAAACGGCCTGGCTGAATGTTTCTCCCTTCTTCAACGAGGTGAAGGGAACGGTCAGCGAGAAAGGCCCCGTCATCACTTTGGAAGATGACAGGGAGACCATTAAGATCGAAGCCGAGAACGGTCTGGTCTGGTACACCATAACCGACCCGTTCTTCGTCTGCTCCCTCGACCAGACGCATTACTATCCCGCTCCCTACACGGAAAAGATCGCGAAGATCAACATCAATGAAGCCCTGAAACTCTATGGCAAGGGCATGGTGCAGATAGACGCCATAGATTCCTACGGCAATTACAGCACCGTCAATCTGACGGCGCCCGTTCCTTCCGCTTCCAGCAGGAAATATGATTTCAGCGATTTCGAACTTGGCAAGGTTGACAAACAGTTTGGTCTGATGCCGCTTGACAGCGACACTCAGGGAGACATAGTGGAAGATCCCGAGGAGGGCAAAGTCCTCTGGTCCCGCACGGCCGGCAGCGGCGTCATGGCGCCCATGGCGCTTCGGCCTGAAGATAAGGACGCCAAGACTCTGGAATTCAGGGTCAGGCTGAAACCAAGCCTCGGCAACACTTATTTCGACGTCAAGGATATCAGCGGCAATTCGCTCTTTTACGTCCATGTGACTGAAGAAGGCAAGATGGAGCTCTGCAGCGAAGAGAAAACAGTTACGACCAAGGCCAAGATCGACGAGTCCTGGCAGGACTGGATCTTCGTCGTCAATCTGCAGAAGCAGATGCTGACCAGAGTCATAGTGAATGGCAAAGCTTACATTCTCAGCAATTTCTTAATTGGCGGCAACGGAATGTGCGAATGCTTCTGGCTCAAAGACGTCGGCGAGAAGGGGTCCTTCTTCAAGAACTGCAGCGGCATGTATATTCAGAAATGAAAAACATCTTCTTGATCAGCGGCGCGGCTTTGCTTTTAATTGGCTGCGCCGCAACAAACGAAAGAGTTTACAGCAAGAGTCATGTGCTCTTAAGTGAACCTTTGGCGATGGAGGTTTACGCTCCCAAGGGCGGAAAACCGAAGTTCGCCCGCAACATGACTCCCGCCGGTAAAGAGCTTGTGAACGGCGGCACGACTTTCGAAAGAGGCCTTTCCGTGACCGGCGACGCGATCATCGTCTACGCATTGAACGAGGACAAGACGACTTTGGAAACGTGCGTATGCATGGACGAGAGCTCGCCGAAGGAAGCCAAAGCGAACGTCAAGATAAAAGGCAACGGCAAAACGATCTGGGAAGAGGATCTCAAAAAGAGTTCCTTCTTCGAAGTCAAGCAGGTCTTCAAAGGCGCCGAGAACATAATGATCGAAGTGACGGGAGATCCTGATGCCGTTGTGGATTTCCTCGAGCCGAAATTAGAGGGCGGCGTCAAGCTTAGGGAGACTCTGATCTTTGGCCGCACCAATTACGCCGCACAGTGCAAGCTGGAAAGTTTCCAGCCCTTCCCGACGGAAAACAAGAAAGGCGTTACGGTCTTCTGCCGCCCGAGCTACCTTGACTACGGCCCGGTCATCGGTGTTAGCAACGCTTACGCCTGCGTCATGATCGCGCCGAACCATCACGGCATGCTCGTGCATTACGGCCCCGACAGCCAGCACACTTTCGGCGGGACTATCCAGGGCTTCCTGCAGCCGGAAGAGGAGATCGTTCCGACCAGGAAGTACGGCGCCGTGGTCGCCGACACCAAGAATTGGAAATGGCGGGTGGAAGAAGACGGCGCCATCAGAGTTTTGGCATCTCCCGATCTTCTTAACGGCGTCAGAAGGATGATAGTTTACCGCCTGGATTCTAGGAGCGGGGAACTGACGATCGACGCGATGTCGAAGAACATCACGAACCACGATGTCATTTCCTGCCTGTCTTTGGTGACGCGCTTCCCGGAAGGGTATCCCGTCGCGATCCCTGCGGAGAAGGCACGCCCCGGATATTCTTTAGTGAAGGGTTCCGACGAAGGGATCGTCGCCAAGGACGGAGTGGTGGTCATAAACCAGCTGGAAGACTGGTATCCTTTGAAAGGGCCGCAAAAACTCTTGCAGAAGGAGAGCGGGGACTTCCTGCTCATCCAGAAGAACGGCTACTTCCAGTCCCAGTCCCAGGCGCCAAAAGGCGGAAGGTACCCCTATGACGGGCTTAAGCTCGGACTCTATAACTCTAAGAGCGGGGTACTTGTGACCCAATACGGGGAGAAACTGAAAATGTCGAAAAGCCAGACGCTGCACTTGAGAGTCAAGCTTGACCTGGTCGGTTCCTAAGCTCCTTGACTTCCCAAATGACATCTGGTAGAATGTGTCTAGTCAATTTTTTATCTATATCTATAACGCCTCCGTGCCTCCGGGTACGGTGGAAAAACCTCAACAACAAAACAAGTAGGAAGGAATACTATGAAGAAACTCATGACCCTCTTAGTCCTGGTCGCTTTTGTTGGCGTTGCGTTCGCTGAACCCGAACTGCAGTGCAACGACGGCTCCTGCGGTGCTACGCAGGTTGCTGTTAACTACAAGTGCGTCGAAAAACCGCAGTGCAAACCCTATGCGCTCAACGTCGTTTCTTGTGGCACTTGCGCCAAGCCCGCTTGCGCCCCTTGCTGCAGCCCCTGCGGCGGTTTCGTTTTCGTGAACTGCTGTCAGCCCTGCTGCCCGCCCTGCCCGCCTGAACCCAAGACCACCGACAACGTTTGGGTGAAGATCAACAAAGCCTGGGCCCGCGGCTTCGACAACATGATCGCCAGCCCCGCTGAAGTGACCGAAGAAGCTTTCATGGGCAGCGCTGCTGTTCCGATCTTCGGTTTCGTTTTCGGCGCTGCTGAAGGCGTCTTCATCGGCACTGCCCGCTTCCTCTGCGGTCTGTCCGATTGCCTGCTCTTCGGCCTTGCCGAGGATGGCTTCTACAATGCCGTCAGCCTGACCCCGGTTTGGGAAGATGACTGCTGGCCGAAGCTCCCCTCCATCTGGGAAGAAAGCGAAGAGTGCGAATGCCCTCAGAAGTAATTTTGAGTCATTCCAAATAAAAAATACCCGCGGTAACCCGCGGGTATTTTTTTATGTTTTGCTATAATAATTAAGGTTTATTTATCTTCGCATTATATAAGGAAGGAAAAAGCTCATGAGTAAGAAACGCAAGATCCTCGTTACAAGCGCTCTGCCTTACAGCAACGGCCCCATCCATATCGGGCACATAGCCGGGGCGTATCTGCCGGCCGACATTTTTGTTCGCTACCACCGCCTTAAAGGCGACGATGTTGTCTTCATCTGCGGCGCCGACGAGCATGGCGTTCCCATTACCATCGCGGCCAGAAAGCGCGGCATAACTCCGCAGCAGCTTGTTGATGAGTATTACGTCCTGAACAGGGACAGTTTCGCGGGTCTTGGCATCAAGTTTGACAATTTCTCCCGCACTTCGCTTCCCATACACCACGCCACGAGCCAGGAATTCTTCCTTAAGATGCACCGCGACGGAAAGCTGGTCTCCAAGGAAAGCAAGCAATTCTACGACGAAGAACACAAAATGTTCCTGGCCGACCGTTACGTTCAGGGCACCTGCCCGCACTGCGGCAACACCAACGCCAGGGGCGACCAGTGCGAGAAATGCGGAAGCTGGCTGGATCCCATGAGCCTTATCAATCCGAGAAGCGTGATTTCCGGAACCGTGCCGGTAGTCAAATCAACGACGCACTGGTATCTTCCCATGGCGCGTTTCCAGAAAGAGCTTGAGGATTGGCTGGCCACGAAGAAAGACTGGAAGGACAATGTCATGAACTACTGCGGCGGCTGGTTCAAGGAAGGACTTGAAGACCGCGCCATTACGAGAGACCTCGAATGGGGCATTCCCGTTCCGCTGCCGGACAGCGAAGGAAAAGTTCTGTACGTTTGGTTCGATGCTCCCATCGGCTACATCTCCGCCACCAAGGAATGGGCGGAGAAGATAGGGGAGCCTGAGCGCTGGAAAGACTATTGGAAGAATCCTGAATGCGAACTTATACACTTCATTGGAAAAGACAACATCGTTTTCCACGCCATTTTCTTCCCGGCTGTCCTGATGGCTCAGGAAGGATATAATCTGCCAAGCCAGATTCCCGCAAACGAGTTTTTGAATCTTGAGGGCAGGAAACTCAGTACCAGCCGCGATTACGCCGTCTGGGTGCCGGATTATCTGAAGAGTTTCGCCCCTGACATTTTGCGCTACACCCTGGCTGCCAACCTTCCGGAAAACAAGGATGCGGACTTCTCCTGGAAGATGCTGCAGCGTTGCAACAATGACGAGCTCGCCAACATCCTGGGCAACTTCATCAACCGCACCGTTACGTTCCTTAACAAGTATTTCGAAGGGAAGGTTCCCGATGACGTGATCCTCAAGCCTGAAGACAAAGCGATACTCGACGAGATGCGTCTGGGACTCAAGGAAACGGGCGACCTTATCGACCACTACAAGAATCGCCAGGCTGTAAACAGGGCTATGGATATGGCGAGGGCGGCTAACCGCTATTACGACGCCATGGAACCCTGGAAGCTCAGGAAAGAGAACATGGCGCGCTGCGGCGCCGTCATGTACACCTGCGTAAGGATAATCAGAGCTTTGAACACGGTCTTCCATCCTTTCATCCCGTTCTTCGCGGATTCCCTCTACGACATGATGAATTTTCCCGGCAAGCTAGATGACACCGAATGGGACGATGCCTGGAAAGAAGAGGTTGCCGGCACCGTGATAAAGGAGCCCAGGATCCTTTTCACAAAACTGGAAGACAAGGACATTGAGCCTGAACTCCAGCGCTTGGCCAAAGCTGTCGAGCGTATGGAAAGGGAAGAGGCGGAAGAGAAGAAGAATGCCGACGATTATGCGAAAGCCGCTTCGGAAAAAGCTGCCTTAGCTCCTGCCGCTCCGGAAGGAGTGATAACCATAGAAGAACTTGAAAAAGTCAAGCTGAAAGTCGGAAAGATCCTGGAAGCGGAAGCCGTTCCCAAATCCGACAAACTTCTGAAGATGAAAGTCGATCTGGGAAGCGAAGTCCGCCAGATCCTGGCCGGCATAGCGCTCTACTATCACCCTGAGGAAGTCGTAGGCAAGAACGTCGTCGTGGTCTGTAATCTGCCGTATCGCAAATTAAGGGGCCTGGAGTCCCAGGGTATGCTCCTTTGCGCCTGCACAGATGACAAAGTTACGCTTCTGACGACCGACAGTGCGGAAATCGAGCCCGGAACCTCAATTCAGTGAATGTTATGAAAAAAGTTTTCCTTACATTGGCCGTTTTGCTTGCCGTTTGTATTAGCGGCTGCAAAGTGGGCGCCGGCTGCGCCCTGCCTTTCGCCGCGATAGGCGACACGCTCGTCGCTCCTCTGAACGGCTTCAAGTGGTGCTCCGACGAGCTCATCGAGCTTGGCGACGAACATCAGATGAAAGTTTATGAAGAGACGAGGAACACGACCTACGGCGACCTCGCTGCCTACACTGCCTGGGTCTATTATCTGCCCGGATACATCATCTGGCCCTTCGGCGCTCTGGCGCCAAGCGAACTCTATCCTATGACGAAGAGCTGCCTGGCGGTCCTGAATGACGAGAACGACACCTCAAAGAAAGAGGAAACAGCCAACGCCCGCTATGAGGAGAGAAAGAAACTGGACGAGCTTTACAGGGGCGAGGAAGATTCTTTCCAGGAATGGTGATATGGCGAAGATGACGAGGTTCGGAGTCTCACTGGAAGAGGGGCTCCTCAAGAAATTCGACGCGAAGATAGAAGCGATAGGCTACCGCAACCGCTCCGCTGCTTTGAGGGACCTCGTCCGCCACTTTTTGAAGGAAGGAGCCGAACCGGACAGCAAAGGCGAGATCTTCGCTGTTGTGACGATCGTCATGAAGATCTCCGGGGAGGAGATGAAGGCTTTTTCCGATCTGAAGCGCTCCCTGGGAGCGCTTGTAAAAAGTTCCCAGGTCCAGTTCGGGAACAAGGATTATTTCCTGGACGTTTGCGTATTGTCTGGAGAGCAGCCTGAGCTTAAGGAAGCAGCTGAACGTTTGATGGGATCGAAGGGAATACTTTCCAGCAGCGTTCAGTATTACGACATGCTGCCGCCCTGCCATTCTTAAAGCGGCAGGATCTTTTCTTTCGGTTTTTTCGCCTCGATCTTTACGACGTTGGTGATTATGACTTCCTTTATTTCGCGGCGCAGGGCCTGGCAAATATCCAGCTTTTCCCCCTGTGCGGTCAATAGCTTGTTCGTGACTACGTAGGGGATGTTGTTCGTCACCATAGCTGGCGCAATGTTTGTCACGGCTATCATGGGAGGAGGCTTCACATAGTGCTTTTTCACGAAGTCTTTCATGTAGTCTGGATCGAAGGTCGTAGTTCCGAAAATGCTGTTTTTCTGGGCCTTCTGGAGCAGGAAAAGATTCCTGGTGCCGTTGAGCCGGTTTTGGGAAATAGAAGTGGGAAGGTACGTCGTTTTGTCGAAAGTTAGCCTTACGGAAAGGAAGAGGTCCCTGGCCAGGGCGCTCTCAGGAGTAAGGTCAAGCGCTATTTCCTTGGCGTTTTCCTCGGCGATAGTTATGCTGTAATTTTCCAACAGGTATTTTATCGTCATGAAGCCCGCGAAGACGACTTCCATCTTGCTGTTGTTCACGACGAGCGTCTTGTAGCTCTTCTTGCCCTGCTCCATGGTGAAGAGCTGGGCGCCGTCCAGAATGGTGACTGCGGCTTTGGGAGCGTAGTATTCGAAACGCATCCGGAAGTAAAGCCTTTCCTCATCCGCTTCCTCTTTGCTGTAGCGTTCTCTTTCAAGATAAAAGCGCCCGTAAGTTTCGTCGCCAGGCTGGTCGTACTTGTCATACTCGCACTGCTTGAAATAAGCGCAGTAGGTGCGGGTGTGCCTTGCGGAATAATCTATGGCGGAGATGACTTCGTCAAGGTGCTTTTTCGCCTCGTCAGTCTCCTTTTCGCCTGCCGCTCCAACAAGGAAAAGCAAGGCGAGAGGAAGCCAAAAGAACTTACTTAGCCTTTTTAAAATACGAGGCATCGAAATAATTGGTGGGAAGGCTGACGTTAAAGGCGGGTGAGGAGAAGAAGAGCGTAATGTCCTGACCGTTCAGTTTCACTTGGCGGAGTCTTTCCGGCAAGCCTGTCTTTTTGGAAAAATCGACTTCCGCTTCGGAGAAGAATTCCTTGGCGAAAACGCTCTTGGGAGTAAGCTTGAAAGAGATTTTTTCACCTTCCGTTTTGTTGAAAGCTATCTCGTAATGCTTTTTCAAGGCGGACGGCGAGACGAAGGTGGAAAAGACCATGTCAGCTCTGTTGGGATCTCTGGAAGGGGAAATTTGCGGCTCCGTCATATCGTCCGTATAAATGAGAACTCCGTTTGGAGCGAGGACGGTGACGGATTTTTCCGGCTCCGAGTAATCGAAGCGCAAAAAGCAGTTTGTCGCGCCGGCACTTACCTTGCGGCAAAAGCTCAGCTTGCCCTTGTGCTCGCTTTCGTCCATGAAAAGGGGATCTTTGTCGAGCTGCCTGAAATCAGCGGTAAAACTCGCAAGGTCTTTGACCTTTTCCCCGAGCTTCATAAGCGCGGCGTCAACTTCGTTGGTGCTTTCCGCCTGAAGGGAAAGAGCAGCTAAAACAATGATAAGGAATATTTTTTTCATACGTTCTTTTTAAGCTTTTCAGCGTATTCAATAACTTCCGGCCTTTTTATTTTGAAATGTTCCACGACGGTCGGAAGGTCTCTGTTCATTATTTGATCAGGCTCTATACCCTCCAGCCATTCGTAGGGAAGGTTGTCGAAGCCAATTTTGTCGGTGGAATGGGAGTCGGAGCTGATGATGATGGGAAGCTTATATTCTGCGGCTACTCCTAAAAATTTCCGCCATTCCTTTTCCTGGAAATCGATCTTACTTAGATTGAATTCCAAAACAGTATTGGTGTCCAGAGCGACTTTGGCTATTTCGACGTAATCCATGGGGTACCAGGGATTGACGGGATGGCTTATTACGTCAACATGAGGGTTCTCCATCGCTTTGTACAAGCCTTTTTTTATGTCGCTTAGCAAAACGTTCCTCACCCAGCCGAAGGTGTGCGTTCCCACCAGAACGATGTCCAGCTGCGCTTTCACTTCGTCAGGCAAAGCCGTCCTGCCGTCGGTATCGATAAGGTCGTCCTCCACGCCGTAGAGCATCATGACGGGAAGATCTTTGGGGGCTATTTTGTGGAGATTCGCGAAATAGCCGATGTGCGGGCAGCGGGCGATACTTGGCCCGTGCTCGGTCACGGCGAAAGCCTGCAATCCCTTTTCGTAGGCGGCCTGCGCCATCTCCTCCCAGGAGCCGTCAGCATGGTCGCTGGCGATCGTGTGGGTGTGGAGGTCAGTTTTAGGAGTAGGTATAGTGCTCATACATCTAAATTATAGCATTAATTGGGAGCGTTTTTGTGTGATTTGCCGCGCGTTTATATATGGTATAATTAATTAATATCTGATAATTCCGTTAATGTTTAACCCCGATGAAAAGGCCCCGATCGTGAAACATCGTCCGCTCGCCGCCGCGTTTGTTCTCTGCACTACCCTTGCAGCGCAGGCCGCCGCGCCTTGTTTCACCGTGAAACTCCAAATCGATCTCTCCGGTGTTTTGGCCGGCGAAGAGCTCTACGAGGTCGGCTGCGCAAAGCTTGCGCTTCGCATCGCGGGAAAAAACAAAGATCTTGAGTCCTATGACAGAAGGCACGGCAACTACCTCAATTTCCCGATGCCTGACGGATCAAGCCCTGTTATCGAGGCGACGATCTGTGAGACCGGCGGGCGCGTAGGCATCCCGCTCGGCGCGCTCCCCCGCGCGGACGCCATTCACGACGTGACTCTCAATTTTGCCAAGTCGCGCTGGACGATCATCGTGGACGGCGTGCGGGACGACGACATGCCGCCCAATCCGGGCTCCGTCGCCTGGCCCGTCGACGCCGAGGGGCAAATACTCTCGCCGCGAGTTAAGAAGGCCTCGTTCTCGTCGCCCGCGCTCGCGGACGCCCTTCCCGAGGTGCCTGATTCCCGCCGCGTAGCGCGATCAATCCAGTATTGGACGCCCGATGATCCCAACGCCTGGGTGGGCGACGTGGTCGTCGGAACCTTCAAGGAACGCTTCCATGTGTTCTATCTCTTCGACCGTCGCCATCACGGATCGGGAGGCGGCGTGGGACGGCACTACTTTGCGCACCTCTCCTCATCCGATCTCGTCAACTGGGAAGAACATCCGGCCGCCGTGCCGCTTGACGAATGGTGGACATCCCAGGGCACCGGCACACCGTTTGTTTACGAGGGCAAGCTCCACCTTGCCTACGGTCTGCACACGAGCCGCCTCACCCAAGACCCCGCTTACCCGATCGGCGCCACTTACGCGGTGTCCGAGGACGGCATCCACTTCACAAAGTCGCACCGGATCGTCCACGCCACGCAGAACCCCACCATCTACAACCGCACGGACGGCCTTCTTGGGCTGGTGACGGGCTACGGTATGTCCGGAACGATTCTTAAGAGCGACCACCTGGGAGACTGGACGCTGCAGGACGACACGATACCAATAGGCGGGGACTGCCCCTGCCTTTTCGAGTGGAACGGCCGCTATTACCTGTTCCAGGGCTTCACGCAGTTTGCCTACAGCCCCACGGGCGCACCGGGCACGTTCGTAAACTGGACGGACACGGGTCTCGCACCCTACGAAGGGCTTTCTGTGCCGATGGTCGCGCCCTTCGGCGAAAATCGGCGCATCATGGCCGGCTGGCTAAACCACATTTACGGCTGGGGCGGTTGGCTTGTTTTCCGCGAATTGATCCAGAATCCCGACGGCACGCTCGGTACGAAGTGGGTGCCGGAGATCGCGCCGCCGGTAAAGCCCCTGGAGTTCACGGCGCAGCCAGGCCAGACGTTTAGCCTTGTGATCGCGCCGGAACTTGAAAACGGAACAGCGCTCACCCTGACCATCGATCCGGCTGCGCGCACCGCCGCTTTTAGAGATGACGCAGCGGACGCCAAGCTTGAAGCCGCGAACCTTGCCGGCAATTTCCGCATCACCAATTTGCCTGAGTTCGCGTCGGATTATCCTGTCAAACTTGTGCAGTACTGGGACAAGAAGTCCGACGCTACCATCTTCGACGTGGAGATAGCAGATGTTCGCACGATGATCTGCCGCCGATCTGGCAAGTTTAAGAAAGCGGTCACGAAATGACTATAATTTAACACTGGTAATATTTAATAAAACTTATCTGAAAACAACTTAACAATGAAGCTTTCAAGATACTGCCTGCCTATCCTGACGGCCCTTACTTTAACGGTCGGGTGCGAGGATGAAAAAATGCGTCTCAGTTGTGAAAAAGTGACTTTGAATAACGGCCTTACTGTCCTGCTCTGCCAGGAGGGATACGCTCCCGTTGTGACTGTCGGCGTCCTTTACCACGTCGGCTGCAACAGGGAGGAGAAAGGCAAGACCGGGTTCGCGCATCTTTTCGAGCACCTGATGTTCTCTGAATCCCAGCACGTGCCGCCCAAGGTGGCCTGGAAGCTCATACAGGGTTTAGGCGGGACCATGAACGGCTGGACAAGCGTTGACCATACTTTCTACCATGAGACCGTTCCCGTATCCGGCATGGAAGACGCCATGTGGATGGAGGCTGACCGCATGGGATATCTCCTTCCGACCATGACGCCCCAGGCCCTGGCGGTCCAGCAGGGCGTTGTCATAAATGAAAAGCGCGAGACGGAAGTGAACGTGCCTTACGGCTATGAGTGGGAACTTAAGAGCAAACTGATGTACGGGCCCGACCATCCCAGCGGACACACGGTGATAGGCGACATGGGAGACCTTTCCAACGCAAAACTTGCCGATGTCCAGGCTTTCCACGAGAAGTACTACATCCCCAGGAACGCGACGCTTGTTTTGTGCGGCCGTTTCGACAGGGACGAAGCTCTTCGTCTGGCGGAAAAATATTTCGGCGACATCAAGGGCGGCACGGCTCTTCCCGATCCCGAGCCCAGGCCCGTAAAGCTTGAAAAAGATCTGAACTATCATTACCTTGACAAACTGGCGGGCGCTCCCGACATTTCCGTAGTCTTCCCGGGCGCTCCTGAATTTTCCGACGACAGCATTCCCCTGAAAGCTTTGGCCGCTCTTTTGGGCACTGGCAAAGGCTCTCCCGTTTTCCGTCATCTTGTGGAAAAGAAACTGGCGCCCTCTGCGGACGTTTACAGCGACGGCTGCGACCTTAACGGAGAAGTTACCATCACGGCCAGGCTTCTGCCGGGCGTGAAAGCCGAAGAGGCAAGGCAAGCGATCAAAGATGCGCTTAAAGATTTCGAAGACAATTTCGCTTCCTATGAAAAGGAGCTCGACCGCTACAAGGCGCGCTGCCTGAGGGAATTCTATTCCAAGCTTCAGAAGAGCATCGACAAGGCTTTCCTTTTGGCCTACAGCGACGAGTACGCCGGCAGCTGGAACAGGCTGAACGAAATGGCCGACCAGATGGAAAGCGTGACCATGGACGACATAAAGAGAGTTTACGAAACGTACGTGAAGGGCAAGCCCTCCTTCACGCTGACGATGCTTCCCGCCGACCAGGCCGACCTTGCCATGAAAGACTCTGTCCTGATCCCGGAGATCAAGGAACCAGTTGTTGACGAAAGCAGTTTCGGGCAGCCCGGCGAGGGCTACCAGGCAATAAAAGACCTGCCTTCCAGCTTCGATAGGTCAAAGATACCGCCTGAAGGGAAACTGCCCGAAATAAAGGTCCAGAAGGTCCAGGAGGAAAAGATTGGCGAAAACATCCGACTTATGGTGGAAAAAGACGAGACGCTCCCCATGGCGGAGATAACCTTCATCCTTCACGGCGGCCAGGAAAAGGAAACGCTAGGAAATTCCGGCATCACGACGCTCACGTCCGCCATGCTCATGGAAGGCACCGAGGATTACGACTCCGTGCAGTTCGACGGCGCGATAAGAGATCTGGGCGTGGCGCTTTCTGCCAGGGCGACCGCGGATTGCCTCCTCTTGCGCGTGCAGACTTTGTCCTCCAACGTGCCGAAGCTTTTCCCACTAATTGAGCAGGCGCTGACCAAGCCGGCCTTCAGGAAGGAGGATTTCGCCCGCGTGAAAGACCGCCAGCTCGACCAGCTGCGCCAGGACGCGATCGACCCCGAGTGTCTGGCCGACAATCTTTTCTATGAAAACGTTTACGGCCGCGTCCCTGTCGCCATGCCGCTTAACGGAACAGTCGAAAGCATAGAGAAACTCACTGAAAAGGACGTTGCCGATTACTTTAAGAACACGATTGCCAATTCGCCGCTTTCCATTGCGGCGGTAGGGGACATCGACCTGGAGGAGCTGAAGAAACTTTCATCCGGCATCATCCAATTCTATTCCAAAGCTAATGTCCAAAAAGCCGCTAAGCCCGCTCTGGAAAATTATGTTCCCGGCAGGAAAGTCTTCAAGAAGAGCGAAGACGCCGCACAGAGCGAGATCAGAGTCGGCCTTCCTGCTATGAGCTGCCAGGATGAGGAATACTTCAAGGCGCATCTTATGAACTTCATGCTGGGCGGCTGCTTCAGCTCCAGGCTGAACCTCGTGCTTCGTGAAGAGAAAGCTTTCACCTACGGCGCGAGCTCTTACTTCGACGCTGAATTAGACTTCGGATCCTACGTTATCTCCACTGCGGTTGACGCCTCCCACACCGAGGAAGCGCTGCAGATAATAAATGACCTCGTCAAGAATTATGCCGACGATCTTTCCGAAGAGGATCTCGAATATACGAAGGCGACCGTCGCCAAATCCCTGGTCAGACGCGGCGAAACGGTCAGCGACCGCCGCCTTCTTCTGGAGACGATCCTGCGCTTCGACTACCCAGTGGATTATCTGTTGAAACGCCAGAAGATCACGGAAAACATAACGCTTGCTGAAATGAAAGCGCTGGCGAAAAAATACATCGATCCCGCCAAGATGACGACGGTGGTCGTGGGTCCCAAGGACGAACAAACCATCTTCGACCAAATCAAGAACGAGGATGGGGAATTCTTTTCCTTCGCAATAGACGGCAAGCCCTACACCGGGTTCGCCGGTTTTCCGACCATAGAAGAAAAGTCGGAGCGGACGAAAGACGGCGAGACCTATTGCAAGAAGGTCAAGATAAGCGATGAATTGGTAGGCGAGATTCAGGCGAAGCACAACGACAAGTACGACGAGACGGAATACACTATCTATTTCACCAACGTGGGCGACAAGCCTTCCCAGGTCATCTCCAAACTGAGAGCGCTTGACACTGTTTTCGCTGGAGACGATCCTGTTCTGAGAGGCATCGGCGGCGACCAGGGGAATCATCACAAGCCCTACGAACATGATCTTACTAAAGGCGAGGGTGAGGTGGCCTTCTTAAGCTTAAGCGGCCGCCCTACTCACGAGACCTTCCCGTATTACGATCTTGTGCTGGGAGAGGGAGGAATATTCATCGCCCTTGGCTGGGCCGGAACCTACGGAGCTAAATTCAAACGGACGGAAGACGAGACCAAAGTCATCCTGAAGTCCGATGTTTTCCTTGAGGCCTCGCTTTTGCCAGGCGAAAAGATCAGGACCGGATTGGTAGTATTGTTACCATACGTTGGCAGGGACAAGACCAAAGCTTGGAATCTCTGGCGCCGCTGGTTCATCGAATGCAACATGCCGAGAGCCAATGCCGAAGGCGATCCAATCAAGCCCTTCACTGTTGTCGGCTTTAATCCAGACGCCGGCAAAGAACATATCGAACAGTGGGACGGCTCCTCCGCGGAAGACTACACCACCTGGAAAAGGACCCTGGACAAGCTGGTCAAAGAAGACCTCGTGGCGGACGTTCACTGGTTCGACGCCGGATGGTACACCGACCCCTACGTAAAGACGGCGGGCCTTTACTGGTACTCCAGCGTCGGCAGCTGGGAAGTTGACAAATACAAATGGCCCGACGAAACACTGAGGGATTATTTCTCTGCCTGCACCGAAAAGGGTATGAAGAACCTCATGTGGTTCGAGCCGGAACGCGTGACCGGCGTTGACGGCTTGGTCGAAAATTACGGCTACAAGAAAGAATGGGCTATAAACGACGGCGCGCAGTACCGCCAGACCACCAACGACCTTGGCAACAAGGAATGCTTCGAGTGGACGAAAGGGAGAGTCTTGGGCACCATGAAGAGAGTCGGCGCCGACATTTACAGGGAGGACAACAATTTCTCCCACGCCCCCAACTGGAAATTCCACGATGAAGAGGAGACCAAGAGACTGGGCATCCCGCGCCAGGGCCTTACCGAGAATTTCCTCATCCAGGGCCACTACGCCCTCTGGGACGCCATCATCGATTGGCAGAGGACCAGGAATGGCTGCACATTTGTCGATTCCTGCGCCAGCGGAGGCGGCCGCAACGACATAGAGTCCATGCGCCGCGGCATACCCTTCATGCGCTCCGACGCCGACAGGACCACTTCCGGACTGCGCCTTTCCATGAGCTCCACTCTGCCTTACTGGATCCCATTCCACGGCACCAACAATAAGGAGACCAAAGGAGAATTAGATCCGCCCTCGGGAAAGGGGAGCGACTTCTACATTTCAAGAGCCTCGTATCTTCCCGCAGCCTGGGGCATCGGCGGCCAGGTCACCCAGAACCCTGACCTTGATCTCGACCTTATGCGCAGCATCCTGAAAGAATGGCGCTCCTTAGAAGACCTTCTTCTCAAGGACTACTATGTCCTGACGCCCTGGCATGATGAAAACGACCTCAAGGGCTGGACGGCCTTCGCCTACAACGATCCCGAAATTGGCAAAGCGGTCGTTCTCGCTTTCCGTCAGGATGAGTGCGAAGAGGACACCTGCGTTTTGAAACTTCCCTTCGCAAAAGTGAACAAGACCTACGAATTCAAAGACGAGGACAGTGGCAAAGTTTGGCAATGTCAAGGCAGCGAACTTATCGAGGGCATTAAAGCCACGCTTCCTGAAAAACGTTCCTCCCTCCTCTGGAGAATAAATATTAAATAACCAACATAGAGTACAACTATGAAAAAAATCATTCTTTTCAGCATCGCGGCCCTTTTCTGTTTGCCCGCTTTCTGCGACGAACTCTGGTCCGCTGATTTTCGCTTCGACGGAAGCGAGATCACTGATAATCCCATCATTTTAAGGCCGACTGACAACATTTGCTACAGCACGTATTTGGTGCCTGGCGAACCGCAGTCTCTTGAAGTAACGACGGAAGACACTGCTGATCCTGAGATCAACGCTCTCCTTTTCGGCGATTACATGTGCGTTCCCCTGGAAGGGAGCATACGTTGGGATTACAGTTCCGATACGTACAAGGATTTTCCCCTCGACGACACGTATCTTCTGAAGGAAACGATCTCAACCGAACTTGGTTCGCAGGTTTTCTCCAGAAAAGTGACGCTCGTTCCGGAGCCGGCCGCACTGCTATTCATCGCTTTTATTGGAGCGCTTTTCTTAAGAAAGCGCACAAAGAGCCTGCTTGCGATGATCGCCATTATTTCTCTTGCTTCCATGAGCGCGCAGGCCAACTGCGTGAGCTACATCAGGGGATTGCAGATATGGCCCTTCTCCAGAAGCGTCGTCATTACTTATGGCCTTCAGTCTGAAAACGCCGACGCCGCCTTCAGCGTGAAGTTTTACGGTTCCGTTGACAAAGGAGAAACGGTTTTTGATCTTTCTCAAAAAGGCGCTTTGATGGGAGACGGCGCCGATGGCACTGTTGCAGGAACCGGGGAACATAAAATCATCTGGACTCCCGGCGAACAGTTTTACTTCACCAAAGGCAATTTAAGAGTGAAGATCGAAGCGTCGGAATCGACGTTTAGCGAGGGATACGCAATCATCGACCTGTCCAGCGGACCAAGCGCCGCCTCGTATCCTATCACCTATTTGGATAGCATTCCCGAAGGCGGCTGGACGGAAGAATACAAGACCACGAAGCTTGTTTTGCGCAAGATCGATCCGGGAACCTTCCTGATGGGAAGCATCGAATCCGAAGTGGGAAGAGACGTTAACGAAACGTCGCATGAAGTGACGCTGACGAACAGTTATTACATCGGCGTCTTCGAAACGACGCAGAAACAGTACGAACTTGTCATGGGAGAGAATCCTTCTTACTATCATGGCGACACCCGACCGGTGGAAACCGTCAGTTACGACATGCTCCGCGGCGACACTTTAGGCGCAAAATGGCCCGACAGCTATGAGGTGGACGCCTCCTCCTTCTTCGGAAAACTTCGCGCCAAGACCGGCCTGACTTTCGACCTGCCCACTGAAGCGCAATGGGAATTCGCCTGCAGAGCGGGAACGACCTCAGCGCTGAACAGCGGGAAAGACCTGACCAATGAAGACGAATGCCTCAACGTGGATGAAGTCGGCCGCTATCATTACGACCGCGAAGACGGCAAAGGCGGATTCAGCGATGCTCATACCACAGTCGGCTGCTACAAGCCGAATGCCTGGGGCCTCTACGACATGCACGGCAACGTGAACGAATGGTGCCTTGACCAGTATCAGAGCGACCCTGGAAGCGAAGCAATCGTTGAGCCCCTGGGAGCGAGCTGGAGCATGCATCGCACCATAAAGAGCGGCGCCTGGGCCGCCGGATCCAGGCGAGCCGGCAGATGCCGCTCCGCTGCCCGCGACTTCCGCAGCTCCGATAACGCTTCCTTCTACGAAGGCTTCCGCATCGCGCTGGTCCTGAGCCCGTTTGTTACCCCGTCAGAAATTTCCAAAAGGGTCTTCCAATACAAACTGATCCCGTCGACGGAAAGCACCATGCCGGTCTTCCAGACTACTTTCTACGGCAAACTGAAAGACGGTTCGGAAAAACTGCTGGAGGAAATGGGAAAACTTGAATACGACGGCGCCAGCGGAATAGTTATCGGGCGCGGATACCACGATCTGACCTGGATCCCTGATCCCGAGTATGTCGATCAGATGGACGACGTGGAGCTTAGGACTGAATTCGAGGACGTGACGAATTTTGCCGATTATCTTGTGCTTGACACCAAGACCGGAAAGATGCGCATCTCCGCCAACGCTCCCAATCTCAGCGACGACACGTGCAAGACGGACGAGCTCTGGCTCAGAAGAATAGAGCCCGGGACCTTCGGCATGGGAGGAAGCGAGAAGAAAGATGTCACGCTGACGAAAGCCTTTTATATCGGCATCTTTGAAATGACGCAGAAGCAATGCCAAAACATCGCGGGCGGCAATCCTTCAAGCTATACAGGTCCCACAAGGCCCGTGGAAAGCGTCAACTACAAAATGCTGCGCGGCACGGAAAAAGGCGCCGCCTTCCCAGCCAACTATGATGTTGACGAAGACAGCTTCATGGGACGGCTCAGGAAAAAGGCCGGCAACATCTTCGATCTGCCGACGAGCGCCCAATGGGAGTATGCCTGCAGGGCGGGCACGACCACCGATCTTAACAGCGGCAAGGACTACACGCAAGCCAACGCGAACGAGGTCGGCCGTAACTTAAATAATTGGGACGACGGGAAAGGCGCATATAATATGTTTCACACCGACGTCGGGGAATATCTCGTGAACAACTGGGGTCTCTACGACATGCACGGCAACGTAAGCGAATTTTGCATCGACTGGACAGGTTCGTCAGAAACCACAGTAGATCCCGTGGGTCCCAATACGGGCTCCGGCCGCGTTATCAGGGGCGGAAACCATTACGACGGCGGCGGCGTCTCATATAGCAGCGGCGGGGCCTACACCTACGTCTACAATTTTCACCTCGGCTTCCGCATCGCCTTGCTGCCGGAATAAAGCCCTTCGCTCGCTAAAAAAAAACGCGGAAGAGGTCACCCTCTTCCGCGATTTTTTTATCACAACTCTTCGCAGGGGAGGAGGAGGGCGGTGCCGTTCTCGAGGTCTGAGAAATCGATTCCTGCGCGCTTTAAGAGACGGCGGAATTCCTCGAGGTTCTCGGGGTAGAGGATCCTGGCGACTATGACCTTGCAGTAGGAGTAGTGGTCCATTTCCGTCCTGAGACCGGCGAAGATCGGGATCCTCTGTCCCATGAATTTCTGGATGGAGCTGGAATCCACTATGCAGGCGGTGTCGAGGCCTGAGGCGGTGAGGGCGGTCAAGAGGTCTTCAAGAAGTTCTTCTTTGGCGAGTTTGATGATGAGGAGCTGCATGAGTTTATTCCGAGCTGTGGTCCTCTCCGGCGCGTCTTATGCCGTAGCGCGTCAGGGCCGGGCCGATTATTTCCGTGAATATGGTGGTGAAGAGCAGAAGATTGATGATCATCTGGCTCATTTCAAAATTGCCGAAATATAAGTTCAAGGGTCTGAATTCCCGTCTGATGATGACGGCCAGGGCGATGGCGATACCGACCTGGGAGACGAGGCCGAAGCCGATGTTCTTCCTTATGGTGTCGCTTGCTTTGCCGATCACGCTGCCGAGGTAGGCGCCGCCGACTTTGCCGGCCACGCGGCTTATGGTGTAAACCGCGGCCAAAGAGAGCATGAAGACGTTGCAGCAGGCGTTGAGCCTAAGCTGGGCGCCGGCCAATACGAAGAAGGCCGCGTAGATGGGCGGTGTCAGCTGGTCAATGGCGGTGAGCAGCCTTCCGGTGGAGAAGCGCCCGACGTTGGCCACGGTAAATCCGAAAGCCATGTTGCAAAGAAGCTCAGAAAAACCGAATCTGGTGGCTATGCCGTCGCAGAAAATGATGGAGGCGCAGACGAAGAGCAGCATCTCGGCCTGCATGGTGATGCTCTTGAGAACGGGAAGCACAGCTAGGCCGAGCAGCGCGCCCAGCCCCAGAGCGCCCAGAATGCGCAATAACGGCAGGATGAAGGCCTGGACGATAGATATGCCGTCCGAACTGATAGAACCCTTTAAAAAGGCCGCAGCGAAGGCGTAAACGATTAATGCCAGGGCGTCGTCAAGGCCTACTACCGCCAGGAGGGTGGTGGTCACCGGGCCCTTGGCTTTCATTTGCCTTAGAGTCATGACCGTGGCGGCCGGGGCGGTGGCGGAAGCCAGCGAACCCAAAAGGACGGAGAGCGGCAGGTCTTTCGTCAGAAGGAAGGTGCAAAAAGAGACCAGAATGAAGGAGACGAGCGTTTCGAAGATGACGATGGTCGCGACGCACAGGCCGACTTTCTTTAGTCGTTCCATTTCGAGTTCGGCACCTATGGTGAAGGCGACGAAGCCTAAGGCGAAGTCGTTGGTGATGTCGAAACGCAAAAGGTCAAAACTTCCGGAATAGATCGTGTGCCCCAAGATGACGCCGGCTATGACGTAGCCGGTCACCCTCGGGAGTTTGATCATCTCCGCCAGACGGCCCACGAAGAAACCCATCAGCATGGCAACGCCAAGCGTCAGGAGCGGGCTTCCCAGAAAGTTCTGAAAGTTATTCAGCATTTCCTTCTTTTACGATGATGTCGTACATGTCGCCGCTCGTCGGGGCGTCCATGAGTTTCTGGAAGAATTCGCGGTCCTTGAGCTTCATGACGACTTTGGCCAAAAGCTGAAGGTATTCCCTGCGGTCGTTGCCGGGGGCGATGATGAGGATCAAAAGGTGCACGGGCTGGCCGTCAAGAGAATCGTATTTGACGCCTTCGGCTGAACGGCCGATGGCGACTGTGAAGGTCTCGGTCTCGGGGCAGCGCGTGTGGGGGACGGCGATGCCTATTCCGATGCCGGTGCTCATAAGGCGCTCTCTGTCAAGGAGCTCGTCGTAGAGGGCTTCCACGTCTTCGTGGATCGCTTCGTTGACGGCGACTTTGGCCATTTCGTAGAGAACATCGTTTTTAGTCTGACCCTTAAGGTCGATTACGCGTTCTTTAGTCAGGAACGGAAGAATGCTTTGCATATGGTTTATTCCTCAAAGGTTTTCAGTTATGAAACTAAGCATGCGAGTGTAAAGGTGCGGAGTGGTGTGCGGTCCGCCGATGCCGTGGTCCTTGTTCAGGACGTAGTGCATCTCGAATTTTTTGCCGGCTTTGATGAGGGCTTCCTCCAGGGCCAGGGAATTCTGGAAGTGGACGTTGTCGTCCGCGATGCCGTGGACAAGGAGAAGCTTGCCGGTCAGGCCGTCCGCGAAATTGATGGGGGACCATTTGCCGTAATCGGGATTCAGCTGCGGCGTAGCCATGAATTTTTCGGTGTAGATGGTGTCATAGAAGCGCCAGTCGGTGACGGAGGCGACTGCGATGCCGAGTTTGAAGACGTCGCCGCCCCTAACCATCAGGCTGCTGGCCATGAAGCCGCCGTAGCTCCAGCCGAAAACGCCGATCCTCTTCTCGTCAACGTAGGGGAGGGATCCGAGGAACTTGGCGGCGTAGATCTGGTCTATGACTTCGTAGCGGCCCAGCTGCTTGTAAGTGCACTTCAAAAATTCTTCGCCGCGCCAGCCGGTGCCGCGCCCGTCCACACAGGCTACGATGTAGCCTCTTTCCGCCAGATAGCGTTCCCAGCCGAACTGCCAGCCTTCCGTGGCGGCCTGGGAGTGCGGGCCGTTGTAGAAAGTCATGAAGAGGGGATAGCGCTTCTTGGGATCAAATTTATACGGCTTCACGATCCAGCCGTAGAGCTTCGTTTTTTCCGGCGTCACGAAATGGAACATTTCTTTCTTCGTGACGGGATAGTCCTTCAGAAGTTTTTTCAATTTGGCGTTGTCTTCCAGGACGCGCAGCTTCCTGCCGTCGGCGGAGTAGAGCGCGTAAACGGGAGGAGCCTGGTTGGTGGAGTGGCAGTCGATGAACTGCGAGGCGTCGGAATTGAAAGTTACGCTGTGCGTGCCGGGTCCAACTGTTATGCGCGTGAGTTTTTCGCCGTCAAACCCGACTTTGAAGAGCTGGCGCTGCAGATGGTTCGTTTTGGTCGTCTCGAGATAGACGAGCTTTTTCTTCTCGTCGATCGCTTTGATTGCGGAGAC
This sequence comes from bacterium, assembly GCA_017616555.1. GTDB lineage: Bacteria > Auribacterota > UBA3054 > UBA3054 > UBA3054 > UBA3054. The sequence continues at coordinate 15,328 of JAFZXZ010000029.1, read as the reverse complement.
GTCCCATTCGCCGTTCGTCAGGTGGCGGACATAAGTTCCGTCCAATTTGCAGAGCATGACATGCCAGCGTCCGCTTCTGGAAGTTCTGAGCAGAAATTCCGGGCTTTGTTTGAGGAAGTAAAGCTGTTGGTCGATATCGCAGTAGCGCTCGTTGGCCTCTTCGTAAACGCACTCCAGTTTCGTTTGACCGCACTTGGCGCGCAGCCACTGGAAATGGTTCTGAAGCCTGTTGACGATCAGAAGGTACAGATACTGTCCTTTCGGCTCCCACTGGATGGTCGGGATGTAGATGTCGTCGCTGCCGGTCTCGAGCTTTACCGTCTTTTTGCTTTTCAGATTGAAAACGTGGCAGGTGACAGTAGCGTTGGCTTCGCCGGCCCTGGGGTATTTGTAGATCAAAGGTTTCGGATAGTCGGTGCCGTGGTAGAAGTCGATGCGGTATTCTTTCACCTTGCTCTCGTCGAAGCGAAGGTAAGCCACGCTTTGGCTGTCCGGCGACCACTGGTAGCCGTAAGTCATGTACCACTCTTCCTCATAGACCCAGTCGGGAGCGCCGTTGATTATTTTCGTCGCTTTGCCGTCCTTGGTCAGGCGTATCTCTTTGCCGCCGGTGAGGTCTTTGACGTAGAGATCGTTTTCATGCACGAAGGCGACTTTATTACCGTCGGGGGAGAAGGAGGCCAGTTTCTGACGCTTCTTATCTGAGACTGCGCTCACGGTCTTCTTTTCAATGTCGTAAACGAAGTAGGAGGCGTAGAAGGTGCGGCGGTAGATCTTTTCGAAATTCACGGCCAGGAGAAGCTTCTTCTCGTCTTTGCTGAAGGCGTAGCTGTGCAGTTTCTCGGCGCCGATCTCTTTGTGTTTCTCGATGTCGAAAAGCGTCTTCAAAAGTTTGCCGCTCTTAAGATCGTAAACGGTCACGCGCTTAGAATCCTCCAGGCGCGAATACGTTTTTCCGGAATTCATGAAATGGAACTGCGGAATGCCTTTGGAAGAAAAAAGTTTTTCCTTGTAAAGCGCGTCAATGGTTATCGACTTCATCGTTTGTCTTATGGTTTAAGGTTAAAATTATTCCAAGGTTTTTTTCGCGGGATCTTTGATCTTCGGATCGCCTTTCGGGAAGAGCCTTTTCGTCTCGAACCTGGGGTCGCGGCCGCGGCGTCCCTGGAAGTAATCCTCGCATTTCTTGATGTCTTCGGGGGAGACTTCCCGCTTGAAGGGGAGCGTCGGCGTGTCAACTACGTAGCGCCTGAGCCAGGTGAGGCAGATGTCGCCGGAAAGAAAAAGCGCTTCGGGTGAGAGATATTTTATGCTGTCGTCGCCGGTGTGGCCGAAACTGGTGCCGGCGCCGTAGCGGCCGTATTGGACGACCGGGATGCCGACGGCCGCCAGGGGCGTCCCGTCGGAGCTCATGGGGCCCCTGGAGCAGCGGCAGTTCCGCTTCTTCTCGAAGAAGAGAAGGCGCATGGAAGCGCCGAGGTCTTCCGGACCGGAAAAGAGGATGACGTCGTTGGCCAGAAGGGCGCCCATGACGTCGATGTTCAGTCCGAGGCGGTGCCTTTCCAAAAGCGTTCGTCCGCTTACGGGATCGAAAGACTTTTTGGCCTTTTCCTTTTTGTCGCTCTCCATAAGCTCGTGGGCGTAGGCGATCGATCCGTGCAGCCCTGACTCCTCGCCGGAAAAGAGCACGAACCTCAGAGTCCTTCTCGGCTTCTTGTTTGCGAGTATCCTGGCCAGCTCCATCGCTATGACCGTGCCGCCGCCGTTGTCGGTGGCGCCCGGACACTGCCAGTGCGTGTCGTAATGGCCGCAGATCACTATTATCTCCTCGGGGAAGTCTGTGCCCTTGATCTCGCCGATAACGTTGTGGCCCCAGACGTATTTTTCCTCGTTCGCTATCGTTATTTTCATCTCGCACTCCTCTTTCGCCTCGATGAGAGGAAGGGCGTCAAGGTAGGGGATGGTGACGGTGGGAAGGCTGCCCCAGCTGGCGAAGTAATCGTGGCCAGAAAGCTGGCGGTGCAGGTGCGTCTCATAGCGGCCGTCAACGTAAACCAGCGCTTTGGGCTTGTAACTCAGGAAGTGCTCCCTTTCCTCTTTGGGAATGCCCTGCGAGACCATGACGATCCTGTCTTTGACTTCCGGCGTTATAGCCTCCTGATATCCCTGGACGGCGAAGAAAATTTTCCCCGTTATTCCGCTCTTGGGAGTGGAGGAGCAGGGCATGTGGACTTCGCAGGGGACGTCTTTCCAATTTCCTTTGCCGATCCTTGCTTTGGCTTTGCCTTCATGATTGTCGTAGGCCCAGATGGGAAACTTCTGCAAAAAGGTCCTCATGCCGAAGGAGCGGAATTTCTTCATTATGTAAAGGGCGGCATCAATTTCGCCTTTTGTTCCGCCGAGCCTGGACCCTATCGTTTCAGACAGGTCGTAAAGGTAATCGTAGGCGTTTTCGCCAGAGAATTCCCAGTCGCCAAATTTGGCGGCGGGCAGAGTTTTCCTGAATGTTTTTTCTTTCACTTCGTTTTTGTTTTTGGCTTTGCGCGCCCAGGGTCCTCCTGGCCCAGAAATGGATTGTAATAGCCGAAATGAACGGAAGGGAATTCTTCCCTTATGGTTTTCATTAAGTTAAGCACGCCCAGGGCCGGTTCGTCGGTCTTGATGTTCAAGGTCTCGATGTACCAGTCGGGATCGATATTGAGGTTGCGCCACTGGATAAGGTCGACTCCGGGGCCTGCGAGGATCTTCTTTAAGGCTTCGTATTCTTTCAGCTGGTCGGTGAAGCCCGGGAAGACAAAGTAATTCAGGGAGACGAAAACGCCCCTTTCCCTCGCCAACTTAATGGATGCCATGACGTCGTCAAAGGCGAAGGCAGGGTGGCAGTAGGCTTCGTAATATTCCGGCCTGGCGGAATTAAGGGAGATCCTGACGCTGTCTAATCCGGCGTCTATCACTTTTTCCAAGGCTTTCGTCATTCCGCCGTTGGTGTTCAGATTTATCGTGCCGTAGGGAGTTCTTTCCCTAATGATCTTGATGCTTTCAGAAATGACTTTGTATTCCGTCAAAGGTTCGCCTTCGCAGCCCTGGCCGAAACTGGCGATGGGTTTTTCCGCGCTGGCGAAATGGTCCAAGACGAGCTGGGCGATCTCCTCGGCGGTCGGCGTGAAGGCGATGCGGTTTTGCGAGGCGCAGACATGATCGCCGGGCTGGAAGGAGATGCAGCCCAAACAGTGGCTGTTGCATGCTCTGCTTGTCGGCAGGGGCATTTCCCAACGCCCGAGGGCGTAGTTGCGGGCCGCCGGGCAGCGGTAGGTCAGGCAGCAGTTGTCCATCAGATGCTGGGCCAGGCGGTTATTCTTGTAAACTTTTTTTATGCGCGCCGCGCCCTGCAGAATTTTCTTTTCATTGAAGGTCTTGCAGTCCTGCCTCTTGTCTTTGTCTATTCTCACGGCGGGAACGACGAACTGATCGTTCAGCCAGCCGACGGCCGTGTAGCAGTAGAGCGGAAGAATAGGAGCGCCGGGCGTCCTTTCGAAGGCTGGGCGCATGAGCGAAGTGTAGCCGGGCGCGATGAAAGCCGCCACGGCCTGCACCGGCTCGTCGCAGTAATTTTCAAGCACCGTCACTTCGCCATTTGTTTCGTCAAGGCCGACAGGCAGCCTTCCGGGAAGCGTGAAGATCTCGCTGCCCGGCGGCAAGGGTATCCAGTTTTCCGGAAGCGAGAAGTCCGGCCCGGCTACGCCCTGCCAGGCAAGCTCGGGGCAGTCGATGATCTCGCCGCTCAAATTTGCTATCAGAAGTCTCGGGATGTCCATCAATAGTATCCTCCGGCTCTGTGCGTCACCGCAAGGGCCTTTCTTATGACGGCTGGATTCGGAGCGTAGGGGATCTCGACTTCAGTGGGCATTTCGAGGAGAAGATCGTCTCCGCAGCCCTCTGCCCTGACTTTCAGATTGTAGGCGAGGCACATCAGTTTTTCCAGATCGACCGTATCGAGTATGTTGTAGGCTGTAAGCGTCTCCAGGGCGCCTTTCATGCCGTTTTCGTACCAGTTCCAGAGAATGACGGCGGCGTATCCGTCGAGGTCGGTCCATTCTCCGCGGCTGATCCCGAAGTATTTTTCAAGCTTTTTAAGCCCGCCCTTCATGCCCAGACTGGCGAAGACATACCTGAGGTCGATCTGGCATAAAGGGAAGTCTCTTCCAAACTCGCTTCTCAAAAAAGGCAGGTCGAAGCATTTTCCGTTGAAGGTCACGCAGATTTTGTAGTTCTCAAGAGCTTCCGGAAGTTCGTCCATATTCTTTCCGTGAGTGAAGACCTGAATATCATGCCCGTCGTAGATCGTGGCGACAGTCGTGTAGTCGAAGCCTTTTCCCAAGCCGGTCGTTTCGATGTCAAGATAGCAGACAGAATCCCTGAAGTAGGGGAAGAGGCGCCAGGTTTCGGTTGGAGGGAGTTTTTCGGTGAAGAAGCAAAGGTCTCCTGCTTCCAGGTGTTCAAGGGATTCCCTGGCGGCGGCTTTGATCTCTTCAGCTTTCGGTGCTTCCTCTTCGCAAGGTTCCCAAGCGAGGATGCTGCGCCAGTCCTCGAGCTCAAGCGAAGACATCATGCGGCAGAAGCCTTTCCCTTTTCTGGGAATATGGAGAAAAGTGTGAGTCAGCATTACTGTTTGACGGTGTCCGGCATGAGCCAGTCGCCCATTATCTGCAAAGATTCCTGGATCAGGATGTTGTTGGTGACGGAGTGCTGGCGGCGAGAGAGCTTCGCTATCTCTTTTTGCGTTTTGGTCATGGCCTGGCTCGAGTCTTCATCCGGAACAGCTTCAGGTTCGTCGTCATCTTCGTCAGCGTCCTCTTCGCCTTCCGCTTTTTCTTCCGTTTCATCAAGCTCGTCGTCTTCGTCATCAAGCTCGTCAGCCTTGTCGTTGTCTTCCAGCAGTTCCTTGATCGAAATGTAAACTCGCTTGCGTTCGTCTTCCGACTTTTCTATGAATTTCTTAATGTCGGAGAAGGCTTCGCTTTTGGCTATGCGGGCGGCGGAGGCTTTCTTGAGGCGTTCCACGAGATTGGTCGTGATGGGAGTCCAGACTCCGCGGCCCGTGGTCGCCTCAAGCGAAAGATGCGAGTCGATCTTCGGGGCGGAAAGCGCGCAGGGGAGATAACGTTCGCCAAGCTGCACGGCGTCCAGGTTGCTCGGCAAAACAACGTCGGACTTGATGCCGTCAAATTGCGGCGAGATGCCGTTCGCAATGTAGTAGAGGCCTTTGGTTATCTTAAGAGCGCCCAATCTTCCCGTCAGGGGAATGATCTGCTGGACGGATCCTTTGCCGTAGCTCTGAGATTGGCCGACGACCAGGCAGCGGTTGTAGGCTTTCAAGGCGCCTGTCACGATCTCAGCAGCGCTGGCCGTCAAGCTGCTGGTCGTTATCATTAGCGGGCCGAAGTAAGTGATGTTTTGGTTCTTGTCGTTCAGGATCTGGACGTTGTCGTGAGTGTATTTTGTCAGAACGATGTTGCCGCGCTTCAAAAAGAGTCCGGCCATGTTGACGGCTTCGTCAAGGATGCCGCCGCCGTTGCGCTGGAGGTCAAGAATGACGCCGTCAACTCTCTGCGTGTTGCAGGAAATGAGCAAGCGCCTGATGTCTGAGACAGCGGAATGATCGAAATCTCCAAGCAGCGTCCTGCTTTCCGAATCGAGGTAGAAAGAGGGGAGATCGATCACGGCAACTTTGACGCTCTTGGCTTGCGATAATCCGTTGGTGCGCGAAATTTCGACTATCTCCATCCTAGGCCCCTGGTCCTCCAGTTTGACTTTGTCCCTGACCAGGGGAAGGTCGAAATTCTTGATTCCTTTCTTGGTCTTTCTTAAGATGCGCAGCACGACCGTTGAACCTTTCTTGCCGCGGATCTGTTTGACCACGTCGCGCAGCTCCATATCGACGACGTCAACGAATTCGCCGCCTTCGCCCTGGGCGACGGCGATGATCTTGTCGCCCGGTTTGAGTTTCCCGCATTTGTCGGCCGGGCTTCCGGGAGTCAGTTCGGATATGACGACATAGCCGTCGTCACTCTTAAGCGTGGCGCCGATGCCTTCCAGGGAAAGGGACATGCTGATGTTGAAATCCTCCATGTCGTCAGGCGGGAAATAACTGGTGTGCGGGTCAAGGGCCGAGCAGAAGGCGTTCATGAAGAGGCCGAACTGTTCGTGATAATCCATCTCGGAAAAATACTTCAGGATGCGTTCACGGCGCTTCCTGACCTTCTGGCAGGCGTTGCTTCTTGATTCGCCCATCGATTCCATGAAGGCCACCTGATAGGCCAGTGTGCTCTCTAGGTATTTGTTCCTTTCCTCAGGTGTGACGGGGAACGAGATGCTCTTGACGTCCACGGGGATCTTAAGGGAGGTGTTGGGAACATAGTTCGTGTCGGAGAGGATCCTGACAGCGTAATCATAGGAGGCCTTCACGTTCGGCATGAAAACGCTTTGGTAGAAGTTGGTGACGAAGTCCCAACGGTTGTCCCGGAAAGCCGTCAGCATCTTGAGCCTCTGCGAATGGATCTGCGCGACCTCGTTGGAAAGAAGGAAAATGCGCGCCGGGTCGAGAGTGTTGACGAAATTGGAAAGCGTGTTGATATTTATTTCCGGAGTCGGGCGGTGATGCTTCAAATGCTGCTGCATGGTGAAAACCATCATGCCGGAAAGGTGTTCGCCCTCCAATTGATCGATCTGCGGAACTTGGGATTCATCGGCTTTCGGGATAGAGGTCAAGCCTAGAGCAACTATTGCGGCGGCTGTTATGGCTAGTTTAATCTGTCTGTTCGTCATCTTTCCTTTCTTTTGCCATGGAGTTAAAAGTTCTAACACGGTTTACGCCGCGCAGTTTTTCATTGTATAGTTTGGTTTTTTCCAAAAGTCCCTTGAGGATTTCCGGATCGTTTGTCATTTTCATTCTCTCTTTTAGGCGTGAGAGTTCGCCTTTGTAGTGCGCTTCTTTGACGGCCCTGATGCAGTCGTCGCAGGAGCGTTTCCAAAACGGATCTTTTTCCTTATCCTCGCCTTTTTCTTTTTGAGGCAGAGGAACGGATACGAGAACGTCGGTAAGGAAATCCCTGGCGACGTCGTCGCAGGAAAGCAGGAAATTGTCGAAGCCAATCCATTCGCCGTTCCTTTTTTGCTCCCGGGCTTTGAAAGCCAGGGAGGCCGGCAGGGGATCGCCAATGGCCTCGAGTTCCAGATTTTCGAAGATGTACTCCATCGCTTCCTTAAAGCTGAAGATCAGCGCGATAAGAAGCCTTTCGGCCGGGGTGGCTTTCAGTTCCGGAAGCGCTTCTTCCTTTAGCTCCGGAGCAGCTTCCTCCTTTTTTCTGAAGCGCGACTTCGGATCATTCTGCTTCTTTTGGTAAGCGGCAAAGTCAAGATTTATCGAGGAGACTGGAACGCGCGTGAAGTCAGAGAGCTCTTTTATCAATTCCTGCCTCAGGCCTTCGCTTCCTGCGCTCATAAGGTAGGGGAACATCTCAAGGCAGACGGCGTAGCGCTCCTGAAGATCGTCCATGTCTTTTTCGTTAGCCGAGCACTGCATGGCGAAGGTGAAGGCCGAGAGTCTTTCCGCAAGGAGTTTTTCGAAAGCAGCCTTCCCGTATTTCTTCAGGAAGGAGTCGGGGTCTTCGTTCTCTTTCAGAGGAATGACGTAAACTTTCAGTCCCGCTTCACTAAGCAAAGGGATGGCGCGCAAAGCGGCGTGCTGCCCGGCCGAGTCGCCGTCGTAGCATATGAGGCAGGTGTCGGCGAAACGCTTTATAAGACGGGACTGTTCCTTTGTCAAACTGGTGCCGCAGGAAGCGATGGCGTTAACGAAACCGTTTTGCGCCAGCATGACTACGTCAAGGTAACCTTCGCAGAGAATGGCGGTCTTTTTTAGTTCGGCGATGGGGTTCTTGGCGAAATTAAGTGAGAAAAGCACCTTGCTCTTGTTGTAGATCTCGGTCTCGGCGGTGTTAAGGTATTTCGGTTCCGAACCGTCGATGGCGCGGCCGCCGAAAGCGACTAATGTTCCGGCGTGATCCCAAATGGGGAACATCACCCTTTTACGGAATCTGTCGTAGCAGCCTTTGCCTTCCTGGCTCGGAAGAGCCAGTCCGCTCGCTATGATCTCTTCGTCGCGAAAGCCTTCTTTTCTCAGGACCGAGCACAGCTCGTCCCAGGAATCAGGGGCGAAGCCGATGCGGTAAGCTCTAATCGCTTCCTGCGAGATTTTGCGATTTTCAAGATATTCCCTGGCTTCCTTGCCAGTTCCCAGGGCGAGGCTGCGCTGGAAAAAATCCAGGGCGGTCAGATTGATCTTCGCCAGCCTTTTCAGGTGATTCTGACGGAAGGACAATTCCGCTTTTTCCTTGTCGCCGAAGGAAGCGCCGTCCTCAGGAGGAATGCTTGCTCTCTCGGCTAGCTTCACCACGGCTTCAGGGAACGAGAGCCCTTCGTATTCCATCAGGAACTGGAAGACGTTGCCGCCTTTGCCGCAGCCGAAGCATTTGAAGATGCCTCTGTCGGGCGTGACGAAGAATGACGGCGTCTTCTCGTTGTGGAAAGGACAGCAGGCTTTGAAATTTTTCCCGTTTTTAGTCAAAGCGATGCGCTCGCCGATCACATCCTGGATGGGATTGGCGGTCTTTACTCTTTCAATGTATTCCTGGGAAAAAGACGGCATCGCAAAAAATCAATAACGGTAGAAATCGTTCTTGTAGGGACCCTCGACTGGCACGCCGATGTAATCCGCCTGTTCTTTTGTAAGCTTTGTCAGTTTGACGCCAAGCTTCTTTAGGTGCAGCCTGGCGACTTCCTCGTCCAGCTTCTTATCCAGCATGGTGACGCCGATCTCGTGCGTCTCCTGCCAGAGAGACAGCTGCGCAAGGCACTGGTTCGTGAAGGAGTTGGACATCACGAAGGAAGGATGCCCGGTGGCGCAGCCGAGATTAACTAGGCGTCCGCCGGCCAAAATGAAGATCGTATGCCCGTCAGGGAAGACCCAGCCGTCCACTTGCGGCTTGATGTTGTAGGTCTTGACGCCCGGGCATTTCTCCAGTCTGTCCATCTCGATCTCGTTGTCGAAGTGGCCGATGTTGCAGACGATCGACTGGTCTTTCATCTTCTGCATGTGTTCCAAGGTGATGATGTGGCAGTTGCCGGTCGCGGTCACGAATATCTGGGCTTTATCGAGGGCGTCCTCGACGGTCGTCACCTCATAGCCTTCCATGGCGGCCTGCAGCGCGCAGATGGGGTCGATCTCAGTCACCAGCACCCTGGCGCCCTGACCGCGCATAGCCTGGGCGCAGCCTTTGCCTACGTCGCCGTAGCCGCAGACGCAGACGGTTTTCCCGGCCAGCATTATGTCTGTGGCGCGCTTGATGCCGTCGGTCAGGGATTCGCGGCAGCCGTAGAGGTTGTCGAATTTTGATTTCGTTACGGAGTCGTTGACGTTGATAGCGGGGAAGAGGAGTTTGCCCGCTTCAGCCATCTGATAGAGGCGGTGCACGCCGGTCGTGGTCTCTTCGGAAACGCCTTTGATGTTGGGCACCATCTTGTGCCAGAACTTATCGTCCTTTTCAAGCTGGCGTTTCAAAAGGGAATTGATGACAGACATCTCGTAAACTTCGTTGCCTTCCTCCAGAATGGAGGCGTCGTTTTCAGCCGCAAAGCCTCGGTGAATGAGCAGCGTGGCGTCGCCGCCGTCGTCCACAATGAGATTAGGGCCGCCTTCAGGGAAGGAGAGAGCCTGCAGCGTGCATTCCCAGTAGTCAGGGAGAGTTTCGCCTTTCCAGGCGAAGACCGGGATGCCGTCGCCTGCAATTGCCGCGGCGGCGTGATCCTGGGTGGAGTAGATGTTGCAGGAGGCCCAGCGGACCTGCGCCCCCAGGGCGACCAGCGTCTCGATCAGAACGGCGGTCTCCGTGGTCATGTGCAGGCTCCCGGCTATCTTGAAGCCGTTCAGGGGCTTCTCGGAACCGTATTTGGCGCGGCAGGCCATCAGGCCCGGCATTTCCTTCTCGGCGAGTTCGATCTCGCGGCGGCCCACCGCCGCCAGGGCGGGGTCCGCAATCCAGCAGTTGACTTCTCTAAGCATTGGCGTTCCTTGATGCGGGGTTGGTAAATACAGTGGGGTATGGAACGCCCTGCAAGCATTGAAAACCACTTTGGTGTTTTTCAATCCAAAATGCAATTAAATTGGTGCATGGTGCGTATATTAAGCGGACGGACATTATATCCGGCAACATGAAAAAGGTAATGGGGCTTTTCTCCGTTATCCCCTAAGTGTTCCATATAATGTACCAAACACCGTTTAGTTTCAGAATTGCCGGAGGTTTTCCGGTGAATCGGAATTCAGACTTTTTCCGGGGTCTCACCTCGTGCGGCAAACGAGGCGGCAAGGCTCTTTACAAGGATAAAGACGGAGATTACGTCCAATGGGATAGTCTCCACGGCGAATGGGAGAAATACAACAAGCATGGTCGCCACATTGGCGTCTTGAAAGCCGATGGATCGGATTCCGGCAAAGATGCCGTTAAAGGACGCCGAATAACAATTTGAATGGGGGACGGCAAAATGAATAACCAGCACGGCAAGACAATTGAGGCGTTCAATGCCAAAGAGCCAACCTTTGCGGATTTGGTCCGTAGCGGTAAATGCACTATCAACGATATCGATATCTACATTGACAAGTGGCACGATGAATACAAAGGACCGCTAAAACTTCACGAATATCTTGGCCTTACTCGCGCCCAATACGGGAAATGGCTGGTAAACCGCCACTCGCTCCACATCCCGGTCAATAGGAAGCAACCCGTTGTGCAATCGGCATCCATCCGTAATACAATTGCCGCCGAACTCAACAGACTTGCAGAAGATATCCTTTCCGACTCGCCTTCCAAGAATTAATCAGCCCCTTTAGACAAAGCCTCTGCCGTTTCTGTATCGGGCGGAAGCTTTTTATATTGTTTGGTTATTCTCCCGCGCCGCCAGCATTTCCCGGCGTTCGGCGGCGGCGGTTGCCTTCAGCGCCGCCATTTCGGGGCGTTCCGGCGAAAAATACGCGAGATAATCCTCCAGTTCGCCGGCCGTCGCCCCCGTGAAAAGGAAATCCTTGCCATTATGGGCGTTGTACCACCATTCGGCGGAATGCTCGCCCTTCTCCAGATAGATTGCCGCCCAATCGCACGCCATCTCCGGCAGCGCCAGCCCGTAGCCGCGGTCCGGCACCACCCGGCACGCCCCGTCCAATCTGCCGAAATGCTCCGGGATATGGTGGGGGTTCCGGGCGTAGTGACGCTCCCCCATGATATCGAACAGTTCCAGCGCCCGCCCCGGCTTTGGATAGCGGTCGTTGTAGAGATGCCCGTACAGCCAATCGGTTGCCAGGGCGTAGACCGCCGCGAGTTCCGGGTCGGCCAGTTTATCCCAATCGTGCCGTAGGCACTGCCGCAGGAACGCCGTGGGGGAATGCCCGTACTCCGCCGTCCTCGGGGCAAGAAGTGCCGCCGCCGCGTTCACCAGGGCGATATGGAAACGCGTGCGGCGGATGTAGGCGGCAAAGAGCGCATCGGCCAGCGCCGCCGGGTTGGGCGTCCCCGGGGGCAGCAGCCCCCGGAGATTCGCCCAGGCTTTGGAATAGAAGGCCAGTTCAACCATCGCGGGGAATCACGGCCACTCGCCAAGGGGCTTGCCCAGCGGGGCGCCATCGATTGCGGTGCAGAAGAAGAAGCCGTTCAGCGACGGGAAAATCTCCTTCGCCAGATCCTGGTAGAGGGTGGAGATGCAGCCGTTCCAATCGCCCATATTGTCGCAGAAATACTGGACGACCTCCTTGATGAAGAGGATGTAGTAGGCGTGCCAGCCCATCGCGTCGATTTCGTGGAAATCGCCGACGATGGGATTGCCCTCAAGGGCATCCTGCAGCGCCTGGGCGATGCCCGGCGTGCCATCGGGATATTCCGGCAGCGGCTCGGCATCGTTCGGCGGGACGACCGTGAGTTTGAGAATGATGTTCCCGAAGAGGCGGGTGGCGGGGAGCAGCGCGGCAAGCCCGGCGGCCTTCTTGACGGAGCCGACGTAGATTTTGATTTCCGGGCCATCCTCGTTGTAGAGGACGCGGATTTCGGGGTCCTTGCCAAAGAACGCCTTGATCTGCTTGTAGAAAAGCGCCCAGGGGGATGATAGCGACACTTTCGTCATGATTGGTTTCTCCTGTTACGGGGTGTACGGTTATTCGGCGGGGGCTGCCCACTCTTCGAGGGCATCGTCGATGTCTTCCTTTACCAGCAGCGGGGTATCGGACCCGGCCGCGGTAATCTGCCAGCGGGCATTTGCGGCGTTGTAGGCTATGGCGTGGGTTGCCGTCCCGTCGGCGGCGTAGGCCGCCCACTGGCGGGCATTGCCCGTGGCGGCGGGGGCAATGGAGTAGAAATTCGCGACGTTCCCGCCGACGGTGATTTCCAATGCCCGGTCATCGTAGACCTCGGCCGCCTCGGTCTCGGCGTAAATCGGCTCGCCCTCCTCGATCAGAAGGTTGTCGTAGAGGCGCTTCAAATTCGCCCCGACCGCGGCCAGGCCCGCGGCGGTGTACAGCGTGGCGCCCCGGGCGGCCTCCGCGAAGAACTCGTTCGCCTTCTTGTTGGCGGTGTAGGTGTTCTCGGCGGGGTTGATTTCGGCCAGACCAACGGCCGCGCACAAATCGCGCTCGAACCGCCCGCGGATGTAATCGCGGTTGCCGGCAAGCGCCCGGACCGCCGCGACGTAGTCGGCCGCCGCCCCCTCGCCGCTGCCGTTCAGATAGGCGTTGATCGCCGTCTCGATTTCCGCCGCCGTCGCGGCGTTTATCGCCACGGAAATGGCGGGGACGTTCGGGAGGTAGAAGGAGGCCGTATAGCCGGCGTAATCGAAGGAATCGTAATCGTACATGGGATGCTCTCCGTTAAGCCCGTTGAGCCGGGCGGGTGGCGGGGTGTCCGCTTGGCGGCGGGCGGGAAATCAGGGGAGGAGCGGCCGGTCGGGCCACAGCCCAGTGCCCGTTGCCGTGCGCATCGGCGTGATAGCCGTGGTGGCCGCCCTCCACGGATTCGGGCGTTTATAAGGGAAGATTCCTTATGCGCGGAGCCTAGAAAAGCGCCGCCTGCATTGGCGGCCGGTGGGGGAGAAGCCTGCCCCCCGCCCAGATCGCCCGGCCATCCTCCACCAGACGCCGGATGGCGGGGCCGCCCTTGCTGCCCATCGGCATTGCCCGGAGCTCCTCGGCAGTCAACCCCGCCGGATGCTCCTTCAGGGCGGCGAGGAGTTCCGCCTCCCATTTATCGGCGTACACCCGCCTCCGCTTGGCGGAGGGCAATACGGCGGGGAAATCCCGCTTATCGAACACATAGAGGACATCGAAACCACGGCGGGTCAGCCGCCGGGGGGCGGTGCCTGTCCCATCGATGTAGCCCGCCGCGCCAAGCCGCGCCACCGCCGTCCGCCAGGTGGTCTTTGTCGCCAGCGCGGGATAGGCGAGTTCCGCATGGCGGTGGATTTCCTCGAGCCGGAGCGCCCGGCCGTCCGCCTGGCAAATCCAGGATAGGACATCGTAGTGGTAGCGGTTGAATGCCCCGTCCCCGGGGCAGAGCCGCGGGAGTTCCTTCTTTATCCGGCTCATTCCGCGACCTCCTTGCCGGCGGCAACCGCCTCGGCGATAATGCTTGCGATTTCCTCGGCCACCAGTCCGAACAGCGTGTTCAGACGCTCCTTTATGCGCCCCGCGATATCCGGCTTGGCCGGGGGCGGAGTGTCCGGCTTTGCCGGCGGGATGACAGCGACCTTATCCTCCTCGGCTTGTGCCACCGCCTCCGCCGCGGGCGGTGCCGAGGCAAAGGCCGGCTCCGGCGGAGCGGCTTCGGTCTCCGCCGCCGCGGGGGAATTCAAATCGAATAGCGGCGGGAGCGACCCGCCGTAGCAATCATGCACCTTGAGCCGGCCCGCGTCGGAAAGGCGGAACTGGCGCCTGTTGCCCGGCACCGCCTCCAGTTTCCCCTCCCGCTTCAAATCAACCAGGACGTTGGTGATGTATTTCGGGGAGTACGAATCCTTCAGAAGCGCCTTGATATCCGCCGAGCCAAGCGGCCCGGCCGCCTGGGCCATGGCAAGGAGAATGCGCCGCTTGATTTTCTCGCCCAGCACCTTCTGGGGCGTCTCGCCCGCCGAATCCAGCCGGTAGAGGTTCAGTTTCCCGTGCGCCTCGCGGGCGACCAGGCCAAGCGTGTACAGGCAATCGCAGGCGTTTGCCACGGAGGGCCGGGGGAGTTTCAGAAGGTCTGCCAGGGAATCGATGCTCCGCGGGGAATCCCGGAGCGCCCGGAGAACCCGCGCCCGGATGGCGAGGCTCTTCGCGGGGCTGGCAATGTCCCGGCTTCTCTCCACCGCCATAAGCGAGGTGGTCAGCGCGGTGAGCGAGGAGAAATCCAGCGGGGCATCCCCCCGCACCACCGTCCCGCCAACCGCCGGGGAAGGCTCTTCCTTCTTGTCCTCCTTCTCTGCAGAAGCCGACTTGGCCGGCATCTGGGCGGCCCTGCGCTTCACCACCGCAATATCGCCAATGCTCCCAAGCGTGGATTCCTTCGGGGCATCCGCCGGGGGCCGGTGGAGAAGCCCGAGCAGGCTCTCGTAGCATTGCCGGATGGTGGCGGCGAAATCGGGAGCGAGCCAGTAGCGGGTATCCAGGCTCCACCAGAAGACCTTCGCGCCCTTGATCTCCCCCTCCGCGCTCTCGATATCCCCGCCCGCCCGGAGCAGAAGGGGATAGCCCTCGGGCTGGTATTTCAGAATCGCATAGCACATGCGGGCGTAGCCGTTGGCGTATTCCGCCAGCCGGAAGCGGTCGCGCCGGACGCGCTCGCCGTAGAGTTCCGTCAAATCGGTGAGCGCCATTGGCGTCTCGCAGTTGACCAGGGCGTGGATAAGGCCGAAGTAGGATTCGCTGGCCGTGTTGCCGTAGCGGTTCACGGTGCGGCTGGGCAGAAAGCGCCGGATATGGTTGGCGACCCGGTGGTTCGGGGCATCGCCGTATATTTCCGTGAGCCGGTTGGCGTAGTCGTGCAGCGCCAGGCAAAGGGCGGCCTTGTGCAGTTCGCGGTCGCTCATTTCCCGTAGCGAGTGCTTGACCAGGTATTCCTGGAGGATTTCCGTGGTTTTCTTGGTAGGCATTGTGTTTCCCTTCTGTTGTGGCTTTGTGTAGGTGGCGGCCAATTCCGCCAGGACGGGGCGGCGGCAGCCGCCCGTTTGGATTATATGGAACACAGGCGGCATTTTC
>JAFZXZ010000028.1 GCA_017616555.1 bacterium | reverse complement strand
TTCCATTCCGCGATCTGTTCCATCGGGATGTCGGTCAGAAGCTCGAGATACTTGAACATCAGCTCGTCGTTGACGGACATCAGTTTGCCGACTTTCTCGTTGGGAGGATCGGCGATGGCGACGTAGTTGCCGTAAGATTTCGACATCTTCCTGACGCCGTCAAGGCCTTCCAAGAGAGGCATGGTAAGGCAGACCTGAGGCTCCTGCCCCTCCTCTCTCTGCAGGTCGCGGCCGACCATCAGGTTGAAAGTCTGGTCGTTGCCGCCCAGCTCCACATCCGCTTTCAGAACGACCGAGTCGTAGCCCTGCATAAGGGGATAGACGAATTCGTGCATGTGGATGGGAAGATTCTCCTTGAAGCGCTTCTGGAAATCGTCGCGTTCCAAAGTTCTCGCGAGCGTAGCTTTCGCTAAGAGTGCGATCACTTCCTTGAAAGTCATCTTCGAGAACCACTCGCCGTTGTAGCGAACGATAAGCTTGTCGCGGTCGAGGATGCGGGAGGCCTGCTCGAGGTAGTGCTCGGCGTTCTTCAAAACCTGCTCCTCCGTGATCTGGGGACGCGTTTTGTCGCGGCCGGTCGGGTCGCCGACCTGGGCCGTGAAGGAGCCTATCAGGAGAACGGCCTGGTGGCCGAGGTCCTGGAACTGCCTGAGTTTTCTAAGTACGACCGTAAATCCCAAGTGCAGGTCGGCGGCCGTCGGGTCAACGCCCAGTTTCACCGTCAAAGGTTTCCCCTTGGCGAGTTTCGTTTTAAGCTCTTCCCTTTCCGTAATGGTCATGGCGCCTCTTTCTAAGATCGCCATCTGTTCCTCAACTGATCTCATACTTATCCTTAATTTATTTTTACGTGATTTTAGCAGAAGCTTTGAATTATGGCAATTTACTGCCCCTCCCTGACGCCGTGCAGGAGCATCTTCATCTGCGCCATCTTCTCCTCGCTGGCAGCCATGATGAGAAGCTCGTCGCCCTCCTCTATTATGGTCGATCCGTTGGGCGTTATGAAGTCGCTCCCTCTTTTTATGCCCATGACAAGGCAGGACTTGGGAAACGACATGGAAAGCAATGACCGGTTGATGCACTGGTCGCCGGGACGGACAGCGAAACTGTCGAGGTTCGACTGGAAGGAATCCGAGACCTCCAATCCGAAATCGCTGGTCTTGCTCTTGTCCTCGGGGATCGTAACGCCCAGAAGCTTTCCGGCCCAGACTAAGCTCGAGCCCTGGAACAGCACCGAGGAGAAGGAAATGCAGCAGACTATGAAGAAAAGCGCCCGCGCCATCGGGTCGTGCACGCCGAAAGCAACAAGCGGATAGGTTGCGAAGACAATAGGCACCGCGCCTCTCAAGCCCACCCAGGAAACGAAGGCCTTGTCCTTCACAGGCATCTTGAAAAAGTGCAGGCAGAGGAAAACGGAGATCGGCCTGGCCACGAACATCAGAAGCGCCGAGACCGCAAGGCCGAAGCCGATGTAGGGCTTGAAGCGCTCGAAGGGCGCCGCCAATAGTCCCAGCATAATGAACATCGTGATCTGCATGAGCCAGGCGAAGCCGTCGAAGAAACGCGACATGCTGCGCTTGTGGATGATGTTCGCGTTGCCTAAAACCATCGCGGAAATATAAACGGCCAAGAAGCAGTTGCCGCCAAGGTGCTCCGCCGCGGAATAGACGATCAAGGTCATGCTGATGACGAGAACGGAATAGAGTCCGTCCGCCTCCAATCTAATGCGGCGCATGATGAAACTCATGCCGTGTCCCAGCGTGTAGCCGACAAAGGCGCCGACTATCATGCCTTTCGCCAGCGTAATGAGCATATGGCCGGGCGCGCACTGCCCCAGACAGAGGTCGATGCAGGTGACAGTCAGGAAGTATGCCATCGGGTCGTTGGAGCCGCTCTCAAGTTCCAGCAAGGGTCTCAGGTCGTTCTTGAAATCAAGATTCTTGGTCCTGAAGATGCCGAATACCGAAGCAGCGTCGGTGGAAGATACGATGGAGCCGAGGAGAAGAGCGTAAGGCCAGGTGAAGAACTCCCAGTGGAAAAGATAGGCCAGAAGCATCGTCAGCGAACCCAATATTCCCGCCGTAACAAGAACGCCGATCGTCGAAAGGACTATACCCTTGTAGAGGATCGGTCTTATCTTGTAGAACTTTGTCTCCAGGCCGCCGTAGAACAAAATGAAGATCAAAGCGAAGTCGCCCAGACCGCGGGCTACCGCGATGCTTGAGAAATCAAGACCGTACTCCCCTGCCAGGAAACCCACGAAAAGGAATAGCGCAAGGATCGGGATACCCGTCCTGCTGATCGTTCGGCTGAAGATGATCGAGAGGAAGAAGAGTATGGCGCCGATCAAAAGGAAGTTTTCAGTCGAAAGCTTGATGAACCCTTTGGCAGTCTCGGCGACAACGTTGGTATTGGCGTTTACGGCAGAAACGGCAGTGTAAAGATCAGTCAGAGACGGGATCGTCTCATAGACTAAGCTCTCAAAACTTTGAGTTAACACCTGTTCAACTGCCATAAAAATCAGATCTTATTTTTGGGAAGAACCGCCCTTAAGTGAAGGTAGATGGCGTCCGCAGGAAGCTCTTCGCCGCTTTCCATTTTTTCCATTGCCAGCGCTATCAAAAACTTCGCGTCCGGTTCCCCAGTCAGCCTAACGAAGCGTTTTCCCGGGAAAGTCGTTTCGTCGCATTCGCCGTAATAGCATTGGCAATCCGGAAACTTAAGCGAGAGCTCGTCCTTCTTGCAGAAGCCGGCTTCCTTTTTGCCATTCGTACGGTATTCGTAATAAAAACCGCCGCCCGCCCTGGCATCCAGGAGAAGAAGCTCGTTTTCATCCTCCGTATCCCTGGGATAAAAGTCTAAGCGCGAAATGCCAACTAGCTTCGCACCCCACCCGAGAGCGAGCCCCTGGGCGGCCGCCAAACCTGTCCTGATCCCCGTGAAAGATCCCGGACCGCGGTCAACCACGATCAGATCCGGAACTTCTTTCCCAAGCATTGATCCGACTTCAGGCACGAGCTGGCTGGAAAGATCTCTTCCCATCGGGAAGGTCTTGACCCGGAAGCCGCCTTCGGAATTCCACACGGCTACAGAAGCTTCCTTGTAAGAGGCTGTCTCAAAGGCTAAAATGAGCATTTAGAGCTTCTCCTCATCGCCTTCTTTAACGACGAAATTTTCCTTGGGAGCGTAAACGCCCTCGCCCTTCGCCCAGACGCCGAAAGTCATCAGGAAGATCTTGATGTCGAGCCACAGCGACCAGTGCTCCACGTACCAGACGTCATATTCGATCCTTTGAGGCCAGGTCAGCGAATTGCGGCCGTTGACCTGGGCCCAGCCCGTCACGCCTGGCGGGACCAGGAGGCGCTTCTTCTGGTGCTCGTTGTATTCCGCCGTCTGGTAGAGCAATGTTGGCCTGGGCCCCACGATGCTCATCGTGCCGTTCAGAATGTTGATCAGCTGAGGAAGTTCGTCGAAACTAGTCTTCCTCAGCCAGTCGCCGACTTTCGTGATCCTCGCGTCGCCTTCTCCGGTGTAGTAGCCTTCCTTCTCCGCTCCGACAGTCATGGTCCGGAATTTGTAGATCATAAAAGGCTTGTTGTCTTTGCCAGCCCTTTCCTGGACAAAGAAGACCGGCCCCTTCGAATCGCGCTTAATGAGTATCGCGATAATGAGCCACGGGATCGCGCAGAAGAGCAATCCCGCCAACGCGAAAAGAATGTCGATGATCCTTTTTAAGAATCTTTGCATAC
>JAFZXZ010000027.1 GCA_017616555.1 bacterium | reverse complement strand
TCCGGAAACATGTACGGAAAAGATTCCGTAATAAACATTTTCCATCACGACGAAAACGACACAGCCATGCTTTACGTCGCCAGCGGCAATATCGCGCTGACGAACTGCGTTCTCAACGTTAACGCCAACGACGATCTGGCCATGATGGCGGACGGCAATCTGCAGCTCGTGGATTCCGCGGTCACGGCGGACGGCACGCTGGAAATAAGCAACGACGCCAGGCTCTTCGATTCGCAAGTGACGGTCGGGAGCGCCGGCGATTACTCCCTGCGCGTCTTCGGGAACCTTTTGTCCTCCGATTCCAGGCTGGACCTCGGCTCCTGCCTCGACGTTTACGGGAACGCCGACATTACGGGAAGCACAGCGACGCTCGCCCCCGACGACTTCGGCGACGCCGTTTCCGTCCAGGGCTTGACGAAAGCTAAAAATGCCGAGCTCAACATCACCGGCAGCGCCTCCTTCCTGACCAACGTATATCTTAACGACTGCGTGTGCGAGATCTTCTCCAAGGAGACCAACGCCTTCCTGTGCGACAATACCCTTTCTCTTACCAAAACGAAACTCAAAGCCACCAGCCTGACGCAAGCCCTTGCCTGCAAAGATTTCCAGGCCAATAATTGCGACATCTTAGCCGAAACGATAAGAAGCGGATTCGGAGTCGTAGCGGAGACCGTGACGCTGAAAGGCCGGGAAGGCGAAATCATTGGATGCGTGAAATGCGATGAATTCCTGATGGAATCCGGCAATTTCACCGCCAGCGGAGAAGTTGCGCTGGAAGCCGATTCGAGCGTCGAATTCCGGGGCGGCAACGCGACTCTTACCGGCTTTATTGAAGCGATATCCTGTCCCTTCAATGTGATCCTGGCCGACGACAGCGAGGAAGATCTCAGCGGCTTCAAGTTGATCGAGATCAAAAACGGGTTCGTGATGAGGAAAGAATGAAGCGGCCGTTCCTTAAAATCGCGGCCGCCGCATTGGCGGCCTTTTTGCTTTTCGGCTGCGCCTCTGAGAGCGAGTCCCTGAACGGCGTCGCCTCCAGCAAAAACGCCATCGACTCCTACCTGAAGGCCGACGAGGTCATCGCGGACGCCGAAAAGAGATCCTGGCGGCCCGAGAAGACAACCGACGAGCAGAAGCTCGTCCCCGCCGATCTCGAGCAGATGGAGGAGAACGAACCGTCCGTCGCCGCCGCTCCCGCTCCTCAAAAAACTTTCAAGAGCGGGCTGACGCTTCCCATCATCATGTATCACCAGGTCAGGAACGACAAATCCGGCGACATGATAATCTCAAAAGGAAAGCTGGAAGAGGAACTCGCTTATCTTAAGCGCAACGGGTACGTTTCTGTCTCCCCGGAGGAATGGCTTGCCTATTGCGACGGGAAACTGGCGCTTCCGGAAAGAATAGTCATGCTGACCTTCGACGACGGCTGGAAGTCGCAATATGAAAACGCCCTGCCATTGCTCAACAAGTACGGCTACAAGGGCGTCTTCTACGTTTACCCTGATTTCGTGGGCGGTTCCGCCGCCATGAATTGGGATCAAATCAAAAAGCTAGCCAAGGCCGGGCACACGGTCGGCTGCCATTCCATGACGCACCCGAAGCTCGCCCCTGCGGAACCCAATGAGAGCAAAAAGAACTACAAGCAGCGCCTGAAAGAGGAGATCTTCGCCTCCGCCGACAGGATCTCCGAAAAGACCGGGATCGACACGCTCGACTTCTGCTTCCCATACGGCTATTACAGCCAGGAAGTGATCGACATGCTCGAGGACGCCGGCTACAGGAGCGCCGCGACAGTCAACGCCGGCAAGAACGACGCGGATTCCGACCCCTTCACTTTGAGCCGCTACCAGGTCAACCAATCGACCGCACTCAGCACTTTCGTCTCCTGGCTCAACGAGCCTATGGCGGAGGCGCGCCTCGACTCCCCGGGCGACGGCGCCAGCAACGTCGCTCCCGGAAAAGAATGCCGTCTGACGCTCAGCGACAAGCTTATCAACGCCTGGAAACAGGGCGGCGAACTCACCGTGCGCTGCAACAAAGAGTATCCCCAGTTCAGGCAGGAAGGCAGGACGCTCATTTTCAAAGCCCCCAAGGACGACATTAGGGTGACCTGCTACCTCAAAGTGAAAGCCAGGGACGGCCGTACCTACCGCCGCTCCTTCTTCTTCACAAGGAAAAGGTAAAGATGACTCCCGAAAGGCTGGAAAAAATAAAGGCGGTCCTCGACAACAGGACGAACTACCTCGTTCCCGTCCTCGACAACGTTTACGACCCTTACAACTTCGCGGCGGTCCTTAGAAGCTGCGAAGCCTTCGGCCTCCAGGAAATACACATCATCACCACCAGCGAAAAATTCGACCTGGAGCGCAAGATCTCCAAGGGCTGCGAGCGCTGGCTGGACCTCAAATTCTGGCATTCCCACGAGGAGTGCTTCGACTTTCTCCGCTCTGAAGGGCGCCTGATCGTCGCCACCGCCCTCCCCAAGGAGGGAGAAAAAGCCTTCCCCCTTCCCGAACTGCCCATCGACAAACCGCTGGCCATTATTTTCGGCAACGAGCACCGGGGCGTAGGGGAGGAAAGTTTAGCGGAATGCGATTTAAAGGCTTATTTGCCGATGTACGGGTTCGTAGAGAGCCTGAACATCTCGGCGGCCTTTGCGGCCTCGCTAGGGGCCTTCCTGCCCCGTTTGCGCAAAGAGCTGCCAGGCTGCACCCTCTCCGAAGCGCAAAAGGCCGAGATCCTCTCCCGCTGGCTCGAAGACGAACCCAAGCGCAACAAGCGTCAATAAGCAAACACCCCCCCTAAATCTAAATTGGATTTACGAAACACCCCCCATAAATCTAAATCGTAAATCACCAAACACCCCCCATAAATCTAAATTGCTATTGCAATCATATTGGAATTATGGTATATATGTGTTTGTTAAAATTTTTAAGGGGTAAAAGACATGAATCGAGACTTTTTACACACTCTTGACACCTGGTACGCCAAAAGCAAACGCAAACCTCTTATCGTTCGCGGCATGCGTCAAACCGGTAAAACTTGGTGCATCCGGGATTTTGCTAAGCGCGTGTTTGGCGACAATTTTGTCGAAATAAACTTTGAAGTATCCAAAAAATGGGGCGAGCTCTTTGAACAAGACCTTGATCCCAAGCGCATTTGCAACGAGCTTGAACTAATGGTTGGCAAAAAGCTCTTAGGAGGCGAAGTCCTTTTATTCTTAGACGAGATCCAACTCTGCCCAAAAGCGCTTTCCGCTCTTCGCTATTTTTATGAAATGCTTCCGCAAATACCGGTCATCGCCGCAGGTTCGCTCCTTGACTTTGCTTTGAAAGAAGGGGATTTCCCGGTAGGGCGGGTTCAGTTTGCGGAACTGTACCCCATGTCTTTCACAGAATTCCTTGTCGCAGTCGGCAACGAAAAACTTGCCGAGACTCTGTCCGGCCCCTTCGTCAAATTTTCCGATGCCGTTCACGCGAAATTACTGGAAGAAGTACGCGCTTACTCGATCGTAGGAGGCCTTCCGGAATGTGTTAGCGTTTGGAGCGAGACCCGCAGTTATCTAAACGTACGGGAATTGCAGCAGGATCTGATAACAGCTTTCGAGCAGGATTTTGGCAAATATCCTAAGCAAATGGATTCGGCAACACTGCGGGACGTTTGGTACAACGCCAACGCTTCGGTTGGACGTCAAATCTCCTATGCTTCTCTCTCTAGGGAAAAAACAGGCGTTACAAATAAAAAAGCCCTCGACCTTCTCTGCAGAGCAAGATTGCTCAAAGTTTCCAAAGCCGTCTCTTCCGCCAAGCTTCCTTTCGACCTCGACGTTACGCCGCGAATTAAACCTTACGCCGGTGACATCGGCATTTATCAAGCCATGTCCGGACGCCCGGCCGATGAAGTTTTGCGCTCTGATGACCTTCTAAATATTTACAACGGCGCCTTGGCCGAACAATTCGTCGCTCAGGAATTGCTGGCTGCCTTTGGCCCTTCCGAACCGCATTGGTGGAAACGCGATGGAAAAAGCGCGCAGGCGGAAGTTGATTTTATGGTTGCCTGTAACGGAGAAGTCTTGCCGATCGAGGTTAAAAGCGGCGCCGCGGGTTCACTGAAGAGCATGCATCAACTTCTGAAGGATTTTCCCAACATCAAAACGGGCGTTGTTTTGTCTTCCGGGCAATACAAAGTCTTAGAAGAAAAGCGGCTTGCCTTCATCCCAATTTATTGGACCGGATCTCTGAATCGCTCGCTTACGCTTTCCAAACTATAAGGAACGCTTATTTCGATACCATGATATTTGCAAGTTAGACTTGCAAATATCATGGCAATAAAAAAGGCTCTCCCTTTCGGAAGAGCCTCTTTTGCGCTGCGCGTACGCTCGTTTCGCTCCGATAAATCATATGCCCTTGGCAAACAAGCTTCGCTGAGTTTGCTTACGGGCACATGATTCTATCGTCGCGAAACCAAACAGAACGCCAGAAGCGCCAGGAGACCAAAAAGGGCCGGTTCCGGCACGACTTCGAAGGTCGTGTCCGCGTCCTTTATTGTGCCGCCGTAGGGCAGGGTGTCTTCGCCCTGGACAACGTAGCTGCCGTTGGGCAGGAAGAACTGCAGAGAGCCGTAGGGGAAGAAGAGGTCTTCTTCTATGAAGTGTCCGCGGCCGTAATAGGTGTATTCGAAGGAAGTGTCATTGAGCTTCACGCCGTAGATCGTGCGGTAAGTTTCCTGGTCGGGCAGGATCTCAGGGATAATCGCGCCGTAAACTTCCTTGCCGCCTTCCTTGTCAAGGGGAGCGGGGCACTCGCCCATAGCCGTTCCTTGGCCGATAGGCCAGCCGGTGATGGAGAGAGCGTAAATGGAGCAGTTGCTGAGGTAGATGTTCGGGCCTCTGCCGCTTTCTTCCGGACCGGAGCCGGCGCCGATGCCAGCGCCGCCGGAGCTTTCCGCAGTGATGGTGCCGCCGGTGATGTTGACCGTGCCGGCGGGATAAACGTTGTGGCCGCCCTCGTCGCCGCAGCCGATAGCCGCACCGTTGACAGCCTGGGCCGCCACATAGCCGCCCTCGATGTTAATGGTGCCGGCGTAGCCACCCCAGCCGGTGCCGCCGCCGATGCCCGCGCCGAAGACGCCGGCCATGGCGTAAACTTCGCCGCCTTTGATGGTCACGTCAGCGGGAGCCTGAGCGCCGCCGCCAATGCCGGCTGCGTAAGCCGCGCCCTGGGCCATGACGCTGCCGCTCTCAATGACGATCGGGCCGTTGGCTTCGTTGTTGCCGCCGCCAATGCCCGCGCAGGCCATGCCGCCAGCACCGTCTTCGCCGGTGGCTATGGCGGTCACGGAGCCTTCGCCGATGCCCTTGATGGTGAGGGAGGAGTTCTTGGCGACGTGGATGCCGCAGCCTCCGCCGGAAACGAAGGAGTTGCTGCCAGCCAATAACAACGTAACAATCGAGCCTTCGATGTCGAAGGCGCAGCTGTTGGTGGTCGCGACGATGACGTTCGTTATGGTGATCTGATGCACCCCGCTGGTCACCTTGACGGTGTACTCTTCGGTGTGGCCCATTAAGGTGTACTCTTCATAGATGCCGCCGATGTGGCTGCCGGTCAAGGTGTAGCCGTCCACGCCGTGGGAGCTGAAGACGGTGTTGCCGTATTCCACGGACAGCTCTATGGAGCCGCTGGCTTTCTTCACGAAGTAAGTGTCAGCGTCCTTGACTTCGCCGACGTATTCGTTTTCCCCGCAAACGACGGTGTATTCGCCGTTGGGCAGATAGAAGTAAAGATCCGGAGTCGAGCTGTGGCCTTCGCCTTCGTAGGAGTAGGAGAAAGTCTCGTCGCCTTTTCTTGTGACCGTGCAGGTGAAGGGGCCGCCTTCTTCAGGCGTCGCGCCGTAAACCGTCACTTTGTAAATTTTCTCGCCCTTGGCGTTGACGAGCTCGGGGCATTCGGAGTGATTCTGGCCCTGGCCGATCTCTTCGCCACTGCTGGAATAAGCGTAGATGGAGCCGCCAGAAATTGTGACATTCGGGCCGCGGCCGCTGTCGCCCGGGCCTGATCCCGCGCCGATGCCGGCGCCGTACACGCTGTAGGCTTCAATCGTTCCGCCAGTGATGGTGACCGCACCGGCGGGATATTCGTTGTGGCCGCCTTCGTCGCCGCAGCCGATGCCGGCGCCGTTGTTTCCACCGAAGGCAAAGACGTAGCCGCCGTTGATGGTAATTTTCCCGGCATGGCCTTCCCAGCCTGTGCCGCCGCCAATGCCGGCGCCGTAATTTCCGCCGTAGGCGAAGACTTGGCCGCCGTTGATGGTAACGTTGGCGACAGCGTGGGCGCCGCCGCCCAAGCCGGAAGCATAGACCGCGCCGCGGGCGTAAACCGTGCCGCTCTCAATTACGATCGCGCCGGAATCTTCCCCGGCATAGCCGCCCAGGCCTGCGCAGCCGTTGGATTTTCCGTCTTCCAGTTCAGCCGAGGCGATAGCCGTAAGAAAACCTCCGCCGGTGATGGTAAGCGAAGCTTCCTTGTCAACCAGAACGCCGCAGCTGGCGCCGGACACGAAGGCGTTGCTGCCGTTCAGTTCCAGATTGACATTGCCGCCGTTAATTTCGAAGGTGAAGCTGTTGCTGGAAACGATATGCACGTCCACTAACCTGATCTTGTGCGTGCCGCCGGAAACGGTGATGCCGTAACTGGATTCCGGAGTATCCTGGATGATGTAATCGTCGAACACGCCGGTTACTTCGCTGCCGCTGCTGTTATAGCCTTTGACGCCGGCAGTGGAAAATTCCGTAACGCCGTAAGCGCCGCTCAAAACCGCGGTCTCGGCCATGGCGCCGATGGCCGCAAACACAGCAAACAAAACAAATGCTTTTTTCATGTATTATCCCCTCCGAGGATTGATTAATTTTACGCTCACTATTTTACCAAAGTGCGGCGCTTGCCCATTCAGGTCGCTACGCAAGCATGCATCGTGCGAACGTAGCATATACCCCCCGCTCACGGACTACGCGCGCATTGCCTTGATTTGCGTCCTCCGTGAGTTCGCTTAGGGATATATGCTCCCTTTTGCTCCCAGCAGTAGCGCTTACCTCCGGCGAAGGCGGAGAGCGGCCAGCGCGAGGAGCGCCGCAGCGAGTGCGGCCGGTTCCGGCAGGGGTTCGAAAGTCGTGTCTTCGCCTGCCACTTTTCCGCCGTATGGCACCAGGTCTTTGTTCTTCACGACGTAGTCGCCGTCGGGAAGACGGAACTTCAAAGAGCCCGGCTGGAAGAAAAGGTCGTCTTCGATCCAATGCCCGCTGCCGACGTAAGAGTAGGAGAAGCTTTCGTCTCCTTTGCGCTCAGTCTCAAATTCCAGGATCGTTTCAGGACTTGGAATGATCTCCGGCAGTAAGGCGGCGTAAATTCTTTCGCCTTCCGGCTTGTTCAACACATAAGGCATTATCTCCTCGTCCCAGGGGCCGTAGGAGTTTTCTTCGCCCCGGCCAACCTCTTCGCCGAAGCAGTAGCCTATAACGGAGCCGCCGCTCATATAAATTTGAGGCCCGCGGCCGTCTATTCCGTTGTCTCCGCTGCCGCCGATGCCGGCGCCGTAGGTAGCGTAGGTTTCTATGGTCCCGCCTGTGATGGTGATCAGACCGGCGGGATATTTGTCATGTCCGCCGCCGCCACCGCAGCCGATGCCCGCGCTCTTACCGTCGCCTGTGGCGTTGACGTAGCCTCCGTTAATAGTGATGCTGCCGGCGTTGCCTTCGTAACCGTAACCGCCGCCGATACCAGCCGCAAGATATCCGCCCACAGCGGTAATGTTACCTCCGTTAATGACGAGATCCGCCTGGCCGTGGGAGCCGCCGCCGATGCCGGTGCCGAAATCCGCGCCCTGGGCAAAAATGGTGCCGCCGTTGATGACGATTGGACCCGGCGTTCCGTAGGGCGTGCCGTAGCCCTTGTTGCCGCCGATGCCCGCGCCCTCACCGCCTGTGGACATTGCGTAAAGGCTGCCGGTGCTTTCCTCGCTGATAGTCAGGGACGCGCTCTTATCGACATAAAGGCCGGCCGCTTCCGTGGAGACCAGAGTGTTGGAGCCTTCAAGGACAAGCGTCACGATGGCGTTCTTAATGGACAGCGCGGCGTTGGTCGTAACGGAAACATCGCGCAAAGTCACTTTGGGCGCGCCAGCCATTATACTGATGCTGTTCGTCTCGCTCGTCCCTACGATGATGTAGTGGGCGTAAAGTCCGCTGACAGACCAACCGCCCTCGTCATAACCGGTGACGCCGTTGTCGTCGATAATGATTGGGCCTTTTTCAACGGAGACCGTCACTTCGCCGGTCGCCGCCTGGATAAAGGCCGCATCAGCGTTGTCGATAGTCCCAGCGAAGCCGCCCGCTTCGGAACTTATCTCATACTCGCCGTTGGGAAGGTAAAAATACAGATTTCCGCTGTCGGGATAGCCGCTGCCTGCGTAAGCGTAATCATAATCGGATCCGTTCCTCTTCACCGAGAATTCATAAGTCCTGGAGTGATCCTTTATGGCGGAGATTATGCTCGCGCGATAGATCTTCTCGCCGCCTTTCTTTGTCAGGATCTCGGGACACTCGGACTGTCCGGCGCCCTGGCCTATCGGGGAACCTGTGGAGGAGGAGCCGTAAACAGAACCGCCGTTGATGTAGATCTGAGGAGCGCGACCGTTGTCGCCCTCGTCACCGCTGGCGCCGATACCGGCGCCGGAATTGGCGTAGGCTTCCACTGTGCCGCCGGTGATCATTATCAATCCTGCCGGATAGGTGTCGTGTCCGCCGCCGCCCCCGCAGCCTATTCCCGCGCTTTTCCCATCGCCCACAGCCTTGACGTACCCTCCGGATATCCTGATGTTGCCGGCGTGGCCTTCATAGCCGTAGCCGCCGCCAATGCCTGCCGCAAGGTATCCGCCCAGGGCGGTGACGGAGCCGCCGTTAACGATAAGGTAAGCCTGGCCGTGGGAGCCGCCGCCGATACCGGTGGCGAAATTCGCGCCCTGAGCCACGATGGTGCCGCCGTTGATGATGATCTTACCTGGCGTTCCAACGTCTGTTCCGTAGCCTTTGTTGCCGCCGATGCCTGCGCCCTCGCCGCCTGTAGAGGTAGCAAAAAGGCAAGCGGTGTCATCACCGTTGATCGTCAGAGTCGCTTTCTTATCGACATAGATGCCGGCGGCTTTCGTGGAGACGACAGTATTGCTGCCAACGAGCGTCATGTTCACGCGCCCTTCGTAAATGGAGACAGCCGCCAGCACGTTCGTAATGGTGACGTCCTTCAGCGTAATGTTGACGTTGCCCGACGCTTCAACGACAACGGAATTGGTATGCGTGCTGCCGGTTATCTCCCAGGAACCGCTTTCGCTGATCACAAGCGAACCTGTGGAGATATCGAAGGTCTCGGCCTGCGCCGCAAAACAAAAAATAACGATAAAAACAAAGAAAAAGCGTTTCACGCTGCCTCCAAAATTTTATTCAAGATTCTTCGCTATTTTATCATTTATAACCATCGCATAGTTCGCTACGCAAGAAGGCATGTGCCCTTGGCAAACAAGCTTCGCTGAGTTTGCTTACGGGTACATGCCTTCTTGCTTCGCTCCCTAAATATTGCGGAGCAAATGGCGGTGCTTGCCGGAGCACGAAAAAAAGCACATATCCCCAAGCGAACTCACGGAGGACGCAAATCAAGGCAATGCGCGCGTAGTCCGTGAGCGGGGGATATGTGCTTTTTTCGTGAGAAGGAACGAGCTTACTTCTTGCGAAGGAGCGCCGCCAGCGCCAGCAGCGCAAGCGCGGCGAAGGCCGGTTCAGGAACCGTAACGAAGGTCGCATCAGCGCCGTTAATCGTTCCGCCCAGCGACTTGCCGTTCGTACCGGTGATCACGTAAGAACCGTCCGGCAGATAGAAGTAAGCGTCATCCGTGCCGGCGAAACCAGCGCCGGTATAAGTGTAACCATAATCGGAGCCGTTCCTCTTCGTGGTGAAGGTCACGTCTTCCGCAACGCTCATGATCGCGAAATTGGCAGCAGTCGGAGCGACCATCGCATCAGGCAGAGTCGCCAGATGGATGTCTTCGCCGCCGGAAGCCGTCTTAGGAGTTGGACCGGTACCCGCTCCAGCGCCCGGGCCAATGGGAGAGCCGCTGCCAGAGGTAGCTTTAACAGAACCGCCGCTGATGAAGATGCTGGGGTATTGGCCGCTTTCGCCGCTGGCGTTGCCGGCGCCGATGCCTGCGCCGCTGCCGCCGTGAGCTTCAACGGTGCCGCCGGTGATGGTCACCGTGCCGGGAGCGTTATGGCCGCCTTCGTCGCCGCAGCCGATGCCGGCGCCGTTGCCGCCCGTAGCCTTCACATAGCCGCCGTTGATAGTAATGGATCCAGCGCCGCCTTCCCAGCCAGTGCCGCCGCCGATGCCGGCTGCATAAGAGCCGCAATTAGCCGTAACGCTGCCGCCGTTGATCGTGACGTTGGCGATGGCATGTCCGCCGCCGCCGATGCCGGCTGCAAAAGTCGCGCCGTTGGCCGTAACGGTGCCGCTTTCAATGACCACCGCGCCGGAATTCTCTCTTTTGTTGCCGCCGATGCCGGCGCCTTCTTCGCCCTGGCTCGTGGCGGTCAGAGAACCGGTTCCGCTGATGGTGACGGATGCGCCGTTCGCGACGTGCAGACCTGCGGCTCCCGTGGAAGTCAACGTGTTGTCGTTTTCTAGCACCAGAGAAACGTTGCCGCTCTGGATATCAAAGGCGCAGCTTACGTCGGTGATGGAAGCATCGCTCAATGTCACCGTCGGAGCTTCGGAAGAATCCACCGTCACTGAGTAATTCAAGGAAGATCCGGTGATGATGTAATTGCCGTAAAGGCCAATGATCGTGCCGTCCTGCTTAGCGCCAACCTCAGTCTCGATCGTTATATCGCCTTCCGAAATGTCAATGGTCACTTCGCCGGGGATATAGCGGGTCAAAGTGCCCGGAGCATCATTGATCGTTCCGGCGAAATTTCTGCCGTTTGTGCCGCTGGCGGTATATTCGCCGCTGGGCAGATAGAAATAGAGGTTCATGTCACCGTTGGCGGTATGTCCGGCTCCGGTATAAGCGTAAGTATACGGGGAGTCGTCCTTGGTAGTGGTGAAGGTGTATTCCGTGCCGGAATCGTTAAAAGCAGCGCCCACGGTAGCCAGATAGACGACCTCTCCGTCCTGTTCGTTTACAGGAGCGGGGCATTCGCCCTGTCCGGCACCCGGGCCGATAGGATAGCCGCTGTCAGAGGAAGCTTTGACGGAACCGCCGGCGATGATGATCTCGGGGCCGCGGCCGCTTTCGCCGCTGCCGCTGCCGGCGCCGATACCAGCGCCGCTGCCAGCGTGAGCTTCAACGGTACCGCCGTTGATGACCACCGTGCCGGGCTCATTATGTCCGCCCTCGTCGCCGCAGCCGATGCCGGCGCCGTTATTGCCTTCAGCCTTCACAAAACCGCCGTTGATGGTGACGGATCCAGCGCCGCCTTCCCAGCCAGTACCGCCGCCGATGCCGGCGCCAAGCCAGCCGGAGGTCGCTTTGACAACACCGCCTTCGATCATAACGTTGGCACAGCCGTGTCCGCCGCCGCCAATGCCCGCGGCATAGGTGGCGCCGTTGGCCGTAACGGTGCCGCTTATAATGATCACTTCACCGGAATTCTCTCTTTTGTTGCCGCCGATGCCGGCGCCTTCTTCGCCCTGGCTGGTGGCGGTCAGGGAGCCGTCGCCCGTGATGGCGAGGGAGGCATCACTAGCAACGTGCAGACCGGCGGCCGCTGTGGAAGTCAGAGTGTTATTGCCGGTAAGACTAAGATACACGGTGCCGCTCTGAATATCGAAAGCGCAGCTCACGCCGGTGATGGAGACGTTATCCAAAGTTATGTTGACAGCGTCAGCAGTGTTGATGATTATGGAGTGAGCAGTGGTCGTGCCGGTGACATCCCAGCTGCCGGCGGAGGTGATGGTGAGATCGCCGGTGGAGATGTCGAAACTAACTGCGTATGCGCCGAAGCAGGCGAGCACAGCAAGCGTAAATAAAAAACGTTTCATTATTCCCCCTAAGTGGATTGTTGGTTGATTACACACGTGTTTAGTGTAGTGAATATTCTATCAACAATGGGCAGGAAAAGCAATTTGGGAGTATGCAAAAGGGAGCATATATCCCTCGCTCACGGACTACGCGTGCATGGCCTTGATTTGCGTCCTCCGTGAGTTCGCTTGGGGATATATGCTCCCTTTTGCTAGTGCTATCTGTGTGCTTACTTCTTGCGAAGGAACGCTGCAAGTGCGAAGAGCGCAAGAGCGGCGATTGCCGGTTCCGGCAAGACCTCGAAGGTAGCGGCGCCGCCGCTGATCGTTCCGCCTGTGAATCTGCCGTTCGAGCCTGTGATCACATAAGAGCCGTCCGGCAGATAGAAATAGAGGTCGTCGCTGTCGGAATAGCCTGTGCCGGTGTAGCTGTAATCGTAAGCAGATCCGTTTTTCTTCGTAGTGAAAGTCACTTCTTCCGAAACGCCCATGATATGATAGCCTGAGGTCGTTGGCTCGACCATCGCGTTCTGCAGAGTCGCCTGATAGACCGCTTCGCCGCCTTCCCTTGTCCGAACCTGATCTATTGGAGAGCCATTGGCGGAAGAAGCCCAGACCGAGCCGCTGCTGATATAGATATCGGGGATGGTTCCGCCATTGCCGCCGCCGATGCCCGATCCGTCCGTGCTAGTGGCTTTTATCGTTCCGCCGGTAATGATTACTTTGCCATGATATGTGGCGTCTTTGCCGGATCCGATGCCTGCGCCGTCATCAGATGAAGCTATGATATTTCCGCCGGTAATGGTGAGATCGCAGATGCTTCCCTGGCCGCCGCCAATGCCTGCGCCATGATGACCTATTGCGGTAATGTTGCCGCCGTTGATGGTCAAATAACGAACCCAGGCCGAATCGCCGTAACCGCCGCCGATACCCGCGGCGCCTTTCGCTCCTTCGGCTGTGATCGTTCCGCCGTTGATTATCATTACGCCTGGCATTTCATCATCGTAACCGCCGATACCTGCGCCCGCTTTGTAATTTTTTCCGATAATTTCATCGTCAAATTCATCGTCAAATTCGGCGTCATCGCTGTGCTTGCCGCCGTAAGCAAAGAGAGAGCCGGTGCTTTCAGAACAAATCGTCAGCGTGGCGCCTGAAGATACGAAAATACCGGCGTCGGAGGAAGAGCGCAGGGTGTTGACGCCTTTCAAGACCAATTCTACAGAGGCATTTTCTTCCAAACGGAAGGCGGACGCAGCGCTGATATTGCAGTTTTCCAAAGTGATCTTATTAGTGATAATTGTTATCTCTGAATAGACAGCAATGCCGTATCTTGGCCGTTGATCGTCTTCGTAGTCCGGAGCGTATGTGCCTTTTATGATATAGTTGTCGCTGGCGCATATAGTCGTTCTCCAATCAGGATCGTAAGGGTCTGTATATTGATACGCTTCGCTATTTCTGAAATCAAAGTATATGGGACCTTCACTGATATCCAAAGTCAGATTTTCGCAGAAATAAAGGGTCAGCTCGCCTCCCCCGCCACCATAGATCCTTCCCCAGAAGTACCGGCCGTTGCTGCCCTTGACATCATATTCGTCGCCGAAAAATTCGGCGCTTGGCAGATAAAAATACAGATCATTATCGTTGTCGGCGGTATAGCCGGATCCGGAATAAGTGTAGGGATAGTCGCTGCCGGATCTGTACATGGTGAAAAGATAACTTTGTCCCTGATCAGCGAAGGCCTCGCGCACTGTCGCCAAATAAACCTGTTCGCCGCCAACGCCCGTAAGCGGGGCGGGGCAGGAGGAGGAGACGCCGGCGCCGACTTTGTCTCCGCCGCCGGTCGATGTCGCTTTGATAGATCCGCCGCTGATGTAAATGTTCGGGCCGTAGCCCAGTCCGCCGGCTCCGATGCCCGCGCCTTCCCTGCTCTCGGCTTCTATCGTTCCGCCGGTTATGGTCACAGTGCCGGCCGGGTCATTGGAGGCATACCAGGCATGCCCGATGCCGGCGCCGGTGTCGCTTTTGGCTTTGATCCGGCCGCCGCTTATCGTAACGTCGCAGGTGCCGTACCTGTAATTGCCGCTGCCGCCGGCGTTGCCGCCGCCGCCGATGCCCGCACCGCAGCCCAGGGCTTCCGCCGTGATGTCGCCGCCTGTGATAATCACGGTGCCGCGGCCTTCATAGCCGCCGCCGATGCCCGCGGAATAATAGTCGCCGCGCGCCGAGATAGTTCCGCCGTTGATGGTGATGACGCCGGAATTTTCCCCTCTTACGCTGCCTATTCCGGCGCCGTAGGTGGATTCCAGCGCGGTGGCGGTCAGGGACCCTTCGCCCTGAATGGTCAAACTGGCGCCTTCAGGCACATGCACGGGAGAACCTTCCTTTTCAAACGGCATGGTAAAGGCGTTCTGACCGGACAAAGTCATAGTGACGCTGGCGCCGGGCGACATGTCGAAAGGTATCGTTTCGGGATAGGTTATGTTAACGTTCCTGAGGGTAATGTTGTGCGTGCCGCTTTGGACCTTGATCACGTAGTCTCTATAATACGGGGAACCCTCGATGATGTATTCGTCATACGATCCCTCAACGTCTTCGCCCTCGGGACCCTTACCGCTGACGCCTTCGGAGGTAAAAGTGATGGGAGACTGCGATATATCGAGAACAACGGTCTCGGCAAAAGCAGCCAGGCTCGCCAAAGCGAGAAAAAGAAGTAATTTGTTCATAGACATTTTTATTTTTCCTCTTTGGAATTTATTTACGTTTACGGAATGATTATTGTACTACAAAAGCGGAACGGTGGCAAGGATATAACATAATTGGCGGACTACGCGCGTATTGCCTTGATTTACATCCTCCGTGAGTTCGCTTAGGGGTACATGCTACGTTCGCACTTTGCGCTTGTGACGAAGCGGCAACGGCATATGTCCTGAGCGAACATATGGAGGATGCAAGTGAGAAAAAAGCGCGCGTAATGGTGAGCGAAGGACGTTATGACGTTGCCGCGAAATTGGTCATTGAGGTAATTGCGGCTTGATATTACCCTTATTAGTTGGTATAATACCCTTAAAACGATTGGAGAGCTTGTATGCAGTCACTGAACGAAAAATTTTTGTCCTCTTTGCTTTTCAGTAAGGAGCAGCTGGGAACCTTAAAGCGCCTGGGAGAATACCAGGGCATGCAGCTTTTGTTCGCGAAGCAGACGCCGGAAACGCTGGAGTCTTTAAGGCACATCGCGCTCATTGAATCGAGCGAATCGAGCACGAGGATAGAGGGCAACGTTACGCCGAGGGAGAGAGTGAAGGCCCTGGTGAAAGAGGAATCGAAGCCGCAGAACCGCTCGGAACAGGAAGTGGCGGGATATAGGGACGTTTTGTCCTTGATCCACAGAGAGGGAACGTACATGCCCTTTGCCGTCGATACGATCCTAAAAATGCACAAGACACTCTACGGCTACATGCCGGAAGAAGGCGGGAAATTCAAAACGACCAACAACGAGATCAGGGAATACAATCCCGACGGCACGCTTCTGAGAGTGAGGTTCCGCGCAGTGCCTGCGGCGGAGACGCCTGCGGCCATGGAAGATCTTGTTTCCTCTTACAGCAAAGCGATCGGCACGATGGATATCGAGCCTTTGATCGTCATTCCTCTTACCATTCTGGATTTCTTATGCATCCATCCTTTTAGGGACGGCAACGGAAGAATAGCTAGGCTTCTTACGCTTCTGCTTCTCTACCATTGCGATTACAACGTGGGCCGCTACGTTTCCTTGGAAAGGATAACCGAGCAGGCCAAGACGGAATATTACGCCGCGCTGAAAGCCAGTTCCGACTTTTGGCATGAAGGCAAGCACGACGTGCATCCCTGGCTGAATTATTTCTGGGGCATGCTTTTGAAGGCTTACCACGAGCTGGAAGAAGGCGTGCGCGGAATGGGCACGGGAAGAGGCACGAAGAGCGAGCAGGTGAGGGCGGCTGTAATGAAGCGCTTTTTGCCCTTCAGCCTTTCCGAGATCGAGGACGACTGCCCCTTGGTCAGCCACGACATGGTAAGAAACGTCCTAAAGAAAATGAAAGAGGAAGGCCTCATCCGTCCGGAAGGACATGGCCGCGGCGCGAAGTGGGTCGTCAACAGGATGACCGTCGCGAAATAAGCTTCACTGCTCTTTCGGGGGTTTGAATTCCAGAGGCTGCATGGGGTAGTAGAAGGGGAGGTCTTCGTCCGTGTTGGCGATATAGACCCACCAGTTGTTATAGCCCCACTTGGTGTAGCCGGGTTTCTTTGGAAGCTGTCTGAGCCACCACTGCTGGTAGCCTAGTTGGTCGCCTTCCCATTCTTCTTTGCCAATCATCCTTGCTCTTCCCTCGGAGAGGTCGGGGTAGGAGTGCCAGGCGTTGACGAAGGATAGTACCCGGTTGGTGTTCGCGTAATCGTAGCCGTGGTCACCGTTGGGCGGAACGTGAACGTTGCCGATGTTGGCGGGAACCGGATTTTTATCGCCTTCCGGGATGGCGGTGAAGGTGTTCCAGGGATCTTTGCCGTAGAGCTCCGTTTCCCAAATCCCTCTTGCGAAGACAAGACTCATTATGCTTTCCACTCTGTGTCCGTAGCTGTGGATCATGTTGTCGGGGCCGCACTCGTAGTTGAAGCCCATCACCCAGACGGTATGACCTATTTCAGGCGGGATCTCATAAGGACGGTAGAACCAGGGATTCAGCGTGGGAGCGAAGCGGGCGTAGCGGTTGGGAATGTACATGGCTAATTCGTCGTAGCCAAAGCCGCCGGCGCCCCAGATCCAGACTTCCGTTATGCCTTCCTCCTTGCAGCGGCGGATGAGGTCGTTCTCTTCGAAGATAGTGCGGTAGTCGGAGCGGTCGGGCTGATGCCAGGAGTTGTTTTTCCTGGCGTCGAGGAAGGTTTCCTCGGTGTAGGTGAAGCCGTCTATTTTCTTGTTGAACTGGTCGTGTTCGATTATGTCCACGATCTCATAGTTGACATAACCGTCGCTGGAATCCCTTATGACGTCGCAGAGGAACTGAGAGAGTTTCCTGGGATCCCGGGCCTTCAGGTATTCTGTCAGTTTTATGTTGCCCTGGCTCTTGAGAACGGGATCGTAGATGAGGACTATTACTTTAGCTTTGATTGGCATGACGGCGACCTGATGGTCGTAATTGAAATTGGGCGGCTGCCAATCGCTTGTTTTGGGGTCCTCCATATAGCACTTGATGTTTTCCTCAAGTTCGCCTTTGGGCTCTCTTTCGGGAAGGCATTTCCAGGACTGCCTTCTTTCGCAGCAGTTATCGTGGATAACGTTTATGTGCGATCGTCTTCTGTTTTTCGCTGACATGAAATGCAAGGCAAGAGCGGCGCCCATAGCCGCGCCGATAACAAGGATAAGCCAGTACTTCATAATTCCCCCATGGTTATTGGCTTATTCAATTTTAGCAAAAAAAAGCCCGCCGGAAGGCGGGCTTTATGGCTTTTAGGTTTTAGCTTAAAGCAGTTTCTTGCGCCAGAACAAAATTAGCATGATGATGCACGTGATGACGGTGAAAGCGATGATGTAATGGAAACCATAGTTCATTTTCGCCACCGGAAGATCAGTGGAGTTCATGCCGTAAAGGGAAAAGATAAGCGTCGCCCAGGCGAAGACGATGGAAATAGAGGCGAACCGTTTCAAGATCTGGTTGACATTGTTGTTGATGACGGAAGCGAAAGCGTCCATCATGCCGGTAAGAATGTCGTTGTAGATCTTTGCGGTCTCAAGCGCCTGTCTGTTTTCCACGATAACGTCGTCCAGAAGGTCTTCCTCCTCTTCCGTCAGACCCTTCCTGAAGAAGGCCATCCTTTTCAAGCGGTCAAGCATGAAGTCGTTGGATCTAAGCGAGGTCGTGAAGTAAACGAGCGTCTTCTCCTGCGCCATCATGCCGAAGAGGTGCTTGTTGCTCATGGAGCTCTCCAGTTTCTTCTGCACGATAGAGGTGTTCGTATTGATGTCCTTCAGGTCACTTAGGTAGGTAAGGGAGGTCTGCCAGAAGATCTGGAGGATGAGGTACGGGAAGTGCTTTACGTAAAGGTGCTTGTTTTTCTGCTTGAAGAGATTGTGGATGACGTTGGTGTCCCTTCTGCAAATGGTGATCATGCAGCCCTGGACCAGAATGATACCGAGAGGAACGGTGAAATACTGCCTGTAACCCTTGGCCTCGTTCTCTTCGTAGGTCGGGATGCGGTAGATTATCATGTTGTAATCTTCGTCCGTTTCGCAGCGGGCTCTTTCATCAACGTCCAGAGGGTCCGTGATCGTTTCCACGGGAAGCTTGAAATACTTGGCCAAATGATGCAGCTCTTCCGGAGTGGGGTTGCTCGCGTCGATCCAGGTGTTGGGCTCGATGTCCTGGGCCTCGACGAGAACGCCGTCTTCTGATTTGTAGATCTTCAGCATTAGTGTTCCTCCTTTTCTTCGTCAGTAAAGGGTTCTACGTGTATGAGCACATCGCTTAAGGAATATTTTTCCACCAATAGGTCCCTGACTGTGTGGGAAAGCTTGTGCCCTTCATAAACCGTCATGTCTTTCTCGACAAGGATGTGCATGTCGAGGAAAGTCACGCTTCCGTTGACTCTGGAGCGCACCGCATGGATCATTAGTACGCCTGGAACAGAGAGCGCGGTCTTTTCTATAGCTTCGAGTTTGTCCTGAGGCAATCCTTTGTCGATCAGCGCGTCGAAAGCGCTTCTCACGATCTCGAAAGCGGCGTAGAAGATCATGAATGAGACCAGTATGCCGCCTACGTTGTCTAAGAAATACCACTTCGGAAAAACTCTGGTGAGAAGCAGGACGATAAGGACGGGAAGCGAGCTGAGGGCGTCCGTCCTGTGGTGCCAGGCGTTGGCTTTCAGGGCCTGGCTTTCCAGCTTCACACCCAAGCGGTAAGTTTTCTGATACAAAAATTCTTTTATTATGACTGAGGCCGCCGCCACAACGACCATCACCCAGGAGAAGCGCAGATTCTCGCTGCCGAAAGTCACGACGGAGTTGAGGAGTATCCTAAGCGCTACGGCAAACAGGACGCCGCCGATGAAGAACGTGATCAGCGCCTCAAGTTTGGAATGCCCGTAAGGATGAGCTTCGTCAGCAGGTTCGCTCCAAAAGCGGGAGCCCAAAAGCAAAGCCGCGTCGGTGATCAGGTCGCTTAAGCTGTGGATGCCGTCGGCAAACAGCGCATGGCTGCTGCCAAGTTTCCCGAAGAGGATCTTAAGCGATGCTAAGAGAACATTGCAAAAAACCCCCAGCCAAGTGACGCGCTTGAGTTGGGCTTGGTAAGTCTGGACTGTCAGGGGTGGCACTCATTTGCTCCTTTAGCCAGCGGCCGGGGGGTTATAGGGGGGAAACTTTTTGGGCTATTATCTTCCCAAAAGACCTGCGCTATTCTATCACTAGTGGGGTTTAAAAGTCAACGCTGGTAGCGCGCGAAATAAGACGCGGAGAGCGTCATATGCCCCTCGCTCACGGACTACGCGTGCGTGGCCTTGATTTGCGTCCTCCGTGAGTTCGCTTAGGGGCATATGACGCTCTCCGCTCTAAGCGCGCTACAGCGGTGACAACGATGCATAGTCATGTCATCCAAGAGCTGACATAAAATGTCTTCTTTCGTCCACATGATATGATCCTCTGCTTATGTATAATTCAAAACGTTCGTGAAATCACAATTTGTGATTTCACGGAAATTCAGATGTTTTTTGCATTTTAACTTGCGTAAAACCAGATAGTTCCCGTGAAGTCACAAATTGTGACCTCACGGAAATCTAATAGAGAAGAATATTTTTCAAGAAGGTTTTTATGCTTCAACTCGCGTTAAACCAGATAGTTCCCGTGAAGTCACAATTTGTGACTTCACGGAAATCTAAATGTTTTTTCCTGAAGAAAAATGAATTTCAAGAAGGCTTTTTGTGCTTCAACTCACGTGAAACCAGACAGTTCCCGTGAAGTCACAAATTGTGACTTCACGGAAATCCAGATAATTGCTTTGAGGTCACAAATTGTGACCTCAAGAAAAGGAGTGGTTAATGAAATCAGCTAATGAAAACGCAAACAACGTTCCTGTGATCATTGAAGAAATGGACATAGGAAAGCTTATATACACCATCAGAAACAAGCAAGTAATGATGGATTATGATCTTGCTTCTTTGTATGGTTACAAGGTAAAAACATTAAATCAGCAAGTCAAACGTAACATTGCGCGATTTCCCGAAGATTTCATGTTTCAACTTACTCAGGATGAGGTTGTTGCCGTGAAGTTACAAATTGTGACTTCACCAAATTCAAGCTTTTTTGCAGGGCAAGAGGGGGGACGCAGAAAGCCACCGCTGGCTTTTACCGAGCAAGGAATATATATGCTTGCGACTATCCTAAAGGGCGAAATTGCGGAGCGGCAGAGCGTTTTCATAATGCGGGCTTTTAGAGAAATGAGGCATTATATTCAACAGAATCAGCAATTCGTAACCAAAAGCGAATGGAAGATCCTAAGAGAAACCATCGAAGAAGATTCCAGGAAATTAAGCGCGCGGCAAGACGAAGCAGATTCCAAAATCATGATAATTAACAACAACATTCAGAAAATCAACGAGAATTTTTTATTGGGAACCGAGCTTAAAAATTTTGTTATTTATAAAGGACAGAAGCTGGAATCCGACATGGCTTATATAGATATTTATATGCGGGCCAAAAGAAGCATTTTTGTTATTGATGACTATGTGAATATTAAAACTTTGCATCTGCTTTCACATAAAAACATCGGAGTACATGTCATTCTGTTCACAGAAAATGGTTTGGGACGCAGCAAAAATTTCTTAACTGCATCCGAAATTGCCGACTTTAACAAGGAATATCCAACTATACAGGTCAAACCAAACCCGGACTGTCATGACAGATTTATTGTTTTGGATTATGGCACAAAAGAGGAAAAGGTATTTCATTGCGGAGCTTCAAGCAAGGACAGCGGAAACAAAGTATGTGCCATAAATGTAATTGAAAGCACAGACCTAATACATCCCGTTATTGACAAAATGCTTTTGAGTCCGGATAAAGAAATTTAAAGAGTCACCGGCGGAGGCGCAATGCGTTGGTGACGACGAGGAGGGAGCTTGCTGCCATGCAGGCGGCGCCGACTTCGGGGCGCATGGAGAGGCCGAAAGATGAGAGAGCGCCGGCGGCCAGGGGGATGGTGATGAGGTTGAAGATGAGCGCCCAGAAAAGGTTTTGCTTGATGATGGTGAGGGTGCGCTTGGAGAGGTCGTAGGCTGTGACGAGGACGGTGAGGTCATCTCTTGTAAGCAGCATCTTGGAGGCGGACTGCGCCGCGCCGGCGCCCTTGTAATGGGAGATGGAGACGTCGGATTGGCTGAGGGCCGGGGCGTCGTTTATGCCGTCGCCCGTCATGGCGACGATCTTGCCTTCCTTTTGGGCTTGGCGGACAAGGGCGAGCTTGTCTTCGGGAAGGAGTCGGTATTTGACGTCTGAGAGCGGAACGGTCTTGGCGAATTCAAGAGCGGCTTCCTTGCTGTCGCCGGTCAATAGGATGGATTCGACGTTCCTTTCTTTCAGCTGTTCTATCGTTTCCTTTGCCTCTTTTCTGGGAGGATCGACGATCTTGATAGCGCCGAGGTATTCTTTCCCCGCAGCCACGTGTATGGCAAAAGGAACTTCAGGACAGGCTATTCCGTTTTCGTTTAAAAAACTTTTCGTGCCGACTTTAAGTTCAACGTTGTCGGAAACTCTTGTTCCGCAGATCCCCTTGCCGGGGATGGCGCGGAAATCCGCACAATCCGCCAAGGCTAAGCCGCGCTTTTCGGCTTCTTCCAGAACAGCCAGAGAAAGCGGATGCTCGGAATAGCGTTCCAAAGAAGCCGCGGCTTCCAGGGCCTCGAGGGAATAAGCGCCTTCGACTCTGGGCCTGCCTTCCGTCAAGGTGCCGGTCTTGTCGAAGAAGATGGTTTTGCATTTGGAGAAGGCTTCCAGGGCCGCGGCGTCTTTGAAGATGATGCCGCAGCTGGCCGCTTTGCCGAGACCGCAGGCCAGGGCGGCCGGAGTGGCGAGGCCGAGGGCGCAGGGGCAGGCTACGACGAGGACGGTAAGCGCGTAGGGCAGGGCGGTGTTGAAGTCTTTTGCGAGCCACCAGATTGCGAGCGTTATAATTGCTGCCGTGATGACGCCCAGGGCGAAGTGCCCGGAGACCTTATCGGCAAGGAGAGCGACTTTGGGCCTGGTCGTTCTGGCTTCCTCGACGAGCCGGACCATGCCGGAGAGCGTGGTTTGGTCGCCGCTGCGCTCCAAGATCATCGTGAAGGCCCCCAGGAGGTTCATAGAGCCGCCTGTGACGGCGTCGCCGACTCCTTTATCGACGGGAAGGCTTTCGCCCGTTAAAAGCGATTCGTCGAAGGAACTGCGGCCTTCTATGATCCTGCCGTCGCCCGGGACTCTTTCGCCCGGTTTGACGAGCAAAACATCGTTTGCGTTCAGAAGCTCGGTGGGGATGTCCTTTTCCACGCCGTCAGTAAGAAGGTGGGCATATTTTGGCAGAAGGTCGTTTAGTTCCTCCAGGGCCGAAGCGGCGCTCTTTTTGGCGCGGTCCTCGAGCTTGCGGCCGAGACCGACGATAGCCAGCACCATGGCGCTGGCGCAAAAGTGGTAATGAGGATGCTCTATTGCGCCGTTAGAAAAGAGTAAGAGCTCCGCGAGGCTGTAAAGGAAGGCCGTTCCGGTGCTGAGACCGACGAGAAGCTGCATGTCGGGATGAGCGTAGCGGACCGCTTGATAAGCGCCTTTGAAAATGTCCGCGCCCCACATTACGGCGGGCAGAGCCAGAAGCATTTGGAAGAGGCCGTCAGCGATATGGTTTTCGGGATGGGGGAAGAGGTTCCATTCGATCAGGAAGAGAATAACGGCGCCGGCTACGGCGAAAAGGAAAAGCACGTTCTTAACGAGTAGGCTTTCCTTTTTCTTCAAAGGGTTGTCTGTGGTTGGGGGAAAGCCGGCTTCGGATGAAGCTTTTAAGATCGCTTCCTCATTAGTTTTCGTCTCGTCGTAATAGACGATACAGCGTTTGCTGATAGGGTCGACGCCGCTTCTAATTACGCCCTCCAGTTTGTCGAGGCTGGCTTTGACTTTTGAGGAACAGCCCGCGCAGCGCATGCCGGGCGCGAAGAAGACGAAGCTTTTCATTTGGCTTCCTGCACTTTTTCTTCTTTCTCGAAAACGCGGTAGCGGACGCCATTGTAAGCGGCGTTGTCTTCTTTCGGGAAAATGACGAGCGTTTGCTCGGGCTTGTGAAGGCCGACTACGGTCTTCAATAAGAAATTGTATTCCAAGCCTAAGGTCGTTTCTTTTTCCCAAATGGTGTCGGTGTTCTTGCCGGAGGCCAGAAGCGTAAGGAAGCGTCTGGCCGTCATAAGGGCTTTTTCGCTGTCCGTTTCGCCTTCCCTGGACATGTCGGCCAGATCAAGGAAGATCTGCTCCGCTTCCAAAAGATGGTCGGGAGTCAAAGGCGTCTTCTTGTAACTTGACATCACGCGGTAGAGGTCAAGCTCCGTATAGAGCTCGTTCAATTCTTTTATAAGGGCCGCCAGAGCGCGAAAATATTCCGCTTCCTTTTCGACCTTCACCGTTTTGATCTTCGGCCAGTCTCTCTCCTCCCTTATCTCTTCGGGC
Source organism: bacterium (assembly GCA_017616555.1). Classification (GTDB taxonomy): domain Bacteria; phylum Auribacterota; class UBA3054; order UBA3054; family UBA3054; genus UBA3054. The sequence goes on along the minus strand of JAFZXZ010000027.1, from coordinate 20,328 downwards.
TTTTCCGCGCTGTAAACCGCGGAGCGGATCCAGCAGGCGGAGGGAAGATCTCGCGCTTTGTCTTTAAGAGCCCCGGACGCGGCCACAGCGCGCTCGGAAAGGCCCAAATGGCCCTTAAGCTCTTCCCTTAAATCTGTGAGAAGGCTTGCTTCCGCTTCGGGGATGTCGTCCGCCGCACCAAGGACGTAAAGGATGTGCTTGACGCTCGGCGGGACGACCCAGCGGTGCAGTTCCCTGAAAGTCCTTTCCGGAAGCGCTGCCGGAGGTGGCAGGAAAAAGACGCGGCTCGTTGGTTCGCCGATGTGCACAGGATCTTTCCAGGGCGGCTGCTCGAAAGAGGTCTTTGATCTTTCGAGAATAGTTTGTTTTACTCCTTTGCCTTCCTTCTGCGCCTCAAAAAACTCCTTTACGGTCATGACTTTCGTCTCGCCGTCGAAGGCTCTGAGATACTTCACAGCTTCGCTGTAGTTCTCTTTGGAAATATCGCTAGAAAAAAGTGCGTCGGCAAGGATGGAAAGACTGTCAAACGTTTCCTCTTCTTCAATGGAGAAATAGTTGTTGCCGAGGTAAGCCCTTAGAAGGGCGGCGGCACCCCAGGGAGTGTCGGTTTTCTCCTTGTAGGAGGCGTAAACCGTATAGTCTCTGAGTCTGCCGTCTTTCTCTCCGATGAAGGCGGCTTCCTTCACGGCTTTCAGTTCGTCATCCACTTCCCGCTGAACCGCGGAAGGCACTCTTGATTCGGGCAGGCAGATCTTCATGCAAACGGAAGCGAAGAGCAGGGCGTTCCTGACCGCTATGCGGTCGGAACCTTCCGCCGCATCATAGCGGGCTTCCAGATTCTCGACCAGATCGACGAAGAGGGAAGCGTACTGGTCGTAAAGGAAGGTGCCGTAAACGCCGTCCGCGGCCCGCTCGTAATAGTTGCGGAAAAGTTCGTAGGCGGAGTCGGCAGTGATGAAAACGGACGGCTGCTCCCGGTAGAGCAAGGCAAAGCTTGCGCCGGTCTTGCCCTGGAAAGTTTCCTCGTATTCTTTCGGCTGTTCCTGCGTTTTCTCTTCGACGGAAACGCCTGAAATCTTCTCCTCTTTGACGCGCGCTTCGTTCATTTTCGCCAGTTCCTTGTCCGCCTTTTCTTCCATATAGAAGTGATGGGCGACGAGAGCCGCCACAGCAAGGACAAAAAGCGCAAAAATAATGAAGGCGGCTTTTTTCATCAGAGGGGGAGATTCCTTATGCGTTCAATGAGCCCGGTAGTGGAAAGGCCCGCGACCTTGGGCATCAAGTGGATGCGGCCGCCGTACTTTTTGACAGTCGGGGCCTCGATGCAGTCCTCGCCGTATTCGGAGCCGTTGACGTGCACATTGGGCTTCACAACTTCCAAAAAAGGCATGGGCACGGTCTCGTCGAAGATGTGGACGTAGCTTACGATGGAAAGAGCGGAGAGAAGCGCGGCACGCTGCTCCTGGCCGATAATTGGACGCAAGGGGCTCTTGTACTGCTTTATGGAGCTGTCGGAATTGAGGCCGACTATAAGAACGTCCGCCTGAGCCTTGGCTTCCTCAAGGAAGCACAGGTGACCGTAATGGAAAAGGTCGAAGCTTCCGTTGCAGGTCACGATAGTCTTGCCCTCTTTGCGCAGTTCTTCGCAGCATTTGGCCAGTTCTTCTCTCGATACGATCTTGGAAGCGGTCGATAACATGATGATTCCTTTTTGTTTGTTGTCTTAGAAAAGGCCCTGGAGAATGGTGCCGAGGTCCACGCCGTACTTGATGTTCTGTTCCTGAGGATTCCAATCAAGGGGATTCCACATGCGGCCGGAGATCAATTCAAAATTGATGGGTATCTTTTTGCCGCTTGCAGCCATCTCCTCGTTTGTCAAAACTGGCACGATCCTGCCTACGTCTATTATGAAAGTATTCCAGGTGCGGTTGGAGATCACGCAGGATCCGGCGAGCTTTCCGTTAACGGAGAAACTGGCCGGCACCGGCTTAAGTTCGGCGTCCGGATGACTGGCCCTCAGATAGACCGAAAGATAGCGGGAGTTGACCTGAAGCGGCCGGTAAACGTGGCGTCTGGTGCGGGCGAACTTGTTGCTGAACTGGTCGTATTCGTAATGCAGTATTCCGTACTCCAGCATGCGGCCCAGATTATCGTAAGGTTCGCAGCTGTAGTATTGCTTCTCGCCCTGTGCGGCGGAATTACGACAAAGCATAAGGAAGATCCCGAAAACCAGGAGACAAACCGCAACTGCGGCAAAACGGAACGCCCGGCTCGTTTTGAGTTTTTCAAGACAAGAGACAGCTTCTCCTTTCAATGTTCCCTCTCCGGCAGGATAGACGAAATTGAAGAGAGAGGCGAGCATCGCAAGGAAAACGCTCTGCAAGAACATCAGTTCCGTCACATAGTAAAGGCTGCTGGAGAAAAGGTTGCCGAGCGCAATGGAAAGCTGGGCGGTCATAAGCCCCAAGGAGAGGCTGCGCACATGTTTGCCGCAGCATTCGTTGGACCACAGGCGCCAAGCCAAAAAGACCGAGAAGAGGAAGAAGAAAATGCTGACGAAAAGCCCCGGAAGCCCCATCTCGACCCAATAGTCGAGATAGAGATTGTGGGCGAAGGCGCTCTTGTATCCGTCGCGGGTCGTCTTGTAGTCTTTGTAGAGTTTATCGAACGTCCCCAGACCATGACCGAAAACAGGCGCGTCCTTTATGGCCTGAAGCGCAGCAAACCAGTGATAGGAACGGAAGGAGAGCAGTTCGTCTATCCTTCTCGGCTCTATCTTCATTTTGTCAAGGCCCTGGACGAGACGCTGACTCTTCAAGGCTTTCAGCGTGCAGCTCCCGGGAAGCGTCATATCGTTGGCCGGAGCGAAAAACAAAAGCAAACCCATAAGCGCCAGAACATACGGCACCGGCTTCAAGAGCTTCCTGCTGCGCGACACAACGATTATGAACATTACTAAAAGCGCCAAGCCGAAAGCATAGACCGCTGTTCTGGTCTCGGTAAGGTAAAGACAGACGAAGGAAAGCGCGAAAAGGAAAATGAGCGTCAGATAATGCACGATCTTTTTCGCGAACCAGAAGCCGGAAAACGCCAATATGCCCATCACGAGGTAATAGGTGGCGGCGGAGTCAGGACCGTTGAAGGTCGCGTTGATACGTCCGAAAAACTCCTGAATGCCGACCAAAAACAATTTGGTCTTGTTCTGCCAGACGCCGTAGATGCAGACGATAACGGCTGCGCCGATGAGAAGCCTCAGTACAAGATAGACGTCCTTTTGATCCTTTAGGACGGATGCGACAAAATAGAAAGCCAGCATCATGGAAATAAACTGCATGGCCTTGGTGTAGCAGAGCACGTTCTCGGTCTGGGAGGCGAAAGGAATGCCCAAAAGCTTTCCTGGCAGCTCCCTGTAGAAACCTAAGGAGAAGACGTTCTCATAGCGGCAGGCGCCAATGATCATTCCCAAAATGATCAGGACCGCGAAAACGAACCAGAGAAGATCGTACGGCGTTGCGGCAAGCCCCCTGTGGTGGCGGCTCTTGGGATTCAAAGGCAGACCAGTCACAACATAAACAAGAAAAGCCGTGGTGAGCCCGGAGAGGAAGAGAAGATTGAAGTTGAAAGGCGGCCAGAGCTTCTCTATGCCAAGGATCGTCGGCAAAGTGTTGAAAAGCGGAAGGCAGAAAATAAAAGTCATGACCGCCGTCTTCCAGCTGATCATCGCCAGCATGATGATGATGAGATAGAGGCCGAAGACCACCGTCCTTAAGGAATTCTGCGACTGGGAAAGATACGACCAGACGTACATGGAAGAAGCGCAGAAACCCAGAGCGCACAAAAGATAAAAGAAGATCTTACGCACCAAAGACATCAGCTTCCCTCCACACATTGAACAATACTCTTTTTCAACACCTGCCAATCAAGGTTCTCAACCACCCATTTCCTCGCTCTTTTGGAAAGGTCCTCTCTTCTTGCGGCGTTATTCAAAAGACTTCCCAAAGCGTCTGTGAACGCTTCTCCCGGGCTTGCGACGACCGCCAGATCCTCATCTTTCAAGATCAGGGGATATTCGCCAATGTCGGTGACCGCCAAAGGCAGACCGCAGGCGATGTAGTCGCCGATCTTGTGCGGGAAACGGGATCGGTTGGCAAGGCTGTCGACCATCGGCAGCGCGGCGACGTCGCCGGCGCAGAGGTTCTTGGGAAGGTCCTCGTCGCTGCAGAAACCTGTCGTCACGACCGCGTCGGAAAGGCCTTTTTCAGAAACCAGTTTCTTCTGGTCTTCGCGCATTCTGCCAACGAAAAGCAAAGCGACCTTTGGATCTTTTTCGCGCAAGGTCTTCAGGCTTTCAAGGAGCGGCGGAAAAGCCGCGCCATCCTGCAGAGTGACTATCAGTTTGGCGTCCAGAGGAAGCCCGAGGCGCGTCCGACTTTCCGTTTTGTCAAAAGGCTGCATGTAGTTCGTATCGACGCCTTCCCTTATCAGGACGACTTTCTCCGGGGGGACGCCGATCTCTTTGGCCTTGTCACCCAAAAAATCGCTGATGACGGTCACAAGGTCCGCTTTATGGCGGATCCTGGCCTCCCTTTTGGCATCCCAGCGGTGCATCCACTCTTTTCCCTTGAACACGTTGGCGGCGCCGGCATAAAGATCGCACCAATCGTTGATCATCCTGCGGCCTTTTTGGCAAAGATAGACCGGCCAGGAGACATTGGGGTGATACTCGAAGGTGTAGATGACGTCGAAGCCGCCCTTCATAAGGTAGAGCGTGCGCCAGAAAATGTCAATGTTGGAACCGTTGCCGGGATAGAGGTCGAAGCCGGCTCTGGGGCCTTCTATTATCGTCACGTTGGGACGATCGCTAAGAAAATTTCTCTTCCAGTAATTGGCTCGGCCCGTGGTGCAGACGGTCACTTCGTGCCCGGCTTCCGCGCACATCCTAGCGAACCACAAGGCGCGGTGATAAGTCCCTACGCCTATGATGTTGGCGTTCAGCATCAGGATCTTCACTGCGCCACTCCTCCCTTTCGCTCTTTCTCCTCTATGAGCTTAAGATAGACCATTCCGAAGATGCCCCAGATGAAAGGGCAGATGTCGATGGAGGTTATGCGCTGGGAGAAAGTTGAAGTAACGAGAATGAAAACGACGCACAGGAAAAGCGCCAGCATTTTTCTCTGATCTTCGCCGCTCGTTGTCACTATGTATTTGAACCCGTTTATAAGCGTCTGGATCATCAGGCACAAAAAGAAGAAAAGACCGGTAAGACCCGTGTAGCGGGCGATCTTCAAAAACTCGTTGTGCGTGGCGTTGGTACAGAAAATGCCGGAGCTCTCGACATAGAAAAGCGGCTCGTTGCCCATCGGCCAGCCGATAATGGGGTGCGCCTTGATGTCCTCCAGCGTTTGGTGCCAAGCCATGATGCGCCAGTGCCCGGTGCCTTCCTGCGTGTTGATCAGCGTCGGCAGACGCTCGGCCAGCGTCATGTCGTAACGGGCAATGTACAGCGAACCAAGGAAGAAAAGGGCTATGATTCCCAGGATGGAAAAGAAGGTCAGGTAAATCTTGGAGCGCACTCTGCCCAGGGCGAAAAAGCCCGCGATCGAGACCAGCATGCCGAGCCAGACCGCGCGCGCGGAACTCATGACCGTGCAGATGAAAGAAAAGCCGATAAGGATAAGATAAAGCGTCGCATGCTTCATCCCCAGGTCGAACATGGAGAAAAGATAAATGAAGATGAAAGCCATGTTCGAGCAGCTGGTGTCGCTAAGAAGCGAACTGTAGGAGGCGCGGATGGGGGAATAGACGAAGGAATAGCCTATGCCGGTCTGAAGCGCCACCATCTCCACGATGATGAAAATAGTAGCCCAGATCGTGAAGAAGCGCAGCAGCCCGTCCATTTCGTCAACGCTTTTGAAAAACAAGGGGACGGCCACCGCTATCCACATGGAAGCGTAGGGGCGGAAGTAGTTGAAGGCCCCGGCGCCGTAGCCGTTCTTAAGCCCGTTCAAAAGAGACACCACGGTCATCAAAAAGAAAAGCAGCATGAATATGGGAACGCAATCCTTTAGCGCGCGCTTCCTGTGCTTATAAGCCGCAAAATAGATAAGCGGCAGGAAGATCTCGTATCCTTTGATGGAAAAAGGCCCGAGGGAAATGCTGCTCAAACTCAGATATCTGCTTGGCTCCAGCAAGACGAAGATGAGGAAATAGAAAAGCCACAGAGGACGGCGCAAGGCCATCCACAAGGCGGCTAATCCCCCAACGGCGACTATGACTGGAATAAAGGGACTCACTATTTTTCCTCAAGGTCTCTGATTACTTTGGCAGGAGAGCCGCCGGCCACTACGTTAGGCGGCAGACTCTTTGTCACCACGCTGCCGGCCGCCACCACCGTATTTCTGCCTATGGTCACGCCTTTCAGAACGGTTACGTTGGCGCCCAGCCAAACGTTGTCTTCTATGACTACGGGCTCGCAGCCTATGTCGTCAGGATTGGAATTGTGTCTTCGGCCTTCCGGCTTCACGGCATGAAAATCACAGTCAGTTACGAGCGCATTGGCGCCTATAAGGCAACCCTTGCCGATCACAACACTCTTGGCCGCACAGAAAGAGCCGCCGGAGATGCCGGTGTCGTCGCCTATCTCAAGCTTCGCGCCCGGACGCAGGAGGGCCAGTATGACAGGATGGTTCACTCCGGCGAAATTGGCTTCGCTCTTGGAACAGAGAACGCAGTTTTCGCCGAGCGTGATCGTTCCGCCCTCGGTCAAATGCGTAATGGGCTTTCCGTAAAGCACCAGGCCTCTTTTTATTTTGAGGCCTTTCGCACGCAGCCACAGGGCTCCGAAACCGGAAATAAAACGTCTTATGATCATTAGCGGATCGCTCCTTGGAAGGGGATATAACCTCTGCTCAAAGCCATGTTCGTCCAATCCCGGAACCATTCCCTCTGCAGTCTCAGTTTCTCCATAAGCAGAGGATTATAGCGGTTCCTTTCACTGATAAGGTCCAGCGCTTCCTTGAACTGGGCCTCCGTCCCGTATTTCATGGCCATGCTTCCGTAGCGCAGGGCAGACTCTACATGCTGATGATTGGTGGATTTGAAATAACCGTAGCCTAAGGAGACCGCGGCGTTGGAATAAGCGCATTTGTCGAGAATATCCAAAAGCAGGTTGTAATCGTACTCCGTGTTCTGCGCGCCGAGGTTGATGTCCACCAGAAGCTGGGAGATCGCCTCGTTGGTGTCGCCGGTAGGCAGAAGAACGTCTTTTACAAAATAACGCCTGACCTGGGATTCCATGACGGGATCGGCCTGGTGGCCGAAAATGGAGAGCAGGGAGAAGTAAAGCGTGCGGGCTTTTTCATAGAGTCCCTTCCTCGCGGTATAAATGGCGTTTTGGAAAAGCGCCGTGAGGTTCGCCTTCCCGGTCTCGGCCCTGGTCAGGGCGTTGGCCGTACGGTTGCACTCATAGATCTCCTCGTAAGCCTCGACGTTCTGGGAGGCCACGTAAACTTCCGCCAGCGTCCTGTAAAGCATGGAGCTGTTGGGGAAAAGCGTCAGCGCCCTGGCCAGAACCTCCTTGGCGTTCTCAAATTGTCCGGCTTTCTGGAAAAAGACCGCCAGGTCGCGGTAATCGACTTCCTTGGCAATATCGGAAATGTAATTGAGAAGCTGCTGGGAGAAAAGCGCCCTGGCCATTTTTGCCTTGTCGTCATGCTGGAGATAGACCGCCTCACCGAAGAAAAGGGGAAGCGTAAAGCAGGACTGATACTGTTCGCCGAGCGTCTCCCTGTAGGGTTCGGGAACCACCACTCTGCCGGACGCCAGAACGCCGTTGTAAACAAAGACCCAGACGCGGCCGTATTCCTCGATGAGATTGGCGAACTCTTTTTGCAGCGCCAAGACAGGAACGTAGCGGAAAGAATAAACTCCCTTGCCTTCGTAGATCTGGACGGTATAGTTTCCATCCGGCTGGATAATTACCAGAGCGTCGCCCTCCTGAATGAATTGCATCATAACGCTCCAGGTCTTCAAATTAGCGTCGGAATCGTAGTTCGAGATCTCCTGCATATACTGGAAAGGCACGCTGTAGATAAGGACAGCAGGGTAAAGAAGCAGCAGGGCCAGAACAACGAGGCCTATTTTAGCCCATTTATTCATATCCCTCCTCCGGCATTTCCCTGCCGGCGGTGTAGTAAAGCTCTATGGCTCTCCAGTCATAGAGCATGGCTTCTTTTTGCCCCGGTGTGAGATCAAGTTTCAATATGGTGTCCAGCATTTCGGCGGCCTTTTCTTTGTTGGCCGACATGCAGTAGAGGAACCCGCGGTCCAAATAATTGTCCAAAAGCTTAGGATCCGTTTTGATGCCCTCTTCGTAATAGTTCGCGGCTTTGACGCTGTCGCGGTAAGATTGATAAATATTTCCCATCCCGTTGCAATAACGGGCGCGGGTTATTTCGTTAGTCAGTCTTTCATACTCCGCTATGACTTTGCTGATCTCCGGGCGCTGCCTTTTGGCGCGGAACAAGCGGACTACGGTGAAACGCCAGTCCCTGCTGATATCGCTGCCCTTGTGATACGGCAGACGGCGCAGCAAAGTTATGCACTGGTCGTAGCGGCTGTTGCGGTAAAGCAGGTAAATGTATTCCAGAAGAGCCGTGTTGTCGTCTTTGGATATGGTGTCGTAGATATTGTAGGCCTCTTTCAATCTCTGCATGCAGACCAAAAGCTGGGCGGCCTGGCGGAGATAATAGGAGGAATTTGCGCGGTTTAAGATCCCGCGCTTCCTAAGATTGGAAAGCGCCGTATCGCGCATATCGTCCTCGCTGACTTTAAGGACGTAGTAGTGAAGATGCATGAAGCGGGAATCCTGATCCTCGGAGTTGAGAGCAAACTGCCTGTTCTCAATGTTGGGATCCTCCTCAAGAATGTCGGCGTACAATTCCTTCGCCTCTTCCGGCAAATCGAAACGCATCAGGGCCGAACCCTTTTCCAAACGCCAATAATTGCGTTCTTCCGCGGTCGGCGACTCGTCTATAAGCTTGTCGTAGCTTGCGATCGCCTCGAAAACGGCGCCGCTTTTTTCAGCGGTCTTGAAGAGCAGTTTCATACCTTGCTCTTTGGCTTCCTTGGAAAATTCTTTGCTGAAGAGACGCTTGGCCCACAGCGAAGCGTTCACCGTCTGGTCATAGCGGATGAGAAGCAAGGAGATGCTGATGTAGGTCTGCTCCCTGATGGCGTTGGCAAACTCGCTTTTTATGAGGCCCTTACCTTCGTTTTCTTCCAGCGATTTCAGAATGGCGTAATAACGGGAAATAACAGTTTCGCTGTCGCTGGTGAAAGCCTCCAGCCCTGTCTTCTCGACCCAAACGCGATAGAAGGGAATTCCTTTTGAGCGTTTGGCGTAAATCTTCATAGCCTTGTCGTAATGAGCCGCTATCTCGCGCAGGCGGGTCGGATCGCAAGCTTTCAAATATTCCGCCATCATCGCTTCCCATTCCGGCGAATCGCCCTCTATCTCCTCCGCCTCCAACGCGATCTTCTTCACTTCTTCAAAGTTTTTCTCCTTGATCGCTTTGCGCAGGAAAAAATAAGTCCTGGCCCAGATGACGGAATAATCTTGGGAAACAGGCGTCTTAAGGGACCGTTCCAAAACTAACGCATCGTGAAATTCGTCATAGTTTGAGAAACGGGCAATAATGCTCTGAGGCGCTTTGATAAGAAGCCTGGCGTAAGCCTCTTTTTGGAACGCATTGGAGGCAGCGCCGGCTTTGAAAGCGTTCATAAGCTTTTCCCACCTGGGCAGGGAAACTTCGTCGCTGTCAAACGGCAGCGGCAGCTCAAGGTTTCCTTTCAGGAGGTTCGAGACAAGGTAAGCGTTGGTAGGGGAAACCGCCAGTTCCTTGGCATTGGTAACGACCGTCCCGTCCTCCGCTTGCGTTATATCAAGCTTTCCAATCTCTTCCAGGAAGACCGGCGCCTTCCAACCGATCGGCTGTTCAATTTTGGTTCCTTCTTTGAAGCGCAGAATAAGCGGCGCATCGGCATAAAGATCAGCGCAGCCGGAGTAAGCTTCCAAAGAGGCCTCCTTGGTGAAGGAAAGCTCGGATTCCTGGGAATCTTTGACCTTTTCTTTGCTTCTTTGGCAGGCGGCAAGAAAAAGGAGAACGCTAAGCGCACAGAGCCTAAGCATCGGTTCCCTCCTCCGAAAGCTTCACTTCTTTCTCGTACCCAAAGGCCAGCCTTATGATCAGGTAGGGAATGGTTAGCACACTCAGAACATAAAAAGGCGCCGACAGGGGGGCGTAGCGCTGCTGGATCAAAAACAGGATCGCAAAGCAGCAGACGGACAGGACTCCGCAGGCATCCTGGGAACGCAGCTTTCCAAATTTATACATTGCAAAGGCCAACCCCGCGCAGACAAAAGGCGCGATAGGCGCCCATTTGACCAAAAGGGTGGCGTCTTCGCTGAAAGCCTGGTAAGCCGCCAGGCCGTTTGAGACGAAGAAGCGCATCTGAATGCCGTAGATCTTCAGCACAAATGGCGCAAAAGCCATGATGGCCAAGGCGTAAACGCCGAGCGCCAGACCCAAGTGCGAGATCCTGACGTGAAAAAAGGTCCTGTCCGGATGCTGATTGAAGATCCTGTCAAGCACCCTCTTCAGATATTTGACAAATTTTTCCCGGAGTTCGACGTGGTTGGGCATGAGAATATAGACCGCTCCCATCACTGCAACCAAAGCCAGCGAGCGCAGAATTATCGCAAAGAAGGTCCGCATATGCATATCGCGCTGAACGGCGAACGAATAGATCATAAGCGAAAGGACCGCAAACGTAACGCCTGCCGCTATGACGATACCGAGAAAAACGTAAACGTCTTTAATGTGGCTTTCGCCCTTGACCAAGATCCTCGGCTTAATGTCGGAAGATAAGAAATAAGGCGATCTGTGATACTTTGGAACGATAGCGTATCTTATGAGAAGCGCCGCCAATTGCGCTCCGAACCACCATTGCAGAAGGACTGTCTCCGTGAAGAAACAGTTGAACAGCATCATTATGCAGGAGAGAAAATAGAGCGCCCAGGTAAGGTATGTGTTGAATTTAAGCGCGGAAAGGAGCCTGTCCCAGTTGAAGAGGACCAGAGCCGCCGTAAAAGCGCAGTTGGCCCAGTTCTGCAGCGGCATGCAGGCCAAAAGAAGCGATGCCAAGAGCCCTACGTAGCCGTTGATGCAGGCTGCCCCGACCCTATAGACCATGACGCAGGCCAAGGCCGCGCCGAGCGCGTAAACGAAATAAATGCCTTTGGTATCCGGCAAAGCGTCGTCGTGATGCATAGCGTAGAACGTCATCTGCTCAAGCCAGGAAGCGGAATGCCTCAGGCAGCATTTCGTAACGGACAAAAAGTCCTGCTCGGCGGCGTAGGGTATAGAAAGGCCGCTGTTCATGAGCATATTGGGCGTGACAGGCTGGAAGCGCCCCGAATAGCAGCGCCAAAAAGCGAATGCCGCGAAAACAAGCGACAATCCGATCATAGTATAGGTTTTCCAACCTACTGAACGCATCTGATCTCCAGTTTTTGCAAACCTAAATTGCGGTCCAATCCTTTGCCCTCGTCCCTGTCGTTGGTGAAGCGGAGCGTAAAGAGCGCGGGCGTTTTCCTAACTTGGAACTCCATTTCGTAAGGCTGGAAACGGCGGTTTTCAGAAATGACCCTGAGGCTCTGAGTCTCGTCGTCGAGCCAGATCTCGGCCTTGCAAGCCGGATCGAAATTCACTTCTTTGGCCTTCTCGTGGTCCGCGCCCTCGTCCCTGGCGTAGAGCGTCATGACATATTTGCCCTCCGGGAGCCAGAGATATCCCGAGACGCTGCGGCCGTTCAGCATGATTATCTCTTCGCTTGTCCTTTCGACCTGGGCGTCCTCCATGGGAACGAGCCAATAATTGCAGGGCATTACGTAAGTTTTCGTCTCGTCTTGTTTGAACTGCCCGGACAGGAAAGCCGCGTTGGGGTGATCGGGATAATTGAAGCTGAAAGTCTGAAGGTAATTGCGCGAAAGCACAAGGTTGCCGGAAAGCGCGTGCAGCTTGGAGAGCAGATAAAGCAAATAATTGTTCTTTTGGGCTCCCTGCATGACGCTTACAAGGTTCTGAGTGACGGAGCCGGTGGCAAAGCGGTAGTTCTTGTCGAGGGAATCGATGTAGAAAGTGGCTTGGAAAAATTGCGTGCTGCCGATGCAGGCCCCGACCATGGCCTCGGTCTCGATGCTGCGGCGGCTCTTCAGTTCTTCGCCCGCGGCCTTCCCCTGTTCCGCCCACTTGCGCTCGCCGGCCAGATACCCGAGTTTATAGACCTTGGCGGCCTCTTCGTCGCAGAGCGAGAACGTCCGCATAAGTTTATCATAGGAATCACGCTCTTTTTCGACAGCTCTCAGGCGGTTCATGTCACGGGTCAGGAAACGAGTGTTTTTGACCGCTATGCCGACCCTGGCGCCGCCGAAAACAAGAGCATAAGCGACCAGAACGACAAAAGAAACAGCGACAATTTCGTAACTCAGGCTGAAGCCCCTGTCTCTTGCCGCGTCATTATTTCCGGAATCGTGGGCTCCCGGCGTACAGAAGCGCGCCAGGGTGAAGAAAAGGACGAGAGCGCCCAAAGGCTTCACGCAGGTTAAGATCACATAAAGCAGAGCATTCCCGATCCTCAGCATTCCAATCGTTTCCGAAGCCGCCAGGAAAAGCAAAACCAGAAGCACCACAAAGTAGGCCAGCCATTCGCCCAGGGGAATTTCCTTGGCAAAATTCTTGAAAGCCTGGCGATTGAAAAGCAGTTTGGCGGCAATCGCCGCGAAACACAAGAATGCGAAAAACAGGACCAGCACTGCATAGACATACCTTAGCGGCGCTATTTCCTTAGTAAGGTCGAGCCCGCCGGAGGTCAAAGGGTCGCAGGCGTAAATGAGAAAAATAAGGCACAATCCGAAGGCCGCCCTGCGCCACAGCGCCCTGGCGAAGTCTTTCCGATAGATGAGAAGGAGGGAAAGGATGAAAACGCCAAGGACCGCCAAACGCACATACTCCTGGATGTTCAGGAAATAGATGCAAGGCAAAGACGACAGAATAATCGCCAGGATACTGGTCAGGCAGAGAGTGCGGCTCTTGTTAGTCATGGCGGCTCCTTACTTAGCTCTTCTTTTCGTTATCCTTGTTTTCCTTGCCTTCCGTCTTGGCCGATTCGCGCTCTTTGAGCATTTTCTCGTAAGCTTCCAGAGCCTTGCGGCGATTGTCGGCAGGATTGGCAGCAGCGGTCTTAACTTCCTTCTTCTTGTCGTCGTCGCTTCTGTAAGCGCTTTGATAGGCGCTTCTGTAGGCGCTCTTGTAAGCGCTCTTATAGGCGCTTCTGTAAGAGCTGCGGTACGCGCGATAGGAGCGGTAGTAAGAGTACGTGTAACCGTAGCGGTAGTAGCCGCCGCGGCTAATGTCAACGTTGTTCAGAATAATGCCGAGAACGTTGATGTTGATCTTCTTCAGTTGCAGCACGCAGTTCTTGACCTGATCCCTCGGCGTTCTGTCGCCGTTGGCCACCAGGAGCGCCGCGTCGGTATGCTGGGCAATGATGGCGGAGTCAGTCACGACCATATAAGGCGGAGCGTCAACAATGACTCTGTCGTAGTGCTCTCCAGCCCATTTGATCAGTTCGCCGAGCCTCGGCGAGTTCAGAAGCTCTACAGGAACAGGCGGAGTGTGTCCGGCGTTGATGATGTCAAGATTCGCCATAGTCGTTTTGCTGACAAGGTCGCCTATTTCTTTCATGCCGACCAGATAAGCGGAAAGACCGCCTTCGTTCTCAATGCCGAAGATCTTGTGCACGCGCGGACGGCGCATATCGGCGTCTATCAGGAGGACCTTGTCGCCGGCCGCCGCCATGACCTGGGCGACGTTGGACGCGGTCGTCGTCTTACCTTCGCTCATGGCCGAGCTCGTGATGACCATCGTCTTGATGGGCTTGGAGCTTGAGAAGAGAATGTTAGTCCTGATGGACTGGTAGCTCTCCGTAATGATGCTCTTGGGATAGAATTCCACGATACGCTCCAGCTCCTGGACATTGTTGCTCTTCAGCATCTTGGGGACCGTGCCCATGACAGGCAGATGAATGAAGCGCTCAACGTCGTCAGGCGTCTTCAAAGTGTCGTCCCAATATTCCAGGAAGAACGTTAAGCCAAGGCCCAAGAGCAGCCCGATGACCAAGCCCATGATAAGATTGTTGACCGCGTTGGGCTTGATTGGCGTTGTGGGAGTTTCGGCATAGTCCACGATTCGGACGTTGTAATTTTTCATATTGCTGCCGAGAGCAAACTTGGAGACCAGGGCCAAAAGATCGCTGTACTGGCTGCGGATGGACTCCACCTGCATCTCGCGGACTTTGACGTTCTTTAGAATCTCGTCCAAAGAGACGATAGCGGCTCTCTTGGTCGCGATGTCGCGGTTTATTTTGCCGTTGGCTTCCTTCAGCGTGAATTTTTCCGTGTCTGTTAACTCCTTGTCGTCAAGACGCGCCATGTTGTTCTGCAATTCATGCTGCAGCTCAGCGATCTCGGTGTTCAGAAGCTCTATGTGGCCGGAGATGTTCTGGTAGTTGTTGGTGCTCTTGTATTCGAGCAGAGCCTGTTCTTCGGCGATAAGGTCGGCCTTTTTGGCGTTGGCTTTGTCGTTCATCTGCTCGTAATAGAGGCCCATGACCTTCATGCGGCTCTGAATGTTGAAGCGAATGTATGTTTCCGCCAGAGTGTTCGCGTAGATAGCCGCACGTTTCTTGTCCTCGTCCTCCACATAAAGCCAGACCAGGTCGGTGCGCATCTCGGATTTCAGAGAGATCTTTTTGGAGAAGGCCGTGATCAGCTGCGCGTCCGTCGCCCTGCGGTTGGGGAGACTGAAGGAGGCAAGCGTATTGGTCCTCAGAGTTTCCAGCGTGTTTTTAATGAGGTTGCGGCTGTAGAACATCTGGATCTGCGTCTGCCTCAGAGCGTAGGCGCGCTGGTCGCTGACCCTGTTGTTGTCTATGATGTTGTTGTCCTGCGGCTCAATGCACAAGAGGACTTTCCCTTGATAAACCTTGTGCATGTTGAGGGTGATAGCAACCGCCAAACCGGTCGTAATGACCGTGATGATGAAGATCAGAGGCGCGTATTTGGTAAGAACTTCAAAGTAATAGCGGATGTCCCGCTCTTCCGTTTTGGCTTCCCAATTCTGCTGTTCGTTCATAGTGGATCTGGTCTTTTATGGTTTATGGTTTTAATAAATTTATTTTTCAAACGGATCATAATCGTCGCGTTCGCTCTCCGGCTCATAGCCAAGAATGCGGCACGGCGTTTTCCAGGTGAGTTCATAAAGAAGATGCGAGCCGAACTTTTTGGCGACATGCTTGCAGCCAAGAAGATACTGCTCGTAATATTCGGGACGGTGGGCGTCAGAAGAGAGCGCGTCGGCAAATCCGTCCTTCAATATCTTTTCCGCAGTTTCCATGGCGGTCAAGCCGTAGTGTCCCATAAAGCTCGTGGCGTTCGGCATAATGAGGGCGCCCCTATTCTGCAATTCCCCCGCGACTTCGGGCTTGCGCTGGACAAAGTAGAAACGTTCGGGATGAACGATAATCGGGCGGTAGCCCGAAAGCGAAAGCTGGAAGACTGCCGCAATGGCCGACTGGCTGTTGACGTCGGCAGTAAATTCAATCAGGGCGTATTTTCCTCCCTTGCCGGTCAAAGAGATCCGGCAATCCTTGAAGAGGTTTTCAACTTCCGGATAAAATTCAGTTTCAAGAGAACAGGAAAGGGAAAGCGGAAGCTGATTTTTATCGCGCAGTTCCTTTGCCTTTAAAAACGCCCGGCGTATCTCTTCGACTTCTGGGGAAAGGCTGTTCCTGTGGTGCGCCGTGGCGTTGATGTGCACGACGTAAGCCTTCAGGGCCGCTTCCATCATTTCAAGCGTCATAGCCTCGTCCTTGCTGCCGTCGTCGACGTCAGGCAGGATGTGGGCGTGAAGGTCGATTTTCGGAAAGAGCTCCTCTTCCTTCTCCTCTTCCTTCTTCTTGTGCCAGAAATTGAAAAGCGCCATTGTTTTCAGATCTTGACTTGGTCCAGTTTACCCAGGGCGTAGAGAAGGGCGGCCTTCTCAACGTGGCGGCGATTCTCCGCTTCCTGGAAGACGCGGGAATTCTTGCTCTCGATGACGGAGTCGGTGATCTCCTCGCCCCTGTGGGCGGGCAGGCAGTGCAAAACGATCGCTTCGGGGGAGGCGAGCTTCAGGCAATCATCGTCAAGGCAGAATCCCTCGAAGGCTTTCATCTTGGTGGCTTTCTCGTCTTCCTGGCCCATGCTGACCCAAACGTCCGTGTAGAGAACATCGGCGCCCTTGGCCGCCGCTTTGGGATCGTTTACGATGTTTATCACGGACCCGGTCGTGGCCGCGATCGTCTTGGCTTCCTCGATTATCTCTTTGGGCGGCTCGAAGCCCTTGGGGCAGCCGACCGTCATGTTGGCGCCGGTCATGGCCGCGCCGAGCATCAGGGAAATGCAGACGTTGTTGCCGTCGCCGAGGTAAGTAATGTTTATGCCTTTCGTTTTGCCGAAGCATTCCTGGATGGTAAGGAGATCGGCGAAGGCCTGGCAGGGATGCTCTTCGTCGCAGAGCGCGTTGACGACCGGGATGGTGGCGTAGCGGGCGAATTCGTCCAAAGTGCCGTGGGAGAAGACGCGCATGGCCGCGATGGTAACGTTCCTGGAAAGGTAACGCGCGATGTCTTTCACCGCTTCCCTGACGCCCATCTTGATCTCGTCCGGACGCAGAACCAGCGCGCGGCCGCCCATTTCCTCGGCGGCCAGCTGAAAGCTGACGCGGGTCCTCAGGCTCGGCTTTTCAAATATCAAAGCGAGCGTCTCGCCCTTCAAGAGGTCGTTAACCGGTTCTTTCTTCAAAGCAGCGGAGACTTTCAAAAGCTTATCCAGCGTCTCCTTGCTGAGATCTGTCATCCTGAGCAAATTCTTGCGATCTGCCATAATTAATTCTCCCAACGTAATATTTTGTTCTTTTAGGTAATTTAAGATTATACCAAAAACGGCTTTGAAAACATAGGTGCGATTTCTCCAACTCAAATCAGCCTTTTTGCTAAAATAAAAGAAGAATATTCAAAGGAGAAATTGCATGTCCAGAATTAGTTTTTGCCTCGTTGTTTTAGCTATGATATCTCTTAGCCTTACCGCTTGCGACAAAGAAAAGCAAGCCGCTAAAACTATTGACATAAAAGGCGAACCTTTGTTCGAAGCGGAGAATATCGCCGTCATAGCCAAAACTTCCAAATACGCCGAGACTGACGCGCTTCTTAAGCAGGTGGAAAAAGAGACCAACGTCGTGGTATTGGGACAGCTGGCAACCTTGCTGAGCAAGACCACCAGCCGCGGGCCTTCCGTCAGAGCGGCATTCAGAAAAATGCTCCAAAGCGAGAGCGCCGACTTAAGGGAGCAGGCGCTTTACGCGCTGGAGGACTACGCCGGCATAAACTTCATGCTGGACGACATGGTGCCGCTTCTCAAGGATGAGAACGAGGACGTCAGGGACGCCGCCATTGAGACGATCTCGGACTACTGCAAAGGCCGCAAAAAATACCAGGTCATGATCGACTGCCTCGACAATCCCTATTCCAACGTCGTAGAAATGGCCATCTTCAACCTCGGTTTTTACACCGACGCGAATTACGAGACCGCCGAGGAATGGAAGAAGTGGTGGGCTGAAAACAAAGACACTTTCGTGCCAAACGATTAATTGTTCCTCTTGTCGGCTAATTGCCCGCAGGCTCCGCCGACCGTCCCGCCCAGGCTGCGCCTTACGGTGACGTTCATGTCGCGCTCCCTCAGATAATTTACGAAGCGCTCCAAACTCTCTTTCGCGCTTGGTTTGAATTCGCCGCCCGGCACGTCGTTTAGGGGAATGAGGTTCACTTTGCAGTCGAAGCCCCTCAAAAGTTCGCACAATTCTTTTGCTTCCATTACGCTGTCGTTCACGTCCCTTATCATGGCGTATTCGAAAGTGACGAGCCTTTTCGTGGCGGCGAAGTATTTTTTTAAGGAAGGCAAAAGTTCCTTTATTTCGGAGGGCGCCCTGGGAATGAGCTTGCGGCGCAATTCTTCATTGGGAGCGTGCAAAGAGACCGCCAGGTTCATCTGCGGAAAGTCTTGGGCGAATCTTTCTATCCCGGGAAGAACGCCGACCGTCGAGACCGTCACCCTTCTTGAGCCGATGCCGAAACCGCCCTTGCAAATATTGAGAAAAGCTTTCAGCGCCTCGTAATTGTAAAAAGGCTCGCCCATACCCATAATTACAAGGTTTAAGCTCTCCGCTCCGGAAGCCGGCAGGGAGCAGCGCAGACTGTCCGCCATTTCGCCGGCCGTTAAGTTTCTCTTCAAGCCGTGACGCCCACTGAAACAAAAGCGGCAGCCAACGGGACAGCCGACCTGCGTCGATAAACAGACAGTAGAGTAGCCTTCCATCGGCATCGTCACGGTCTCCGTGACAAAGCCGTCGCGCAATATAAGCGTCTGCTTTTTGGATCCGTCCGGAGCAGAATTTACGTCTTCCAAAGAAAGGCTCAAAAAGGCAAAATTCTCATTCAGCTTTTCCTTCAGCGCTTTGGGAAAATTCGCCAGTTCATCAAAACTCCTGACTTCCGGACGCTTGAAGTACCAGTCCATGAGCTGGCGGAAGCGGTAGGGCTTTTCGCCCGCTTCGATAAACCAATTTTCGAGAGGCTTGAAAAGCTCTTCCGAAATTGAAGGCAAACTGGCTTCTTCCATCTTACTGCAGATTCATCACGCGGTATTTGTTCGTGCAGGGCTCGAAGGCGTGGGGCGCATTGACTTTTTCCGGCTTGCTGAAAACGCCCCGGCATTTTTCGCCGGACGCGGCTTCCCAATAGCCTTGCGCGGGCAGGAAAAGCTCGTCGTAAGCCAACGTCCCGTCGGCGGTCTCCAAAACTACCCTGCTGCCGCTCTCGTAGGCCTTGCTTATGCGTCCGGTTTCGGGGCAGAAGCCGCCCAGCGAGTGGGAGAGCACCCTCCAGGCCAGGGGCGGGATGTTGGGCGCCACGACATACTGCAATCGCGCGGCGGGGCACTTGTAAACGATCCCGGCGTCCTCTAAGAACAAGAGCCAAATGTCGTTGTTGCCGAGCGCGGAGAAAAAGGTGAAGCCCATGTATTTCAAGCGCCAGCGGACCGCCTTATCCGGCTGCCAGAGCGCCATGGCCGCTATTCTCTGCTTTCCCTGGTCTAGCGTCTCTATTTCCAGATCGACGGTGTAGCGGAAGATACTGTCGGCGTTCTTGCTTTTGTTCTCCCTGATCTCTTTCACCGCCGTCTCCTTCCGGTCCGGAACGAAAACCGGCTGTTCACTTGGCTCGGGCGTAACGGTCGCGCAGGAGACTAATAGGAAAACGGAAGCCGAAAAGAACAGCAGTTTACCTTTCATAACAGGCCTCCTCTTCCTTTGTCAGGGCGAAGTGCCGCTTATTGTAAAGGCCCAAAAGCGCGAAGACGACCGCCATGAAAACGTGCCGCCTCATTATGGGCCGTATAAGCGGCTCCTGCCCGGTCCGCCAGATAATGAGCGCTAAGAAAACCAGCAGCACGAAGCAGAGGATCGTGTACTGGCGCTTGCGGGAGATTATATTTGGAGACTTCTTGACCGAAGAGGCCAGAAGCCCCGTGAAATAAACGCCCAGGACAAGAAGCATGTCGAGCGCGAAGGGCGCCGCCTGGCGCGTCGTCTCGATCCTCTCGATCTTC
Organism: bacterium; assembly: GCA_017616555.1. Lineage (GTDB taxonomy): Bacteria > Auribacterota > UBA3054 > UBA3054 > UBA3054 > UBA3054. Next base: position 503 of record JAFZXZ010000027.1, on the reverse strand, counting down.
GCATGGTCGTCCTTGGCCGTATAGAGCGCCGCGGCGTAAATTAGGTGCCCCGCGGCGAAAAACAAGGCCATTATGATCGCCAACCTGGCAAAATGAGCAGGCCTCATCTAACTACTTTTTCCAGAGGCCGTGCAGATTGCAGTAAGCCAGGGCTTGGATGACTTCGTCGCCGGGCAGGAGGGGGAACTCCGCCTTCGGTTCGTCAGAAGGCGTCAGGGCCTTCCTCTGGTTGCCGTTCTTGGTCTGGATGGCGATCCATTCGATGTAATGCGCTTCCGTCATGGGGTGCGCCGCGGAGCCTATGGATACGGTGACTTTGCTCCCCTCGACGGAAATTACCGGCACGTGTTTTTCAACCGAAGCGTCGGTGGTGTTGGGAACGAGTTCCTCCATTTTTTCGCCGCAGCAGACGACGGGAACGCCGCTCGATTTGGCGAAAGCAATGATGTTGCCGCAGTGTTTGCACTGGTAGAATTTCAGTTCGGTCATAGTTGAACTCCTTT
>JAFZXZ010000026.1 GCA_017616555.1 bacterium | reverse complement strand
TGAGGTCTTTGATGGCTTTCTTGATGAGCAAGGGATAGAGATCCTTGCCGTGATGTTTGAGCTTCGTGAACCAGGCCAGGTGGTTGATGCCGGCGCATTCCCATTCCATTTCCTCGTAAGGGATGCCCGCTCTCTTGGCCAAAAGTTTCGAGGTGCCCTGAACGGAGTGGCAGAGACCCACGCATTTCATTTTCGAATAGCGCAGGGTGGACAGCGTCATGATGTTCATGGGGTTGGTGTAGTTTAGAACCAGCGCGTTGGGGCAGAGTTCCTCGGCGTCGTGGAGAATATCCATCCAAACGGGCACGGTTCTTAAGGCCTTCATCAGGCCGCCGGGGCCGATGGTGTCGCCGATGCACTGGGAAACGCCGTACTGCAAAGGAATGTCGTTGTCGAACCTGACGCACTTGACGCCGGAGACTTCGATACTGTTCACGATGTAGTCGGCGCCGGGAAGGGCTTTCCTTCTGTCGGTGTAGGCCGTGATCTTCCACTCTTTCTCCTTGCCGAATTTCTGGCAGAGAGCCTTGATGAGATGGAACATGATGTCAAGACGCTTGGCGTCGATATCGACCAAGGCGATCTCGCCGCCCGGCATGTCGGGCATCTGCATGAAGTCCTTGGAAAGCGAATGAGCGAAACCGCTGCCGGCTCCCATGTGGACGATCTTGATCTTACGGTAGCCTTTGCCGGGAAGGCCGATGGTACTGACAGCTGAATTCATGTGGGCGTAGTGCCCGCCGATTTCTTTCTTTGCCATTTTTACACCTTTATTTTTTGGGTTTAGTTTTATTGGAGGATTTTTTGTTTTTTGCTTTGGTTTTAAAGGAGAGCTGAACGTCGACTTCGCCTTTTATTCTCAGCTCCGCGATGTTCGCTCCGGTCTTGACAAGCTCAACGGAACCGGAACCCATGTTCGCCGTTGAGAAAGGATCATAGCCTTCCGGCAGGTAAATGAAAGCGGTCCATAATTCGGGCTGATCTTTTGTTACGATGCGGAAGAGCTGGCCGTCGAGCCATTCCTCTTTTTCCAGTTCCACGAAGCCGCCGGCGATGTGCCTGCTGGTGCCAATGATCTGCGGAAGTCCGGTCTTCTTTCTAAGAACGTAAGTAACGGAGTCGCCGGTCCTCAGGGCGGGCAGTTTGATCTTTTCCTTGACGTTCCCTAAGAATTTTCCTTTCCAGGAATCGAAGACCAGATATTCAAATTTGGGATCCAAGCCAAGGTCTTTTATATCGATCTCGGCTTCGGGAAGCTTCCAAAGACCGTTGCGCTGCAAAACGGACCACTGTCCGGCCTGGCAGTCGATGTGATAAGACCAGAGCGTGCCGAAGGGCGAAGGCTGATCCTGGCCCGGGAAAACGCCGGAAAGCGAATCGTCGATGGGATTCTCTTTGCTGTCGCTGCCTGTCCAGATATGGCTGGCGTAAGAGGGAGCGGAAAAATCGATGGGCGCGGTCTCGGCGGGATAAGTGGGCAGGTTGGGCAGAACTCTCTGGATAGAACGTGTCAGTTTTTCATCATAGGACTGGATGGGGTCGCTGATCATGAAAAGGCCGCCGCAAAGGGAGACCGTGGAGAGCGTGGCCCTGGCCCAGTTGGATTGCGCCCTGGAGCAGATGTGGTCGGGGTCCAATTGATAGATAATGCGCTGCAGAGGCCAGAAGCGGGCCAGTTCGTACTGCTGAAGCAGCAGGCGCTCCCAATTGGGGTTAGTGTCGGTAGAGATCCTGCTGGCGTCAACTAAGCCTATGTTTTCCGTGAATGTGCCCCAGCAGGATAAGAGGAAGGTGTCTTTCCCGGCTTTTTCCCTGGCGATCTCAAAGAGGCGGCGCAGACGTTTCCTCGCCTCCTCCTGGGTGATGTAGCCCTTACTCACGGCGTTGCCCAGGGCGTCGAAGCAGGTGTGCCTTAAGGCGTCGATCTTGATGTAAACGTAGCCGGACTTGGCAAGATTTTCCCAAAGTGGAGCCAAAGTATTCTTCAGCGATTCATCCGTGCAGTCGTTGGCGTATGAGAGCCAGGCGGCGTACATGCGGCTGCCGTCGGGATTTTTGAAGATGACGTCCTTCGCGCCTTCCGGGGGATCGTAGGTCCTGATGTCCGTGTTCATCCAGACGCCCGGCTTCAAGCCTTTCTTGGCGATAAGATTCGCGGTGTTGGTGATGGAATTCGGAAAACCCTCGATGGGAGTGAGCCAGGAATCGCAGAGAGTTTTTTCTTTCGTGATGCCGAACTTTTGATCCTGGAAACCGTCGTCGATCTGAAGATAATTGAGGCCGTAGGGCAGGAATTTGTTGGTGAGAACGTCCGCCACTTCCAGCATCAGTTTCTCGCTGACGCCCTGATAATAGGCCAGCCAGGAGCACCAGCCGGCAACAGGCTCCCTTTTGGGACGGAAGTTCCAGGGCTCGTAGTAGCGGTATCCCAGATGCTCCTTGTAGTAGAGCGGCCTGATGTTGACGAGCCAGGGGCCCTTTTTCAGTTCCACTTCCAACCTTGCGGTGTAATTGCCGTTCGTTCCCACTTGGAAGCGCTCGTCCAGCCATTTCCAGCGTGAATTAGTCCAGTCGATCATAAGGTCGTCCGTCAGACTGTAGATGCCGTTCACACCGTAGATGAGAGGATGACCGACTTGCCCTAGAACAGCCTCGTTGTCGCCTGATCTTTTCGGCTTCATGCAGATGGCTTCGCCGGGGAGATCGAAAGTCAGAGTGGCTGTCATATCCTTGTCCGCCGCCAGATAGAACTGCTCGTAAAGGGGCGTGCTTATGATGCAGCCGTCAGAGGTTGAGCGGGTGACGAGCTCTTCCCCAGGCGGGACCTGAGCGGTAAGGAATACGCGGTCGTTATAACGGAGCGTCAGCGTTCCCTTTTCCCTGTCGTAATGGGCCTTGGGATAAACCGCGGGCGGTTCTTTGCCAAATGATTGCAAAGAAAAGGCAAGAACGATAAATGCGAGCAGCGATCTTTTCAAGCTGAACATTCTTTTCACCTCTTAGAAGACCAGGCTCAGTTCGCAGTTCTTTTCCGTTGCTTTGACGGAGACAGTGGCAATAGAATTTTCGGCGCTTTCCACTTTCGCCTCGCAGCCCTTAGCTTTGACTTCCTTTACAGCACTGCCATTTGGAACATAGAAGAAATATTTTTCCTCATCGCCTTCGGGGAGGGAAATCTTAAGCGTGAGGCTGCCCTTTTCTTCCTTGATGTCAGTTATGCTGACAGCGTCCATGGAAACATGCCTGGTGCTGGCCAGGAACTGCGGACGGCCGGTCTTTTCCCTGAAGCAGAAGACCTGTCCGTCGCCGTACTTCAGTTCGGGAACTTCTATTTTTCCCGTCACTTCGCCCAGGAATTTCTGAGCCCAGAAGTCGAAGACAAGGTAAGTTTTCTTGGGATCGAGGTTGACGTTTTCAAGAGGGATCTTTGAAGCCTTGAGGGGCCAGTTGGCGATGCGCTGGACGATGCACCACTTGTCATAGGGTTTCTCGATATGGTAGGACCAGAGGCATGAGAAGGGATGCTCGTCATTCATGGTCTTGTGGGCGCCGGCCTGGATCATGACTTCCTCGTCGGTCAGTTCGTTCCAGGTCGTGATGTCGCCTTTGAAGGCCGCGCCGTGTACTTTCGTCCAGGCGTAGGCGGGATATCTGATGTCCAATGGGCCGGTCTCGGCCGTGAAAGTCTCAAGCGTCGGCAGGCAGCGCTGGGTATTGTAGATCCTCTCCTCGTCGTAGGAGTCGATGGGGTCGGAGAGCATCATGAGTCCGCCCGTTAGAGCGACGTTGGATAAAAGCGCCTGGCCCCAGCTGGGCTTCGTCCTGACGCAGACATGGTCCGGGTCGTTCAAAAAGAGGATGCGCTGGGTGTGCCACCAGCGGGCCTGCTCCGTGATCTGCATCCTGACTTTGTTCCAGTCGGGGTTGGCGTCCGTGGCCACGCGGCAGGCGTCGCCGCAGCCGGCGGTCTGGGTGAAAATGCCCCAGCAGACCAGAAGATAGAAATCGTCGCCCAGTTCCCTTCTGAAGGTCTCGTGCAGTTTTCTGAAGCGGTGCTCCGCTTCGTCGCTGGTTATAAGCCCTTCCCGCACGGCCTGACCGAGAGCGTCGTAGAAGGAGTGGCGCAAAGCGTCGATCTTAATATAGGAGAAGCCGGCTTCCCTGAAGGCCCGCAAAACGGGAACGAAATGCTTTTCGATGGTCTCGTCCTTCCAATCAAGAGGCGTGGTGAGCCAGGCCGCCTTTATGATCGTGCCGTCCTCATGGCGCAATACGCAGTCCTTGGTGTCGGGGCCGGGATTGTATTCCCTGACGTCGGAGTTCATCCAGATGGCCGGGCTGAGGCCTCTCTTGGAGATCGTCTCGGCGATGCCCTTGGCGCCTTTCGGGAAGGCTTCCGTGGGAGCCATCCAGGCTTCCGCCAAGGTGTGGTCGGGCGTTATGCCGTAAGGGTTCTTCTGATAGCCGTCATCGATCTGGACGTACTCCAGGCCGTAGGGCAGGAATTTTTCTTTCAGGAAGTCGCAGACGTCGGCGACGTTCTTCTCCGTCACTTCCCTGCGGTAGGCTTCCCAGGAGCACCAGCCGGCCACAGGCTTTGTGTTCGGGCGGCATTCCCAGGGCTTGTAG
>JAFZXZ010000025.1 GCA_017616555.1 bacterium | reverse complement strand
GACCAACTTATTCGAATCGACTCCTTGGATACTTTTGACCGGCTCCCATGAAGTAGGCTTTAACTGGATGACCACTCAGCCCGCCAACTCCTGGCTGGAATACCGCCAGGACACCAATTCGGAATGGAAGGTGTCCTACTATGCCAAATACGGTCTGAAGGACGCCAATACTCTCTACCATAGGGCGTATGTCAAGGATTACGATCCCCAAAAGCCCATATGGTACCGTTTCGTGGGAAGGGAAGTCATAAAATTCCAATCCTTCACCGCGAAGTTCCATCCGGAAGTAAGGTCCGAGGAAGGAATGCTGAAACCGGTCGTCAGGGAGGACGGAAGCTGGACCGCCGCTGTTTTTCAGGACGTCCACAGTCAGAACGACATGTACGAGCCCCTTCTGAAGCTGGTCGGCGACGATATTACCCTGGCTGTTTCCAACGGCGACCCCTGCCACTATTTTAACTGCGAAGAAGATGTTGCTAAAAATTTGGGCAGGCCTTTGGGCGTTTTCGCAAAGCAAGGCATTATGGCCACCTTCGTCAGGGGCAACCATGAAACGCGCGGCTCCCATGCCAGGTACGTTCCCAAATACATGACGCTCCGCAACGATCAGTATTACGGTACGGCGGACTTAGGTTTCGCCCGCGTTCTTTTCCTGGATTCCGGCGACGACAGGGCGGACTGGGGCTGGATGTACGACGGCTCCATCGCCTTCAAGCCCTATATGCTCGAGCAGGGCGAATGGCTTAGAAAAGAAGTTGCCTCCGATGATTACAAGAACGCCAAATGGAAAGTCGTCTTCATGCACATCCCGCCCAAACCGGACGACGCCGACGAAGACAGGGCCGAGCCGCACTTCGAAGACCAGGTGCCGACGCTTGTGAAAGCGGAGCCGGACATCGTGCTCTGCGGACACGATCACCGCTACCAGTACTACAACAAAGAAGACGCCAAGAAGATGGGCTTCTCATTCCCCTTTGTTATCGGCGACAGCAAGCCACTGAACAGGGCGACGGTGACGCGCCTAGACGTCAAGGAAGGAGAACTGGGCGTGAAAGTTTTCCGCGGGGATGGGGTGACGCTGACGAACGAAGTATGGCATAAATAACGCGCTTGCGAAAGTAAAAAACACGGGCCCCAAAAAAGTATTGGCCTCTCGCTCACGGACTACGCGCGCATTGAAAGCGTGAGCAGCCTCCGTGAGTTCGCTTAGAGGCGAATACCTTTTTTGGGGCCCTTCTTTTTTCGCGTTATAAAGCCAGCGTGCCGGAGGCTTGGAAGCGCTCGGCGCCGCTTTCGTCAGAGGCGATGACCGCAAAGGTGCGGTCGTCGTTTACCTTGGCGCGCCAGATTAGTTTTTCTCCGCTCTTCGTCGCTTTGGAGAAATTGACGGTGAGATCTTCGAAGTAGGGCGCGGTCTTGGTCAGTTCCGCGATGGCGCTGTGAGTGTAGAGCGCGTATTCCGCGTTGTTCATGTGGCGGTTCAAATCTATCTGCGCGTCGCGGGTGGTGGAAGTGAAGATCTCTTTAAGATTTTCAATGGAGGCGGAGGGTTTGTCCGGCGTATCGAAGTAGCCCGGAAACTCGCTGTTGTCGGGCATCGGGCAGGCGAGGTTTTCCATTGGCCGGAGGATCCTGCCGCGTTCCATATCCAAAAGCAGCCAGAGGCTCAGGGCCTGCATGACCTCTTCCCCGTTTTCATCTTTTATGACGAGGGGACGCAGGGCGAAGAGTTTGTCAAATCCCCTGGGGTAGGTGAAAACGGTGAGTTTTTCGCCCAGAAGCAGCGGGCGGTTGAAATGCAATCTCATCCTGGAAAGCACCCAGATCTTCTTTTCCTTCGCCAGAAAGCGCATGCCGCAGCCTAGGAGTTCCGCGTGCTGGGCGGCGGCTTCCTGAATGTAATCGAAAACGGCGCGCAGTTTCACTTTGCCGTTGATGTCGACTTCAGAATGACGGGGAACGATATCGAGAGTGTGGATGTTCATGTTTTTCCTTAGAGCTTGCTTCCTGCCAAGTATCCGGTGGAAAAAGCGGCTTGCAGATTGTAGCCGCCGGTGTCGGCGGCGAGGTCCAAGAGTTCCCCGGTCACTAAGAGATTGGGAACGATCTTGGAGCGCATGGTGGTCGGGTCGATTTCTTTCAGTTTCACGCCGCCGGCGGTGACGATGGCTTCTTTCAAGGGCCTGGTGGCGGAGATGGGGAAAACTAGTTCCTTGAGCCAGAGACGCAGAGCTTTCCTTGTCTTCTGGTCGATCTGGGAGACGGCCTTTTTGTCCGAGAGATTAAGATCGGTTAGGCAGGGCTCGATCATTTTGGCGGGCAGGAGTTCTTTTAGGAGCGCTTTGGCGTGCTTGGCGCCAAGCGACGAGATTTCCCTGAGAAGGCGCAGTTCCAATTGCTCCATCGTTAATGCGGGCTTGAGATCAACAGAGACGGCGACCTTGGCGCCTTTCTCCAGATAAAGTCCGGCTTCTTCGGAAAGCGAAAGAATGATGGGGCCGGAAAGGCCGAAATGCGTGAAAAGCATTTCCCCGAAAAAGCTCTTTTTGCTTTTGCCGTTCACAAGAAGGGAGGCGCGCACGTTTTTCAGGCTGACGCCCTGGAAACGGGAAGCCGAGGAGCCCTCCACGACAAGCGGGACGAGCGCCGGGCGCAAAGGCACGATCGTGTGGCCGAGCTTACTTGCTAGTTTCGCTCCGTCTCCGTCGGAGCCAGTCAAAGGGTACGAGGCGCCGCCGCAGGCCAGAAGATAATTTTTGGCGGCAAGGCTTGTTCCGTCGTCGAGCAGAAGGGCTTTAATCTCTTTGGTCTCTTCGTCCTGAACGAAAGAAGCGCAGCGGGAGTTTTTCCTTATCGTGACGCCCAAGTCCCAGGCGTAGTCAAGGAGAGCCTGGAGGACGTCGCTGGCTTTTTGGCTCTCCGGAAAGACGCGGCCGCCGCGTTCGGTTACGGTCGCAAGGCCCAGATGGTGGAAGAAACTTTCCAGCGCCTTATTGTCGAGGGTTTTGAAGGCGTCCTTGAGGAAGAGGCCGTTTTTGCCGAAATGGCCGTAAAAATCGTCTATAGGCTCGGCGTTGGTAATGTTGCAGCGGCCCTTGCCGGTGATGGCGAGTTTTTTGCCGCAGCGGTCCGTTTTTTCCAGGACCAGAACAGACTTTCCGGCCTTGGCAGCTGCGATGGCCGCCATAAGCCCGGAGGCGCCTCCGCCCACCACGATGAGATCAAGCATTTCTCAGGGCGTACATGGCGACGCCCGCCGCCACGGAAGCGTTAAGGGAATTGATGCGGCCCAACTGGGGGAGCTTCACAACGTAATCCGCTTCGTTCAATATGAATTGCCCGACGCCCTTGTCTTCGCCGCCGATGACCAGCATCAGTTTTTCCGGAGCGTCAGCGCTAAGCGTATCGAGCTCGACTTTGCCGGCGCCGTCCAGGGCGGCGATCTTGTAGCCCAGCTGCTTGGCGAGCTTCAGATATTGGTTGGCGTTGCGGTCGCGGGCGATCCTTAGGTGTTCCGAAGCGCCGGCGGAAGCTTTGACAACGGAAGGGTAGATGCCGGGCGAGCCTTTCAAAGGCAGAAAAACTTCCGAAAAGCCGAAGATCTCGGCGCTCCTCAATATGGCGCCCACATTCTGGGGGTCTTCCAGGTTGTCCATGAGAAGCATCCTGCTATTCTGCCCCATTTCCCTGGAATCGACGTAGGGGTACGGAGAGGCGTAAACGACAACGCCCTGGTTGTCACGGCTTTCGCACATGCTTATAAGGCGCCCTTTTTCCATCCATTCCAGAGGGATCTGACGCTTGCCGCAAAGTTCTGCGATCTTTAGGATCCTGGGATTGCTTTTGGCGCTCTCGGAAAGAAAGATCCTTAAGATCTCGCGCCTTTTGGCCTTCATCAGTTCGAAGGCGGGATTGATGCCGTAAACGAATTCGGCGTCGCTCACTTCAGGTACTCCACTTTGTTCTCGCCGTTTTCCCGGTAGCACGCGATGATAGGCACGTTGCGGTAGTTGACGGTGCACTGGAGAAGAACGGGCTCCGGCATAGTGTCGAGGTCGTCAACGATGGCTTTCAGAAGCTGCGAGGCGTTTTCCTGGGCCAGGAAGAAATTGCGTTTGGCCTTGTCGGTCACGACCAAGAGGATGCCTTTCTTGCCGCCGGCCACTTTGTCGATGAGGCCAGGCATCCTGGTCTCGAAAACTTTCTTCAACCTGGCGACGTAGTCTTCCATGACGGCGAAACCGTTGGCAGTCTCCCAGCCGACGGTGTCGGTATAAGTTTCGATGCCTTTCGTTTCGCGGTCGGATTTTTTAATTTCGCGGTCGGCTCTCCTGTCGTCCCTGGCGTCCAGTTCTTTCTGAACAGGGTTCTCTTCCTTTTTAGGCGCTTCCACGGTCTTTTCCGTTTTGGCGGGAGGCGCGTTGGTAGGCTCCGCAAGTTCGGCGCCAAGAAGGAATGAGGCTCCCAAAAGGGAAGCCGAGATCAAAAAAGCGAATTTAGTGTTCATCAATTGCCGCCCTGCTTCAAAGTCAGTTTGCGCTGTTTGCAGTTTTCCCAGATCTCGCAGTTGTTGCCGTAGTAGGGGCGGTGGCGCTTGCCGGGGATCTTCATTTTCTTGCCGGAGACCACGATGGAGTTGACCATGGCGGCCACGCGGAACTTGCCGATCACGCCCTTGGCCTTTATTACGCCGTAGTTTTCATAAGGATCTTCGCTGCCGTGCAGATCGGGAACGCCGGCCCTTATCTGACAGTCGTACATGTTTGCGCAGAAGATCTTGTTTATTTTGCCCTTGAAGTAAACGTTGGTGGCGCTGGTGCCGGTAGCTGGATCATCCTCGCGGCAGCCGACTCTGATGTGCCCGGTCAGGTTGTAGGTCCTCATGGCGCGGATCGTCTGGTCAACGTAGAGGTGCGAGATGGAGGAAGCGCGGATCGTGCCAATGCTTTCGGCTTTGATCTGGCTGACCCAATGCTGCTTGTACTGGTTGAGTTTCAGGGTCTTGATCTTTTCGATGGAACGGAAGATTACGCAGCTTTCCGGAGCCGGTTCTTCGAAGGATGTGTCGGCCTGGTCGAGGTCGCCGATGTACTGCGTCACCTGGATGAAACCAACCTTGGCGTCCGGAGCGTTCGCTTCGGAAATTCCCGGATCGGCTTTGATGGTCCCTATTTTTGTGCCTTCGGAGAAGATCTTCAGATCGCAGGTGGTGGTATTGATGGCATTGATGTTCTTGGCGGTGACGGAGACCGTGCCGGTCGTGCCTTTGCCCATGTTGACCGTCAGGTTCTTGAGCGTGTCGGCATCGCAGCTGATGTTCAAAGTGTATGGTTTGCCAAGGCCCTTGACGCCTTTGCCGGTCACGAAACTTATGGTGGCGGACTTGCCGCTTCTTATCGTCATGTCGCAGGTGAGGGAGTCATCCGTTTCGTTTATGGAGAAGGTGGCGGCATCGTCGCAGGAGTATTTGCAAACAAGGTCACCGACCGTTTCCTTCAGCGCGCCGAGGGCGGAAATAGAGAAAAGACAGACGGTCAAAATGACCGCCGCCGAAGTCAAAATATGTTTTTCTTTCTTCATAAGCTTTAAAAATAGGGGATAAAAAACCATTTTATATTATACGCTTATGGCTATCGGCGGTCAACACGAAAAATTATGGGGAAGCGCGAAGGTCGGAAAAATTAGTATAATTCACCTGAACCGTTAATTAAAATCAAGGGGAACCATGGGAAAACAGATTTTTTCGTTTGCCGTTTTGTCTTTAGCGGCCGCCGCGATGTGCTTTGCCGAACCGCAGCCCTATCCTACGGGCCGCATAACGCTGAAGACGGCTGTGGTCGTTTACAACCCGATCGTCACCAACACCATTGAGAACGCCCACGGCGGCATCTTCTCCGAGGAGATGGGCTGGGGCAACGCCACCAACACCGTCGAGAACATCGTGAACTGGTGGCGCCAGTGCTCCCGCAATATGGTCAACCTTGAAGTTGTCTATTGGACGAACCTTTTCCAGATCATGAAGAACATGCCGGAAAGGGATAAGCCGGCTTACCGGCCCTCCATCGAGAAAGTCTTCAAAGCGGCCAGGGATAGGAAAGAGTTCAGCGTCGGCCATCAGGACGAGATGTACTGCCTGACCAACGACGTTCCTTATGTCTGGGAAAAGATCAAAAACAAAGAGATCGATCTTTTGATCCAGGTCGTCTTCCCCTTCTCCCCGGGCGGCTGGGAATCCCTGATGCAGGGCGTGGGCTCCTCCTGGTGCAACAGCTGGGGAAGGCACGCTCCCATTGAGCACTGCTTCATGTCAGTTTACCCGACCACGGAGCGCCAGGACACGCCTATGGAGAACTTCGGCCACGCTTTCGAATCGCTGATATCCACATACTACAGCAACAGCACGGACTGGAACTACAATCCCCAGGGTAACGAGTGGACGCTCTTCACCAGGCAAAGCGCCAATACCAACGCCAACTTCTGCCAGGTGGGATACGTGCATTACGCTCCTAATACTCCGAGAGATTACCTCTGGGGCGAGGATACGATCGTTTACTCCTACGCTCCCGGCTGGCTCAGGTATCCGAATATGCTGAAGTTTCCGCCTGTTGCTATGAACACGCGCTACTGGGGCGGCGGCGTCAACGCGAACCAGAAGCAGTGGCTCTTCTATCACGCGCCGCAGCGCTACGGAATCTACAGGGGCCATCTTATGAACTGGCTGACCATCTTTTTGAACCTCAACACCGCGGCCTATCCTATGACTCCCGGCGAGACGCTTGTGCAGGAAGTCGATCCCAGAGGCTGGTTCACCTTCCAGGTCCACGCGCCGGCCGGCACCACCGCGGTTGTCTTCCGCGCTGAGAGCCCGCAATGGCCTTTGCACAGCGGCATTAGGAAAGAATACATCCCCAAGCGCTACCGCATGGGCCAGGAGGATATCGGCAAAGCCTACGACGAATTTACGGAACCCAAGGAAAGGACCGTTGACAAGACCTGGGTCATCACGCCGGACAAAGAGTACGCCAAAAATATGGAAGGCAACTGGTTCTTCATCTGCGGCGGCGGTGATCCCACCAATTCGCCCCTGGGCCTTTGCGAACTGAAAGTGACGGCAGAAGTTCTGCCCAAACCGGAAGCGGAGCCTTTGGAAGTGACTGTCACTATGCCGGAAAAAATAGAGGGCGACGAAGCCCAGATTACTTGGACCGCCACAAAACCCAAAGTCGGATTACGAGGCGTCGAGATCAGTTTCAGCGGAAACGGCCCCTCCGGTCCCTTCGAACCGATTTGTCACGACTTCGCTTTCGAGCTCACTTCCCCTTACCGCTGGTTCCTGCCGGAAGGCTCCTATGAAAGAGCCTGCGTGAAAGTTGAAATAGAGGATTGCTACGGCAGGACGGCTTCCGCCATATCGAAGCCCTTCTCCATAAACACGGAAAACGAATGGCAGATGTTTGATGTCCCGAACGCCGACGACGCCTGGGGCGACCGTCTCGTCTGCACGAAAGCCGGCACCGACGGCAAGGACTATTACTTCTCCAAAGGCAACGTGAAGATGAGCCCCTTCTTCCGCCACAGCGGCAATTCTTGGCAGCCCCTGGAAAATATGCCCTGCGGCAGAAAAGACGACATGACGGCGCTCGCTCCTTACAACGGCGGCCTCATCACTTCGCTCGGCTATTCCCTTATGGACGCTGAGTCCAACCGCTATACGGAAACGGCCCTGGCGTTCTTCGATCCCAAGACCGGAAAATGGGAGGAAGGCCAGCACGTAAAAGGCGCTCCCAACGGCGCGGCCATGGCGGCCGTGGCCGACGGCTCGCTCTTCATAGCCGAGGAGGGCTCCGACCACGTTTCCCTGGTCAGGGACTGGAAGAAGCGACTCCTCAAGCCCTTTGCCAAAGCCCCTGGCGGACCTTCCTATCAGTGGGCCGCCGCCAGCGACGGCAAGAGCGGAGCGTTCTTCGTAAAATTCGACGGCAGCGATCCCAATAAACCCAAGGGCGTAGTCTTCGTCGTCAACAACAAGGGCGAGCAGATGGTTCTGGGCGAAACTCCTTACCCGCCCGGAGTAGGCTGCTCCATGGTCTTCCTGCCCCAGAAATACTCCAAGGAAAAACACGCCAGGCTTCTCATAACGAGAGGCGGCAAAGGCTACCGCCGCCCCTGGATCGAGCACGAGGACGGCAGGCGCTTCAACGTTGACTGCCACGAAAACAACCTAATGATCCTCGACCTCTACACCGGGCAGTGGGAAGTCAAAACGCTGCCGGTCCCGACAGACGAAGGCAGCAGGCTAACCTTAGTTGGCGACAAGCTCTACCTCCTCGGCGCCTCCAACATCCACAACCCGCTAAGAATCAAAACCCTCAAAACCTATTGAACCCCTGCTTTGGGGCAAAAAAGCAGCACACATCCCCAAGCGAACTCACGGAGGACGCTAATCAAGGCCAAGCACGCGTAGTCCGTGAGCGGGGGATGTGTGCTGTTTTTTGCCTTAAAGCAATAAAGAAAGAAAAAGGGCCGCACTTTCGCGCGACCCTTCAACCTTTAACCAACAACCAATGGAGTCTTATCAACAACTGACTGGGGAGTGCACCGTGTAGGTGCCGTAGCAGCCCGGAATACGGCGGTATTTGCAACGGGGGCAAAAGCGATTGAACGGGCTGACAGACTTGAAATTATGCCCGCATTTCAGGCACTTTTTCTGTGTGTGTTCATGTTGAGCTTTCATTTTTGTCCCTCCTTTTAGAAGTGAAACAGTTCTTGATAACTGACTAGTATAAAGCAAAGAGTGTGCCAAAAAAATTAACTTGCTGTTTTGCAGCAAGTTAATTTTTTAAAGGAGGAGCGCTCCTGGGGAAAAAAGCACCACTCGGAAGAGCCCTTTGGGAAAATCTTGCAGTTTATGGCTTGGCCGTTTCCGGGACCGGCAGAGCCGTCTCGAAGACGAATTCTCCCTCCTTGATCTTGACCGTAACGGACGAGCCTTCGGGGATGACCTGGCCGAGGAAAGCCTCCGCAAGCCTGTCTTCCAGTTCGCTTTCCACGACTCTTCTGATTTCCCTGGCGCCGTAGCGGGTCGTGTTGCCCATATCGCAGAGCTTCTGCTTGGCGGCCGGGGTGAGCTTCAGCGTTATGTTCTTGGCGTCCAGGCGCGAGGCGACTTTCTCGACTTCCAGATCGACGATCTGGAGGAGCTCTTCGCGTTTCAGGGCCTGGAAGATCAGAATGTCGTCGAGCCTGTTGATGAATTCCGGCCTCAAAGTCTTGCGAGCCTTTTCAAGGAGCCTGGTGCGCAGCGTCTCATAATTGCTTGCGGCGTCGGATGAGCCGAAGCCCATGGTCTTGCCTTCCTGGAATTCCCTGGCGCCCAGGTTCGAGGTCATGATGATTATCGTGTTGCGGAAATCGACCAGACGGCCCAGGCTGTCCGTCATGCGGCCGTTCTCAAGAACTTGCAGAAGCGCATGCAGAACGTCCGGATGAGCTTTTTCGACTTCATCCAAAAGAATGACGGAGAAGGGGCGTTTTCTGACTTTTTCCGTCAATTGCCCGCCTTCCTCGTGGCCGACATAGCCCGGAGGCGAACCGAAGAGCCTCGAAACGTTGAATTTCTCCATGTATTCGCTCATGTCGAGCGTAATGAGCGCGTTCTCGTCGTTGAAGAGGAATTTCGCGAGGGCGCGGGCCATCAAACTCTTGCCGACGCCCGTAGGTCCCAGGGCGAGGAAAGTGCCGATCGGTCTGGCGGGATCCCTTAAGTCCGCCCTGGCTCTTCTCAAGGCCCTGGCGAGCGCGTCGATGGCCTTGTTCTGGCCCACTATGGTCTTGTGCAGTTCCTTCTCCATGCGCCTTAATTTCTGGCGTTCCTCTTCCTCGAGATTCTCCACAGGAACGTTCACCCAGCCCGCGATAACGTTCGCGACGTCTCTGGGAGTGACAGCCATGGGACTTTCTTTTTTCAGCTCCAATCTGCGCAGCTGCGCCCTGGCGCCGGCTTCGTCAAGAACGTCGATGGCTTTGTCGGGGAAATAGCGGTCAACGATGTAGCGGGCGCTGAGCTTCACTATAGCGTCCAGGGTCTCCTCTGAGTAGGTGACGGAGTGGAACTTTTCATAGCGGGGCTTCAGGCCCCTTAATATCTCAAGCGTTTCCTCAGCGCTGGGAGGCTCGACGGAAACAGGCTGGAAGCGTCTTTCTAAGGCCGCGTCTTTTTCCACGTAGCGCCTGTATTCGTTCCTGGTCGTGGCGCCGATGCAGTTGAATTCGCCTCTGCTGAGCGCAGGCTTCAGCATATTGGCAACGTCGTTGGCGGAATCCTGCACCGACCCGGCGCCCAGCATAGTGTGCATCTCGTCGATGAAGAGGATCGTCTTGCCGTCCTCTTTGAGAGCGTTGAGAAGCTTAATGACTTTTTCTTCAAACTGGCCGCGGTAGGCCGTTCCGGCCATTAGGCGCGACAGGTCGAGTGCGAAAACTTTTTTGCCGAGCAAAGGCTCGGGAACTTTGCCTTCCACGATCCTTTTGGCGAGTCCTTCCACAATGGCGGTCTTGCCGACGCCGGCTTCTCCCAGAAGCACGGGATTGTTCTTCTGCCTGCGGCACAGAATTACGGAAAGGCGGTCTATCTCTTTTTCACGGCCGATCAGCGGATCGAATTTGTCCTCTCTGGCCAGCTTCGTAAGATCGACGCCGAAAGTCGAGAGGATCTGGTAGGGATCGGGCTTCTCTTCCATCTCCTCGTCGGGAGGAAGGTTTTCAGAGGCGCCCGGAGGCGTGAGGCCGCGGCGCCGCAGCTCCCTTAGGTAGCGCAGGTCGCTGGGATTGACTTTCTTCATGTCGAGCGGGATGAATTCCACCCTTATCCTGGGGGAACTCTCCTCGTCGTCCTTTTCGTTCCTTAAGTCGCTGCCCAATCTTTCCTCGATGAAATTCTGGACTTTCTCTTCCGTTATGCCGGCGCTGTCCAGGTATTCCCAGGCGAGGGAAGAGCCCTCGTGCAGAAGGCCCAATAGAATGTGCATGTCGTAGATCTGGCGGTGGCCGTGATTCTTGGCGTAAACTCCGGCGTAGGTGAGCGCGTCGCGCGCCGCCTGGGAAAAGACAGGCTCGCCGATCACTTTCTCATCGTCGCTGCCGGCGTACTTGCCTTCCACGGCTCTGCGCAAAGCTTCTTCGGTGACGCCGAACGAACTTAGAAATTCGCCGGTGGGGCCGCCGGGTATTATAAGGAGTCCAAGCAGCAAATGTTCGGGCGCCACGAAGCAATCGTTGTAAAAGATCGCTTCTTTCTTGGCGTTTCTGATAGCCTGCTGGGCTCTGGGTGTAAGATTCGATTGCATATCAATTAATTTTCACTATTGCCTGTATATCTCTTCTGTTCTTCGACGAGGAACTTCTTCCACTCGTCGATCTCGCGTCTGACCATCTCGGGGTTCGTGCTGCCAATAGTCTTCTTCGCCTTGACGGACTGTTCGGCGCTGTTGATCTCAAGTATGCCTTCGTCCATTTGAGGGGAGATCTTGGCCAAGTCTTCTTTCGTAAGCGCGGTCAGCCCGCAGCCCTTTTCGTTGGCCTTGGCGACAGCCTGGCCAACCAGACCGTGCGCTTCCCTAAAGGGCACGCCTTTCTTGACGAGATAGTCCGTCCAGTCGGTTGCCAGAAGGAAAGAGTCGCTGACGGCTTTTTTAGTATTTTCACGCTTGTAGGTGACGGTCGGCAGCATAGCGGCCAGGATCTGCAAAGAGGAGAAGAGCGTTTCCGCCGCGTCGAACAGCGGCTCTTTGTCTTCCTGAAGATCGCGGTCGTAGGCCATGGGCAATCCTTTCGTCACGGTCAGAAGCGCAACCAGATCGCCGTAAACTCTGCCTGTTTTTCCTCTCACCAGTTCCAAAATATCGGGATTCTTCTTCTGCGGCATAAGGGAACTTCCTGTGCAGAAACGGTCCGCGATGTCGATGAAGGAGAAGGGCTGGGACATGAAGAGGATGAGATCCTCCGCCAACCTAGAAAGGTGCATGGCGCAGATAGCGCAGGCGCCAAGGAATTCCAGCAGGCAGTCCCTGTCGCCAACCGCGTCTAAGCTGTTGTGAGCCACGGAATGGAAGCCCAGTTTCTCCGCCACCAATTCTCTATCCAAAGGCAGGCCGCTCCCGGCCAGTGCGCCGGCGCCCAAAGGCATCGACCTAAGAAGCCTTGAGAACTCGTCGCTGAAGCGTCCGAAGTCCCTGTCCAGCATCTCGACGTAAGCCAGAAGGTGATGGCTCGCCAAGATCGGCATGGCATACTGCAGGTGCGTGAAGCCCGGCATGATGACGTCGGAATTTTTGTCCGCCAGCACGACCAGCGCGCTCTGCAGATTCCTGATATAGACCTGCATGCAAGAAACGGCGTAGCAAAGGTAGAGCCTTTCGTCCAGGGCGATCTGGTCGTTCCTGCTCCTGCCGGTGTGCAGTTTGCCAGCGGGCGTTCCGATCTTTTCCTTCAGCGCGGACTCTATGTTCATGTGCACGTCTTCCAATTTCGGATCGAAGACGAAAGACCCTTTCTGGATCTCCTCGCCGATTTCGCTTAAGCCTTTATCGATGGCGCAGAACTCATCTTCGCTGAGCAAACCTACGCTTCTTAACATCGCGGCATGCGCCTTTGATCCGGCAATGTCAAAATTAGCCAGCAGCTGATCGTAAGAGACGGACTGCGTGTAAGCTTCCATCAAAGGGTCGGCGGCGTCCTGAAAACGGCCGCCCCACAATTTTTCATTTTTCTTTTCGGACATAATGATAATCTCCCAAATAACGATTATAGCAAATCGTCTGGAGTTATCATTCCTTTTCGCTGGCTTTCACTTTTTCCCAGTAACGGTCGAGGGTGGCAAGGTCCTGGTCGCGCATGACGAGGTGATCTTCTTCCAGGAGCTTTTCCATTTTTTTGAAGCGCGCGATGAATTTTCTGTTGGCGGACCGGAGGGCTTGCTCCGCGCTGATATCTAGGAAACGCGCCAGGTTGACCAGGGCGAAAAGAAGGTCGCCAAATTCTTCCTCGATGTGGGCCTGGTCGTTTTCACATCTGGCTTCTTTTAGCTCCCTGAACTCTTCTTCGCATTTATCAAAGACGGGCTCGATCTCGGTCCAGTCGAAATTTTGCTTGGCGGCTTTTCTTTGTATCTCCGCGGCCGCGGCGAGGGCGGGAAGCGTGTTGGAAAGGCCGTCCAGGACGGATTTCCTCGTTTCGGACTTCTCCTCTTTTTTGATGGCTTCCCAGTTTTTCATCACTTCCTCGGAACCGGAGACTTTTAGCGTTCCGAAGACGTGGGGATGACGGTGGACGAGCTTGTCGCTTTCGGCGTTAAGTATGTCAGCGGAGTTGAAAACGCCCTGCTCTTCGAAGAGTTGGGCCTGCATGAGGGCGTGGAGCATTACGTCGCCGGCTTCCTCCTTGATCTCTTCGATGTCGCCAGATTCTATGGCGTCTATGAGCTCGTGGGCTTCCTCGAGGAAGTTGGGGGCGAGGGAATAGGAAGTCTGCTCTTTGTCCCAGGGACAGCCGTCCGGGGCTCTTAAGGCCGCAATTACGGCGCTCAGTCTCAGGAAGGCCTTGGCTTTTTCCTCGGCGTTATTTACGGGGCGTTGTTCTTTTTCCGTCATAATGTCACCAATCTTTGACTTGCTTTCTGATCTCTTCGACAAGCGTTTTTTTCACGTCTTCGAACGTGAATGAGGCGCTTGTCAGGTCTCGTAAGTTCACGGGCCTTTTGCCGACGAGGCCGCAGAGGTTCATGTACGAAAAAGGCGTTAGGTCGGCTTCTATGTTGAGGGCCAAGCCGTGGAAGCTGACCCAGTTTTTGAAAGCCAGTCCCATGGAGGTAAGCTTCCTTTCACCGCGCCAAACATCGAGATGCTCTTCGCCTGTTTTGCTTTCCCAGACGCCGGTCAGGCCTTCTATCGTGCAGGTCTTGGCTTGGTAAAATTTGGCGGTCTCAATGACGCTCTGCTCAAGGAGGCGCAGGAAAGATTTGAGGTCCCTTCTGCCTTTGGGCAAAAAGAAAATGGGGTAGGCTACGAGCTGTCCGGGGCCGTGGTAGGTTATGTCGCCGCCTCTTTCAACGTTGACGACTTCGATATTTTCCTGTTCCAGCTTTTCTTTAGGGACGAGAATGTTGCTTATGTGCCCGGTCTTGCCTAAGGTGAAGACCCTGTGGTGCTGGGTTAAGATCAGGGTGTCCTTGATCTCGCCGGCGATCCTTTTTTTAAGGAGCTCAAGCTGCCTTTCGTGCGCGTCGGCGTATCTGGTCAGGCCGAGGTCCAGAACTTCAAATTCCATAAACGTTTTCCCGCCAGGCTTTGTCTTCTTCCGTTAGGGGCCTTACTACTCTGCAAGGTGAGCCGTAGGCCAGAACGTTGGGAGGAATGTCTTTTGTTACGAGGGAGCCGGCGCCCACTGTTGAGTTTTCGCCGATCGTGACGCCCGGAAAAACGATGACGCCCGCGCCCAGCCAGACGTTCTTGCAGATGTGGACGGGAGAGTTTTTCTGCAGGTAAAGCTTCCTTCCTTCGGGGTCGAGGGGGTGCTCCGCCGTAACCAGCGTCACGTTAGGCCCGATCATGACGTTGTCGTCAACGTAGATGTGAGTGTCGTCCGTCAGGGTCAGGTTGAAGTTGGCGTAAACGTTGTTGCCGAAATGGGTGTGGCAGCCCCAGTTGGCGTGCAAAGGAGGCTCGACGTAGCAGTTTTCGCCCATTTCCGCCAGCAATTCCTTTAAGCGCTGCTCCCTTAATTTCGGTTCGCCAGGCTTGGTGGCGTTGAAGGCGTAGAGCCTTTCTAGGCAAAGGGTCTGGACCTTCACGAGCTCTTCGTCGGAAGAGTTGTAATAAAGACCCTTGTGCATGGCCTCGATAAGGGGCTTCAATTTCTCTTTTATCTCTATCGGGTAACTCATGGAAAAAAGTATAGCAAAACGAAGAAGTTTTGCGGCTTAGTATTGACTCAGAAAGCCCTTGCTTTCAAAGACCTGTTTTGGTAGAATCTCTAATTATTCCAAGAGTGAAAAAGGATATGTCTGAAGGCAAAGAGATCCGCATGAAAGGACTGGGTGTTTCCCCGGGCGTGGCCATAGGCCGCGCTATCGTGCACGTGCACGCGCAAAAGCAGGAAAGCGCCATGTCCTTGAGGACACCCGCTGAGGAAGAGGCGCGCTTTTTGGAAGCCCTGAAGAGCTCCAAATCCCAGCTGGAAGACTTGCGCCAGAGACTGAACCAAGAAGGCAAGGTGAAAGAAGCCGCGATTTTCGAGGCGCATTCCCTTTTCCTGGACGACCCGGAAGTTTTGGGGCCAATAAAGAAAGCGATCGCCAAAGGCTTCTCCGCGGAAGGCGCCTTGAACAACGTCATGAACCGCTGTTTGGCGGTCTTCGAGAAAATGGGAACGCCGGCGGCGGAGCGCCAGGCCGCGGACGTCAGGGACATCACCGCGAGGATCCTGAACAATCTGGGCGGCGGACCTGCGGAAGTGACGGTCCAGGGCGGAATAGTAGTCGCCAGGGAACTGGCGCCTTCCGAGACCGCGGACCTCGAGAGAAAGGAAGTGTCGGCTCTTGTCACGGAATACGGCGGCGCGACTTCGCACACGGCCCTGATGGTCCAGGCGATGGGCTTGCCGGCGGTCTTAGGCGTCGCGAACCTGCTAACGCACATAGAGGACGGCGATCAACTGATCGTGGACGGAACGAAAGGCGAAATAATCGTAGACCCCGCTCCGGAAACGCTCCTTGTTTACAGCGAGATCCTGGCGGAGCAGAGAAAGGAACGCTCCGAACTGAAAGCGCTGCGCGGCGTCAAAGCGGTGACGATGGACGGAACGCCCGTGACGCTTTTAGGCAACATCGCCATTCCCGAAGAGACGAAGAGAATAATCGACTACGGCGCGGAAGGCATCGGCCTCTACAGGACGGAATTCCTCTTCATGGGCAAAAGGGAACTGCCGAGCGAGGAAGAGCAGTATCAGGCTTACGCCAAAGCCGTGCTCTCGGCGGAGGGACGCCCGGTCGTCATAAGGACTTTAGACTTGGGCGGCGACAAGTTCGCTCTGTCTTTCGGCAAGATCAGGGAAAGCAACCCCTTCCTCGGCTGGCGCGCGATAAGGATCTCTCTGGACAGACCCGACCTTTTCCGCACGCAGCTGAGGGCCATAATCAGGGCGGCGAACCTGGGCGACGTCAGGGTGATGTTCCCGATGGTCGCGACCGTCGAGGAATTCCGGCACGCCAAGTCGCTCTTTCTGGAAGCCAAGAACGAACTTATTGAGCGCGGCGAAAAAGTCAAGGAATACATCCCCTGCGGAATGATGGTCGAAGTGCCGGCGGCCGCCGTGATGGCCGACCATTTCGCCAGACAAGTCGATTTCTTCTCGATTGGAACAAACGACCTCGTGCAGTACACTATGGCGGCCGACCGCGGCAACGCCAAGGTCGCGAAACTTTACGACGCTATGCATCCTTCCGTCCTGCGGCTCATCGCCATGACGGTCAATGCGGCGCACAATGGGGAAAGGAAGATAGAAGTCTGCTGCTGCGGCGCTGCGGCGGGCAAACCGGAAACAGGGCTTTTGTACCTCGGCTTGGGAGTCGATTCTCTCAGTATGCCGGCGGAAGCGCAGTCGGTTTTGAAAAGAGCGCTTTTGAAAACGAAACTCAGTGATTGCCAAACCGCGGGCCAAATGATCTTGGAGGCCCAGGATTTTGACACATACAAGAAACTGCGCGCCGAATGGATCGCGCGCTTCAAATAAGAGAGAACGAAATGAAAGAGATCCCGAACTATGATCCGGCAGCAATAGAGCCGAAGTGGCAGAAAGTGTGGGAAGCCGAGAAACCTTACGCGGCCGTTGACTGCGACAAGACGCGCGAACCGGTTTACGTCCTCGACATGTTCCCGTATCCTTCCGGCGCAGGCCTTCACGTGGGACACCCCGAGGGCTACACCGCGACCGACATATACAGCCGCTTCAAACGCATGCAGGGCTTCAACGTCCTGCATCCCATGGGCTGGGACGCCTTCGGCCTTCCGGCTGAGAACTACGCCATCAAGACGGGAACGCACCCGAGGCAGTGCACGGACAAGAACATCCACCGCTTCCGGGAGCAGATCAAAGCCCTGGGCTTCTCCTACGATTGGGACAGGGAAATAGACACGACCGACCCCAATTACTACAAGTGGACTCAGTGGATCTTCCTGCAGCTCTACAAAAAGGGCCTGGCCTACGAAGCCGAGAAAGCCGTGAACTGGTGCCCGGAACTGAAGGCGGTATTGGCCAACGAGGAAGTCGTGAACGGCAAATCCGAAGTGGGCGGCTTCCCGGTCGTCAAGATGCCGATGAAGCAGTGGAACCTTAAGATCACCGCTTACGCGGAAAGACTTTTGGAAGACCTGGATCTGGTGGATTGGCCGGAGCCCGTCAAGATGATGCAGAGAAACTGGATCGGCAGATCGGAAGGCGCCTACGTTGATTTCGAGACCGAGAGCGGCGAAAAGATCAGGGTCTATACCACGCGCCCCGACACTTTGTTCGGCTGCACGTACATGGTTTTAGCTCCTGAGCATCCTCTCGTTGAGAAGCTGACGACGCCCGAGCAGAGCGCGGCCGTCAAAGCTTACCGCGACGAGGCGGCTCTGAAGTCCGACCTCGACCGCACCGACCTCGCCAAGACCAAGACCGGCGTCTTCACCGGCGCCTACGCCATAAACCCCGTGAACGGCAAGAAAGTGCCGATCTGGATCTCGGACTATGTTCTCATCACCTACGGCACAGGCGCCATCATGGCCGTGCCGGCGCACGACCAAAGGGACTACGACTTCGCGAAGAAGTTCGGCCTTCCCATCATTCAGGTCATCGCGGGCGGAAGTATCGAGGAAGCGGCCTGGGAAGGCGACGGCGAACTGATGAACTCCGAATTTTTGAACGGACTGCACGTCAAGGAATCCAAAGCCAAGATGACGGAATGGCTGACCGAGCAGGGCAAAGGCGAGAAAGCCGTGAACTACAGGCTGCGCGACTGGGTCTTCTCCCGTCAGCGCTACTGGGGCGAGCCTATCCCCATCGTCCACTGCCCGGATTGCGGCATCGTTCCCCTGGACGAGAAAGATCTGCCTTTGCGTCTCCCCGACGTTAAGAAATACGAACCCTCCGGCACCGGAGAATCGCCTCTGGCCGGCATTGAAGACTGGCTTTATACGCCCTGCCCGAAGTGCGGAAAGAAAGCCAGAAGGGAAACGAACACCATGCCGCAGTGGGCCGGCTCCAGCTGGTACTATCTGCGCTATTGCGACCCCAAGAACGACAAGGCCCTGATCGATCCCGAAAAGGAAAAATACTGGCTGCCCGTCTCCTTGTACGTCGGCGGCACCGAGCACGCGGTCCTGCATTTGCTCTACGCCCGCTTCTGGCACAAGGTGCTTTACGATCTGGGCGTGGTCTCCACCAAAGAGCCTTTCATGAAGCTTCTGAACCAGGGCATGATCTTAGGCGAAGACGGCGAAAAGATGAGCAAATCCAGAGGAAACGTCATCAACCCAGACGACGTCATCGCGAAAGTGGGCGCCGACTCTTTGAGGCTCTACGAAATGTTCATGGGGCCCCTGGACCAGATGAAGCCTTGGAACACCAAGGGCATCGAAGGCGTCTCGCGCTTTTTGCAGCGCGCCTGGAGACTCATCCTGAGCGACAGAGTCCCCAAGGATCCCGAGACCGAAGTGAGGCGCCACAAGATGGTGAAGAAGGTCGGGGAAGACATCCAGAACTTCCGCTTCAACACCGCGATCTCCGCCATGATGATCTTCGTGAACGAATCCCAGAAGGGTTTATCCGAAGAGGATGCGAAAGCGCTGATCCTCTGCTTGGCGCCCTTTGCTCCGCACATCGCGGAGGAGCTCTGGAGCTTGACGGGCGGAACGGGCTTGGTCTGCAAGCAGTCCTGGCCCAGCTATGATCCCGAAAAGACCGTGGACGCCACCATCGAATTGGTCGTGCAGATCAACGGCAAAGTGAGAGCCAAGATCCAGGTCGGCGCGGACGTCGGAAAAGAAGAAGCGCTCGCGGCCGCGAAAGAAAACGAGATCGCGGCGAAATGGCTGGAAGGAAAAGAGATTGTGAAAGAGATCTTCGTGCCCGGCAAACTTTTGAACATCGTGGTGAAAGGATAATGGAAATAAAAAGCTTGAAAGACCTCGACATAGTTATCGAACGAAGCGGCAAACGCCCCGCAGACGCTCTGAGGGAGGCTAAGATAACCGCTCCGTACCTGAACCGTGTTCCCGGCAGTGTGCTAATCGAAATGGGCGACACGAAGGTCTTGTGCGTGGCGACTTGCGAAGAGAAGCTGCCGCGCTGGCTGATGGCCCCCGGCGTGGAGCGCCACGGCTGGCTCACGGCGGAATATGATCTTCTGCCCTTCGCCGGCGGCGAAAGGAAGCCCAGCGAAATTTCCCAAGGAAAGATCAGTGGCAGGACGCACGAGATACAGCGCCTCGTCGGGCGCTCTCTGAGAGCGGCCGTAGACCTGGAAGCGCTGGGCGAAAGAACGATCTGGATCGACTGCAACGTTCTCCAGGCGGACGGCGGGACCAGGACGGCTTCCGTAACGGGAGGCTTCGTGGCGCTGGCGCTTTTGATAAAAGACCTTCTGCAGAAGAAAGTGCTGAAGAAGTCTCCGATCATAAGAACCGTTTCCGCCATTTCGGTCGGCAGGGTGGACGGCAGGACGCTTCTTGACCTCGACTACTCCGAGGACTCGAGGGCGGAAGTGGACTGCAACCTCGTCATGACAGGCGAGGGCGAATTCATAGAGATCCAGGGCACGGCGGAAGGCAAGCCCTTCCCCAAAGAAACGCTGGAGGAATTCCTGGCGCTGGGGAAAAAGGGCTGCACGGAATTGATGGAACTTCAGAAACCGTATTTGGAAGGCGCGCTCTGAATTTAAGGACGGCATGAAACAGGAATATTTCGAGAGAAAAGGCAATGCTCTTTACTGCGAAGGCGTAGGGCTTAGGGAAGCGGCCGAAAAATTCGGCACGCCGCTCTTTATTTACAGCGCCGCGCACATAAAAGAGCGCTACCGTAACTTCGAGGAAGCGCTTAAGGGTTACCCCCATCACATCTGCTACGCGGTCAAAGCCTGCAGCAACATCCATATCCTTGAGCTTTTTGCTCACGAGGGCTCGGGCTTCGACATCGTAAGCGGCGGCGAACTGCAGCGCGTCAAGGAAGCCGGCGGCGACACCAAAAAATGCGTTTACGCGGGCGTCGGCAAGAGCGCCGAGGAGATCGAGAGCGCCGTCAAAGCGGAGATACTTTACTTCGGCGTGGAATCGGTTCCGGAACTGGAGCGCATCAACGCCATAGCCGCAAAACTCGGTCGTGTCGCGAGAATTGCCCTGCGCGTCAACCCCGACGTGGATGCCCATACGCACGATTACATCACGACCGGCAAAAGCGAGAACAAGTTCGGCCTGACGGCCGATAAAGCGGAGGAGATCTTAAAGGGCTTCTCCGAAAAATACAAAAACCTCAAAGCCGTGGGGCTGCAAGTCCACATCGGCTCCCAGATCACGGAGACGAAGCCTTACAAGACGGCGGTTCTGAAGGCGGCGGAATTCGTCCTGAAGCTGAGATCGCAGGGAACGGAACTCAAATACTTCGACATTGGCGGAGGCTTGGCCATCGTTTACAAAGACGAGGATCCGGCTACGCCAGCGGAACTCGTAAAAGAGGTCCTGCCGATCATCAGTGAACTCGGCATGACCTTCGTCTGCGAGATGGGCCGCTACATGGTCGGCAACGCCGCCATGCTCGTGACGAAAGTGGAGTACGTCAAGGAGAACCCCGACAAGACGTTTGTCATAGTGGACGCCGCCATGAACGATCTTATCCGCCCGGCCCTTTACGAGGCCTACCACGAGATCGCAGCGGTTGAGGACAAGGCCGAGACTTTCGTCTGCGACGTGGTCGGCCCGGTCTGCGAGAGCGCGGACTTTTTCCGCAAGGATATGACGCTCCCGAAAGTTGGGGAAGGCGACCTTCTTGCCGTCTGCTCCGCCGGTGCCTACGGCTTCACGATGAGTTCCAATTACAATTCTCGCAACCGCGCGGCGGAAGTCTTGGTGGAAGGCGATGAAATGACGCTTATCCGCAGAAGGGAAACTTACGAAGATCAGCTCAATTGCGAAAAGACATGCAGATAAAATTCACAAAAATGCACGGGCTCGGCAACGACTTCGTGGTCGTTGACGCCACCGGGAACTTGAAAGACTGGCACCCCAGCGCCAAAGAAGCCTCCTTTTTGCAGGATCGTCACTTCGGCATAGGGGGCGACCAGCTTCTTTTGCTGTACCCTTCGGAGAAAGCCGATCTGCGCATGGCTATCTTCAACGCCGACGGCAGCGAAGTCGAGATGTGCGGCAACGGCATCCGCTGCTGCGCGCTATTCGCGAGAAGGCGCGGCCTCGTCGCAAAAGACGAGATGACCATAGAGACGCCGGCCGGCATCATGCGCCCCGTTATAGTTGGCACTGAAGTGAGAGTCGATATGGGAGAACCTGTGATAAGCGGCGTCGCCGTTGCTCCTCCCGAAGGATTGGCCTTGCCGCCTATGACCTGCGTTTCCATGGGCAACCCGCACGCGGTCTTCTTCGTTCCCGACGCGGAAAGTTTTCCCGTGGCGGAATGGGGTCCCAGAGTGGAAAGGCACCATTTGTTCCCCAATAGGACGAACGTGGAATTCGCGACCAAGATCGACGAAAAGACCGTCCGCATGCGCGTCTGGGAAAGAGGCGCCGGCATCACCATGGCCTGCGGCACCGGTTCCTGCGCGACGTATGTGGCGGCGATAAAAAACGGGCTTGTCGGCAATACCGGCAAGGTGATACTGGACGGCGGAACGCTCACCATCAATTGGGACGGCGAAGGGAAGTCGGTCTTCATGACCGGCCCGGCGACGGAAGTATTTGAGGGAGAGATCAGCTTATGAGTCTTCTGGTCTGCGAAAACATCGTGAAGGAATTCGGGAACGCGCCTAACCGCATCGCCGTTCTGAAAGGAGTTTCCCTTTCGCTGGAAAAGGGCGAGCTCGCGACGATCTTAGGCTCATCCGGCGCGGGAAAAAGCACGCTCCTCAATATCATCGGCGCCTTGGATCCTCCCAGCTCCGGCAAGGTCTATCTTGACGGCGAGGATCTCTATTCCCTGAACGACAGGAAAATTTCGGCCCTCAGGAACCAGAAGCTGGGCTTCGTTTTCCAGCTCTACCACCTCATGGCCGAGCTGACGGCCCTTGAGAACGTACTTTTGCCGGCCCGCATCGCGGGGCATGAGGACGCCAAGGCCAGATCCAGGGCCAGGGACCTTTTGGCCGCGGTCGGTTTGAAGGACAGGGAAAAGCATTTCCCCGCCCAGCTCTCCGGCGGCGAACAGCAGAGGGCGGCCATCGCCCGCTCCCTTATAAACGTTCCGGAACTGTTGCTGGCGGACGAGCCGACCGGCAACCTCGACAGAAAGAACAGCGAGATGATAACCGAGCTTTTGGTTACGCTGCAGAAAGAAATGGGCTTCGCCATGCTATTTGTCACGCACAACAGAGAGCTCAGTTCGCTGGGCAGGACGCTCGTATTGCGGGACGGAACGCTTACGGAAGCGGAAAACAAAGAGGCCCTAACGACACCGAAAATATGAAGCTCGTTTTAGCGACAACAAATCCCGGCAAAGTCAGGGAACTGACCGACATGATGCGCAAGGCCAACCTTGACATCACGGTAGAAGGCCTTATGGACTACCCCGACTACCAATCGCCTATAGAAGACGGCGAAACGTTCGGGGAGAATGCCCGCAAGAAGGCCGTGACCGCCGCTGAAGCCCTGGGCGAAGTCGTCCTGGCGGACGACTCCGGCCTTTGCGTGGACGCTCTGGGCGGCGCGCCCGGCGTGCTTTCCGCCCGCTTCGCAGGCGAGGGCCACGATGACGACGCCAACATAGAAAAGCTTCTGAAATGCATGAAGGACGTGCCCGACGGCAAACGCCAGGCCCGCTTCGTCTGCTCCTTGTGCCTGGCCTTCCCCAACGGCGACTTTTTCGTGGTGGAAGGGGACTGCGCCGGGACTATCGCCAGGGAAAGGCGGGGGAATTTTGGCTTCGGCTACGACCCCGTTTTCCTTCTGCCGGACGGCAGGATGATGGCGGAACTCAACCAAATGGAAAAGAATTTGATTTCTCATCGCGGCGCGGCCTACAAACTGGCCATGCCGCAATTGCGCGCGCTAATAAAAGCGCCTAAACAAACTTTGTGAGGACCTTATGCCGACAAAGAAAACCACAAAAACCAACGCGAGATCTTCGCAAAGCAAACCTAAAGGTAAAACTGTGACCAAAGCGACAAACAGTAAAGCCAAAAAAACCGCGCCGGCCAAACCCGCCGCGAAGAAACCGACCGTTAGCAAAACGGCCAAGAAGCCAGTAACCGCAAAGAAGGCGGCTCCCGCGAAGAAGGCGGCTCCCGCAAAGAAGCCCGCGCCCGCTAAGAAAGCTGCGCCGGCCAAAAAGCCGGTCGTGAAGAGGGCTCCCGCGAAGAAGCCCGCTCCCGCTAAGAAAGCTGCGCCGGCCAAAAAGCCGGTCGTGAAGAAGGCTCCCGCGAAGAAGCCCGTTCCCGCCAAGAAGGCTGCTCCCGCGAAGAAGCTCGCTCCCGCGAAGAAGCCCGCTCCCGCGAAGAAGCCCGCTCCCGCGAAGAAGCCCGCTCCCGCGAAGAAGCCCGCTCCCGCGAAGAAGCCCGCTCCCGCGAAGAAGCCCGCTCCCGCGAAG
>JAFZXZ010000024.1 GCA_017616555.1 bacterium | reverse complement strand
CCCGAAATTACCATGTCGGTATTGGTGGAGCCTAAGACAACTATTTTCTTAGTCTTCATAAAGTTTCCTTTTTGGTGATTATAAAGTTGACGTGACTAGTACGTCAATATTTTATTATATCGGCCCCGATTATGCAAACAAAAAAAGGCAAACCGGAAGCGGTTTGCCTTTTGTTTCTGGAGTTTTGGGATTCTTTTTATGATTCCTGGCGCTTTTCAAAGAGCTTGTCGATCCAGTTGAAGATGTAGGCCAGGAAAGCTCCCGTGATGGAGTGCCAGACGCAGGAGACGGCGCAGATGACGGCCGCCGCCGGCATAGTGGGAAAATGCTTGCCGGCAAGAACAGTGGCTAAGCCAGCGTTCTGCATGCCGACTTCGATGGAGATGGTGCGGTTCTTGGATCTCGTGAACCTGAAGATAAGGCCCGCAAGATAACCGGCAATGTAGCCCAGCGTGTTGTGCAAAAAGACCGCAAGCATGATGAGCCAGCCGGAATGCAGGAAATCCTTGCCGTATTTGGCGGAGACGCCGCCAACGATAAGGGCAAGGCAGATGACAGCCACAGCCGGCATGACGCCCATGAGATTTTTGTAAGTCTTCTTCTCGCCGAAAAAGTGATTTAAAAGGAAGCCGATGGTGACAGGGCCGATCGTCACGATGAGGATGGACTTGAACATGCCGACGGCGTCAACGTCCACCTGCTCCTTGGCTAAGAAAAGCATCAATATTGGCGTAAGGAAAGGAGAGAGCAGCGTGTTGACGGTGGTCATGCCGACGGAAAAAGCCACGTCCCCCTGGCAGAGGTAGGTCATTATGTTGGAGGAGACGCCGCCCGGGCAGCAGCCGACCAATATGAGGCCGACGGTGAGGGCGGGGCTGAGGCCTAAGGCTTTTGAGATCGTAAAAGCTATCAGCGGCATCAGGGTGTACTGCGCCACGGTGCCGATAAGGATATCCTGGGGCCTGCTGGCCAGGATCTTGAAATCTTTAACGGTCAGCGTCATGCCCATTGTGAGCATGATTAAGCCCAGTATCACTGTCTGGGTATCTCCATGCACGAATGAGAAGAGATCGGGGGTAAAATAGGCCAATACGGCCGCCAGAAGGACGAACCAGGGAGTCTCCCGGACCAGAAAAGATAAGATCTTGCTTAAAATGTTCATTTGATTAAAAAAAAGGCTCCCTTTTGAGGGGGAGCCTTCTTTAGCGGCTTAATTGTGATTAATAGCCGTAAACCTTCGCCATATCGTCGATGGTCTTGCATTTGATCTTGGAAGCCCAGCCAGCCTGGCCGAACTGGATCATGCGCTGCTTGCAGACTTCCTTCATGGCGTTGCGGGCCGGTTTCAGATAGTCGCGGGGGTCGAACTTCTCGGGGTTTTCCGTGAAGACTTTCCTGATGGCGCCGGTGATGGCAAGACGGTTGTCGGTATCGACGTTGATCTTACGGACGCCGTGCTTGATGCCGCGCTGGATCTCTTCGACGGGCACGCCGAAGGTCGGCTTGAGAGCGCCGCCGTACTGGTTGATGATGTCCTGCAGTTCCTGAGGAACGCTGCTGGAGCCGTGCATGACCAGGTGGGTGTTG
Source organism: bacterium (assembly GCA_017616555.1). Lineage (GTDB taxonomy): Bacteria > Auribacterota > UBA3054 > UBA3054 > UBA3054 > UBA3054. The sequence continues at coordinate 19,126 of JAFZXZ010000024.1, read as the reverse complement.
GGGAGCATCTTGTGGATGGTCTCGATCGTGGTCATAGACAAAACGTCGCCGGTCGGCTTCTTGGTGAACTTGTAAGCGCCGTGGGAGGTTCCGATGGCGACCGCCAGAGCGTCGACGCCGGTCTGCTTCACGAATTCGACAGCCTGATCGGGGTCGGTGAGGTGGAGTTTCAGCTGGTCTTCAGAAAGGCCGGCGCCGTGGCCGTCTTCGATGCCGCCCAAGCAGCCGATCTCGCCTTCCACGGAAACGCCCAGCATATGGGCGACTTCCACGACTTTCCTGGTGACTTCCACATTGTATTCAAAAGTGGAGGGAGTTTTGCCGTCGGCGGAGAGAGAGCCGTCCATCATGACGGACGTGAAGCTCTGGCGGATGGCGGAGAAGCAGGTGGCCGGGCTGTTGCCGTGATCCTGGTGCATGCAGACAGGGATCTCGGGGTAGAGCTCGACAGCGGCCAGCATCAGGTGACGCAGATAAGCGTCCTGGGAATAGCTGCGGGCGCCGCGGGAGGCCTGGATGATGACAGGGCTCTCGGTCTCGCGGGCAGCTTCCATGATGGCCTGGATCTGTTCCATGTTGTTGACATTCAGGGCGGCTACGCCATAGCCGTTTTCGGCGGCATGGTCGAGCAGGATACGCATCGGAACTAACGGCATAAGATACTCCTAAAAATTTATGTTAATTTTGTTCGACGGGTTTGACGCTGACGTGCTTCCCGTCACGCTTATTTTCGAAAACGACGATGCCGTCCACGACGCAGAAAAGACTGTCGTCTTTGGCGCGCAGGACGTTGACGCCCGGTTTGATTTTGGTGCCGCGCTGACGGACGATGATGGAGCCGCTGGTGACCAGCTGACCGCCGTAGCACTTGGTGCCCAGACGCTGGGCGTTAGACTCTCTACCGTTCTTAGAACTGCCAAGACCTTTCTTATGTGCCATATGTTATTCTCCTTTAACCCAGAACGGATTTGATCTCGACCAGAGTGTAGCTCTGACGGTGACCGGTTTTGCGCATATAATCTTTGCGACGTTTCTTTTTCATGATGAGCAGCTTTTCGCCCTTGACTTCGCCAAGGGAAACGCCTTTGACGCTGGCGCCCTCAACAGTCGGGCGGCCGACCCTGATGGCGTCGCCGTCAGCGGTCAAAAGAACTTTGTCAAAGGTAACTTCGGCGCCGGCTTCGACTTCCAGTTCAGGAACCTGAAGCTTCATGCCTTCTTCCACGCGGAACTGCTTTCCGCCGGTTTCAATGATAGCGTACATTTATATTCTCCTAATTAATTTGCTTATTCAGCCTTGGCTTCTTCGGTCGTTTCGGGGGCCTGGGACTGCAGTTCGCCGCTGACATTGGCTTCGACCTTCACTTCCTCTTCCTTCTTAGCAGAGACGACTTTGGCTTTAACTTCAGCGTCAACGAATTCCAAAATGCAGGTGGGGGCGTTGTCGCCGCGGCGGGTGCCGGTCTTCAGGATGCGGGTGTAGCCGCCCTGACGGCTGGCGAAACGGGGGCCCAGAACGTCGAAAAGACGCTCCACGGTCTCTTTGCGGTCGGGTCCGGAGGGACGCAGGAAGGAGATGGCCAGACGGCGGTGATGGAGCGTGCCCTTCTTGGCCAGAGTCACCATACGGTCGGCGTAGCGTCTGGCGGAGCGGGCGATGCGCAATGTGGTTGAGATGCGGTCGTTGTCGATAAGCGACGCGACCACGTTGGACATGAGCGCGGCGCGATGATCAGACTTGCGGCCGAGTTTGTCAGTTTTCTTCTGATGACGCATAAATATATTCCTTAGATTTTATTTTCTCTTGCTTTACTTCTTGCTGCCTTTGCGGACGATGCTGGCGGTGATGTCGTCGTTGGTGATGAAGGCCAGGCCTCTGTCTTTCAGAGCGTCTTTAAGTTCTTCAAAGGCTTTGGGGCCGATGCCGTTGATCTTCTTGACATTGTCTTCGGTCATTTCGGAGAGCTCAGTGAAGGTCATGATGCCTTCGTTCTTCAGAATCTCGACGGTGCGGACGGAGACGCCGCTGCCGGCGAGCTGATCTTCATCGTTTTCTTCCTCGGCTCTGTCAGCCGGTTCGGCTGCTTCCTCTTCTTCCTCAAGGTAGCCGGGATCGGTGGCGGCGGCGAAGATGCTGACGTGCTCGTTCAAAAGATCGGCAGCCTGAACGGTGGCCTGGACGGGCTCGACTCTGCCGTCGGTCCAGACTTCCAGAACGAGGCCGTCAAAGTCGGTCTGATTGCCGACGCGGGCGGATTCCACAGCGTATTTGACCTTCTCGATGGGAGAGAAGAGCGAGTCGATGGGAATGACGCCGACAGGCTGATCGGACTTTTTGTTCTTGTCGGCGGGACGGTAGCCGCGGCCGACTTCCACAGTCATCTCGATAGCGAGCTTGCCGTTCGTGTCGAGATTGCAGATGTACCAGTCGGGGTTGAGGATCTCAACGCCGGCGGGAACCTTGATGCTCTTGGCGAAGACGTCTCCCTTACCGCTGACCTTCAAGGTGCAGGTGAAAGGCTTCTTGGTGACGACCTTGAAGAGCACTTTCTTCAGATTGAGGATAATGTGGGTCACATCCTCAAAAACGCCGGGGACCGTGGAGAACTCGTGGTTGACGCCGTCTATTTTGACGGTGGTGATGGCCGCTCCCTCAAGAGAGGAAAGGATAACGCGGCGAAGCGCGTTGCCGAGCGTGTGGCCCCATCCGCGCTCAAGCGGACGGATATCCATTTTGGCGTAAGTCGCCGTCTTGGATTTTTTATCGACCACGATACCTTTAGGCATTTCAAAATTTTTCAAATTCATGGGAAGACCCCTCTAAATTCAGGTGAAACTCCAAACGCTGGAAAGAACAGTTTTACACGCGGCGGCGCTTGCGGGGACGGCAGCCGTTGTGGGGAACGGGCGTGGTGTCGCTGATGGAGGTGACGGTCATTCCGGCAGTCTCGAAAGCGCGCACAGCCGCTTCGCGACCGGCGCCGGGACCGCTGACTTTGACTTCCACTTCGCGCATGCCGTTCTGCATAGCGACGGCGGCGGCTTCGGAGGCGATCCTGGTCGCCACGAAGGCCGTGGACTTACGGGCGCCGCTGTATTTGAGTTTGCCGGCGGAGCACCAGGAGATCACATTGCCGCGGCGGTCAGCCACAGAAACGATCGTGTTGTTAAAAGAGGCCTTGATGTAGGCGATGCCCTGCGGGATGTTCTTGCTGACTTTCCGCACGCCTTTGCGTCTTGTTGTAGCCATTTAAGATATTACTCCTGAGTTTATTTCTTATTTCTTGGGTCCGCCGCCGGCGCTCAACATGCGTTTGGGGCCTTTGCAGGTGCGGGCGTTGGTACGAGTGCGCTGTCCGCGCGTCGGCAGGTTCTTGCGATGACGCTGACCACGGTAGCAGTTGATGGCGACGAGGCGCTTGATGTTCTGCTGGACTTCGCGGCGAAGATCGCCCTCGATGAGTCTCGCCTGAAGCGCCACGGTGATGCGCTGGATCTCGTCATTGACCAGTTCGTGGGCCCTCTTGTCGGGATCCACTTCGGCTTCCTGGAGGATCAGTTTCGCGGTGAGCGGGCCAACGCCATAGATGTACTGTAAAGCGGCTTCGATCCGCTTCTGATTAGGAATGTCTACTCCTACGATACGAGGCATAAGGTTTTTGCTCCTTTAAGCTGTTTGCAAATTGGGGTTATCCCTGGCGCTGTTTGTGGCGCGGGTTGGTACAGATAACGCGAATGACCCGGTTTCTCCGGACTATGCGGCACTTTTCGCACATCAGTTTTACTGAAGAACGCACTTTCATAGTGTTTTTCCTTTATGTATTTACTTTGTTAATATTTCCGATCCGTGCTCGGTGACCAGGACCGTGTTTTCGTAGTGGGCGCAGGGCGAACCGTCTTTCGTAACAGCCGTCCAGCCGTCCTTCAAGGTCCTGACGCCGGGCTTTCCCAAGGCGATCATGGGCTCTATCGCAAGAGTCATTCCCGATCTTAGGACGGGGCCTGTCCCCTTCTTTCCGAAGTTGGGGATGTCAGGCATCTCGTGCAATTTTCTGCCCACACCGTGACCGACGTATTCCCTGACGACTCCGTAGCCGAACTTTTCAGCGTGGCTCTGGATGGCGTGCGAGACGTCGCCGAGGCGGATGCCCTCTTTGATGAGTCTGACGCCCGCTTCGAAGGAAGCTTCCGTCTCTTTGACGAGCTTGGCGACCTCCGGCTTCACGTTCCCCACCAGGTACGTCCTGGCGGCGTCGCTGTAGAAACCATGGAGGACCGCGCCTGTGTCGATGCTTACGATATCTCCGTCACAGAGCATTCTGTCGCCCGGGATCCCGTGGACCACTTCCTCGTTCACCGAAGAGCAGACCGTGCCGGGAAAACCGTAAAGTCCCTTGAAGGCCGGCACAGCGCCCCTCGAGCGGATGAAATCCTCGGCCCTGCGGTCTATTTCCGCGGTGGTAACGCCGGGGACGATCCATTCCTCGATCAGCCTTAAAAGCTCGCCCGTGATGGCGCCCGAAGCGCGCATGAAGGCGATCTCTTCCGAAGACTTGACGATTATGGGAGACATCAAAGCAAAGATCTGATGGCTTCCGCCGTCTCGTTTTTGTCTACGTCGGCTTTGACGTCCTTAAGGACGCCGTTGCCTCGGTAATAGTCAATGAGCTCTGCCGTCTGGGCTTTGTACACGCTCAAACGGTTGGTGATAGTCTCCACAGTGTCGTCACTGCGCTGATAGACTTCACCGCCGTCAACGTCGCAGACGCCCTCAACTTTGGGCGGCTTAGAGTTGACGTTGTATATCGCACCGCAGGTGCGGCAGACGCGGCGGGTCGTCAGGCGGCCCAAAACCACTTCGTCGCTGCACTGCAGATTAATAACAAGATCTATTTTCTGCCCTTTGGCGGCGAGAGCCGCGTCGAGGGCTTTGGCCTGAGCCATCGTTCTCGGGAATCCGTCGAGAAGGAATCCATTGGAACAATCGGCTTCAGAAATTCTCTCTTCCACCATTTTGCAGACCACGCTGTCGGGGACCAGTTCGCCTTTGTCCATATAGGATTTGGCTTCCAATCCGACAGGAGTGCCGTTCTTGATGGCCGATCTGAACATGTCACCCGTAGAGATGTGCGGGATCTTGCAGGTCTCGGTCACGACGCCGGCGTGGGTGCCTTTCCCGGCTCCCGGAGGTCCAAGCAAAACGACGCGCATAAAGATCAATATCTCCCTCTCAAGCGGCCCTTCTGCATGAAACCGTCATACTGGTGCATGAGAAGGTGCGCTTCGATCTGCTGCATGGTGTCCAAAACAACGCCGACCACGATCAGGATACCGGTGCCGCCCATGAAACTGGCGATCGTCCAGTCAACATGCAGTCTGCCGGTGATAAGAGCCGGAACGACGGCGATGATGGCGAGGAAGATGGCGCCCGCAGTGGTGATGCGGAACATGCTGGCTTCCAGGAAGTCGGAGGTCGGTTTGCCGGGGCGGATACCGGGAATGAAGGCGCCGTTCTTCTTGAAGTCATCGGCGATCTGCACGGGATTAAACTGAATGGCCGTGTAGAAATACGTGAAGAAGATGACCAAAGCGGCGTAAACGATCAGATACCCGGCGCTGCTGGGAGTGGCAAACTGATTGACGATGTTGCGGACCGTGTACCAATCGCCAGGAACGATCTGGGCCAGAGCCTGCGGAACGATCATGAGAGCGCCCGCGAAGATGATCGGGATGACGTTGGCCTGGTTCAGGCGCAGCGGGATGTAGGAAGTGTGGGCCGGGACCGTCTTGCCGCCGCCGGCCACCCTGCGGGCGTACTGCACCGGGATGCGGCGCTGGCCCTGGATGACCAAAATAACGGAATAGACCACGACCACGAAGAGAACTATCATCAGGATGCCGATGGCGATGCTGCCGTCAGAGCCCGGGGCAAAATGAAGCTGCCAAAGGCGCTTGAAAGCATAGGGCATGCGGCAAAGAATACCGGCGGCGATGATAAGGGATATGCCGTTGCCGACGCCGCGCTGCGTGATCTGCTCGCCGAGCCACATAAGGAAGGTGGTGCCGGCCGTAAGGCAGATGATGAAGAGCGGGACGAAGAGCACGGGGGATATCATGTTGATGCCGTTGTGGACCAGGGATCTGGCCAAAATGCCGCCCTGCACAACGCAGATGATGACCGTCAGGTAACGGACGTACTGATTGATCTTATTGCGGCCGGCTTCGCCTTCCCTGGAGAGACGCTCCAAAGAGGGAACGACGCTGGCGGCCAGCTGAATTATAATGGAGGCGGAGATGTTAGGCATGACACCAAGAGCCATGATGGTCATGTTGCCGATACCGCCGCCGGTAAACATATCCATCATGTCGAACAGGTTCTTGTTCACGCCGGCGAACATTTCGCTAACTTTGGAAACGTCGACGCCGGGAGCCCAGATGCTGCCTGCCAGACGATAAACACCAAGCATAAGCAGGGTGAAGATGATCCTCTCCCTGAGTTCCTTGATGCTGAACATGTTACTAAGCGCTTTCCACATAATGGTCCTTATAAGGGCTTAATTATGAATTATTCCTGTTTTCCGTTGGAGATGGAACCGCCGGCCGCTTTGATCTTTTCTTCAGCGGCAGGGCTCCACTTGTCGGCGACGACCGTCACGGCGACATTGAGCTCACCTTTGGCGAGAACTTTGAAGATGGTGGTCTTCTTGGGGAGGATGCCGATGGCGATGAGTTCCTGGATGGTCACGGTGGAACCGGCCGGGAATCTGTTCAGATCGCTAACGTTGACCACTTCGTAAGAAACGGTGAAGTTGGCGTTGTTGAAGCCCCTGCGGGGAAGTCTGCGGTAAATCGGGGTCTGGCCGCCTTCGAAACCGATGCGGACGCCGCCGCCGGAACGGGCTTTCTGACCTTTGCTGCCGCGGCCGGCCGTTTTGCCGTTGCCGGTACCCTGGCCCTGGCCTCTTCTCTTATTCGTGCGCTTGGCGCCCGGAAAAGCTTTTAAATCGTTGATCTGCATAATCTATTTCCTTATTCAGCAGCCGGAGTCTCCGGAGCTTCATTTTCCTTATTCTTTCCACGCAAACCGCGGCGGGCCTTGACCTCTTCCGTGGTGGTCATCATCTGCAAAGCCGTGAGGGTGGCCTTAGCCATGTTGATGGGGTTGTTGGAGCCCATGGACTTGCTAAGGATGTCCTTCACGCCGACCGCTTCCAGGACCGCGCGGACCGCGCCGCCGGCGATGACGCCGGTACCGGTCGTGGCGGGCTTAAGGAAGACTTTGCCGGCTTTGAACTTGCCGGTGGCGGCGAAAGGAATGGTCGTGTTGTAAAGCTTGACTTCCACAATGTTCTTGCGGCCGTCATTGTAAGCTTTGCTGATGGCGTCGGTAGTCTCGTTGGCTTTACCGAATCCCAGACCCACGTGCCCTTTGCCGTCGCCCACGACGACCAAAGCGCTGAAACTATTGCGGCGACCGCCTTTTACGGTCTTGGAAGTGCGGTTGACTTTAATGACGTTCTCTATTTCGAACGTATCCGCGGACTTCTCTTCTCTGAATCTTGCCACTTAAAATACTCCTCGTATATTGACTTAAAATTGCAAACCGGCTTCGCGGGCGGCGTCAGCCAGAGCTTTGACTTTGCCGTGATACTTGAATCCGGCGCGGTCGAAGACCACCGCGGTGATGTTTTTGGCTTTGGCGGCTTCCGCGACCATCCTGCCGACTTCTTTGGCGGCGGCGATGTTGGAGCGGCTGCCCTCGGCGGTGTAATTCTTGCCGGCGCTGGTGGCGCTGGCCAGAACTTTGCCTTCGGAATCGTCGATGACCTGGGCGTAGATGTAGCGCAGGGTGCAGTTCACATGCAGACGGGGACGTTCGACGGTGCCGACGACTCTCTGACGCATGCTGCGATGACGTCTCTTGCGCGGAGTAAGATCTTTGCGTTTAACTGTGTATTTCATATCGTTATCCTCTTCAATCCTTACTTACCAGCCACGGACTTGCCGGCTTTGCGGCGAATGTTCTCGCCGGCGTAGCGAATGCCCTTTCCGCCGTAGGGTTCGGGCGGGCAGATGCTGCGGATCTTGGCGGCGATGACGCCGACCTGGTCCAGAGAGATGCCGGTGAGATTGATCTTGGTGTTCTGATCGACCGCGCAGGTTATTCCCTTCGGGATCTCGACCTCGGCGGGTTTCGTCCAGCCGATGTAGAGATAAAGCTTGTTGGCCTTGACTTCGGCGCGATAGCCGACGCCGACCATCTCGAGGCCCTTGGAGTAACCGTCCTTGACGCCGGAGATCATGTTGACAAGCGTAGCGCGCACCGTGCCGTGCATTTCGCAAAGATGGCGTTCCTCGCCTTCTCTGGAGACGTTCACATTGGAACCGTCAACGGTCACGGTAATGCCCTGAGGAAGCGCCATGCTCACCTCGCCCTTCTGACCTTTGACGGTGACTTTGCTTTCTTCAGCCGTCACGGTCACGCCCTGGGGCACCGTAATTGTTTTTTTACCGATTCGTGACATTTTCTTTTATATTTGGGTTTCGCGGATCACCGCTTTGATTACCAGATTTCCACTAAGAGCTCGCCGCCCACATTGCGCTTCTTGGCTTCCTTGCTCGTTATGACGCCTTCCGGAGTGGAGACGATCATAAGGCCGAGGCCGCCTCTGACCAGCTTCATTTCGGAAGCGGCCGCGTAACGGCGCAGACCGGGCTTAGAGACGCGTTTGATATGCTGAATGACCGGTTCGTGACGGAAATAACGGATATAGACGCGGAGAGTCGGGATAGGAGCATCCTCCACCGGCTGATAACCGCTGATGAAACCTTCCGCCTTCAGAACTTCCAGAATGCTGGTTTTGAGCTTGGAAGCGGGGACGTCGACGCTGCGATGCTTAGCCATGCACGCGTTTCTGATGCGCGCGAGAAGATCGCCGATCGGGTCTGACATTGCCATACTTAACTCCTGATATATTGAATTATCTTGTTTTCAGAAAAATTACCAGCTGGACTTGACCACGCCGGGGATAGCGCCGTTGCCCGCCAGTTCGCGGAAACAAATACGGCAAAGCTGGAACTTACGCATATACCCGCGACGACGGCCGCATCTCTGACAGCGATTGTAGCCTCTGCAACTGAACTTCGGGGTCCTTTTCTGCTTCTGTATCAATGATGTTTTAGCCACTTTGAGAACCTTTATTTAGCGTTAGTGTTTTTCACGAAAGGCATACCGAATTCCTTCAGCATGGCTTTGCAGTCAGCGTCGGAGTTGGTGCTGGTGACGAACGTAATATTCATACCCTGCTGGCGTTTCACTTTGTCGGGGTTGATCTCCGGGAAGACCAGCTGGTCGTTGAGGCCGAATGAGAAATTGCCGTTGCCGTCGAAGCCCTTGGCGGAGATGCCGCGGAAGTCGCGGATTCGGGGCAGGGCGATGCAGATGAGCCTTTCCAAGAACTCATACATGCGGGCGCCGCGCAGGGTGACTTTGCAGCCGACCTGGTTGCCTTCTCTCAGCTTGAAGTTGGAGACGGACTTCGTGGCTTTGGTGATGACGGGCTTCTGGCCGGTGATGATGGCCAGGTCCGCGGCGGCGTTCTGAACGTGGGCCGCGTCTTCAGTAGCGATGCCGACGCCCATGCTCACCACGATCTTCTCGAGTTTCGGGACGAGGTGGACGTTTTCCTTTTTGAGTTCCTTGAACAGCTTGGCTTTGATCTCGTCGTTGTAGAGCGCCATGAAACGCGGCGTCACTTTTTCGGCGGGGGCAGAAGCCTTGGCTTCCGGAGCTTCTTTCTTAGCTTTTGCGCACATTTTTTATCTTTCCTTTATGCTTACCTTGCTTATTCGTTCGAGCCGGAGCTCACGAGCTTCACGTTCGAGATGTGGATGGGAGCCTCTTTGTCGACGATGCCGCCCTTCTGGGCTTCGCTGCGGGCCTTGACGTGGCGCTTCTGGAGCTTCACGCCTTCCACCTTCACGGTGCAGTTATCGCAGCCGGCATTCTTGACGCTGAGGACTTTGCCTTCCTTGCCTTTGCCGTTGCCGGAGATAACTTTGACGATGTCACCTTTTTTGATACCCATAAGATTACCTTCCTTACACAACTTCCGGGGCTAAAGAAACGATCTTCGTAAACTTCTTTTCTCTGAGCTCTCTGGCCACGGGCCCGAAGATACGGGTGCCCTTCGGATCTTTATCCTTGGCGAGGATGACGAGAGCGTTGTTGTCGAAACGGAGCTTAGAGCCGTCTTTGCGTTTGATGATGTTCTTGGTGCGGACGATGACGCCTTTCACCACTTCGCCTTTCTTGACGGGGCTGTTGGGGTCGGCGGCCTTGACGGAGCAGACGATAATGTCGCCCACCTGAGCGTAATGACGCTTAGTACCGCCGAGGACTCGGATGCACATGACTTCGCGGGCGCCCGTGTTGTCGGCGACTACCAGTCTGGTTTGTTGCTGAATCATATTCTAACTCCTTACTCCTGCTCGCCAGCGTTCAGAGTGGCGCGTTCGACGATCTCAAGGAGACGCCAACGTTTGGTTTTGCTGATAGGACGGCACTCCTCTATCTTGACGGTGTCGCCGAGACGAGCTTCGTTCTTCTCGTCATGAACGTAGTACTTCTTGACCAGGCGCACCATCTTGCTGTACAAAACGTGCGGCGCACGGCGTTCGACGCGCACCACGAGGGATTTGTCTCCCTTATCGCTGATCACCACGCCCTGGCGGATCTTTCTGCTGCTATCAATTTTGTTTTCCATTATCTGGTTTCCGATTTATGTCGTTACTGCGACTTTTTATTCTTTTCAGTGATGACGGTCTTGACCTGGGCGATCGCGCGGCGATTCTGCTTCAGTTCGTGGGTGGTCGTCAGCTGCTTAATGGCTTTCTTATTGCGAAGCTCGAAGCTTTCCTTCTGCAGACGGGAGAGTTCCTTCTCCAGCTGGTCCACTTCCAGATTGCGGATCTCGTTAGCTTTCTTCATCGGTTGTCTCCTTAGATTACATGCCTCGCGACAAAGCGAGTGCGGATGGAGAGTTTAGCGGCGGCCAGGCAGAGAGCCTCTTTGGCGACGGCTTCCGTAACGCCTTCGATCTCGAACATGACCTTGCCCGGACGGACAACGGCGACCCAACCTTCGGTGGCGCCTTTGCCTTTGCCCTGACGGGTCTCAGCGGGTTTCTTGCTGTAGGGTTTGTCGGGGAACGAGCGGATCCAGACTTTGCCGCGTCTCTTCATGTGACGGGTGATGGCGACACGGGCCGCCTCGATCTGGATGGCTGTGACCCAGCCTCTGTCCAGGGCCTGAAGGCCGAATTCACCGAAAGCGACTTCCGTTCCGCCCTTGGCGAGACCGGCGCGCGACATGCGCTGCTGCTTTCTGAACTTAACTCTTTTCGGTTGTAGAGCCATAATCTATCTTCCTTCTCAAATTATTCTCTGTTACTTGGCCTGAGGGGCGCGGGGAGCTCTCGGACCGCGGGGACGGCTCGGCTTAGAGGGGCGGCGCTCCGCCTTCTCTTCCAGAGCTTTGTCGTTGCGGGAGATCCAGACTTTGCAGCCGATGGCGCCGTAGGTCGTGCGGGCTTCGGCGAAACCGAAGTCGATGTCCGCTCTCAGGGTGTGAAGAGGAACTTTGCCGACTCTGATGGATTCGGTGCGGGCGATCTCAGCGCCGCCAAGACGGCCGGAGACGACGACACGGATGCCGAGGGCGCCCATATCCATAGCAAGCTGAGAGCTGCGCTTAAGGACGCGCTTATAGGAGGCGCGCTTTTCAAGCTGCTGGGCGACGCCTTCCGCCACGAGCTGGGCTTCCAGCTCCGGGCGCTTGATCTCTTCGATCTCGATGTAGATGTCGCGCTTGGTGAACTGCTTCAGTTCATCGCGCAGCTTGTTGATATCGCCGCCTTTGGTGCCAATGACCAGACCCGGACGGGCCGTAAAGACGGTCACGCGGATACGGTCGGTGACGCGCTCGATCTTAACGTGAGCAACGCCCGAAGCGTAGAGTTTACGCTTGACGAAATCGCGGATCTTCAGATCCTCTATCAGCATGGCGCCAAACTCTTTACTTGGCGCGTACCACTTCGACTGCCAGTCGCGGTTCAGGGCGATTCGCAGACCTATCGGATTTACTTTTTGTCCCACTGGATTTAACTCCGGTTCTCTCTGTTTTTGCGGTATTTATTACCGAATAGTGACAGAGATTATACCATTATGGCCCCTGGAAATCAAGGACCGGTTTTCTTAGATTTTTAGCGCTCGTCCGTCACCGTCACGGTGATGTGGCTAGTGCGTTTGATGATCCTGTTCGCACGGCCTCTGGAGGCCGGACGAAAACGTTTCATGGTCGGTCCGCCGTCGACCGTCGCGGATTTCACGACGAGGTCTTCAGGCAGGATAGAGGCGCCGGCGTTGGCCACGGCGGACTTGAGGACCTTCACCACGAGACGGCTAGCCTTTTTCGGCGTAGCGTCAAGGATGCGGAGAGCCTCAGGAACGGCCTTTTTGGAGATCAGGTTAGTGACCAGGCGCGCCTTGGTTGGTGATATTCTCACCGTCTTAGCAGTTGCTTTCGCTTCCATGTGTCTATTTTCCTTCTTTAACTAATTTCGGTATTATTCACCGGGCTTCTTACCCTTGCTGCCGCTGTGCTGGCGGAAAGTGCGAGTCGGCGCGAATTCGCCGAGCTTGTGACCCACCATGTTCTCCGTAATGAAGACTGACACATGCTTTCTGCCATCGTGGACCAGGAATGTGTGTCCCACGAATTCCGGGGTTACCATTGAACGGCGGGACCAGGTCTTTATAGGTCTGTGTTCGCCGCTCTCGGTCAAACGCTGGATCTTGACCAGCAGTTTGTCTTCGACATAAGGTCCTTTTTTAATTGATCGAGCCATAGCCTTTCGTCCGTCGTTTTATAATGTAATCGCTTCTCTTGGAGCGCGTTCTGGTCTTGCGTCCCAAACTCCTCTTGCCCCAGGGCGTAGTCGGATGACCGCCACTGGCGCGGCCTTCGCCGCCGCCCATCGGGTGGTCTATGGGGTTCATGGCAACGCCTCGTACGCTCGGCCTGATGCCGCGCCAGCGGGAACGGCCGGCCTTACCAAGAGAGACTTTCTCATGGTCTCTGTTGCCGACCACGCCGATAGTGGCGCGCGCTTCCAGGGGGATCAGGCGGACTTCGCCGCTGCCCATGCGAACGTGAGCGAACTTGCCTTCCTTCGCCATCAGGGTCGCGAAACAACCGGCGCTGCGCACCAACTTTCCGCCCTGACCGGGGATCAGTTCGATATTGTGGATCTGGGTGCCCAAAGGAATGCGGGAAAGCGGCATGGTGTTGCCGACGTTGAATTCGCATTCGTCGCCGGACATGATCGTGTTGCCGACCGCGATGCCTTCCGGGGCAATGATGTAACGCTTTTCGCCGTCCTTATAGTTAATGAGGGCGATGTGAGCCGTACGATAAGGATCGTATTCGATGCGCGCGACGGTGCCGGGGATGCCGTCTTTGTCGCGCTTGAAGTCGATCAGACGATACAAGCGTTTGTGGTGACCGCCCTGGTGTCTCATAGAGACGTGACCGTAGGCGTCACGACCCGCATGGCTTTTAAGTTTGACCACCAAGCTCTGCTCGGGTCCCTCTTTGTAGAGGTCCTCGCGCGAGATGTTGGACATGTGGCGCCTTGAGGGGGTTGTGGGTTTGTATTTTTTGATTGCCATAATTCTAATTTAGTTCCTAAACTGTGAAGCCAATTTTTACGTCAAGCTGATGGAATTGCCGGAAGCGAGGCGCACGATGGCGCGGCGATATCCGGGAACATAGCCGATCTTGAGGCCGCGGCGGCGTTCTTTGCCGACTCGGTTTAAGATCTGCACTTCCTCTACTTTGACCTGGTAAAGCGCCTCAACGGCGGCCTTGACCTCGATCTTGTTGGCGTCGGCAGCCACTTTGAAGATGTACTGGTTCGCGGTCTCGGCGAGGAAAGTCCCCTTTTCCGAGATGATCTGGCTCTTGATTATTTCAGAGGGATTCTTCATTAGGCCTCCTTAATATTCTGGCTGGCCAGGAAACGCTCTTCCAGGACTTTGCAGGCGGCCTCGGAGAGGACCACCTCAGTGGCGTTCACGAGATCAAAAACGTTCACCCGGTCGGTGATGACGAAGAGCGCGTTCTCGATGTTGCGGGTGGACAGGCAGGCGTTTTCGTCGCCGGGCAGGCCAACCAGCATCAGTTTGCGGGACTCGAGGGCTTTCTTGAGGCCGGCCATGACTTTCGTCTGGGGCTTCTCCATATTCCAGTCGGCGATCACGCTAACGGAGCCGTCGCGCATCATCTGGGCCAAAGTGCCGTAAAGGGCGATGCGGCGCTGCTTCTTGTTTATCTTCAGTTCATAGCTTCTGGGATGAGGGCCGTGGGCGATACCGCCGCCGCGCCTCACAGGGGAAGCGAAATAACCGGCGCGGGCGTTGCCGGTGCCTTTCTGACGGAAAGGTTTCTTCTTCGTGAGGTTCACTTCAGACTTGGTCAGCGTAGAGGCGTTGCCCTGACGCTTGTTGGCCAGCTGAGCGACCACACAGTCATGCGTGAGTTCGGGATTGTAAGGGAAGGTCATGAAAGCTTCAGAGACTTCCACAGTGCCCGTCTTCTCGCCCGCAAAGTTAATCTTTGTTAATGATGCCATTTATTATAGTTCCTTTTTATTTCTGAACCTTGGCTTTAACGCCCGGGCGGACGATCACGAGACCGGTCTTGGGGCCCGGAACAGCGCCGCGGATGGCGATCAGATTCTCATTGGCATCGATCGTCTCAACCGTCAGGCTCTGGACAGTGACGCGCTCATTGCCCATCTGACCGGGCATGCCGCGCAGTTTGAAAACACGTGAAGGATACGCGCTTGAGCTGATACCGCCGGTGGAACGGTGGAACATGGAACCGTGAGCGTCGCCGCCGCCATGATGATGGTGGCGCTTGATGACGCCCTGGTAGCCCATACCGCGGCTGGTGCCGATCACGTCGACCGTCTGGCCGACCGTGAACTGCTCGACGCCGATGGTCTGGCCGACTTCGTAGTCGTCCAGGTTTTCCACGCGCATATCGCGGCAGAAGCGATAAGCCTGAGCCTGACCGGCCTTCTTGGCGTGGCCGAGCTGGGGCTTCTTCGCGGCTTTATCCTTTATCGGTTCAAATCCAAGCTGCACTGCGTTCACGCCGCCGTTCTTTTCGGCGGGCTTCTTCTGTAACACGACGCAAGGGCCGGCCTGAACGACCGTCACGGCGACCGCCGTGCCGTCTTCGCGGTAGACCTGCGTCATTCCTATCTTTCTTCCAAGCAGCATTGCTTTTCCTCTATTATTACTTCTTCAAATGAGAGCGCCCTAATTAGAGCACCTTGATCTGGATGTCAACACCGGCAGGCAGATTCAGCTTTTTCAAGCCGTCAACTGTCTTGGCAGTCGGGCACACGATGTCGATGAGGCGGTTGTGAGTCCTCTGTTCGAACTGTTCGCGGCTCTTCTTATCGACGTGCGGGCTGCGGTTCACGGTGTATTTTTCAATCTGCGTCGGCAGGGGTATGGGGCCCGTAACGAGGGCCCCGGTACTCTTTGCCGTCTCGACGATATCCTGCGTGGAAGCGTCAAGCACGCGATGGTCATACGCGCGCAGTTTGATCCTAATGCGCTGTTCGTCAGACATTATTATTTCCTAATTACTAATTATTCTTTGATCTCGGTAACCTGACCGGAACCGACGGTGTGGCCGCCTTCGCGGATAGCGAACTTAAGACCTTTCTCCATGGCGATCGGGGTGATCAGTTCGACATTGATCGTCACGTGGTCGCCAGGCATGACCATCTCAACGCCCTCGGGGAGCTCGATGGAACCGGTCACGTCAGTCGTGCGGAAGTAGAACTGCGGACGATAGCCTTTGAAGAACGGGGTATGACGTCCACCCTCTTCCTTGGTCAGAATGTACACTTCACCGACGAACTTGGTGTGGGGGTGAATGGAACCGGGCTTAGCAACGACCTGGCCGCGCATAATGGCGTCCTTGTCAATGCCGCGGAGAAGCAGACCGACGTTGTCGCCAGCCTGGCCTTCTTCGAGCTGCTTTCTAAACATTTCAACGCCCGTGCAGGTGGATTTCTGGGTCTCGCGGAGACCGAGAATTTCAACTTCGTCACCAACATGGATGACGCCCTGCTCGATACGGCCGGTGGCCACAGTGCCGCGGCCGGAAATGCTAAAGACGTCCTCGACAGCCATCAGGAACGGCTTGTCGGTCAGACGCTGCGGCTCAGGAATATAGGTGTCGAGGGCGTGAACGAGGTCCATGATGCTCTGGACGTACTTCGGATCGCCTTCGATGGCCTTCAAAGCGGAACCACGGATGATGGGGATCTCATCGCCCGGGAAGTCGTACTTGGTCAGGAGCTCTCTGAGTTCCATTTCGACGAGTTCGAGAAGCTCGGGGTCGTCGACCAGGTCAACTTTGTTTAAGAAAACGACGATGGCGGGGACGCCGACCTGACGGGCAAGCAGGATGTGCTCGCGGGTCTGGGGCATGGGGCCGTCATCAGCGGCAACAACCAGAATAGAGCCGTCCATCTGAGCGGCGCCGGTAATCAGGTTCTTGATGTAGTCGGCGTGCCCCGGGCAGTCGATGTGGGCATAGTGACGAGTTTCGCTCTCGTACTCGACGTGGGAGGTGGCGATCGTCAGGGTTTTGCTTTCGTTACGGAAGCCCTGGGAGGCGGAAGCCTTGGTGACTTCAGAGTAGGGCACGAATTTGGACAGACCTTTCTCAGCCAAAACTTTCGTCAAGGCAGCGGTGGTCGTGGATTTGCCGTGGTCGATGTGACCGATCGTACCGACGTTCACGTGGGGCTTAGTTCTGTTGTAAGTTTCCTTAGCCATAAAATTTCTCCAATGGTTTGGATTATGTAATGAATTAAAAAAATTTTTTATATGTTGTTAACCACATATTTTCACTTCTGACAAGACATCCATCTATTCGGTGTCTAGATCTTCGTTAGCGTCTGCATCTATTCGCGACGCGTATGAGGTATGTTTTTTTCAGCACCGGAAAATTTGCTTTCGCGCTTTTTCACGATGGGTGAGAACAATAATACCAGAAAGGGTGTTTGATTTCAAGTACCCCGTTTCAGCCCCTCTCCCCCACCCACATAAGCAATTAATAAAAAGTAAGATAACCAACTAAATACCCCTGTGCAAAAACCGTTTAAAACATATGATTTTAGCAAAGCAAGGCTCGTTCCAAAACCATAAGCCTTATGCTAAAATATTCTCGATGAACGCGAGAATAAAACAACTGAGGGAAAACGTCCGGAACGGTTTCTACCATAAGTTCCGGAGAGACATATCCAGGGACAATTTGAACGCCGATCTGGAATCAAAAGCAGCCGGCCTCAGCCTCAACGGGCGCTACCGGCTCATCTACGAGTACATCTTAAATAAAGAAACTCCCCTTGTCTTTCCAGGCGAGAAGATCATCTTTACGAGGACTATAAAAGGCAACCCGGACTTTCCGATGAACGGATTGGATAAGGAGAAGCCGCGGCGCGCCCTTGAAAACCTGACCATCGAATGGCCCATCCTCCTGAAAGAAGGCCTCGCCGGGCGAAAAGCCGCCTGCCAAAAAGCCCTGGAAGAAAAAAAGGACGACCCTGAAGCCGTCGATTTCTTAACGAACGCCATCGCGGCCATAGACGCCGTGGCCGGTTTCGCCAAGCGCTACGCCGCTGCCGCCAAAGAACCAAGTCAGCGCGCGCTTTTGGAAAAAGTTCCCCAGTACCCGGCGGAAAGCTTTCACGAAGCGCTGCAGTCCGTCCGCTTCATAATGTCCGTCATGAGATCCGCCGGCGGCGAACACATGGGCTTCGGCCGCTTTGACCAGTACATGTGGCCCTACCTCGAAAACGATTTGAAGCAAAATGTTTTGACCCGGGACGAGGCCTTCGAGCTTCTGGAAGAATTTTTCATTTCCCTTTCAAGGGACGCCGACCTCTACAGAGGAGTCCAGCTGGGCGACAACGGGCAGAGCATGATGCTGGGCGGTTGTGACAGAAACGGAAAACCTGCGGTCAATCCCCTCACCTACATGTGCCTGGAAGCCTCGGACGACATCGGTCTGATAGACCCCAAGATCAATCTGAGAGTCGATTCCAACACGCCCCATGACCTTCTTCTTTCCGCCGCCAAACTTACCCGCAAGGGCTTGGGCTTCCCGCAATACCAAAACGACGAAGTCATCATTCCCAGCCTGGTGAATTTCGGCTACGACTTGGAATCAGCCAGGGACTACACCGTCGCGGCCTGCTGGGAGTTCGTGGTGGAGGACGGCCGCGACACCCCGAACCTATTCGCCTTCAATTTTCCTCTGTGCGCGGATGAGGCCATAAGATCAGGCCTTAAAGCCGGCGATGATTTCGAAGGGATAATGGGCAGATTAAAAACAGCCGTTGACGCGCAAGTAAAAGATTTCAAGGAGGAATGCGGACAAGAAGGTTATTTCCTTCCGGAACCCATCGTTTCCGTCTTCTCCAAAAACCCCATAAAAAAAGGCCGCGACCTGAACAACGGAGGCGGAAGCCACTACCATTACGGCTGCCAAGGCTGCGGCTCCTCAAGCGCCGCCGACGCCCTGGCGGCTGTCAAGTATCTGATCTTCGAAACTAAGCAGGTCACGCCGGAAAGACTTTTGGCCGCGTTGGAAAGCGACTACGAAAACGACGAGGAACTGAGGCAGATAATAAAGGCCGTCCCCCACAAGGTCGGCAGCAATGACGATTACGCCGACGACTTGTTAAAACGCCTGTTCGACCTCTTCGCCGACGCCCTTGCCGAAATAAAAAACAACGGCCGCGGCGGCCGAATAAGACCAGGCTCCGGCTCCGCCCAGCACTATGTCCTGATGACCCAGAAAAGGGAAGGCCAGAAACTGAAAGCCACATCCGACGGACGCAAATACGGCGACTTCGTCAGCTCCAGCCTCGCCCCTTCTCCCGGCGTCCGAGCCCGGGGTATCATAAGCGAACTGGAGACCTACGGCAAATTAGACTATAAAAGGATCTGCAACGGCGGCCCCATAACCATG
>JAFZXZ010000023.1 GCA_017616555.1 bacterium | reverse complement strand
TTCCTCTTCCTCTTCGTCTTCTTCAACTGTCGTGTCGTCGTCTTCCTCGTCCTCTTCGAAAGGATTGTTCAGAAGGACGATCTCGTTCACGACGTCCACCTTGTCCTCGACGATGTCAGTGGAATCAGTAAGATCGTAATCCTCATCGACGAAAGCGCCGAGCGTGAAAGTGTCAAAGACGCCTTTCAAGGCAAGGTAAGGGGCGAAGAGCGCTCCGCAGACGGCGCCGACGCCCGTGCCGAGCGTGACGGTCAAGGGCGTGATCGCGAGTCCTAGGTTGTTTTCCATCGCCGGAAGGAAGCCGCATCCGGCTCCGATGCCGGTGAAGGCAAGGGGTACGGCCGCGGTAGCCAGTATCTCGGCCGGGCCGGCCAGATAGGCTTTGGAGAAAAAGTCGTCCTCATCCTCGTCCTCGTATTCGTCTCCCAGAGCGGGCTCTTCGTCATCTACCTTGACGATCTCGACCACGCCGACATTGATGGCGTCGGAATCGGCTTTTTCAGTCAGGTATTCGGGAGCGACGGAGACTTCCTTGAATTCGATCTTGGCGCCTGCTTCTTCGCCGAAAACGAAAAGCGGGAACAACATTAAGAAGGGGATAAGTTTTTTCATTTTCACTCCTTTTTGTTTATTCGTTTAGTGCTTTGAGCTGCTGCGCGGCATCCTCGGCGTTTTCGCCGTGGGGGGCGAGCGAAAGATATTTTTTAAAATCTTTCACAGCGGATTTGTTGCGTTTGAGATAGCGGTTGACTACGCCGCGGAGATAATAGCCGTCGGCGTAATTGGGGTTGAGCTCTACCGAGCGGTTCAGCTGGTTCAGGGCCTTTTCCGGTTTTCCGTCGCCCAGGTAGATGATCGCGATGTTGTAGCGGAAGACGGGATTGTCCTTGTCGCAGTCAATGGCGGAAAGATAATTGTTCACGGCGTATTTGTAATCTCCGGCGAGCTGGTAGGCGCTGCCTAAGAGCGCGAAAGCCCTGGGATGGACGATATGCCATTTGGGCATGTTCTCGGAGAGGAGATTGATGACGTATTCATGGTCGGCGGTCTCGCCAAGGTAAGCAGAAGCGTAGTTGATAATCACCCTCTGTTTTTCGCCCGCTTTCGTCATGGCGTCGCCCCAGAGCGTCAGTTCGCTTTGCCAGACTTTGCTTCTCTGAAAGGTCGCGGCGGAGTAGAGCAGAAGGACGACCGGCAAAAAGACGGACAAAGCGTATGTGAAGGCCTTGGGAAGATTGTCAGACATTATCCTGAGAAGGTCGGCGCAAAGCCAGATCAATCCCGCCACGGACAAATACATCCTGTGCTCAAAGCAAAGGTCGAGGGTAGGCATGATCGAACTCTGGGGAAGCAAGGGGAAGATAAAGAAGAAAAATCCCCAGCTGGAAAGAGGGTATTTGTGCCGCACCCTGAAGAATACGAAGCAGCAGGTAATTAATATGACGACGGGAACTATCCACTGCCAGCTCAGGAAACTTGTGCAGAGGGGAATGTCATGATCGATGCAAAGAAGGCCCGGCATGAAGAAGAGGGCGACATAATAGAGGATCACAAAAGGCTGCGTCAAAAAGTACGTGACTCTGGAGAGGCCTTCCACGTTGTAGTCAATGTGCCTCATGCCGCCGACGCTCTTAAGGGAGCCGCTGATCAATTCGGGATCCCACTTGTTCAGATGGCAGAAAACGACGGCCGGAAGCACGAGAAAGAGGAAGACTACGCCGATCAATTCCAGGGCCAGGTACTTTTTCTGATGCGATTTCAGATACTTCAACTCCGGGCTAGCCTCGAAGAGCCACAAGAGAATTATGCAGGCCACGGGCGCCGTGACGATGGTCTCCTTGCAGAAAAGTCCTATGATGAAGGTTATGATAGCGCATGGTATTGCGATCGCTTTGCGCCAGTGTGCGAAGTAAGCCCTCGTTATGATGTATAGCGTCAGGAAATAGAAAAAGGCCGAGAAAAGCGTGAAGCGCTGCCCAATGTAAATGACGGACATAGTCTGCAGCGGCATCAGGGCGAAAAAGAAGGCGATGAGCGCCGCGCAGAGATGGACACCGAGAGATGCTTTGTCAAGTTTGTCTCTGAACCTTAGAGGGAGAAGCAGCGGAAGAGTAATGAGATAAACAAGCCAGGCGTTCAGGGCGTGCAGGAAGAAATTGAAAAGATGCAGCGAAATCAGCTGAGCGCTTTCCAATGTGAAGATCTTACCGATGAAGTCAGTGACCGCAGGCCTTAAGCTGAACCAGTAGGAGAGGAATACCAGCCACCTGGTCGGATATTTCTTGATGAGCGGGATGATCTGGGCGTCCACCAGGTCGTTCATCACTATGGTCTCGAAATCGTCAAGATGATATGACGAGTCTATGCTTGGGTAATAGGCCACTAGTATCGCGGCCAGAAGCAGCGGGAAGATCAGGTATTTTATGGCTTTTGTCATTTTTTCAGAACGTTAGTTTTTCGCCTGGCTTGAGCATTTTCTCGATATGCTGCGCCTCGGGAGTCGCAAAATCGATGGTGACTTTTACTCCGTCCTCAAGGGGGGAAAGGAAGATGTCGATAGTGAAAGGCCCGATATGCAGATTCCTGAGGCCGTAGCTCTGGCCGGCCTTCCAGTTCGAGGGGACTGTCGGGCTTACTTCGATGGACGGATAGTCCGTCTCAAGTTCCCTTACGCCGAAGATGTTCCTTATGACCATGGTGGGGAGCGTCGCGCCCCAGCCGTAGTGCTCTGCGCCGCATTCCCAGACGGGATCTGGCGTAAGAGGCCAGAACTCCGAAGCCTGGCCCGGCATCTTGTAGCGGAAGCAGTTGGGGAAAGTAGTTTTGTGGCGGCTGGCCAAAGGCCTGACGTCCCTGCTTGTTTCACGTGCGTAAACGCGGTCGCCAGTCGAAAGCAAAAGGTCGCTGACCATCACGTTCTGTTTGGCGCGCCTGGCAGCCTCAGTGAAGGGGAACTGGAAGGAGGGCCACTCCAGCATCAGTTTTGGATTCTCAATGAAATATTTGAAAGAGTCCCGCATTTCCTCGATCTGCTCGGGCAGCGCGACGCCGACCGTGATGGGCAGAAGCATCATGACGTCGTAGTAGTTCTTCAAAACGATCGGTTTGTTGCTGCGGGCGTCGTAATCCCTGAACCAGCCCTCGTAGAACATTTCCCTGGTGCGTTTGATGCGTTCCTTGGCCAAGTCCTGCCAGTAGGGGATGTCGTTCTCCAAGCCCAATTGCTTTGCGAAGATCGCCATCGTTTCCATGGCGTGGGCCATGACGGCTTCGACGTCCACGGTCCTTACGAAATCGACGACGTCGGCCTCGCTGCAGCCGTCGAAAGTGAAGCGCTTGCTGCCGTCCTGGCCGGATTCCCAGGAGTTGTTGCAGTGGAACCAGCCCTCGGCGTCAGTCCTGTTCTCGAGCCACCAGCTGATGAAGGCCCTCAGATAGGGGTAGAGCTTCCTGAGCCAGGTTCTGTCGTGCTCGCGGAAATATATTGAGCGGATGACGTAGAAAGGCAATCCCCAGACAGGGCTCGTGCCGCATTCGCTTCCGCCGGCGCCTATCATGTTCATGCTGCCGTCCTCCCTGGAGCAGGGGACGTTCGGCATGGGCGCGTCCTTGAAGCAGCCGTAGATGACCTCTTTGGCGGTCTCTGGATCGGCGTAGGAAAAGCACATCATGTCAAGGTGCGTTTCGCCCAAAACGCAGCGCGGAGAAAAGATCTGCATGGCGTCCCAGGGCGTAGTGTAGATGCCGATTGGCGGCCTGACGGTCATCCTCAGCGTTTCAAAGTCCTGCACCCAGCCCTGTTTCCAGGCGTCGCTCCAGTCGCCCTCCAATATTGGCGTCCCGGAATAGAACTTCTCGTCCTCGCTGATCTTTTTCTGCTTGATGGAGTCGTAGTCGAGCTTTATTTTGCAGAACTTGCGCCAGGCGTAAGCTTCGTTCCTTTCCCTGACAAGGTAGAAATGGCCGGTGCGGCTGCCTTTGCCGTCTATGGTGAAGCTGTAGTCCGAATAAGATTCCGCGCCGGCGCAGTCCTCGAATCCTTTCGTCCCGTAATCGGCGTCGTTAAGTTCGTTGCCGCACCACTGCGAGGGATCGTCGTCCTCTTTGTAAAACTTGAGCCCGGTCCTCAAGGGCGCGTCGTCGGCGCCCATTATGAAGATAGCGCCGCCTTCCCAGATCTTGTTTATCCAGGCTTTCTTTTCCGAAACGAAACGGCTCACGACGCCCGAGCTGCCCCACCAAGGCTTCTCGATGAATCCGTAAAGGTTGGAAACTCTAAGCGTCACTTTCTGCGCTTCGTAGAGATCGTTTCTGATCTCGTAATCGCAGGCGATGGTCTCTTCGTCAGCCAGAAGGTAGGTGACGCAAAAACTCAAGCCATGCCCCTCCCAGTCGTAGCTCATGAGATTCTTGCTGTGGATCCTGGAGCAAACTTTCTCTTTTTTAGCTTCCTCCATGCTTGAGATCCTGACTTTTTCCGTTATGAGGGAAAGCCTGAGAAAGGAAAGATAGTTGTTGAAAGCGGGGCAGACGCCGCTGGCGTAGGTCCAGGGAAGCGAGCGCTTCCAAAAACCGAAGCCCAATGGCGGTACGGACCTGACAATGCCGGAGATATGCAAATGCGCGGTGTGAAAAGGATTGTCAAGATATCCGAAAGGCGTGAACTCGTATCGGGGAGCCTTCATGGGAGTACTATTGAGTTATTTGTTCAAGGCGGCGATCACTTCGATCTCGACAGCCACGCCTTTGGGGAGGTTGGCCACTTCCACGCAGCTTCTGGCCGGCGCGGTCTCCGAGGGAAAGCATTCTCCATAAACGGCGTTGACCGCTGCGAAATCGTTGATGTCTGACAAAAAGACCGTTGTCTTGACCACGTCTTCGAAACTCAAGCCGGCGTTATTCAGAATGGCGCCAAGATTCTTAAGGGATTGCCTGGCCTGGTCGGCGGCCGGCCCTTTCACAAGTTCGCCGGTCTCCGGGATGATGGGGATCTGGCCGGAAACGAAGAGGAAGCCATTGGCTTCAACAGACTGGTTGTAGGGGCCGATGGGCGAGGGGGCTTTTTCGGTGTTTTTGATCGTTTTGCTCATTTTTTATCCTTTCTGCTTAATTTTTATCTCAGGAAATATTCGTAGGCGGGATTGTTTTTTTCAAGCGTGTAAGAGTAGCCAAGGCCTTCTAAGAATTCTTTCAGCTTGTCCTTGTCTTCGGGCGGGACAGCCAGACCTAAAAAGACTCTGCCGATGCTGGCGCCGAGGTTGCGGTAATGGAACATCGTGATGTCCCAACGGCTGCCCATGGCGTCCAGGAATTTCCTCAGGGCGCCGGCCCTTTCCGGGAACTCGAACTGGAAGAGCATCTCTTCGGAGGCGAGATTGGCGTGTCCGCCCACCATGTACCTGACGTGCGTCTTGGCAAGCGAATTCCCCGTCATGTCGGTAATCTCGTAGCCGAGGCCGTTGAGCTTGGCGTAGAGTTCCTCGCGTTTTTGACCGGCCCCCAGCATGATGCCGACGAAGACGTAGGCATTGCTGTTGTCGGAATGGCGGTAGTTGAACTCAGTCACGTCGTGCCCGTCGATGGCGGAGCAGAAAGCGCGGAAAGAACCCGGCTCTTCTTTTAGTTTCGCGGAGAAGAGGATCTCGCCTTCGGCCATTTCGGCCAGCTGCGAGACGACTCTCAGCCTCTCGAAGTTGATGTTTGCGCCGGACAATACGGTCGCGAACACTTTGCCTTTGGCGCTGGTCTCGCGGATGTATTTCTTCATGCCGGCCAGGCCGACGGCGCCGGAAGTTTCGGAAATGGCCCTGGTGTCGTTGAAAATGTCCCTTATGGCGGAGCAGATCTCCTCCTGGGTGACCGTGATGCAGCCGTCAAGATTGTCTTTCAGGATCTCAAAGGGGAGTGCGCCCAATTGTTTGACGGCAACGCCTTCCGCGAAAAGATCGACTTTGTCAAGGATGACTCTTTTGCCGTTGTCCATGGCGGCCTTGCAGCAGGCGCAGCCTTCCGGCTCCACCGCGAAAACTTTCACTTCCGGACGGAAGGTCTTGATGTAGGAGGCCATGCCGGAGATAAGGCCGCCGCCGCCCACAGGGATGAAGACCGCGTCAAGCTCTTCAGGATTCTGCCTCAAGAGCTCCATGGCTATCGTGCCCTGGCCGGCTATGACGTCAGTGTCGTCGTAGGGATGGATGAAGGAAAGACCTTTCTCTTTTGCCAGATCAAGCGCATAGGCGCAGGCTTCGTCGAAATTGTCGCCGTAAACGACGACTTCCGCGCCAAGCCGGCGCACGTTGTTGACTTTTATGGTGGCGGTAGGCTTCGGCATGACGATCGTAGCCTTGCAGCCTAATTTGGCTGCGGCCAGCGCCACGCCCTGGGCATGATTGCCGGCGGAAGCGGCAATGACGCCCCTTTTCAGTTCTTCTTTCGCGAGGGAATGGATCTTCTGGTAAGCGCCCCTAAGCTTGAAGCTGAAGACTTCCTGCTGGTCTTCGCGTTTTACCAGAATCGTGTTGCCGAGCTTGGCGGATAGGATCGCCATTAGATCAAGCGGCGATTCCTTGGCGACTTCATAGACGGGAGTCGCGATTATCTTTTTAACGATTTCCGAAAACATTTTTATTACGCTTTTTTTGTTTGCCTTTTCAGCCAGGATAAGTAGAGGTCAAGCCAGTTGTCGGTCGCCTTGCCGCAAGGTCTTGACCCGAAGCCGTGCCCGCCTTCCGGATAGATGTGGCATTCTAAGGGAAGCTTCTTTTTCAATAGGACCTTTTCGTAGGCCGTAAGGCTCGGGAAGTAGGGATCGTCGCTTGTCTGCAGAAGAAAAGTCGGCGGATGAGCTTTGGTAAGCGGGAAGCGGGGCTTTTCCTCAAGATAGGCCGGATAAATAAGCCCAAGATTGTCTGGCCTGGCGGAAACTGTATCGATCTCATCCGCCGATTCGTAGGGGACTTTATCATAGCTTCCGGCGCACATGGCGGCCAGATTGCCGCCGGCTGAGAAGCCCATGATGCCGATTGCGTCTTTCCTGATGCCAAACTTCTCGGCATTAAATCTGAGATATCTTACCGCGCGCAGGGCGTCGCAGAGAGCGGCCTTGCGCTGCTTGGGGACGCGGTACTTCAGAACGAAGGCTGAGACGCCGTGCTTTGAGAGGTACTCCGCGATCTCATAGCCTTCGTAGTCGATGCACAAAAAGTCATAGGCTCCGCCCGGGCAGACGATGACGGCAGGGGAGTCTTCTTTTGCTCCTTTGGCAGGGTAAGGGACGATGGCAGGGTAATTGATGCCGGTAATGAGAGTTACCGGGGCGTCATCCGGGACGTGCCTTTCAATTTTCGAGCGGTATTTCCTGTAAGGAACAGCCGCATCGCTCCACAAGGGGATAGATTCTGGGAATGATTTTTCTTTCATAAAATTTAATCAGTTTAATTAAGATATTTTACCATAAGCAGGTCCTTGGGGCAATAGCGTTCCGGCGTGAACCGTGTTTGCTTATGTCTCTGGGCTTTTGCTATAATCAAAAGATAAATAAAAATTAAAAACAGACAGGTGAATATGGAAGAACAAGTCAAGAAAATTTTGAATGAAAAAGTCATCCCTCTCTTAGAGACCCACGGCGGTTCCTGCGAATTCGTGGGAATCGAGAACAATGTGGTGAAAGTGAAGCTCATGGGCGCCTGCGGACACTGCCCCGGCGCGATCATGACTTTGAGAGGCTTCGTTTTGAAAGTCCTGCAGGAAGACATCCCATCCATTGAAGACGTGGTGAACGTTCAGTAAGTTTTAAACGTGAAATTCCTTATCGTTAAGCCGAGTTCCCTGGGCGACGTGGCCTGCGCCATGCCGGTCGTGGCGCTTATCAAAAAGCGCTACCCGGACGCATCCGTGGATTGGCTTGTGAACAAGGAATACTCAGGGCTTGCCAAAGCCGCCGGCGCCGACAGGGTGCTCGTTATAGACCGCCAGGCCTGGAAGAAGATCTCCTCCTGGCCCAAAGCGCTTTGCAATTATCTCGGCGTGGCGTGCAGGCTGCCTTTCCAGCATTATGACTATACGATAGATCTCCAGGGCCTTTTGAGGAGCGGGATCTTCACCGCTCTTTCCAACGCCAAGCGGACTATAGGTTTTGCGGACGGCAGGGAAGGTTCTACGATCTTCTACGACACGAAGGTCGTCGTGAACAGGAAGCTGACGCACTCTACGCTCTGCAATCTCGAGGTTTTGAAAGAGATCGGAATAGAAAAGGATGAAAAGTGGCCCTCTTTCGCGCCCGAAGACACCCAGTCCACTCTGGATAAATTCGGATTATCAAAGAAAGGCTTCTTCATAGCCGTCCCTTTGACGCGCTGGAAAAGCAAGAACTGGGTTCCGGAATCGATCGCCGCGGTAGGGAAGGAACTGAAAGCGCGCCACGGATGGCAGGGAGTTTTGGTCGGCGGAAGCGACGCCAAAGACGTCTGCGCATCGATTTGCCAGATCGCGCCGGACGTTTTCACAGACCTTTCCGGCAAGACCGACTGGTCTGAGTTTCTTGCCTTGAGCGCCGAGGCTGTCTGCGCCATAACGCCCGACACCGGGCCGATGCACGTCATGGCGGCGGCCGGAACGCCGATGATCGCTATTATGGGTCCGACGGACCCCAGGCGCCACGGACCGTACGGTGACTGCAGTAAAGTTTTGCAAAGCAAAAGACGCTGCCTTCCCTGCTATCACAGGGATTGCGTTCTGGGAGAAGAGGGCAAGCCTTCGCTCTGCATGGCCGACATCACGCCGGAAAACGTTCTTGACGCGGTCGGGGATTTGTTAAAAGAATTGGAAAACAAGGAACAAAATGCCTAACCTTTGCATAGTGGGCGCCATGGGGCGCATGGGTCAGACTGTTGGGGCCCTTGCCGTAAACTTCGGCTTCGCCGTTTCCGGAGCGCTTGAATTCAAGGGCTCTCCGGCAGTCGGTAAACCTTTTTGCGGCATTGCGGTGACTGACGATCCTGATGCTGCCTTGAAAGGAGCTGACGTTGTCATAGAGTTCGCGCTGGCGGACGGCATAGTTGGGAGAGCGGCTGCTTACGCGAAATTTAAAGTGCCGGCTGTCATAGGAACGACCGCCGTTCCCGAAGAAGGGAAATTAGCTCTTGCGGAAGCGGCGAAAACGATCCCCGTTATCCACGCCGCCAATTTCAGCTTGGGCGTCAATCTTCTTGGAGAGCTTTTGAAAAAAGCCTCCGCTGTGCTTGGACCTGAATACGACGCCGAGATCGTGGAGATGCACCATCACAACAAAAAGGACGCTCCCAGCGGCACGGCCCTTTACCTGGCCAAAATGCTTGAAGAGGGCAGGGGAGTCGGCAAGGAGAAAGAAATCTACGGTCGATTTGGCAACACAGGCGCCAGGCCGGTTGGCGAAATAGCCATCCACTCATTGAGAGGCGGCGATGTGGTCGGCGACCATACGGTCGTTTTCGCTTCGGAAGGCGAGAGAATAGAATTCACACACAAGGCTGGGAGCCGCTCGAACTTCGCCCTGGGCGCGCTGAGAGCCGCAAAATATCTTATTGGAAAGGAACCCGGCCTTTACACTATGGCCGACGTTATAGGTTTGAAATGAAAGGAAAACGCATACTTGTTACCGGCGGTGCCGGATTCATAGGCAGTCACTTGACTGGTGAGCTTTTAAAACTCGGGCACCAAGTGACGGTCATAGACAATCTTTCTTCCGGAAGATTGGACAACGTTGAGCAATTCAAGGATGATCCCGCTTTCCGATTCGTCAAGCATGACGTTTCGGAACCGTATTGCGAAGATTTTGAATGGATCTTCAATCTTGCCTGCCCGGCATCGCCGGACGCTTACCAGACGGACCCGATCCAGACGACAAAAACAAGCATGCTTGGCGCCTTCAATTTGCTGGGACTAGCCAAGCGCTGCGGCGCCAGATTTCTGCAGGCCTCCACTTCGGAAGTTTACGGAGACCCCAAGGTCCATCCGCAGGTGGAATCCTACTGGGGCAACGTTAATCCCGTCGGCATCAGGAGCTGCTACGACGAAGGCAAACGTGTGGCGGAAACGCTTTGCAACGATTACCGCAGGCAGAATCATGTCGATACCAAGATCATCCGCATCTTCAACACCTACGGCCCCAGGATGAGGGTGAACGACGGCCGCGTCGTCTCCAATTTCATTGTTCAGGCTCTGCAGGGAAAAGACATCACCGTTTACGGCGAAGGCACTCAGACGCGTTCTTTTTGCTATGTGAGCGACCTGGTAAGAGGCATCCTTGCCATGATGGAAAAAGACGGTTTTTCCGGTCCTGTCAACCTAGGCAATCCAGGGGAATTCACCATCAAAGAATTGGCCGACATCGTGATCGATATGACAGGATCAAAAAGCAAGATAATAAAACTTCCGCTGCCTTCCGATGATCCGATGGTAAGAAGGCCGGACATCACTCTTGCAAAAGCTAAACTCGGCTGGGAACCGACCATTCCTCTCAGGGAAGGTTTGAAGTTTACTATCGATTATTTCGAAAAAGAACTAACAAAAGGACAAATAAAATGAAGAGCTTGAAAGAAAAAATTGTTTCCCGCGAAGCGCATGTGGCGGTCGTGGGCTTGGGCTACGTCGGGCTTCCTTTGGCCTGCGCTTTCGCCAGCAAGGGCTACAAGGTGACAGGCATCGATCTCTCAGAATCCAAAGTCGAAAGCTTGAAGAAGGGTGAATCCTACATTATCGACGTAAAGTCGGAAACTTTGAAAAGTTTTGTGGACGACGGCCGCTTTACGCCGACCACCGATTTCTCCGCTCTTTCTGACGTTGACTGCATCTCCATCTGCGTTCCTACTCCCTTGGCCAAGACCGGCGAGCCGGACGTCTCCTACATGATCAACGCCCGGGATTACATTCTGCCGCACTTGAGGAAAGGAACGCTCTTCGTACTTGAAAGCACGACGTACCCTGGCAGCACCAAGGAACTGATGATCAAGCCGCTTCAGAAAGCCGGCTTTGAACTTGGCAAGGACGTCTTCGTCGCTTTTTCTCCGGAACGCGTCGATCCCGGAAACCCCAAATACAACACGCTTAACACGCCTAAGGTCGTAGGCGGGGCCACTCCCGAATGCACTGAGCTGGCGGTTGCGCTTTATTCCAGCATCATCCCGATGATCGTCCCGGTATCTTCCTGCGAAGCCGCGGAGATGGCTAAGCTTCTTGAGAATACTTTCCGCAGCATCAATATCGGGCTCGTCAACGAGATCGCCATCATGTGCAAATATCTCGGCATCGACGTCTGGGAAGTCATAAAAGCCGCTTCAAGCAAGCCTTTTGGCTTCATGCCCTTCTATCCCGGCCCCGGCATCGGCGGCCACTGCATTCCTATAGATCCTCTGTATCTGTCCTGGAAACTCAGGACTTTGCACTACAAGGCCCGCTTCATCGAACTGGCTGACGACATTAACAGCGCGATGCCGGATTACGTGGTTGGTTTGATCGGCGAAGCTCTGAACGGACACGAAAAGAGCATCAAGGGCTCGAAGATACTTCTTCTCGGCATGGCCTACAAAAAGGACATAGACGACCTTAGGGAGAGCCCCTCGCTTCTGGTTTACGATAGACTGCGCCAGAAAGGCGCCGACCTCTACTATCACGACCCCTTCATCAAGAGCTTCCGCTACAATGACGAGGTGATCACAGGCGTCGGCAATGAAGATATCGGCAAATACGACTGCGTGGTCGTTTTGACGAACCATTCCTGCTTCGACTATGAAGCGATCGCCAAGAGCGCCAAGCTCATCGTTGATACGCGCAACGCTATGAAAGACATTGCCGACCGCAGCAATATCGTGACGCTTTGATGAAGCTTAGATCCAGTTGGCCGCTTTCAGAATTGGCTTTCGTTTGGGGCGGAAACATCCTCAGCAAGGTCATGATGTTTTTCGCCACGATCTATCTGGCGAATAGGTTGGAAGTGGAAGGCTTCGGGATCTTCAGCACGGCTTTCGCCGTTACCAATTACATCAGCTTGGCGCTCTTCACGGGCCTAGATTCTTTAACGACCAGAGAGAGCGCCAAACTTTCTCCTGAAACTGTCTGGCCTTTTGCCAAAGAACTTTTTCACGTCAGGAGAAAACTGGCCAACCTGGCCGTTATTCTCACCGCGCTCATCGCGCTGTACATGGGAAAGGAGAGCAGGGATGCCGGGTTCGCACTGATACTTTTCGGTCTTGGTTTCATACCGCTCCAATTTTACACCGTTAACCTTTTCTACGGCCTGGAGTGGTCTTGGCCGATCGCTGCGTATTTTGTGGGCGGGCGGTTGGTCTATCTGGCGTTACTTTTCATCCTCGTAAAAGGAAGTTCTAACCTTATGGCGGCGGCCGGCGCTTTCACGGCGGCGATCGCCATTGAAAACATTTTCCTTTTCTTATGCCTTTTCCTGCGTTATGGGAAGATCAGTGACCGCAGCCGCCCCGCTCCCAAGATCAATATCAGGCCCGTACTGCTTTTGACTTTGGCGTCGGCTCTCATACTCTTGCATGAGAACGCGCCGCAGTTTCTCATATTTTTTCTGAAAGGGGAAGAGGAAGCCGGGCTTTACGCTTCGAGCTTCAGGCTTATCTACACCGCGGTCACTTTCGCCAACTTGGGCGGTTTTGTCTTTCTGGCGCGATTCAGCAAGGAGACGGGCGAGGGCACATACAAAAGAAGCCTTTTGCCAGCTCTAGTTCTCGGATTGCTGTTTGCCGTTGCGGGCTACTTTTTTGCAGAGCTTATTTACTCGTTTCTCTTCAGCCAGTCCTATGCCGGCGGCGCGCTTGTCTTGAAAGCCGGGATCTTCCAGATGGCCCTGGTTCCCTTGAGAGTTTTGGCCTGGCAGAGGGTGATAGCGAAGGAGAAGGTCAAATCAGCGCTTCTGCCGCTCATTCTAGGGGTTCTCTTCAGCATAGGCATATCGACATATATGATATGCGCAACGGGCGCCGTAGGCGCGGCCAGGGGCCTTTTCTGCGGTGAAGCGGCGATCACAGCCCTGATGCTGATCCTGGCGAAATAATTTACTTTCTAAGCGTTTCGAGGGCCGTTTCCAGGTGCGTCAGCAACAGTCTGTCCTGCTCGGCTATTTGCCGCATGGCGTCTATCTGTCTTAGGAACGATCCCTGGTCGAACTTGGTCGGCTGATAGCGCGATCCGTCGTAACCCAAAACGTAGCCGTTGTTCAAAGCGCTGCGGGCTATCGTCAGCTCCCTTTCCAGAATGTTTTTGGCTTCACCCATGGGAATGGAGATTATGGGGACGGCCTTGATCAGATGATTGACGAAGAGCAGCGCGTCGCTGCGGCCGTCTATCATGGTGTTCCACAGGCTGCGGTTGACGCTTGCCTTCTTCGGCTCCGGCATGCTTTCTTTCCTTGACCAGGCGGCGACTTCCCTCATCCAATATGAGAAGAGTTTTCCGCCAGTCAGGCAGCCTTGACTGTTCGTGCCCTTAATGTATTTTATCCAGCGCGAGAGGGCCAACATAACGTCGTCTTCGAAAGGCTGCTTGGCTTGGGCGCTGTCGATCAGTATTATGTCGGTGGGAAGCGTGGTGAATTCCAATAGCTGGGATTTTGTGTCCAATACGCTGCGTCCAAGCCAGGTGAAGCCGTAGTCATTGTAGCCGGCGATGATGCCCCAGGAACCAGAGCGGTTAAGGTTCGATCCGATTGCGGCGTGACGTTTTCCGGAAATATTGTCTATCACTTTTCTTATGGCCGCGTCGTAAACTCTTTTGATGTTGTTATCAACGGTGGCGGCTTCTGTGTCGCTTATTTTAGTCGTAAGAGTGCGCAAACGGAAACCGCAGGCTTCCGCAAGGGCGCCCTTGATGTCGTTCCCCTCGTTTATCTCTCGGCAGAAGTGCCAGTCGTTTGTCCGCAAAGCCAGCCTGACGGGAAGGCCTGCTATGGAACGTGTGACAAACGTCGGCCTGTCGCAGCCGGAGAGCTGGCAGGCGATCAGAAGGGAAGTGGCCAGGGAACCCTCGTAGCGTGAGTCGATCTGCATATCGACTATCGTGCTGGCAAGCTTGTCGGAAATAAGCTGCGAGCGTTTGCTGGGAGAGTAATACTCCTGGCTTAAGGTGTTTTTCTTGTTTGCCAGCGTGAAGAAACACTCTGCGCAGCTCATTAAGGGAACCGTCAGCTTTCTCACTTTTTCGCCCATGATAGTCTGAGCGGCAAGATCGGTCTGGGGATGTTCCCAGCTCGGGTCGCCCAGGATGGCGGTGAAACTGTCGGAATAATTTCTGTATTCTTTCTCGGCGAGGCCAAGCAAAGCTTTTTCCTCCTCGTTCTGGCAAAGCTGGTACATAAAGGGGAAGAACGTCAAGGCTTTCTTGGAATCATATTGCCAGCGCAGAAGATGCTTATAGACGCAGTTGTTGAAGGGGGAGTTGCATTCCGGACACCAGGGCATGGCGTAGGCCCCGTCCGCAAAATCGCGGAGCATGTTGACGCCGCTCACCAAATAGGAAATGGTGGTCGTGCCGTTCAAAAGTTTGCCTATATTCTCGAAGATGAAAACTTGCGGCGAGTCAGAGGAAGCCGGGCGGGAAGATCTTTTAAGGAGCCAGACTTTTTCCGGAACGCCCTGGTAAGAATAGAAGGTTCCGCGATAGACCGCTCTCAGAGTCAGACCGGTACCCGGTTCGACATAGTGCCAGGTAGGGGAGAGCTGTCCGGGCAGCTTGGCGTATTGGATGGCGGAGGCGCCTTCTTTCTTTGTGTCAGATATAAGCTTGCGATATTCTGTGCGTTTGGAAGCCGAGACTTGTTCCTTGGCATTGAAACTTCGCTCTTCATTCCTTAAACGGTAGAAATTGTTCAGCCTTTGGACATTGTGATAGCAGGAGTAGGGGAAGTCCGCCTTGCGGCCGCAGATGGTCTCGCTGCTTCTCAAAGGAGTGAAGGGAAGGCCGTTCAGGCAGGCCAGCTCTTCGTAAGAAGCGTTGACGCCGTAAACCTGCAAGGCCAGGCGGTAAGCATCCAGAAAATCATCGGATTCCGGTTGAGCAGGCAGGACCTCGGCGCCAGGGGCCGCCAAGGCAAAAACAAGAAGCGCAAATAATGCAGCAAAACTTTTCTTCATATTGGATCTGTCCAGCATTAGTTTTAGGGTATTCATAAGAAATTATACCATTACTACAGCTTTCTTTGATATAATCATTCCCGTAACCAACCATATTGAAGGAAAAGAACGATGCTTTCTTTTGGAAAACAACTGGCTCTTGCGGCGCTTTTACTGCTGGCCGCAGGCTGCTCTTCTTCCTTCGGAGCACCGAAAGGGAAAGGCAAAACTATGAACTTGACTAAGATCAAATTCAGCGACTACGGCGCCAGGCCGGACGGCAGCGCGAACGCCAAAGACGCCTTCAAGGCGGCTTTCGACGCCTGCAGGGCGAAAGGGAACTGCGAACTCGTTATAGATCCCGGCGTGTATCTCATAAGCGATCCGGAAGCCATCAAGCTCCGCGACACCGTCATGTCTTTGAAGGACAAGAGCCAGGACGAGAACTCGATCTTCCAGTTCTATTTCCCGTATGTCACCGGGCTGGACATGCGCAACCTTAAGAATGTGAAAGTGACCGCCAAAGGCGTGACGATCCTCTGCGAAGGCTTTATGGAGCCAGTGACCTTGGAAGGCTCGAAGAACGTCTGCATCGAAGGCCTCAACATCTCCTACAAGAGACTGCCTTTCACCCAGGGCGTCATCACGAAAGTCGAAAAAGACTACTACGACGTGAAGCTGGACGCTGACACGCCTTTGACGGAAGGCGTTTCTCTCTCAAGGATCTCTTACTGGGATCCCGTGAGGGAGAGATTGGAGCCGAACCAGGACTATTTCCAGCGAGACAACGAAGTTTTGTCCGACGGGACCTTCCGCGTGCACAGTTCGCTGCCCGAAAAATACAAAGGCTTCATCGTGATCTTCAATCACTCTTTGCATTTCCGCCCGGCCATCCTTATGAACGAGTGCGAGGACATAACCCTAAAGGACGTCACGATCTTCTGTCAACCCGGCATGGGCATCGTCGGCAACAAGACCAAAAACATCTTTATGCAGGGCTTGAGAGTCGTTCCTCTGCCGGGGAAAAAGCTCTCTACTAATACGGACGCCACCCACTTCACGAACTGCTCCGGTATCATCGATTTTGAGAACTGCATGTTCGCGAACCAGGGCGACGACGCCACCAACCTTCACAACTTCTACTACACCATGCTGCCGGTGGAAGGGGACGACAGTAGCGCCATCCTGAAAGTCAAGGCTATGACGCACGCCCTGGTCCTCGATGCTCCGGAAGCCGGCGACATCATGGAGATCATAGATTACGAGACCATGAACGTCCTGACCACCATGAAAGTCGTGAGAGTGGAAAAGGACGTGAAGGGTCTTAAGAGCATGGTGACTTTCGACACTCCGCTTCCCAATCATCTGGAAAAATACGCTTGCATCAACGCTTCCAGGATGCCCTCCCTAAGGATGCGCGGCTGCACGATAATGTCGCACCGTGCCAGGGGCATTCTCATTAAGACCAGGAACGTTCTCATAGAGAACTGCACTATCATGGAAACGACGCTATACGCCATCCACATCGGCGTGGAGAAAGGCTGGGGCGAGGGCCCCGGGTCCGAGAACATCGTCATCAGAGGCAACCGCTTCGTCAGGTGCGGCTACGGCGGAGGCTGCACCGGCATCTGCATCAACTGCGACGGCAACGAGAAGTCGAGGGTGCACGACAACATCCTAATTGAAAACAACATTTTCGAATCCGAGCTCGACCAGCCGGACGTCATTGTTTCCTACGCCAAGAACGTCATGCTGCGCCACAATATCTTCTCGGCAAAGACAAAAGATCCCGTGAAGATCAAGCACGCTGAAAACGTCGTGCAGCAGAATTAAGTTTTTTAATGCCTAAAGAAAAAAGGCGCGCCCTAAGGCGCGCCTTCTTTTTTTGTAAGAATTGCTCTTACTTCTTGTACATGCCGCGTTTCACGTAAGTCGTGTGCAGGCATTCGTGAGCCTTGTGGGAACCCGGTTTTTCATAGAACTCAGCATAGATCTTCTTGATGCTGGGGTTCTCATGAGATTTGCGGATCTTGGCGTTGTCGTCGAGCTGATAGAGCGCTTTGGCGCGTTCGGCTCTGATGTCAACGGTGTTCCTGATTGAGGCGTGGACCTGAGGCTGACCGCCGCCGTTCACGCAGCCGCCCGGGCAGGCCATGATCTCGATGAAGTGGTAATCCGCTTCGCCGTTTCTGACCTTGGTCAGGATCTCCTTGGCGTTGGCAAGGCCGCTGGCTACGGCGATCTTGACATCCATGCCTGCCACGTTGTAGGTGGCTTCCTTGATGCCCTGAGTGCCGCGGACTTCCTTGAACTCGACGTTCTTCAGTTCCTGGCCGGTGATCCATTCGACCGCCGTGCGGAGAGCCGCTTCCATGACGCCGCCGGTGGCGCCGAAGATGACGGCCGCGCCGGTGCCTTCGCCCAGAGGATCATCGAAGCCTTCGTCGGGCAGTTCGCGGAACTTGATGCCCTGATGCTTGATGAGGCGGGCCAGTTCGCGGGTCGTTAAGCTGTAGTCGAGGTCCGGGATGCCCGGTCCGGCGGCGGACTGGTCGTCGCGGCCGATCTCGAACTTCTTAGCCGTGCAGGGCATGATGGAGACGGAAACGATCTTCTTGGGGTCGATGCCCATCTTCTGCGCGTAGTAGGTCTTCAGCGTGGCGCCGAACATCTGCTGCGGGGATTTGCAGGTGGAGAGGTTTTCCGTCAGTTCGGGGAAGTAATGTTCGCAGTACTTGATCCAGCCGGGGGAGCAGGAAGTGATGAGCGGCAGCTTGCCGCCGTTTTTCACTCTTTCCACGAACTCGTTGGCTTCTTCCATGATGGTAAGGTCGGCCGAGAAGTTGGTGTCGAAGACCTTGTCGAAGCCCATGCGGCGCAGAGCGGCCGCCATCTTGCCTTCCACCGGGGTGCCCATCGGGTAGCCGAATTCCTCGCCGAGAGCGGCGCGGACAGCCGGGGCGGTCTGCACGACCACGAATTTCTCGGGATCGGCGATGGCTTTCATGACTTCTTCCGTGTAGTCTTTCTCTTTCAAAGCGCCAACCGGGCAGACGGCGATGCACTGTCCGCAGCAGACGCAGCTCGTTTCACCCAAGCCCATTTCGAAGGGGGAGGTGATGCGAGTCTTGAAGCCGCGGCCGTTGGCGCCGATGACGCCCACAGCCTGGATCTTATCGCAGACGGCGGTGCAGCGGCGGCAGAGGATGCACTTGTTGTTGTCGCGGATCATATGCGCCGCGCTGATATCCTCTTCGGATTCGTTTCTGACGCCGTCGTAGTAGCCCTCGTCCTCAACGCCCATGTCGTGGGCCAGAGTCTGCAGTTCGCACTTTGAGCTGCGGACGCAGGAGAGGCACTTGCGGTCGTGATTGGAAAGGATCAATGAGAGGGTTTTCTTCCTGGCTTCCAGAACGCGCGGAGAGTTGGTGGTGATCTCGATGCCTTCGTTCACAGGGTAAACGCAGGCGGCGACCAAGGTGCGGGCTTTTTTGACTTCCACCACGCACATTCTGCAGGCGCCGATCTCGTTGATGCCTTTCAGGTAGCAGAGAGTCGGGATCTCGATCCCCGCGATGCGGCAGGCTTCCAGAATGGTGGAGCCGGCGGGAACACTGTAATCGTTACCGTTTATTTTGACATTTACATTTTCCATAATATTTCTCCCTTATTTCTTGCTGATAGCGCCGAATTTGCAGTTATCCATACAAGCGCCGCACTTGATGCACTTCGTGGTGTCGATAGTATGGGGATTCCTGACAGTACCAGTTATGGCGCCGACCGGGCAGTTGCGGGCGCAGAGCGTGCAGCCTTTGCACTTCAGTGGGTCTATGACGTAATTGAGGAGCGCTTTGCAGACGCCGGCGGGGCAGCGTTTCTCCACGACGTGCGCTTCGTATTCCTTGCGGAAGTAGCGCAGGGTGGAAAGTACCGGGTTGGGGGCCGTCTGACCGAGGCCGCAGAGCGAGTTGTCCTTGATGTAGTAGCAGAGAGCTTCCAGTTTGTCAAGATCTTCCAGGGTGGCTTTGCCTTCCGTGATCTTCGTCAGCATCTCCAGCATGCGGCGCGTGCCGATACGGCAGGGCGTGCATTTGCCGCAGGATTCGTCCACCGTGAATTCCAGGAAGAATTTCGCGATGTCGACCATGCAGTTGTCCTCGTCCATGACGATGAGGCCGCCCGAACCCATCATGGAGCCGATGGCCATCAGGTTGTCATAGTCGATCTGGACGTCGAAGTGTTCGGCCGGAATGCAGCCGCCGGAAGGACCGCCGGTCTGGGCCGCTTTGAACTTCTTGCCGTTCGGAATGCCGCCGCCGATGTCTTCCACGATCTGGCGGAGCGTCGTGCCCATGGGAACTTCCACAAGGCCGGTGTTGTTGATCTTGCCGCCCAGGGCGAAGACCTTGGTGCCTTTGGATTTCTCAGTTCCGATGGAGGCGAACCACTGGGCGCCTTTCAGAATGATCTGGGGAATGTTGGCGTAAGTTTCGACGTTGTTAAGAATGGTCGGGCGCATGAAGAGGCCTTTGGCCGCCGGGAACGGGGGACGGGGCCTCGGTTCGCCGCGGTTGCCTTCTATTGAGGTCATCAAAGCCGTTTCTTCGCCGCAGACGAAAGCGCCGGCGCCGAGACGGATGTCGATGTCGAAATCGAAGCCCGTGTTGAAGATGTTCTTGCCCAGGAGGCCGAGCTCTTTGGCCTGGCCGATGGCGAT
Source organism: bacterium (assembly GCA_017616555.1). Classification (GTDB taxonomy): domain Bacteria; phylum Auribacterota; class UBA3054; order UBA3054; family UBA3054; genus UBA3054. The sequence continues at coordinate 7,764 of JAFZXZ010000023.1, read as the reverse complement.
CTGGAGACGCTTGACGGCGATGGGGTATTCGGCGCGGACGTAGATGAAGCCCTGGTTGGAGCCGATCGCATAGCCGGCGATGGCCATGGCTTCAAGGACGGCGTGCGGATCGCCTTCCAAAACGGATCGATCCATGAAAGCGCCCGGGTCGCCTTCGTCAGCGTTGCAGCAGACGTATTTCGGTCCGCCGTCGTTGACGAGCGTTCTGGCCAGTTTCCACTTCATGCCGGTGGGGAAGCCGGCGCCGCCGCGGCCGCGTAAACCGGCGTCGAGAAGCGTCTGGATGACGTCTTCCGGTTTCATCTCGGTCAGCACTTTGCCCAAGGCGGCGTAGCCGTCCATGGCGATGTACTCGTTGATGTCCTCGGGGTTGATAACGCCGCAGTTCCTAAGCGCGATGCGCATCTGGGAACGATAGAACTTGGTGTCGTTCAAAGAGACGTCGGCTTTGTTCTTCAGATCGTCGGTGACGTCCTTGTATTCCAGGCGTTCGACGATGCGGCCCTTCAATAAATGCTCGGAGACGATCTCTTCCACGTCGCCTTCCGTGACGCGGGAATAGAAGGTGCCGTCAGGGTAAACGATGACCACGGGGCCGAGTGCGCAAAGGCCGAAGCAGCCGGTCTTCACGATCTTGACTTCCTGGTCCAGTTCATATTTCTTGAGGTTGGCCTCAAAAGACTCCATCAGTTTGGCGCTTCCGGAAGAGGAACAGCCGGTGCCGCCGCAGATCAATACTTGTGCACGAATCATAAAGTCTCCTCCTTATTTGGCATAAGCGGCGATCGTGTATTCCGTCACGACCTTGCCGCCTTTGAGGTGATCCGCAATGACGCGCTGGGCTTTCTCAGCGGTCATCTTGACGTAGGTGACTTTCTCTTTTCCGGCCTCGAAGACCTCGACGACAGGCTCGTACTGGCAGATGCCGATGCAGCCGGTCTGCGTGACGGCGACTTCGCCGGAAAGGCCTTCCTTGTTGACGCCTTCGACAAAGGCGTTCAATACGGGGCGGGCACCGGCCGCGATGCCGCAGGTGGCCATGCCGACCACCACGCGTTTCTGCGCGGAGCCTTCCCTAAGGACGACTTTGTCTTTCATCTTGTCTTTGATTGCTTGAAGTTCAGCCAAAGATTTCATAAGTATTCCTTGAGTTGAAGTTAATTAGTTTGATATTGTTCCTTTAAATATTCTTCTATCCATTTGATCACTTCGTATTCCGCCAGCGAGACGCCGCCTCCCAGTTCGCTCCTTATTTCCCTCGTGTCGAGGGAGACTTCTCCACCAGGCATCGTGTGCCTGAAGAGGAAGTCGGAGTCCGGGTGCCCCTGGATCAAAGTCGTGATTGTGGAGACGACGTCGCCCAAGGGGATGAAATCTATGTGGTCTTTATGAAATGTCGCTTTTATCGCCGTGCCGTGGTCATTTGGAAATTCGTTTTCCGCTTTGGATTCGATCTCAAAAGTTCCGCCCGTCTGCTCCGCCTCCATCTTGAAGAAGGGGATGCCAAGCCCGACCTTCCTGGTCGTCCTGGTCGTGTAGAAGGGATCGGTCACGCGGGCCAAAACTTCTGCTGTCATGCCGCAGCCGTTGTCAATGATCTCTATTGTTAAAACGTCTTCCGTCTCGGTAAGGATGATCTGCGTGAGGGGAGCCTTGGCCTTCACGGAGTTCTCGGCGATGTCGAGGATGTTCAGGGAAAGCTCTTTCATTTGGCTCCTCTCAAACGGTTGAACAAAGACTTCCTCACCAGATCTCCGCTGTACGGTTCGTCTTCCAGGTCGAAATAATTTTCCTTTTCCCTCAATTGCTCTATCATGTGCGCGTCCGAAGAGACGACGACGGTCTTGCCTTCCAAGTTATGGTCTTTCACATAGGCGGCCGTGTTGTTTCTGTCGTGGATCTCTATGGAGGAGAATTCCGGGGTTTTCGGAAGTTCCCCTAAGATCGCGATTATGCCGTTTGCTTCGCGGTCGATGTGCGCGGGATAGCAGACGCCGCTAAACTTTTCGACCAGGGACGGAGCTTCGTCGAGGGTGACGGTCGTGGCGTTGGGCAAAAGATCTTCCTCTTCGCCCAATACGTTGTCCTCTTCGTCCATGATCAGCTGGTCGCCGAAGATGTCTTTCCTGTTCTTTATCTTGACACGGCGCTTGTCTATCTCTTCGCTGAAATTCATGGCGTCTTCCAGAGTAGGGAAGAGGCAGACCAGATGTATTTCCTCCACGGTCGTCAGTTCCATCCCCGCCACCGGGATGACGCCGTAATTCTTGGCGGCCTTGTAGAAGGCCGGGCAGTTCTTGCCGCTGTTGTGATCCGTCAGCGCCACTATGTTGAGACCGTTCAACGCCGCCAGCCCCGCGATATTGCAGGGCGTCATGTCGTTCTCCGCGCAGGGAGAAAGACAGGAGTGGATGTGCAGGTCGTAATAGTAGCGGTTCATTTTATAATTCTTTACAGATCTCGCAGGCGACTTCGAAGGCCGGCAGTTTTGTCGTGAGAATATTCACGCCTTTAGTTTTGGCGGTCTCGATCAGGTTTTCCTCCAGCCTGACATCCTCCGCCAAAATAATGCAGGCGAAATCAATGAGAGTCGCCACGGCGATGATGTTCTGGTTGGACATGATGGTTATCCAGGCCTGATCCGCTTTCGCGCGTCCCATGACCCAGGAGAGGAGGTCGCCCATGTAGCCGCCTTTAATTTCCCTTTCGGGAGCGGGCAGGGAGAGGACTTCCAGGGAATATTTTTTGGCGAATTCGGCTACGGTCATAATGACTCCTCCTTTTCTCTCAAGAAGGCTTTGACATCTTCCAGATGTGTCAGGATGCAGTCGCATTTGCTGGCCGTGCCCTTCACGACGTCTTCCGCGAAGGCGCGGCAATTGGGCGCGCCGCAGGCTCCGCAGTCCACGCCGGGAAGCTCGTCCTTTAAGGCTTGGATCTCTTTCAGCATCCGCATGGATTCCGCCATGTTGTCGGAGAGGCGGTTCAGCGGCGTATAAGAGCCCATGTCTTTTACGAAATAATTTTCCGGAATAGGATCATTCTCATCCACGAAGTTCTGCGAGACCGGCATGAAGCGCCTCAGAGTCTGCAGCCTCGCCTTGGCGATGAAGGGATCCTGGATCGTCATGGCGCCGCCTACGCAGCCGCCCGGGCAGGCGTTCAGCTCCACGAATTCCAGATTCGGGAAGTCGCCGCCTTCGATGCGGTCCAATACGCGGATGCAGTTGTCTATTCCGTCCGCCGCCAGATACGCGTCGTTGAAGAGCGCGGTGGCTTCGCCGCCGGAAGCGGCCCAGCCGATGCCGATCATGCCTGATTCGGAAAGCGTCTTCGGGCGCCTGGAATATCTCATCTCGTTGATGAGAAGGAAATAGACGTCCTTGAAGCCTACGACCACGTCCACCTGGCTCTTGTACTCTGGGAGGCCGTTCTTAACGTAGCTCATTTTGGCGGGGCAGGGGGAGATGAAGCAGACGCCGATGTCTTCCCTGGTAAATTCCGGATGGTCTATGAGGGCTTGCTCCCTGGCCATTGCGGCCGCTATTTCCATAGGCGGCAAGAGGTCCAGGATATTCTCCTTGAGGCTCGGGAAACGCAAGGCTATTAGCCTCACGATGGCAGGGCAGGCTGAGCTGATGACCGGCCTCGGTCCCTTCCTCGTTTTCAGATACTGCCTCGTCCTGGCCGTCACCAGTTCCGCGCCTCTGGACACTTCGAAGACGTCGTCGAAACCGATGTCAAGGAGTCCCTGAAGAACGAAATCCACGTCGTCAAGATTGTTGAACTGGGCGTAGAGGCTGGGGGCGGGGAGAGCGATCTTCCATTTGTAGCGCTGCAGGTCAAGGAGGTCGTCCCGCAAAGCTTTTTTCGCCTGGTGCGGGCAGATCCTGATGCATTCACCGCAGTCGATGCAGCGCATCGCGTCAATTACGGCATGGCGGTCCCTGATCCTGATGGCCTCGGTGGGGCAGTGGTGGACGCAGGAAGTGCAGCCTTTGCACTTCTCGATGTCCAGGGATACTGAATGCTGATATTCCATGCCGAAATTTAAATCAATTTAAGTTTATCTTCATAGTGACCGTGGTTCCGACTCCCACGGTCGATTCTATCTGCATCTCGTCGGTATAGCGCTTCATGTTGGGAAGCCCCATGCCGGCGCCGAAGCCCAAAGAGCGGATGTTGTCGGGAGCCGTGGAGTAGCCTTCCTGCATCGCTTTTTTGATGTCGGGAATGCCCGGCCCCTGGTCCTTCAGGACGATCTTGATCGCGTCTTCGCTCACCTCGACGTCAGCCACGCCTCCGTGCGCATGGATGACCATGTTTATTTCGCCTTCGTACATGGCGATGGAAGCGCGCCGGATGATCTCCGGATCGACTCCCAGTTCGCGCATGTTCTTCTTGAAACGCACGGACGCCTGGCCGGCGGAAGTGAAGTCTTCGCCGTTCACGTCAAAATGAAAAGTGAGATTTTCACTCATCTTTTCTTGACTCCCTTGCTGGTGAGACCGTTGGAATAGAGAATGCCGCAGGCTTCGTACATGCGTTTTTCCGTAGCGAGGACGACAAGCCCGTGCTCGTGCGCCAAAGCCACCATGTCTGCCGTCGGCTTCTTAGAGCGCACGAAGACGAGGCAGATCATGTCCATCATCTCGGCGGTCCTTATCACCTGCGGATTGACAAGGCCCGTAAGCAATACGGACTGGTCTTTCACATAGGCGAGGACGTCGCTCATCATGTCGCTTCCGCAGGCACTGAATACGTCTTTCTCAAGTTCCGCTTCGTCGCCGCACAAGAGTTCGGCATCAAGGAGCTCTTTGACTTCTTTGATCTTCATATCAGTCGTTGTATTTGGCGAGGATGCCGGGGATCTGGTCAGGAGTCAGACGGCCGTAAACTTCGCCGTTGATCATCATGACAGGAGCAAGGCCGCAGGCGCCCAGGCAGCGGCAGGCTTCCAAACTGAACTTGCCGTCCGGCGTGCAGCCGCCGCCCTGAAGGCCCAGGACTTTTTCAAGCTTGGCGTAAACGTCGCCGGAACCTTTGACGTAGCAGGCCGTGCCGAGGCAGACCGCGATCTGGTATTTGCCTTTGGGCTCAAGGGTGAACATAGCGTAGAAAGTGGAGATGCCGTAAACTTTCTCCAGGGGGATGTCCATTTCACGGGCGATGATGGTCTGAACTTCGATGGGCAGGTACCCGTAGATCTCCTGGGCTTTCTGCATGATGGGAATGAGGTTGCCCTGCACGTCCTTCATCTCTTTGATGTAGGATACCAGCTGCTCTTCCTGTTCTTTGGTGCCGTTGAAAGGAACCGTTTTTTTCATAGTGCCTCCATAGGGATTTTAGAAATAAAAATAGGTTATTTATTAGTCGATATTTTACCAAAAAGAGGCCCTGATTTCCACGCCCCTTTTCGTTTGACTTTCAGAGCCCGTTTAGGTAGAATACTGATTTGATTTTTTAAGTGGTGGATGTAGCTCAGTTGGTTAGAGCGTCTGGTTGTGGCCCAGAAGGCCGGGAGTTCAAGTCTCCTCATTCACCCCATCTTTTTTTAGGATAAATCTATGATCCTGCTTACCGGCGCATCCGGCTTCCTTGGCCAGCATATTTATAAAACTTTTCGTCCGGTATATCCCATCCTGGGCCTAGGCCATTCCGGCTCCAATTGCGACCGCAAACTTGATCTCAGCGACCTCAAGGCTCTGAAAGATCTGCTTGACGAACTGAAACCGGATACTGTGATCCACTCCGCGGCCTTAAGGGACCCGGACGAATGCTTAAGAAGGCCGGAAATGGCCAAAGCGCTGCACATCGACGCCACGCGCGTTATGGCTGAGTGGTGCCGCGACAATAATAAAAGGCTCGTCCTTATTTCCACCGACTACGTCTTCAACGGAAAGAACCCTCCCTATAGCGAAACGTCCGAGCCGGATCCCGTCAACCTTTACGGCGAGACAAAACTGGCGGGGGAATTGGCCGCCAAGGTTTGCCCCGACCTCCTCATCGCCCGCCAATCATTGCAGTACGGCACGACCGACCGGCCGGAGCTCTCTTTCATCCACAAAGCCATAAAGCTTCTGAAAGAGGGGAGACAATTGGAATTCGACAACGTCCAGATGCGTTTCCCGTCCCTTAGCTCTGACGTGGCCAAGGCTCTTCTGGAACTGGAAAAAAGACATTACACCGGCCTCATCCACATGAGCAACCCAAAAGGCATCACGCGCTACCAGATGTACAGGGCTATAGCGGATGCCTTCGGCTTCGATCCCGACATGATAAAGGATACGGGCAAACCGCCCCAGCTTTCCGCCAGCCGTCCAGCCGACTGCCGCTTCGACCTGACGCTCTACATGAGCCTGGGCCTTCCGCCCTTCCATTCCTTTGAGGAAGGGCTTGCGATGATCAGAGACGAAGTTAAAGCTTCCCTATGACGGAACTGGAAAACTATCTTTCAAATCTAAGGACATTCGGCGTCCGCCCGGGGCTTGCTAACACCCAAAACGCCGTCGCCGCCCTCAAGGCAAAGTTTAACATTCAAAGAGAGCCGAAGTTCCTGCATATCGCCGGCACCAACGGCAAAGGCAGCACCTGCGCCTTCCTCGATTCCATCCTTAGGGAGGCAAACTATAAAGTTGGCCTCTTCACTTCGCCGCATCTTATTGAATTGAGGGAACGTATCCGTATAAACGGCGAAATGATAGGGGAGTCGCGTTTCGAAAAATTGGCCCTTGAGGTCAAGGCTCTTGGTCTGGAACTGACCTTTTTCGAGTATCTTACAGTCATAGCCTGGCTGTATTTCAGCTTAGAAGCTTGCGATTACGTCGTCTGGGAGACCGGTTTGGGCGGCAGGCTGGACGCTACCAGCGCCATAGAGCCCTATGCCACGGCCGTAACCAATATCGGCCTGGAACATACGCAGTATCTAGGAGATACGATTGCCAAGATCGCCGTGGAAAAAGCAGGTATCATTAGGCCGAAAATACCTCTTTTCCATACTTGTGATGGCATTGCAAAAGACGTGATGGAAGCGACTTGCGCCAAACTTGGCGCGCCTTGCAAATATGTCACTTATACTGAAGGCTTCATCGAACCGCTGAAATATTTCATATCTATCCCGGAAATTGGCCTTTATAATGCCGAACTAGGCTTAGTCGGCAATTATCAGTACGCTAACGCCGCATTGGCCGCTATGATAGCCAATTACTGCGGAATAGATACCGTAAGCCTTCTAAACGGCCTGAAAAAGGCCGTTTGGCCCGGCAGGCTGCAGATATTGCGCAAAGATCCCATAACTATCCTGGATTGCGCCCACAACGCCCAAGGATGGAACGCCCTTACCAAAAGCTTGAAAGATATTTCGGAAGGGAACTGGAAGATCTATTTCGGAATGCTTAAGGAAAAGGATCCCAAACTTGCTTTGGAGATATTGGAACCCATAGCTGAATCAATATCATATATTGAACCGCAGAACGAACGCAAATTGACCTGCGAGGAATGGCAATTACTTGCGCCAAATGACAGACGGTTCGCCAAAGTTTTCAAAAATTCCGCAGACGCCATGAAGGATATCGAAACCCAGACCGAAGGCAATATTTTGATCTGCGGATCCTGCTATATGGCCGGTGAAATATTGGCCCTTACAAAGGGCAAAACCAGGGACAATTCCAAAGACGACCCGGTGGGGGCGAGATAAAACTTTCCTTTATTGATGCGGATTTTCCTATATTTCAATGTCGCATAATATATCTTATGTTAAGTTGA
>JAFZXZ010000022.1 GCA_017616555.1 bacterium | reverse complement strand
GCCGGCGCAGCGAAAAAGTCGTGCCTATGTTTGAAAACGAAGAAAACTGCTACTGCAGCGCCGACAACTTCGGCGTCTCCAAGGAGCCCACCAAAGGCATCGTCAGTAACGAGAACATGCGCAAGAAAGAGACCTTCAAGGGCTGGGACTTCGAGAACATCTGGGAGATGAAGTCGGGCAGAAAAGCCCCGAGCCTCCGCAAACTGGAAAAGTGGATGTGATCTTTCTTATGCACCAATCATAAAAAAAACGCCGAGCTTTCACTCGGCGTTTTTTGTTGTTTTGTTTTTTGCCGCTTACTTCCTGCGGAGGAAAGCGAGGCCCATGAGCGCGAGCAAAGCGATCATGCCCGGTTCCGGAGCAGCGTATTCGACCTTGAAGTATCTAAGGCAGGTGTAGCGGCCGTTGAAACCATCCCAGCCCTGGACAGTGATACCGGCCTGGGTGGGGACTTCCGCAAGCGAGGTGACGTAGTATTCGCTCCAGGGGCATCCCCACTGGTCATCGGTGTATCCGGACTGATCGGTGGTTATGCGGGTGGATTTCAGGTAGGTCTCCTCTCCTTCGGTGGCAACGGTCAGCCTGCAGCCGGTATAATAAGAGCCGTGAATGTTTCTTTCGCGGCCGCTATAGCGGGGATCGGTGTAAGCGCCTTCGCTCCAGGTCGTGAACCAGGCGTTGGCAGAGTGGTAGCCGAGGGTGCATTCCGGCGTGCCGTTGCAATAGAATCCAGCCCAAACGCCGTTGTCCGGCACTTTGGTGATGGCTGTGAACCTTAGTTTGGTACCGTCGGCAGCAACGCATTCCGCGGGGATATCGTACAAGATACCGTCGAAGGGATATCCGCTGGGAGTGTTGATCCAAATCTTGGCGTAGTTGCTGACACCGTCGTTTTCGATCAGGTCGGTGTAGGTCACTTCGTTGCCGATCCTTTTGTAGATTGGATTCACTTCGGTGAGTGAGTCGCCGACATTGTAAGTAGAGAAATCATCCTCGAAGACCGTTACCCAGGGAATGGACTCCTCCTGGACGAAGGTCACTTTCAGATCGTCGAAGTAAGCTCCCATTCTGTTCGTATCGTAGCCGTTGCCGACGGCAGTGAATTCGAAGAAGGCGGGCGCAGCCAGGAAGTGTTTGAGAATGGTTGCGTAATCGCTGGCGAAGTTGAAGGTGTCGTTGTCGGTGATCTCGAAAGATCTCACAACGCCGAGCTCGCAGTCTATTACGATCGTAAAGTCGCACCACGTGTCATACTTGACGGCTCCTGAAGTGTATGAGGTCCTGCCCTCTACTGTCTGGAAGCGTGGTTCATTGGCGTTGGCAGCGCCGGCATTTATGGCACGGCTGTCATTGTAGTTATAGAAGTAAGTCTTGTAACCGCTGTCGCCGCCGTACGGAGAAAAACGCATCATCCATTGGTCAGCGGTGTTGGCGAGACGAAGCTCGGCGTAGCCGTTGCCTTCGGGGACTTTTACCTTGCCGGTAACTAAAATAAAGGCGTTTTCGCCGTTAGCGTAATCGATGCTGCCCCAATCGAGAGGCACCCTGAGACCGCGGTCTTTTTTTGCGTCACTAGATGACAAGCCCTCAGGCGCTTTGATCTTTTTGACGTACAGAACATTGGAAGCGCGTTCTTCGTCATAGACGATGGTCACTTCGCCGTCGACCGGCTCTTGGCCGACGCAGGAAATATCAGATGTCATGATCTGGTAGTCGGCGTCCTGGCCGTAGAAGTTGCCGGGAACGTAACTGTCGAAATTGTTCTCAAAGATTACGGTCTGCGTCACAGCGGCGAAAAGCATAGCCGGAGCGACAAAAAGGGAAAGCAGGAATAATTTCTTCATGGGTTTATCGGTTGGTTAAATGGTTAGCAAAGGAAGATTTTCGAACACACTATCCATTATTGTAGCATAAAGTAATTTCAAAATGAAACAGGGAAAGGGCTCGAAAGGCATTTTTGACGGCTTTTGCCGCTGAAAATATCGGAAATTAAATAATTTCGAAACAATAAGATGCGCTGGCAAACGCCGGAATTGTTTTAAGAAGTTGAAATTGGCGGCCTGATTTCATATAATACTGCGAATAATATTTTTAACCAATAGAGGTGTGTTCATGAAGAAACTTCTCTTAATTGCGGCGGTGCTTTATGCCGCCAGTTTCGCTTTCTCTTTTGAGACCGTTCTTTGGGAAAGCGATTTCGAATCCTTCGCTGAAGGTGAGATCATCGGCCAGGTTGACGCTTACGGCAACGAAGTCAAAGTGATGAACAACGGCGATAAGTGCAACGGCACCGCTCCGGAAGCCGGCGACGTTATCATCACCACTCTTGACGACAGCAAAGTTTTGAAGGTCAAGAGGACCGAAGCTGGCAACGGCGACAAAGGCTGCAATATCAAGCTTAACTGGGGCGACACCACTTACAACCCCTTGCTTGGCTGCATCAAGATCACCGGCCGCGTTTACACCGTCGACACCGGTTATGAGGAGATCCGTCTCGGCAACGTCAACTCCGCCACGATGTTCACCTACTGCCCGAAGGCTTCCGACTTCGGCAACGGTTATCTTAACCACTACGATCAGGAAAAGCCGAAATGCGGCGTCAACCAGGACAGCGATGATTGGAAGTACCCCAACGACTACGGCTGCGGCGTTCGTCTGCGTCCCAGGAAGAGCCAGTCTCTCAACACTTGGTACAACTTCGAGATCGTTTGCGGCGCTGCCAAAGGTCTTGTGACGTTCAAGTACTGGACTGACGATAACACCGACACTTACGAAGAGACTCGTACGGCCAACCCGCTTCGCTACGGCGGCTACGTTCCGACCTTCATCTCTTTCACCGCCACTGGCAACGGTTACGGCTCCGGCCGCGCCGGCGGCTACTGGGACAACATTTGCGTTTCTTACGTCGAGGAAGACGGCAACTGGGTCACGACCTTCGAGGATGATATGCAGTCTTACGCTGCCGGCGAATCGCTCTTCGACAACGGCTACATCCCTGTTGGCGAAGTCAATGTGACCCCGAATGTGGAAGCCACTGTTGTTGATACCTTCAGAGATAAGAGCCTGCCTTTCGGCAAGTGCGCTTACATAACCTTGCATAATGAAAACGGCGGTTATCCCAGAACCGGCGCCGGCGTCCCGCTGCCCGCTGAATTCACCGGCAAACCGAACGCCAAGATCCGCATCACCAGCAGAGTTTATCGTCCGGACAACGGCATTTGGGGCGCTGCTGTGTACAATGCCTCCGCCGACGTTAAGGCCAGCTTCGGCTACTATGCCGCTTACTGCTCCGTTATGGACGTCAACGGCACCCAGTACCAGGCCGCAACTCCCACCTGGCTGTACAACATGTGGGTCAACACCGTCATGGTTATCGCCAATGACGAGGAAGGCACTCCTTACGTGGAGTATGCCGGCTCCTACAAGGCTACTCTGGACCACCAGAACGAAGCCTTCAATTTCAGCAAGGTTTTCCCCGATGTCAAGATCGATGACGATCTAGCTTATACCGGCATTCAGGTCCAGGCCTGGGGCAGCGATGCGGAACAGACTGAACCCGGCCGCTACGCTCTTTTGAACTATCTGAAGATCGAATACCAGGCTCCGGAACCGGGCTTCATCGCTCTGGCTCTGCTTCTTGGCCTTGCTTTCGTTCGCAAGATGAGATAAGGCTGAAAGCCTGATCTGGTTATTAATAAACGGGACGTCAAATACTGGCGTCCCGTTTTTTAAGGAACACTTATGAAAAAGAATCTTCTGTTATTGCTTTTTGTCTTCTGCTTTTCAGCGTTTTTAGCTTCCGCGGAAACGACGGTCCTGTGGGAAGGACTTTTCAATGAATTCGAGACGGACAACTTGCTTTGCGGTCTGGAAGATCCCTTCAGCGGTTATGTGATCGACAAGATGACCGCTAACTGCGCGCCCTCTACAGGCGACGAGCCTTTCGGCGACGAGCTCGCGATCGTGGAGGATGCGGAGAGTGGAAACAAACTTCTGAAAGTTTGCCGCAAGTCTATCGGCGAGGACAGCAAGGGCTGCCGTGGCGTCAGGACGAAACTAACCTGGGGCGAGACGGAATACGATGCCTCCAAAGGCTTCCTGAAGATCGAGGGCCGCGTCAAAGCGGCGGCTTATACTGAACTGAGGATCGCCAACGTCAACGGCGCCTGTATGGCCAGATTCGGTCTGAACGGGGGAGATCTCAGTAAAGAGAGAGCTTATCTCGCCCATTACGGCTACAATCTTAATGAAGTGGTATCTGATGCAGTTAACAAGGGCGACGAGCGCTTCTACGTCTCCAGCAACGACCTTGGCTGGAACCTGGCAAAATTTAACGGCATACCCACAGACGGCAATTGGTACAACTTTGAGCTGTGCCTGGACCTTTCCATCTGTGACCTGGCCTATTTCACAGTCTGGTCCGATGATCAGAGCTACTTTGACATCTACACAGGACGCTGCAACGCCCTGACCTACCAGGGCTACAGACCCACCTATATCTGCTTCACTTCCTGGGCGAAAAACAACGAAGCCAGGGAGGCCTCCTATTTCTCAAACCTGAAAGTCTCCTACGTTGTGGACGAGGAAGAGGAGTATTGGGAGACGTTCTTCGAGGATGATTTCTCGGAGTATCAGCCCGGGCAGTCGCTTTTCAACGTCAATCCGGAATTCATCCAAACGGGGGACAACGCCCCCAATCTGGAGGCGACTATCATCGATCATTACGAAGGCGTCAACTTCGAGAGCAACGCTGTTTACGTAGCTATCAACAACGACACGGAAGCAACGCCCAAGGCGGGAATAGCGCTTTCTGTGCCGAGAGACATGTTCGACTATCCAGGCGCCAAACTAAGGATGACCGCTCAGGTCTATCAAAAATCCGGCGGTATGGGTTTCTCGGTTTTCAACGAAGACGACAGGCAGACCGTGTATTTTGGCCGCAGCAAGAGCGACGAGAGGTACTCCAACCGCTACTACCTCTACGTAAACGGCAGAAAGTACGACTGCATGACTCTGGAGGACCACAACAGTTGGAAGAAGTATGTCATCCAGCTTTTCAACGACGAAGAAGGGAAGACGCACCTCTACGGCACGGCCTCGCATATGCTGACGGTTGACTACTACGATCACGGCATGGGCTTCGACAAGTACTATCCCGATGTGACCATAGATTATCCCAACTATGCCGGCATTCAGCTTGAGGCCTTGCCTCAGGAGACGGAAGAGCCCCGCTTCCTTCTTTTGAAGAATGTGAAGTACGAAGTGCAGGTCCCGGAACCGGCCTTCCTGGGCCTTCTGGCGCTTTTTGGATTGGCGTTCTTAAGGAAACGTTAAGCTGCGTAATTTTTGAATGTTAACTAAAAGACAAGCCTCCCTGCGGGGGCTTGTTTTTTTATGTTTTTATTTTTGAAGAAGGTTTTGCTAAAATATTGCCACCATTGAAATTCAATCTTTAAACCTCCCAACCTTACAACTAACAACATGAAGAAACAACTTTTCTTTTTGGCGCTTATTTTGACGGGCGCTGCTTTCGCTTCGACGCAGGTCCTTTTCCAGGACGACTTTGAAAGCTACAACACCGGCGACTGGCTCGGCCAGGGCAACACCGAACTCATGCGGTCCACTGTTGGCACGACCACTGAAGCCCCGGCTGCCGGCGAAGTCGAGATCATTGACAAGGACGGTTCGCAGGTGCTGCACGTCTGCAAGTTCGAAAGTCCTGCTGGCATTTCGAGCCCCGGCAAGGACCGCGGCGTCAGAGTTCCCCTGAACTGGGGCTCCTTCGATTATGAAAACGGCGTGGACGGCGTCATCATAATCATCGGCAAAGTCAACGTTCCGAGCGGCGGCACAGGCTATGGTGAATTGAGACTGGCCACGGCCGCCGACAAGCCCATGATGCGTTTCTGCTTCCGTTCATCCGACTACCAGACCTACTGCTACACTGACAACCGCAGGGAAGGCGTCAACAATGGTGCCGCGAACTACGGTGATCCCCGCTGGCCCTCTGCCAGCGCCGACAAGATTAAGTACAATCCGGATGACTCTGTTCTCTGGAACACTTGGTGCGACTTCACGCTGGTCGTGGACTGCCACACCGGCACGCTCCTTAACTACAATATTACCGACAACGCCGGCTTCGAGTTTACCGGCGACAAGGTCTGCCAGCTCTATGAATTCGGCACCGAACGTCCGGCCTATGTGGAATTCACCGCTGTCGGCAACGGCTACAACACCACTAGAAACGGTTATTTCCTGGATGACCTCACCGTCACCTATGTCAAGGAAAATACCCCTTGGGTGACGGTCTTCGAGGATGACTTCCAGAGCTATACCTTGGGCGAGTCCCTGACCGCGCAGAACGCCGAATATCAGAGGATCGGCAACGATGCCGCGTATTCTGATCTTATCGAAGAGGACTTAGAAAATTACCCTGCCTACGGCCAATACGCCAAAGTGTGGCTGAATACTCCCTCGGGATATCCCAGAGACGGCGTCAAAGTGATGCTGCCGGATTCCTGCGTGCCTGTCGAGGGCGGAAAACTGCGTCTCACGACCCGCTTCTATTGCCCCGACAACGGCTGCTGGAACATCTTCTTTAAAGAAGACTCGCCCGTCGCCTCCTACGGCTTCCACTCCGCCAACCGCTGGTTCGCCACCTGGGGCAGCAATGATCAGACTCCCCGCTACGACGGCATGGAGAACGGCCCCTACAACGACTGGATCAACTTCATGGTGACGGTCGCTTATGACGGGGAAGGCGGCGCCTATCTTGAAAGCGCTGTCCTGAACAACGCCAAAGACGTTACCAAGAGGCAGGGCTTAAGATGGTGCGGATATTTTGACACCACTATGCCCGGCGCCCCGGATTCCGCGGGCGTTCAGGTCCAGGGCTGGTCTGGCTTCGACGGCCGCTATGCTTTGATCAATTACATCAAAGTTGAATACGCCGCTCCGGAACCGGCCTTCTTAGGCCTTCTGGCGCTGGCTGGCTTAGCTTTCTTTCGCAAGAGGAGCTAAACCGCTAAGCTGCATTGGCTGAATGAAAAGAGCCCTGGCGCTGCCTGGGCTCTTTTTTTATTGGGGGGCGGTTTGCATTTGAAAACCTCTTTTAGTATAATCTTCATACTAATCTAAATGTGAATTAATCAAACAGGAGGATAAAAATGAAAAGAACGTTCCAGCCCCATACGCTGCGTCACAAAAGGACCCATGGTTTTCGCGCGCGCATGAGCACCCGCGGAGGCCGCGCTGTAATTGCCAGACGCAGAGCCCACGGCCGCGTCCGTCTGTCCGCCTAAAGGCTTGAAAAGCGGAAAAAAGTACGAAACGACGGTAACAAAACCGTCGTTTTCTTTTCCTAAGGAAAGGAAACTCAAAGGACAGAAGACCTTTGAGCGGATCTTTAAAACTGGGAAGATCGTGAGGGCCAGACATTTGTATTTGGCCTACGAAACGGAAGGATGCGATTCCTGGAGAATTGCCGTCGTGGCTCGCAAGAAAGATTACCCGAAAGCTTTTATGCGCAACCGCGTCAAAAGAAGGCTGAGGGAAGTCGTCAGGCTTGCCCAGGGAAGCTACGCTCCCTTCAGGGGAGTAGTGGTGGCAAAAAAGGAAATGCTGTTTTTGCCCTGGGAAGAGCTTGTCAAGGAATGGCGGAAAGTGTGCGAGAAGGCGGGGATCGTTTCCAAAGCAGAGGAGGTTCCTCCTCCCTCTTTGGGAGCAAGGCTTATGATGGCTTTGGTTAGATTCTATCGAGCCTGCATATCGCCCCTTTTGCCGCGCTGCTGCCGTTTTACTCCGACCTGCTCGCAGTACGCCCTGGAAGCTTTGGGAAAGCACGGATTTTGGAAGGGAACAGCTTTGGCCGTGTGGCGCATACTGCGCTGCAATCCCTTCAATCCCGGCGGTTACGACCCCGTACCCTAAATAATTATCGAGACTTGTTTTTATGGATAAAGATAAACTGATAGGCATGGCCTTGCTGGCGCTGGTCTTTTTGCTCTTCTTCACACAGATGAAGAAAAAGGAAGCGGCGAAAGTTGAGACGGTGAAAACTCAGACGACGCAGGCAACCGTTGCGTCCAGCACGGGGTCATTTTCCGCTCTGCCGGCCGAAGGCGTCTATTCAGGCGGCGCTGTTTCCGTCGTTTCCAACAGTTTGACGAAGATCAGCTTTGACGGACAGCTTGGCGACATAAGCGGAGTCGAGCTTTTCCCAACCAGTGACAAAGTCATTAAGGAAACTTATGACACCTTAAGCAAAGAGTCCGCTGAGTATGAACTGCCTTTGAGGATCTACAGTTACGGCGAGCTTTCGGGAGGAGCGCTTTCCTTTGCGCCGACCGACGCCGCTTTTGAAAATTCCGTCGCTTTTTCCGGTTCCTGGGACAGCGGAGTGGAAGTCACAAAAAATTACACGCTCTCAGTCAGCAATTATCTTAGCGAAGTCTCCCTGACGCTGCGCAACACTACTGAAAGCGTCATCCCTGCCAGGGAACTGAAACTCTGGCTGGGGACTATCGACAAGCTCAACGAAGTCAAGGAGCGCCCGCCCGTCAGGAGCCTTACCGTCAGCTATCTCAACGAGGACGGGAAAGAGAAGATCAAGCGCTTCAACCCTGGCAAAGACAGCAAGAGCCTGGAGGGAAACATCGTTTGGGCTTCCATAGGGAACCGCTATTTCGTGCACGCCCTCAGTTCCAAGCATCAGGCCTCCAAGCTTGAGACGGGCTTCCGCAGCGACAAGAAAGCCGGCTGGCTTTCCGCAATATTGACTTACCAAGTTCCTGAACTAAAGCCCGGGGAAACTTTCCAGTGGCAGGGGACCTTGTACACCGGACCGAAGCAGTATGAAAGATTGACCGCCCTCGACAAAGAGATGGTCTGCGGTTCCAATTACGTAAAAATTATCGACCTCGGCTGGTATTCCGTCATAGCGACCTGGCTGATGCAGTACGGTCTTAAACTCACTTACCGCTACGTCGGCAGCTACGGCATCTCGATCATTATCCTGACCGTCATCATAAAGATCCTTTTGTGGCCTTTGACCACGAAGAGCACGATGGCAATGAAGAAGATGCAGAAGCTGCAGCCCGAGATCAAGGCCATCCAGGACAAATACAAAGACGATCCCAAGAAGCAGCAGGAAGAGATGATGCTTCTGTACCGCAAGTACGGCTACAATCCGATGGGCGGATGTTTGCCGATGCTCATCCAGCTGCCTATTTTCGTCGCTCTGTACCAGGCTTTGTCTAACGCCATCGAACTGCACAAGACGCCCTTTTTGTGGATCGCGGACCTTTCTCTGCCCGACAAAGTCGGCGCGATCTTCGGGCTGCCCATCCATCCTCTGGCTATCGCCATGGGTATCGGCATGGTGGCGCAGCAGCTTCTGACCCCGAAGATGGGCGACGCGAGCCAGCAGAAGATGATGTACTTCATGCCCGTTATCTTCACGGTGCTCTTCTACAACATGCCTAGCGGCCTTGTGCTTTACTGGTTCGTGAACCAGCTTCTGACCATGGCCCAGACCACGTATCTCCAGTACAAAAAAGACTAATTTCCCTTAATGCAGGCAGCCTTTGATACCATAGCGGCGATCGCGACCGCCCGGGGCAGAGGCGCCATCGGCGTCCTCCGCCTGAGCGGACCTATGACTGAAAGCGTCATGGACAAGCTCTTTTCATCCGCTTCGGGAAGAAAGACAGCTGGCTTTGGGAATTTCAAGCTGCGATTCGGCGATATCAAAAACTCTTTAGGCGAGCCTATAGACAGCGGTCTGGCTTTCTTTTCCCGCGCTCCCAAAAGCTATACTGGGGAAGACTACGCCGAGATCTTCTGTCACGGCAATCCCGTGATCTTGGAGAAGGTGCTTGAGTCCGCCTTGCATTCCGGCGCGATCATTGCTCCTCCGGGCGAATTCACCCGCAGGGCTTTCCTTAACGGGAAGATGGACCTTACGCAGAGCGAAGGCGTCGATGAGCTCATAAGAGCTTCTTCGGAAAAACACCTCAGCGCCGCCTGGAGACTGCAGAGAGGCGACCTCAAGGCGAAGCTTGAACCTATTTCGGAAAAGCTCAGCCGTACGTTCGCGCATATCCAGGGGGCCATTGAGTTTTCCGACGACGTCGCGGATGACGCCGCGGCTTGGAAGCGCTCTGTGTCGGAAGCGATCGGAGAGATAAAAGAACTTTTGAAAAACGCGGAAGTCTCCGCCAAATTGAGGGACGGATTGATAGTCGCCATTGCGGGAAAACCGAACGCCGGCAAATCCAGTCTGTTCAACGCGCTGATAAAGGAAGACCGCGCGCTCGTTACGAAAGTGGCTGGAACAACGCGCGACACTATAAGCGCGGAACTGGAAGTCTCGGGTTTGAACGTCACGCTCCTCGATACTGCAGGTCTTAGAAAGGCCAAAGGGACTGTCGAGGCTTTGGGAGTGGAGCGCGCTATTGAAACGCTTGAAAAAGCCGACGCCATAATCTGGACTATAGACGGCACGAAGAAGCCAAGCGCTGCTGAAGAAAAAGAGATCAAAAAATGGCAGGCTGTGAAGCCGGTCCTCGTTTTGACGACCAAGAGCGATCTTTTGGAAAACAAGGGATCTTCCGATACACTGCTTTCCTCCGCGGTGAGCGGGGAAGGGCTTGATAAAGTTAGGGAATTCCTTAAGACGACGGCTGAAAAAGCGCTTTGCGGCGAAGAGAGCGTGATCCTTTTGAAAGCCAGGCATTCGGAGCTTTTGAAGGCCGCGCTGGAAAACCTTTCCGCCGCCGAATCCGGCTTCGCCTCCGGAAAATATCTGGAACTGTGCGCTGATGAGATAGGCTCTGCCCTTTCCTCGCTTTGGGAAGTGACGGGCAAGAAGACGCCGAACGAGATACTCGACATAATCTTCGGGGAGTTTTGCGTAGGGAAGTAGGTTATGCGCAGTCGTCTCATCTATCTCTTCTGGCTCGTCCCGGGACTCACGATCCTGCTGCTGCTCGGCTATTACTACAATCAGCTGAACCGCTCCGAGCGCCATCTCGCGAAAAAGCTTCGCTATTTCAAAATGGCGGACAATTACAGGGCTTATCAGGAGCTGATGCCGGCGCTTCACAACTGGCGCAAACCGGAGAATCCCAACGAACTGAAGGAATTCTTCACCCAGGGACGCTCCTACGTTTACCAGACAGACGAAGAGTTCAGCGACCAGCTGAAGAGTTTCGGAAAAGAGGCGAGGGAAGCCTACCTCAAGGCTGTGAAGAGAGTTTTGCTTTCCCCCTGCTCAAGCACCATGAAGCGCCGCTACGTTGACGGAAGCAACATTGAGTTTGAGGAATGCCCCTTCATCAACGCTCCTACTAACGCTCTGAAGCGCCCAAGGCACGAATTCTTCTGGGTGGAGGCTGTCAGTTCCGAAGAAGCGGCCTGGGAATGGTGGCAGGAAAAGAATGAGATTTTGGATCAAGCCAAGGAAGAGGGGATAATCGCGGGGTACCGCGACCTATATTTCCTGGCCGTTGCGCCGGAAAGCTGCACC
This sequence comes from bacterium, assembly GCA_017616555.1. Taxonomy (GTDB): domain Bacteria; phylum Auribacterota; class UBA3054; order UBA3054; family UBA3054; genus UBA3054. Next base: position 116,550 of record JAFZXZ010000022.1, on the reverse strand, counting down.
GGACGTTACGAAAGGTTAAAGGAAGCCGCTGACGAAGATCTTTATTCCGCCGCGCTTCGAAATGAAGCCGCTTCCCAGGGTCTTGACCGCAGATTGTTCCGCAACAGCGAGGGGCGTTTTGAACAGAACGGTTTTACGTTAAAGCCGCCGCTCACCGTAGAGGAACAATTCAAGCGCTGGCGGGAACTGGGCCTCAATAATCTTCTGCAAAATTATCTCATCCCGAGATCCAATGGTTATTGGGCCGTTATCAGGATCGACGGCGGAAAGGAAAAGAAGGCGGAATCATCCTTGAGGCTGACCGAATTTCACGGCACCAACGATCTTCCCCTGGTGTTTTGCGAAGGCGCCTTGAAACTTGAGTTCCAGAAGAAGATGACTTCCTTGATCGCTTATTTCTGCAAGATCTGGCTTCTGATCTTCGCGGTCATCTTCCTCCTTCAGACCATAAACCAGTTCTTCGTCCATTACCTGATGGGCCGGGGCTTCGTGCCGGAAGTCATGTACCGTTATTTCTCTCCTGGCGCCAGGGCTTACCTGATCAGGAACGGCTACAAGACCTTCACGCACGTCATGACCTTTGAGGAAGTTCAGAAGAAGCGCGAGGCCGGCCAGGAAGTCCCGGAAGTGATGGTCATGCGCGTGCACGAAAAGCGCGGCAACATCAGAAGGATCGATTCTCTGCAGATGGAAGCGGGCTTCCGTTCGATCTGCCCCAGCGGCAAAGTTTATTTGAAGCGCGCCTATGGAAAGGGCATGAAGGAGTTGAGGCGCGAGTACATCAACATGTGCCGCATGAGCAGAAGGGGACTGAAAGTACCTAAGATCCTGGCTTACTGCGAGGCTCAGTGGAAAGGTTATTGGTGCGGGTACCTTATGACCGCCAACCTTGACAATCATATTCCTCTTGACCATTGGCAGACTTACGTCGCGCCGTTCTTAAGCGAAGAAGAGCGCCTCCACACCGTGCGTACTCTCTCCAAGTGTCTCGCCGGGACTCTGCGCAGAGCCCACCGCCACGGCGTATTCGAGCTTCAGCTCTTCGGCAAACACATTTTCTTCGACCCAAATAACCTTGAGTGGGGAGTGACGCTCATTGACGTTGAGAAAGCTTATTGCCTGAATGACTTCATGCTTTCAATGCTGAGGCGCTTCCCCTGGATCTTCAAGCGCTATTTGGCCTATGATCTGGCTTTTCTCAACCGCTATCTCTTCTGGGAACTGTGGCCCTTGAGGGAGCGCTTGAGAATGTACGTCATGTACTGCCGTCGCTCTAATTTCCCCGGAGCCAAGCGAGTCCCCTTGACCGAAGAGGAAAGGAAGCGCCTGCGCAAGGTACACGAGATCTGCATCAAGAAGAACTACGGACAGTACCAGAAAGTCGGCAACATCGTGGTGAACGTCGCACATTACGCCAGCATGAAGGAAGTTTTGCCAGCCGACTTCAAGGACTATTATGAGATCGAGTCCAGGGAGCATGTCACCAGAAAGAAAGGCCGCACTGTCGTCAAGATTCACGCCGGCTGGAGCACTTATTATTTGAAGCGCCACTTCGGCATGAAGCTGAAAGACGCGCTGCTTGAGTTCTGGCGCCACGGCAGAAGGATGAGCAACGCCAGGCTTGAATGGAAGGCAATGGAGATCTGCGACGCCCTAGGCATTAAGAACACGCCTTTCAGAGTTTTCGGCGAGAAGTTCAAAGGCATCAGGGAAAAGGCCTCCTTTTTGCTCACCGAATCCCTGCCGCCCGGCAAGACGGTCGAGGATCATCTCCGCGACGGCTTGAGGCTTGATTTCAAGCAGAAGAAGGAACTCATTTCAAGGATCGCGCAAATCGCCAGACGTCTTCACACGGAAGGCTACACTCACAAGGATTTTTATCTCGGCCACTTCTATGTGGTAGGGGACCTCACCGGCGAATATCAACTGCATCTACTGGACCTGCAGCGTTTGTGCAAAGGCGCGAAGCTTCTGAACCGCTGGTCGCTGAAAGACATCACCGCACTTTATTTCTCCTCTCTGCCTTTCGTTTCTACCGGCCAGATCACCAGAGGCGACATGCTGCGCTTCTATTTGCGTTACGTTGCTCAAACTAAACTCAGGAAACGCGACAAGAAATTCCTGCGCGCGGTGACGGTGAAGGAGCGCAGAATGGCGCGCCACACCGAAAAGCTTTTGGCGAAGCGCCGGAAGCGAGGGGAGCTGACGGACTTGGTGAAGTAATTTCTTCGCGATGGACGCAAAGTCGGCGCATACCCCGCCGCTCACGGACTACGCGTGCATTGCCTTGATTTGCGTCCTCCGTGAGTTCGCTTGGGGGTATGCGCCGCACTTTGCTCCTTGCGTTCAATTTGGAGCGAAGCAAGAAGGCATGTACCCGTAAGCAAACTTAGCGAAGCCTGTTTGCCAAGGGCACATGCCTTTTGCGTAGCGACAAATCACAAGTGGTATGCGCCGACTTTGCGAATGAGTTATTTTTGCTCGTCGGCAGGATGGCTTTTCGGCAAAATCAGATTCAGCGCGATGCCAATCAGAGCGCAAAGCCCAATCGAACTCAGCGTGAATTTCCCGGCCGTCAACGTCGCGCTGCCAATTCCCAGAGCCAGCATCAGAGAAACGATTATCGTGTTGCGCGTCTGCGAAAAATCGACCTTGTGGCGGATCATGCTCTGAATGCCGACAGACGCGATGGTGCCGAAGAGCAGGAGCATTATTCCGCCCAGGATGCCCTTGGGAATGAATCGCAAAAAGGCGTTCATCTTGCCGCTGACGGAAAGCAGTATGGCGGAAACGGCGGTGATGCGCAGGACTACGGGATCAGTCACGCGGGTTATCTGTATCGCGCCAGTCACTTCGCTGTAAGTTGTAACAGGAGGACCGCCGATCAAGGCGCCGAAGAGAACGGCCAGACCGTCGCCCAAAATGGTGCGGTGCAGTCCGGGCTCGTGGACAAAATCTTTTTCCGCCACTTGGCTGATGACATAGACGTCGCCGACATGCTCAATTATGGAGACCAAAGCAATAGGCATCATTACGACCAAAGGCTGCCAGGCTAATGTCGGCATCTGCGGATGAGTGATGTTTTTCGGCAGAGTGAACCAGGGAGCGTCAGCGATAGGGGAGAAATTTATTTTGCCCATGCAGGCTGCGACCAGGTAGGCGACGGCTATGCCGACAACTATCGGCAAAAGTCCAAGAAGCCCCTTGCCCCAGGCCAGCACGGCTATGGCCGCCGCAAGCGCTATGATCGCCAAAAACCAATCATTTTTGGCCATGTCGATAGCCGAGGGACAAAGCGAAAGTCCTATAAGCATGATAGTCGGCCCGATGACCACAGGCGGGAAAAGACGGTCAAGGATAGCGATCCCTTTCCAACGGACGAGAGCGGAAATGAGGAAATAGATGAGCGCCACGCCTACTAGTCCCGTCATTACGCCCGGCATTCCCCAATCTTCCAAAACCAGCGCCATCGGCATCAGGAAGGCAAAGTTGCTGCCAAGGTAGATTGGCACTTTTCCTTTCGTCACAAAATGGAAGATCAGCGTGCCAACCCCCGCGGTGAGAAGCGCGGTGGAGGGGTCTATGCCTAAAAGCAAAGGCATTGTGACCGTGGCGCCGAAGGCTACGAAGAGGAACTGGATGCCGACGATGGTCTTGCGGACAGGCGATAATTCTTTCATTGCTTTACCTGTTTGCAAAGAATTCTTTGCAAAAATTAAATCTTTATTTCAGAGGACGGAGCGGAAGATTCCATAGACCCCTTAGCGAACTCACGGAGGATGGCGGGGTAGGGAACTTGAGCGCGTAGTCCGTGAGCGCGGGGTCTATGGAATCTTTCGCGACGATATCGTCAGGCTGATTGCTCGGTCGGCATGGTGTTGATGATGGCGCCGGTCGGGCAGTTCGCCACGCAGGTCCCGCACATCGTGCACTTCTTCTTGTCAATGACCGCCACCAAGCCGTCCATCGATATCGCTTCGGCCGGGCAGTTCTTCACGCACTTCTGGCAGCCGATGCAGGCGGTCTGGCAGAATTTTCTCTTGACAACGGGCTTGTCCTGGGAAGCGCAGGCCACTTTGATGGAACGGGAGACCGGGCCTATAGCTATGACTTTCTTGGGACAGGCTCTAGCGCAGCTTCCGCAGCCGCCGCATATCTCGGGATCGATAACGGGTATTTCGCCGGGCTTTATTGAGATGGCGCCGAACTGGCAGGCGGAAACGCAGTCGCCGAGCTTCAGGCAGGAGAATTTGCAGTCAAAGGGACCCAAGGCCGGGATGGCGGCCTGGGCGCAGGTCTTCGGGCCGTTGTAGTCGGTCTGCAGGGAAGAGTGGCCCTGGCAGCGGATGTAGGCGATGGATTTTTCAAAATCGCCCAATTCCTGGCCCATGATGGCGGCTATCTTTGCGGCAACTTCCTTGCCGCCGGGCGCGCAGTGGTCGAATTCCGCCTTGCCCTCAGCGACCGCCGAAGCGTAAGCCGAACAGCCGGCGAAACCGCAGCCGCCGCAGTTGGCGTTGGGCAAAACTTCCATTATCGCTTCCACTCTAGGATCAGTTTTGACCGCAAATACTTTCGAGGCAATGGCTAAGCCTATGCCGAAAATAAGGCCCAGGCCGCCCATGCAGATAAGCGCGTACAACATAATTCGTTCCCGTTTTTTGATTCAGTTGAAATTCTATCAGAAAGGAATTGGGAATGCAATTTGAAGGGGGCTTTTGGTTTGACACCCGGCCCTATAATAAGGTATAATATCTTTAATAATCACTTAAGGAATATCTATGAGGATCAGCAAACTATTTTCCCTTCTGGTTTTTCTTATTTTCCTGAGCGTCCCTTCTTTGGCGGCGCCCTCGGCTGCCGCCGAGGAAGCGGTCAACAAGGCCTTGAAGACGGCCGACAAGGCGCTGACGGCGGCCATCCCGCTTTTGGAGAATGCCGAGAACAACTATCCCTTCCACCCGGCGAACATGGAAGTATTGTATCAGCTCGCTATGGCTTATGTGGAAGTTGGGCGCTACGACGACGCCAACAAGACTCTGGACAAGCTTTCCAAGCGCTACGGCAAATACGCCGACACCATCCAGCGCGTGGATGAGGCTAAGGTCGCCAAGGCGCACGTATTGGTCGCCCAGGGAAAGTATGACGAAGCGCTGGCGCTGGTCCAGAAGTTCTTAAGGGAAGTCCCCAAGAGCCCGGCCAGAAACTCCGCTTACCTTGAGTACGCCAAAGTTTTGGTCAAGAAAGGCCGCTATGACGACGCCAAAAAGCAGATCGCGGATTTCACCAAGAACCCCAACCACGAGCTTTTCATTCCCTCCTCCTATGTTCTGGCTGAGATCTTCGTCAGGAACGGCCAGCCCGAGGAAGCGGAAAAGATGATGCGCAACATTTTGAAGACGAACAACAACAAGGACGTGCGCATCGCCACTTTCTACAAGCTCGGCGAGATATACCGCGGATGCAGCAACTACGTAGGCGCTATCAACGTTTACCGCAGGATCAAGACGCCCGGCAAGAAACCGGATGAAAAAGCCCAGAACGCCGGCATTCTGTGGGAGATCGCCCAGACTTACGAACAGCTCGGTCACTTTTTGGAAGCGAGGATCGGTTTCGAAGGCATCATGCGTTTGTATCCGGAAGTTGAGTTCAGCACGCAGGCTTGGTTCAGGAGCGTCCAGAGCGACATTTCCGCCAAGGATTTCAAGCGCGCCGAGAATTCTTACCTTGAGTTTATCAAGAAGTATCCCGGCAACGACGTCGCCGCTCCCATGAGGCTCGTTCTGGCCCAGGGGCTTCTTGAGGACAATCAGCCCGGCGAAGCGGTCAGAAATCTGAAAGCCGGCCTGGAGGAGTACAAGGAAGGCGAAGTTGCCGAAAATATGTATTTCCTCCTGGGAGATGCGCTCCTTAAAGACCAGAAATACAAAGAGGCCGAGGAGGCCTTGAAGCAGTTCGCGGAAAAATTCCCCGAGAGCACGCTGGTGCCGCAGAGCTACGTCCGCTTGACGGAAGGCTACATCGAGCAGAAGCGTTATCAGGACGCGCTGGACTTCCTCCAGAAGACCATCGAGGAATTCCCGGAATTCGCCAAGGAATACAAGCTCGAAGAGTATGTGCATGAGATCAAGCTAGCCTACGCCACGGCGGAAGCGGAAGCCAAGAACTTCGAAAAGGCCGCGGAGCTCTGCGCGGAAGTCACGCTGCCGAGGCTGAAAGAACAAGCTTTGTATCTGCAGGCCGACATGTGCGTGAAGCAGGGCAAAGTGGAAGAAGGCGTGGAAGTCCTGGAGAAGATGCTGACGGAATTCGCGGACAGCGACCTGCAGGCCGACATCCTTATGACTCTGGGCGGCGTCTATATGTCCGAACAGAAATACGACAAGGCTAAAGAGACCTTCGACCGCGTACTGGCTCTTGATAAGGAAGCGGCTGAGAAGTCCAAGCCGGTCGCTATCCTGCAGAAGGCTTTCTGTTCCTACTATGCCAACGACATGGCCGGCATGAAAGAGAATCTTGACAAGATCCTGAAAGATTATCCCAAGTCTCCGGAAGCCGGCGACGCGCTCTACTGGATGGCTTACTTCGCCAAGAGCGACCGCAAATACGCGGATGCCGCCGAGTACAGCGCCAGACTCGTAAAAGAATATCCCGAGCACGGCTATGCTCCGGAAGCCGCCTATGAAGTCGGCGAAGACAAGGTTTTGGGCAACAAATATTTTGAAGCGGTGGAAGCTTTCAAGGAAGCTTACCAGAAATATCCCGAGACCGGTTACGGCGCGCTCTCCCTGGTCAGAGTAGGGGAGGTCTTGGTCAGTCAGCAGTACTCCACCGAAGAATGGGAGAAAGACCTTGAAACCATGGGCAGCGACGCCGCTAGGATCGCTTTGCTTTCCATTCCCGTGAGAGCCAAGGACAGGGAGAAGACCGACGCCGCTTTGGCGAAGCTCGACAGCTTCAAAATGAACGACGCTCAGAAAGGCTACGCCCTGGCTTTCAAGGCGGCCGCCGAGAATCTGGCCGGCGCTTACGCGAAGGCCGCGCAGACCGCCGATGAATCGCTCGCCCTTACGAGGGAAGCCGCCGAGAACGTGGACGAATCGCTCTTCCAGCGCGCTGAGGCCGCCTATCTTTCCGGCGACCACAAGACTTGCGCGCCTCTCTACGACGACCTCTTGGACAACTTTGTGGTGCCGAACGCCCAGGTCAGGATCACCGCTCTATTGCACCGCGCCCGCTGCGCCCTCGAAGCCAAGGAAGCGAAACTGGTCGATCAGAAATGCCAGGAAGTTCTGGGCCTGAGGCCCGACGCCAAGCAGTCCGCGGAAGCGGTCCTTATGCGCGCCGAAGCGAACTTCATTTCCGGCAACGTGAAGGAAGCGGCGCAGTTCTACAAACGCTGCACGATCCTTTACGGCAAGATGCCGGACTACGCCGTCCCGGCCTACAAGGGCTTGATCGCCTGCTACAAGAAACTGGGACTGAACAACGAGCTTGAGGAAGCCAAATCTCAGTTCAAGGCCCGTTACCCCAATGACGCTGAATAATTAAGGAAAGTCATATGAATAGAATTTATTTAGTCATCATGCTCCTTCTTTTCGCCGCGTTCGCGGTCAACGCCGACGAACTTGTACTGGCGAACGGAACGCGCTACAAAGGGACCATCTCCCGCAACGCCAAAGGCCAGGTCGAGATCTCGACCAGCAAGGGAAGCTTCGCCTTCGACGATGAAAAAGTCTCCTTCAAGCAGACGAAGATCAACGAGCCCGGCGATTTCACAGATTACCAGACGGCTTTGAAAAAGAAAGATTTCGCCAAGATCAAGACCATCTCGGCTGCCTGGGGTAAACGCTTCCAGGGCATGCCGGTCCGTTGGAACGAAATGGCGCTCTACGGCAAAGGCCTGGTGGCCGTCAACGAGAAGAAGGACGACGAGGCGAAGAAGATCTTCGACGAATACGCCAAGTTTTTCCCGAAAGGCGCTTACAAAGGCGAAATAGACGTCATGAACCTCGACCTCAGGTCCGACGAGATGAGCAAAGAAGAGCTCATCAAGACTTACAGCGAAATACTTGCCAGCGGTTCCGGCTCCGAAGCCGCCAATGCCAGAATGCACCTCGCTTTGGCGAAACTTCAGATGGAAGCCAAGGAATACCGCGGCGCCCTGGAGAACTTCGCATCCGTGGTCGTCCTTTACGGCGACATCCCCGACCTGGAGCTGGAAGCTCTGTGGGGTTGCGGCGAAGCTTACGAAGCCCTGGGCGAAACGAAGAATGCCCTTTTCTATTTCCAGCAGATCGCCGAAGACAAGGAAGGCCCCTACAAGAAAGAGGCCCAGAAAAAAATAGAAGAACTCAAAAAGAAAGAAAATAAATAATCAATAAACCTTCATAAAAAAGGAGAGATCCCATGTCCAAGAAGAATTTCAGTCTTTTGCAGTTGGCCGCCTGGCTGACCGTTTTTTTAGGCCCCTTAGTCGCGTTTGCTGACGAAGTGGCGGAAACCGCCGAGGGCGCTGAAGAAGCCGCCGCGCAGAGCGTGAACCTTATCGACCTCATCTTCGTCAAGGGCGGCGCTTTCATGTACCCCATCGTGCTGCTCTCTTTCTACATGGTCTATCTGATCATTGACGCCATTCTGGTCATCCGCAAGAAGAAACTCATGCCGGACGAAACGGTCAAATATCTCAGGGAAAACTTCAAGAAAGACAAAGTCGAGGAATGCGACAAGTACTGCCAGGAGCATCCCTGCGCGCTGACGGTCGTCGTTGGACACGCCATTACCGCTGAGAAGAAGGGCAAAGGCCCGATCGGCATGCAGGAAGCTGTCGTGGAATACGGCGGACGTCTTGCCAACGACCTCAGGGCAAGAGTTGCTTACCTCAACACCGTCGCTACGATCTCCCCGATGCTTGGTCTTCTGGGCACGGTCTCCGGTATGATCAAAGCGTTCTCTAATATCGGCGCTTCCGGCGTTGGCAAAGCTTCCGCTCTGGCCAACAACATTTCCGAAGCTCTGATCACGACCGCCGGCGGCCTGGTCGTCGCCATTCCCGCCCTGGCGGCCTTCTTCTTCTTCCGCAACCGCATCACTGAGACGATGGTGGCAGTGGAAGACGAGATCGGCGAACTTATCGAGCAGTTCTAAACTTTTTTTGAATTTTAAACCGGGAAAGAACGGTTCTTATGAAATTTAGAAAATTCAACATAGAAGATGTGCCGATGCAGACCACGAGTCTTATCGACATCGTCTTTCTGCTTTTGATCTTCTTCATCGTTTCTTCGCAGTACAAGAACATGGAAGTCGAAACGGAAGTGACGCTGCCGATAGCCGACTCCGCGAGCGTCGTCCAGACGGAGGGCGTCGATGAGATCACGCTCAACGTGACGGGCAAAGGCAACATCAAGGTCGGCGGCGAAGTCTTTTCGATGGAGCAGCTGACCAAGGCGCTGCAAAACGAGATCGACGCCGATCCCTCCCGCGAACGCCGCGTTATCATAAGAGGCGACAAGAAGTCGCTTTTCGGGCGCACCATGCGCCTGATGGCGGCCTGCGCGGAGGCGGGGCTCTGGAACGTCTCGTTTGCAGTCTATCAAGAAGATCCAGGTGACAACAACTAAAGAGGAAATATGAAATTCAAGAGCGAACCAGACAATGACGTCCGCGACATGGATATTTCCTCCATGTCCGACGTGGTCTTCCAGCTTCTCATCTTCTTTTTGGTGGCTACCAACATCCAGCAGGAGGAATCCCAGCTCAAAGTCGCCATTCCCGTCGACCAGCAGGCGACGGAGGCCCAGGCTGTGGATCTCGCCGAGGAAGTCGTCATAGACATCTACGACAACGGAGAAGTGTATTGGAACGGCCAATACGTAGACAGCCCGGACAGCGTTGACATGCCTGAACTCAAAAATATTCTCTACGAATTGAAGCAGGCTTACCCGAATCAGTCGGTGGTCATACGCGGTCAGAGAGATACCCAGCACCAGAGGATCGTGGCGGTTTTGAACGCCTGCGCCTACGCGGGTATCGATCAGATAACCTTCCCTTCGGATCCCAGCATCTATATTGACTGATTATGAAATTTAGCTTTAAAGAGTTTCTGAAGAAGAACTATCTGGCGCTGCAGCATGCGGAATCAGCCACGATCACGATCGTATTGCACGCGATCATGTTCGTAGCTTTCGCCTTCATCATCGTCTCGCAGTCCGACACGGCGAAAGAGACGATCAAGACCTTCTTCAAGAAACAGGAAGAACGCCAGATAGAACCGCCGAAGCCGGTCGTCCAGCCCAAGGACATCCCGGTGACTATGGCGCCTCCGCCCCCCAGGACGGAAAACATGCCGGACATCAACGACCGCATGATGGTGAAAAAAGACATCACTTCCAAGCTTCTGCCGAAGACCCAGGTCATCATGAAGAAGACCAAGATCGAGTTCGACACGGCCAAGGAAGTCGGACGCGGCGTCAGGCAGAAAATGAATTCCGACTACCGCAAGAAATACGGCGTGGCCGGACATGGCAGCACAGTCGAGGCGGTCATTGAAAAATTCGTCGTGGTGGAGTACGAGGGCGGCGACTGGTATTGCGAGCTCGTCAAGAACGACAAGAAGATCGACCCGGCGCACGGCACGATCCCGAACCTCATAGGCGAAATTAGGAAAAGGACCAACATCCGCGTGAACCAGGATACCGTCACGGTCGTGAGAGCAGACTCCAAGGAGATCCACGAGAGCCCCTTCGTTTACTTCACCGGCCACGACGATTTCATCCTGACGGAGGCGGAAGTCGAGAACCTGAGAGCCTACATCATGCAGGGCGGCGCCATCATCGCCAACAGCGCCCTGCCCGGCAGAAGGTCCCGTTTCGACATGGCTTTCCGCAGGGAAATGAACCGTGTCATGCCCAATTTCCCGCTGCACCAGATCGATATGAAACACCCAATTTACGAGGCTTTCACGATCTTCAAGGAAGTGCCGGAAGGCATGAACTATTGGAAGGAGCCTTTGGAAGTGGTCGAGGTTGACGACCGTATCGCGGTCATCTACAACCTTAACGACTACGGCGAACTAATGTGGCCTGTGGTCATTGACAACTGGACAAAAGTGAAGAGGGGATACTCCTCCGAGTTCAAGGGCTGGTGCTATGAAGGTCACCTTGCCCGTTGGAACAAGAACGTCTGCGTCAACGCCGACAGCCTTCCGCACATCGACAACGCCCACAAGATGTTCATCAACATGCTGGCCTATCTTTTGACCAGATGACATGGGCTTTTTAGGCGTTACATGCTTTATTCTCCTGGCCACTCTGTTGAGAGGCAAATGCGCTTTCAAAAAGTGGCCGTGGAGAATAGTGGCGGGCGGTCTGCTTCTACAGGCCGCCTTCCTTTTTCTCTTAAGGCCTGACAGCGCGGCCTATTCCTTTCTGAGCAAGTTCTTCAAGCTTCTTGGGGAATCCGCGGCGGCCGGCGGTCGGAGCGTTTTCGGCAGCGTTGACATCAGGATGTACTTTGCCCTGAACTGCCTTTGCACGATCATAATGATCTCGGCTTTCATGGGCGTTCTGTATTATCTCGGAATACCGCAGAAAGTCATATCCTGGATCGCCAAACTCTTCAAAAAACTCTTCGGGATCGAGGGCGCGGCGGCTTTCGCTTCAGCCTGCTCCATCTTTTTCGGCGTCGGTGTCACAGTAAGCATCCTGACTCCTTACATCCCAAAAATGAGCAGGCGAACGCTCATGATCCTTTTGGTCTCTTCGCTTGCCACCATCTCTTTCGCCCTGATGCCTCTGCTTTCAAGCATGGGCATTTCCTCGGGTGACCTTGTTCTCGCCAGTTTCATGTCGGCGCCTTCCGCAGTGATCTATGCCGCATTGCTCTGCCCGGACGAGGAGGAAAACCGCGAGGAAGGCGAAATCAAGGCCGATCTCTTGGCCGGCAGGGGAATTGCCGACTCTTTTGCGAAAGGGGCCTTGATGGGCCTCAAATTGGCCGTGAGGGTCATCGCTATGCTTATCGCGATCTCCGCAGCCATTTATTTCATAAACAAGCTTCTGGGCGCTCCCAGGATCTTCTTGCCAAAGTTTCCCAATCTTTCTCTTCAGGGAATCTTCGGCTACATCGGCTGGCCTTTCGCTTTCCTTATGGGCGTTCCTGCTGCAGAGTGCTCTAATGTCGGCTACGTCCTGGGCTGCAAAGTTGTTTTAAACGAGATCGTCGCTTATCAGGAACTTCTTAAGATCGCGGGTTTGCTTTCTCCGAAAACTATAAGGATCGCGACTTTCGCCTGCTGCGGCTTTGCGAATTTCGGAACGCTTTCCATCCTTTTCGGCCTTATATCCCCTCTGCTTGATGACGAAAGATCGGCCGCTTTTTCCAAGCTGCTTTTGAGGGCTCTTCTGGCCGCGGTCCTCGCTTCTTTTACGACCGCCGCGCTGCTTGTTTTGACCGTTTGAACGCTTCTCATTGACTTTAAAAGGCCTTTTTGGTAGCATATCTGAGAATTGAAACTTCTTTAAGGATAAAGAAGCGGGTGGTGTCATCCGCTTTTTTTGTTTCTTTAAGGAAATAGAAACTTATAAGCGAGGACCTAAAAATGAAAAGCGAGATCACGACCTTAATCGACTACCTTGAAAAAGAACACGGCCTGGACAAAGGCACGATCGCAACGATTCTGGAAAAGAGCATCGAGGCGGTGGCTAAGAAGAAGGACGATCTTCCTCCCATAACCGTTTCCATCGACGCCGAGGACGGCTCGATCAACATGTCGAGCACGTTTGTCATCGTTCCCGATGACTATGAGGAAAGTTTGCGCAATGAGGACGGCGACATTGTCGAGGATCCAGAGATCGGCCATCATCTTACGGTTGACGAGGCAAAGAAACGCTGCCCGGATCTCAAGGACGTTGACCTTGAGCCCGGAATGGAAGTGGGCCCCATCGAATACGAATACGAGCAGGTCTTCGGCCGCATCGACGTCCAGACCATCAAGCAGATAACCTTCCAGAGGATCAGGGAAGCCAAGCGTGACATGATCCTGAAAGAATACAGCGACAAGATCGGCGACCTCGTCTCCGGCACCGTTTCCAGGATGGAGCGCGGCTCCTATATCGTCGAATTGGATCGCACGGAAGCGATACTTCCGCGCCGCGAGCAGGTCAGCAGGGAACACTACAAAGTGGGCGACAGGATCCGCGCGGTAGTCTCCGACGTCAAGGATTCCGAGGAAAGCAGAAGCCCGAGAGTCGTTCTTTCCCGCGCGGTCCCGGCCTTGGTCCGCCGCCTTTTTGAAATAGAAGTCCCAGAGATCTACGACGGCATCGTCGAGATCAAGGCGGTGGCCAGGATCGCCGGGCTTAGAAGCAAGATCGCCGTCCTCTCCCATGACCCGAAAGTTGACTGCGTCGGCGCCTGCGTCGGCGTCCGCGGAGCGAGAGTCAAATCCATCGTTCAGGAAATAAACGGCGAGAAAGTTGACATCGTCAGATGGAGCGACGACCTTGAGACGCTTCTGAAGAACGCCGTCGAGCCCACCGAGATCCTGGAATACTACTGCGGCGAAGGCGACGACGCGATGGTAGTCGCGGTCGTTCCCGACGATCAGCTTGAAGCGACGATCGGCCGCTCCGGGCAGAACGTCCGCATGATCTCCAAACTTATTGGACACCCCTTTAACGTCATCAGCCAGACCAAAGCGGCTGAGCTTCAGGCCGCGGATGAGGATGGAGAGGAAGAAGAATAATATATGAATTATGATGAAATGATAAAGGGTATGAGGGAGGAATTCCGCTGTAAAACGGAGACCGACCGCCGATACCTTTCTGAAAAAATAAGAGATTATCTCAAGAAGAACGGCTTGGGTACCTTCAAGCCGGCCGATGTCTTTCCGGACAAACTGTACCGGCCGCTTTTCGCCGCCATCCAGGAAGCTTTTGAAAACCGTGAGAAAAACAGAGCTGCCATGGCGGTGAACAAGACCGCCGAAAAGGAAGAGCAGGCGAAGGAGGAAGCTCCTAAACCGAAAGCCGCTCCCAAGAAGAAAGAAGAGCCAAAGGCTGAAGAGAAAACTCCTGCCAAGAAAGCTCCGGTAAAAAAAGCAGCGGCCAAGAAAGCGGAAGAAGCCGAACCGAAGAAAGCGGAAAAGCCGGCTGCTAAAAAACCAGCCTCCAAGACTGCCGCTGCCAAAAAGGCGGAGGAACCGAAGGAAGCTCCGGCTCCTAAGAAAGCGCCTGTCACGATCACTGCCAAACTGAAAAAGCAGCAGGAGCAAGAGAAAGAGAAAGAGGAAGCGCGCAGAAAGGAGGAAGAGGAAAAAGCAAGGCTCGAGGCCAAGAACTCCGAAGATTCCGATGCCTCCTCCGTCATCAACGCCGAAACTTCCGCCGATCCGCGCGTCAAGAAAGTTAAGATCGTAATCAAGAAGTTCAGCTTCAAGAAGCCCTCCGCTGCAGCCGAAACTCAGGAAGAGCCCGAGAAACCGGAAGAGCCTAGCGAGCCTTTGACCGTTGCCGCCGAGCCTGCAGCCGAAGAAAAGCCGGCTGTTCAAGAGCAGATCGCCGAGCCCGAAAAAGCGCCGGAAAAGGAAGAGACTCCTGTTGAAGCCAAGCCTGAGGCAAAGGAAGAAGAAGCTCCCAAGCCCGAGGAAACGAAAGCTGAAGAGAAGAAAGCTCCCGTTGAGCCTAAGGAAGAAGCTCCCAAAGCTGTTAAGAAGTCCAAGGAAGAAGAAACGGCCCGTCTTGTGAGAGACGCTGTGAAGCCGGTCTCCACCGTTTCCGTGGAATCTTTCGTGGCCCAGCAGAAAGAGGATCTTCCCCGCGTCACCGAGACTGTTCCGCTTGACCGCCTGAAAGGCTGGCGCCCGCCCGAAATTGGCAAGAAGAAAAACGCCAAGAAGAGCGAGAGCTCCGACAAGGGCCAGCGCCCTGCTGCCGGCGGAAAATCCGGCGCTCCCGCCCAGCCTGCCGGGCCTATGCCGGACGCCAACCGTAAAGGCGACAATCGCCGCGGCAAGAAGGACAAGGATAAAGAGAAAGATTACAAGTCTTCCGCCTCCAGGGAAGAGATGATGAACAGACCCCGCATCTCCTCCCAGGCTTCCCTGCGTCAGAGAAACGCTGACGAGAGAGCCGGAGAAGAAGGCGAATACAGGATACGCCGCAAAGCCAAGAAGCCGCAGGTCCAGGCTCAGCCGACCAAGGCCGACATCGTTAAAGGCGACATCAAAGTTTCCGTGCCAATCAGCGTCAGGGACTTCTCCCAGGAGATCGGCGTCAAAGTCGGCGACATCATCAAAGTCTTCTTCAAGATGGGCGAGATGCTGAACATCAACAGCGCCCTCGACGAGGATCATGTCGTTTTAGCCGCCGCCGAACTCAACGTCAACGTTCAGGTCAAGAGCAAGGAAGAGAATCTTGAGGAAGAGACCTTCAGTGAAGAAGGCCATGAGGAAGAATTCACCGCGGAAGAGGCTCCCAGGGCTCCCGTCGTCGTCTTCATGGGCCACGTTGACCACGGCAAAACTTCGCTTATCGACGCCATCCGTCAGAGCAAAGTCGCCCAGGGCGAATCCGGCGGCATCACTCAGCACATCGGCGCCTACGAAGTCGACACAAGTCAGGGCCACATCACCATTATCGACACTCCGGGGCACGAAGCCTTCACGACCATGCGCGCCCGCGGCGCCAACGCGACCGACATCGCGATCCTCGTGGTGGCGGCTGACGACGGCATTATGCCGCAGACTCTGGAAGCCATCAACCACGCCCGCGCAGCCAAGGTCGAGATCATCGTTGCAATAAACAAAATGGATCTGCCCGGCGCCGACCCCGAACGCGTCATCAGGCAGCTTTCCGAAAACAACATCCTCGTTGAGGAATGGGGCGGACAGACGCAGTGCGTGAGAGTTTCCGCGCATACCAAGCAGGGCTTGGATCAGCTATTAGAAGCCATCGCCCTGCAGGCTGAAGTCATGCAGCTGAAAGCCAGAGCCGAAGGTCCCGCGGAAGGCGTCGTCCTTGAAGCGGAACTGAACCCCGGCCGCGGCACGAGCGTCACTCTGCTCGTTCAGAAAGGCAAACTGAAAGTCGGCGATCCTATCGTCTGCGGAACCTGCTACGCCAAGGCCAGAGCCATGACGAACTACAAGGGCGAAGACTTGAAAGAAGCCGGCCCGAGCCAGCCCGTCCAGATCTTGGGCTTCACGGAAGTTCCCCAGCCCGGCGCCAAATTCAGAGTGGCCGCCAGCGAGAAACTCGCCAAAGAATTGACGGAAAAACGCGCCGAGGAAGAACGCCTCAAACGCCATGCCGACGCGGCCAGGGCGACGCTGGAATCCTTCTACCAGAACATGAAGAACAGCGACTCCGCCAAGGAGCTCGCGCTTATCGTCAAGGGCGACACCAGAGGCACGACGGAAGCCGTGCGCTCCGCGCTTGAAAAACTTACGACTGACGAAGCGAAAGTCACGGTTTTGCACAGCGGCGTCGGCGACGTCACCGAAAACGACGTCATGCTCGCCTCCGCCAGCAACGGCGTCATCATCGCCTTCAAGACTTCCGTTCCGGAATCATCCCGCGCTGTGGCGAAATCCAAAGGTGTCGAGATCAGGCAGTACGACGTCATCTACCATGCTACGGAGCAGATCCAGAAAGCCCTTATGGGTCTTCTGGAGCCCACCTTCCACGAGGAAGAGACCGGCATTGCCGAAGTCAGGATGCTCTTCAAGCTGCCTAGCGGCGTAGTCGCAGGTTCGCACGTCGTCAGTGGCGAGATCCACCGCACTGACAAAGTTAGGGTGATGCGCGGCAAGGAAGTCGTCTTCGACGGTGACATCCAGACGCTCCGCCACCTCAAGGACGACGTCAAGGAAGTTCGCTCCGGCTATGACTGCGGCATTGTTCTCAACGGCTTTAACGAGTTTGCCGAAGGCGACAAGCTTCACGCTTACAAGATGGTCCAGGACGGCCTGACGGAATAGTATGGCAGTCGCAAGAACGCTGAAAATAAACGAGCTCCTGAAAAGGGCGATGTCCGAGATCATCCAGGACCGCTACCGCGACCGCAAAGCGCCCTGGATGACCGTTTCGCGCGCCGATACTTCCAGGGACTTGAGATTCTGCAAGATCTACCTTACGGTCCTTGGCGACAAAGCCGCGGAAAAAGCGGCCATCGCCAAACTGAAAGAGGACACGCCCAGGATACGTTTCCTTCTTGGGCACAAAGTAGATCTCAGGATCGTTCCCAATCTGGAATTCGCCATCGACGAAGACCTGAAGGAAGCCCTGAAGATAGACGCCCTCATTGAGAAGAATCGGCCGGCGCCCGAACCAGAGGAAGAAGAGTAATGGCTGGAATCGGTGTGGATAAAGCGGCTGAGCTGATCAAGGCAGCTCATGCAATTCTCCTAATCGGCCACACCGATCCCGACGGCGACTGCCTGGGTTCGCTTTACGCCTTGAAAGCAGGCCTCCTTTCGCAAGGCAAAATTGCAAGTGTATATCTCAGGAAGCCTCTTCCTCTGAAGTACCGTTTCCTTTCCGATGAGCTCGGGGAAAACACCGATATTCCTGAATGCGATCTTATCGTTGCCCTTGACACGCCGCAATTGAAGAGACTGGATATCGACGATCCCTCGCAGCTGAAAAGTCCGATCCTCGCCATTGACCATCATCCCGGCGAGCACGCTGAATTCGCTTACGCCATGTGGGACGACGGAAAGTCCGCTTGCGCAATGCTAATAAAAGAGCTGCTCCAAAAAACGGAGATAAAGATCACGCCGAAAATGGCAGGCGCCCTTTACGCCGGCATCGTGACCGACACGAATTCCTTCGTCAATCAGAACACTTATGCCGACACTTTCCAGGCGGCGGGAGAATTGACGGAGCTTGGCGCCAAACCGGACGAAATAGCCAAATATGTTTACGGCTCACTGACGCCGGGCGACATTTCGGCGCTATCATATGCCCTTTCAACGCTGGAACTCTACGACAAGGACAGGATCGCATTAATGTCTTTGAAGAGCGAATGGCAAAAAGTTGGGAACGACACCGACACCGAGCTTTTCGTCAACTACGCCAGAAGCCTCATCAATACCGAAGTCGCAGTAATGCTGACGGAAACCAAAGAAGGCGTCAGGGTGAACCTAAGAGCCAAGAACGCTTACGACGTTTCCGCCGTCGCAAGAAAACTTGGCGGCGGGGGACACAAGGCCGCCGCCGGCATCAGAATGAACTGCACATTAAAAGAAGCGAAAAAACTTTTGCTGGAAAATATCAAATTCGATGACTGACAAAACTTACGATCTCATAATCGTGGGCGCCGGCCCTGCCGGCCTGACCGCCGCCATCTACGCCGCCAACTCCGGCATAGATTTCCTTGTTGTTTCCGGCTTCACCGGCAGCGCGGCCGCGACCGCTCCCGCCGTTGCCAACTATCCCGGCTTCCCTGAAGCGGTCTCCGGTTCCGAGCTCGTCGCGAATTTTGAGAACCAGGCCAAAAACCTCGGCGCAAATATTGAGAGCGATTCCATAAGCGAGATCAAAAAAGAAGCGGACGGCACTTTCATTTTGACAGGCGCTATCAACACTTACTCCGCCAAAACCGTCATCTACGCCGCGGGCGCCCAGGCCAAGCGCCTCCGTCTTAATGAAGAGCCCCGTTATTTCGGCAAAGGCGTTTCCGTCTGCGCCACCTGCGACGGACACTTCTTCAAGAATAAGCCTGTCGCCGTGGCGGCAGGGGACAGGACCGCCGCTTCCGAAGCGATTTACCTTGCCGGCATCTGCGAAAAAGTTTATTTCATTACAAAAGACAGTGCTCTTCCCAAAGAACTGGACGGAATAGAAAAAATCATTCCCAAAGCGAATTCCCAGATTACAGGCCTGAAAGGCGAGAAGAAACTGGAAGGGCTCTCCATAGAAAATCTTTCTTCAAAAGAAACGGAAGAATTAACAGTCAGCGCGCTCTTCACCGCCGTGGGCCATGACCCCGAGACGGCCCCTCTTGCGGGCCTTCCCGTCTTGGACGACAAAGGAGCCGTTGTCACCGAGAAAGACGGCTCTACGGCCATCCCAGGGCTTTTCGCGGCCGGCGACGTAACAAAAGGCGCCGTCAGGCAGATCGTTTTTGCCGCCAGCGCGGGAATGCAGGCTTTTCTTACCGCCAGAAAATATCTCCGCACGCTTTAGAGCGCGTGCCCGCCGGACACCTTTATAACTTGCCCGGTGACAAATCTCGCCTGTTCGCTGGATAAGAATAAAATCGTTTCGGCGATGTCTTCCGGCTGGATAAGTTTTCCCATGGGTATCAAAGGCACGACCGCTTTTTCCAAGTCAGCGTCTATCCAGCCTGTCTGAGTGGGACCGGGCGCCACGCAGTTCACGGTTATCCCGTATTTTGCCACTTCCATGGCAATGCTGCGGGTCAGCGCTTCCAAGGTCGCTTTGCTGGCGCCGTAGGCGATCTGCCCAGCGAAAACCTGCGCCGCGTCCGTGGAAATGTTGATGATCCGGCCGTAATCTTTGCGTTGCCTTATGAATTCCCTCATCATCAGAATGCTTCCCCGGACGTTGACCGCAAAGGTGTCGTCAACGATAGCGGAAGTGATCTTTTCTATTGTGTCCAGACCGTCCATATCGCCGTCCGCCGCGTTGTTCACCAAAACATCGATACTTCCGTAACGTTCCGTTGCCGCGGCGTAAATGTTTTTCACGGCTTCTTCGTCGGTAATATCGCTTTCCAGAACGAGGTAATCGGCGCCCATTTCCTGGAGCTCACCTTCAACGACATCAGCATTCCCGGCATTGGCCTGGAAATACCTGTCCGCTCCGTTGCTGCCGGTCTTTTTCTCATCGAACGACCTGTAAATTTTCTTGTAAACCAGGACGACCTTCGCTCCTTCGTGCGCGAAAGCAAACGCGGTTGCCGCGCCGATCCCCTGCGGGTTGTTCGCTCCTGTAATCAGCGCCACCCTGCCTTTCAATCCGTAATCAATCATTAGTGTTTCCGTTTTGTTTTTGGGCCAGGCGGGAGATCTCTTTGTTGAACTCGGAAACGAGTATCATGTTGAGGCGCTGGGCGGCGGCCAGGCCTAAGGGACCTATCAGCCAGAGTATTGCGGCGCCTAATTCCTGAATCATTAGCGCATTCCTGCCTTTGACGAGGTAGAGAAGATTTTCCTGCATGAGCGTGAAGGGCAGAACGACTCCCAAGATGACCGGGAAAGTCAGGATAAGGAAAGCCAGCCAGTGGTGTTTCAGGACGTTTATGGTCACGTAATTCCAGGAGGCGATGATTCCCGTGAAGAAATTGGGCTTCGGAGCTTCCAGAGCGAAGGTCGGCAGGAAAAGCAGTTTGGCTGTCAAAACAGTAAGCAGAGGCCACATGATAACAAGCATCCAGGCGATGCCGATAAAGGCGGTCGTCTGTCCGGAGATGGAGAAAAGCTTGTAGGCGGAAACGAAGAATGTCAGAAGGAAGTAAAGCAGGGACGACATTATTATCCAGACCGGGAACAAGGGGAGAGCCATCCTCCAGAATTCCTTGAAACTCATGCTGACAATAACGCCCAAGGGAACATTGTCGAAACGCGCGTCGGCTATCCTCGACCAGACCGTCATCATCTGGGAAACGCAGATGATAGAGACGAAATTGAGTACTACCAGGCCGATTATGAACATGTACGGCAGGTCGCCGTAAACGGAAGGGGCGCTGGAAAGTATCTTTTCACGGCATACGATGTAACAAAGGAATATGACAAAAGCGGGAAGCCCGCCAAGCAGCAGCGAGGGATAGCGCCGCAGGGCGTAAGCTAGGGAGCCCACGGCCGTGCGGAGGAAGAAGAGGCGTTTGAACATGATCATCATACTTGCTCATTATACCAATTTCGGGCTTTTTGCTATAATTAGCTTAGAGGCTCCCCATGAGTCGGATCCTCGCCCAACTAACCAAATACGGAGGTTATTGATCATGGAAGTTCTTATTACTACCAAAGGCATCACCGTCAACTCCCGCGACCGCGAATTCATTGAGACCAAGATCCCGGCGGCTCTCCGCTCCGTGGCCTCTGTGACGAAGAACGTAAAGGTCCAAGCCAGCTATGAGGGCAACTATTACAATCTCGAGGCCCAGGTGGAACTCAGCTGGCGCGCGACCTTCATCAAAGCCAACGGCAGCGGCGCCGACCTCAGGACCTCGCTTGATACCTTGTGTGATAAGCTCAACGAACAGGCCAGAACCATAAAAGGCAAAATGACTACCAAAGAAAAGGAGACCATCCGCACCTCCGAAATCTGATCTTTTCTTCCTTAATCACCTCAACCAAAAATCCCCAGGCCCAAAACCTGGGGCTTTTTTTTGCGTTGGTTTGTAAGCTGTGGAGGAACATATCCTTAAGCGAACATATGGAGGATGCAAATCAAGGCCATGCGCGCGTAATGGTGAGCGGAGGATATGTTCCTCCACAGCGTATTACCGCAACAAGATTTTTGGTAAAATATAACTATATGCGTGAAAGTAAATTGGAATCTATCGAGGTCGGCGAGTTTTTCAATGCGCTCGGCGCCACGAACCATCTGACCGTCGTCTCCGGCAAGAGCGGCATGGCCAGAAAGATCACGACCAGCGAATTGAACCGCCCCGGCATGGCGCTGACGGGCTATTACGACGACTTCGCCGAGTACCGCATCCAGGTTTTGGGCTTGGTGGAGGTCGTTTATCTCGCCAAGCAGCCTGAGGAAGTGCAGAGAGAGCGCCTGACGCGCCTTTTGCAGATGCATATTCCCTGCGTTATCGTGACGAGGGGCTACGAGCCGCCGCCCATACTTTTGGAACTCTCCGACAAGTACGGCGTGCCGGTGATGGTGACTCCGGACGTTACGATGCCTTTCATGAACCGCGTTTCCAAATGGCTGGACGAGGTGTTTTCACCTCGCGCCATTATCCACGGCGAACTGGTGGAAGTTTTCGGCGTCGGCGTCCTCATCATGGGCAAGTCCGGCGTCGGCAAATCGGAGTGCGCCCTGTCGCTTGTTTCCAGGGGGCACATTTTCGTGGCCGACGATATCGTTAAGCTTAGGATCTCGGCGGAAGACGGTCTGGTGGGCGCCGTGAACGAAAGGAACGGGCATCACATGGAGCTTAGGGGCGTAGGCATCGTGAACGTCATGTCTTTGTATGGCATCAAGGGCGTCAGGATGGAAAAGAGCATCGATCTGGTGGTGACGCTTTTCAACTGGGAGGAGCGCGATCAGATCGACCGTTCCGGGCTGGAAGTCTCGACTACGGAGATCCTGGGACAGAAACTGCCGCACATGCAGATCCCGGTCAAGCCTGGCCGCGATGTGGCGCTTTTGATTGAGGCGGCGGCCCAGACTTATAAGCTGAAAGCCCTGGATTTCGACGTGGCGAAGCGCTTTAACGACCAGCTCATAGAGAGCATGATCCAAGCGGCCGAAAAGAACAACCGCATCGTAAAATAACCGATTAAGGATATATGGCAACTGAAGACCAAACCCTGGAGAGAACCCTAGAAGTCCTGAATTATCAGGGAGTCCATGCCAGGCCTGCGGCTTTGATAGTGAAGGTAGCGACGCAATACAAGGCGGAACTGACGGTTTGCCGCAAAGATGATGAAGACGAGGAAGTGAACGCGAAATCCATCATGGGCCTTATGATGCTGGCGGCCGGGCAGGGGACGGAACTCCTCTTCCGGGCAAAAGGCGAAGATGCCGCGGAACTTCTTGACGCACTGGAAGCTCTTTTCAAAGCTAATTTCAACGAATAAAATTCTGGAGAAGACATAGATGAAAAAAATGTTTTTGATCCTGCTCCTTCTGCCGGGAATGGTTTTCGCTTCGGCCTACAACTATTCCGTCAGAATGATGTGGGTCGGCGACGCCGAGATGCAGCTCATCATGCGGCATCCCGAAAACATCAAGGAAGCGGAGAATACAATCGCTTCCAGGGACTGTTATTCCGGCAATAAGAGCCCCGACTGGGGCGTGAAGGACATAACCAGCGACAATCCGCGCTGGTCGTCCTACAGGGACGGCGTCACCAATATTCAGGAGATCGTAGCCGAAGATCTTTTCGACGTCGGCAACTACAAGATCATCGCCCGCTGCCTCAACAACGCCGATCCGGAAAAGCCTTTCGAAGGCACGAAGGTTTTCATCGACACGCTCCTTTGGAAGGGTGTACCAGGCGATAGGGAAATAGTGACTTTGAACGCCGTTTACGGCACCCAGACCTGGCCTATCATAAAGGAGAGCGATTACAAAAACCTTTACACAAGGATCCTGAAATTCAAATACGTAAAAAGCGGCTTGGGCAAAGGCAAATATTCGATCTATGCGAACTACGCGACAAATCTTGACCGCGACGACATCACGACGAATACTTACTTCAAAGTTTACCTGAACAACGAGCAGGTGTATCGCGACACTGGCAACTGGGAGTGGAACAAGAAGCAGACGGTCTTCCACGTCCACAAGCCCTGGACCGTCAAGGTCTGGCGCAACGACAGCAAGCGCGAAATAAAAGTGCGCGGCGTGGCGGACGGCGCCTACCATTCGGTGGACGTCTATTGCAACCTGGTGCTTGGCCGTTATATTGGAACGAACTCATTTTTTGTCCCGAAGAACGGCAAATATGTCTTTAAAGAACACGATTATCTCCATCCTAAGAAATAATATGGACAAACGCGTTGACTGGGATACATACTTCATGAACATCGCCAGGGAAGTGGCGACCAGATCCACCTGCCCTAGGAAAAGCGTCGGCGCGGTCATAGTCAGGGACCGCCGTATTCTTTCGACCGGCTACAACGGCAGCATCAGGAACATGCCGCACTGCACGGACGTCGGCTGCGACATGGTGGACGGGCATTGCGTGGCGACGGTGCATGCTGAAGCCAACGCCATAATCCAGGCTGCCAGAAACGGCGTGTGCATCGACGGCGGCGATATCTACGTGACCGCCAGTCCGTGCTGGAACTGCTTCAAACTTATCGCCAACAGCGGCATAAAGAGGATCTTTTACGGCGAATTCTATCGGGACGAGAAAAGTCTCAAAGTCGCCAAGGAATGCGGGATCGAATTGATCTCGCTGGAAAAGAAGGACTAATTTTTTGGCCACGTTCATCTCTTTGCACTATTTCGCCACCGGTCCAGGTCAGGAGCTTTATCAGTATCTTTGCGAAAAAGGGATCGACGCGGCGCTCTGGGAGATCCCTTTTTCTTTTTCTAGGAGGGATTTCTGCCGTTTGTCTGTTTTTCAGGGAGGAAAGCTTTGGCAGTATGAATGCCCATCTCCCAAGGGACCTAGCGTTTGGCGTTATTGGCGCGAACTTAGGTTGACGAGATCTGTTCTTGCGCTTCTTCGTGAAAAGGGCTTTTCCGTTGACACCTACGTTGGCAACGGCGCTTTTGACACGCTAACTGGCGTCAGGGAGAAGATCGGCAAGACCGTGCTCCTCACCATAGACTACGCGCCCAAGGCTCAGCCTTGGTTTTTGAGGGGAATCTACCGCGCCCTGGACAAGTATGTCTGCGAACGAGTGTCGTCGGTCTGGAATCTCTCGCCGAGGATGCAGGAGGCTAGGGAAAAAGATCATCCCGGTTTGAAGTGCAGGCATGTTTTGACGGTTCCGCACGGCACCAATTTTGGCAAGCTCGAAGCCGTTAGGAAGCTTCCCTCTAACCCCTGTTCGCTCGTTTTCATGGGGCACTTGAAGGAAAATTCCGGAGTTGATCTTGTCTTGCGCTCAATGCCTTCTTTGATTGATAAATTTCCACAAGTTTCCCTGACCGTGGCCGGCACGGGCCCAGCGGAGGAAGGCTTGAAAAAGCTTACGGAAGAACTAGGGCTAAGAGAGCGCGTAAAATTCACTGGTTTCGTTGAGAGCCATGAGGAGCTGGAAAAGATCATTTGCTCCTGCGCGGTGGGCTTAGCGCTTTACAATCCGGAAAAGGACGTTTTTTCTTACAACGCTGATCCTGGGAAGCCGAAGGTATATTTGGGCTGCGGACTGCCGGTCATTATAACCGACGTGCCGCTGGTTGCCAAAGAAATAGAGGCGCGCGGAGCGGGAAAGATCGCCGCTTACGACACCGCTTCGCTGTCTAACGCGCTTTCAGAGATTCTCGCGGATTATGAAAAATACCGTTTGGCGGCGGAAGAAATGGGCCGCGATTACGATTGGGAAAAGATATTTTCTTCGGCGTTGGATGATTTATGGGCAAAGTGAGTAAGATTGCGGACCATACGCTTAAGGTCTTGGAATACGAAGCGCTTTTGGAAGTGCTCGCGAATTTTGCCTCAACAAGCGGCGGCAAAGAATATGTTCTTGCTCTTAGGCCGCTGACCGAAAGGGGAAAGATCGAAACGCTTCTCAAGGAGACTTCGGAATTCCGCGACCTCATCGACAGGGGATGTGCGCCCATAATGGGTGAAATAAAGGACCTTGCAATCTGGTTTGCCGATATTGGCGGCAGAAGAGTGCCATATGAACCGAACGAACTGAACGACATTGCCTCCGCTTTCGAAGCCTGCCTTTCTTTGAAGACGCAGTTGAAGGGCTATGCGGATATTTTGCCTCTGATGTCGCAGTGGACAGACAAGATCGCCGACCTGACGGATCTTTCGCGCGCCATCAGGGACGTTGTCTCGCCTGACGATCAGATCAGGGACAGCGCTTCCAAGGAATTGAAGGAGCTCAGGGGAAAGATCGCGAAACTGGACGCTGCGATAAAGGAACGTTTGCAGAGGATAATGAACGGTGCGGCGGTGAAGGACGCCCTGGAAAACCGCAATATTCTTGAAAGGAACGGACGTCCCGTCCTAGCTTTGAAAGCTCCCTCTAGAAGAGCGGTCGCCGGCGTAGTGCACGACAAGAGCCAGACTGGGCAGACGGTTTACGTCGAGCCGCAGGCGGTCTTTTCGTTGGTCAACGAACTTGAGGAGACGCGCTACGACGAGCGCCGCGAGATCACGAGGATCCTGTGGTCTCTGACTTCCATGCTGGCGGAAAGATCGCTTTCGGCGCTGATGACCGCCAAGGCGGTCGTTTATATCGACGCTACGCTTGCCAAAGCCCGCTTCTCGGCCGCCTATGACTGCATAGAGCCCTCTTTGACCAAAGACGGGTCATTACAGCTCTTTTGTGCCAGACACCCTCTTCTCGGCTCTTACATTGCGAAAAAGGGCCATATGAAGCCTAGGGACGCGATGCAGCGTCTGACGCCTTTGGACATAAGATTGGGCGAGGAATTCAACATCGTGGTGGTGACCGGACCCAACACCGGCGGCAAGACGGTCGTTCTGAAAACGCTTGGTCTGCTTTCCCTGATGGCCCAGAGCGGCATGCACATCCCTGCGAAATATCCGACAAGCATGCCGGTCTTCAAAAAGATCTTTGCGGATATCGGCGACGAACAGAGCATAGAGCAGAATCTTTCCACTTTCAGCTCGCACCTGACGAACATGGCTTCCATTCTTGAGGAAGCGGACAAGGAGAGCCTCGTGCTGCTGGACGAACTTGGCACTGGCACCGATCCGGCGGAAGGCGCCGCACTCGGCATGGCGACGCTCGATCATTTAAGAGAAAGGGAAGCCCGGACGGTCATCACGACGCACCTGGGAGCTTTGAAAGCCTACGCCTATCAGTCCCCGGAAGTCGAGAATGCTTCCATGGAGTTCGATAGGGGAACCTTGCTTCCGACTTACAGGCTGCTTTTGGGGCAGCCGGGAAGCAGCAACGCGCTTGCCATCGCAAGACGCTACAAGATACCAAAAGAAGTTCTGGACCGCATGGAGGAGCTCCTCCATGAGGAGAACGAGGATACTTCGGACCTTATCAACAGAGTCCAGCACGTGAAATCCGTGGCGGAAAAAGCCAGAAGGCGCAACGAGAAGCTAAGGGTGAAATTAACCCAGAGCATAAAAGATACGGAAAAGGAAAAGCTCACGATAAAGGAGGAGGCGGAAGCCAGGATCTCTTATATCATGGACGACATTGTAAAAGAAGTCGAGGATTTTTCCAAGAACGTAGATCTTGCGCCGGAGCCCTGGAAGGGGTTGATCGGAAAGCTTAGGGAAAGAGTCATCGCTATATCCAAGGGAACGCCAAGGGAACAGCACAGGCTGGAATTCCTGGCAGGATTGAAGCCGGGCGACAGCGTCTATGTGACGAATCTGAGGACCTTCGGCGAAGTGGTGAAACTAAACCAACGCCAGAAGACCGCGCGGCTGAAGGCGGAAGGCCTTCTTTATGACGTGCCTTTCAATAACCTAGAGGAAAAGCCCTTCAGCCTGCCCGACAGCCGCAAGCTGGTCGTTCCCGTCGTTAAAAAGGAAGAGAAGAAGCCGGCGCCCCCGGTTTTGCCTTTGGTCAGGAAGCGTTCCGAAACTACGCCGAAACAGTTTTTGGAAAAACTGAAAGCGGGGGATATGGTCTTCCTGCCGCAGTTCCAGGACAAGGGGACGGTCGTAAAAATAGACAGAGGAAAAAACAGGGCGAAGGTAAAATTCGGGGCCGTGGAAGTTCAGGTTCCCTTCGACACTTTGGAAAAACCTTGAAATTAACGACCTCTTTTAGTACAATTTCTCTCGCAAATAGTGGTTTCGGAGTGTAGCTCAGCCTGGCTAGAGCGCTACGTTCGGGACGTAGAAGTCGGAAGTTCGAATCTTCTCACTCCGACCATTAAATAAAAAAACTTCCGGCTTTCGGCCGGAAGTTTTTTTGTTCGCGTTTTTGCAACTTATTTTTTCTCGGTCTTGTCGGAACCGATGTCGTTGGCCGTCACGGAGACTTCCGCATAGAGGGCGGTCCATCTGCTGGAAGCGTACGAGGTGTGCACTCTCAGGTAGCGGTACTGGCCCGTTACGTTGATGGAGTAGGCGCCCTCCGTCGAACTGGTCTTGTCGTTCTTTTCGCCCAGGAAGTCCCACTTGCAGACTGGCAGGTCTTTGTCGTTGGAGCCGTAGAGCTGCCACTGGTAGTACCTGTCGAAGTTGCCGTAGGCGAGGCTGAACTGCTGCAGCTCTTTCTTGGCTCCGAGATCGATCACAAGGAAGTTCTCAGGGCTGTTCTCGGTGAAGCGCGCGGTGCGTTCCGTAAAGATCGGCTCTTCCGTGCAGCGGATGGCGAACTGTTGGCTGGAGCCCTGGGCTGCGATGGTGCCGTCTTCGTTCAAGACGTAGACGTTGGCGATGTAGGTAAGCTCATACTGCGGGACAAACTGATTTTCGCCGTTGGGCGCGCAGACGTCGAAGATGAAGACGCCGCTGTCATAGGTCGGCTGAGTTTCGCTGTACTTGATGGTGGAGCAGAAGAAGGTTCCGCCTTCGTTTCTCTTTTCGCCGTCGGTGTAGAGGACGGCGATCTTCTGTCCTGCTTCGAGCGTCAGGTCGTTTGATCCGTCCTTGATGGTTAGTTTCAGGAGCGTCTTGCCGCCTTCGTTGACAAGGCCGTAGCCGGTGGCGGGGGCTACGGTCAGCGTCTTGGCCGCCGTGCGGAAGAGCTGGACGTCAACGCCTTCGTCAAAGGCGTCGTCGGCCAAAGTTACGTTGGCGGGGATGTAGGCCTTTTTCACGTTGGTGAGGCCAGCGAAAGCCCCGCTGCCTATGCTCTCCAGGACCACGTTGGTCCTGACGCCGAAGTCGCCGCCGTATTTGATACTGGGATCCTGGGGGGCGACGATGATAGTTGTGATCTCATCGTTGAAGCGGCCGAAGTTTTGGCCGGCTTCCAATTGCCCGATGCCGCCTATTTCCAGAACACCCTGCTCGATGGTCCAGACCGGAGTTTCGGGCATGAAGTACCAGTGGGCGTTGCCGTCAAGGTAGGTGCTGACGCTGCCGTCGGTCATTTTCGCGGTGACGTCGGTCCCGGCCGCGTCGAAGACCACGGGATAGGCGAGGGCTTCCTGCGCAAGGACACGTTTGCAGACGGTGCAGCTCTTAGTCTGGATGCCGCCTTCGTAGTCTTTCTCCCAATTGCCTTCTATGTGCGCGCTTCTGGTGCCTGGCACTTCCACGTCGCTGTCAATGTATACGTGCCAGTGTTCGTTTTCGTCGCTTCTCCAATCCTCGTCGTCATATTCGTCGGAGTGAGCGTCCACCTTGATCTCGGAATAGAGGGCGGTCCATCTGCTGGAGGCGTAGGACGTGCAGATGCGCAGGTAGCGGTATTTATTGCCGTTGACTTCGATGGAGTACATGCCGCTGTTGGAGGGCGTCTTGTCGCCCTTTTCGCCGAGGAAGTCCCACTTGCACAGGGGCAGTTTCTTATCGTTCGTTCCGTAGAGCTGCCACTGGTAGTACCTGCTGTCCTGGACGTAGGCCGCGCCGAAGCCGGTTACGGACTTTGAGTCGCCGAGGTCGATGTCAAGATGGTTGTCAACGGACAGGTAAACGAAATCGGAAGTGCGCTCCTCTGCTATCGGCTCATCGTTGCACTTTACAACAAACTGCTGCGTGGAGCCCTGGGCCGCCACGCTGCCGTCAGCGTTGAGTACGAAGATGTTCACGATGTAGGTCGCTGAATACTGCGGAATGAACTGGTCTGGGCCAATTGGCGCGCAGATGTCGAAGGTGAAGACGCCGTCTTCATAGGTCGGCTGCAGCGCGCTGTATTTCAGGGCCGAGCAGAAGAATTCCCCCTCGTTGTTCTTCTCGCCGTCGTCGTAGATCGTGACGATCTTCTGTCCTTCTTTAAGAGCAAGGTCCTTGTCGCCGTCTTTGATGGTAAGTTTCAGAAGCGTCTTGCCGCCGTCGTTGACGATGCCGGTGCCTGTGGCGGGCGCCACAGTGAGATCTTTACCCACAGTCCTCATTAGCGTCACATGAGCGTCTTCGTCGAAGGCGGCAGGGGAGAGCTCGACGTTTTCCGGGATGTAGGCCGTGATGTTGTCGAGGCCTTTGAAAACGCCGGAATTGATCTTTTCCAAAATGACGCCGGTCCTGACGCCGAAGTCGCCGCCGTATTTGATCTCGGGGTTCTGCGGAGCGACTATGATGGTCTTGATCTCGTCTTTGAAGCGGGAGAATCCCTGAGGTTTCAGAGTGTAAACGCCGCCTATTACGAGAACGCCGTCCTGGATGGTCCATAAGGGTCCTTCGGGCCAGCCGTACCAGTGCGCGTGGCCGTCAAGGTAGTCCGTCAGGTCGCCGTTCGTCAGCTGTTCGGTCACGTCCAGCCCGTTGGGATCTGTGATGTAGGGGTAGGCCACCACTTTTTCTTCCGTCAGGCGGTAGAGCGTCTTGCCGCAAGCGGTGAATTCCTCAAATCTGTAGTCATCGAAATCTTCGCTTTCCATGACGCCGGTCTCGGGATCGAAGTACATCTTTTCGTAGCCGATGGTCTGCGGTCCTTTCACAGGTTCGCCGTCAACGTAGAACTTTATGCCGTCCTCGTCTTCCCTGAGAGCGGGTTCGGGCAACAGCTCGAGGTCCGCCCAGAGCATGTTGTGGTCGGAATGGGTGCCGTCGGTATTGACCATGCCGGTTCCGGTCTGGATGAAGCGGTTCCTGGTGGAAATAACGTTGTCGATGGCGCCGTCTTCGTTCGTGATATATACGGTCTCAAGGCCGTTGGCGTAGTTGGCAAAGGGGAAGCTGGGAGCGTACTCTTCGGGCTTCGGGGTGTTCAAGTCGGCCGTGAAGATCCAAATTTCGGATTTTTCAAAGGTCTCCTTGATGTATTTGAGCTGGGCCATCCTGCCGGAGGCGTTCGCCCATTCCAGGTGCGTGTTGTAGTAATCGACCAGCGTGCCGTTGATGTTGAGGACGGCGTGCCCTAAGCTCCTGCTTTCGCCCGGCCCCGGAAGCGGGATGACTTCGAAGGATTCGATGGGGAAGCTTGACAGAATGCCGGTTCCGTATTCGCCGTCGTCATAGTTTATGGCTTTGCTGAATTTGTAATACGGATAGCGGCCGTTGCTGCAGATGGACATTTCCTTCATCATGTCAAGGAAGTGGCTCCTGTTGGTGAACCTGTCAACTTCCTGGAAGCCCACAAGGTCAAGGCCAGCGTCTTTGCAATCTTTCACAAGCGTGGTGTAGTTCTGCCTTACCCAGGATGCGCCCTGGATGTTGTAAGTGCCGACGCGCAGCTTGAAGTTCTCATTCGTCCCGTCTGCGAGCAGCGGGCAGGCGGTACTTAGCGCGAGAAGCGCCACTATCAGGATGGAAATGTGTTTTTTCATTGTTCGGGCCCTGATTTTTTAATGTTTTATTTTTTCATCCGTTAAACGCGTCCAGCTGTCGATGCGCTTTTGCAGTTCACCGGATCTTTTCATCTTTTTGATGGTCTTGTTGACAGATCTCAGAAGGGCTTTGCTATCTTTGCCGCAGGCTACGCCGTAATTGTCCTCGCTGATGAAAGGGGAGGTTATGGCGAGTTCGTCCTTCCCCATGGCGTATGCCCTGGCCATGGGGGCGTCGTTTATGGCGCAGTCAAGCTTACCGGCAACGATGTCTTCGGCGATTGCCCAGGAGTTGGAGTAGGGAACGACCGACGCGCCCTTTTCAAGGCATAGTTCGGTGATCCTGGCTCCCTGCGTTATGCCGACTTTTTTCCCCTGCAGGTCGTTCGCACTGGTAACGGACCTGGCAAGAGGCGAAGTTATTACGCATCCCGTTTTGTAATAGGAGTCGGAAAAAGCGACGATCTTCTGCCTCTCCTTGGTTATGGAGATGGTGCCCACGGCCAGGTCGGCCTTGCCGGAGCGGACGCTTTCCAAGAGTTCGCCGAAAGGCATCTCCAGGATCACGATCTCCTTGCCGCTGTCTTTGGCGATCTCCCTGACCAGATCGATGTCCACGCCGCAAACTTCTCCGGCCATTTTGAAGGCGAAGGGAGGGGAATCGGGGGAGGTGGCGACGGTCAAAGTAGTTTTATCGTCCTTGGTGCAGCCGAGGAGCAAAAAAGCCAAAAAGAATAGTATGACGTTTTTCATAGTACCTATATTTTAGCATAATCCTTAATTTGATATAATAAAGAATTAATATCATTTACTAAAACAAGGATTATTCGTTTTATGGAAATCGCTTCACAGTACAACCCGAAAGACCACGAGAAGACAATTTACGCTTCCTGGGAAGAGAGCGGCAGTTTCTCTCCCAAGGAAGGGAAACCAGGGAAAGAACCCTATTGCATCATGATGCCGCCGCCCAACGTCACCGGCGCGCTGCACCTGGGCCACGCTATAAACAACACCCTTCAGGACATCCAGATCAGATATCACAGAATGCTGGGATGCAAGACGCTCTGGCAGCCCGGCACAGACCATGCCGGCATTGCGACGCAGGCCGTCGTGGAGAAGAACATATTTGAGAAGGAGGGCAAAACGCGCCATGACCTCGGCAGGGAAGAGCTGGTAAAGAGGATCTGGCAGTGGAAGGAGCAGTACGGCGGCCGTATTCTAAGGCAGCTCAGGGCCATGGGCTGTTCCTGCGACTGGGAGCATTTGCGCTTCACGCTTGACCCCGTCTGCGCCAAAGCGGTCAGAACGACCTTCCTCTCCATGTTCAAAGCCGGCCTCATCTACAGGGGCAAAAGACTGGTCAACTGGGACGTCAAGCTTCAGACTTCCGTTTCGGACGACGAAGTAGTCTATGAAACTGTGAAGAGCAATCTCTGGCACCTTAAGTACCAGGTTGAAGGCAGCGACGAATATCTGGAAGTGGCGACCACCCGCCCGGAAACTTTCTTCGGCGACACCGCCGTGGCTGTGCATCCCGAGGACGAACGCTACAAACATCTGATCGGCAAGAACGTTATTCTGCCTTTGGTTAAGCGCCCCATACCCATTATCGGCGACGCTCTGTTGGTTGACAGGGAATTCGGCACGGGCTGCGTAAAGGTGACGCCCGCCCACGACCCCAACGACTACCTTTGCGGCAAAAGGAACAAGCTGCCGGAAATCAACATTCTCAATCCCGACGGGACCTTGAACGAAGTGGCCGGGCAGTTCGCCGGCATGGACAGATTGAAAGCGCGTCCTCTCATCGTGAAAGCCCTGGAAGAGAGCGGCGACCTTCTGAAGACCGAGCCTTACACCACGCAGGTCGGCCATTCCGACCGCTCCAAGACGCCCATCGAGCCCTATCTCTCCGACCAGTGGTTCGTTGTCATGGCCGACATGGCGGAAGCCGCCATGGAAGCAGTGAGAAGCGGCAAGATCAAATTCCATCCCGCGCGCTTTGCCAAGTCATATCTCGACTGGCTCAGCGAAAAGCGCGACTGGCCCATCAGCCGCCAGCTCTGGTGGGGGCATAGGATCCCCATCTGGTACGTGAAAGGCGCCACACTTGAAGATTTGAAAGCGGCCTTCGGCGGGAACGAAGAAGTCAGCTACCGTTACGATCAGGAACACGACCAGTTTTTGCTCTGCTCTTCCATAGAGGATTTCAAGCCGGAAACCAAGCTTCCCAAGGCCGAGATCAAGCAGGAAGAGGACGTTCTGGACACTTGGTTCAGCTCGGCTCTCTGGCCGCACTCCACGCTGGGCTGGCCGGATAAGAACGAAAGGTTCGAGACCTTCTATCCCAACAGCGTCCTTATCACGAACCGCGACATCATCAGCCTCTGGGTGGCCAGAATGGTCATGACGGCGCACTTCAACACGAATAACGTGCCCTTCAGGGACGTCATGATCCACGTGACCATTTTGGACGGCATGGGAAAACGCATGTCGAAGTCGAAAGGCAACGGCGTCGATCCCGAGGACATTATCGCCCAGTACGGCGCGGACGCTCTCAGGTTCTCAATGACGCAGATGTCAAGCGATACGCAGGACATGCGCGTGCCTGTCCAGTACAGATGCCCGCACTGCGAGACGCTTTTCCCTCAGACGGAAAAGAACATGAAGGCCGAGACGCTCGAGTGCCCCTCCTGCAAGAAGACGATGGCTACGCGCTGGGCAAACGAGGAAACGCAGAAGAAGGAAGGCCTGGCGCTTCTGACGAGCGCGAAGTTCGAGATCGGCCGCAACTTCGGCAACAAGATCTGGAACGCCTCGCGTTTCGCCATGCAGAACCTTGACGCCTCCACTCCGCTCTACACTCTTAAAGAGCTGAAAGCGGCTTTGGAAAAAGGCGAGATTGCTCCTCTCAACGCCGACGAGGAATGGATCATAACGCGTCTGGAGGAGACCGTAAAGGAAGTGACGTCTGCCATAGAAGGATACCGCTATCATGAGTACGCCAACAAGATGTACGACTTCATGTGGAACGAATTCTGCGACTGGTACCTTGAGGCGATCAAGCCTGTCTTGAGGCAGGAAGGCGCCAAAAAGGCGGGAAGCCAGGCGGTCTTGGCCACGGTCATAGAGACGGCCCTGAGATTGCTGCATCCTATGATGCCTTTTGAAACGGAAGCGATCTACGCGAACCTTTTAGCCATCACCGAAAAGAAGCGCCCAATGCTCATCAACGCCGATTGGCCGGAAGTCGCCGGCAATTGGTGCGACGAATTGCGCCTGGCTTATGTCATGCGCAAATACGAGCTCATCAGTTTGGGCCGCAGCATGCGCAGCGCCTTCAATATCGGCCCGGGCCAGAAAGCCTCTTTTGTGCTGCGTCCTGAGAACGCGGAGCTGGAGAGATTCCTGGAAGGCGAGCGCGAGACATTGACGCGCTTTTTGACGGCCGGCGAACTGACCATAAGCTGCGCTTTCAAGCCGGAGGGCGCCATGCCCTGCCAGGTCGCGCCGGAAGTCGCCATCTATCTTAAGCTCGACGGTTCGGTCGATATCCCGGCCGAAAGGAAGAAAGTTGAGAAACAGATAGGAGAAGTCACAGGCTACGTCGCGTCTTTGGAAAAGAAACTCGGAAACGTTAGTTTCACTTCTCATGCGCCCGCCGAAGTCATAGAGAAAGAAAAGAACAAACTTGCTGAAGCCAAGGAAAAACTGACGAAGCTTCAGGATCTTTTTGCAATGTTAAAGGAGGCTTAATTTATGGAAAAAGAATATGTCATAGCTATAGACATCGGCGGAACGAACCTGAAAGCCGACCTGGTGGACAGGGAAGGCAACATTAGCGATTTCAGCTATACGCCCTCGCACGCCTCGGAAGGACGCGAGGCGCTTCTGACCTCCCTTAAAAAGATAATTTCGCTTCAGATGGAATGCGGCAAGAAGATCGTCGGCATCGCCGCGGGTTCTCCCGGCACCGTCAACAACGCGACAGGCGTCATCGATTACATGCAGGCGCATATTCCCAATTGGACCGGGACCAGGCTCGGCGAATTTCTGTCCATTGAGGCGGGCGTCCCTTCCCAGATCGACAACGACGCGAACGTCATTGCGCTCGGCGAATATTGGAAAGGCGGGGGACAGGGCGCCAAATGCCTTTTGGCCCTTGCGCTGGGAACAGGACTGGGATCCGGTCTGGTAGTGGAAGGCAAAGTCATGCACGGCCCCTTCTTCAACGCGGTTGAAGTCGGGCACACCATCGTCTGCACTGACGGCACGAACGTACCCTGCAGCTGCGGCAACTTCGGCTGCGCGGAAAGTTTCATCTCTCCCGGCAAAATGATAAGCAGGGCGCATCATTCCATGCAGGTCGGTTTGCCGAGCGTCCTGGGCGGGTATCCGAAACTGACCATCTCCCAGATCCAGGACCGCTATAAAAACAACGACGTTCCCGAGTTCACGGTCAAGGACATGGTCGATCATTACAACGACGACTTCCTCTGCAAGAGATTGATCGACGATTCCATGAAATATCTTGCGCTTCTGATCTACAACTTAAGCAAATGCTACGACCCGGATGTGATCACCCTGGGCGGCGGCATGTTCAAGTCCGCCGATTTCTTCATGCCTCTGCTTTACGGTCAATTGGCGCGCTATTACGTTTCGCCCGACCTGCCGGTGAAGTACAAGATCAAGATCTCCGAACTGGGTGACCTGGCCGGCATTTACGGTGCCGCCAAGCTTGCCTGGGATCACGTTGACGCTCTGAGGGCCAAAAATGCCTAAGTTTCCCGATCGTTTCATCCTCGCCTCGGGGTCTCCCAGGCGCAAAATGATGCTCAACCTGCTGAAGGTTCCGTTCGAAACGCGCGTGCCGAAAGTTGAGGAAAGCATCGCCGGCGCTGAGGAACCCATCGCGCTCGTGGCGCGTCTCGCCAAGAAGAAGGCTTTGTCCGTTGCGAAGGAAGTAAAGGACGAGGGCGGAACGACCATCGTTGTCGGCTGCGACACGATCGTGGTCTTGGGAAAGGAGATCCTTGGAAAGCCCAAGGACATTTGCGAAGCCTACGCTATGCTGACGAAGCTTCAGGGCAGGACGCACATGGTCTATTCCGGACTGTGCCTTGTAAAGCTTGAAAATGGAAGAACGGAAACGATCTCCAATTTCTGCGCCACGGAAGTGACGATGTGCAAATTGACTTTGGATGAGATAAAACACTATTTCGATCTTGAGGATCCTCTCGACAAGGCCGGCGCCTACGCCATCCAGGACGGAGGGTCTCTGATCATTTCAAGCATTGACGGCTGCTATTACAACGTCTTGGGTTTTCCAGTGAGAACGCTGGAAGAACTTATGCGCCAATGGGGCTATTCGCTTTTTCTTTAAATTTTTATGCAGTTAATTTTCCAACCGAACACTAAGGAGAGCCGGATCCTGCAAGTAAAGGGGACTGCGGCCACCATCGGCTCGGCAAGCGAGAACATAATTTGCCTGCCGACGGCTTTTCCTTACCACATCGGCCTCTACTATCTGGAGGGCGCCTGGTTTGCCGACGACATAAGCGGCAAGGGTTTCGTGCTGGACGGAAAGCCGGCGGCGACGGGGCAGCTCAGGATCGGCAGCCGCTTGAAAGCGGGGGACTGCACGCTCCTTGTCATCAACACCGACCTTGTTTTGGAGAACGGCGAAAAGAGCGAAGTCGTCTTCCAGCAGGCTGAGAATCAGCCCGCTCCGAAAGTGGAAGGCGAACTGGTGCCGGAGCAGGTGCTTCCGCGTCAGGAGGTGATCCCTTCGCAGGGGACGGCCGCTGTCAACGCTATGCCTTACGGCGAAGGCTCTCCTGAAGAACAGATCGACACCACGGCCAGACTGTCTTTGATCTTCGGCTGCTGCGGTCCCTTGATCCTTCTCTGCGGGCAGCTCGTCGGCTTCATTTTGGGCATCGTGGCGCTTGCCAAGCGCGGCCTCAACGCCGCGTCGAAACGCTACGCCTGGGGCGGGCTTATTGTCTCGCTTATCTGGTGGATCGCGCTGGGCGGCGTCTTCGGCTCCTTCCTCTGGCAGGACATGAACAAGAACCGCATCGCCAGGAACGAAGCTTACATCAGCAGGCTCTTGAACAACATCGTCACGGCCCAGATCTACGTCAGGAACGCCATCGTAATAGACGTCAACAATGACTTGGACGGCGAGTACGCGACGTTCGAGCAGCTGGAGACCATTCCATACAGGGAGGCGACTCTGAGAGAGCTGGCTGAGCAGCCTTTGCGCAGGGGATACCTTTTGACTGTCCAGCGCGCCGACGAAGACGGCTTCGAGCTTTGCGCCACGCCGGAAACTTACGGCATTACCGGCAACAAAACTTTCTGGATCGACCAGAAGGGCTTTTTGTACGAAGCGGACCTGAAAGGCATGCCGATGACCAAGGACACCATTCCCCTGGAGGCGAACAGGGCTGAGCATTCTGTTTTCGAAATTATGGAAAACGAGGTCTCTGACGACATAGCCCGCGCTGCGGAGGACGCTTTCAGGAAAGAGGACTACGCCAAGTGCCAGAAGATCATAGAGAACATCCAGACGGTCTTCCCGAATTCCAAAGTCAAGGAACGCCTGACGGTCCTTGAAAAGGCGAGCGATCCCTTCCTTATCGAGATGCGCTCCAAAAAACTGATGGACGACGCGAATAAGTTCTGCGAACTCAATCAATTCGACGCCGCCATAGAAAGGCTGAGGCAATTGATGGCGAACTATCCGAGCTCGACGCTCTTCCAGCCGGCCAAGCAGAAAGTCATCGATCTGACGCGCGAGGAATCCCAGAAAGAGATGGATCTGGCGGAGAACTTCAAGAACGCCCACCAGTGGAACGAGATGAACACGCATCTCAACCAGCTTACCAGCAAGTATCCCGAGGCGATGGACATTTACCAGCCGAGGATCAACGCCTGCCGCGAGCATGCCAACGCTCTTAGGGAAGAGGACGCCAAGGCCTTGAAGAAGGCGGCCCAGGACGCCGAGATCGCGCAGCGCTACGAGGAAGCCTACAACATCTATCTGAAGATCAGGAACGAGTACGGCGGCACCTCCGCCTCGGTCGGCGTCGACGAATCCCTGAACAAGACAGGCGCCCAGATCAACGAGATCAGGGCCCAGCAGCAGGTCAAGGAAATTTTGGGTACGCAGGCGCTCGGCAACGAGCTGGCTGTCGTGCAGATGATAGACCTCTTGGAGCGCGGCTACTCCCAGACGAAAGAATACGAAAAGGTCAAGGAAGTCGTTCAGAAGCTCAGAAGGGAGTGCAACGCCAGACTCTTCACAACGCAGGCCAACGAGCTTTTCCAAAACAAGAGTTATCACGCGGCTTTGACCAAGATCGAGATGGCGATCCAGGAAGATCCTTCCGTCAAGGTCGCCATGGCGGACAAGCTTGAGGAATGCTACGCCGCTTTGGGAGACGCCGCCTATGAGAACCAGGATCTGAGTCTGGCGCTCTCGTATTACCAGAAGTACCTTGCCATGCGCCCGATGCATCCCATCATAGACAGGAAGCGCCTGATGGAATGCTATTTCTTCAAGGCGAAGGAACTTTACGCCGCCAAGAATTACGCGGAGGCGAGGACTTATTTCGAGCGCTCCATGGAAGCTTACGGCTCGAATCCCGAATTCAACTTCATGTACGGCATGATCCTCTACACGGCTGAGGAATGGGAGAATACGCTGCGCTTCTTCGCCAATTGCCAGTCGGGACCCGACACTCTTGCCAACGACGCCAAGAAATACTGGACGTTCGCCCTTTATAACCTCGCTTTGAGCGGTGACGAGGCGCTAAGAAAGTTGGCCCTGGAAAACAACGTTATCAGGGAAGTGATGGCCAGCTATGACTTGGAGTTCGACACCAAGCCGAGGACCGTGGGCCAGCAGAAAGTCAAGCTTGCCGAGATCGCACCCAAGAACGCCGAGACTTACGATTCCGTTTTGAGAGCGGCGGTCGACGCCCTGGACGCCCTGGCGATCCAGGCCAGCAAGCACACCATCATTTCCAAAGACAGGAAGGACGTTAAGATCGACTCCACCTACAGCCTCAACAATTCCATAAAGAACCTCAAGGCGCTTCTGAAAAAGATGTACGCCTACAGTTCCTCGGAAAGGGAGAACAACCAGAAAATTCAATCCGAGCTGAAAAAAGTCGTCAAGCAGTATTCCGACCTGGTGGCTGCCCTCGCCACGATCAGGCAGAAAAATCCGACGCCCAGCATAGTGGACGGTCATCAGCAGTTGACGGAAAAACTGACGCTTCTGAAAAACGCTCAGGAAAGTTTCGAGAAATACATGAACGTGGTCGACTGGCGCCAGCAGTACGCGCTCTCGGAAATGAATTCGCTACTGGAGAACACGACCGTTTCCTCCATAAACCACAACGTCATTCGTTCCGAAGCCGACAAGATCAGGGATTTCCTGACGAACAGGAAAGATCTTGAGGAAGGCGTCAAGGCGCTGCGCGCCCTTACCGCCATGTACAAGATCGTGCCGAACCTCACCCAGCTCGGCTTGGGCGACATCGTGCCGGAAAGCGAAGCAAAATGAAATTGATTGCAAAACAAAAAACATATTAACCAATTAATTCAGGACATACGGTATGACAAAATCCAGTTTTACCTTAAATCGCGCTAAGTATCAGCCGAAACTGCCGGCCCTCTTCAAGAAAGCCGGACTGCAAATCGAAGCCAAACCGGTCGTGAAGACGACCAAGTCCGTGGCCAACGCCGCGGAGATCAAGAAGCTTTTCCCGCACATCTACGGCAAACCGACTCTTTCTTTCGCCAAGGCGAAGAAAGCCTCGAAGAAAGCCTTCAACGTCGGCGTCGTTTTGTCCGGCGGCCAGGCCCCCGGCGGCCACAATGTCGTTTCCGGCATTCTCGACGGCATCAAGGCCTCCTCTCCGAAAAGCAATCTCATAGGCTTCCTGGGCGGACCTTCAGGCCTTATTGAAAACAAATTCGTCAATCTCACTCCGGCCTTCGTCAAGGATTACCGCAACACCGGCGGCTTCGACATCATTGGAAGCGGCAGAACGAAACTGGAAACGGAAGAGCAGTTTGAGAGCGCTCTCTCCACCATGCAGGCCCATAAGCTCGACGCCCTCGTCATCGTCGGCGGCGACGACTCCAACACCAACGCCTGCATGCTGGCGGAATACATCGCCGCCCACAATTCTCCCATCACCGTGATCGGCGTGCCCAAGACCATCGACGGCGACCTTAAGAACAGCGAGATCGGCACCTCCTTCGGTTTCGACACCGCCAGCAAAGTCTATTCCGAGCTGGTCGGCAACATCTGCCGCGACGCCAACTCCGCCAAGAAGTACTGGCACTTCATCAAACTGATGGGCCGCAGCGCCAGCCACATCACTCTGGAAGTCGCCCTGCAGACGCAGCCGAACGTCACCTTCATCAGCGAAGAGATCGCCGAGAAGAAGATGACGCTAAGTCAGGTCGTCAAGACCGTGACCGACGCGGTCGTCAGAAGAGCCGAGATGAAGAAGAACTTCGGCGTCATCGTCATTCCGGAAGGCCTGATCGAATTCATCCCGGAAGTCAAGACGCTGATCGCCGAGCTGAACGACCTTTTGGCAGGCAAGGATGATTTCGCCTCCTTCTCTATGGACGACAAGCTTCAGTTCGTCAACAAGAATTTGACCCCTGCTTCCTCCCAGGTCTTCTCCAGTCTTCCCATTCTCATCCAGAGCCAGCTTCTTATGGACAGAGACCCGCACGGCAACGTTCAGGTCTCCCGCATTGAGACCGACAAGCTTCTTATAGACTTGGTCGGCGACGCTCTGAGGGATCTCAAGAAAGCCGGCAAATACACCGGCAAGTTCAGCGCGCTTTCGCACTTCTTCGGCTATGAAGGCCGCTGCGCCTCTCCTTCCAACTTCGACGCCGACTATTGCTACGGCCTCGGATTCAACGCCGCCGCTCTTATCGCATCCGGCGCCAACGGCTACATGTCCACGCTTAAGAACCTGGCTGCTCCCGCCGAGAAGTGGGTGCCGGGCGGCGTGCCCCTGACCATGATGATGAACATGGAGCATCGTCACGGCAAGGACAAACCCGTCATCAGGAAAGCCCTGGTCGATCTGAAGGGCAAACCCTTCAAGACTTTGGCCGCAATGAGAAACGAATGGGCCGTTACGGAATCCTACCAGGATCCCGGCGCCATCCAGTACTGGGGCCCCTCGGCCGTTTGCGACGCCACGACCAAGACGCTGGCGCTGGAACAGAAAAAATAATCAAACCAGCAAAGAAGTTTTATGCCGTCTTTTTCCTATGAAGGCCTGAACGCCCAGGGTCAGCCGACCAACGGGACTTTGATCTGCAATTCCATCTCCGAAGCCAAAACGCAGCTTCAGGGCCGCCATATCTTCATCACGAAGCTCTATGAAGGCGACGCTGTAGCGGAGGCGGCGGTCAGAGTGGAACTGCCCAAAAGGCGAAGGAAAGTGAAGCATGAGAAAGTTGTCGACTTTCTGAGACAGATGTCAACGCTTACTCAGGCCAAGCTGCCTTTGGTAAGGTCGCTTTCCGCTCTTCTTGAGCAGGAGGACGACCCGGCTTTCAAGGAGATCTTACAAGCCATCAAGGACAAAGTCCAGGCCGGTTCGACTCTGGCCGACGCTCTGGCCGACCATCCCCAGTGTTTCTCCAACCTAGCGGTCAGTATGGTGAGAGCCGGCGAGACCGGCGGCGTTTTGGAGCAGTCGCTCCTGAGGCTTGCCGATTTCACGGAAGACGAGCATGAAACCGTATCGAATGTCAAAGCCGCCATGGTCTATCCTGTGGTCTTAAGCTGCATCATGGGCCTCGCCGTGGCGGCTTTGATGATCTTCGCTATCCCTAGGTTCAAAGCCATCTACAAGGACTTCAACGCGGAATTGCCGACCATCACCCAGGCTTTGATCGACGTCTCCGACTTTTTGGTCGTTTATTGGTGGCTGGTTTTGGCCCTTATTTTCGTCGCCGTGGCTTTGATCAAGAAATGGCTGCAAACCAGGCAGGCCAAGGTCATGATGGACAGATTGAAATTCAAGCTGCCTTTCCTCGGCCCCTTGACGAAAGCGATCTCCATCGCGCGCTTCTCAAGGACCTTCGGAACGCTGGTGGACGGCGGCATCCCGATCCTTTCCGCGCTGAACATCTCTAAGGACACGGCCGGCAACGTCGTTATAGAGGACGCCCTCGATTCAGTGGCCAAGAACGTCAAGGAGGGCGAAAGGATCGCCAAACCTTTGAGAGCTTCCGGCGTCTTTCCGCCTGTCGTCATACACATGATCTCGGTGGGCGAGGAGTCCGGGCGTCTGGGACAGATGCTTGGGCGTATCGCGGAGAGCTATGAAAAGCAGACCAAGCGCGCCCTGAAGGCCGCAACGTCCACTTTGGAACCCCTTATTATCGTATGTCTGGCCGGCGTAGTGACGCTCATAATTTTGGCGATGCTTCTGCCGATGCTGGACATGAACATGATGATGCAGTGACAAATAAGAGCGTCAAAAGACCGAAGGGCGTTATCCTGGTGATGGTCTGTTTCATTCTCTTCTTCCTCATCACCCTGACCACGGCCTACGTATATTCTATCCAGACGGAGATGCGCCTGGCCAGGAACTACGTTGACGACGTCAAAGCCTATTACCTGGCCAAGGCCGGGATCTACCGCTGCATCGCGGAAATGCGCAGGGAATCCATGTCGGGAAAACTATCACCCAGGGCCGATCTTCCCGAGGATGCCGAGACTCTGAAACGCTTCGAGGAGATCTTCCTCTGCTATCCTTTGGGCGACGGTAATTTCACTGTCAAATACCAGGATGAATTCGGCCAGAAAGGTCTGGGGCCGATGGACGAGGCGAGCCTCATCAACATCTCCGCCTGGGCTGAGCAGAAGAGCTACGAATCCTTAAAAAGACTTTTCAGGATCGCTTTGGTCGATGACGATACCATAGACAGGCTGACCGACTGCCTCATCGACTACGTTGACTCCGACGATTTTCCGGAACTTTCCGGCGCCGAGAAAACCGACTATGAGAAGATGGATCCGCCCAGGAATATTCCCAATGCGCCTATGCAGGACGTAAACGAGTTCCTGACGGTCATGGACATGGTCAATTACCTCAGCCCCGGCTCGGTGGACGAGACGC
The DNA here is from genome assembly GCA_017616555.1 of bacterium. Lineage (GTDB taxonomy): Bacteria > Auribacterota > UBA3054 > UBA3054 > UBA3054 > UBA3054. The sequence continues at coordinate 73,166 of JAFZXZ010000022.1, read as the reverse complement.
TCTGGTACGGAACACCGGGCTTCGAGACCAACCAGTGGATGAGGGAGATCTGGGAGGATTACATGGACGAAGTGAATCCTGCTGAGCCTCCCGAGTGCCATCCCGGCATAAAGAAATTCGTGACTGTCAATTCCAGAGTGGCCCAGGTGAACTACAACACGGCTTCCCCGGACGTTTTGCGCATAGTGGAACCGGATTCCTGGAAGAATCTTGTCGAACAGAGAAGAACCGAAAAGCTTTCCGGCTCGACAGGCGCGATGCGTATCCGTTCCTACGGCCGCTGCAACAACTATTCCAGAATGGTGGAATGGCTGGTTGCGCCGGGCTCCGATTATCCCACCATACTGAAGTGTTATGAAGAATAGTACGGCGGGTTTCACTCTTATCGAGCTGATCATTGTCATCGTGGTCATAGGCATACTGGCCTCGATGGCTTCGCCTAATATCGCGAAGCTGTTCGTCACCGCCCAGGTCAGGCAGGAGGCGCAGATGCTGACCATCACCATAAAGAACCTCCAGGGGCACGCGGCGCTGCAGAAAGCGCCCTACAACCTTACCTTTGACTTTGAGAACCAATCCTACCGCTCCTCAAAAGGAGCGTCTAAATACAACGACTTTCCTTTAAGCGTCGACGACCTTGTCGGCAAGGATTCGGACGATCTTCGCTTCGACTCCGCCCTTGACGTCGATACCGAGACCGAGCATCCGGACTATTACGAAAACGAATACGCCGCGGTTACCAATCTGAGAACGAGCATCCCGATGTATCAGACAAGCCGCAAACTGCCTCCCAGCGTAAAACTCGAATTTATCCGCGACCAGTATGACGAGGAATACGACGAGGATCCCTATACGATCAATTTCGACGCCAGGGGCAACGTGGAGCCTGTCCTTATAGTTTTGTCGGCTACCCAGAAAGAGGATCTCAAATACATAATCGACGTGACCTACACCGGCCAGGTCTCCTTCAGGAGGGCGACGGAAGATGAAGATTAAGCGCGGCTTCACTTTGCTGGAAGTGATGGCGGCCATCGTCATCCTTTCCATCGGCGCGTCGGCGGCCTTCAAGCTCATAGGCTCAAGCACCAGGGCCATCAGGAGGGCGGAAGCCGTGACGATCCAGGCCAACCTCGCCCGCAAGGTGATGGCGGACATCGAGACGCTCTACTGGCAGAAGAAGGCCGACGACATTGTTACGGACGGCGACTTCGGCAGCGATTTCCCGGATTATACGTTCCACGTCGAGATCGTTGAGGAAGTAAAAGATGACGTTGACGGCAGCCTTACTGAAGTTACCAATTCCGATCTGAGGGAAGTGACTGTCACGGTCTTTTGGAACGCCGTCGATCCGCCCACGGAATTCACTTTGACAACTTTCTTCGTTGATTTCGGCAACAAAAATCTCTAACTATGGCAGTGCAATATTTAGATTCCAGGGAAGAATTGATCAAAACGATCAAGGAATGCGCCAAGGACGACGTTCTTATAGTCGTCTTCGATTCCTCTCGTTCCCAAAAATGCAAAGAAAATCTCGATGCGCTGGAAAAATTAGAAACCAAAAGCCCGGCGCTTAAGATCGTTTTCCTCGACATAGAAAAGCAGGCGAACGCCGTCCTTGCTTCGCAAATGCGCCTCGGGACCGTCCCCACGATGCTCGTCTTCAAAGGCGGGGAGACCGTCGATCAGGCCGAGGGACTTCTGGACGAAGATTCGCTCGATAAACTTATTTCACCTTATCTTCCCCCCAAGCCGGCCGAGGAAACCCTGAAAGAGGAATTCGACCAGGCCATGAATGAAGGGCAGTATCAAAGGGCCCTGGCTCTTATTCCGATCCTAAGGGAAGAGAAGAAAAACGACCGCGCTCTCTGGCTTGCTCACATAAAGCTTCTCTGGATCACAAAAGACCTCGCAAAGGCTAAGGAAATCTGTGAAGGAATGGACGATCCTGCTCTCCTTAACGAAAAGGAGAACATAAAACTCCTCCTAAACGAACTGCTTGATGAAAGCGTCTCCCCAAACCAAAGCTGGGAAGAGATCAAAACAAAACTCAGGGATTACCGCTGCGAAGAAGCTGTGGAAGATCTTCTTTCCTTCATCGCCAAAGACCGCAAATTCGGAGACGACCTGGCGAGGAAAGTATTATTGGCAGTTTTCTCGCTAGCGGGGGACTTCGGCGCCAGGGGAAGGCTGGCCAATCTTCTCTTTATCTAGTCCCTTCCGGAAAAGTGCATCAGCGCGGCCGCGCTGATCAAAAAGAAGGTCGGCAGATTCAGCAGCAGGATTATTTCGATCGGCAGCGTCTCGCCCAAGTTCTGGTTTATCATGAAGGCAAGGAACGCGACCAAAACCAACAGCGCCGCCGCTCCCGACCACCAGAGGCTCTTCCAGCTGCAAAGATAGCATATCGACAGCAGTATCGGTATCAGGCAGAGCGCGACTGTATCGTTGAAACTTTGCTGTCCTATATGAACGATTTGCTGGAAAAACAGGAAAACCATCAATAGGACCGCCAGCGTCGCCAGAAGGCGGGCGGAGAAGGCGTAGGCCCTCAGATACCACTTGGCACCCGAAGAGCTGTTTCTGGACGTTCTAGGGCTGTTCTTAGGCATTTTAACGGGATGGTGTGAATTTTATGGCCTGCAAAGAGCGGCCCAGGAAGCGCGAACCGGTCTCGGAGAATTTGGCGGCGCCGTCCGTTACGAAGAAAGTCTCGCTGCCGCTGCCGGCGTTCCTAAGCAATCCTTCATTCTTAAGAATGCTTTCTAATTCCGCCGCGCAGGCGGAGGCGGAATCCACTAGTTTCACTTCCGGCCCAAGGAAATCTCCGATTACGCCGGCCAGCAGAGGATAGTGCGTGCATCCCAAGACCAAAGTGTCGATCCCGGCCATCTTCAGCGGCGTCAGGTATTCCTTCACGACCATTTTTGTCGCCTCTCTGTCCAGCCATCCTTCCTCCACCAGGGGAACGAAGAGGGGACAGGGGTGCGCGTAGATAGCGCATTCGGGATTCATTTTCCTAAGCACGTTGGGATAAGCCTCGGAGGCTATAGTAGCGGATGTTCCAATCACGCCGATCTTGTGATTTTTGGAAACTTCCAAAGCAGACCTCGCTCCTGCTTCTATCACGCCCAGCATCGGCACAGGCGCCGTTATTTCAGGCAGCGCCAGAGCGGTCGCGGTGTTGCAGGCGATGACGATGCATTTCACGTCATGGTCCAAAAAGAAACGAACCGCATCCTCAGTGAAGCCGACGATCGTTTCCTTGCTTTTTGATCCGTAGGGGACGTGCGCCGTGTCGCCGTAATAGATCACGTCTTCCGCAGGCATTCTTTCCCGGATGGCTTTGACGACCGTCAGTCCGCCCAAGCCGGAATCGAAGATGCCGATGGGAGCTTCAATTTTAGGTTTGTCACTCATTTCAAATAATCCTTGATGCCCTGCGCAATGGCCTGAGCCACTTTCTGCTTGTGGGCGCTTGTTTTCATTTTCTTAAGGTCTGACCAGTTGCTGATGAAGCCGATCTCCACCAGGCAGCACGGGCAATACGAGTTGCGAAGGACCGACAGATTCTTGCCTTTCACGCCTCTGTTGTCTCCGCCTGCCGCGCGCGCCAAACGTTTCTGGACCTTTTCCGCCAGAAGCTGCGATTTCTGCTGCGTGGTCTGGTAGTGCTGCTGGCGCATGATGCTCTTCATCTTCGTCGTCAGCGAACTCCAGCGCTTCCGAAGCTCATAACCGTAAGAGGAGCTCTCCAGTCTTCTGGCGTGGTAGTCGTTATCGACCTGGACCTTCGACAAATAATATGTTTCTGTTCCGCTGGCCGCGGTGTTGGCCGCGTCGTTGACATGGATCGATACGAAAATATCCGCACCGTTCTTGTTCGCTATATCCGATCTGTTCGGCAGTTCCAAAAAGACGTCCGAATTCCTTGTCATTATTACTCTGTAGCCCATCTCGGTAAGAAGGTCCCTGACTCTCCTGGTCACGTCCAAAGCGATGTCCTTTTCGTTCAAGCCGCCGCCCCTGCATCCGGTATCATGTCCTCCGTGACCGGCGTCCAAAACAACGAGCTTCTTGTTTCCAGAGTAAGTTGACTTTCCTTTTCCGGACGACTTCATGTAATCCGGCAGGATCGACGTTATGAAGGCGGTGGTGACAAGCGCGTCGCCTTTAACTTCGGTCACGGCGTTCGGCAGATATATGCAGTCGTCCCCGTCGATCAAGACCGCCCGGCTGGAGGGCATAAACCTAAAAGATTTCCCGGAGACCCTAAGCTCGATGCACCTCGTCCACTCGTCGCAAGTAAGAGATCCGCCGATTGCCTGCGAAAGATCGTACAACGACACAAACTCAGCGGAACCCAAAACATTTGTCTCAAGCTTAAACGCCCTTCCGCCCACGTCAAACGCGCGCAAAGAAGCTTCAGCACAAGACGCCCAAAGCAGCAAAACAAAGCAAACTAATCCTAAAAATACTCTTCGCATATCAAGCCAATTATACCAAAATCACAACAACATTTAAGGTCTTTCTCTGCTTGAGTAAGCATGGATATTATATTTTTTTGTAGGATATTGCATATACTTGCTACTGAAACAAATAGAAAAATCTAAAAATCTTGTTTTCGTGGGAAATTTTTCATACCATTTGGTAAGTTTGGTTAACATTCCAATTAAACTTGCGATATGGAAAATGAGATTATAATTTATCAGCCTGATGAAACGATAAAGCTGGATGTTCGTTTTGAAAACGAAACTGTTTGGCTTACGCAAGAGCAGATTGCTAAATTGTTCGGTACGAAGAGACCAGCAATAACCAAACATTTGACCAATATTTACAAAACCGGAGAGCTGGACAAAAAAAGTACATGTTCCATTTTGGAACATGTAGCGGATAAAAGGAATAGATTATACGGAACAGTGTATTATAATCTTGATGCAATTCTGTCTGTAGGGTATCGCGTAAACAGTTATAACGCGACACTGTTTAGGTGTTGGGCTACAAAAGTTCTCAAAGAATTTCTTTTGAAAGGATACGCTTTAAATCATAGATTCGATTCACTTGAAAATAAGGTTGAAAAGAAATTTAGTGAACAAGATTTCAGAATTCAAAACTTGGAAAACAAGGTGGATTTCTTTGTTAAGACTTCGATGCCTCCTAGGCAGGGTGTTTTTTACGACGGGCAGGTCTTTGACGCTGATGTGTTTTTGACTAAATTTATTTTGTCTGTCAGGAAATCAATTCTTTTGATCGATAATTATGTTGATATTACTTCCTTGGAAATGTTAGCAAAGAAAGGAAAGGGGGTAAGTCTTCGAATAGTAACATCCAAACGAGGCAACGAACTGGCAGAAAGCGACATTGATAAGTTCAATGAACAATATGGCGATTTGGTCGTATCCTTTAGTTCAAAATTTCACGATCGCTTTCTTATCATCGACGACAAGGAACTATTCCTTATTGGCGCTTCAATAAAGGACCTAGGGAAAAGGTGTTTTGCCTTTACAAAACTTGATTGCAGAGAGATTGATGGGCTGAAAGGAAGAATTTAGTCCTTACTGCCGTTTTTTTCTGCGCGGTTCGTCGAAGCGGGTCTTAAGGGTCTTCTCAACTTCAGGGATCGGCTCTCCAATGTCTTTTATTCTGAAGATGTGGGTCTCTGAAGCAGTGTTTTCGCCGGAAGAGAAAATGAAAGCGTTCGTAAAGACGCCGGAAACTGTCGGGAAGCCTTTTATCTCCCAGTCACCGTCTTTCGTATCTTCCGCTTTCAAGCCTTCCGGAAGGGGAGGATCGAATTCTTTATTGCTGATATCTCCCCATTCAAACCCTTCCTTTCTGGTGAGGCTGTTGAAATATTCTTTTTCCTTGAAGGAGAAAGTAACGTTCTTGAAGAGCTCATGGACTACATATTTGCCTTCAGCGTCATAATATGTGCGGGGATCTTTTTGGGAGGCGGGGTTGCGGACTATGAAGTAAGTCGGACAAACGTTGGTTAGTCCGGAAGATCGAATGTTTAGCCAGATATTGGTATAGAGGCCGGGGGAATCAAATTTGCCTTTAACGTACCATGTGAAGTCACTTGTTCTTGAATTCTCCTCGCAATAGACCTCCTGATTATTTTCCATAAGGGGTAGAAGGAAACGGGAATCTTTGGTGGCGCTGTATCCAATGGTCATTTTGTATTCTTTTCCTGTAACAGCATAGACGATGGTTGCGTCGTTGCAATAGTAACCGTCTGTTCTGTCACGGTAACGGTAATAGTCTTCGTCAATTTTGGGAGGAACGTCAATTTCTCTTCCGACGGCGAACCAACTCCAAAATGAGCTAACCGGGGCGTGGAAGCGGTCCTGCTTGTTGACTCTCCAGAAATAGGTGCCCGGATTCAAATCATTAGGCTTGAAATTTTGGTGCTTTTTTACGATGGAGTTTCCACCTTTGCTGACATCCCTTTCGCCGTTCCTGCCGAAAGGATCTATGAATTGCAACTTGTAGTGTATCCGTTCGGCACGGTCGCTCTTCATTGCTTTCCCTTCCGGTTCCCTCCAACTGAAAGTAAGGTTGTCCCTGCATGAGAACAGGGAGCCCTTATCCGGTTTTTCAACGTCAGGGCTCGTCAGGGGCTGGCTGTTGTCTTCGTAAGTATGGAATTGCACGGTAAGGTAGGCGTTCCCGTATTCGTTTGTGACGTCGTCAAAATTAATTCTATAGGCCTCGTCAAAAAATCTGGGGAAGGCTTCAGCATTGAAGAAACAGTCTAACCTGTTAGTGGAAGCAGGTGGGAGAGTGATGCTTTTCTGGGGGATAGGCTGGCCGTTATAATTAATGTTCAGCTTATAAAAATCGGACGAGTGATTCAAACTATTGTTCCAATTGACGTTTACAGGCTTTTTGAAAGAGTTCACAAGATAGAAAGTGCCGGTGACAACCGGGCTGTAGTCATAAACTACCTCATAATACATTGGATAAGCCGAGACGTAGTCCTTGAGGTAGGGATTGGTGCCCCTGGCGAATTCTGTGCGGTTGTCTAGTCCGTCTTTGTCCGGATCAGAGGATGGATCTTCGAGATCGTCTATTCTGGAACGAATGCTCTCAAAAAAAGCTTTGGCTCTCTCTAATCTCTTTAGCCTTTCTACATCGTTATCGCCATTTTTATTCCACTCGATCTGGTCTTTGATCTTATATTCAATGTTTTTCACTTCGTTGGAAAACCAGAAGCGGTGTTCCTTAACCCAATCCTTGGGCATTTTTTCGGATTTCAGTCCTTCAAGGTATTTTTCGTATCTTTTGTTGATCTTTTCCCTGATATCAAGGCAGTTGACGACCGGCGTTGGCCATTGCTTTTTGTTAAACTCCGCGAAAGTTTTTTCGATGAGACCGTACTTCTCGTAAACGAGTCCATTTTTGCCGGGGCGGCTTTTGTAGAGGTCGCCTGGCTGGAGCATCAGGTCATACGGCCTGGGCTTACTAGCGCCTTTCTCGTAGTAGGGGACCTTTATGAGGACCGGCACTTCGTAATTATTAAGGTAATCGTTCTCGCCAAGTTCGGCGGAAAACGCGGCGTGCGCAAAAAATGCGCAAACGAGGAAAGAAAACAATAATGAGTTACGCATAGTAACTCTATTTTATCAAAAGCAAAAGCTTCCATAAACCCTCAAGCGAACTCACGGAGGATTGCGGGATAGGGAAAATGAGCGCGTAGTCCGTGAGCGCTGGGTTTATGGAAGCTTTTGCGACTTGAAACTGTCAGCGGTTTTTGAAGCGCTCGCGCATGATCTTCGCCAGGCCGCCCTGGGCGGTCTCGCGGTATTTGGCCTGCATGTCGATTCCGGTGGCGTACATTACGTCGATGACGTCGTCGAATCTGACTAAGTGCATGCCGTCGGTGGCGAGGCTGTAGGATGCGGCGGAGAGTGCTCTCACGGCGCCGAGGGCGTTCCTTTCGATGCAGGGGACCTGGACAAGGCCGAAGACCGGGTCGCAGGTGAGGCCCAGGGTGTGTTCCATGCCTATTTCGGCGGCGTATTCGATTTGGCTCATGGAGCCGCCCCAGAGCTGCGCGGTGGCGGCGGCGGCCATGGAGATGGCGGTGCCGACTTCGCCCTGGCAGCCGACCTGGGAGCCGCTGATGGAGGCTCTGGCGACGACGGAGCAGCCGAAGAGTCCGGCGGTCATGATCGCTCTGAGGATGTTTTCCTCAGGAATGTTGTAATGGCGGTGGAAGTAATAGAGAACGCCGGGAAGGATGCCGCAGGAACCGCAGGTGGGAGCGGTGATTATGTTGGCGCCGGAAGCGTTCTGCTCGCTGGCGGCCTGGGCGTAGGCGGAGACAAGGTTCATGTCCCTTACGATGCCTATCCTGTCGTCGGCTTTGTTTTTTAGTTTTTGGGCTCTTCTGGCCAGCTTAAGGTCGCCGGGAAGAGGATCGTCTCTTTTGAGGCCCTCTTCGACGCAGCCTTTCATGGTCTGCCAGACATCGTTTAAAAATGCTTCCAGGCCGCTGGCGTCGTTCTCAAAGTGGGCGACGTATTCGTAGTAGGTGAGGTTGTATTTGCGGCAGAATTCCGTCACTTCCGTGATGGAGTCGTGAGGGTAGCCGCTTTTTATGACGCTCGGAAGGAAGTTCTCGCCTTCGTCTTCCAGATCGCCGCCGCCCACGCTGTAGAAAGTTTTCGGGGGAACGAGCTCTTTTCCGTTTTTGTCGTAGGCGTGGAAGATGAGGGCGTTGGGATGGTGGGGGAGAAAGGTCTCGCCGCGCCATTTGATCTCGGTATTGGGAAAATCAAGGCCTTCCAGGACGGCGCGGTCGGTGAGGTGGCCCTTGCCTGTGAGGGCGAGGCTTCCCAAGAGCTCGACAACGATCTTAACGGTGTTTTCGGGAAGGGTCTCTTTAAAAAGAGCGGCGGCCCTTTTCGGTCCCATGCTGTGGGAACTGGAAGGGCCGCAGCCTTTTTTGTAAAGAACGCGGATGGAATTCATAAAACGCCTACTGGCGCGCTTTTTCCGTAGCTTTGGTTATGTTGCCCTGGAGCTCGGCAAGGATCTTTTCGACTTCCTTTTCGGTGCTCTTGAGATAGAGCTCTCTTTCCAGAGCGGATTTCTGCTCGGCGATCCTGTCGCCAACCTTGTCGGTGTCGAAGGCGGCGTCAGCGTCGATGAACTCGGTGACGACGGCGACGTAAACGTTGTTGAAGCCGTTAAGAAGGCGCGGGGTTCCCGCGGGATAACGGAAGAGCGTCCTGTACTCGGGGGCCGGGATGTCCCTGATTATGCTCTGCAGCGGGGTGATCGGCTGCGGGACTTTATTGACCTTGCGGTTGGCATTGGTGGCGATGCCTTCGAAGTTCTTGGGATCGGCTTTGACTTTCGCAAGGAAGTCCTCGGCGTCGTTTTTAGTCAGCTCATAGGCTTTGGCGGTGACCCAGGCCTGGCGGACGTCGCTTTCGGCTTCTTCTAAGGTCGGTTCATAAGCTTCGCTGCGGGCGACGACCAGATAGACCTGGTAGAGGCTGTCGGAAGCTTCGTAAACGTCAAGCGTGCCGACGGGCTCTTCTTCGACGAGCTTGGCGATCTGGGCGCCGTTGGGTCTAACCATCGGGGAAACATTGCCGACGGGTTGGGTCAAGGAATCCAGGACCTGGACGCCGGCTTCTTTCGCGGCTTCCTTGAAGTTGTTCACGAGTTCCTCGGTGGAGAGTTCTTCCTGTGTGGCGGCTTTGTCGCGGAAGGCGTAGGCTCTCTCCTGAACTTCCTCGTTGGCTCTTTCAAGCAGGAAGGCGGAGATGACCTGGCTCTTGGCTTCGTCAAACTCCATGTCAACTGTTTCGCCGAATTCGTTGGTCTTGGTGAAGTCGCCCTGATAGAGGTCGAAATAATCCTTGATGTCGTTTTCTGTGTACGTTACCTTGTTGGTCTGGGCTTCGAAGTTGGCGCAGAGGAAACGGTATTTGTCAGGCTGCGCGAAAGCGCTGGGGTCCTTGTCGTAAAGCGTCTGAACGTCGTTGCTGGTCGCGAGCTTGCCGGCTTCCTCGAGTTTCGCAGTGTAAACGAAGGTGACGTAGCTGATGTCGGCTTTGACGTTGGAGCTGACGTAATCGAGGTCTTTCTCGTTCTTCGGTTCGAAGAAGGACAGCTGGGAATCGCCGGCGGATAGAGAGATGGCCAGGATCTGGCGGACGTCTTCCTCGAATTCGCGCGTGTTGGTAACGCCGAAGGTTGAGGCAACGTAACGTTCGTAAGCTTCGGGGGAAGTGGACGGGGGAACGAAATTCCTAAGCGTATTCTGCAGCATGGAATTGTCAACGGTCACGCCGGCTTTCTCAGCCTTGCGGTAGTTGATGATGTGGCTGACAGCCTGCGTAGTGAGCATGCCGTCGTTCATTTCGCTGAGAGGATATCCGTACATGACGAGATGGACTCGGGCGGCGCCTTTGGCGCGCTGAAGATCCTCGAAGGTGATCTTCTGGCCGTCATAGCTGGAGAGCTTGGTGGTCGGGGCGATAGAGAACATTCTGGAGGGCTTGGAGCCCCAGAAAACAAAGGTGATGACGACTACGATGAGCAACAGCCACAGGAGCCATCTTTGGGATTTGCGGAACAGGTATAACATGTTTTCTCCGGTTCTTTATGTTTTTAACGATTAATTTACTGTTTTGATAACATGCCGGACTTTCTGGCGAATTCGAAAATGCCGCCGGCTTCTATGACTTCCCCTGCGGCGCCCAGAGGAGTCAGCTTTATGGATTTGCCGTCCTGAAGCGTCAGGGTGTTGTCGGTAAGGTCAAGGGTGAGTTCGTCGCCGTTCTTTACGACTTCATTCAGTTTGATTGGAGTTTCCATCGGATAGAGGGAACCCGTCATGATGCAGTTCCTGAAGAAGATCCTGGCGTAGGATTCGGCGATGACGGCCTTCACTCCGGCGGCCGAGAGCGCCACGGGAGCGTGTTCCCTTGAGGAACCGCAGCCGAAGTCGCGGCCGGCCACGACGAAAGTGTATTCGCACTGCGTCTCGCCTTCCTTGACGAAGCGCGGGTAGCGTTCGGGAAGGCCGGAAAGCGCGTGGCTGCCAAGGGCGACGCGTTCTTCAGGAATAGTCGGGACAAGAGTCAGATAGCAGGCCGGGAGGATCTGGTCGGTATCGATCTTGTCGTCCAGAACGTAGGCTTTGCCTTTAATGATGTTTTCCATTTATAGCACCTCCCTGGGGTCTGTTATGACGCCGAAAAGGGCCGTGGCCGCGGCGGTGTAGGGCGAAGCGAGGTAAACCTGGCTCTGCATGGAGCCCATACGGCCCGGGAAGTTCCTGTTGGTCGTGGAGACCACCACTTCGTCAGCCATGGTGCGTCCGTAGGTGTCGATCGGACCGCCCATGCAGGCGCCGCAACTTGGCGGCTGGATGGGATCGCAGCCGGCGGATTCGAAGATCTCGCGCAAAGTCTGGCCGTCGATTTTCTCAGTGTCAAGAGAAGCGGCGACTTCCTTGGTGGCGGGAGTGATGATGGTTCTGATCTTTACTTTTCTGCCTTTCAAAACTTCCGCGGCGGCTCTGAAGTCGGCGGTCTTGCCGCCTGTGCAGGAGCCGATGTAAACTTGCGTGACTTTTGTTCCCGCTACGTCTTTCGCCGGGCAGACGTTGCCGGGGGAGTAGGGTTTGGCTACTACCGGGACGAGCTCCTCGGCTTTGAATTCGTATTTCGCGGCGTAACTGGCGTCCGGATCGGACTGGTATTCCGTGTAGGGGACATCCGTCCTTCCTTTCAGGTATTCCCTGGTCTTTTCGTCCGGCGCGATGATGCCGTTCTTGGCGCCGGCTTCCACCGCCATGTTGCAGATCGTCATGCGTTCGTCCATACAGAGGTCGCTGATGGTCGAGCCGCGGAATTCCATCGAGCAGTAGGTGGCGCCGTCCGAGCCGATCCTGCCGATGGAAGTCAAAATTATGTCTTTCCCCATGACGCCCTTCGGGAGCTTGCCCTCGAAGAGGAACAAGAGGGATTTGGGAACTTTCAGAAGGAACTTGCCGGTTCCCAATACAAAGCCCGCGTCAGTGTTGCCGACGCCCGTAGAGAACTCGCCGAAAGCGCCGTAGGTGCAGGTGTGCGAGTCGGTGCCGATCGCCAGTTCTCCGGGACGGCAGTGGCCGCCCTGGGGGAGGCCGACGTGGCAGACGCCGCGGTAGGTCTCGTTGGCGGGATCGTAGAAATATTTGATGCCTTTCCTTTTGGCATATCCCCTGAGAAGGTCCACGTTCCTAATGGATGCGGGATCTTTGGTGAAGATGAAGTGGTCGGGGATAAGGATGACTTTTTCCTTGTCGAAGACAGGGGCGTCGCTGCCGAACTCCCTTTCCATGATGGCAAAGGAGGGGGGACCGCAGACGTCGTGGGTCATCACGAGGTCAACGGAGACCCAAACGGTCTCGCCCGGCGTAACGGAAGTTCTGCCGGCGTGCTTGGCGATGATTTTTTCAGTGATTGTAAGGCCCATACAAAAGGGATAGTTTTTTAATTACAAGTATTGGACATTATACTCTTAGGCCCTTTTTAAGTCAAATAGCCGAAGGGCGAAAGCGGACCTCCCTTTTCTTTGCAAATGCGCGTCTTTTTTGGTATTATGAACAATATGTTTTTACTATCTGAATTCCTAAAGTGGCGTCTTCATTCCGTCTCCATGCAGTTCGAACCCGAGCTGAAAGTCATGGAGGTATCAAGGCTGAAAGGCGGGCATATCAACAGCACCTATCACATCCACGGGATGATGAACGGGCGCTACGACGACTTTGTTCTGCAAAGGCTCAATACCAAGGTCTTCACCGAGCCCGACAAAGTCATGAGCAATATCGGCCGCGTCTGCCAGCACCTGAGAAAGAAAGTCCGGGAAGACAAGTCGGTCAGGATCATCCCGTTGCAGTTCCGAGCCGCCAGCGACGGCCGCTACTTCTTCATCGACGACAACGGCGAGTTTTGGCGCGTAATGGAATATGTGAAAGGCGGTTTCTCCGTCGATCACGCCGAAACGGTGACGCAGGCCTACGAGACCGGCAAGGCTTTCGGCGAATTCCAGTACCTCTTGAACGACATTCCGGGCGGACCTTTGGAAGTGACGATTCCCAGGTTCCACGACACGGTCTTCCGTTTCGAGCAATTGGAAGAGGCTTTTAAAAACGACGCCGCCGGCAGAGCCGCTTCCGTAAAAGAAGAGATGGATTTCTGTTTTGCTAGGAAAGACACGATCAGCTGCGTATTGGACGGCATCGCGGACGGAAGCATCCCGGAAAGAGTGACGCACAATGACACCAAGATCAACAACGTGCTTCTGGACGCCAACGGAAAGAGGCTCTGCGTCATCGATTACGATACGCTAATGCCCGGATCATCCCTGTACGACGTGGGCGACTGCGTGCGAAGTACTACCAGGACGGGCGACGAGGACGAACGCGACCTCGACAAGATCAATATGGACATTTCCCTTTTCGAAGGGCTCGTGAGAGGATACATCTCCGCGACCAAGAATATCCTTTCCGAAAGGGAAAAAGAGCTCCTTTATTTCTGCGGCAACCTCATCACCTTCGAGATCGGACTCCGCTTCCTGGCGGACCACCTGAACGGCGACGTCTATTTCCAGACGGAAAGGGAAAACCACAACCTGGACCGCGCCAGAGTGCAGTTCAAGATGGTCAAATCCATGGAAGAGCAGAAGGACGAGATGCGAAAAATAGTGGACGAGCTATTAAAAGAGAATTAAAATTAAGGAAAATATATGGCAAAGAAAACGGAGAAAAAACTGTTTTTAGGCGTGGACATCGGCTCCACTACCATCAAGGCGGTTCTTTTGACGGAAGAGGGGAAGGTCATGCACACGATGTACCAGAGGACCGTTCCCCGAAAAGACGCGAAACTTGCCTGCACGGGCCGCTGCTCCAACTGCGGTCAGTGCAACGTGGGCGCACTCTCCAAGACCATTCTGGATTTCTTGGCTTCTGTCGGCAAAAGCCAAGCCGACATCTCCTGCACGATCGTGACAGGCAGCCAGGTCGTCGATGAGCTTCACAGATTCTTGAATTTCGATTACTTCGTCTCCGAAGTGACGGCGCACGTTTCCGGCGCCCGCCATTATTATCCCGACTGCAAAGCGATCCTCGACGTCGGCGGCCAGGACAGTAAGGCCATGCTCTACAATCCGGAGATGAATATCTGGACCTCCAAAATGAGCGGCATCTGCGCGGCCGGCACCGGCGCTTTCCTTGATTCCGTTTCCGCAAAATTGAACGTGCCAATTACCGAGATGGCCCAGAAGTGCAACTTCGACTCCGATCTGGAAGTCAGTTCGGTCTGCGCGGTCTTGGGCGCCACCTCTATCAACAAATTCAAGAACCGCTATCCTCTGGGCGACGTTATCGCGGCGGCCTGCCGCGCCCAGGCCAGGACGATCATGTCAGGCGTAGGCGAACTATTCTTGAATTATCACGGCGACATCATCTTCCAGGGCGGCGTGGCCTACAACAGGGCCGTGGCCTATTATCTGAAAGAGATCACCGGCTGCAACATCATCATCCCGGAGTTTCATCCCGTCATGGGCGCCCTTGGCGCTGCGGTCCTGGCCAGGCAGTTCGAATCTTTGCGAGGTAAAGTTGATCCTCCCAAGACCGTGGAGACGAAGCGCACCGGCATCACGGTCCCGGAATTCAAGGACTTCGTGGACGCTGTCACGGACCCGAACCTCAGAAGGGAAGCCATGCGGGTTTTCGACAATATCGTCAAAGTGAAAGCCGAAGACGGAAGCAGCAGGCTCTCTTTCCCCGAGATCAGCAAGGTCAAGGAGACTTTGAAGAGCGAAGAACTGAAGAAAACGCTCGAAGCTTTCACCGACAAGCTTCTGAACCGCACGCTCGTCAACAAATCGACGGCCATGCGCACGCAGATGACGCGCCACGAATTTTTCTCGAAAGGAAAGGAGCCTTTGGTCTGGCGCAACCTTTTCTTCCCCTCGGAGATTTTGGCCGCGCTGGGCGTCCGCTCGCTGACGCTTGAAACTTACGCCGCTCTCAAAGGGCGCAACCAGAAACGCCTTAGGAAGTGCTTCGACCACGCCGCCTGCAAAGGCTTCTCCGGCGAGACCTGCTCCTTCCTTAGAGTTCTTGAAGGCGACGAGAATCTTCCGCACGCCGACTTCACCGTGACGACCAGCCAGCCCTGCCAGCAGGGGGAAAGGATCTTCGCCGATTTGGTCAGATCCAACTGCTCCTCCTACAGCGACCGCTTCTATACGCTTCACACTCCCGGCCGCGGCGGTGAATCCGCCATCAGGACTATCGCCAACGGCCTCAAGGAATCCGTCGCGGCTATGGAAGACGCGCTTGGCATCAAGATGGATCCTGACAGACTGGCGGAAGCCTGCGTGCTTTCCAACAAGGCCAGGGACCTGGCCATCAAGTGCAACCAGATCCGTTTCACCAGCCCTCCTCTTATCCCTGGCACGGAAGCCGTAAGTTACGCCAACATCTTCTCGCAGCTCTGGGGCAAACAGGAGATGGTCGATCTTCAGCAGGTCTTTTTGGAAGAACTCTTGGAGCGCAAGAAAGAAGTCGAGAAGCACACGCACATCGACGAGACGCACAGGCTCTTGTGGCTGCATCTGCCGCCTTTCTACAGCCAGCGCACCATGACTTACCTCGAGCAGACCTGCCACGCGCCGGTCGCCTTTGAGGAAGTGAACTTCGTCGGCTGGGAAGAACTCGATCCCAACGATCCCTACACGAGCCTGGCCAGAAAACTTCTGACGGTCGGCTTCCTCGATCCCGAAGTCCGCGTCAACAGGATCAAGCAAAGGGCTAACACCGCCAAGATCACGGGCGCCGTCCTCTACAACCACATGTTCGGACGCTGCTCCATGGCTGACAGCAGCTTCATCAAGTATTTGAGACAGTCGCTTACCGAGATCGGCATCCCGCTTCTTGTCCTCGACGGCGACTGCCTTGACGAGACCACCGACCCCTGCAGCACGCTGACCAAGATCAGCGCCTTTACGGAAGCTTTGAACCTCAACAAGTTCGGAAACATTTTCGGACCGATCAGGAAATAGGAGCATTATGGAAGAACAGAAAAAAGTTACCCTGCCCTGGTATGTTATTGTGGGATTGATGCTGGTTTTGTCCGTCATCGCCCTTGTCCTCTTCGCCCGGCCTTTGGACACAAGGCTGCATGACGGCGAAACGATTCCCCCCGAGGCCATAACCGGCCCCTCGAAAGATTGAAACTTTTGTAACCCTAATTTAGGAGAAACATTATGAACAGCTCAGCCCTGAAAGCCAAACTGGAAGCCAAAGATCCAAGCGTTTTGGAAGTTCTTCTCAACGTCAACGCCCAAGCTAAGGACGTGGCGGAAGAAGCCAGACAAAGACTTATCAACGCCATTACCGTTTATGAAAAAACTTTCGCTTCCGAGGAAGTGGTAGTGGTCCGCGCTCCGGGCCGCGTCAATCTGATCGGCGAGCACACCGACTACAACGGCTTCCCCGTGATGCCTATGGCCATTTCCAGAGACATGCTCATCGTGGCCGGCGCCAGTAAGGACAACGTCATCAGCTTCGCCAACGTCGTCTCTTCCTTCCAAGGCGGCTCCTTCACGATCGAACGCAACATTCCGCCTTACCAGGGCGGCGACTGGGGCAACTACATCAAGAGCGCCACGCAGGGATTGATTGATTTCTGGGGAACCGAGGACGGTCTTCAGGGCCTGAAGATGGTAATAGACGGCAACGTGCCTCTGGCCAGCGGCCTCTCTTCCTCCGCCGCCTTCACCGTCGCGGCCGCCGAAGCGATCCTTGCCATCAACGGCAGGACTATCGACCCGGTCGTGCTTGCTGAAGTCATGGCTAAATCTGACCACTATGTCGGAATGGCAAGTGGCGGCATGGACCAGTCCATCTCCATTCTGGGCCAGGCCGGCAAATGCCTGAAGATCGACTTCTATCCCATCAGGACGAAGCTCGTGACGCTGCCCAAGGAAGCCGACATCCTGGTCTGCCACTCCCGCGTTAAAGCCGCCAAGGCCGGCAACGCCAGGATCGCTTACAATATGCGCACGGTCGAATGCCGCATCGCTTACATGCTGCTGCACAAACTGGCCGGCAAAGCGGGCGCCAAGGAGCCCACGATGCTCTACGATTGGTTCGCCAATGAGACCGACGGCTTCGACGACGCTCTCAACAAGATTGAATCCGCTCTGGTTGACGAAGGCTACACCGTGAAGATGATCGCGGACGCTTTGGGCGTTTCGGAAGAATACGCCGCCAAGGAAGTCTGCCTCACCAAGACCGGCGAAGTGATGCCCGAACCGCAGGGCGGCTTCCAGGTCAAGAAGAGAGCCAGACACGTCATCAGTGAGGCCCGCAGAGTGGAAGATTCCATGGCGCTTCTGAACGGCGACTCCGAGAACAAAGCCGAGGCTTTCGGCCTCTTGATGGATCAATCCCACGCCAGTTGCCGCGACGATTACGAGATCTCTTGTGAAGAGCTGAACGCGCTGGTGGAAGCCGGCAAAGCGGCCGGTTCCTACGGCTCCAGGCTGACAGGCGCCGGCTTCGGCGGCTGCACGGTGCACCTGATCCCCAAGGGCAAAGGTCCGGAATTCATCAAGAAGATCCACGAGGCTTACTACCTCCCGCACGATCTTGACGGCTACGCCGATAACCAGTACCTCTTCGCTCCCGCCCAGGGCGCCGGAGTGCTCTTCAAATAATGACGACTTTCGACGCCATATTCGTGGGCCTCATTCAGGGGCTGACGGAATTCATTCCGGTCTCCAGCTCCGGGCATTTGGCCGTAGCGAAGTTCTTCGTGCCGATCCGCGACATCGATCTCAATTACATCGTCCTTCTTCATTTCGGGACGGTATTGGCGATCTTCGCGGCGCTCTACAAGGACATCTGGATCCTCATCAGGGATTTCTGCAAGGGTGAGAAGTACGCGCTCTATTTCGCGCTTCTTATCCTGATCTCCATGGTGCCGGCCGCTATCGTTGGCTTCACCTTGGACGATGTTCTGGAAAGGATCTTCTGCGAAGAAGGCCTGAAGATCGGCAGAATACCTCTGGAGCCCTACAGACTGATAGGCCTTGCCTTCATCGCCTGCGCCTACTGGGTGCTCACTCCCGCGAACAAGATCCTTAAAGAGCGCAACAGCCTTCCTCCCGAAGAGAAGGAAGAGCAGGAAAAAACTCTGAAAGGACTCGATCAGATGACCTGGAAGGACGCGCTCTGGATCGGCGTCGCTCAGGCGGTAGCCGTCATCCCGGGACTGTCCAGAAGCGGCAGCACCATCTACGCCGGGCTTCTTTGCAAACTGAAAAGCGAAGCGGCCGCCCGCTTCTCTTTCCTCATGTCCATCCCTGTCATCCTGGGCGCGGCCCTGAAAGACTGCCTTTCATCCGAGTTCAGATCCCGCCTGGCCGTCTCATGGCACAACGGCGACGGCACGGCGCTCGTCCAGGTGATTGGTGTTCTGGTCGCGGCAATATCAGGCTACATCGCCATCAAGCTCCTTCTGAAGCTAGTTTCCAAATACGACTTCCATCCCTTTGTGGTCTACCTCTGGATCATAGGGCTTGTCTGCATAGCTTCATAAGAATAAAAAAAAGACCGGGCGAAAAGCCCGGTCTTTTTTTTTACTCAAGGAAACTCAACTTACCTCGCGAGGAATTTCCTGATGCGGGAAGCGATCTGATCGTTTCCGGCCATGGCCACGAACCAGCCGGCCCTGGGGCCGCGGTCTCTGCCCAGCGTCACGCGGTAGAGGGCCTTGCAGAGGTTGCCCATCGAGACGCCGGTAGAGTTTGCGATATTGTAGATGATCTGGTGGATGGCGTTGCCGTCCGCTTCAGGGTTCTTCTCCAGTTCGTCCGCGATAAGGGAGAGGGCCTTCTTCTCTTCGTCAGAGATGAGAGGAACGATCTCGGCGGGCGTTTCGTCGAGAAGCTGGAAGATGAATTCCGGCGTGGCATAGCGCTTCAGCCATTCGTCGGCGTAATGGCAGCGTTCCAGGAGCGCCGCCTCGTCGCTGTACTTGAAGCCGGTCCTTGTCAGGATCTTCTTGACCTTCTCGAAGTCGCCGCCGGCCACCTGCCAGACGTTGACAAGGTGGTTGAAGGGGATGTGCAAAGGAACGAAGCCGCCGGCCTGGGAAAGCTCGACGCTTCTGGCGTCACGCTGCTTCTTGCTTTCGTCGTCCACTTCGTCGACGAGGTTAAGGAGCTGCGTGACGAGGTCGAGCGCCAAACTCGCTTTGGGAGCGGGGCGCGTTATAAAGTAACGCAGGACGTCGGGGGGCACCACTTCCAGCACTTCGTCAACGGAAACGACGTTGCCCTTAGAGGAACTCATGTCTCCCAGACCTTTCAGTCTAATCCATTCGTAGATGATGGGGAAGGGTTCCGTGCCGCCGTAGATCTTTCTCACGATCTCTTTGCCGGTATCGTAGCTGCCGCCCTTGCCGCCGTGGTCTTTGCCGAACGGCTCGACGTCGACGCCCAGGGCCGCCCATCGGGCCGGCCAGTCGGCGCGCCAGGTCAGCTTGCCGTTGCCGACGACGGGAACGGTGCGTTCCTTGTCGCAGTGTGAGCAGTAGTAGGTGATCTCCTCGGTCTCGGGATGCCACGCCACAAGTTTCGTGGTCTTCATGTTGCCGCAGAGGCGGCAGTGAGGATTGAAGGGGCTCCAGTCCTCGCCGATCTCTTTGCCGGTTACTCTCGTTAGGATCTCGGCGATCTCGTCCCTGGCGTTCAGGGCCTGGATTATCTGTTTCTTCAAGACGCCGTCGCGGTAGAGCTCGCTGGCCCTGACGACGTGCGCGTCGATTTTCAGCTTCTTAAGCGATTTGACGAACGGCTGCAGGAAGTATTCCGCGTAAGTCATGTCGCTGCCGTCTGGCGCCGGGATCTCGGAGAGGGGACAGCCCACGTATTTCTCATAGACCGCGGGGTCCAGGAAAGGATAGACTTTCCTTAAGGCGTCGTAGTCGTCCGCCACGAAGATAAGCTTCGCCTCGTGTCCGCGCTCCTTTAGGATGCGGTACATGATGTCGGCGGTCAAAACTTCCCTTAAGTTGCCGACGTGGATGCGTCCGGAGGGAGAGATGCCGCTGGCGATGAGGAAGGGTCCGTTGCCTCTCTGCTGGAGCAGAAGGTCGACGGCTTTGTCGCCCCAATGGGCGCTGGGAGTTTTAATTTGTTCTGCCATAGTGTTCTTTCTTATTTAGCTTTGATTTCGGTAATTCTACCAAAATGACGGATAGCGTTCAACATCAGAGGGTGAAAACCGTTTCAACATTTTTCTAAAAATGGTAGAATAATCTATATGAAACTAGTTGCTTTCCCCAATACGCCGCAGAAGCAGGTCTTCGCGGTGACCGGCCCCAGCGCCACTTTCGGTTCCTCACCTGACAACCCGATCTATTTGGAAGGACCCAATGTCAGCGATTATCAGGCGTCGCTCACTTATGCCGACGGCGTCTGGCTGATTGAGAGCCTGGATGAGAAGAAGATACAGTGCGGAAGCGAAGCTTCTTCCAGCCTGAAACTGAAAGTCGGTCTGAAGTTCTCTCTTGCCGACGTTGATTTCCTTGTCCTCGATGTCATCATGACCGAGGCGAAGGCGCCGAGCGAACCGGAACAGCCCCAGCAGATGCAGCCTCCTCCCGGGGGAGCCCTGCAGGTCATGCCGAACGGCATGCAGCAGCAAGGATATCAGGTCGCTGTCGGCGGCCAACAGTGGGGGATGGCAGCGCCCGGAACTTTCGTAGATCCTTACGCCGGCTTCGTTGTTCAGGCCTCCGACACGCTAGCCAAACTGGGCTTGATCTTCTCCATCCTTGGCCCACTGGTCCTGGGTGTCGGCGAATTGATAGGCCTTGTGCTCTGCGTCATCTCCATTTCCCGCCGACGCAACACCGTGAGGGGCACGATCATGGCTTGGATCGGCGTGGTGCTCTCTTTGGTCTGGCTTATCATCATTGGTCTGGGGCTCTTCTACTTCATGACGAAGGACACCAAGATACACAATGAGACGAAAGTGGTGGCCAGGCTTGAAAAGACGGTCATGGCGGAATATTACGTCAAGTACGCCGTGCTAGTCGACGACGATGGCAATCTGATCGGCGAATTTGTGGAACCCGACCGCTTCGCCGGCCTCGCCGGGATAGACGTCAAGGCCAAGGAATTGGCCGAGAGCCCGCTGAGGGAAGGCTACAATTACTACTTCGAAAACGTTTCCGCCGACACTTTCACCATCACCGCCACGCCACAGGTCTACAACGTGACGGGCAGGAAGACCTACTGGGTGAACGAATCTGGCATCATCGTCTCGGATGATCTGAAGGGCTCTCGCTTCGAGGACGATCCCCTGGCCAGGGTGGAGGACGTCGAGAACGTCCAGACCATCCCGCAGCGCTATGAGAAGGAACTCTCCGAAAAGATCCTCTTCGCGGCTGAGCAGAACTTCAAGAACGAAAAATACGACCTCTGCCAGCAGATCATCGAGAATTTGAAGAATAAGTTCCCGTATTCTTCCGCTATGGCGAAGCTGAACGCGGTGGAAAAGGAGAACGCGCCCTTCCTGATGGAAGCCAAGGCGCACAGGCTCTATTCCGACGCCATGAATTACGTCAAGAGCGGGAGGAAAGACCCCGCGCTTGAGACGCTGAGGAACATCGCGGCGGATTTTCCCAATACCAGTACAGCGCAGGAAGCCAAAAAGCAGGTGAACTCCCTGGCGTTGGAATTGGCCACGGCCGAACTTAAACTCGCGAATTCTTATATCGAATCGAACTTCTGGAACTCAGTGGACGAATCGCTTGGCAAGATCGAGCAGAAATATCCCGAAGCCTTCGTGCAAGGCGATTTCAAGGATCAGGTCTCGGCCTGCCGCAAACTTGCGCACGATCTGAGGGACCAGTACGCCATGAACCTTCTCAAGAACGCGGAGAAATTGGAGCTGGCGGGCGACAACGTCCAGGCCTACAACGCCTATTTGCAGATCAGGGAAAGCTACGGCAATACGCCGGCCGCCAAGGACATCGACGCGGCCTTGGCGCGCCTCAACACGCAGATGAACGAGAAGACGGCCGAGAAATACATCTCCGACATCATGAAGAATGTGGCTTTGAGCAACGAGGTCGTCGTCGTGAACATGATCACGCTTCTAAAGAACAGCTGCGCCGAGACCAAGGCCTACAAGCGGGCCGAGGAGATCCTCGAGAGGATCAGGAAGAACTGCACTGTCAGCGTCCTCAACAAGGAAGTGGACAAGTTCATGGAGGAGGGAAATTTCCAGTCCGCCAAGGACAGGCTCGAGCACATCATAAAGGAGAAGCCCGAATCCTTCATGAAGATCAAGGACAAGCTTGAGCTTTGCCTGGTCAAGAACTTCGACAATTATTACGCGAAAGGGGACTACGACGAGGCTCTTGAATCCTACGACCGCTACATGGACATGAACCCTATCCTGCCGGCCATAGACAGGGCGAAAGTCGACGAATGCTACTACAAGAGCGGCATGCGCCTCTACCAGCAGGGCGACATGCGGGACGCCGCTGACAGGTTCGAGAAGTGCTACCCCGCTTATCTGAAAGACACGCAGTACAATTTCATCGCCGGCCGCGCCAACGCCGTCATCAAACACTGGGAACCGGCGGCCAGGCACCTGATCGCTTGCAAAGACATCGAGGAGCGCTACAGATTCGACCTCTGCACGGCCAGGGCTTACTCCATCGTCAATCTCTGCACGCGCCAGGAGAACAGGCTCATAGCCATGTTCGTGGCCAATCTCGATTTCCAGCAGACCATAAAAGACTACAAGTGGATCAAGATCAACTACGCCAAGCTGTCCGTCACGAACGACATTGAGAATGTCAGCAACGTTCTCATGAAGATCGACCGCGAGAAAACTTCCGGCGAGGTCGTGGTCACGCTGCAGCGTCCCGATCCCGCCGACCAAAAGTCCAACCAGACCGACACGCTCAACGACAGGGACAAGGAAGACGCGAAGGAATCCCTTCTCACCATCGAGAGAAGCTATCAGAACTCTCTGGAGGTCATCAACAACAGGATACGCGAACTGGAATCGATCCTAAACAACATCATACGGACGAACGGCGGAAGCAAGCATATCGTCAGGGAATCCTTCAAGAAGAAGATCGACCGCTTCAACATGAGGATCAAGGAGCTTGAGATCATAGACAAGCGCGAGATGAAAGCCAACGAGGACATCCTCAAGCAGCTTGAGCGCGATATCATCCACCACAACGCCGTGAGAGCCGACCTCAAGTCTATCCTTGAAAAGCGCAATATTCCGGAACTGAAAGACAGAGCCATGAGCGTCGCGAAAAAGATCGATGAGCTAAAAAAGGTCAACCGGATGTTCAAGAAATTCATCTCAGACAGGACTCTTCGCAACGCCAAGATCGACCTCTTTTTGAAATCTATCGTGGAATCCGCCGAGAAGGAGACGCTGACTCCGGAACAGCTTTCGGAAGCGGCCGTCAAGATAAGGGGCTACTATACTGCTGAGGACAAGACCTACATAGAGTGCGTCCAAAAATTCACGGAGTCCCTCAATATCGATCTCGACCTTTCCTCCCTAGAGGAATATCTGCCGAAAGATAAATCGGACGCGAACAAAGCCAAAGCTGAAGCCGAAGCCGCTAAGGCGCAGACTCAGCCTGAGGCGGCCGCGCCCGCTCCGGCCAAGTAATAAGCCGTGAAATTAGTCATATTCCCAAACACGCCCCAGAAGCAGGCCTTTACGGTGACCGGCGTCAGCGCCACCATAGGCCGCGCCAAGGACAACCAGATAATCGTCGAGCGCGAAGGCGTCGGCGATTACCAGGCCTCGCTCACATATTCTGACGGCGTCTGGCTCTTTGAGAGCCTGGACGACAAGCCGATATTGTTTGGGGAAGAAAGCGCAAGCAGCCTGAAACTGAAGACCGGTCTGAGGTTCTCCCTGGCCGGGATAGACTTTCTCGTACTGGATGTTGCGGTGACGCAATCCGGAGCGCCGGCGCCCGTCGCGGCCCAATCCGGAGCGCCGATGGCGTCTGCCAACGCCAATCAGGTCGCCGTCGGCGGGACCCAGTGGGGCGTCGCCGCTCCCGGGACTTTTTACGATCCCTATACCAGTTTCGTCATCCACACCTCCGACACGCTCGCGAAATTGGGCCTCATATTCGCCGCCCTGGGCCCCATCGTCATAGGCATCGGCGAAATAATCGGCCTCGTCCTTTGCGTGCTTTCCATTTCCCGCGGCCGCAACACCGTTAGGGGAACGATCATGGCTTGGCTCGGCATCGTCATCTCGCTCGTGTGGCTCGCCGCCATAGGTTCGGGGATCTTCTATCTGACGACGCTGGACGTCCAGGTCCGCAACGAGAGAAAAGTCTTGGCCAGGCTGGAAAAGACCGCATTAGCGGAATTCCATATCAAATACGCGGTCCTCGTAGACGACGACGGCGACCTCTTCGGCGAGTTCGTCGGTCCGGACCGTTTCGCCGCCATTCCGGGACTGGACGCGAAAGTCAAAGAGCTTGCTGAAAACCCTATTCGCGACGGCTACAATTACTACTTTGACAACGTGAGCGCCGACACTTTTTCCGTCACGGCGGTTCCGCAAGTTTACGGCGTGACAGGCAAAAAGACCCACTGGGTGAGCGAAGCGGGCATTGTCGTTTCGGAAGACCTCGCGGGCGGGCGTTTCGAGGAAGATCCCATCGCAAAGTTGGAGAACCCCGAAAAGATCCAGACGATCTTCCAACGCAACGAAAAAACGCTGTCCAAAAAGCTGCTTTCCGCGGCGGAAAAAAACTTTAAAGCGGGCAATTACTTCCTCTGCCAGAAGGTCCTGGAAAATCTCAGGAACATGCTCCCGAATTCCTCCTATCTGGCGAGGCTTTCGGCCATGGAAAAGGAGAACGCGCCGTTCCTCCTCGAGGCCGAGGCTGAAAGACTGTATGCCGACGCTGAAAATTTCATAAAAAGCGGGAAAAAGGATCCGGCGCTCGTGATGCTGAGAGCTATCGCGGCGGATTATCCCAATACCAGAACCGCGCAGGAAGTGAAAGCCCGGGTGAACGAACTGGCCCTGGAATTGGCGTCGGCGGAGCTTAAGCTGGCTAATTCCCATATTGAGTCGAACCATTGGAACGCCGTGGAAGAGTCGCTATCGAAGATCGAACGCCTGTATCCCGAGGCGCTCTTTCAGGCCGACTTCAAGGATCAGGTCTCGCTTTGTCGCAAAGAGAGCCACGACAGAAGGGACAAATACGCGCTGGAGCTGCTTGCCGAGGCGGAGAAACTCGAGTTTGAGGAAAACACCGTCCTCTCTTACAACACCTATCTTATGATCAGGGAAAGTTACGGCGACACTCCTGCCGCCAAGGACATAGATTCCGCTCTGGAGCGCCTGAAGAATCAGATGGATGAGAAAACGGCCGAGAAGTACATAGCGGAGATCATGAGAAACGTGGCCATGAGCAACGAAGTCGAGGTCGTCAACATGGTCTCGCTCCTAAAGAACAGCTGTGGCGGGACCAAGGCTTACGAGCGGTCGTTGGACGTTCTGGAAAGGGCTAGAAGAGACTGCACGGTCAGCATTCTCGGAAAGGAAGTTGACCAGTTCCTGCGGGATAAAAATTACCAGGCGGCCAAGGATCGCATAGACCAGATCTTGAGGGAAAAGCCGGAAATGTTCACGAAGGTCAGGGAAAAATACGAGCTTTGCCTGGTCGAAATTTTCGAGTACCATTATTCCAAGGAGGAATTCGACGAGGCTCTGGAGGCCTACGACCGCTACATGGAATTGAATCCGCCCTTCCCGGCCATAGAGACCGCGAAAGTTGACGAGAGCCTCTGCAAGAGCGGCATGCGTTTTTATCAAGAGGGCGAAATGCGGAAAGCCGCCGAAAGGTTTGAGAAATGCTATCCCGCTTATCTGAACGATCAGCAGTTCAACTTTGCCGCCGGACGGGCCAACACTGTCATCAAACACTGGGAGCCGGCGGCCAGACACCTTATCGCCTGCAGGGATCTTCCCGAGCGCAACAAGTTCGACCTTAGCGCGGCGAGGTCTTATTCCATCGTCAATCTCAGCTACAGGGTGGAAAACAGGCTGATCGCCATGTTCGTCGCCAACCTTGATTTCCAGAAAACGGCCAAGGATTACCGCTGGATCAAGATCAATTACGCCACCCTTTCCGTGACAAACGACATAGAGAACGTCAGCAACGTTCACATGAAGATCGACCGCGAGAAGACTTCCGGCGAGATCGTCGTCACCATGGACAGGCCGGATCCCGCCTCCTCTGTCAAAGCTTCCAAGGATCTCCTCTATTCCAACGATTATCAAAGGGCAAAGGAATCTCTGCTCGCCAAAGACATGAGTTACCAAAGCGCCCTGGAAGTCATGAACGATAGGATCCGCGAGATGGAAAATCTTCTGGACAAGATCGTCCACACCAACGGCAGACGCAAGCTCATATTCAGGCAGCAACTTGAAACAAGGATGGATCTTTTTGTCGTGAAGATCAGGGAGCTCGAGGTCATCGACAAGCGCGAGAAGGACGCAAATGAGGACATCATAAAGCAGTTGGACCGTGACATTATCCATCACAACGCCGTCCTTACGGATCTCAAATACATTCTTTCCGTTAGAGAATATCCCGAACTGCGCGAAAGGATGGTAAACACCATGAAGAAGATCGCAAAGTTAAGAAAGGTGAGGACCCTTCTGAGAACTTTTGTCAACGTGAGGGATACGCGCAATAAAAAGATCCACACCATGCTGAGGGACAACGTGGAACCGATCCTAAAGGAGCGGCTGACCGTGGAGCAGGTAGGGGATCTGGCGAGGAAGATCAGGAGCTACTACACGACCGAGGACAAGACCTATACTGACTGCGTCGAGAAATTCGCGGAGACCGTCAACATCGACATCGACCTTTCCTTCCTCGAACAATTCCTTCCGAAAGAAAATACGGAAAACGTAAAGTGAACGCATGGATCTGATAAGCCCGCCAAATACGCTGCCCCCCCGCGGCGACTCGACGGCCCGCGCTTCTGATACCCTGGCTGTATTGGGGCTTCTCCTTGCGCTGCTGGGCCCGATCTTCCTGGGCCTAGGCGAACTGATCGGCCTGGCTCTGTGCGTCCTTTCCGTTTCCCGGCGCCGCAATACCGTTAGGGGAACGATCATGGCCTGGGTAGGCATAATCGTTTCTCTGGCATGGTGCGTGCTATTGGGCTTCGGCGCCTTTTACTTTTTGTCCGGCAAAGCGTGCTCGCGCAACGAATCGCGAGTCATGGTGAGATTGGAAAAGGCCGCCTGCGCGGAATTCTGCGTTAAATACGCCCTGCTGGAAGACGCCGACGGCGACGGATACGGCGAATACGTCGCTCCGGACCGTTTCGATGAGATACCTGGGCTGGATCTCAAGGCTAGGGAGATGAGCGGCAGCCCCGCGCTGGAAGGCTACAACTACTATTTCGAGAACGTCAGCGCCGACACTTTTTCCATCACCGCCGTACCCAAAATCTACAACGTGACCGGCAGAAAGACTTTTTTCGTGAGCGAAGAGGGAATTGTCGTCGCAGAGGATCTGAAAGGGGAGCGCTTCAAGGGCGATCCGCTCGCCGATAACGACGATCCCGGCAGCGGCAGCACGATCTTCCGGCGCCATGAGAGGAAGCTTTCGGAAAAGCTTCTTTCCGCGGCGGAGAAAAGATTCAAGGCCGGCGAGCACGAGCTCTGCCGGAAGATTCTGGAGAATCTGAAAAACAATCTGCCCGACTCCTCCCTGGCGGAAAGAGCGAACGCTTTGGATAAGGAAAATGCCAAGGCTCTTTTGGAGATCAGCGCGGCCAACCTTTGCGCCGACGCCCAAAATTATTTAAAAAACGGCAAGAAGGATCCGGCGCTCGTGATGCTGAGGGCCGTGGCGGCGGATTATCCCGGCACTCTCGCGGCGCGGGAAGCCGCCGCGAAGGCCGGCGATCTGGCCCTGGAGCTGGCGAAAGCGGAACTCAAACTGGCGAACGCTTTCGTCGAGTCAAACTATTGGTTTTCCGCGGAGGAGTCGCTGGAAGAGATAGTGCGGAAGTATCCCGAGGCCATGGCGCGGGAGGACTTCTTTGATCAGGTCTCCTCCTGCCGCAGACTCAGCAACGAAAGAAGGGACAGCTTCGCCGCTCAGCTTCTAGCCGAGGCTGAGAAACTGGAATTCGCGGGCGATTCCGTCAAGGCGTACAACGCGTATCTTCAAATAAAAGAAAACTACGGCGGTACACCGGCCGCCGGTTCCGTCGACGCCGGACTTGAGCGCCTTAAAAATCAGATGGACGAAAAGACGGCGGAACGCTATATACTTGACGTCATGAAAAACGTGGCGCTGACCAACGATGTCGAAGTGCTCAACAAGATCTCGCTGCTAGTTAGCGCCTGCGGGGAGACAAAGGCCTACAAAAGGGCCGAGGATGTCCTGGAAAGAGCCAGGAAGAAATGCCTCGTCAGGGTGCTTGGCAATGAAGCGGACGAATTCATGGCAAAAGGGAACTTTGTGTCCGCCAGGGATAAGTTTGAGCAGCTCATAAAGGAAAAGCCGGAGGCTCTAGAAGTTGTCAAGGGCAAACTCGAACGCTGCCTGACCGAGAATTTCGAGGCCTATTACGCCAATGGCGACTACGAGGAGGCACTGGAAACTTTCGAGCGCTACGACGGGCTTAAGGCGCCCTTGCCGATTGCTGAGAGAGGGCAGATCGACGAGTGCTATTATAAAAGCGGAACGCGTCTCTACCAGGAGGGCGATATTAGACTCGCCGTGGAAAGGTTGGAAAAATGCTACCAGGCCTATCGCAGGGACGCGCACTACAACTTCATAGCGGGGCGCGCCAACGCCGCTATCGGACGCTGGGAACCGTCCGTCAGGCACTTGACAGCCTGCGGCGACCTCGACGGGCGCAACGCGCTCGAGCTTTTTTCAGCGCGCGCTTATGCCCGCATGCACCTCTGCGTTCCCTTTGAGAACAATTTGATCGCCATGTTTGTCGCCAACCGCTTTTTTTATGAAACGGTAAGCGATTACGGATGGTTAAAGATCGTTTACGCTGAACTTGCCCCAAGCAATGGCGTTGAGAAGGTCGGCAACGTTGCTATGAGGATCGTAAGGGAGAGGACCTCCGGCAAGCTCATCGTCATGGTGGAAAAGCCAGAAAGAGGGTCTTTCGCCATGCCGGGATTTCATTACGGCACCAGAGACACAAACACCCTTTACGCCGTCGACAGGAGTTATCAAGATTGTCTTGTGGTGATGAACGACAGGATCCGTGAGCTCGAACATTTGCTCAACTGCATAATAAATACAAATACTTATTGGAAGAAAGTGCTGTGGCACAGATACGATCAAAGGAACGAAGCGTTCGAGCGGAGAATAAGGGAGCTTGCGAGTTACGATTATCGCGAGAGTTTGGAGAATGGGAATATCCTGGGCCAGATCAAGCAGGATATTGCCAATCACAAAACTGTGCTGGAGGATCTGAGAGCGGTTCTGCGCGAAAGAAACATACCCGAGCTCAGGGAAGCATATGCGAAAGTGTCAGAAAAAGTGCGGGAACTTGAGAAATCCGCGGGGCTTCTGAGAGGATTCATAAAAGCCAGAAACAAACGAAACGAGGAGATAGATCTTTTCCTGAAGGATGTCGCCGACGGCGGTAAAAAGCACGCCATCACTCCGGAAAAATATTTGGAGGCCGTCAATGTTATTAGGAAGTATTGCGCCGCGAACGACAAAGCTTATGTCGAGTGCGTCGAGAGTTTCGTTGATTCAATCAACGTGGAGGTCGACCTTTCCTGCCTCGAGCAATTCCTTCCAAAAGAGAAGGAATAAAAAAAGGCCTCCCGTTTGGGAGGCCTTTTTTCGCTTCGCTTATCAGAGATTGACGAGAGCCAGTTTCTCCAGCACGTCCTCTCTTTCGACGATGAAGCCCGTGCCTTTGGCGACGGCCAGAAGCGGCTCGTCTGCGATGGAAACTGAAAGGCCGGTCTCGTTCTCGATGCGTTTGTAGAGGCCTCTTAGGAGCGCGCCGCCGCCCGCCAGCATAAGGCCGTGGTCGAGAAGGTCGGCGGAGAGTTCCGGCGGGCACTGTTCCAGAGCGTCCCTTACGGAGTTGACGATGGCGTCAACGGGGTCTTTCAGGGCCTGGCGGATCTCAGTACTTGAAATGGTGATGGTCTTCGGCAGGCCGACGTTGAGGTCGCGGCCTCGGACTTCCTTCTTCATTTCGTTTTCACCCAATGGATAGGCGGAGCCGATGGCGATCTTCAGTTCCTCGGCGGTCTGTTCGCCGATCAATAGATTGTATTCGCGCTTCATGTACTGGATGATGGCGTCGTTCATCTCGTTGCCGGCGACTCTCAGGGATTTGGAATAGACCGTGCCGGAAAGAGAGGTGATGGCGACTTCCGTCGTGCCGCCGCCGATGTCGATTATCATGTTGCCGGAAGGATCGTGCACCGGAAGGCCTGAACCGATGGCGGCCGCCATGGCCTGCTCGATGCAGTAGACTTTCCTGGCGCCGGCGCGTTCGGCCGCGGATTTGACAGCCTGGCGTTCAAGCTCCGTGATGGAGGAGGGGACTGCGATGACGATCCTCGGGGGAACGACGGAGTGGCGGCTGTGGGCGCGGCGGATGAAGGTGCGGAGCATCTCTTCCGTAACGTTGGGGTTCGCGACGGCGCCGTCTTTCATCGGACGCAGGGTGTCGATGATGCCGGGCGTGCGGCCGAGCATGCACTGCGCTTCCTTGCCGATGGCGATTATTTCGCCCGTCTTGTTGTTGATGGCCACGATGGTCGGCTCGTTGACCACGACGCCCATGCCGGAGACATAGACGATCGTGTTGGCGGTGCCGAGGTCAACGCCGATGTCGGAGGCGAGAGCGCCCAGGAATTTACCAGAGACGTTCAGGAAGGAATCGCGCATTCCGGAACCGAAGGATCTGTTTTTCATAGTTTACTCCTCAAAAAGCGGCCGGTCACGCTCATAGGATCGTTGGCCACTTCCGTTGGGGTTCCGCAGGAGAGGAGTTGCCCTCCCGCCGCTCCGCCGTCGGGGCCGAGATCGATGATGTAATCGGCGCACTTGATAAAATCAAGGTTATGTTCTATTACGATGACGGTGTTGCCGGCATCGACAAGTTTCTGCAAAACTTGCAAAAGACGCTCGACGTCCGCGAAATGGAGACCGGTCGTCGGTTCGTCGAGGACGTAGAGCGTCCTGCCGGTGTCCATCTTCGCGAGCTCGTAGGAAAGCTTCACCCTCTGGGCTTCGCCGCCTGACAAAGTGGTGGCGTGCTGGCCCAGAGTGATGTAGTCCAAGCCTACTTCGGAAATCGTGTCCAATATGCGGTAGAGCACCTTGTGATGCTTGAAGAACTCCTTCGCTTCGGAAAGGGGCATGTCAAGTACGTCAGCAATGCTTTTCCCGCGATATTTAATTTCCAGCGTTTCTTTATTATAGCGTTTCCCCTCGCATTTGTCACACGTGACGAAGACGTCGGGCAGGAAATGCATCTCGACTCGCTTTACGCCCGAGCCTTCGCACTCCTCGCAGCGGCCGCCTTTGACGTTGAAGGAGAAGCGTCCGGGCTTGTAGCCTCTGAGCTTAGCTTCCGGGACCTGGGCGAAGAGATTCCTGATGTGGGTGAAGGCCTCCGTATAGGTCGCGGGGTTCGAGCGGGGCGTGCGGCCGAGCGGGGACTGGTCCACCAGGATGACTTTGTCGAGGTTTTTAAGCCCTTCTATTTCCTTGAAGGCGCCGGGCGTGACGTTGGCCTTGTGATAGTGCTTCCTAAGAGCCGGAAGCAGCGTGTCGGTGATGAGGGAGGATTTGCCCGAGCCGGAAACGCCTGTGACGCAAATTAAGCGGCCTAAGGGGAAGCGCACGGTTAAGTTCTTTAGATTGTTGTGAGAGGCCCCTTTTAGCGTAAGAGAGGGCGTTTTAGGGCCAACCGGGCGGTAATGCGGGGTCGCGATCGCCCGCTTTCCGCTCATATAATCGGCGGTGAGGGATTCCTTGCACTTCAGAAGCTTCTTGTAAGGTCCCTGGAAGATGACGTTGCCGCCTAATTTGCCGGCGCCGGGCCCCATATCTATAACGTAATCGGCGCTGCTTATGACCTCCGCGTCGTGCTCGACCACCACCACCGTATTGTTGAGGTCTCTAAGCTGCTTCAGGGCGTCCAGGAGTTTCTGATTGTCCCTCGGGTGAAGTCCGATCGTCGGTTCGTCCAGAACGTACATCACGCCGGTAAGGCCCGTGCCGATTTGTGAGGAGAGTCTTATTCTCTGCGCTTCGCCTCCCGAGAGAGTAATGGAGTTGCGGGAGAGATTGAGGTAGCCTAAGCCCACCGTCTTCAGGAAACCGAGGCGGTTGTTCACTTCCCTCAGGATGTCGCGGGAGATCTCTTTCTTTTCGCCCTTCAAAGAATTAGTGAGATCGCTGAAAAAATCGGCGGCTTCGGTCAAAGGCATCTTCCCTATGTCAACGATGGTCTTGCCGTTCAAAGTGACGGCGCGGCTGTAGGCGTTCAATCTTTCGCCGTGACATTCCGGGCAGGTTTGGTTCATGTCGAAATACATTACGCCAAGCCCGAAGCAGGTCGGACAGAAGCCGTAGGGGCTGTTGAAAGAGAAGAGCCTCGGCTCCATTTTGGGAAGCTCTTCGCCGTCGCGGCAATTGGGGCAGGCGTAGTTTCCTGAGAAGAAAAGGTCGCCGCCATTCAGTTTGTGCACGACGAGGGAATTTTCGCCGAGCTTCAGGGCGGTCTCAACGGAGTCCGCAAGGCGGCGCCGGATATCCGGCCGAACGATCAGGCGGTCAACCACGACCTCGATAGTGTGAAGATTGTAGCGCGCCAAAGCTGGCGCTTCGTCCAAAAGATATTCCGCGTCGTCGATCCTGACTCTCTGGAAACCTTCTCTCCTGGCTTTGGCCAAGAGTTCCTTGTGTTCGCCCTTCTTACCCCTGACGAGAGGGGAGAGGATCTCGATCTTCTCGCCCTGTGGCAATGAAAGGATCGCCTCTATTATCTCCTCAGGAGTCTGGGGAGTGATGGCGGCGCCGCATTTCGGACAGTGGGGGACGCCCAGCTGCGAAAAAAGCACTCTTAAGTAGTCGTGGATCTCTGTGGCCGTGCCGACGGTGGAGCGCAGGCTCGTGTTGCCCATCCTCTGCTGGATGGCGATGGCTGGGGAGAGGCCTATGATGCGGTCAACTTTCGGCTTCTGCAGGATGCCGAGAAACTGCCTGGCGTAGCTGGATAAGCTCTCCATGAAACGCCGTTGTCCTTCAGCAAAAAGCGTGTCCAGAGCCAAAGAAGACTTTCCTGAGCCGGAAAGTCCTGTGATCACCGTGAGGGAATTGTGCGGTATATCGACGCTGATATTCCTCAGGTTATGTTCGCGCGCCCCTCGCACAGATATCATGTCTTATAGCTCCTGAAGGCATCCGACCTGGCGGAATTTCTGATAGCGCTGTTCTTTTAATTCCTCGGGGGAAAGTTTGCTGAGTTCGTCGATATGTCTTAAAACGGCTTCTTTCAAAGAGGCCGCCATAGCCTTGTGGTCCCTGTGCGCGCCGCCAACCGGCTCTTCTATCACTTCGTCGGCGATGCCGAGCTTTTTGAGATCTTTGGCGGTGAGGCGCAGGGCGCTGGCCGCGTCAGCGGCGCGCTTGGCGTCGTGGAAAAGGATGGCTGCGCAGCCTTCCGGGGAAATGACGGAGTAGTAAGAGTAGGAGAGCGCCAGGAGGCGGTTGCAGACGCCGATGCCGATGGCGCCGCCGCTGCCGCCTTCGCCTATGACTACGGAGACTATGGGGACGGAGAGATCCATCATGTCGCGGAGGTTTTCGGCGATGGCCTCAGCCTGGCCGCGCTCCTCGGCGCCGATGCCGGGATAAGCGCCGGCCGTGTCGATCAAAGTGACTATAGGAAGGCCGAAACGGTCCGCCATTTCCATCAATCTCATGGCCTTGCGGTAGCCCTCGGGATGCGCCATGCCGAAATTGCGCTGGATGTTTTCCTTGGCGGAACGGCCTTTCTGCTGGCCAATAAGCATCATCTTCCTGCCGCCCATGGTCGCGAAACCGCCCACCATAGCCTCGTCGTCCTTGAAGCGCCTGTCGCCGTGCAGCTCCTGAAAATCCTCGCAGGCAAGGGCAACGTAATCCAGCGTGTAGGGGCGCTGGGGATGCCTGGCGATCTGGACGATCTCATAAGGCGTCAGCTTGGAATAGACTTCGGAGCAGAGCGCGTCTCTCTTTTTGATCAAGCCTTCGATCTCGGCGGAAGCGTCGACCTTGACTTCAAGGGAATAGCGCTTCAGCTCCTCGATATTCTTCTCAAGCTCGATTATCGGCTTTTCAAAATCGTAATAGAGCATGATCAGTCGTGGATGTGGACAACGGTGCCTTCTTTGACGAGGGAGTAGAGTTCCTCAACGTCTTCGTTTTTCATTCTCACGCAACCGGCGCTACTGGCTTTGCCGACCGTGTCGGGCTCCCAGGTGCCGTGGATGCCGAAGCCCGGGGAGCTGATGGCCATCCAGCGGGTGCCCAGGGCGTTTTCGGGATCGCCGTAAGGGATGGGCTTACTATTGTCCTTGTACCAGATGGGTTCCTTCTGCTTCAAATTGATGATGAAGTCGCCCCTGGGCGTATTGTCGTTCTTGCCGGTGCCGACGGCATAGCTCTTGAAGAAATTGGTCTGTCCGTTCCAGATCCTGTAAAGCCGCATCTTGAACTCGGGGATCGAAACGTCGATGAGGTAATTCGAAAGGTCGATCCTCAGCCTCTGGTTGATCCTGATGCGGTCTGAATTCATCCTGTTGACGAAGAGAATGGAGTCGGAGGTCGTTTTGTATTTCCTGGCGATGACGTTCAAGACTTCGCCGGAATGGACAACGTGGTTCGTAATGAAATCAAGCCTTGCCTCGAATAGTTCGGCCAGGTTGCGGTCGCCGATGTAGGCTTCCGCCTGCTTGGCTTCGGCGCTTTCCGGGAACGCGTCGATCAGGGCCTGGCGGGTGGAGTCGGCCTTCTTCTGGTCGCCTTTTGTATTCGCGGCTTTCAGCTCTTCCACGAGGAAAGTTCTGGAAGCATCGTTCTTGGGATATTTTTCCAGGAAGGCTGCCTTCGCGGCTTCCTTGTCGCTTGCGAAAGCTATGAGCTCGTATTCGGCTCGGGCCTGGATCTCAGGATTGGAGTGGTTCTCAAGGACTTTTCTCCAGGTGTCCTCGTTGCTTTTGCCGAGAGCGGTCTCGCAGAGCGCCTGTTTGTAAAGGGCGTCGGCTTTGGAGGCCTGGTTCTTGTCGTATTTGCGAACGGCCTTCTTAAAGACGGGAAGAGCGTCGCTGTAGCGCTTTTCCTGAAGCGCTTTTTCAGCTTCCGCCAATTTTTCCTCTATGGGCCTCCCGGTCGCCAAAAGAATGGCGACGGTGCCGGCGATGCCTAAAAGCACAACTATCAGAAAAACTTTTTTCATTACGTTCGTCTTCCTTAGTTAGTTCTTAGTCTTTTTTAGATTTTTTCTGGTTCTTCTGATCTTTTGAGGGCTCTTTGCCTTTCTGAGCCTTGGCCTTCTTCTGTTCCTCGATGTCGTTGGCGACGGAGTCGGCGGTCAGAGTGTTGAAGACAAGATACGGGATGCGGTTGCGGAAAGTTTTGTAATTGCTGCCGATGTCCTCGGCCTCGGCATCATCTCCGCCTTCCTCGGTATCGCCTTCCTTCTTGTCCTTTTTATCCTTGTCCTTCTTGTCTTTCTTGTCATCCTTTTTAGGTTCGGTCTTCTTGCCCATGAAGGAGTCGCGGTGCAAACTGGCGAAGTAGTTGTCGTAGTCCTTGTCAAAGTTGCGGTTCTGCTCTCTACTTTTGCGCATAAGGTAAACCAAAGGCAGAGCGTCCCTGATGGAGAGATATTCGTAGATTGCCTCGGACTGACGCAGGAAGTAGTAAAGCTTGTAGTTGTCTGTGGGGGCGCCGTTTTTGACGAACTGGTCGATGTTTATGATGGCGGTCTTGTCGAGCGGCAGCGATTTGAAGGGCAGGGCGCCGGACTTCATCTTCTGGAGCATGTCAAAAGTGACAGGCTTATTCTGGAAAGTCTTGAGCTGGACAGGTCCGCCTTCCGTGATAACGGAAGTAAGATCGCTGCAATAGGCGGCGAAACCGACGGTCAGGAATTCGTTGACAGAGCCTTTCGAATTGGTGATGGAGAGGAATTCGTCGAGGACGGCCGCAGCCACGGCGTAAGCGAAGGCTTCCGCGTTCCAGTCTTTGTTGATAGGCGTCAGGTAAACATAGAATTCCCTGTAGCCCTTGGCGGTGTAAACAGTCTGAACCGGGGAGTTCCTGAGGCCTGTGCCTTTCAGCATGGTCCAGTCTTCGCTTCTCGTGACGAAGTAAACTTTGCCTCTCAGTTTGTTCAGCCAGTTGATGAAATCGGTCATGACGAGCGTCTCTGTCGCTTTGTCGAAAGCGGCGTCGCCGGCGGAGAGGATCTGGTCAATGCCGTAGAATTCCGCGGTGTCAATTTCAGTCGTTTTGCCGCCCTTGGGGGCTTTGCAAGTCTTGGGATAGACGGCCACGAAACGGGTGCTTTCGGCCACGGCCAGTTTCTGTCCCTTCAGGGCGCTTTTCAATCTGGAGGCATGGTTGCTGTCGCCGAGCTTCAGCATCTTGACGTCGTTCTGACGGAAAGCGGTGTAGGTCCTCTGAATGCCTTTGTCATCCGTAATGCTGATCTTGTTGCAGTAAGAGCGGGCGCCGCGGTCGCTGCCGGCCTTGGCGTTCAGCCTGCTGAGGTAGTCGCTCCATTTCGGGCAGGTGAACTGGGGGCCTTCGGTGGCTTTGTCGGCGTCGGCCTGGGAAAGGGCGCCGGCGCCTTCCTTGGCGTTCTCGGTCAGTTCTTTCTTAGCTTCTTCGTCAAGCGCTTCGGAAGCGGCTTCCGCGGCTTTGGACTGGACGGCCGGGGCGGCGTCATCGGATTCGGAATCGTCTTCCACGACTTCCTCAATAGCGTTGCCTTCTTCGTCAAACTGGACGTCCTCGTCGTCAAATTCCTCGTCGGCGAAAGCGACGGCGGTCGTCAGGGCGAGGGATACAAGAAAGAGATAAAGGAGATTTTTTTTCATATTCGTGACCTCACTTAAGAGTTAGAACTTTCAGTTTCGGGTTTGGCGTCCTCTTTGGGAGCTTCAGTTTCGGAAGTAGCTTCGGGTTCGGGTTCCTTTGCCGTTTCCGGAGCTTTTTCAGGAGCGGCGGCTTCCTCCGTTTTAGCTTCGGCTTCCGCGGTTCCTTCGGTGGCTTTTTCAGCGCCTTCAGTTTCTTCGGCCGGTTTCGCTTCGCCTTCGGCAGGGGCTTCGCCGTTGGCTTCTTCAGCCTTCTTGGCCTCTTCCTTGGCCTTCTTGGCCTTTTGGATGTCCT
Source organism: bacterium (assembly GCA_017616555.1). GTDB lineage: Bacteria > Auribacterota > UBA3054 > UBA3054 > UBA3054 > UBA3054. Next base: position 35,652 of record JAFZXZ010000022.1, on the reverse strand, counting down.
CAGTCATCTTCTCCTGCGTCATTTCGTAGAAGAGACGGTTGCTGGCTTTCTCCAAATATTTGAGGTCGGCTTCACCGACGACAACAGCGTTCGTGGTAGGTTTCTGCTCCTTGACTTCCGTGCCGATGATGCCGCGCTGCATCTCGCAGTAGGAAAGACTGAATTCCTTGTCGAAGCTGCGGCCCGAGCTGAGGGCGCGGATAAGGCTGAGCATGCCCAGGGGAGATTCTTTCCAAAGTTTCTCAACAACGCCCCTGGATTCCCGGAGGAAGTAATATTTCTGTTCCGGAAGCTGAGGCAGCGTCTGGGCGTCTTTCAGTTCATTGAAGGGCAGGAGGCGCTTGGCCTGCAAGGGGAGCATGATGCCAACTTTCGGCCTTTTGATCTTCTTGGCTTTGCCGTTTATAACCACTTCCCTGACCTGCACAGGAATAAAAGCCGGGGGAGCGACGCAGACTTCCAGCCCGGAGAGATAGCCGGCGATGCCGGTCATCAAAAAGAGCGGGAGCTTGGAGTCAGGACGGCCGGAAAGCACGCGGCCGTATTCTTTCAGGATCTGTTCCGTCACGGCGTAGCAGAGAGTCTGGGAAACGTATTCCGAGCAGCTGGCGTCGTCCAGGATCGCGATCTCGCGGGAGACGTCGCTTGTGCAGTAGTTGGCGCAGACTTGTTCGGCGGACTGGGGATCCCTTAATCTCAGCCACATGGCTTGGTTGGGGATCACAAAAATGCGCGCAGGATTGTCTGACCAGTCCATGAACTCGCCGACTATCAGCTTTTCCGTCACGGCAACGTAATTGGATTCCGCGGCGTCGAGGAGCATCTGCAGCCTTTCGGCATTCGAAGAACGCTTCGGTTTATCCTCGACCACGGACATACTGAAGCTCGGGCCGGTGATGATGAAATACTCGCCGGTCAGCGTAAGGTCGGAGCCGTACATCTGGCGGTATTTTTTTGTCTTGGTAAATTCTAAGGCGCGTTTCGGGATGGGGCTCTTGTCAGCGTTGGCGACAGTGTCGGAGTCGTAGAGCCTGAAGCGGTTGTAATGTTCGTTCACGCCTTCGGGCGTGTCGAGCCCGAAAAGACGGGTGTAGAGCGTAATGGCGGTGCCGCTGGACTCGACCTGGCCTACGGTCTTTTTGACCTGCAGGACTTTCGGCGGCTCGTCATGGGCGGCGAGAAGCGCGCCTGAGAAGATAAGGACTAGGGTAAGAGCAATGACTTTTTTCATAATTTCCTCGCTTCGAGATTATTTATGATTTCCCTAACGGAGTCTTCAATTCTATTTTACAATATTCCTGTGTGTCCGAAACCGCCTGCTCCGCGCGCGGTCTCTCCCAGTTCCTCTTCGCTCGAACAGGGCTGGATATTCGCCCTCTCGACTTTCTGAACTACGAACTGGGCGATGCGCATGCCGCGGGTGACGGTGAAAGGTTCTTTTCCAAAATTGATCAATATGACGCGGATCTCTCCTCTGTAGTCGGAATCCACGGTCCCGGGACCGTTGACGACGCCGATGCCATGCTTGGCGGCCAAACCGCTCCTTGGCCTCACCTGTATCTCGTAACCAAGGGGAACAGCAGCCTTGAGCCCGGTCGGAATCATAGCGAATCCTCCGGGCTCAAGAACGATGTCCTCATGATTGGCTGCGCAGACGTCCAGTCCGCTGGAACCTTCGGTCTGATAGCAGGGGAGAGGCAGGTCTTCCGTTCCAGGAAGCCTTAGGAAGCGAATGCTGACAGAATGATCAGGCATTGTCGTCCTGGCTCTCCTCTCTCTGCTGGCGGCGGGGGCGCCTGTCTTCGCGGCGGGGGCGTCCGCCTTCCGAGCGGCCGCGGCGTTCGCTGTCCTTCTGATTGCGGCTCTTGACCTTCGTGGGGTCGAAGGGCTCGTCAAGATGCTTCATGGAGAGGTTGACGCGGCCCTTGTCGTCGATCTCGATGACGCGGACGTCAACTTCGTCGCCTTCTTTCAGGACGTCTTCGATTCTATCGACGCGCTCGTCTCTGATCTCGCTGATATGGACCATGCCTTCCACGTCGGGCAGGATCTTCACGAAGGCGCCGAAGCTCATGAGCCTCGTGACGGTGCCGTGATAGATCTTCCCGATCTCAGCGGTCGCCATCATGGATTCCACGATCTCTTTGCCTTTCTGGGCGATCTCAAGGGAGTCGCCGGCGATCTGGACGGTGCCGTCGTCCTCGATACTGATCGTTGTGCCGGTCTGTTCCTGGATGGCGCGGACGTTCTTGCCGCCGGGGCCTATGAGGGCGCCGATCTTGTCGACCGGGATCTTGATCGTCAGGATCTTGGGAGCTAGGGGCGAGAGTTCGGGCCTCGGCGCGGGCAGTTCCTTGGCCATGATGTCAAGGATCCTAAGCCTGGCGCTGCGGGCTCTTTCGAAGATGGCGGGCAGAAGATCGACGGGCAGGCCTTCCACTTTGAGGTCGACCTGGACGCCGGTCACGCCTTTCTTGGAGCCGGCCACCTTGAAGTCCATATGTCCGTAGTGGTCCTCGTCGCCGACGATGTCGGTGATAAGGGTGTATTCGTCGTCATCAGCCACCAGTCCTACGGAGATGCCTGCCACCGGAGCGTCGATGGGGACGCCGGCGTCCATAAGGGAGAGGCAGCCGCCGCAGACGGAAGCCATGGAGGAAGAGCCGTTGGATTCCGTGATGTCGCTGGTGATGCGGATGGTGTAGTCAAAATCTTCGGGAACGAGGAATTTCAGGCTGCGCTCCGCCAAATTGCCGTGGCCGATCTCGCGGCGGCCGGGGCCTCTCAAGGGCCTGGCTTCGCCGACGGAGTACGGCGGGAAGGTGTAGTGCAGCATGAACTTCTTCTGAGTTTCGCCGGCCAGGCCCTCGACGCCCTGGGCGTCGTCGGCCGTGCCGAGCGTTAAGGTAACGAGCGCCTGCGTTTCGCCTCTGGTGAAGAGGGCGGAGCCGTGGCAGCGGGGGAGGAAACCTGTTTCGCAGGTGATGGGGCGGATCTCGTCGAGGCCGCGGCCGTCCACTCTGTGCCCTTCATTCCTGATGAGCTTCCTCAAGCAGACGCCGGTCAGGTCTTCGAAGGCCACGTTCAGGGCGATCACGTTCTCCTCGGCGCACTCTTCAAGAGCTTGGACTTCCTCGACGTAAGCTTTCCTCAATTCGGCGAGCTTATCGTTGCGCTCGGCTTTGCCGGGGATCCTCAGGGCTTCCGTGATGCGGTCGCGGTACGTTTCGCAGACGGACATAGCTTTTTCGCCGGCCTTGATGTGCGTGTATTCGCGTTTAACGACGCCAATTTTGGCGGCCAGTTCGTCCTGGGCCTTGATGAGGGGCTGGAGCTCCTTGAAGGCGAAGGCGATCGCTTCCGTTACGTCGGCTTCCGGGGCCTGCTTGGCCTCGCCCTCGATCATCACGACCTTAGTGGCGGAGCCGGCGACCACGAAGTCGAGCGTCGCCTTGGCGCGCTGCTCGTCGTTCGGGTTTATGATGAGTTCGCCGTCAACTTTGACGACCCGGACGGCCGCCAGCGTGCAGGCGAAGGGAATATCGGAAACGGCGACAGCCGCGGAGGCGGCGGTCACAGCCATGGTGTCGGGGTCCACGTCGCGCTTGGCGCTTAAGACCTGGAGCATGATCTGCACCTCGTTGTAATAGTCGGCCGGGAAAAGGGGACGCATGGGCCTGTCGATGCAGCGCATGGTAAGTATCTCTTTGTCCGTGGGACGGTTCTCGCGTTTCATATATCCGCCCGGGAATTTTCCGACGGCCGGGAAGCGTTCACGGTAATCGACTGTCAAAGGAAAGAAATCGGTATCCTCTTTAACTTCGTAAGGGGAGACGGCGGTCGCCAGCAGCACTAGATCATCGTAGCTTAAAATAACGGCGCCGTGGGCCTGGCGGGCGATGCGGCCGGTCTCGATCTTGAGCGTTTTGCCCAAAAATTGCGTTTCTACTTGGGAAACCATAAAAAAAAGACTCCAAACATTAATTAAAGTTTAAACGCGCGGACCTAAAACAGATCAGGCCCGCGCGTTGCCCGTAATTACTTACGGATGTTGAGCTGTTCAAGCAGCGCTTTGTAACGGTCTTCCGCCGTGGCGCGCAGATAATCGAGTAGTTTCCTGCGCTTGGCGACCAGTTTCAAAAGGCCCCTTCTGGAGTTGTTGTCCTTCGGGAACTGTTTGAGGTGCTCCTGGATGTGGGAGATACGCTCCGTCATGAGAGCGATCTGGACGTCGGAGGAACCCGTGTCCTTGTCGTGCAGAGCGAATTTCTGCATGACTTCCTGCTTGCGTTCAACTGTGATAGGCATAAATAGCCTCCTTTATGTTGGCGCCCCTTTTGGGACGCAATACACCCCACTCTAAGCCAACAACCAGATGTTAACCGAGGATAGGGCAAAAATATTCCTTCTTAATTTTTTGAATTGTAAGGATTATATCAAAAGGGGTCGTGGAATGCAAACACACCTTGCGGCGCAAGGACTTCAACTCGCGAAGAGCCGGGCGTCCCAGAAAGGAGTCTTGAACATAAAAAGGTCTTTTGGTAACATAAACGAATAGAATTTAATTTGCCTTAAAGTTTTCAGGCATAGACTGTCCTCGTAGCTCAGCAGGATAGAGCGACGGTTTCCTAAACCGTAGGTCGCCGGTTCGAATCCGGCCGAGGATAGTCTGCCCGGAAGGCTGGGGCGGGAAAAGATCAATTAACACAACCTCCGCATTTAGGAGCAATATGGCTGGTTTAACAAAAAAGGAACTGCGTCACGACGCGGTGCATGAAGAACTCGAGAAGATCACGGTCACTGTGGTCAAAAAACGCAATTCCATTCTTTTAGGCATTTTGATACTGCTCGTCGTCTGTGTGGCAGTCTATCAGATCATCAATAATAAGAACACGAAAAAGGCCAACGCCGAGAACAATTTGGCCAATGCCGGAACAAATACCATAGCTCTCGCTGAGATCCCCAGCAAATATCCCGGGACCCATGGCGCCAAGAGCGCTCTTCTGAGGCTGGCTGCCGATGCGACCTCCTCGACGAATTACACGCTCGCCAGGGATTACTACACGAGAGTCGCCAAAGAATATCCCAATGACGAGTACGCTGACGCCGCCTGGCTCTGCGTGGCCCGCTGCTACATGGGCGAGGGCGAATACGACCAGGCTGTGAACGTGCTCAATGAAAAACTGATGAAGGGTCCCCACGCCCAGAACGCCAAATATCTGCTCTTCAAGATCTACGTCCTGCAGGGTAAGGACGACGAAGCCCTTGCCGTAGCCAAGGAACTCGAGGATCTCAAGGATTCTCCGCTTCTTGAGGATGTCACCGCTTCCATCTGGCGCAAAAACGGGAATTATCCCGAAGAAGCCGCCGAGGAAGCCGGTTCTGAAGCTGAAAGCGAAAAATAATATTTGAAAGACCGATAAATTTTTCCGCAAGGAGACGCATATGAAATCTCTATTTTTGCGCACCGTTTGCCTTATCGCCCTTCTAACGGTCGTCTGCCTGTCATCTGCCGCGGCTGAAAACGCGGCCCAAACAGCCTCGTCCCTTTTCCAGCAGGGTGTCACGGCTTATGAGACCGGCGATTATTCCGGCGCTCTTAAACTTTTCCGCAAGATGCAGGAAGACTTCCCCCGTTCCTCCAGAGCTGTTAGAGGCTGGGAGTACATCGCGCTTTGCGAGAACAAGCTCGGCGACCCGTACGCGGCCTTCGAGGCTTACCAGCAGATCTGGGACAATCACAAGGAATTCTCCAAGATGCAGGTCATCACCCGCAACCAGATGAGGATCGGCAACCACTACATGGAGTACAAGCGCTATTCCGTGGCTGAGAAGATTTTTTCCAAGATCCTTGAGAACGCTCCGTACAGCGAAGCCGCTCCGGCCGCTCAGTATTCTTTGGGCATGGCCCAGTACAACCTGAAGAAATACGGTCCGGCCAGGGAATCATTCGAGGCTGTCTGCCAGAATTTCCCGACTTCACAGCTGGTCGATGATTCCGCTTTCATGCTCGGCATAGTCGATTCCGCGGCGGCCGTGGCGGCAGATTACGACCAGACCTCTACAGACCGCGCCATCGCCAGTTTCCGCAACTACATCAGGGAATTTCCGACCGCGGAGCACGTGGGCGACGCTCAGCAGCACATCCGCGCGCTCAGAGACCGCAAGGCCCAGTCCCTCTATGACCAGGCCTACTATTACGACTATTCCGGCCACGCAAAGTCCGCCATTATGCACTATGAGCTGCTCGTCTCCGAGTATCCCGACACCGACTGTGCCGACAAAGCGAAAATGCGCCTGGCCGCCCTGAAGGGCGAACCCGTACAGGGTATGCCGAAAGACAAGGTGACCTACGTCGATTCGACTCCGGATGCCGGCGCCGTCAGCTCCCAGAAAGAGCAGGACGAAGCGGTCAGATCTTTCAAGAGCAATGACAGCGACGCTTTCGGAACACCCAAAGCAGGAAGCGCTCCCTTTGACGAGACGCGCCCTGTGACCGCTTCCGGCACGACCCCGGAAATCACCAATAACGGCAGTGCATTCGACACCGTTGACAACTCCAACTATCCTCTGAAGAAGGATCCCGCCAAAACGGAAGACCAGCGTGTGGAAAGGACGGCTGCCCTTAGCGGCTCAAGCTCCACGATGGCCGCTACCGGTGACGACTGGCGTCAGAACCAGTCCCGCCAGGTCATGAACGAATATCTCCAGGATCCCAACAAGAAGCAGGAATTGACTTCCTTCATGAAAAACGAGTACGAGAAGGAAGCCGAAGCCCAGCAGGCCAGCGACGCGCTGCTGAAACTTTATCAGCAGAGCAACCCTGACGCGGTTCCTCCTCCCGTTAGCAAAGTCTCGGCCGCCAGCTATGTCAAGGAGCAGGTCAAGAGAGAGGAGAAGCCTCTGAGCGAGACTGTGGTCACCGAGATCAGGCAGGAAGAATTCGAGACCAAGCCGGTCCAGAAGATAGAAAACGTTTGGGCGCCCGTCCCCGGCACGGAAGTGAAGACGCAGCCCCAAACCGTAGAAGTCAAGACGGTGGCTGTTGTCGAACAGCCCAAGACGCAGGAACCGACTTTTACCGCTCCTGCTCCGGAAGCTCCGAAGCCTTCCATGACGCAGCCTACGAGCCGCATCCAGTCTTCCAATTGGCAGACGCTCTCCCAGGCTGAGAATTTCGATGAAGTTGTGACCAGCGATCCTCCCAAATACAGTACGGTCTCCTCGTCCGAAATGTCCGGCTACAATGCCAACAGTTCCGTCGTTGTTTCTGAACCTCCCAAAGCCACTTACAGTTACAGCGGCTCTGCTCCGGTCTTCAAAGATGTCTCCGGCAACGTTTCCGGAACGACGACCGTTATAGAGACCAAACCTGTCGTTTCTACGCCCGCTCCCACTCAGCCGTCTTTTTCAGCTCCGACTACTGCGTCCGCTCCTTCCTTCCAGGTCGAAACGAGCGCTCCCGTCAGCGAGCCCACGGTTAAAGTGACCGCGCAGGTCAGCAAGCCGAGCTTCGAAATCGTGACGCCAGAGCAGCCCAGAGCCCAGCTTTCCACCGCTGAAGTTACAGCGGAAGTGAAAGAAAACCCTGCCGACGAACTGGTGAACAGCATAATTCCCCAGAGCACCGAACCTAAGGAACAGCCCCTTACGATAAGCGTCACCACCAACAGCGGTCTCCGCGTGACCAGGGAAGTGACGAAGCCGTCTTTCGATGAAGAGAAGCCCGTCAAGGAAACGACCGGCGTCACCATAACCGACGAAGAGCTTGTTTCCGTCCTTCCCAAGGGCCTTACCGAAGAGAAAAACGAACCTGACAACAAAGACGCTATCGTCAAAGCGCCCGAAGGCACTGTGATCCGCACCATGCCCGAGGCCGGCCGCGTCTCAACCGCCATCAGCCAGGAACAGTACCAGAGGACGGTCGAAGACAAGAACGTGAAGGACTATTCCAGCGAGACGACGCTTATCAATTCCTATAAGAAGGCCTACACGCTGGTGCAGAAAGCGGAAGCTTACCAGAGCCAGAACGACACGGTCAACGCCCGCTTCTACTACGGCCAGGCGCTTGATGCCTTCACTGCCCTGAAGGCCCAGGCTCCGGCTAACTGGCGCCACATGGACGTTCTGGATACCCGTATCCAGAAGTGCCGCGAGGAACTTCACCGCATAGACTAAAAGGTGAACAAAATGAAATCATTACCATTAATTGCTGTCGCGATCATTCTCGCCCTCACGACAGGCTGCGAGAGGGATCATTCCGCCGACACGCCGATCAGCATCCTGGGCTATACGCTCGGTTCCCCGCAGCGTGAGGACAATATCAAGAAGCTGCACATCCCGCGCATCTCTTACGTTCCTGACAAGGTCAACGAGCCGCACCTTCTCATGGAAGTCACGAACCAGATCATCTCTGAATTCACGAAAGAGCAGACCTACGAGGTGGTGCCTACCGCGGAAGAGGCTGACGGTGAACTGAGAGTCCAGCTTGTCGATCTGAAGTTCAGGCCGACGCAGTTCGTGGACAAGACCCAGGATGCCAATGCCGCCGGCGTGGCCACGGCTTTCCGTGCGGTCGTTTTCGCCAACATCACTATGTACGAATATCAGGACGGCGAACCTGTCGCCATCTGGAGCAGGAACAACGTGAGGGGCAAATACGATCTCCTGACGACTGACGACATCTCCGTCACTCGCCATCAGGCGATCCTTTTGGCTTGCTCCGATCTTGCCCAGCATATCTGCGAGCAGGCGGTCGAGCGCTGGTAAAATTTGAAAACAAATAACAAAACAAAATAAACAAAATAAAATAAGGAGACAAATATGTCTAAAGAATGCGATATCTGCGGCAAGAAGCCCTCTGTCGGCAAAAAGATCATCCGTCACGGTATTCCGAAAAAGAAAGGCGGCATCGGTCTGCACACCACCGGCATCTCCGTCCGTCGTTTCATGCCGAACCTTCAGAAGGTCCGCGTCAGAACCGAAGACGGCACCGTTCTTACCGCCACCGTCTGCGCCCGCTGCATCCGCTCCGGCAAAGTAACGAAGGCGTAAAAGTTGATGTCCCTGAACGTTGGGATAATTCCGGCGCGCTATGCGTCTACGCGCTTCCCCGGCAAACCCCTCAAACTCTTAAGGGGCTTGCCGGTGATAGCCCATGTCTGCGCGGCGGCCGCCAAAGTCAGGAATCTTTCCCGCGTTTACGTCGCGACTGACGACGAAAGGATCGCCGAGGCTGTAAGGAACTGCGGGCACACGCCCATCATGACCAGAAGCGACCATTGCTGCGGGACCGACAGGATCGTCGAGGCTTTGGGAAAACTTGATGTTAAGCCCGATATCGTCGTCAACATTCAGGGCGACGAGCCCCTGATCGACCCAATGGCCGTCGAAAAAGCCATAGACGCTTTGGAAAATTCCGACGCCGACTGGTCCACGCTCGTCTATCCCGTCAGCAGGGAAGAAGCCCAGAATCCTAACAAAGTCAAGGTAGTCTTGGACAAATTTGGTAGAGCGTTGTATTTTTCAAGAGCGCCCATCCCTTACCCCAGGGACGATTTCAAAACCTCGTACTTCGCCCACATAGGGCTCTACTGTTATAAGAGAGAGGCCCTTTTGAATTTTGCCAAAATGCCCGCTTCTCCTTTGGAGCAGAGCGAGAAACTTGAGCAGCTCAGGGCGCTCGAGAACGGCATGAAGATTGTTTGCGTGAAAGTTGAGGGCGCCGCTCCCGGGATAGACACTCCGGAAGATCTGGCCGCCACTGAAGAGATCTTGAAAGCAAAGGAGAGATCTTGATGGCTGAAAACAAATACGATATCAGTGTCAGCGCCGCGCCGGAAAAATTGGCGACGCGCAAGGTTCCGATCGCTTCCTTTTTTGCGGGCGGCGGTGAGAAGCTTTTCTTTATGGCCGGCCCCTGCGTCATAGAAAGTTTTGAAGCAGTTCTGGAAGAAGCCAAGGCCTTAAAGAAGATCGCGGAAGACAAAGGTTTCAATCTGGTCTTCAAGTCGAGCTTCGACAAAGCCAACCGCACTTCCGTTAAAAATTTCCGCGGCCCCGGGCTTGAAAAAGGCCTTGAGATACTTGCAGAAGTGAAGAAAGCGACCGGTTTGCCCATAGTGACCGACGTCCACGAGAGCTGGCAGGTCGAAAAAGTGGCCGCTTGTGCCGACGTCATCCAGATCCCGGCTTTCCTCTGCAGGCAGACGGACCTTCTTGTCGAGGCCGGCCGCAGCGGACGCGTGATAAATATTAAGAAAGGCCAGTTCGTTGCCCCTGAGACGATGGCCCAGGCCGTTGCGAAAGTAAGTTCGACCGGCAATGAGAAAATTATGCTGACGGAAAGAGGCGCGACTTTCGGCTACGGAAACCTGGTGGTCGACATGCGCTCGCTTTCCATCATGCGCAGGATGGGCGTCCCCGTCATCTTCGACGCGACGCACTCCGTGCAGCTGCCGAGCGGGCAGGGAAGCTGCTCGGGCGGCGACAGGAAGTTCGTGCCTTTGCTGGCCAGAGCCGCGGTCGCAGCCGGCGTGGACGGCGTCTTCATGGAAGTCCATCCCGATCCCGACATGGCGCTCTGCGACGGCCCCAACAGCTGGCCGCTCTGCGAATTCTCTGCCCTAACCGAAATGCTTATGAAAGTTGACGCTTGCGTCAACGGAGAATAGATATGGATCATCTTTCCGTAGCCAGAAATGTTCTGAAACTGGAAGCCCGCGCCATAGACGACGTCTCGGAGAGGCTTGACGAATCCTTTTCCAAAGCCGTTGAGCTGATGTACGCATGCCAGGGGCGCGTCATCGTCCTCGGCATGGGCAAATGCTTCCACATCGCGAGAAAGATCGCTGCTACCCTGGCCTCCACGGGAACTCCCGCTTTCGCCATACATCCGGGCGAAGCCTTTCACGGCGACCTCGGCATGGTGAAAAACGACGACGTGGTGCTGGCTCTCAGCAACAGCGGGGAAACTTCCGAAGTGACGGCGATCCTGCCCTGCCTGAGGCAGCGCGGAGCCAAATTGATCGCCATGACCGGACGAAAAGATTCCACGCTCGCGAAAGCGGCTGACGTTTTCATTTCCTCTTACGTTCCCAAGGAAGCCTGCTCCTTCGGCATGGTGCCGACCTGCTCGTCAACGGTGCAGCTGGCTTTGGGCGACGCGCTCGCCATGGCCTTGGTCGAGAAGAGAAACTTTACGGAAAAAGATTTCGCGCTGCTGCACCCGGGCGGCGCCTTGGGCCGCAAGATGATGAAGGTCGAGCAGCTGATGAGGACCGGCGAGCATCTGTGCAAGGTCAGCCCCGACACCATCGTCAGGGACGTTGTCGTTCTGATGACGAAGACCAAGAACGGCGCGGCCTGCGTAGTGGATGAGGAAGGAAAGCTTTGCGGCTTCTTTACGGACGGCGATTTCCGCCGCACTATGCTCAAAGACCCAGAGGCTATCATGCAGCCTGTTTCCGCTGTCATGATAAAGGAACCCCACACCATTACTCCCGGCTACCTCGCTTCGGAAGCCGCGGAAATAATGGGCGGGACAAAAAAGAAATTCTCCCAGCTGCCCGTGGTCGACGAAAAGGGAAAACTTTTAGGCCTGCTTGACGACGACGAACTTATAGGAATGTAAAAATGCCTCACTGGCAAGACAAAAATCCCACCGAGGAACAGCTCAAAACGCTGCGCTCCATAAAAGCCATCGCGGTCGACATCGACGGCGTCATGACGGACGGCGGCATCATCTACGGAACTTCCGGAATGGAGCTGAAGCGTTTCGACTGCAAAGACGGATTAGGCGTCAGGCTCTGGCTGAAAGCGGGCTTCGCCTTCGCCATCATAACGGGCAGGGAATCCGTCGCCGTCAGCGAACGCGCCCAGGATTTCGGTCTCAGATACGTATATCAGAAATGCGGCGACAAAGCGGAAGTCTTGAAACGCTTTTCAAGCGACTGCGGCGTTCCCAAAGAAGAGATCTGCGTCATAGGCGACGACATCATAGACATTCCCATGATGAGGGAGGCCGGGCTTGCCGTTGCGGTCGGAGACGCTTCCCACGAAGCGAAGGCTGCCGCCGATCTCGTTACCCTGAAAGAGGGAGGGAGAGGCGCTGTCAGAGAAGTGATAGAATATATTTTGAAAGGTCAATTTCTTTGGGAAAAAGTCATAGCCGATTATTATGCTTAAACTGCTCGTCATAGCTTTGCTTCTGGCAGCTCCTCTTCTAGCGGAGGAGAAAGCTTCCGCCAAATCGGCGGTAGCGGCCACGCAGAACGTCAAGTCCGGCAACAGCCGCGACGAGATGCTCGACGAAATGGAGATGCTGGACGGCGTCACCCTGATGGAAGTTGACGAGACTGGCGACCGCCGCTGGGTCCTGGAAGGATCGAGCGCCAAGCAGTCGGAAGGCGTCAAGATCCGTTTCTTCGACGTCATCGTCACGCTTTTCAGGAAGGACGGCTCGGTCGTCAAGCTCCTGACGGAATACGCGGACGTCAACAGGGAGACAGGCGAAATAGAGACTGACAAGACTGTGCAGCTTTTGGACGGCGACAGACTGATAAAAGGACGCGGCCTTTACGTCATTTACAGCAAGGAAAAGAAAGAATGCAAACTTTTCCACGACGTGGAGATCAAAGCCAAGATAGAGAAAAACAGTATTGATGTTTTCAAAGCGGGGAAATAATAATGAAGCTCAAAGCGTCGATATTCTTAATTTTGTGCGTCGCCGCTTCCGTTTTCGCAAAGGAAGAGGGAAAGAGCGACGTCACCATCAATTCCGATGAGCTGAAGTACTCCTTTGAGGAGAACACGGCTTACTTAAGGGGACATGTGGTCGTGACCGACGGCGAACGCAAGCTTACGACCGACAATGCGACCGTCTATTTCGAGGACGACAAGAAGGGCGGCGACCAGGCCGTTGAAGAGCTTGGCCTGAAAGGCGTGGACGGCTTTTCGCGCGTCGTGGCTGTCGGCAACGTGCACGTAGTCTTCAACGACCAGACGAACACCAAGACGGAAGTCATAGCCGACCGCGGCATCTGGGAGAAAGCCCAGAACAAAGTCGTCATGACCGGCGGGCCGCCTATCGTCCGCAACGGATCAAACTACATCCGCTGCCGGCGCCTCACGGTCGATCTTCTGAAGGCCAAATGCGATTTCGAATCTCCCGAGATCATTCTTACGCCTTCCAGCGAAGACAAGGAAAAATTCTTATTCTAACGGGGAACGCTCATGCTAAAGAAAATCAGTCTGATATTGGTTCTTCTCCTTTGCGGCTCGCTTTTCGCTGAGGAAGGCAGCGGCCGCGTGATGATCACGGCCGACAGTACCACCATGGAGACTAACGGGACTTTCGTCCTCACCGGCAACGTCAAGCTAACGTCCGTGGACGCTTTCGGCACGGCCGCCAACCGTATCACGAACGTTTCCGTCAGGGCTGACAAAGCCATCGTCTATCAGGATCAGTCCACGCACGACATCGGCAAGATCGAAGCCCTTGGAAGAGTCCTTATCCGCACCTCACAGGGAACGGTCACCGGCAACAAGCTTGTCTATGACGCCGGAAAAGATACTTTCAGGATGACCGGGGAGCCCATTATGCGCGACATGAGGGGCAACACGGCTTCCGGCTCGGCCATAACCTGGGACAACCGCCATAAGAAGCTTAGCCTGGACGACGGCGCGCGCATAACATTGAACATTCAGGACGGGAAGCTCAGGCTTCCCAACATCAAGGAGGAAAAATGAGCGGAGACTTCACGCCTCCCGAAGGCGCCGTCCTCTATACTGAGAAGCTGGTCAAGACTTACAATCAGCGCAACGTCGTGAAAGGCGTCAGCATCCACGTCAACAAAGGCGAGATCGTAGGCCTTCTGGGCCCCAACGGCGCCGGCAAGACGACGACCTTCTACATGATCGTGGGCATCATCCGCCCCAACCAGGGCAGAGTGGTCTTCCAGGGCAGGGACATCACCAACGACCCGATGTGCGACCGCGCCCAGCACGGCATAGCTTACCTGGCCCAGGAGCCTTCCGTCTTCAGGCGCATGACGAGCTTCGAGAACATCATGGCTATTATGGAAACGCTCCCGATGAAAAGGGACGAGATGAAGAAGCGATCCTATGAGCTTCTGGAAGAGCTCGGCATTTCCAAGCTTGCCAAGAGCAAGGCCTACACGCTCTCCGGCGGCGAACGCCGCCGTCTTGAAATCGCCCGCGCTTTGGTGACGAGCCCCTCTCTTATACTGCTTGACGAACCTTTCTCAGGTGTTGACCCCATAGCAGTGGCGGACGTCCAGCAGATCATCAGGGAGCTGAAGCACAGAGACCTCGCCATTCTTATCACTGACCACAACGTCAGGGAGACGCTCTCCGTGACCGACAGGGCTTATCTCATCAACCAGGGCGAGATCCTGATCGAGGGTTCGGCGGACAAGCTCATCAACGATCCGGAAGCCCGCAGGATCTACCTCGGCGAGGACTTCAAGATCTGATTTTTTTGAAATTTTTAAAAAATTTCCACACGCCCCGTTCGTATGTTCGAACGGGGCGTTTTTTTGCTAAAATATAAATATGTGTGTTTTATTTGTAAATAGCGGGGAAGCCTGATATGAAAAAATACTGTTTGCTTTTGACGTTTGCGGTCATGTCGCTTTTTGGCGCCGAACATACGATCGACATTTCTAAGCAAGGTCCCGAGATAAACGGCGACATCTCAAACAATCAGAGCCAGACTTTCGTTGACGAAGTGAAGGCGCTTAAGATGGGGGACAAGCTAGTCATAAAGACCGCCTCCAACAAGGCGTTGACCGGCACTGTCTCATACGCTTATATGGACGTCAACTTCGTGGAAGTCAGGGCCGGCTTCCTGGACGACAGGCTGGGTCACTTCCGCATGACCTGGGACGACGACGCCATGATGGGCAGAGTTTACGATTCCATGAAACCGGAAAGCTACGATATTTTGAAAAAATTCGGCCGGCATCCCCTGAACATTGACTGCATGGACGTCAACGCTTTCGAGGAGAAGTATCCCCTGAAGTGCGGCGTCAACGAGGGCGACGCCGAGATCCACGCTTCCGCGGTCGATCAGAAGGACGATCCCAGGATCTGGGACGACTCCGTCATGACCACCCAGACCTTCCTGGTCATCTACACCCAGAACGCCAGCAAGAAATACGCGGAGCGTGGCGGCATCAACAACCTGATCGCGCAGGGTCTTGCGCTTGGCAACCTCAGCCTTGAAAACAGCGGCGTCCCGACGAGGCTCGTATTGGCGCATAGCGAAGCGGTGGACTACGTCAGCACTGGCAACGGCGGCACCGACCTTGGCGCTTTCGGCAACGACCGGCCGCCTTTCGACAAGGTGAAATATCTGCAGTGCCATTACGGCGCCGACATAAGGTCAATCGTCCCGGAAAACAGCAACTACGGCGGATTAGCCTATGTGGCCAGTACGGCCTCCGGCATCTACGACCGCGATCCTGCGCACATGATCAACGTGGACTACATGTCTTGGCACAGCTGGATCCATGAGATCGGCCACAACATGGGCGGCCAGCACGCCATCGAACAATCTTACAGCGCCGGCCCTTCCAACGGCGGACTCTTCGGACATTCTGTCGGCAGCTTCTACACTCTGCACGGCGACGACTCATTCGGCAGCATCATGGCCTACGCCGGACACAGGACGGACAATTTCTCCGACACCAACGCTTTCATCGAAGGCGTGCCTTTGGGCGTGGACGGAAAAAGGAACGTGGCCCGCACTTGGAAGAAGATCAGGAAATACGCCGCCAATTATCACGCCAAGCCGAAAAGTTCCAGGATACTGGCTGAAGAAAGTTTCAACTACAAGCTGGATGATTCCCTTATGTGGCAGGAAGGCGGCACCGGCTGGTTCGAGCCCTGGTGGACCTGCTCCAACAAGGTTTACCAGATATGCGGCGGACTTAGCTATCCAGGGCTGCACTCTAGCGGCAACGCCGTCCTGATGGACGCCTGGACCAGCAACGCCATTTTCCGCGCGGGCGGAGACTACGAGCGGCGCCATCCTTTCCTTAAAGGCGAGAAATCCTCTTTCTGGTTCTCCTGCCTCATAAGCCGGCAAAACAACGACGACAATTATTTCGCCATAGGCCTTGGCTCAAGGGTAAAGATCTCCAAGAATGCCGGGACGGACACGATCTACCTTAACAACGCCGTGACCGACGTGAAGCTTGAGCCATTTGCCACCAACCTCTTTCTTGTTAAATTCGACTACGCACAGAACAGAGTTTACTTCTGGCTTGATCCGTCGCTGGATACCGAACCCAGACTCGATTCGGCGGACGCCTACGTGTCCAACTATGCGACCTACGATGTTGCCAACAGAGTGGTCATTGAAGGCAGGAAAGGCGCTAAGTTCATCGTGGATGAAATAAGGCTAGGCAAAAGCTGGGAGGACGTCCTCATCGCCCAGCATCCCCAGGATCCCATGCTCGATGAACGCGATAATTCTTTGCTGTTCTCCTTTGCGGCGGCAGCAGGGGAATACGGCGTTTACAGAAGCGGGACGAAAAATTTCGATGATTTTGAATTGCTCGCCAACGTTTCCACTGAAGGCGGAAGAGTAGAGTTTGATGACGACTCGGCGGAAGCGGACAAAGTCTATTACTACATGGCGGCCCCAAGGGGTGCTACGGAACCTAGACTCTTCACCATGCCGGTCTCCGGGCTGCTTGGAAAACTCAGCCAGACCGCGGAACCCGGCGGACCCTATGTGGTGGGGCAAAGCGAGACCAACTACTTCGACGCTTCCGCGTCAATTGGCTGGATGCCGGCCTTCAGGTGGCAATTGAGGGGCGTGCAGTCTCAGATGAAGACCAATAACGCGGTTTATGCCTACACCGACACCTATACCCCGGGGACTTATGAGGTCACTTTGATCATGCGCGACGCAATGCGTCCCTACGACGGCATGGTGACGAACTACACGACGCTTACCGTGACAAACGCTTATCCGAAACTGGACGTAAGTCTGATCAACGGAAGCCTGATGGCGGGAAGGAATCTCACTTTCCAGGCCTTCCCCAGCGACCCCGGCACCAACGACACATTCGAAGTGCGCTGGCGCGCCGAAGGGGGAGAGGATTGGACTGAATGGACCTCGGATCTTTTCTTCGTGCATAAATACCAGACTTCCGGCGGAAAGGAATTGAAGTGCCAGGTCAGGGACAATTACGGAGCGGTGACGGAAAAGAGTTTGGATATCACTTTGGGCGAAGCCAAGGCCATCCCCAGCTTCCCAACTCTCATTACTGTTCCCATAGGCTCGGACAGAACGGCGCTGGAACTGAAGAATCTCGGGACGCTGCCTTACGATTACAGCGTCAGCGGAGTAGATGACCAGCCCTTAACGGTCTCGCCTGCAACTGGCCGTGTCGATGAGACCGGCCGCGCGCTGCTCATAAAAGTTTCCAGCGAAGCGCTTGGCAAAGCAGGGGAGTACTGTTTCACGCTTACCGCCGACGGGAAAGACGAAACAGTGAAGGTGAAGACTTTCACTTCCGGCAATTATCCCGTTCTGGCGCAGAGCGGCAACTTTACGCTCAACGAGGGCGACGTTCTTCACCTCAACAACTTCGGCTCCACACCGGGCTATGCCTATAAATGGCTTGTTGACGGAATTGAGACTGCAAGCGGAAATACAGCTGACGTTATTGCAAAATCCGGAAGCGGGGAGCACGCCCTGAAACTCGAAGCCTACGATAGTGAAAACAAGCTCGTCGGCAGTTCCGACACCAATGTTTTTATCATGCCCCTTGTCTCGAGAGTTTATCTTGAGGAAGTTTCGCACGGCGAAAAGAGCATAACCTTAAGGCCCTTCCTGGCGCCTTACAAAGAGGGAACGCTCATCAGGTTCAACTGGGGCGAGGACGCTGGCTGGACCACCTGGCAGAGTCTGGCAAATGATTCTGAATTCACCCACGAGTTCAACAATAAGGACGATCACTACATCCAGTGCGAGATAAGTCAGAAAGGCGGCGTCAACGGCTCCGGCTTAATTTTCCGTCCGGAATTCTCTTTCGCTTCCAAGCCCAAAATTATAGGAAGCGAAGGTAAGTTGATTGTTCTTTCCGTCGGCGAAAGCATCGAACTGCAAGGGGACGGATCTGTCAGAAATTTCTGGCGTGAGGATCCCATGAACCCGCAGCTGGGTCTGCTCTCCGATAATCTTGCCAGTGAAACTTCCTGCGGGCCTTTCGAGAAAGCCGGCACATATTATTTCGTTTATTACTCAGGAAACGATGATGCCATTTCTGCGCCCCGGGTCCTGACTGTAGAAGTTGATCTTCCCGAAACAGAAAGCGTTTCCTGGGACCTCAACGGCACGGTGATCACCAACACCATGTTCGGCTCCGGTTCATTGGCAGGCTGCTCTATTGCCGTTTCCACGGGAAGCGAGATCTACTGGATCACCAACAACGCTTACGGCGCTTTCAGTTTCCCGGCCTTCGAGGGCGGAAGCGGATTAACTTTGAATATCACGCATCCCGATCATGCGCCCTGCTTCACCAACCTCATTGAAAATTCCGGCTGCACGTTCGATCTTAAGAAGAGCGAAGCCTCCGGATATCTTTATTTCAACTGCGCGGGAGAGAGGTCCAATCTTCCCTTGGAAGGCGTAGTGATAATAATTGCCGGGCAGAAAGGTACTACGAACGCCAAGGGACGCTCCGTTGCCTTCGCGCTGCCCTGCGGCGAATATCTTGCCGAACTGAATTATCCCGGCATGGACCGCGTCATTACGAACGTCACGGTAAGTTCGAAACCCGCCACTTACAATATCGCGATGGAAGGAAGACAATTTACGCTTTCCGGCATGGCTTACGGCACTGGATTGGAGATCGTGACGAACGCCCAGATCCAGGTGCTTAGTAAGGAGACCATGAACATCGCAAAACGCTGGAACCTCGACGGCGTTCCTTTCTACGATATAGGTTTGGGCGAAGCCGCAACGACGCTGCGCGTCCGCCCGGTGGAATACGACAACCTTAATTTCGACATACAGCTTGATAACAACGGGCACAGAGACGTGGTGCTGACGCCGGAACCGCTTTTTGCTTCGCTTCTCATCTTTGCTCTCGGCCTTATTTATTTGAGACACGAATAAAGGAAACCCTATGAAAAAACTCTTACTGCTCTCAGTTCTTTTTATTGCTTCCTCTCTTTTCGCTACGCCTCCCAAAAAAGGCTTGCTCGTGGTGGACTTTGAGAACGCCGGCGCTTCAACGATCATGGGCACCGACGTCACCAAACTTCAGGACGCCGATTTCCCGGAACAGGTGAGGGCCCTGAAGTACAAAGACCAGATCGTTTTCAAAACGGCCGAGGGCGTCTTCACGGGCACTGTGGGCGTGGCCTACCGCGACGTCAACATGGTGGAAGTGAGGGCCGGGTATTTTGAGCCGCGGAACAACGGTTACAGGGAGATCTTTCATTTTACCTATGACCAGGACGCGCTGGTGGGCTGGATGGAATACACCTACCTTGCCAAGGAATACAACATACTTTACACCAAAGCCAGCGGTAAACTCATGGCCTATTGCGAGGACAGCCGCATGAAGGATTTCCGCTGCGGCAACGAGGACGGCGCGGCTCTTTCCGAACTCAGCGAGGAACAAAAATCGGAGATCCATGCCAACTTTACCGCTCCGCAGCCGGCCACTTTCTACACCAACATCTGGGAAGTGCCGGAATACGTGACGCAGAATTATCTTATCTGCTACACCAAGGACGCCTACGAATACTCCAAAAGGAAAGGCGGCATCAACCACCTGATGGCCCACGGCATCGTCCATGGCACCTTGCTTTTAAGCAACAGCAACATCAAGGCCTGCCTGAGGCTCGGTCACTCGCAGCTGCTTTCCGATTACCCGGACAACCACAATTCCGGCAAGAGCCTTGGCGACTTCAACGGCTACCGCAACGGCTGCGAGGACGCCTATGACATGCGCTGCCGCTACGGATGTGACATGGGGTCTATCGGCATCAAGCACGCCACCTACACCGGCCTCGCCAACGTCAACTACTCCCAGACTGGCTCCGAATCCATTCCCTTCAACTGCATGGACTCCGACTTTTTGGGCGGCACCGGCTGGTGCCACGAGGACGGCCACACCATGGGCGGCCGCCACTACATCGACACCTATGCTGAAAACAACCGGAGCAGCCTTTTCGACCACAGCTTCGGCTGCCACAATACGCCTCCCGGGGCGCCCAGGGAATACGGCTCCGTCATGGCCCGTTCCGCCGGCCTCTTCAACTATTATTCCTCCACCAACATCTACTACGACGGCGTTCCGATCAGCACCAACGCTAAGTGCCGCGTGGCCGACACCTGGACGAAGATCAGGCGCTACGCCGCTAGATACCGCTGCAATCCCGTCGTTCCCGACGTGGACGGGCTCGTCTGCGCCGAGGATTTCGAATATCCTGACGGCATGGGGCTTATGTGGCAGGAAGGCGGCGAAGGCTTCTGCACTCCTTGGGAGAACTGCAACACCAATATTTTCCAGACGGTTGCCGACACTTTTGGGAGGGAAGGTTTTCACAGAGGCGGCGTATTGAGGATCAGGAACGACAACGCCGGCTCCGAATCGGCCAGGCGCTTCATCTTCTGGGGTCGCAACATCAACGGCGACTATCATTACAGCAGAACGAATTTCTGGCTGAAGAGCACCCTGAAGATCCAGAGCGACAAAATATTCTACATTTATCTGGGCAATTTCTATCTCCGCTTCAATGACAACAAGATCAGGGTCAACGGCGGGATCTCCGCCATTACTTATGATTATGACGTGCCCTTCAGCGTATTGGTCCATTTTGAAATGGGGGAAACTGATACTACCGTCAGCGTTTGGAAAGATTACGAAGGCATAAGCGAGCCCGATCCTTCCAGCGCCGATTTTATCGTGGATGTGAGCAACGTCAGTTACTTCAGCAATTACCGTTATCTGACGCTTTACAGCATGAACGACTTCAAGGGCGAACTGGATGATCTGAGGATCGGCTTCACTTATGCCTCACTGAATCCGCCGGAAAGGCCCTCCGGCTTCAGGATCGTTCCTGGCGGCTATACCAATGACTTCATCAGGATGGTCTGGCGCAACGTCACCGAGCCCGAATCCTTCGATATTCTCAGATCCACGGTCAACGATCCCGCGTCCGCGACAAGTATATCCAATTTAGGCGGCGGCACCGCCAGTTTCAAAGACGTCAATGTAACACCCGGCGTCACGTACTACTACTGGCTGAAAGCCAACTACACCGACCACGAGTTCACGACGCTTGTAAGAAAAGGCGTTGCGGGAACGCCCGTGGATACGGTGGAAGCCAACGGCGAATACACTATCGGCCAGGGACAAATTGCGCATCTCACCGCCAAGGGCACAACTGGCTTTCTGCCCATGATCCGCTGGACGGTCGGGACTTTCGACACAGTCTTCCTTACCAACCACTACGACTATGCCTTCAACGAAAGGATCATCATGACGCCCGGCGATTATCCGGTCAAGATCGAAGTGACGGAGCAGGAAGTTCAGACCGACATTCTGGAAGACACGACCGTACTTCACGTCACCAACAGTTATCCGCACGTGACTTTCGAATGCGAGACGGCGGAAAAGATGGCCGGCAAGCAGTTGATCTTCCACGCCTATCCCACCGATCCCGGCACCAACGACATCCTGACCGTCAGATGGCGCTTCGCTCCCGAGACGGAATGGAGCCCCTGGACCAACAGCTATTACTTCGCGCACACCTTCACGGAAGCGGGCAGCTTCAAAGTGGAGTGCGAGGTCAAGGACGACTACGAGGCTGTGACGAGGGAAGAAGGCAACATCGTTATTTCCGGCTCCAGCCCTGTCCCGTTCTTCCCGAGCAGGATCACGATGAGCAACGGCCATTCCGTTGTCTTAGTCCTGGGCAACAAGGGCTCCTCTCCTTACGATTACGAGATCGACACCCAGAACGATCTTCTTTCCGCCTATCCCGCCAGCGGAACCGTCAGCGGCTACCAAACCGTGCTTTTGACTTATGACCACGCCGCCACCGGAGGCACGTCCGGCATCTTTAACTTAAAGCTCAAGATCGGCGACGAGACTCATGACGTGAGAGTAAACATTCCCTATGTTCCCTGCCAGCTGGCTTACCAGGGCCCCTTCGATATCCTGGGAGAGTATGAAACGACTTTCTCCGCCCTTGGCAGTCAACCGGGCTACAGTTTCCGCTGGTTCCTGGATGGAGAAGAGATCGGCGCTCCGCAAAAGAGCCTGATTCTTGACTCGATCCTCACACTGGAGGAAGGCGAGCACGAACTTGTAACTGAGGCGCTGAAATCCAACGAGGCTGTAGCGGCGGCCGTTACCAACATCATTTCCTCCGCGACTATCGATCCCGAGGTCTTCCTGGAAGAAACAGGAAGGGAGGGGACTACCGTCACTTATTCTCCCAGAGTCATCATGCACGCTCCCGGAGAGGCGGAAGTCCGCTTCAACTGGGACGAGGGCGTTGGCTGGACTATCTGGCAATCACCAGCCGAAGTGACTCATACCTTCAAAGCCGACCGCACCTACCTCGTCCAGTGCCAGATCAGGGCTTACGGTAAGGAGAACGCAACCTCCGCCCGCTTCAGTCCGGAAGATCCTCTGAGTGTCAAAGCAACTTTTGAGAACGGCGAAAAAGAATATTCAGTCTCCTCGGGCGCCAGCGTGACCGTAAGCGCGACAAAAGTCGGGGAGTGCGACATCGTTTGGCGCGAGAATTTCTCCAATCCTCAGCTCGGCCTCATAGAAGACGCTTCCGCCGCCTCCTTCTCAGTGATGCCGGAGAAGCCGGGCACCTATTGCTTCCTTTGCTACGCCCAGAACGACAAGGCCATCAGCGCGCCAGCTGTTCTTACCCTCAACGTAACGAAGGAAACGGAAGCCATAGACCTTTGCGGTTCCCTTGCCGGCGTAGTCGTGACCAACACCATCTACGGCTGCGACACTACTGGCGAATGCATCATCAGGGCTGTCGGCAAGAACTATGCTTTGGCTGTTTCCAACGAAGTTGACGGCACTTTCATTTTGGAAGGATTGCCGTACGGGCCCGTCTCACTCTGCCTTAGTAGCGACCGTTACGCCGGACTTGTTTACGATACCGTGATATCCAACGAGTCTCAGGTAGTCACTTTGGAAGCGGAAGATCTCACCGGCAGCGGCATAATATACGCCCAGCTGGCCGACAACCGCTCCAAATTGCCCATAAAGGGCGCTGTTGTCACCGCAGGGTCAAAGACAGGCACCACCACCGACAAGGGCCGTTCTACGGCTCTTACGCTGCCCTACGGCGAATATGTCATGACAGTCGAGATTCCCGGCAGGGACATTGTCGTTGAGAGCGTTTCTCCGGAAGCCAGGGCCAAGACCTATGACGTCGAAAGCGAAGGATACTCGCCCTTCGTCCACGGGTTCCTCTACGGCACCGGCGGCGAGACCGTGAAAGCCGGCACCATCCAGGTATTGTCCGACCTTACGAAGAACATCGTGGATCGTCACAGTATGAACGGCGAGCCCTTCTATTTCATCGGCCTTACGCCGGGACACCCCGTGACGCTGCGCTACCGCCTCGACGGTTACGACAACGAGAACTACAGCATAAATTCCGATTCTATCGTTGAACACGACGTTGTTTTGACTCCGGAACCGGCTCTCATAGCGCTTATAGCGCTTCTTCTTGCGCTGAAATGGCGAAGATAAACCTTTTCATATTTTTCTTTCTTGCCACTTCGCTGCTTTTCGGCGGCGAGACTGACGGCCTCGCCACCTACGGCGAGGTGGAGAATTACTTTAAGTCGAAAGGTTCCACCAACGCCTTTTACGAGGCGATGGACGTCATGAAAGCGCGGCACGCTTTCGATTTCTCGCCTGAATACAAGCAGGCGGTGGCCGCGCATTTCGCCGAGATCACGAACATCAACGCCACGGTCAAGCCCAGCATACTCTACCGTATGCAGGCGCTGGCGGCCAAGACTTTCGGACCCAAGAAACTTTTCGCCAAGCCGGCGGATAAATTGAAGAGCAAGCTGGACAAGAAGACGAGCTGGAAGGAGACCTACGCTCCCAAGTGGCTGAAAGTCGTAAAGGACGTGGAATCTCTGCCTCTTTCTGACGGACGGCACTGTGAGATCATAAGGCAGAAGAAGGGAAACGGCAAGGCACTGCTCTACTGTCACGGCGGCGGTATGATATTGCCGCCTATGCTGCAGCACTGGGATCTGGCCCTTTACTTCCTTCAGAAAGGGGAGAGGGATATTTGGTTCCCGGATTATCCCTTGCTGCCGGATACGGACATGTACCGTTCCACCACGACCTGCTTCGAAGCCTACAAGGAGATGCTGAAGGTTTACAAGCCGGAAGACATTGCCTTCTTCGGCGAATCCGCCGGCTGCGCCCTATGTCTGACCGTCTGCTTCAGGGCCAGGGACAACAAATTGCCGCTGCCTAGCCGTCTCTTCCTCTTTTCCCCGGCGCACATTGATGTCAGCGAGGAAAACTGCAAAGAGGAAATGGCGATCCTGGCGCCGGACGACATCCTCATACCTTTGCAGCTCATCTATAATCTCAACGTTTTCCTGCGCCCTGGGAACGCTGCCACACACAACGAGTGCGACCCTTATCACGGGGATCTGGAAGGCTTCCCGCCAATGGACATCTTCACCGGAAGCAAGGAGGTCTTCTCCTCGCATGCCACGCGTTTTTACGAACTGGCTAAACGCAAAGGGATAGACGCCACGCTCTTCATCGGCAAAAGCGTCATGCACGCCTGGATCCTCATGCCGGTCGGCAAAGAGAGTTTGGAAGTCAGGGAAATGATAGCCGAAAAACTTAAGAATGATAAAATTAAATAAATAACAATACAGGATAAATTATGAAAAAAGCACTCTGGTTCAGCTCCCTGCTGGCGGTTTTCGCCGCAATATCTTTCGCGACTCCGCCGAAGGACATTCTGACCGTTGACCTGACTTGTCAGGAGCCGCCCACCATAACAGGCGGCTATGAAAGGGACATCACCAAGCTTCAGGACTCCGACTTGCCTGAGCAGATCAAAGCGCTGGAAGTTGGGGATACCATCTTCTTCAATTCCCCGGACGGCGTCTTTACCGGCAAGTGCACGGTGGCTTACCGCGACATCAACTTGGTGGAAGTCAGGGCGGGCTATTTCCAGCCCCGCAACAACGGCTATAACGAGATCTGGCGTTTCACTTCCGACCAGGACCAGATGCTGGGACAGGTGGACTACACTTACCTGAACCATGAATACGCCATACTTTACAACGACAAGACCAAGAAGCTTACGGCTCTGGAACCGAACACCAAAAACTTCACCTGCGGCGGCTGCGACGGTCCAATCGACGACATTATCGCCCGCGACGGCGTGCAGCAGATAATGAGCAAGGTCGAGGCTGAACAATACTACACCAACGACTGGCAGTGCGACGAGTATGTGACGCAGAACTACATGATCGTTTACACCAAGGAAGCTTTGGAAGAAGCGAAGTCCAGAGGCGGCATCAACAACGTCTTGGCCCAGGGCATCGTTCTGGGAACGCTGGTACTTAGCAACAGCCACGTGAGGTCCTGCTTCAACCTCGTGCATTCCCAGCTCGTCGATTATTACAATCCTGTCGGCGAGATCTGCAATTCCAGTTTGGCCTTAAGCAGCCTGTGCAACTCCAGGAACGGCCTTGAACAGATCGAGCAGCTGAGAGCCCGCTACGGCGCCGACATGTGCTCCATCGCCGTTCTGATGCCGACCTACACCGGTCTTGCCTACGTGTCAGGCGGCGTCAGCGGCAGCGAAAGTTCCGCCAACAACTGCATGGACGTGAACTTCGTCAACACCACCGGCTGGATCCACGAGGACGGCCACAATATGGGCGGCCAGCACTATGATGAGACCGGAACCAGCGGCGGCGGCCTCTTCGGCCACAGCCACGGCTGCCACAACACGCCTCCCGGGGCGCCCATGGAGTACGGCTCCATCATGGCCAGATCCAACGGCATTTTCAACTATTACAGCTCCACAAATATTTACTACGACGGCGTTCCCATCTCCACCAACCTGAAATGCCAGGTGGCCCTGACCTGGGAGAAGACGCGCCGCTACGCCGCGCGCTACCGCTCCGTGCCTTACCACGCGGCCGGCGACATGCTTTTGCATGAGAGCTTCAATTATCCTATAGGCAGTGGCTTGATGTTCGCGGAAGGAGGCTGCGGTTTCGCTTCCCCCTGGTACGCCTGCCTTTCCAACATTTTCTACATTCAGGACAGAGACTTGGGCGACGACTCCGCCATGCACGAAGGCGGAAGCTTGAGGATCTGCAACGAAGGCAATGAAACGGCCACCACCAGGCGTTTCATCAACTGGATGAAATATAGCCCCGCCTCACTTACTACGCTCGCTGGGCAGGATATCTGGCTATCAGTCTGGGCCGACATGGACGAATCGTCCGACAGTTACGGCTACGGTGGTTTCAAGCTCGGCGGTTCCTATGAATGCTTCTCTTTCTACAGGGACGGTGAGGTGAACGTGTTTGACTTCGGCACTGGGTACAAGCACGAATTCGGCACGCCCGCCCATTATCTCGCTCACTGCACGATAACGACCAACGACGCGGGCTACGCCTACACTGACATCTATATGTGGGTCAACCCGGATATGAGCAGCGAACCCAACGTGAGCGACGCGGTCTTCCACAAATACGGCTACTCTTACTGGGGCTACAACTTCTCCAGTTTGTATCTTTACGCTCCTCCGGGCTTCAAGGGAACCTTCGACGAATTCTGCCTGGGCTACACCTTCGACTCCGTCAAAAACAGGGCCGTGCCTTACGGCTTTGTCAGCATGAACGGCGACGACAAGATCAGACTCCGCTGGCGCAACACCACGAAAGGCAACGTCACTTTGTGGCGCAATACCGTGGAAGACTTCGCCACCGCTGAGAAACTGAGGGAAGGGGACAGCACCTTCCAGGCTTACGACGATTCCGCTGCGACGCTTGGCCAGACTTACTACTACTGGCTGACCGGCGATTTCCCGACTCCCGAGCCCCGCAAAGCCGTCAGGGGCATTCCCGACGTCAGCGCGGAATGCAACGGCGAATATACGATCGGCCAGGGCCAGCCGGCGCATCTTTCAGCCGAGGGCTCTAAGGGCTACATGCCGACCGTCAGATGGATCGTCGGCCACGACATGACGCTTTTTAGTACCAACTTCTACTACTACGACTACAAGGACGACCAAATCTACTGGCCCGGCGATTACAACGTGGAAATGAGAGTGACGGACAGGGCGTTCAGGACGGTCATCTGCACCAACTACACTGTTCTGCACGTCACCAACGCCTATCCGCACGTCGACATCTGGAGCGAAGCGGAGACCAGGATGGTCAACCTGCCGCAGATCTTCAGCGCCGCTCCCACAGACCCCGGCATCCATGATTCCCTCGATATCCGCTGGAATTTCGGCGACGGCACGGGATATTCGGACTGGACGAACTTTTACTTCGCAAGCCACACTTTCACCTCAGCCGGCACCTTCAACGTCGCCTGCCAGGTCAGGGACAACTACGGCGCCGTGACAGAAACCGTTATCGAACACGTCATAGACGGTGCGGAGGCCAGGCCGCATGTTCCGGACACCGTAACGCTTGAGAACGGCCGCAGCGCCGTGCTGCTCCTCACGAACCCCGGTTCGGTCAGCTGCGATTTCAGTACGGTCAACATTTTCGAATCTCTGACGATCTCCCCAAGCTCCGGAACGATAAATCCTGGAGCGGACGGCTGCGTTCCTGTCATAGTGGAAGTCAATCCTCTGAAGACCGGAGGCTTGGAGAAGAATTACAACATCTCCGTCATCGTGGATTCCGTCACCAACAACGTTTTGGTGAAAGTTCCGAAGGTCGAAGTGCCGTATGTCAACATCAACGGACCTTACGCGGCGGAGCAGGGCTTCCCGGTCTATCTTGACGGCAGCGGCACGATGGGCGGTTACAAATACCGCTGGCTGCTCGACGGACTTGAGATCTCGGGGCCTTCCGACAGCTTTATGGGAGAATTTCTCGCCGACGTGACGCCCGGCGAATACACGCTGACGCTCAACGTTGAGAAAGCCAACGGCGTGGTGCTTTCCTCAGCCGAGACGAACCTATTTGTCAGGGACACTTATCCCGCCGTTTATCTGGAGGCCGAAAACCGCGGGAACAATACGGTCGTCTATACGCCCTATGTCGTCCAGCCAGTGGGCGACGAAGCCCAGGTCAGGTTCAACTGGGACAACGATTCCGGCTGGACCGTCTGGCAGGATGTAGTTGGCGTTTCGCACACCTTCCCGGGAGACAGGACTTACTATGTCCAGTGCCAGGTCAGGGATTCCGCCGGCAACATTAACGACACGGCCATTTTCTTCGATCCCGCCAACACGCTTGATGTCAAGGCTTCTTTTGCGGATTCCCAGAAGGAATACACCGTGGCTGCCGGCAAGGAAGTCGTGATGAAGGCCGATTTCTTCCTTGGCAAAAAAGTCTTGTGGCGCAAACTGCCAGGTTTCGGCGGTCCTGTTTCGCTCTCAGGCAGCGAAGGCACGGAAGTGACCTGCCGCCCGCAGTACGCCGGCACGTACTATTTCGCGGCCTACGCCGCGAACGACACGGCTGTTTCCGCGCCCCAGATCCTGAAGCTTAACGTTACAAAAGACGATTCGGCGCAGAACACCACCTACGCAATAGGCGGCGTTCTGACGACGAACACTTTCTTCGGCAACGGCTTTTTGGGCGACGCTCTTGTAAGGGCGGTGGGCGAGGATTTTGCCTTTGCAGTCTCCAACACTACGGACGGCATTTTTGTCTTCGACGCCGTGCCGGCCGGGAAAGTTTATCTTTCCGTTTACAAGGACGGTTACGAGGGAAGGGCGCTGGAAGTCGATCTGACGGACGGCTCGAAGAGCGTGGTCATTCCCTGCGAGGCCAACGAGTCCAAGGGCTTCGTTTACGCCAAGGTCTCCGACTCTTCGTCCTTCTTCCCGGTGGTGGGAGCCGAGGCAAGAGTCGCGAACACTTTGGCTAACGTTACCGAGCAGGGCCGCACCACGGCTTTGACGCTGCAGTACGGCGAGCATATCCTGACCGTGAGGGGCGAAGGGCGCAAGCAGTATGTCACGAACATCGTGGTCTCGACCGGCACGCCCACTTACCCCGTCTATCTCGACGGATATTCTCCCTACATCATGGGCTTTCTCTACGGAACTGGCAACGAGATCGTGACCAACGCTCAGATCCAGGTCGTTTCCGAAAAGACCCAGAACATAGTGCAGCGTTACAATATGAGCGGCCTGCCGTTCTACACTATCCATCTCGGCCCGCAGCAGAGGACCAGCCTGCGCGTCAGGCCGGTAAACTACGACAACCAGAACTATTCCTTTACGCCGGAAGGCTCCTGCTACAAGGATTTCGTTCTGACGCCGGAGCCTTCTCTCTTTGCTCTCTTGATCTTGGCTGCGCTTTTTGCGAAACGCCGTAACTCATAACTTTAAGGAACTAAAATATGGCTCTCTCAGCAACAGCTACTTATCAGGGCGACCTGAAATGCACCGCCAAACTGGCCGGTTCCGAAACCTCCATCGCTACCGACGCCAAAGGGACTCCCGGCGTCTTTTCCCCGACGGACGTCCTCTCCGCCGCTCTTGCGACCTGCACCGCCAGCATGATAGGTTTTGTGGCAGCTTCGCAAAATTTGGACATGACCGGCCTTTTGGTGGAAGTCGACAAAGAGATGCAGCAGTCTCCCGCTTCCGTTAAGACTTTCAAAGTGAAAGTTACTTTCCCCAAGATCGCTTTGGAAGATTCCATGAAGAAAAGGCTGGAAGGCGCGGCCAAAGCCTGCCCTGTGAAGAACAGTCTTAATCCCAGTATCGAAGTTACGACCGAGTTTGTCTACTAAGCTAACAGATCGTTTGGACGTCCTGCGCCCGCTTTCTGCGGGCGCAGCGCTTTTCCTTCTTGTCCTCGTCCAGTTCGTGTGCCGTCTTCAGTACGGTCCGGGCGGGGCGCTTGCCGGTGCGGATAGCGCGAAGTTCGTCCGCATCGCAATAGAGGGCGGCTCTCCCCATACGCCGCTCTTCCCTTTGTACACGATTTTGCTGCGCGCCTTTTCGCATCTGAAATTCATCAGCGAGCCCGGGGCTAATCTGGCGCTTCTGTCCGCGCTGTGCGTTTCCCTGGGGATGGTTTTCCTGTGGGATGCCCTGAGCCGGCGCTTCAAGGACCGCTTTTTCACTTTCTTTGCTGTTCTGGCGGTAAGTTTCCTGCCTTACATCGTGACGGCCGCCACGGAAGTGACGCCTGTATCGTTGTCTTTTTGCCTTTTCTTTTTCGCCTACGCCGTGATCGCGAACGAAAAGGTTCCGCTGCCTTTGAAATTCGTTCCCTGCGGTATATTGGCTTTCCATGATCCGCTGGCGCTCTGGTTCTTTGCGCTTATTTTGCCTTTCGCCGCCTTAATGCTTTTCAAAGCCGGGAAGGGAAAGGCTTTCCTCGCAGGCTTAGCTTTGGCGCTTGTTGTCGGGCTTTTGCCTTACCTTTACACTTGCTTTTTATTCAGCAAAGGAGAGAGCTGCGAGTATTTGAGGCGCGAGGACTTTTGTAAAAGTCTTTTCTGCGCCGTTCTAAACGGCCAGTTCTGGAGCAATTATTTCGTCCTGCCGCTTTCAGAATACGGATCTAGTTTCCTTGTTTTTTGCAGCAGTTTTTGTGCTTTTTCTGCGCTCAGTCTTTTCGTCTTTCCGATCCTTCTTTTGGGACTTTTCTTCCGAAAGGCGGAAAAAATTGCGACGATCGAGAATACGACGGTCTTCGCCGCACTCCTTGCGACTTTGCTTTTCCTTGTTCCAAGCTACCATTTCTATCCCGCACAGTGGTATTGGCTCCTCACGGCGTATCTGGCGGTTTTTCTTGCCTGCGCCTTCTTTTATATTTCCAAGTCGAAGGAGATGCGCCTTGTGCTTTGCCCGCTGCTTTTTATCGGCATCCTGGTTCTTCTAGGCCACAGCGTGGCCAACGCTCCCACTAGAAGAAGTTCTTTTGAGGCCGCAAAGCTTGCCCAGGCTTTCGGGGCCATTCCTTACGGTAGTGTCATAGTTTCGGAGGATGTTTACAGCGACGGGGAGTATTACCGTTATCATCTCGCCACTCTTCCGAAACTTGTTGCTAAAAATGTTGCCGTGAAAGATGAGATCGTACCTGGGAAAAGGAATTTCTTCATCTCGCCATCCGTGAAGGGCTGGTGCGAAGAACAGGGCGTGCCTTTCCATCTTGTCAGCGATTTTGACGGTCTCGCCGTCTATGAACTGGGGGAGAAGCGGGATAGTGAAGAATAAAGGCTGGATCTTAGACCTTCTTTTGCTTTTACTTCTGGCCGTTGCAGCTTACGTTTCCTCGTTTAAGGGGACGTGGCAGTTTGATGATTTCAGATGCATAGTTGACAACAGTTCTTTGAGGGGGCAATTGATTGACGTCTGGCATTTCTCGCCCGGACGTTTTTTGGCGTTCCTGACTTTCTGGGGCAATTACAAATTATGCGCGCTGGATACTTTCTGGTATCACTTTGTCAACCTTGCTATCCATATCCTGAACGGTTTTCTCTTTTATTATTTTCTTTTGCTTTTGCAGGAGGCGGCCGGGAAAGCAGAAGAAAAACGTTTTCCGGCATTTTTGTGTGCGGCGCTTTTTTTGGTCCATCCCGTCAATACGCAGGCTGTGACCTACATCGTCCAGCGGCTGGAGCTGATGTGCTTCACTTTTTTCCTCATGCACCTGATCTTTTTGCTTTTATCTTTGAAAAAGAAGATCTTTCTTGCGCCGGCGATATTGACGCTCATTGCCGGGCTTTTCTGCAAGGAGAACATGGCGGTGGCGCCGCTTGTCGCGATCCTGGGGTATTTCATCTTCGCTTCAGCTGATCTGAAATCTTTTTTTAAAGAGAACAAAAAATATATTGTTATTTCTGCAGCTGCCTTTGTTCTTCTTTGTCTTCTGGTCCTTCGCTTCGCCGGAGTCTGGAAGGGGACGAGCTTTGATTTTTCTCCGCTCAGTAGGCTTTACGAAGACACACCTGACGTTTGGGCTTACTTCGCCACGCAAATTAAAGTCTGGATCATCTATCTGAGGCTGTGCTTCTGGCCCTTCGGATTAAGGCTGGAGTACGACGTTCCGCTTGAGGGCTTTTCTTCCGTATGGGTGATCCTATCGATCGTATTCTGGATCGCATTGGCTGCCTTCGCCTGGATAAATCGGAAAAAATATCCCTACTTTGCCTTCGGGCTCGGATTCTTTGCGCTTGCTCTTGCCCCTGCTGCCACGCTTATTCCAAACGGACTTTACGAGCACAGGCTTTACTGCGCGCTCCCCGGGATCCTGATCGCCGTCGTTTTCACGTTTTTCGCCAGGAAGAATATTTTCAACGCGGCTTTTCTTTCCGTCATCATACTGCTTTTCTCTTACGCCTCTTTCCAGCGCAATTTCTATTGGTGCGACACGGAGCTTATCTGGCGGGACAATCTCAAATATTCCCCGGAGAACTTCCGGGTGAACGCCAACGTAGGGGAAGCGCTCCTCAATAAAGAGCAGTACGTATCCGCGCTGCCGTACCTTAAAAAAGCCATAGAATTGCGGCCCCGGACCGTGGAAGCCCATTACAACCTGGCCTGCTGTCTGGCGGGGATGGGGGATCTTAAGGGCGCGAAAGAAGAACTTCTGACCGCGAAAAAACTGAAGAGCAGGCTGCCGGAAGTGAAGCGCCTCGTCGATGAGGCTTTGAAGGAGATCGATCAGGCCTTGGGAGAGTAGAGCGCGAAAGTTCGCTTTACCATCTCTTCAGCGGAGAAATCGGAGAGAGCCCTTTCCCTGGCGGCGCTTCCGAAACGCTGCCTCGCTTCAGGATCGCCGTGGAGGGCCTTCATGGCCTCGTTTAGGGCCCTAACGTCGCCGGGGGGTACAACTATCCCTGTTTTGCCGTTCTGATTGACGTAGGGGACGCCGGAGGGCAGATCGGTGCTTATGACCGGTTTCCCGGCCTGGAAGGCTTCCAGCTGAACTATGCCGAAGGCCTCGCTGCGGAATGTCGAACTCAGGACGAAGAATTCGCAGTCGGCGTAATACTTAAGCAGCTCTTCGCGGGAAACATGGCCCGGGAGTTTCACGCGTTCTTTTATTCCCAAATCTTCCGTAAGCTTAATTAGCTTTTTTTCCAGCGGTCCGCAGCCCACGATTACCAGATCCAGGTCTGGAATGTCGGCGACGGCTTTGATAAGAACGTCGAAGCCCTTGTAGTAAACCAGTTGGCCGACCGAGAGGATAAAGGGACGCGCCAAGCTTCGGGGGGCGGGGAAATCGATCTTAGGAAGCCCGTAGTGCACGACGGCCGTTTTGTCTTCCCCGAGCTTGGAAAGGAAAGGTGAATACTTGATATGGTTGGGAGTGGCGACGATTATTTTTTCAGCGCTTTCCAAAGTGGCCCTGTGAAAAGGCGCATACAGTTTCAGAAGAAATTTCTGTCTGATAATATCTGAATGATAGGAAATGAAGAGCCTGCCGGGGCGCCCTGCCAGCTTCCAGGCTGTCTCCGCCCAGGGATTGGGGAGATGGATGTGCACTATGTCGGGCTTAAGTTCTTTAAGTTTTTTCGGGAGCCCGAAAAGGAAATCCGTGCTGTTGAGATGAAAGCATCTTGCTAATCTTATGACGTGCACGCCACAGACGTTCTCCTCCACGGTCTCGCATTTGTCGTTGCTGACAATGACTGTCAGATCGCACAAAGGATTGAGCCCTTCCGCAAGAGTCTTGAGGTAAGTTTCGATGCCCCTCTGGTAGGGCCAGTAGTATTTGCCGACGTGGACGACGCGCATAGAAAAAAGCCCCTTCAGGAGGGGCTTTCTTTTTCTAGAAGGTTATCTGTGAGACAGCGTTGTGGAAGGTCGTTCCCTTCAGAAGCTTTCTTCTCAGATATTCCCTGACGTCGGGCGTCGCCCAGGCGTAGGTGGAGGTCGCGGTGGACTGGATGTTCTGCTCGCTGATCCTCTGGTTAGCCTTCAGGTCGTAGACGAAGACGGAAACGTTGACGTTGCCTTCGATGGTGGACCATTCGACGAAGTTGGCGTTGGCGCCGAGGCCTTTGGCGTAGCACTCGTTGATATGGAAGACCAGAAGGTAATCGTAGTTGAACTCGTCTGCTTCAGTTCTGTCTTTCACCGTGACCACGCGCTTGAAGATGGAGTATCCTCTCAGGCGGTTGAAAATGGCTTCGGCGAAAGCTTCATTGGTGTTGTCCTGGAAGACCTGGCCGTCGTCGTTGACGTACGGGTGATCGAGAACGGTCACTTCGCCGCTGCCGTAAATGAAGCGGGGGAGCCACCAGCGGTGGTAGGTCTCGGAGAGTTGCTCGTAGTTGTCAGTCGGCTCGCCGTAGGCCATGATGCACATCGTCTTGCCCTCGAAGGAGCCGTTGTTCAGGGCCAGCGGCTGAGGGTACGTCACCTCGCTGGTCGCACAGCCAAACATCAGGAAAGTAAGAGCGGAAAGTACGGATAGTAAAGCAATCTTACGCATATGGTGTCTCCTTACTAGTCAATGGTTGGGAAGGCGGGAAGGTTGTTTAACATTTCGGCTTCGCTTTGCGGAGCCGCGCCGGGCAGCGTGCCGTCCGGGGCGATGTCAAGGCCGGTGGAGCCGCCTCGTCCGTAATCAGGAACGGGGACGGTGCCGCTCTGGGGCAGCGTAGGCATGGTCGATTCCATGATGTTGTTCACCTTGTTGTTCAGCTGCTCATCCTGCGAAAGCGGAGTTCCGAAGTCGGTGGGGATAAGCGTTATGACGACGCGGCGGTTCAGGCGCTGGCCGTCAGCTGTGGCGTTGCTTGCGACCGGCCTGTTGGCGGAATAGCCGGAAATGGCCATGCGTTTCGGATCAACGCCGCCCTGCTTTTCCAAGAAGTGCAGGACAGCCAGACTTCTGGCTGCGGAGAGTTCCCAGTTGGACATGTAGTTGGAGCCTTCCGGCAATTCGTTGCTGTCGGTATGTCCTTCAATGGCCACCAAGAAGCCGGGATACTCAGTGTTGACGACACGGCCGACTTCCTCAAGCACGGGGTAGACGGCTTCACGAAGCTGGGCGTGGCCTTCGTCGAAAAGGACTTCCGAGAGCATGGTGATCTGAGTCGTGCCTTCCTTGGTTGTCTCAACCTGGACGTAGCGTCCGTCAGCCTGGATATTGTTGGCCAGAACATAGCTCTTGGCCACGATCTCTTCGTATCTGGCGGCCATCATCTTGGTCCTGGCTTCCATCTTGGCCAGCTGTTTTTCATACTTGGCGACAACTTTGGTGGAGACTTTGGCTTCGCCGCTGTAGCGGTCAACGTCGGCGTAGTCTTCCAGCATGCGGGCGCGGTGTATCTCGTAGGCTTCGCCGGCGATCGCACCGGTCAAGAGTCCCGCTCCTGCGCCGGCTCCCGCGCCGATCGCAACGCCGACGCCGCCGCCGGCTGCGCCGATACCGGCGCCCATGCCGCCGCCGAT
>JAFZXZ010000004.1 GCA_017616555.1 bacterium | reverse complement strand
TCGAGAAAGTTTATTAAAATTTCCCGAAAAAAGCAACGAGAAAGCCAAATGCCAGTCTTTATGCGGATTCCCATTTTTGTTATAATACAAGGTTAAGTAAAGGTAAAAATCCGCTTAAGGAACGCGCATGAAAACTTTTTTGAGACATATTCCCAAGGGCCCTACGCTCAGGGAACTCTACACCAGACCTCTGACTTACGGCCAGACCATTTCGGGGACGACTTTCTCCGCCGACGGCAGGATATTGGCTTTTTTGTGGAACGAAACGGGCGGAGCGGTCAGGGATCTTTTTGTGAAATTGGAGGACGGCAGCATAAGGAAGCTGACGGACGCCGAAAAGATAAAGAGATTCCCCTGCGAGGATGATACGCGCGATCCCAAAGACGTCGCATACGCCGAAATTATGTACACCGGCATCAGCGAATTTTCTTTCGTCAACGACACCTACGACATCGTCTTCCTCTGCCGCGGTAACCTTTTCATCTGCGACCTTGAGGGAAACGTCGAAAGACTGACGCTGACCAACGGGGGACAGTACAATCTCACGATCCCGGAAAAAGACCCCGAAGCTTTCTTCGTGAAGGGCGGAAATCTTTATTCCTACGATCTCGACCACGGCACGGTCAGGCAATTGACCTTCCTAACTAAGCCGCACACTTCCGTCTGCGATTACCGCGTCTCTCCGGACGGCAAATACGCCGCGGTCTTAGTCGAGGACTCCTCGACCTACGAGGACATCAGGATGCCGGACTACACTCCCGAAAAGGAAGTAAAGATCAACAACCTGAGAAGGAACAACGTCGGGAAGCCCCTGGCGCTCTTCCGCTACGGCTTTTTGGACCTCACCAAAGAGAGTTCTCTCTTAGAGTATCCCGAGCTTCCGAATTTCAAACCCGAGGAATGCAAGAAGGGGACGACCGTCAGGCCGCACGCCGCGGCCGTGTCTGTGGATGGCAAGACTTTCGCTTTCGCTTACGTGGAGGACGATTACCGCACTTACCATCTCTGCGAAGCCTCCTATAAGAAAGGCTGGGTCGTGAAGGAGCGCTTCAGCGATCACCTTGAGCCCTGGATCGAATGGTCGCCCATCAGCTATGACAAAGAGGGGACGCTCTACTTTTTGAGTTACCGCGACGGCTGGCTGCAGCTCTACGAGCTGAAAGCGGGAAGCAAAACGCCGAAACGTATCACTGCCGGCGGCTACGACATCACGAATTTTACTGTCTGCGAAAACGGCAGGATCTATTTTTCAGCCCTCAATCCCGATCCCAGGAAAGCTTTCCTCTACGCGAAGAAGAACGCAAATGACCCTGAAAAGCGCGTGAAGTGCAGCGACCGCTGCTGGGAAAGCGCTGTTGTCAGCAAGGACGGAAAACAGCTGGCGGTCCAGGCCAGTTCGCTTATGGAGCCGCCCGTGCTTTTAGTCACCGGCGCGAAGGGCAAGTTCACGCAGATACTCGACACCGCTTCTCCGCTTTTGAAGAAATGGCCGCGCGCCATCATAAAGGAATTTTCCTTCAGGAACAAAGAGGACGGCTTGGAGATCTGCGGGACGCTGACACTGCCTCGCGATTTCGACCCGAAGAAGAAATATCCCGCCGTCCTGCGCTGCGTTTACGCGGGGCAGGGAAAGATGGGCTTCGGCCGCTACAATCTCCTTGACAACTACATGGCCAACGAGATGGGCTACATCCTGGTCGGCATCGACCTGAGAGCCAGCCACGGCTACGGCCACAAGTTCGCGCAAGGCTATTACAAGTCATTGGGCATCGTGGACTCCAAGGAACTGGTCTCCTGCGCGGAATATCTGAAGGCGCTGCCTTATGTCGATGAAAAGAGGATCGGCGTCTGGGGCGGCAGCTACGGCGGATTTTTGACGCTCATGGTCATGTGCGATTTCCCGGGCGTTTTCAATACCGGCGTTTCCTGGAAGCCTGTGACGGACTGGAAGAACTACTGGGATTCCTACACCGCCCCGAGATTGGGGCGTCCCAAGGACGACCCGGAAATTTACAAGGCGACCTCTCCCGTCTTCCACGCCGCGGGCTTGGAGGGCAACCTTCTTTTGATCCACGGCATGCAGGATGACAACGTGCTTTTCCAGGACGCCGCCTGGATGATCCAGCAGCTTATTGAAAAACAGAAATACTTCGATCTTATGATATACCCCAAGGACAACCACGGCTTAGACCTCAGGTTTGAGAGCCTTCCCGACTGCATGGAAAGGATCGCCGCTTACTTCGAGGAACACATGGGTCTGGGACCTAAGGAGCAGAAATGAAAAACGCTTTGTATTTGCTGACCCTTGCCAGCGTATTGCTGGTCAACGCCTCCTTGGCGGACGTAGTGATAAACGAGATCAACTACAATCCGCCAGGCTCCGAGGACTCCGCGGAATTCGTGGAACTCTACAACAATTCGGGAGAGGAAGTCTCCCTGGCGGGCTGGAAGTTCAACAAGGGTTTCGATTTTGTTTTCCCGGAGGGCGCTGCGATCGCTGCCAACGGCTATGTCGTGGTTGCGCGTTATCCCGACCGCTTCAAAGTCACGTACCCCGACGCTCCGGAACCCTACGGTCCCTTTATTAGCGGCAAACTCAGTAACAGCGGCGAAGAAGTGGAGCTTAGGAACGCTCAAAACGCCACCATATCGAAGGTCTATTACCTGGATGGCGGAGAATGGCCGGAAGAACCGGATGGCGACGGCCCCTCCTTGGAATTGAAGAATCCCAATTTCCCCCTTGATAATCCTAAAGTCTGGGCGGCCAGTACCGTCCGCGGCGGAACGCCGGGTGCGGAGAACTCCGCCTTTGTTCCTGATGGCACGCTGCTTCTGGAAACGAGAAGGGATCCCGTTTCGCCTGTGTCCGGCGAAACTGTCACGGTGGGCGTCAGGGCCTCCTACGGCAACATTGCTTCGGCGACTTTGACGGTCGGCTCTCTTACTGTCGGCACAAGGAAAAAAGACGGCTGGTTCCTGGCCACGCTAAACGCCGGCGAAGCCGGCAGCAAGGTGAAATACACTTTGAACGTCAACGGTCCCCTTGGCACTCAGACCGTCGAGGAAGAATTCACGACTTTGACTAAACGTCTGCCCCAGCACTGCGTCATCATAAACGAGATCATGCACGACAGCGGACTTGCGGCTTCCGACGACGACTACCAGTACGTGGAACTCTTCAACCCGACTACAGAGACTGTTGACCTGAAGAACTGCATGATCAACGGCGTGGTATTGGACACCAAGTCTCTTAATATCGAACCTGGCAAATATCTTGTCGCACCTTCCAAGAAGAAGACCATCACCGCCATCTACGGCGACAAGATCCCTGTTATTAACTGCAAGCTCAAGCTTTTCGGCAAGAGCGGCAGCGTGAAGCTGACGGACTGCAACGGCTACGTTATTGATTCCGCCCGCTACGGCAGCGAATCTCCCTGGCCGTCTCTGGCCTGCGGCACGGGCTGCTCTTTGGAACTCTTGGATCCCAGCCTTGACGGCGATGATGTTGAAAGCTGGGGCGCTTCCAAGCTTTACGGAACGCCCGGCAAAGCCAATTCCGCCGCGGGCGACGTCCCGGCGCTTTCCGTCGTCTGCTATCCTCCCTTCGAACCTCTGAGCGATTCGCCCCTTGAATTCGCTTTCGCGGTCCTGGGCGACAACATTCAGGAAGTCACTTTCAATTACGGCATGGACAACGCCGAGCTCCATTCGCAGCTTCTTACTCTCGATACGGAAAGCGGCCTCTACAAAGTCACGCTGCCCGCCAGGAACGCTTCCGGAACGCTGCGCTACTCCCTGACGATAAGAAAGGACGGCGCGTTCTACGGTTGGCCCAAGCAGAGCGTCGAGGAGGCCAAGCCGGCCGCCTCCATGACCGCCAGGCTCTCCTACGAATCGCACACCATTACCGTCGAGCCCACTACCGAATGGCAGAAAGCGACCATTACCGACAACGCCAGCGACTCCGCCAAGATGTACATCTACATGGACGCGGCTGGCGAGATACTGATCGATGAATTCGAGATGCGTGACGCCACCAAGAATTACATGGCGAACAGTAATTTCGATTCCAACATCGACAACTGGGTGCCCAGGGGCAACCACTCCGGCACTTTCTGGGACAATACGGACGGACACAATGCCAGAGGCTGCCTGCACGTCGTGGCTACTGGCGCTGGCGGCGGCAACTCTTCCGGCAGCTACGTCAGGCCCTACTTCTCGGAAGACCTGACCACGGGCAACTCCTATACCATGAGTTTCTATTACAAGATCCCGCCCCAGGCCGCCAGTTCCAGCGCCGTCTTCAAATATCTCAGGATCGGTCTGCCTCCCGAGACGGTCGCTATCTCTGAGATAAACTACCACGACCTGCACAACGCTTTCGGCAAACAGGAATACTTGGAGTTCAAGAACTACGGAAGCGAGACGGTCGATCTGGCGGGCTGGACGCTTGAGAGCAAGGAAAAAGGCAAGACCGCCATGCCGAAAGTCAAACTTCCGGCGGGCGAATTCCTCTACCTCTGCGCCGCCACCAACGCCTTCCACACCGCGTATCCTTCCGTCAAATACTATTACGATCTGGGTTACTCACCCGACCACGGCTCCGATACTTTCATCTTAAGGAACAGCGACGGCAAAATTATAGACACCGCTTCTTACCGTGACGACGGCGAATGGGGCGGCGACGCCGACGGCGTGGGCGCTTCCCTTGAGAGGCTCGACCTCACCAAGAACGGCACTGATCCCAAAAACTACCGTCTCTCCTACGGCGGCTCCGTCGGAAGGGACGCCAATGATCCGAGAGTGATAGACGCCTTCCACTCTCCCGCGGTCCCGACCTCCTCTTCCCGAGTTTACTTCTACTGCTACCTGGACGGCGTTTCCGGCCAGCCCAGCGGCAATCTCTATTACCGCATCGGCAATTACGGCTCCTGGAACACGCTTCCTCTCAGCTACAACTCCACGCAGAAGAGAGTCTATTGTTCTGTGACGGGATTGTCCCACAACGACCAGGTCTCCTTCTATTACGAGATCAACTGCGACGGCAAGACCATTACGTTCCCAAGCTGGGGAGCAAATCGCCCCTGCATGCTGGAAGTTGACGACACCACCGATTACCAGATCCCCGTTTACCGTATTCTGATGACCAGCGAGAACTACAACAAGCTCTCCTCGAAGCGTCTTTGGAACAACGACAACACCGACGGCACTCTGATCATCGGCACGAACATCTATTACAACTGCGGCATCCACTACAAAGGCAACTACAGCCGCCAGTACCGCGTCGCCCACAACATCAGGCTCAACTACGGCAAAAAGTACCACGGGCACGACAAAGTCTCCAACACTTACAACTGGGAGGACGGCTCGCCGTTCCTCGCCGTGGCCTATGCGCAGAGGATCTACCGCGCCTCCAAGACGCCCATATACGACAGTGAACCGCACCTGGCCCGCCGCATGGGTTCCTTGCAGGGCCTTATGCATTCCGTGGAAGGCTACGACGACGTTCATCTGAGGAAGCTCGGCTACG
This sequence comes from bacterium, assembly GCA_017616555.1. Classification (GTDB taxonomy): domain Bacteria; phylum Auribacterota; class UBA3054; order UBA3054; family UBA3054; genus UBA3054. The sequence continues at coordinate 35,559 of JAFZXZ010000004.1, read as the reverse complement.
ACGGCAACTGCTACAAAGCCACCGCCGCCAACGCCCAGCAGGCTATGTTCAGTTTTGCCGACTACAAGAAGGAAACGTACAAAGACTGCTACGAGCCTTTGGCCGACATGAACCCGGACAAACAGTATAAGGACATCGCTGCCGGCATGGAAGCTTTGTACATCTTCGACAACAAGGATTACAATTCCAGGGTGACGAATTACTTCGACGTTTCCGCCGCGGCCAAGGAATGGTGCATGCTGAAGTTTTTGAACAACAGCGACTCCTGGACGCAGTGGGGCCAAAACTACATCCTCTACGGCGACAAAGCTACCGGCAGGACACAGCTCTGGCCTCAGGACATCGGCAGCTGCGTCGTCTGGGGCAACGTTCCCTTGTATCCGATAACAGGCGGCATCCAGCGCTTCTGCCGGCACCCTGCCGTTATGCGCGCCTTCTACGCCCACATGACGAACATGGTGCGCGTGCTGCCCCTCTCCAGGTGCCTTGACATCTTCGACGACCTGAGGGACCAGTGCTCCTATGACGCCAGGAGAAGCGACGGAAGCTACACTTCCGAAGCCCAGAATCTGCGCAGCACCATCTCCAGTTGGCAAAGGACCGTCAACAGTTCCGTCGGCTCTCCCACCTACATTACGAACTTCACTTACAGTTTCGTCTCGCTTCCGCCCAGAAGCGCGATGGTAGGGGAGCCCTACTACTATCGTCCCTTTGCCTTCGATCCCAAAGGAAGAACGATCTCCTACTCCGTGCAGGGCAACGACGTTCTTAAGATCGACAGCGACGGATTGATCAGCGGCGTTTTCACAGAGCCAGGCACTGTCTCCTGCTCGGTCAGGGCCAACAACGGCGTAAGGACGCTGACTCAGTCCTTCTCCATCGCAGTGCAGTACCCCTCGCTTAGACTCTCCATCCCGATGGAAGAGGGAAGCGGTTCGACTGTTTCCGACAAGGACGGCAAGATGACCGGCGATTTCCAGGGCGACGTCAAATGGGACAATGAAGGCCGCTACGGCAAGTGTCTTGCTTTCGGTCCTTCCAACGAAGACTATGTCCAGATGGGCTCCCACAGTGACATCAACATCGCCGGCAACTTCACGGTGGAAGCCTGGGTTTACTTCACGCAAAGGAACCGCCGCTACTGGGGCCGCGTCTTCAAGAAATACGAAGAGCTCGGCTGGCGCCAGGACGGCGACTCCGGAACGCACCACGGCGGCCGCATCGCCTGGGGTCCCTTCGACAACGGCTACTCCTGCACCTCGGACGGTTTCCCCGGCGGCGACTCCTGGATCATGGACCGCTACAATCCCGACGACAACCAGCGCATCCTGGAACCGAACCAGTGGCACCATTTCGCCGTCACGCATGAAAAGGACAAGAACGAAGCTTACGTCTATGTGGACGGTCACCGCGTTTCCGGCCTTGTCTGGTCCGGCAACCTTCTGCAGAGTTCTCCTCTCTTTTTGGGCGGCTACCTAAACGGCAAACTTGACGAGTTCAAGATCTACAGTTTCGCCAAGAAAGCTTATAACATGGGCATCAACATCGAGGCTGTCCAAACTGTGCCGGGAAGCCAGTACATCCAGTTCCACACCTTCGATCGGAAGGACGGCAAGGAAACGAATCTGAAATACTACGCTATCCGCGTCATGCCAGGCGAAAAATGGTACGTTCTGCCCAGCGAAAAGATCGCTCCGGGAGGGGATATGGCCATCATGGCGGAAGACATCGATCCCGATCTTGAGCTTCCTCCCTCCGGCTCCATCTCCCTCTATCCCTTCGAGCCCGATTCGCCTTTCCCGGAATACTACCTGACCAACGATTACACCAAGATCTTGGACTACGTGGCCTGGGGCGACGCTTCTGCGCTTCCCGACGAAAAGGAGCCTGCGGTGATCGCGGGTCTGTGGAAAGCCGGCACCATCGTCATGCCGAAGGAAAGATCCTTCAGGCTGAAAGAGCGCGGGCAGAACGTAAACGGCGCCGACTCCTGGGAAAATCCCTTCTCCCTCGAACCGCCTGTCATCACCTACTACACGCCCACCAACTACTACAACTATATAGAAGGCAGCTGGAGCAAGCCGGAAGGCGCCTACACCTTCAAGGTGCAGTACGCCAACAATCCCTACTTCACCGACGGCAGAACTGAAACGACCACCAAGACCGAGGCCAAGATAGTGATCCCCAACGGCACCTGGTACTGGCGCGTCCAGGCGGTCTATTCCGACGGCGGCAGCGTCTTCTCCGCTCCGGTCAAGACCTACGTCACTCCGGAACCGGGAATAGCGGCGATTTTTGGGCTTTTGGCCGGTTTTTTTTCTGCTCGAAAAAAACTCTAAACTGTTAAAAACATTATAGTGTTGATTTTGTATATATTTTTCCGTACAATATACGCAGGAGAATTAAACATTTATGAAATTACACACTATACTTGTTACCACATTTATTTTCTTTTGTGTGAGTTCTTCTCTCTACGCAAAGAATATTGACATCCACAACAAGGTGTGGATGGTTTCAAGTATGGTAACCGGCAATGTTTTATGGGCAGAGAAATTTTTGGAGATAGAGAGGTTAGCGAAAAATCAGAATTGGTCAGAAGCGTCTCAACTGGCAAAGAAATTCAGAAACGATTCAGAATGTGAAAAATACTATCTTCTAAACGGCGAACCTTATACTATCGTCCTTGACGGACTGAATGTCGAATACCGTTTGAGAAGTGGAATGAGAGATGAGACCGCCTTGCGCATCACGCAAAAATTTATTGACGATTATGCACTCAGCGCTAAAGGAAGGAACTTTTACGCTTTCAAATACATCCAGCAAAAATTCCGTTCAAAATGTCAAAAGGATAACAAAGCATATTTCAATGCATGCTGTGCTGTTATCAATTATGACCCGTACGACACAGCGCAGATTCAGCTTATGCTGTCATGGATAAAAAACCATCCTGAATATAAAAAAAGGGCAAGACATTTTTTTGACGTGCTACGCTCCGAAGGATTTTATTTTTCTCCCGAAACAGAATTGGTCATTATAGACAGCTTATCAAACAGTAACGAAGCAAGATTTATATCAATCCTGAATTGGCTTAAACTAAACGCTCACACAGATCAAGATGTTATATGCAAGGGTTTAGATCTTCTGATTAAGACTTTACCAGAAAATGATATCGATGCATTCAATAAGGCCTACGATGGGTTGATTAGTTTGTCTCTTGTTCAAGGCACAAATGAAGAACGACTAAAAACCATAGCTGAATCTATTAGACTGCGTCAAATCATTGAGGAGAAAGCCTATAGAATTGGAAAAGATTTGGCCAAAAAGTTCAAAGCTAAAGATATCCACGATCTAAATAAAAGTCTGGATAAATTTATTGATGGGAAAGATGAATTATCATCGTTGAAAGAAAACATTTCCTATCTTTGGAGCGCGGAAAACAGACAGAGAACAGCTGGCAAATTATCAGTTTCAAAAATGGTTTGTGCTTTGGATAAAACTGAAGAATTGAAATTGCGTTTGCAAGACAGAAAAGACCCTCTAGAGGATATAAACAAGTATGATGACATTCTGCTAATACCTGGTGCCTCCGGCCAGCTCTACCATTTTGCTGAAAAGCTATATTGGAGTGGTCAATATAACAAATGCTTTAACATTCTTTCAAACTTTTTCACCAATCCTATTAATCCGGACGGATTTACGAAAGGAGCCGCCCATTTTTATATTGGGAGGATGTTCAAACAACTTACGCCAAGGAAATTGAAAATTACGCGGGAAAAAGCTCTTGAAAATGCTTTAGATCATCTAATAATAGTACACACTTTCCCAACTTGTCTTACGTACATTTCCTATTCATATATAATGGCGGCCGAGGTTTTGGCAGAGATGAAAGTGCCGGAACAGGCCATAGCTCTCTGCATGGTCGACGTTCCTAGCCTTGATTACAGTTTAGTAAAACAATGGAGACATAGAAATGCGGCAAGATATTGCTTGGATTTGCACGACATAACTAACTCCATACGTCATGTTCAGGAAATGATTAGATATTCAGATGGAAAGGATGACGAAGATCTCGCTTCTTTTCGTTTGAGATTTGATTTTAACTCAAAATTGTGGAACAATCTTGCCACTAATTTCTTTACTTTATATGACAAGAATGAATCAATAAGACTGGCTCTTTCCAAAGATAGTTACCTAAGAAACGATCTTTTGCAGAGTTCGCTTATGCACACTTGGCCGAGAATGGAAGACATTCCTTTGGCTATTTCAACAAACAGAGTGTTGAACAACAATATAAATCTTGCCACAAATAGCATATATCAGGAGGCTAACAGTGAATAAAATTTATTTTCCTTTATTGTTTATATTTATGTTGGCATTTTCCACGCGAATTTTAGCTGATAATGTGCCAGCTGTTCCTGATATTTCTGGCCCATCTAAGGTATTTGTTGGCGCTCAAAATGTCACATATCGTCTTGTCAATTTTAATCATTCAATTATTTCCGCTATTTGGACTTTGGAAAATTGTGACACACATGAAGTCGTTACAAATATCAATACTTCTTCCTCTACAACTTTTGATTTTCCTTTAACTCCTTGCAGTATGATTGCAGACGTCACGGTGACATATATGGAAGACGATTATGAAGAAGAAGTTTTGTATGCTATGTGTGTAGAGTGCTTAATAGTTCAACTTGATTCAGTTAGGAGGGAAGGGATAGACATGATATATAATGGAATATCTCCGGATGTTCCTATTCACTTTAATATTAATTATGATGGTATTGATGGCACGCCTGATTTTATTAATCCCGGCCCGTTGCAAGGTTCAGATAACGATCTTCTTTACTTGCGCATGGGGTTATCACCGGCGAATGTCGATTTTTCCGGTTGTGTTCTAGAAATAGAAATTGCCGGATCGAGCGCTAGATTATGGACAAATAAGCGGAAAACGCAAGCGCCTTTTGACAATGTCAATAAATATATACTAATTGATAATAGCATATACAATTTGCCTTTTGTTACTTTATATGTTGAAGCTTGTAGCCTAGGGTCCTTTTACCTTACGGTTAAAATAAACGGAATCAAAATTCATAGCGGCAATATACGGTACAATGCATACGCTGTCACGGAGGGGATCCAGCCGCCGCGCGGGTCGCATATTGGAGAACTAAGAGATTGTGAATGGAGTTTACTAAACAGCATGGTTGGCACTTCTAACATTACTAGTGCTCTTGCTTGGGTGGTTGATCCAGATGCTTCCAAGTACGGAGTTCCGGTTATAGTGACAAAAACTCATCCCAGAACTCCTGATCCATATATTCCCATTTTATCCAATTATTTTGGCGTGTCGGCCTACTATACAAATGTTGATGCGTTTGGCGACAATGATGGAGAGTTTGAAATGCAGGATGTTTTATCATATTTTGAGCCCCAAAATTGGAATATTAATTATACGCAGTGTGCTACCGGGGGAACAATTATCTATTACAACGACTTTCACGCAGCAAGAGAATTTCCCGGTTATTGCCCGGGAACTAGGCCGTCCTGGAATATGTATATGAGCAAGCATCCGGCTCGTCTCGTGGTGTTGCACAGGGATATTCATGCTGGAATGGGAAATATAACTCTAAGATTATTAGAAACTCCAGTAACGGAAAACCCTGAGGAGGAATAAATATGAAACTTTTTTATTTGTTTATGATTTTTTCTCTCGCATTATCCAATGCATTATACGCTTCTCTGAGCGATGAGGAATACGTGGATCTGGTTATGAAGTCAGCTAGCGTTCCCCTATTTATACCAAAAGAATCTGATATAAAACAGGATCAAAAAGAGCTTTTTGAAACATATAAAACTGGGTTTTCAGCTAGGTGTAATCTTTTTTCACAGAGCATAGATGAATGCCTTCCAAAACTTTATGACTTTTGGTCCGATCCTCGGTACACGAATACAATTGTTGTTTTACGAGATCTTGATGGAGAGTCCATAACACAAAGATCTTTTTATTCTGCAATTGATCTTCATCTCAATTTTATTTCCGGACTTTATTTTGGTTTTTCAACTAAAGGACATATAGCCTTTTTATGGATGAAAGGTGATCTTGATGATCCAATAATCTCTGATTCATATTATAAATATTTTTGGTGGTACGAAGGGAGACATTACCTTCCTGAAATATGGAATAATTGGTTAAACTGTTGGCGTTTGGAACAGAATCTTGAAAAACCTCGAAAAACAGTTGAGCAGGAACTAATATCTGAAATAACTGGTTTTGGATTTCATATTTTTCCTTATTTATACCGTGAATTAAAACTTGGAGACAAAAGTATGAATAAGGTTTTAAAAAAGTTATCCGAACCTGCCAGAGGAAGTTTTAAATTTGAGGATTTTTTAACCTGGTGGGAAAAGAATCAGGTAAAGTTTTCTTTTCCTAAACCGGAAGGATATGATAAAGTCAGAAGTCGCTTGCTACTTGGCCCTCTATCCAAAAATAAGACTTTGCTAAGAGATATGGATAGATGGCAAAAAAATATTAAGGAATTCTACACCGATCCCAATAATTTGAAAGAAAATTATTGGTATTATAAGATCGGTGACAAAAATATATCCGCCGAGGAGATATCGGCTATCAAACAAAATTATAAAGGAGAAGAATCAAATGAAAAAAATTATTAATTTAGCTCTTTTGACGATTTTTATAGCCTCGGTTGTCCAAGCGGCTTACATCGCTGAAAAGCCAGAAGGAGATGGAACGAAGTATAATCCTTATCTAATCTCCAAACTTGAAAACCTGCTTTGGATGTCTGAGAATAGCAGGAATCTGGAACCAGGCGCATATTTTTCCCAGACTTGCGACATAGACGCTGCTGAAACGGAAAATTGGCGCAACGGCTTTGGTTTTCCGCCTATCTCAGCATATGACGGAAATGATTTGACTAACTATTTCTTTACCGGCACATACAACGGAAACAATTTTGCGATAAATAATTTGTTCATCAAACAAACTGATAGGGAGGATTACGTTGCAGGCGGCCTTTTCAGCGCCATAAGCAATGCTTTTTTGTGCAATATCACAATTAACAACGCCAAATTGCATTTAAGAAGCGGCGGCGCTAGTTTGGTTGCCTATATGCATAACAGCACAGTCAGCAATTGTCATGCCCAGGCAAGGTTTTTCCAAGATTGGCCTGTAGATTACATGGGGTCTTTGGGAGGTTTGGTTGGCTTGATTCATTATTCTGGCACTATTATTCGTAGCTCTGCGGAAGTTATTGATTTAAAGGGCTCTGCTTATCTCGGCGGTCTTTTTTATATGAATAGGCCTCCTGAAACTTTGTTGATTCCTTACAAAGTTTTGATTAGTGAATGCTTTACGAAAGGAAATGTTGGGAACCCAGAAGCATGGAGGGTTGGTGGAGTTGCCGGAGATACAAATGGAAAGTGTATTAACTGTTACTCATGGTGCGATGTTGACGGTAAAATGCAGATCGGCGGATTTGCAGGGGCGTGTGGTACTGTTGAAAACTGTTATGTGTTCGGTAAGGTTACTGGCGGCAAACCCATTTCTGACGGATGGGGCAGTCATGAGGGGAAGGGCGTATATTATTGCTCTGAAGAGGGCGAAGATGATCATGCTATAGGAAAAACATTTGAGGAAATGAAGCATCAGGCAACATACGAAGGATGGGATTTTGACAACGTATGGTATATTGACGAGGGGGAATCTCTCCCGACTTTGCAGTGGGAGACACCGGAACCCGGGTTGGTGTTCATTTTGCTTCCTTTACTGTATGTTTCTATGATAAGAAAAAGATGATCAGGAATACCATACTTTTTCTGTTGCTTATTTGGGGAACTTTTTCTATATCTTGTGAAAAAGTTGACGGCGTTTATTGTTTGAGTAAAGAGCTGAAGAAGGAAGATCAGCTCTTTTTCAACGATTTAATATCTGTTGAAATATTGGCAAAACAAAAAGAGTGGGCAAGCGCCGCTTTGAAGGCTATGGAGCTTAAAAGCTGCGCTTCCATTCAAGATGTTTTCATTGAAAAGGACGTGCCTCTCGCCATGGCTTTGGACGTTGCGACGGTCGTTTATCTTTTCAGCGCCAATTCAGAAGATATGAAAATTCTTTGGAAAACAGAAGAAGCTTTAAAGAAATATTCAGCCCAGTTTTGTGGAAAAAGAAATTTCTTTTATTCGGAATTGTTACGTCTTAAAATGGCATTTCTTTGGAGGCAAGGGAACAAATTGGGACACGACAAAGCGCTGAAAGAACTTGTGCTCTATGACGTGGACGATCAGGGAGCACTGCTTACTTTAATGGCTGCCTATAGGGAAAGGAAGGATAATTTTCAAAACATCAAAGATTTTCCTGCGGCTTATATTGCAAATGGAGGTGCTTCAAATATTCTTTGGCAAACAGCGGATATTTTCTTCTCAGATATTTCTGGAGATGATAAATGGAATAGGGGAAATGAATGGTTGGGAAGAAATTTGTCAGCAAATGTTGATGAACTGCGCAACCATCTCGACTTTATAGCTGATATGTTGGACTCAAACAAGCCGGAAAGGTCGTTTGCATATTGCATAATATTACTTGATTTCATGGAGAAACTCAGCAAAAAAGAATATGACATAAATGTAATGAGCGTTGCTATGAGCGAATATTATCGCGTGATTTCGCTTATGACCAATTAAAGATAAATTTTTAATATTAATTATGTTACAGCCTCCGCAAAAACGGAGGCTGTTTCTTTTATCCATTTTCAGAGTATTCTTTAATGATTGTTTTATAAACCGTATTTCGGTACACTTTCTACAAAATTAAGAATACTTTAACCAACTAGGGGACATTTATGAAACGTTTCTTAATTCTCGCGGTTGCCTTCATGTTTATGGCTGCCGCGTTCCTTAACGCCGCCGAGACCAACGAAGTTTTCCGCATCGACTTCGAACAAGCTGAAGGCTACACTGTCGGCGACATCTTCGATCAGGGGAAAGGCTGGGTGCCTTATTCCGCCGCCAACTCAAACTGCTACGGCCGCGTGGTCAATACCGAGACTTTCGCGTGCATCAAGAGCGGCACGCAGGCCCTTTTGGCCGGCGCTCAGGACACTTCCTATGCCAGAGCCAACTTCTGCGTTGATTTCGACATCTCCTCGATCGACATCGACAAGAACTACGTTCAGTTCGAAATGCAGGTGAAGCCCAGCGAAGCCGGCTCCGGCAGCTACCAGAACCGCTTCCAGATCAACTCCACCAACAACGTTTCGCTTATCAGCTGTCTGGTCTTCAACAAGGGTTTCTGGTGCAACGCTTATTCCATGAAGACGTCTGCGGGCGCCTGGGCCTTCAACCCGAAGACTATGCAGGGCGGTCCGGAACAGATCGAAGGCGTGCCGCCTTCAGATGAATTTACAACCGTCACCTTCACTTGGGACCTTGGCAAGCAGCAGCTGCTCTCCATCCAGCTCGGTAGTGAGATGTGCTACTACACCAACCGCTGGGATCCCGAGACGGGCGCGCAGTACGAATGCAACGCCAACCTTCCTTACGGCATCAATCCCACTTTCAGCGGACTGCCCAGCCGTCTTCTGATCGTCGGCCAGAACGAATGCCCGGAAGCCGGTTATGACGCTTTCGTTGTCAGGACTATTTCTAAGCCCCAGACCTCCAACCCCGGCAAGTTGAACAGCGCCGCCACGACTCTGGTCAACAACTACAAGTCCACCTCCACCGCTTTCACGATCACCAACGACGGCGACGAGCCCTTTGATTTCACAGTCTCCACCGATTCCGAATGGCTTGTTCCGGTTGCCACCAACGGCACCTGCACATCTACCGCCACCATAAACCTGACGCTTGACAGGGAAAAGATGGCTGAGAATAAGTATTATCGCGGCATCGTTAGCGTTGACGCCGGCGCTGCCGGTTCCTGCCAGGTCAGAGTCACAGCCCAGGGTCCGTACATTTTCTTTGCGGAAGATTTCGAGAGCCCGTACATGATCTACGGCGGCATCGTGGCCACCCAGGACCGCTGGGACAACAACATGCAGCCCTCAACCACCTACAACATCGTGGTGACCAACGCTTACGACAGAGAAGGCATTGGCTTCATCAACCAGACCGCCTGGTACGACGGCCAGACCATCTCCGTCGATTCCAGGGAGAACGAGATCATCCATGTGGGTATGGACATGTACATCCCGATGGAATCCCAGACTACGGAATTCCACTTCAAGTCCAGCTACTGGTCTCTTGCCTGGGATCTCGTTTTCGCCTATGCGCCGGGAAGCGGCGTCTTCCGTGTGAAATCTCTCAACAACAACGATCTGATCTTCGAAGATTGGGAAGGCTCCATGGACGAATGGATCCGCGTGGAACTGGTCATCGACTATCAGGCTCAGATCGTCAAGAGCGTCACGCTCGGCGACACTGTCTTCGATGATCTCGGCATAGAGCTCATGAAGGACACCAACGACAAAGAGGTCACCAAACTGGAAGATCTTTCCATCTACGCCACCCCGAAGGAAAACCTTGCCCTCATCGGCCTTGACAACATCATCGCTGAGGAAGTGGAACGCACCGGCGATCCTCAGCTGGTCGCTCCCGCTTTCCAGCAGTTTGGCGCTGACAGCAAGGGTACCTTCGTTATTCGCAATGCGGGCGCCGGTTCCTTCGATTACACCATCGAAGCCATCGAAAATCCTGGCTGCTTCACCTTTGATCCAGCGAGCGGCAGCGTGGAAGGCAAGAAAGAGATCAACGTCACCATCAACCGTGAAGATCTCTCTCCCGGCTTCTATCGTTCCCGCATAGTTTCCAACGGCGGCGCTGCCGGTTCCGTCACCTCCATCTTCACCTTCGCCTGCGGCGGCGTTTACTACACCTGCGACTTTGAAGAGCCCTGGTTCAAGAACGGCTCCATCAGAGGCCAGGAGACCTGGTCTTATGATCCCGACGTAGACCCCGAATCGTTCGAAGAACGCGTTGAGGACGGTGCTCTCTCCATCATGACGGCCCCCGGTTACGTTGGCCTGCGCGCCGATGTGGTCGCTGCCAACGCCGGCACGGTCACGGTCCATACCGCGGTCTTCTGCCCCAGCGAGGGCGTTGACGGCGGCACGCTCTTCTTCAAGCAGAACGACGCCTGGCCGTATGCGGAATTCACTATCACCCGCGACTCTGAAAATCAGCAGATGATTCTGAAGAAGAGCGGCGTGGAAGAGGAAGTCTTCTCCATGACCGCGCCCTTAGACGAATGGGTGCCCTTCTCCTACACCATCTGGTTCGACGACCAGACCATCAGCGAAGTGACCTTCGGCGAAGAGACCGTGGAACCCGCTGAACTCTTCATCGAGAACGAGACGAAGGCCTTCACCCGCTACATCGTCTGCGCTTCCGAAGAAGCCAACTTCCAGATCGACGACGTCATGATCAGCGAATACGGCATCGTGCCTGAGCCGGCCTGCCTTGCGCTGCTGGCGCTCGTGGTCGCTGCTTTCCTTCGCAGGAAGTAAGCGTCGCTGATTAGCTCAGACACAAAGAGGCTCGCGGTTCTCCGCGAGCTTCTTTTTTTATTTACCCTCGTCGCAGAGACGTCATGTCCCCCTCGCTCACGGACTACGCGCTCAATTTCTCTACCCCGCCATCCTCCGTGAGTTCGCTATGGGGGACATGCCGCTCTCTGCTCCGAGCCAAATATGGCGTGGAGCGAAAAAAGAACACATCCCCAAGTGAACTCACGGAGGACGCAAATCAAGGCCATGCGCGCGTAGTCCGTGAACGGGGGATGTGTTCTTTTTCGCTCCGCGACACTAAATGTTGTGCTTTGCGGAGCCTTTTGATACAATTTACGCGAATTTTATTAATCGCTATATAGGAGACATTCATGCGAAAATTATTCTTCGCTCTGCCGCTGCTTATTCTCTGCATCGGTTTCACGAAATGCGGGACCGTTCCCAAAAAAGCGGCCGCCAAGAAAGGCCCTCAGGCCGCCTACGGCGTTGTCGAGAGAGTTTGCGGCGAGACTGAGCGCTTCAAACTTGAGTACGCGCCAAGCAACGACACCAATCTTTTTGACACTTTCACTTATAGCGCTAAAGACGGCGTAGTCACGGTGAAGGGCGAAACGGACCTGGCTATCTGCCGCGGCGTTTACGAGTATTTGAAGAAGCACGTGCATGTCATGCTGACCTGGGCGCAGAGAGAGATAAAGCTGCCGGACACTCTGCCGGATTGCGAGGAGACATTGGGCGGAACGCCGCATGAATTCAGGCTCTATTACAACATCTGCGCTTTCGGCTACACCACGCCTTACTGGGATTGGAAAAGGTGGGAGCAGGAGATCGACTGGATGGCTTTCCACGGTATCAATATGCCGCTTGCCATGAAGGGACAGGAAGCGGTGCTGCAGAAAGTCTGGCTGAAGCACGGCGTCAGCCAGAAAGGCATTGATGAAATGTTCTGCGGCCCGGCCTACGGTCCCTGGCAGTGGATGGGCAACATCAACAATCACAACAATCCCCAGCCGCAGGAATACATCGCAAAGAATGCGGAATTGCAGAAGCAATGTCTTTTGAGAATGGAAGAGCTCGGCATGACGCCCGTCGTTCCCGGTTTCTCGGGCTTCGTTCCCAGGGAATTCGCCGAGAATCACAAAGACTTTGACATCCACAAGAGCGCCGGCTGGGCGGGATTCCGCGATGACCAGAAATCCTGGTGGCTCTCTCCGAAAACGGAAGCTTTTAAAGAGATCGCCATTGACATGGTCAGGGAATACACGAATTTCTACGGACCGCAGAAATATTTCCTGGTGGACAGCTTCAATGAACTGGCGGTGCCCATAACAGGGGACAAGAACGAAGACTTAAGGGAATACGGCAGGAAGAGCTATGAGGCGCTCTCTGCCGGCATCGAGGACGCCGTATGGCTCATGCAGGGCTGGCTCTTCAGCTATAGCCGCCACTTCTGGACGCACGAGGCGACGGAAGCGTTCCTATCCGACGTTCCCAATGACAAGATGATCATCATCGACTTGGGGACCGAGCGCTACAAAGGCTGGGAAGACCACAAGGCTTTCTACGGCAAGAAGTGGATCCAGAGCTACATTCACAACTTCGGCGGCTACGACGGCATGTTCGGCAATTGTCCGAGGCTGATGCGCCTTTCCTTCCAGCCTCTGAAGCGCCCCGGACGCGGCAACCAGGTCGGTTTGGGCTACTCTCCGGAAGGCGTCTGCCAGAACGAGATCGTCTATGAGGAAATGACGGACACCGCTTGGCTTTCTGACGAGATGAAGATAGAAGATTGGCTCAGGGAATACTTGACGGCCCGCTACGGCGCCTGCCCCGACAAGATCTGGGAAGCCTGGCAGATCATCTTCAAATGCTTCTATAGTGGCGGTGGAGGCGGACACTTCAAGTATCAGGTCATCCCGCAGCTCTCCACCGATCCTCATCACCTGAATCCCGATTGGTTCAAGGCGCTTGATATTTTCCTTTCCTGCTCCAACGAGTTCGCCAATTGCGGCTGCTACTGGGACGACGCGGTGGAACTCGCCAACCATATCGGCAGCTCCACGGCGGACAACATGATCGCCATGACCATCTTCTCCCATCAGCTGGGAGCCAGGGAAGACGCCAAGAAATTCCTGGGCTGCTTTACGGAAATGCTCAGCGACGTGGACAAGCTCAATTCCACGCGCTATCAGTTCATGCTGAACGAGTGGACGGGCGCCGCCGCCAAGTGGAGCGATGATCCGGAACTGCAGAAGTACTACAAGATGGACGCCAGAAGGCTGATCACGGTCTGGGGCGGACACCTCGACGGATACGTGGCGCATCACTGGAGCGGACTTATCGGCTGCTATTATCTGCCGCGCTGGCAGCTCTACCTCACCGAGCTTTTGAAAGGCACCGAGATGGCGGAGATCCAGAAGAAGGTCAGGGAATTCGAGCAGAACTGGGTTAGCAACGGCCCGGACGGCGCCACGGAACCTGACAAAGATCCGGCTAAGTGGACGGCCAGGACTCTGAAGGACGCCGCGCAGTTGAAAGAGATCTTCGAGAAACGCAACAAAGAGATGGTTGAAAAAGACAGGGGCGTCTTCCTTGGCACCTGGAACGCCAGCGAAAAGCACGTCCTGACCAACGTGCACTTCCTCGTCTCCAACAACGTGACAGGCCCCGGCAAATACCAGGTCATGGTCAAGGGCGGCGGCTACAAGCGTCCCTGCACGATCGCCATCGCCATGAACGGCAAACCGGTGGCCAAAGCCAAAGCGCTCCCCATCGACAAGACGAGAAGGGAAGAGGCGCGCTACGAGATCAATCTTAAGGAGCACAGCCCCGGCGCCAGTTACACTGTGGAGATCTTCTTCAAGCCTCCCTGCGACGGCAACGGCGCGGAGATCTTCCTGAAGAAAATGGGCAAGTAAGCTTAGTTTTGAGGCGCGGCGCGAGCCGCGCCTTTTTTTTTATGTTCGCCCCTTGATAGGAAAAGGCGCTTTTTGTATAATCATAAAATCAAAAATTTAAAAGTTTCAATTAATCCCAACCAAATCCCAAAAGTATGAAAAATGTCCCGGTAGAAAAGATCAGAAACGTCATCGTGGTCGGCCACGCCGCTTCCGGCAAGACCAGCCTTGTGGAAGCCATGTTAAACAAAACGGGTATGACCCAGAGACTAGGGACGATCCTCGATAAGAACACCGTCTCCGACTGCACCCCGGAGGAGCAGGAAAGAGGCGTTTCCATTCACGGCAGCAACCTTTACTTCACCACAAACGGCCACAACGTCTTCATCGGCGACATGCCGGGCTACACTGACTTCGTAGGCCAGGTCGTCGCGAACGCCGCGGTCGCCGACAGCGCGATCGTCGTCGTGGACGCCACCAAGGGCGTGGAAGTGGGCGCCATCCAGAACGTCAAGATCCTTGACAAGTACGAACTGCCCAGAATGTTCGTCATCAACAAGGCTGACAAGGAAAGCGCGAAGTTCGAAGAGACCCTGTCCGCGCTCGTGGAAGACTTCGGCAGCAAGTGCTGCCCCATAGTCATCCCCGTCGGCATGGAAGCCAATTTCAAAGGCGTGGTCTCCCTCTTCGGTTCCGACGCCGGCGCTGCTGATCCCGCGCTCTTCGAGGATATGAAAACGAAACTCATAGAAGCCGTCGCCGAGACCGACGAAGCTTTGATGGAGAAATATTTCGGCGGCGAACTGACCGACGCGGAAGTCGCCACGGCCTTCAAGGCCGGCGTGGCCAAGGGCCTCCTTTGCCCCGTTCTCGTCACCAGCGCCACCAGCTTGACAGGCGTCCAGGAAGTCATCGACGCCATATTGAACTATCTGCCCAGCCCCGCCGACAAGGGCGCCAAGAAAGTGGGCGACACCGAGCTTAAGCCCGATCCGAACGCTCCGGCCTGCGCTTACGTCTTCAAGACCGTGACGGACGCCTCCATCGGACAGATCACCTTCATGCGCGTCTATCAGGGCAAGATCTCTTCCGGCACCGAAGTTCAGAACCAGACATCCGGACAGAAGGAACGCTTCGGCGACCTCATGATCATGCATGGCAAAGAGCGCATCGTCGTTGACTCCGCCTTCCCGGGCGAGATCGTGGCCGTCTCCAAGCTTAAAAAGACCAGACTGAACGACTGCCTCGGCGCCGTGAAAGTCGATTTCCCGCCGATCGAGTTCCCGAACCCCGTCATGACCGTGGCCGTGACCGCCGCCAAGCAGGGCGATGAAGAAAGGATCTCCGAAGGTCTGAACAGGCTGATCGAAGAGGATCCCACGATCCATGTCGATCGTCCGCAGGAAACGCACGAGCTTTTAGTCTCCGGTATGGGCGACGTGCACCTCGACGTCTCCTTCCGCTGGCTCAAGGACAAGTTCAGAGCCGAAGTCAAGACCGCCACTCCGAAGGTCGCTTACCATGAAACCATCCGCGGCACCGCGGACGTCAGATATCGTCATAAAAAGCAGTCCGGCGGCGCCGGCCAGTTCGGCGAAGTGGCTATCCGCCTGAAACCGAATGAAAGAGACAAAGGCTATGAGTTCAAGGATATGATCGTGGGCGGCGTTATCAGTGGCTCCTTCATTCCTTCCGTTGACAAAGGCATCCAGTCCCGCATGACAGAAGGCGTCATCGCCGGCTGCCGCGTCGTGGACGTCATCGTCGAACTGTACGACGGCAAAGAGCACCCGGTGGACTCCAAGGATATCGCCTTCCAGATCGCCGGCCGCATGGCTTTCAGTGAAGCCATCAAGAAAGCTGACCCCATTCTCTTGGAGCCTATCATGAACGTGACGATCGCCTGCCCGCAGGAATTCATGGGCGACATCAACGGCAACATCAACTCGAAGCGCGGCCAGATCATGGGTATGGACGTGGACGGCAATCTGCAGGTCATCAAAGCCCAGGTCCCGCAGGCGGAAATGTTCCGCTTCTGCTCCGAACTGCGCTCCATAACGGGCGGCGCCGGCAGCTACTCCATGGAATTCTCGCACTACAGCGAAGTTCCTCCCAACATCGCCCAGCAGATCAAGACCGCCTACGAAGCCACCAAGAAGAATGTGGAAGAATAAGATCGAGAGCATTCTTGACGGCATAAAAGGCCGGCGCGTTTTGGTCGTCGGCGACGTTATGCTTGATCACTTCGTCCGCGGCGAGGTCAACAGGATCTCCCCGGAAGCGCCGGTGCCTGTCGTTCGCGTGACCAGCGAGAGCGACATGCCGGGAGCCGCCGCCAACGTGGCCATGAATCTGGCGTCGCTGGGCGCCGAGCCCGTCATGATAGGCGCTATCGGCAACGACAGTGACGGCGCGCATCTCAAGGATCTTTTGACCAAGGCCGGCGTGGATTGCTCCGGACTCATCGTGAGTGAATCGATCCACACAACCAGGAAAGTGAGGATAATCGCCAGAAGCCAGCACGTTGTGAGAGTGGACTGGGACGGCATCATCAGTGAAGACGACCCGGTGCATGAAAAGCTCTACGCCGCGGTCAGGGAATTGGCCCCAACGTGCGAAGTTCTGATCCTTCAGGATTACAACAAAGGGCTTTGTGATAAGGCGTTGAACGAGACTATGGCCGCCTCCGGAAAGCCGCTTCTGGTCGATCCGAACCGCTACTGCCCGACGCCTTACATCGGCTCCTTTGCGACGCCGAACCTCGAGGAAGCCTTGATCCTTTCCGGCTACACGCCGAAGGGAGCGGCTGTCGAGGAACTCGCTTCCATCGCTGAAGCCTTTTTTAAGCGCCATAACGTGAAAAGCCTCGTCATTACCCTAAGCGAGCACGGAATAGCCCTCTGCGAGCGAGACGGGGCCGTTAAAAGGGCGAAAGCGGCGACCTTGCGGGGCGTCTTCGACGTCTCCGGCGCCGGCGACACCGTCGTGGCTGTTCTCGGAGCGGCTTTGGCTGCGGGCGCCACTAGTTGGGACGCCTGCCAATTGGCGAACATCGCTGGCGGCATCGTGGTCGGGAAATCCGGCACGGCCAGCACAACCATTGAAGAACTTAGGTCGAACCTGCCTGAAATAGAAAATTAGTTAAATCCCAAACTCAGGAGTTTTATATGAGTGGACATAATAAGTGGTCAAGCATTAAGCACAAGAAAGCGGCTGCCGACGCCAAACGCGGCAAAGCCTTCTCTAAGATCTCCAAAGAGATCACCATCGCGGCCAAGGACGGCGGCGGCGATCCCAACATGAACCCCAGGCTCAGAACGGCCATTCTGGCGGCCAAAGCTGTCAACATGCCGCAGGATAACGTCACCCGCGCCATCAAGAAAGGCACGGGCGAACTCCCCGGCGTCTCCTATGAAGAGATCATCTACGAAGGTTACGCTCCCGGCGGCGTGGGCCTCATCATCGAGGTCCTGACCGACAACAGGAACCGCGCGGCCGCCGAAGTAAGAACTACCCTCGACAAGAGGGGAGGCTCCCTGGCCAACAATGGCGCGGTCGCCTGGCAGTTCAACAAGAAAGGCGTCATCAGAGTTCCTCTCAACAAGGCTACTGAAGACGACCTCTTCATGCTGGTCTCCGACGCCGGCGCCGAGGACATGAACTCGGACGAGGAAAACTTCGAGATCACCTGCGGCATCTCCGAATTCGAAGCTGTCAAGAAGGCTCTTGAAGACGCCAAGATCGACTACATCGAGGCCAACCTCGAGCAGATCCCGGCTTCCACCGTCGATGTCAACGACGTCAAGACTGCCAAGCAGGTCCTGACGCTTATAGACGCCCTTGACGAACTGGACGACGTGCAGAACGTTTATGCCAACTTCAAGATGGAAGATTCCATCATGGAGCAGGCCTCCGAGGAATGAGCGAACCTTCTTACCAAAGAAGGACCAAACATCCTACTCTTAGCGTCACGCACTACAAAGACACCATCTATCTTTACTGCGACGGCGCTTGCAAAGGCAATCCCGGACCCGGTGGGTGCGGGATCGTCCTTCTCTATAACCAGTACAGGAAGAATTTCAGAGTCTATTTGGGCGACGAAGTGACCAATAACATCGCCGAGCTCGAGGCCGTCAGATTCGGCCTTTCCGCCATAAAGGACAAGGAAAAAGCTATCGTCATCTGCTCCGACTCAACCTACGTCATAGGACTTATGACGAAAGGCTGGACGCCCAAGGCGAACATTGAAATGGTCGAGGCGCTGAAGCAGTACCTGAAAGAATTTCCCAAACTAAGTTTCCTCCAGGTTCCCGGCCACTCACGGGTGCCTGAGAACGAAGACGCCGACAAAATCGCGAGTTTCGCCTGCAAAGTGAAAGGCGAAGTCGGCGTCCTAAAGGAAACGGACGTTCCCCAGACGGAGAAAGCCAAGAAGCCCAAGCCCCAGAAAGCAGCTAAATCGAAAAAGTCTGAGGACGAGTACAAAGACCCCTACTACAACGACAAGGGGGCCAAGGAACTTGAGGACCCCGACAGCGAGGAGATAAGGAAACTGGTCGAGGAGGAGATGGCCTACGAGGAATTCGAGGAGGCGGAGAAAAAAGGCCGCCTCAACGAGTGGGGAATAGAGGAGTAAAAGGCGAGCGCAAAGCTCGCTTTTTTTATGGTAAAATTAATATGTAATATAATTCAGGAGGAATTGCCATGAAAAAGATAATATTCCTGCTCCTTTTCGCCGCTCTTTCACTCTTCGCGGAAGGCGAGTCTGAAAGCGGGCATTATGATCTTTCGCCCCTTGCCTGGAAGGGCAATTTCACTCTCACCCTGACGGGCTTTCTGCCTTCCACCGGATTGGACGAGGTGCTCGGCAACCGCGTGATAGGGCTTTATAACATTTTGAACGACATCTGCGTCGGCATGAAGGTCGTTCCCGAAAAGAGGAACGGCAATTATGTCTTCCGGGACGAATATTCCGAATTCATCTACACCATCAGCACCGGAAAGTTCACCTACAACGACCGCTACGCCGAGGATTGGATCTCTGTTCTGACTTTCAACGCGGCCGACGACATGTACTATTCCAATCCGCTGGCGCAGGGCATAGGCAAGATCAAGGGGCAGGGAACGATCTTTGATCCCGTGATGCCCTACTTCAACGACAATTACGGCTTCACGCTTTACAATTCCAACGAAGAGACGCCTTACTGCGTCAGCGATTCCATAGTCGAATTGCAGCCCGTGGGCCAGAATTTCACTTATTCCGGCACGCCTTATGAAGGGACAAAGATCAAGGTCACGCTGAAGAGAAGGACCGGCAAAGTCAATTTCAAGATGAAAGTCAAAAAGGAAGCCTCCAATCCGAATTACACTTCCGTATTGCCCAGCTTGTGCTGCTGGGTCCCGGATCCTCCCTTGGAAGACAAAGAATAATAATCAAGGAATACACATGAAAAAACTTCCGCTTTTCCTCGCACTTTTTTCAGTTTCTCTTTTTGCCGATCCCGGGCTCATCAAGCTTGCCAAAG
Source organism: bacterium (assembly GCA_017616555.1). Classification (GTDB taxonomy): domain Bacteria; phylum Auribacterota; class UBA3054; order UBA3054; family UBA3054; genus UBA3054. The sequence continues at coordinate 15,618 of JAFZXZ010000004.1, read as the reverse complement.
CCACCATCGATCCGGCAGCGTCTGCCGTCAACAGTCTTCAAACATCAGTCTGCTCTCTTTCCTCCGCCGGCACGCGCCTATACGTCGTGCAGCCGGAAACGAATTTCACGGACGACGAGCGTATCGAAGTTGAAAAGCTGGGGATCATCTTCCGCGGCATCTTCCCGCCCAACGCCTACCTTGTGGAGGCGGGGGAAAGAAATCTCATAACGCTTAAGGAAAAGTTCTCCATCCTTTACGCCGGCGAATTCCTGCCGGAATACAAACTGCTTTACTCTGGCGCTGACGAAGCGAGCATTGATGCCGCTGGCGAGGAGATCGCTTATTCTGTCAAGGTCGGTACTTTCAGGCAGGAATGCCTCCCCGATATCGTAAGAGCGCTGGAAGCCTTAGGAGCGCCGGATATTGCGGAGGTTTCCGGCACCCTGGAACCCTGCGTGAAGACTAAGCTCACTAACAGCCAGGCTTATGAGATCGCCAAGAGGGGAGACGTAGCCTTCATCGAACCCTATGCGCCGGCGAAACCTTTGAACGACGTCGCCAAGAGTGGATCGCTCGCCAACTTGGAAGACCTGCAGCTGGCCGGCTACACCGGCAAAGGTCAGATGGTCTGCATCCATGACACGGGCTTGGACAACGGAGACCTTGCGAACATCCATCCCGACTTCAAGAACAAGAAGATCATCGGCCGCGCCACCGCCACAGTCGCCAATGAGCGCGGCTCATATAATGATTGGAGAGACAACGGCGACCACGGCACCCACGTGTGCGGTTCCGCCGTCGGCACGGGCAGCGCCAGCGGCGGCCAGTACCGCGGTATGGCGCCCGACGCTTCGCTTTTCATTTTGTGCGCAGGCAAAAGCGACGGATATATCGGCGTTGGCAACGCGGCTGACCTTACTAACACTTATCATTCCGGCTGCCGCGTCATTAACAACAGCTGGGGCATCACCAGCGACGGCTATTACAGTTCGGAAGCCCGTTTTTACGATTCCCTGATCTGGCTTTTCCCAGACTACACTGTCTGCTTTTCATCGGGCAACGCGAATAAATACGCCTATGCTCCCCCAAGAAGCACCATGAACGAAGCTTCTGCCGCCAAGAACGTCATCACGGTGGGCGCCGCGGAAAGCTACCGCCCCGATCAGGGCGAGGACGCTAAGCCGGACGACGGCGTGCACCAGGGCATGGCCTGGTTCTCAAGCCGCGGCCCTTGCCGCGACGGCAGGATCAAGCCGGACGTCGTGGCGCCCGGGACCTACATTTACTCGACGCTGTCCAGCAATGTGCACTCTTCCGTAAGGAGTGAGTATTACTGCTATATGTCCGGCACCAGCATGGCGAGCCCCATCACGGCCGGCTGCTGCGCCATCATAAGGGATTATCTCAGCAAGAAACGCAACGTCGCTTCAGCCAGCGCCGCGCTGGTGAAAGCGATCCTGGTGACCGGCGCCCGCACGCTGATCCCCGGGCAGTACGAAAAAGAATTCGAAGACGTCAGGCCCAACGCTGTGGAAGGACATGGGCACATCAACATCAAGGAGAGCCTTGAACCCACGGACGGCGAGATGTTCTTCGATGAATTCACCTTCAGTTTGAACGGGCAGGCCGTCACCAACGTCTATTCCAAGAAAGCTGTTTGCGACCTGAACGTCGGTCTCGTCTGGTCCGACTATCCCGGTTCGATCGGCGCGGACAAGGCTCTTGTGAATGACCTCGACCTTTACGTGATCGATCCTGACGGCACGAAGCACACCCTGAACGATCATTTGAACAACGTGGAAGTTCTGCACATCTACGAAGCGCCGGAAGGCGATTACAAAGTGATCGTCAGGGCCAAGAGCATCATGCGGGGCCCGCAGCCTTGCGCCCTGGTCTTCCACTACCGCGCCGGCGAGCACACGACCGGCAAAGGCCGCCGTACGTTCAGGCCGTTGGACTGGAAGGGCAGCCTTAATTTCTCCTTGACGGGAACGTTGGGTAAAAAAGGGCGCGCCGCTGTCGAATACACCGGCTACATGGGGATCTTCAACAGCTTGAAAAACATCTCTATCGGCAGAAAGTTCTCTCCCAAGCTCGAGAAGGGCAAGCTCGTTGTTAAAGACGGCGGATTTTCCTTCTCTTACGCGGCGAAGAACGACAAATTCTCCTATTCCGACAAAGGTGCCACGAACTATATCTCGTTTTTGACTTACGACGGCAGCATGATCTATTACACGCCGCCTGACAAAGCCGCGATAAAAGGCAAGGGCGTCATCCTGGACGACCTGAAGGACAGGTGCGGCGAAGATAATGAGATCACGATCTTAAACACCAAGGAAGGCGACACCAGGTTCGTCGGAGACTCCCTCTGCCGCGGCGAGGACAAAGGCAAGGTGATCACTTATTCCGGCTCTCCCGCGGAAGGGACCACGGTCAAAGCCAGCGTGAAAAAGAAGACCGGCAAATTCAGCCTCAAGATGAAACTGATCTCCTCCGGGGAAGGAGATCCGGCTTCCCTGGCTTTAGGCCTTAGCGAATTTATAAACGACAACAGCACTGAGTAATAAAGATCAAATTAAGGAACCCACATGAAAAAACTCGCTCTATTTACGGCGTTCATCTCTCTAACCCTTCTCGCTGATCCCGGCAAGATCAGGCTTATAAAGGCGACCATCGATCCTACTTCGCCGACCGTCAACAGCCTGCAGGCTCCCGTCTGCACTCCCACTGCGGACGGCACGCGCCTTTACATTGTGCAGCCGGAAAGCAACTTCACGCCTGAAGAGCGGGAAGCGGTCAAAGCTCTCGGCATAAACTTCCTGGGCAACATTCCGCCAAACGCTTACATCGTGGAAGCGAACGAGACGGCGCTGGCGGATCTGAAAGAGCGTTTCTCCATCCTTTACGCAGGCGAATATCTGCCGGAATACAAAATGACTTATCCGGGCGCTGGTGAAGCGAGCGTCAACGCAGTGGGCGGGGAGAAGTATTATCCCGTCCAGGTCGGCACCTTCAGGAAAGAATATCTTCCCGCGATAAAAGAAGCGCTGGAAGCCGCGGGCGCCAAGGAGGTCGAAGAGCTCTTCAACACGCTGGAACCCTGCGTGAAGGCGCTCATGACGAACGGCCAGGCTTATGAGATCGCCAAGAGGGGAGACGTGGCTTTCCTGGAACCCTACGCGGAGGAAGAGCTCTGCAACGACGTCTCCAGATCCGAATTCCTGTGCAACGTTGACGATCTGCAGCTGGACGGCTATACCGGCAAGGGACAGATGGTCTGCATTCAGGACACCGGCCTTGACAACGGCACCACCGACAAGATCCACCCGGACTTTTTGGGCAAGAACATAAAGGGCCGCGCCACCACAGGCATCGCCAATGAAAGAGGTTCCTATGACGACTGGGCCGACGCCGGCAACCACGGAACGCACGTGGCCGGTTCGGCGGTCGGCAACGGCGCCGCCAGCGACGGACAGTTCCGCGGCATGGCCTGCGAAGCGGATATCTTCTGCCTGTGCGCCGGACTTAGGAGCGGCTACATCTATTCCGGCAACGAGGACGACCTTGTCAACACTTACAACGAAGGCGCCCGCGTCATGAACAACAGCTGGGGCAGCAACAGCGACGGCTACTACGGAAGCGGCGCGCGCCTCTACGACCAGGTCATCTGGGACCACAAGGACTACACCATCTGCTTCTCAAGCGGCAACGGCAACAAAAAGATCGACCTGCCCACCCAGAGCGCCATCATGTACGACTCCTCCGCCAAGAACATCATAACGGTGGGCGGTTCGGAGAACTGGCGTCCCAAGCTGGCGACGGAGTGCGAACCCTTTGACGGCGTGCACCAGGGCATCGCGGACTTTTCCGCCAGGGGACCCTGCGCCGACGGCCGCACCAAACCGGACATCATCGCTCCGGCCACCGGCGTCTATTCGACTTTGGCCAGCGCTGACAAGACCAGCACCAGAACGCAGTATTACACCTATATGGGCGGCACGTCCATGGCTTCGCCGATCGCGGCCGGTTGCGCGGCTGTGGTAAGGGATTACCTCACCAACAACAGGCACGTGGAAAGCCCCAGCGCCGCGCTGGTAAAATGCGTCATGTGCGTGGGCGCCAAGTCGCTCTTCCCCGGCCAGTACGACCGCTTCATGGAGATCCCTCTCATGCGCCCGAACAATGTGGAAGGCAACGGGCACGTGAACGTGAAAGAGAGCCTTGAGCCCACGGACGGCCAGATGTCTTTTGCCGAAATGAGTCTCAGATCCACCGGCAAAGCGGTGACGAACTACTTCGAGAAACCGGCCGGCTGCGACCTGGTCGTGGGCCTTTGCTGGTCTGACTATCCCGGCACCTGGGGCGCCGAAAAGGCGCTGGTCAACGATCTGGACCTTACCGTCGTGGATCCCGCAGGCCTGAGACATTACCTTAACGACCACCTCAACAACATCGAAGTCATGAGGCTCGGCAATTCTCCCGCCGGCTACTACACCGTCATCGTCAAGGCTTACAATATCATGGAAGGCGTTCAGCCCTGCGCCGTGGTCTTCAGCTACGGCAAAGGCTGGAAAGTCGGCGAACTCGCCTTCACGGAAGAGCCTTTCTTCCCGCTGAAAGAATCTGTCTGCAAACTCAGTCTTACAAACCGCGCCGCCAACAGCTACGTCGGCTACAGGGCGGAAATAATCAGCGACCCCGAAAACATCTTCGCTATTTCCAAAGATGAGGGGAAATTCTACTCCTCAGAGACCATCACCTTGACGGCTGACCTTTCCAGAGCCAACTCCACGCGTCCTTACTGCATAGTCAAGATCAACGGCGGCACCGCCGGCTGCCTCACAAGAAAGATCTCCGTGGCCAACGGTTCCGACGAGGAAGGATATGTGCTCTACAAGGAAGACTTCACGCAGGACAAATTCGATAACATCATTGAGCAGGACGCCGCCCTTTCCGCCACCAAGGAAGTGGATTTCAAAATGAGGACGGTCTCTCCGACTTACTATGACCTTGTCAAGAGCGAGGATTTCGAAGACTATGCGGTGGACGAGAGCATTATAGGCAAGGGCAACTGGACCGTAGGCTACGGACCCGCCACCAACGGCAGCTCCATCGTGCGCGCCGAAATAAAAGACGGCGTCACCAACAAGTACCTGCAGGTCAAATATCTCACCGGACTTTACGCTCCGCACCTGAAGATTCAGGGCATCAAGACCAAATGGACGCAGCCTTTCGCCCACGGCTACTTCTTCATCACGGCCAAGGTCAAGATGTCCGGCAGGGGAGACAAGACCTTCTCCTTCTTCACGCCGGACATCGCCGAGCCCGTCTTCAAGCGCCACGCCAGCGGCTTCCTCGTTGACTCGGACAACAAGGACGAAGAGGGCAACAGATTCAGATCGAAAGGCTACCTTAGGGACGACGAGTGGACTGATATTGAAATGCTCATAGAAGCCGACGTTGTGAAAGTCAACGGAGCGAACCGCCACGTCCTGAGAAGACTGAAATTCGCGGGCGTCGAGGAAGACTGCTACGGCGTTTTTAGTAAGAGCGGCAGCGACGACTATTTTACCGTGCTGCGCTTCTTCCAGTGGGGCGAAGGCGAATTCTGCATCGACGACCTTAAGATCGAGCGCTACGTCTCGGACGTCCCGTATGAGAAGCTTGCGGTCATGAAGAACACCGAGACTACCAACGGTTCCAACGCTGATTCCGACGGCCTTTTCGCCAGGATCGGCATGCCGGCCGGATTGCAGGGTCAGTTCGACCTGCAGTTCAACGTTGAAGTGGCCCTGAACGACAGAGCCTCGAAATTCGTGCTGGGCCAGAACAGCGCCAACCGTTCTTTCCAGAGCGAATTCGTGAACGAGGGCGGCGATTTCAAGCTGGAATTGACCGACTATAGGGAGAATCCGCATCTCATCGGCAAGGAGTTCGCCACCAACGCCTTCGTAAGCTACGGCTACAAGATCAACACCACTCCCGGAAAAAAGATCCTGCGCAGGCTGTTCATCGACGGCGACAACGTTTCCGTGGAAGGAGAGCTGACGGGCTCCGCCGTCAAGCCCACCGCTTCCGTGGACGCCGTGAGAATGTATCTTCCCAAGGGAAACGGCGAGGCGATGATCAAGAGCCTGGAAGTCAAGCTTGTGCCTCTCGAGAAGGCAAGCCTTGGCGTCGTTTGCAGGCCGTTCAGGATCGGTGAAACGGAGACGGAATGGGTACTCACCAACGCGGCTCCCTCCGAACTGATCAACTATACCGCCACGATCGTTTCCGGTTCCGACAAATTCGAAGTCGTGCCCGATAACGGCTCCTTCTCCGACAAGGCGTCTTTGTTCATCCGCTGCAAGGATGAGTCCACCGCCTTCGGAAAAGACCTGGGCGTCGTTAAGATCGAAGCCGGCGAGGCCGGAACGATCACGAAGAAATTCATTCGTCCGCGCGGCAACGAAGGCAGGGGATACCTGCTCTATTCCGATGACTTCAAAGGGAGCGTCGGGGAAGAGCTCGATGAGACCGACAGCTCTTGGAGCCAAAACGAACAGCTTTCCGCGACTGTCGAGAACGACGGCACCAGCTCTTATCTCCGTTTCGGCAGAAGCAAAGTTTCCACTCTGCCCAACGCCGACCAGGGCGTCTTCATCTTTATCGGCGCGCCTCTTGGCCACAGCACGAACCTCAACTTCCGCGTGAGCTGCAAGCTGCGTTTCCCCGAGGACTACAACGGCTACTTCTACCTGACCCAGAACGAGGAGCAGCGCCAGTTCCAGAGCGCCTTCTCCGCCGTCTCTTCCAGCGGTCAGAAGATGATCAAACTCTCGCTTACCGACTATACGAGGAACACGGGCCTCTTCACCAAGAACGCTCCCAGGGGCGAATGGATCGCCTACGACTTCGAGCTGAACGCCCTGCCCTCCTACAAGAAGCTTGAGGAGATCTCCTTCTACAACACGACCAAAGTGGAAGGCTACAAGATCACCGGAACGAAAGTCGCCGCTTCCGACCAGGTGGACTACCTCCGCCTCAATCTGACGGGCAGCGGCGCCTACGTTGACGTCAAAGACCTGAAAGTGACGCTTGAATCGCCCGTGCCGGAACCGGCTCTGCTTGGCATAATAGCGGCCTTCGCGCTGCTCTTAATGAGAAAGAGAAACTAAATTGGCCAAAGTTCTTGAATTGAAAAGCCTCACCTTTGTGAGGCACGCCTACGCCGTGAGCGCTGCCGATTTTTACGGCAGCGATCACGACAGGCCGTTGAGCCCTAAGGGCGTCGAGGCGGCTAAGCTCCTGGCCAAGGAGCTTTCCGCCTCCGTCCCTCCGCCCGACGTCGTTTTGGTCAGCGACGCCGTCAGGGCCCTGGAAACTCTGAAACATTTGAAGGATCTGATTGGCGAGGAAACGGAAGTTAAGGAGATAAAGGAGCTTTACGACTGCTCCGCCGGCCAGCTTTACAACATTATCCTTGAAAATCAGAAAGAGCGCGGACATTTGCTTATAGTGGGGCACAATCCGGCCGTTTCCCAGCTCTATTCCATGCTGTCCGGCGAATACACGGCCCTCGCCCCCGCCCAGTCCCGCACCCTAATTTTGGAAGAAGCATAGAATCAGCCGTTTTTGCTATAATAACTTAATAAACTTAAGTTTATAGCGATCTATGGCGAAACTTCTGAAAATCTTCTTTTTGTTTTTTTTGGCGCTTGCGCTCTGTTCCTGCAGCAAGAACAAAGCCGTGGCGACGCGCCTCATCGAAGAGTCCCAGGAACTTAGGGACGAGGGCGACAAAGACCAGGCCAAGGAGAAACTGCTTCAGGCCAGTTATCTCGCGCCCAATCTTCCCGAAGTTTACCTTGAGCTCGGCATCCTTATGGATGAGTATTACCGCGACACCAAGGAAGCCATACCGTATTACGAGAAATTCCTCTCGCTCTCCGACAATCCGGAGATGAGATCCAAAGTCGAGGCCTGGCTCGAAGACGCGAAGAAGGGGATGGCCTTGCCTTTCGAAGCCGTGAACGAACTGAGCCCGGAAGCCAGGGAGCTCCTTGAAAAACGAACGGAACAGTTCGAGACCTTGCGCCGCCAGTTGATCGACCGCTATGAAAGCGAATTGGCCAAACTGAGGGAAGGCGCCTCCACTGTGATCGTGACGGTCGCGGAAGCAAAGGAAACGCCCGTTGCTCCTCCTGAAACTAAGCCGGAAACAAAAACGGAAAGCGAACCGGAAAAGAAACAGGAAGTCGCAGTCGCTGAAAAAAAGATCGAGGAAACGAAGCCTAGCAAAGCCGACCTGAAGAAACAGGAAGAGGAAAGGAAGAAAGAAGCCGAGCGCCTGGCCAGGGAGAAAAAGGAAAGGGAAGAGAAGATCGACGCTTTCGTAAAGAACATTGTCAAGGCCGGCTCGGACGCCGCGGAAACGACCGTCATCACCGCTTCCGAACTGCCGAAAGTCCCGGAAGCCCAGGCCAAAATAGAGCTTGAATTGACCGAGGAAGACAAAGAGCAGCCGGCGACCAACATTGTCGCCAAAACCGAACCTCCCGCTGAAAAGAAGGAAGAGGCCGAGCCTCCCAAAGAGAAGGAGCCCAGGATCCACGTGGTCGGCCAGGGCGACAACCTCGGCAACATCTCGAGAAAGTATTACGGCGAGTTCCGCCGCTGGAAAGACATAGCTGAAGCCAACAAAGAGATTCTGCCGGATCCCAACAAACTTAAGATCGGCATGAAACTGGTGATCCCCGAATAATGTCGATCTTCTGGCACAGCGTTGAAACCGTCCTGGTCCTGTTCCTCATGGGAGCGGCCGGTTTTTGGCTTGCCAAAAGAGACATCCTTGATTCCGGAACGCGCTACAAACTGAGCAGGGTATTGGTTGAGATCTTCCTGCCGTCTCTGATCGTGGCGCAGCTGCTTCCCGCTGCCTCGCAGTCGGATTGGAAGAGCTTGTGGATCGTTCCGGTCATGGCTTTTTTCAATCTCGCGTTGGGAATGATCTTGGGTGGCGTCATAGCCCGCACAGCCAAGAGAAAAGACCTGGTCAGGCCCAGCATGGCCGCCATGGCTTTCACCAACACCGGATATGTGCCGATCGGGCTTATCGTGGCGCTCTCCTTTTCCCACGTCTTTTCAAACCTGGGATATGACGACGTCAGGTCCGGTACAGGGATCGTCGCGCTTTACTTGGTGGTCTTCTCTCCTTTGCTTTGGCTAATTGGCTACAATCTTATCGCCTTCACTTCGCTCAAAGAGCTCCAGCTGAAGAAGTGCCTGACGCCGCCGCTCATCACGGCTTTCGTAACGCTTGTTTTAGCTTTCACGCCCCTGCACAAGCTTTTCATAAGTCCGGAGGCGCCTTTGCAGTTTGTATTCGCCGCGGCCAGCATGTTCGGCGACGCCACCGCGCCCTGCGCGCTTCTGCTTTTGGGCGCCAATCTTGCCAGCGCCTCTGACCGCGAGAAGATCTCGCCGGTCTTCCTCATGCATTTTTCTTTCGCCAAGTATATCGTCGCTCCTTTGATTTCGGTGCTCTTTTTTGTGCTTATCGTAAGGGCCGGCTTTTTGCATGTGACGCCTCTTTTGGCTTTGATAATCATTCTTGAAGGCGCCATGCCTCCCGGGCTGAACCTCATCATAATCTGCCAGAACACCAAGAAGCACCTTCCTTTTATGACGTCGCTTCTGTTCTGGAATTATCTCATCGCCCTCCCGTTCTTGATAATCTGGCTCTACGCAGCCTACTATTTTTTAAACAACTCCACATTCTTAAATCAATGAAAAAGCTCCTTTTGTTCATGCTTGTTTTCGCTGGCTTTGTCAGCGCCGACCCCGGTCCCATTCATCTTCTTAAGGCGACCATCGATCCATCCCAGCCTACCGTTTCCGCTGCTTGCGAAAACGTTCCTGCGACCATAGACGGCACGGCGCTCTACCTTGCCGCGCCCATGACTAACTTCACTCCCGAAGAACTTGCGGAACTGCCCAGCCTCGGCGTGCGCGTGGACGGCTTTGTTTTCCCTAACGCCTACATCATTGAAGTCGAGAAGGCGAGATTAAGCGACCTCAAGGCGCGCTTTGAGTTCTCTTACCTCGGACCGTACCTGCCGGAATACAAAATGACTTTCCCCGACAGCGTGGCCGCTGAGGGTGAAGAGAAGCCTTTCCAGGTCCTGATCGGCGCCGTTAAAGCTGATTACAGGAAAGTGATCACCGAGAAACTGGAAGCGATGGGAATCAGTGAATACGAACTGACGCCCGGCAATTTCGAACCGAGCGTCATAGCTTCCGTAACGACGGGCCAGGCAACGGAGCTGGCCGATCTTCCGGAAGTCCGCTTCATCGAGGAATACGAGATCGCTATGCCGGAATGCAACGACGTCAGGTCGGAAGCGATGGCGAACGTCGATTATTTGCACATGGAAGGCTTCCGCGGCGAAGGACAGATGATCTGCATCCAGGACACCGGCCTTGACAACGGCAGGATCGCTGACATGAACCCCGACTACACCAGCCATGACAGAGTGATCATCGGCCGCTGCACGACCTGGGTAGCCAATCAGAGGGGAACTTACGACGACTGGAGCGACGCCGGCAGCCACGGCAGCCATGTGACCGGCTGCGCCTTGGGCAACGGCGAAATGAGCGACGGACTTTACCGCGGCATGGCGCCCGACGCTTCGCTTTACGTGCTCTGCGCAGGTTCAAGTGGCGGCGGCATCCTGTCCGGCTCTGACGAGGACTACGAGATCATGTACCAGGCCGGCGCCCGCATTATGAACTGCAGTTTCGGCAGTGGCCGCGGCGGACGCTACTATTCCAGCGCGCGCACCGACGACAGATTGATGTGGGATCACAGCGACTTTTTGATCTGCCATTCCGCCGGCAACTACAACGACTGCCCGGAGGAACCGACCTCCCAGCTCAACGACCAGGCGGCTGCCAAGAGCACCATCGTGGTCGGCGCCTCTGAAAAGAGCGGCTATTACGACGGCGTCCACCAGGGCCTGGCCGGCTACTCCAGCCGCGGCCCCTGCGCCGACGGCCGCATGAAACCCGACGTTGTCATCCCCGGTTCCGGCATCATGGCAGCCGGCTACGGCGGACAGCAGACCAGAGACAGGGACAAATATTATTATTCTGCCGGCGGCACCTCTATGAGCTCTCCTCTGGCGGCCGGCTGCTGCGCCGTCATCAGGGAATATCTTGAGAAAGTTAGGGGAGTGGAGAATCCCCGCGGTTCGCTTACCAAAGCGATCATGATCGCCGGCTGCCGCACGCTCTACCCCGGACAGTATCCCGATTTCGACGAAGTGGCTGATTTCAGACCCAACTATATGGAAGGCCACGGCCACGTCAATCTAAGGGAAAGTTTAACGCCGGCCAACGGAAAGATGGACTTCTTCGAATGCCAGCTGGCAAGGACCGGCGCCGCGGCCACCAACACGTTTGAGAAACCCGCCGACTGCGACCTGACGGTCTCCCTGGCCTGGAGCGACTACCCCGGCACTTCCGGCGCTGAGAAAGCGATCGTCAACGACCTCGACCTTTACGTCATTTCACCCAACGGCACCGTTTACAATCGCGGCAATCACCTTGACACCACCGAGATCCTGCATCTTGGCAACAGCGAAGCGGGCACCTACAAAGTGATCGTCAAGGCCGCCACTATCATGAACGGACCCCAGGTCGGCAGCGTTGCCTTCACCTACGGTACAAGTCAGCGCAATCCCAAGCTAGCGCTGGCAAATGAACCGCAGTTCGAAATGGGCTCCGCCAGCTGCGAGATCTGTTTGACCAACCTGGAGGAGAACTGCACGCTGGAATTCACAGCCTCCTTCAACAAGAACTATGAAAAAGTTTTCTCCTTCTCCAAGACTTCCGGCAGCTTCGAGAAGTCTATGACCATAATTTTGAACGCCGATCTTACGAAAGCCACCAGCGCGTATCCGGTCTGCGAATTCATGATCAACGGCGGCCAGGGCGGCGCGGTCACAAGGACGATCGGCGTACCGGTCGGCGGTGAAGACGGCTATACGCTCTTCACTTCCCGCTTCGAGGGAAGCGACGCCGGCTCAGTTGCTGAAGAAGACGTGGCTGTGACTGAACAGGGCGGAACGGGCGAATGCATAACCTTCATGGATCCCGTCTACATCGACACGGTCTTCGAGGAAGATTTCGAAGGCTATGAGACAGACGTTTCCGTGATCGGCCAGAACGGCTGGACCTTGGCCGCCGGGCTTTCCACCAACGGCACGACCATGGTTAAAAACGGCGGTCCGGACGGCAAATATCTCGACATCTCCCGCATCAACTCCAGCTACTGCCCGCATTACAAGATCAGCGGACTGACCTCCAAGTGGAGCGAAGCCTACGACCACAGCTACCTGAAGTTCAGCTTCAAGGCCAAGGTCTGGGGCACGGCGGACAAATCGTTCTCTCTATGGACGCCCACGGTGGGAGAACTCTTCTTCACCAAATACGGCCGCAAATACGTCATTCGTTCGGGCTCCACGGAAGGCAACCATCCGCAGTACCGCTCGAAGACAAGGTTAGTTGAGAACGAGTGGACGGACGTGGAACTCTGGGTGGAAGTCGACAATGACATGACAAAGCACACCCTGAGGAGAATAAAGATAGGGGACACGGTCGAGGACTGCTACGGACCGACCGGCGGCGCCGGCAACAACGACTACTTCACCATCCTGCGTTTTTATCAGTTCGGCAACGGCGGCTTCGCCTTCGACGACCTTAAGATCGAGCGCTGGTATTCCAACGAAAGCAGGGAACAGACGCTGACGCTCTACGGAGAGCCCGACGCCACCTCCACGGAAGACGAAGCGGGCGTCTATTTCAAGGCCCGCATGCCGGAAACGCACGCCGAAGACCACGACTTCATTTTCGACTCCACGCTTAGAGTGAGCGGCGACGGCGCCAGAGTGATAGTTGGACAGGATCCCTTGAGCAGACAGTTCCAAAGCGAACTGCGCTGCGTTGACGGAAATGTGAAGCTTTACCTGACCGATCTGGCGAGCACCCCTGAATTGATCACTGACACGGTGCCGCAGGGCGAATTCTTCCGCTACGGCTACAGGATCAACACAGATGCCGGCAAGAAGACCCTGAAGCGCGTCTTCTTCGGCGACAAGGTCTATACGGTGGACAAAGCCATCGACGGCGGAAAGGTCGTTTCCGGCGGCGCCATCGAGGACATGCGCATCTATCTGCCGGAAGGAGGTAGCCAGCTCGACGTAGCCAACATCAACATTAGAACGGAAGCTTTCGAGACTCCGAAGCTTTTCGTGTGCAGCCGATCCTTCAACCTCGGCGAAGAGTTTATGGAATGGCCGCTGACCAACAGCTACGCCACGGAAAGCATCACTTTCACCGCCAGGATAACGGAAGGCGCCGACAAATTCAGCGTCGAACCGGAGAGCGGCACTTTCAACGACGTCTGCAACCTCAAGATCACGGGCCCGGACAACAGAGTGAGGGCGACCTATCTTTGGGGAACCATAGAGATCGATGCGGGATCTGCCGGCAAGAAGACCATGCGCTTCGGCTGCCCCTCCGGCTGCGACGAATCCGGCTACGTCCTTTACAAGTCCAGTTTCGACAGCTACCCCGAAGGCACCGCGATGGAAGACGTCGAGGCTAACTGGAAATGTGAGGCCAGCACGAGCGCGGTCTCAGGCCTCTACAAGGAAAAGGGCTTTGTCAGGTTTGCAAAGGAACGCAACTCAAGTTTGCCCATCACTGAGCAGGGCGCTTTCTGCCAGGTCGGCCTTCCCGAAGGCATAATAGACGACCTGCCTCTGACTATCAGCTGCCAATTGAGGTTCCCGGAAGATTTCAAGGGCTATTTCTACTACACGCAGGACGAGCCTCACAGGCAGTTCCAGAGCGCCTTCACAACGATGTCGACAGGCGGTCAGAAGTACGTCAAAGTTACGCTTACGGACTACTTGAGGAATACCGGCCTCTTCACGAACAAGACGCCCTTGGGGTCCTTCTTCGACTATTCCTTCGAGATCTCCTTCACCAACAGCGTGAAGTACCTCGACACCATCACCTTCGCCGATACGACGAAGGATGAGGGCCGCAAGATCACCGGCACGAAGATATCGGAGTCCGACGGCGTGGATAGTCTCTGCTTCAGGCTGACCTACGATGGGACCTACGTGGACGTCAGGGACCTGACCGTTTCCATTGGCCCGTACATTCCGGAACCCGGAACGCTTGTCTTGATCCTGGCGCTTCTTGGGCTTCCTTGTTTGAGAAAGTATCTTTTGATATAATCTCCCAAGTTTTTTATTTAAATTATTCTCATTTAGGGGAAATATATGGCCGAACAACTCAACGAGTTCTTAGAAAAGATCCAGAAGGAAGCCGTGGACAAAGCCGCGGAGCAAGCCGAACAGAAACTGGCCCAAGCTAAAGCGGAAGCCGACAAGATAGTCGCCGACGCGAGAGCTGAGGCGGACAAGATCGTATCCGATGCGGAAGCCAAGGCGAAACAGTTTGCGGAAAACGGCGAGAAGACTCTGCGCTTCGCTTCCAGGGACGTCCTCACCTACACCCGCCAGGAGCTTGAAAGCCTTCTGAAGAAGGTCTTCGCGGAAAAAGCCGCGGAAGTTTTGAAGCTGGAAGACATCAAGCCGATCATCCTGAAGCTGGCCGCCGGCTGCGAAGGCGACGCCATTATTGAAGTCCCGGAAGGCAGCGACGTCGAGAAACTCGAGAAGTACTTCCTTTCCGAACTGGCTGGCAAAGCCAAGGGCGGCGTAAAAGTCTGCCCCGTCAAGGGCCTGAAAGCCGGCGCGTCCGTCGTCTCCGTGAACGGCGACCTTAAGATCGAACTCACCGACGAGACGCTTGTGGAGCTCTTAAGTTCCCAGCTTTCGCCTAAACTCGCCGCGGTCCTGAGAGACTAAAAAATGAGTAATTACTACACTTTCGTCTGTTCTCTTCCTTATCTGAACTTCGAGGGCGAACCGCCTATGTCGCCCGACGAGTTCATAGAAAGAGCCACGCCGTGGCTAGGGGATGAAGAACTGAAAGCGCTGACGGACACGAACGCCAAACTTGACGTGGCCGCCGAATGGGCTCTCTGGGAGAGATCATTTAGGAGCGCGGTGGCGCAGGTCAGGGCCGCAAAGCTTGGAAAGGAATTCCAAATTGACAGGCTCAGAACCGACGTCATGGACGGCGCGACAAGGCAGGGGATAGCCGAACTCTACAAGACCGGCGAACCTTTGAAGATAGAAAGAGGCTTGGACCTTCTGAGCTTCTCGCATCTCGACGAGATGAGCGCCGGCCACTTCTTCGACTACACGGTGGTCTTTTGCTACTTCAAGAAACTAGTGATCCTCTGGCGCTGGAAATGCCTCGACGACCTGAAAGGTCAGGAGGTGCTTAAAAATTCATGCTTGGTAAAAAGTTAAAACAGGAGTTATAGATGGCTGTATCAGTTGGACGAGTTGCTGCCGTCAACAGCAACATCATCACCGTCAAATTCGCTGACAAGGTGATCCAGAACGAGGTGGCTTACGCCGTGGTTGGCGACAAGCGCCTGAAGTCTGAAGTTATCAGGATCCGCGGCGAATACGCCGACCTGCAGGTTTACGAGGACACCCGCGGACT
>JAFZXZ010000021.1 GCA_017616555.1 bacterium | reverse complement strand
GAGATGGAGATCCCGGTCACATCGACGCTGATGGAAGACCTGCGCAGGTACGGAAGGGAAAGCTATGCGGCCATACATAGCGCGATAGACGATGCGGTCTGGGTGATGCAGGGCTGGATGTTCTTTTTCCAAAAGGATACCTGGACAAGAGAAGCGGTGCAGTCTTTCTTAAAAGACATTCCTGTCGGGGGGATAATCATAATCGACCTTGCCAACGACAATATGCAGGTCTGGAAAGAGCACGACGGTTTCTACGGGCATGAATGGCTGAGATGCATAGCGCATACTTTCGGAGGCTTCAACGATCCGCACGCGGAATTGCAGCTGGATTATTCCAAGATGTTTGATCAGGAAGGCGATCCAGAGAAGGGGAGGCAGGTGGGTGTTGGCTTGACGCCGGAAGCCTTGGATAACAACGAAGTGGTCTTCGAACTGCTTAGCGATTCTGCCTGGCAGGAGAAGGAAGGGAAACTAGGGGATTGGCTCGCTTCGTATTGCCGCGCGCGTTACGGAGATTATAATCCCGCGGTGTCAAACGCTTGGGATCATTTCCTGAAGAGCTTTTACAAAGGAAAAGGCGAGCATTATCGCTTCCAGGGCACGCCGCATCTGGCGGCCTGGTACAGGAACAGCTTCGAGAACGAATGGGAAAAAGGTCTTCCTAATCTTTTGTCCTGCTCGAATGAATTTGCCAAGAGTTCCCTTTATGTGGACGACTGCGTGGAGTTCACCATGCGGTATGCGATGGTAGCGGCGGACAGGATCATTGCCGAGGCTGCTTTCTCGCATCTCTTCGGTTTGACGAACGAGATTGTTCGGGCGGCGGACCGGCTTGATAATTTGGCCGCTTTGATGGAGAAGCTGGCTGCAACCAGGGAGCATTTGCTTCTATCTAGGTGGGCTGACAGAGCGCGTTCTTGGGGAACTACCGAGGAGGAAAAGAAGTACTACGCCAGCGACGCGAAGTATCTCCTGTCGGCTTGGGGAGGATTTTTGAACGGCTACGCCACCAGAGCCTGGAGCGGAATCATCGCCTATCACAACAGCGAGTGGCAGCACTTCTTGAGAAAGCTTGCTTCCGGCATGAAGGAAGACGATATCCAGTGGGAACTTCGTGATCTTGAGAAAGCTTTCTGGAATGCGGGAAAGGAATTGGAAGGGTATAGGGAGATCAATTCCGATTGGTGCGGAGCTGTTAAGGAAACTTTGGCTTTGGCTAAAAAGGAATATGATTACTCCGCCGCCAAAGTTGAGGAATTGCTTTTAGCGGACAGGGGAAAACAGTATGCCGGCTTCGGTTTCGGCGACAGCAAGGAACCGATCACGGGAAAAACTTTCGATCTTCCTCCGGAACTTCAGGGCAATAAGGAAGTGACGGTCATCATAAAAGGGCCGGCGCATGCTGTTCCGATGAAAGTCTATTTCAAAAGGGAAGGAAAGCCGAGACTGGTCTTCAAGCCGCTGGAATATCAGAAAGACTTTGTGCACGGCGACGAGCACCGCTATGTGCTGAAGACTAAAAAGCCTTTTGGCGACGGAAAAATAATTTTGGAATTCGACCGCGCTTTGGTGCAAAGCGACCATTGGGCCGGAATATATTTGAAATAGTTTAGGAGCGCAGCTGGCGTTCGGCGTCAACTACGCCGCGGTCCATCAGGCGTTTCAAGTCTTCGGCAGTGCTTTTTATTTTGTCGGAGACGCCGGGCGCGATGGCAAGTTGTCTGGCGAGCTGGATGATCATCCTGAAGTAGCGGATGAGTTCGCCTTCGTCTATTTTGGAAGCCTGGACGGTGTCCTGAAAGTTGGCGTTCTTGAGCCAGAGTTCCGTTGCTTTCATAAGATTGGGTTCCGGGGCTCTTACGGGATTCTCGATGCGGTAGGAACCTTCCACTATTTCGATCTGGTAGTAGGCTTTCGTGACTTCCCTTAAAACTTTTGCGAGGCGGTTGGGAAGATGCCTGATGGGAGGGGAGCCCGGCTTCGTTTCATAGACGAGCGTGGCGAGGGCTAAGCCCAACTCCGCCGGATCCCAGCGGTCAAGGAGGCCTTCCATGAAGAGCTCGGACATGATGAGCTCGTAGCCGAAGAACCAGCAGGCGAAGCGGCCCTTGTTGGTAAGGGCGTCGTTTCTGATGCAGCCGGTCTTTTTCAGGACTTGAAGGCGGTCGAGAAATTTCTGGCGTTCCAGTCTTCTCTGTCTTTTGGAAGATTGGAAATAATTCAGCGTGTCCGGGTAGATGCTGATGACGTCCTCGCCGTGCTTGTCGTAGAGGTTGAGTAGCGTGGCGTAGGAAGCGTTGAACTGGCTGAGGACTGGCTGGGCTTCGCCGTAAACGCAGTTTTTGACCTGTTCGGCTCTTACCTGCTTTGGATTGATCCTTAGGTAAACTCTGCCGAAGTCGTCCATGCCTCTTCTGCCGGCGCGGCCGGCCATCTGGAAGAAGTCCCTGGTCTTCAATACGTCGAAGCCGCCGGGGTAGTATTTTCTAATACTGTCGAAAATGACGGTCCTTACCGGCATGTTGAGGCCTAAGGCGAAAGTCTCTGTAGCGAAGATCATCTTAAGGCGTTTTTCGTTGAAGAGCTGCTCAATGATCTCTTTGGTTGTGGGAAGCATGCCGGCGTGATGGTAGGCGAGGCCGTTTCTGATGAGCGGAGTGAGCTTTTTGATGGTGGGCTCGTTTTGGACGGCGTATTTTTCGCAGAGTTCATTGAAGCGCTTTTCTATTTCTTCTTTTTCAGATTTGCTGAGCTGAAGGTTCGGGAGGGAATTGTAGGCTAATTCCTCCGTCAGTTTCCTGCCGAAGGCGAAATAAAGGCAGGGGAAGCCGTCCTCACTTTTTATGCGCTCGATGAGTCTCGGAAGAGAGTTGGGCGTTATTGGATCTTTCGGTCTTCTGCCGCGGAAATATCTTCTCGGTTTTTTCAGATCCCTGTAGGCGTCTTCTTTGAAATTTGAGAAGTCGGTGTAGAATCTGTTCTGGGCCTGGAAGGCGAAAGTCAATGGCACGGGCCTTTTCGTTTCCTCGACGAGCACCATCGGGCGGTTTAATATCTGCTCCATCCAGTCGCAGAGTTCCCTGGCATTCGGAACGGTAGCCGAGAGCGCCAGTATCCTGGTCTGCTTCGGAGTGAAGATTATCGCTTCTTCCCAGACGGTGCCGCGCTCCGCGTCGTCCAGGTAATGCACTTCGTCAAAGATGATCCAGGCGACGTCGCTTATCGTGCTGCCTTCGTCAAGCAGAGTGTTGCGGTAGATCTCCGTCGTCATGACGATGATCTGGGCGTCGCGGTTGATGTTCACGTCGCCGGTTAAAATGCCGACGTTCGCTTCGCCGTACTGCCTTACGAATTCGCGGTACTTCTGATTGCTCAAAGCTTTTATGGGCGCTGTGTAAACGACTCTTTGATGGAGCGTGATGGCGTCCGCTATGACGTGCTCGGCGATGACGGTCTTGCCGGAGCCGGTGGGGGCGGAGACGAAAATGGAAGCGTTCCCGTCGATTGCCGCGATGGCTTTCTTCTGGAACTCGTCGTAGGGGAAGGGATGGAAGCTTTTCATTTCGCTACTGCCAGGAATTCTCGTATTCCGTTATGTCAAAGTAGAAAATGCTTTGAGTGTTTCCTTTCGTCTCAACTGTGACTTCTTCGCAGGTCTTATTTCCCATGTTTCTGACGGAGGTGCTTTTGATCTTCCAGTCTTCGCCTTCCTTGCCGAGTTTCTCGCTGATGAAGTCGCTCTCCGCTTCCATTTTGCCCATCCTCGTGAAGACGCCCGTTATGACGGCGGGGGAGCTAAGGGATGTGCCGTTTCCTTTAACTTCCGGAAGCGGATCTTCCGGAGTGAGGCCGTCTTCGGGATTGGCTTCTTCATAAGCCTCGGGATTCATTGGATCGTAGAGCTCGGCAGTGTCCTGGTCGGGCGTAATAAGATCGGCGGGGGGAACGTTCTCCTTCCAGCAGGAACTCAGCAGAAAGGAAGAGAAAATGAGAAGGAGAAGAACGCTTATGTTAGGCATGCAGATTGTGAGTTTCAAGAAGCTTGCTGATCTTGGCGGAATTGTCAAGGAGCTTCGCTATCGACTCGTTGCGGTTGAAGAGGTCGATGTAAAGCGAGACGAGCCTGGAAATAGACACCTGCGTGTACCAGGGGGCCGCTAAAAGCTCCGGTCTGGTGTAGGTCGCGTTCGTTCCGAAGATCCTCGTGATGACGCCGTCCTCGTAAGCCTTCTGGAATTTCTCGACGCCGCTCGTGAAGAGCATGAAAGTGCAGGCGACGTAAATGTTCCTGACGCCGGCTTCCTTCAGTTTGTAGGCGACCTCGATGACCGAGCCGCCGGAAGCGATCATGTCGTCAACTACGATGGCGTCCCTGCCGGCGATGCTGCCGCCTAAGAACTTGTGCTCAAGCACGGGCGCCTTGCCGTCCACCACTCTGGAAAGGTCTCTCAGTTTGTAGAAACCGGTGAGATGCGTGTGCAGCTGTTCCGCGAAGTAACGGCAGCGCGACATGCCGCCGAGGTCGGGGGAGACGACGATAAGGTTGTCGGGGCCTATACGGAAATCGGGGATGGTGTTGACCATCTTTTTGATGATCTGGTAGGCGGCGTGCAGGTTCTCGAAGCCGTGGTAGGGAATGGCGTTGTGGACGTGCGCGTTGTGGGCGTCTATTGTCATGATGTTGTTGACGCCGAGATTCACGAGCTCCTGAAGAGCGATGGCGCAGTCAAGGGATTCTCTTCCGGAGATGCGGTGCTGCCTGCTCTCGTAGAGCATCGGCATAATGACGTTGCAGCGGTGTCCCATGCCGCGGGCCGCGGCGACCAGGCGCTTAAGATCCTGGAAGTGTTCGTCCGGAGCCATGGAAACGGTCTCGCCGTTGCGGTTGTACTTCATGCCCCAGTTGCCGATGTCGGTGATGAAGAAGAGGTCGAGGCCCCTGACGGAAAGGTCTATTACGGCTTTGCCTTCGCCGTTTTGGAAACGCGGGTTGTCGGAGGGGATGATGAAAGTGTCTCTCAGAAAACCGGGGAAACTTTCATAGGGGGGATATTCTTCCAGCAGCGCGAGGCGCTCGTTGATAAGTTCCTTGTCGATGGATTCCGCGAGTTCCCGTCCTCCCGGGGTGGCGATTATACCGATTGGGGCTTGGGGGATATGACGATAATCTCTTCCGAACACATGAGAAGTACTCATAAATCACTCGCGTTTTTTAGGGTTTTAGAGGATTGAACACACAACCCATATGATACCTTTTTGCCCCCTTGCTGTCAATTTTGAGGCGTTTTGCCAGTCTCCCTCAGGATAAGCGTGTAAGTTCCAAGCTCATCCGTCCTCAAGACCTTGTAGCCGAAACGCGCATATTTTTCCATAAGTCTCTTGTGCGGATGGCCATAGGGGTTTGGACCGACGGAAAGGAGCGATATTTTAGGCCTCAGTTTCGCCAAAAACCAGTCGCTTCCGGCCGAACTTGAGCCGTGATGGGGGATCTTATAGACGGCCACGGGCGGGAGACCGCCCTCCAGGCCCCTCAGAAGGTCAAATTCGCAGGTTTTAGGCAGGTCGCCAGTCCACATAAGGCAGCACCCCTTAAAGGGCGTCAGGAGGACCAGGGAGCGGGAATTGCTGGTGAGGGGAAGGGGGTCGTTTGGAGGCCAGAGCGCCAGGGAATTGCCGAATTTGCAGCCTTTTGTCAGGGTAACCCACCTTACGCCTAACTTTTGTGCCAGACGCATCAGCTCCCAGCCGTTCGTTTCAGAATGCAGGTACGGCGGGGCGACGATCGTTTTTGTCCTGATCTCGCTGATTATGTCCCTGGCGCCCCCCATATGGTCGTCGTCATAGTGCGAGATGTAGAGGCAGTCGATCTTCTGCACGCCCAGATTGCGGAGGTAGGGGACGACGACCGTTTCGCCCTTGCTGGAACTGCCCATTGAGCGTCCGCAGTCCATGACAAAGAGCGGGCCCAAGTCGGAGCGCATCACGAAGCAGTCGCCCTGGCCGACGTCGAGGGCCGTTATCTTGAGAGCGTCGTCAAAGACGGGCGGCTTGAACGCTCTGAAGCACAAGAATAGGAGCAAACAGAGGAAGGCGTCCCTGTAAGATCTGATCTGCGTTTTGGTGTGCAGCGCGAAAAAGCCGATGGCGAGATAATAGGCGAAAACTGTCGTTAGGGAGAAGGGGGGAACGTTCAGCGTAAGGTACGGCGAATCGCCTAGAGAAGCGACGAGCGGCATGAACCTTTCCCAAACGCAAAGCGCCTGGTCGTAGAAGAGGGAGGAGAGCGATGTTGGCAAAACGTAGAAGACGGCAAGGCGCCAGAACCCGGCGGAAAGAAGGATGGCGCACAAGGGGATTATGATCATGTTCATCAGAAATCCCAAAGGCGTCACCATATGCAGCATGGCAAGGATAACGGGAAGCGTGAAGATGGTCACGCAGAAAGTAATCTTCAGACTTTGAACGAAATACTCTTTGATGAAAAGCTTGGCTTTTTTAGAAAAGCTAAGCCCTTCTCTTTTTTCCTCCAGTTTCGCGGCTATAGCGGGAAGCAGTATGAGCAGCGCCGCGGTCGCCGAAAAGGAGAGCAGCGAGGAATAGGAGAAGATCTGTTTCGGCGAAATGATCGCGTAGAGCCAGGCCGCCACAGCAAGGAAGTGAAGGGAGAGCGTCGCCTTGTTGAAGACTCTGCCAAGCACGATCAAAGTCATAAGAATGACCGCCCTGAGAACGGAAGGACGGTCGCCCAAAAAGAGCACATAAAACCAGAGGAAGGGCAGAAGGGGGAGGTCTAAAGCGAGCCTGGAAACACCGAAAGCCCGAAGCAGCATAAGCCAGACTCCGCTGATAAGCCCGATGTGCAGTCCCGAGACCGCGAGGATGTGTGCCACGCCGCTCTTCCTCAAGCCTTTCTCCAAAGATGAGGGCAGAGATTCGTCGCTGCCCAAAAGCATCAGCCTCAAAAGCAGGGCGGCGTTGGGATACTTTTCGCTTTGCAGGGCAAAATAAGCCTTTTCGTGCAGCCTTCTCATAAGGGAAGTTTTTTCCGCAGCGCTTCTGTCAACGGTTATGTATTTTCCTTTTATCGTTCCTTCGCGATAGATGTTGCGCCTGGCGTAATAGCTCTTCCTGTCGAAACAGCCGGGAGCGTCCTTGCCTTTAAAAGGGCGGAGCTTCACTTTCGCTTCTATTTTTGCGCCGGTTTTCAGGTCTATTTGCTTCGCGGAGTAGAGCGAGAGCAGAAGTTTTTCCTCTCCCGTTTCAACTTCCAGCCTGGAGTAGAATTTTCTTCCCTCCTCGCCGCCGTGCCAGGAAGCGTCATGCAGCAATTCGCAGCGCATGATCTTTTCCTCCGTGTTGCGGTTCGCCAGTCTGTCCACTGCCCGATAGTTGACAAGCCCGCCCGCGATCCCTCCCAGATAGATGACCATGCATTGATTGAATCTCTTTTTTTGCCGAAGGACAAAATAACTTGCAAGAAAAAAGAGGAAGGTCAAGGCAAGAAGCAGCCACAAGGGAATGGGGGAGGCAAGTTCCGACATGAGCATGCCGGAAAGCGTCCCCGTCAGGATGAACAAAAATGGCGTGATCATGGCCCATTGTTGCAAAAGCTGCCCTCTATGGCAAGCTTTTTGCAAAACCCTACAACTTTTGCTTTGCGTTTGTCAGTTTTTGGCCTTATTTGGTACGAAGCAATATGATATAATCAAGGTATGTACGATATAGAGAAAAACCAACTGGCGGAGATCCGCGACCGCCTTACGCATCTTTTCGCGGGACTTGATCTGGACAACAAGGAGAAGCGCCTTGCCGAGCTTTCCGAACTGACTTCCGCCCAGGATCTCTGGAATGACCCTGAGAAAGCCAGGACGCTCCTTCAGGAACAGGACTCCTTAAAGCGAGTGACTACGGAAGCGCGCTCCCTTGAGAAGCTGATGGTCGAGACGGAAGAATTCCTGCAGCTCGCCGACGCCGAGAAAGACGAATCCTTAGCCGATGATCTGAAGGCCGAGCTTGCGAAGCTGCAAACCGGCTACGACGAATTCGAGTTCCACCAGACCCTGAACGGCGAGACCGACCACAACAACGCCTACCTTACGATCCACTCCGGCGCCGGCGGCACGGAAGCCTGCGACTGGTGCTCCATGCTGAAACGAATGTACGAGCGCTGGGCCGAGCGTCACGGCTTCAAGTGCAAGATCCAGGACTTCCTCGACGGCGAAGAAGCCGGCTTCAAGTCCGTGACGCTGCACATTGCCGGCGAGTACGCCTACGGCTACCTTAAGTCCGAGATCGGCGTGCACCGCCTTGTGCGCATCTCTCCCTTCGACGCCAACCAGAGAAGGCAGACATCGTTTGCTTCCATCGACGTCACTCCGGAAGTGGACGACGACATCGACATCGTGATCGACGAGAAGGATCTTAGAATCGACACCTACCGCTCTTCCGGCGCCGGCGGCCAGCACGTCAACAAGACGGAGTCCGCCATCAGGATCACGCACATTCCGACAGGGATCGTCGTATCCTGCCAGAACGAACGCTCGCAGTTCAAGAACAAAGCCGAGGCGATGAAGATGCTGAAAGCGAAACTCTATCAGCTGGAGATGAACGAACGCCTCTCCAAGCAGAACACCGCCTACGCCAACAAGCAGAAGATCGAATGGGGGAGCCAGATCAGATCCTACGTTCTGCATCCCTACAATATGGTGAAAGACTTGCGCACCGACGTTGAGACCAGCAACACCGGCGCCGTCCTTGACGGCGAAATAGACCTCTTCATCGAAGCATACTTGAGAGCGACAGCCACGCTTTCCTAACAAATATAAATCAAAGGATCGAATATGAAAAAAGTCTTCGCGCTTATTTTATCCTTGGCGATCGCGTCTTCGCTCTTCGCCGCCGACGAGCCCGTGCTCAAGACCGACTACTATCCGAACGGCAACCTGCAGTACGCCGGCTACACCGTCGTAAAGGGCGAAGCGGGCCAGATACCCCACGGCTACTGGCAGTACTTCTATCCCAACGGCTTTCTGAAAAGCTGCGGCTACTTCAAGGAAGGATATCGCGCCAAAGTCTGGACCAACTTTTTCAGCAACGGCAAGGTGGAATCCTACGGCCCTTATGACGAAGGAAAGCAGGACGGCCGCTGGCACTTCTTTTATCCTGCCGGCGTCAAGAAGGCGGAAGGCAAATTCAGTGACGGCCTCGCCAAAGGCACCTGGACTTACTGGCACACCAACGGCGTCCTTGAGACGGAAGGCGATTTCAAGGAAGGCAAACGCGTAGGCAAGAGAGCCTACTATGACGCGAAAGGCAACAAGCTTTGGTACGGCCGCTTCAAAGACGACGAGAAAGACGGCGAATGGCGCTTTGACGAAAAAGGCAAGACGACCATCGCGACTTACAAGGCGGGCGTCCTGCTCGGTCAGAGAGAGGAGACCTACTACGACGAGGACCGCGACGACATCAAGACCAAGACGGAATTCGAAGTGGTGCACGGCAAGATGACCGGATCTCAGATCGTGTCCGCTTACGACGAGGACGAGCGCATGACTTCCCAGGGTCTTTTGTTCAACAACACTCCCTACGGCGTCTGGCGCTTCTATGACGAAAGCGGCAAGATGACTCAGCAGGAGAACGGCGCCGTTCCCGAAGCGCTTAAGGAGCGCCGCAGAGCCATCGAGGAAGAATATCAGATGAAGATCCAGCAGAAAGCCAAGGAAGAAGCCCTGAAAGCCCAGGGCATCGATCCCAAGCAGCAGCAACAGCAGGCTCAGTTCTACAACTCCGACGAACCTTTTGAATACGGCCCCAGGAAATTCCAGGTTATCATGCAGGCGCCCAGCCAGCTCGACATGAACGTTACGACCGACTCCGGCCGCAGTATAGACCTTACCGAAAATCACTACGACGTTGTGAAAGAGAACCCGGGCAGCTTCGAATCCTTGAAGCAGCAGGCCCTGCGCGCGAAGGCCGCTCAGATGGTCGAGAACGCGGGAGAAGAAGAATGAACTGGAAAGCGGAACTGGAAAAATTCTTCAAGGAACATGAAGAGGAAGGAATAGAGCTCTTAAAAGAACTCGTTTCCAAGAACACCGTCAACCCTCCCGGCAACGAATACCTCGTGGCCGACGTGCTGAAAAAATATTTCGACGAACTGAATATTCCTTACGAAACGTTTGAGAAAACTCCCAAGCGCACCAACCTCATCGCAAAAGTAGGGGAGGGACATCCTGTTCTTTTCGTTCCCTGCCACGCCGACGTCGTGCCTGTCAATCCCGACTGGGATCACGATCCCTTCACCGTCAAGATAGAGGGAGACACAGCCTACGGCAGAGGCGTGGGCGACGACAAGGGACCTATGGTCTCCGCTTTCCTGCTCGCCAAATTCTTGAAGCAATATGAAGGCAAATTCAAAGGCACTTTCTTTTTCGCCTCCGTAGCCGACGAGGAAGTCGGCTCCACCGACGGGTTGGTCTGGCTGACTGAAACGGGAAAGATAAAAGCCGACTACGCCGTCGTGCCCGACACCGGCTCAGGCATCTATAAACTTTCCTACGGCGAGAAGGGACTTCTCAGATTCCAGTACACATTCCACGGCAAAGCCGGCCACGCCGCTTATCCTGACCACGGCGTGAACTCCATCTGGCCCGCCGTCGCTTTCCTCAACTCCGTAAGGGAAAGCTACACGGAAAAGATCGGCTTCCTCAAGGAAAAAGACCAGCCTAACTTCAGCCCCACGACCTTCACCGTATCTGGCCTTGAAGCCGGCAGCGCTTACAACATCATTCCGAAGGAAACGAAAGTCAGGATGGACATCCGCTACACTCCGCAGAGGAATCTCCAAGAGATCAAGGAGTGGACCGACAGTCTTGCCAAAGCAGCTTGCAAAAAATATCCCGGCACTTCGTACTCCGTTGAGATGCCGGACCACATGACAGCTTTCGAGATCGATCCGGAAGGCAGGCTTTGCAAAGCCGCCATGAAAGCTACGAAGGAATTGACCGGCAAGGACGCCGTGCTCTTCGGCATGAACGGCACGACCGTCTGCAAGCAGCTTCTCGCCGCCGGCATTCCCTCCCTCGGCTACAGCCAGGACGACGACGGCTCCGCGCACCAGACCGGCGAGCACATCAAGCTAAGCGAGATCCCGCTCTTCGGAATCGCGCTCGGTCTGCTTTTCTTCGACCTCGCTGAATGAATTAAAACGAGCGGATAAAAAAAGCGCCTCCTCTTGCGAGGGGGCGCTTTTTTTATTGCAAGAAGTTTTTAATTACTTCTTGGCGGCCGGCTTCTTGGCAGCGGGCTTTTTGGCCGGGGCCTTTTTGGCAGCGGGCTTCTTAGCAGCGGGCTTCTTGGCCGGAGCGGCTTTCTTGGCAGGGGCCTTCTTGGCCGGGGCTTTCTTAGCCGGAGCAGCTTTCTTCACAGCGGGCTTCTTGGCAGGAGCGGGCTTCTTGGCGGCGGGCTTTTTGGCCGGGGCGGCTTTCTTGGCCGGAGCAGCTTTCTTCACAGCGGGCTTTTTGGCCGGGGCAGCTTTCTTAGCCGGGGCTTTCTTGGCAGCCGGTTTCGCAGCGGGTTTCTTAGCAGTAGGCATAGTGTTTCTCCTTATGTTTGGTTGAATAAAAAGCTGTCACTAGACAACTATTTTTTGTTTGAGTTTTTTCTATGTTCTGACAGATCACTTATGATCTGTTGTTTTCTTTCCACTCCATCAACCAAGCGAAACCCGTTATTTTTCCTAGCATTTCCATCACTTCACATTCATCACTTCAAACATGAATAGCGGATAATTCACTTAATCTATATAAATTCTACCACATGTATTTTTAAAAATCAATTAGTGTCAGCGTTGACTGCAAAATTTTTTTCTGTTAGAATCGCCGCATCATGAAACACTTTGATTTTCATACCCACGCGTTCACGGATTCCTTGGCGCCAAGAGCGATTGGATCGATCGCGTCTGTTAGCGGAGACGTCAGGCCGCATACCGACGGAACGGTTGGCGACCTTCTTCGCGCGATGAAAGAAGGAGACGTCAACGCAAGCGTCATCGCGTCGATCGCGACGAAGCCGACTCAGTTCGACGCGATACTCTCTTGGTCGAAACAAATAAAGAGCGAACACATTTTTCCTTTCGCTTCCATTCATCCCATGGATCAAGATCCTGTTGGCAAGGTGCAAAAAATATTGGACGCGGGATTGCTCGGATTGAAGCTTCATCCTTTTTATCAGAATCTTCCCGTTGATGAAAAAAGCTGGTATCCCATATACGACGCCTGGCAGGAGACCGGGCTGCCTCTGCTCTTCCACTCCGGAAGCGACGTGGCTTTCATGGGGCAGGACTTCGCCGATCCTCACCGCTTCAAAAGCATAAGGAAAAGTTTTCCAAAGCTTGTGATGGTCATAGCGCACATGGGAGGATGGCTGAAGTGCGAAGAATTTTTCAATGAGCTGTGCGGATGCGACGTCATGATAGACACGAGCTGCTCTGCCAGGTTCTGCCCAATCGAGCTGGGACAGAAGATCGTTTCAAAGCATGGCGCCGACAATATCCTCTTCGCGACCGACTGCCCCTGGGGCGTGCAAAGAGAGCACATTGAGTTCGTGAAAAAGATCTGCCCCGACGAGCGGGGTCAGGAAAAGATCTTCTATCGGAACGCTGAAAGAATACTGGGAATAAAAGTGACGGACAAATTGCCGGAATAAAAAAAGCCTCCGCTTGGCGGAGGCTTTTTTGTTTTTGCCTTTTTATTTTACTTGATGTCGGCGTGGTATTCCTGGATGCTCTTAAGAGGAGCGGAGCCGTGCAGGAAGGCTTTGATGCCGAGCGCCGCGTTGTGGGCGGCCGCCATGGTGGTGATGTAGGGGACCTTGTACTTGATGGCGGTCTTCCTGATGTAGGAGTCGTCGTCTTTGGAGCGGCAGCCTATCGGCGTGTTGACGATGAGGTTTATTTCTCCGTTCGTTATGGCGTCCACCAGGTTCGGTCTGCCTTCCAGGCGTTTCAATACGACTTCCGCGTTGATGCCGTTTTCGTTTAGGTAGGCGCAGGTGCCCTTGGTCGCAAGGATCTTGAAGCCAAGTTCCTTGAAGAGCGTGGCGGTCTCAAGCAGCATCTCGTCGTGGTCGGCGACCGTCATGAGCACGGTGCCTTCCGTCGGCAGCTTCTGGTTGGCCGCGACCTGGGACTTGAAGTAGGCGAGGCCGGGGGAAGTGGAGATGCCCAATACTTCGCCGGTACTCCGCATCTCGGGTCCGAGCACGGGGTCAACTTCCGGGAACATGTTGAAGGGGAAGACAGCTTCCTTGACGCCGTAGTGCGGGATAGCCTTCTTCGTGATGCCGAGTTCCTTCAGCGTCTTGCCGAGCATGACTTGAGTCGCGATCCTCGCCATCGGGATGGAGCAGACCTTACTGACCAGCGGCACGGTGCGGGAGGCCCTGGGGTTCGCTTCCAGGATATAGACGACGTCGTTGCAGATCGCGTACTGGACGTTCATAAGTCCGACCACGTGCATCTCCAGCGCCAGTTCCTTCGTGTAGCGCTCGATCGTCTCGATGTGCTTTTTCGGAATGGTGACGGGCGGGATGAAGCAGGCGGAGTCGCCGGAGTGGATGCCGGCCTGCTCGATGTGCTCCATGATGGCGGGGACGAACGCTTCCTTGCCGTCGCAGATGGCGTCGGCTTCCGTCTCGGTAGCGTTCTCAAGGAACTTGTCGATAAGGATGACGTTCTCGCCGGCGGCCTGCAGGGCGTTGTTCATATATTCGACCAGCATCTCGTCGTTGTGCACGACTTCCATGCCGCGTCCGCCCAGAACGAAGGAGGGGCGCACCATCAAGGGGTAGCCGATCCTCTTGGCGGCTGCGAGAGCGTCCTCTACGCTGTGCGCCATGCCGGCTTCCGGCTGCGGAATGCCTAATTTCTGCACGACTTCGTGGAAGAGCTCGCGGTCTTCCGCCAAAGCGATCGTCTTAGGAGAAGTGCCGAGCACTTTGACGCCGTTGGCTTCCAAATCGTGCGCCAAGTTGAGGGGAGTCTGACCGCCGAACTGCACGATGACGCCCACGGGTTTTTCCTTGCGGTAAATGGCGAGCACGTCTTCTAAGGTCAGCGGTTCGAAGTAAAGCTTGTTGGAAGTGTCATAGTCGGTGGAGACGGTCTCAGGGTTGCAGTTGACCATGACGGACTCTAATCCGGCGTCCCTAATGGCGAAAGCGGCGTGCACGCAGCAGTAGTCGAACTCGATGCCCTGGCCGATGCGGTTCGGACCGCCGCCCAAGACCATGATCTTGTCCTTGCTGGAAACTTCCGTCTCGTTCTTCCTATTATAGGTGGAGTAGTAGTAGCAGGCGTCCTTCACGCCGGAGACCGGGACCGCGAACCAGCTTTCCTCCATGCCGTCGGCTTCCCTGGCTTCCCTTACTTCCGTTTCCGTGATGCCTAAGATCTGCGCAAGGTAGCGGTCGGAGAAGCCGTCCTTCTTAGCCTGGACGAGGAGGTCTTTGGGAGGAAGCGAGCCTTTGCTCTTTAATATCTCTTCTTCCAAATTGACCAGTTCCTTCATCTGCGTGAGGAACCATTTGTTGATCTTGGTGGCTTCGTAGAGTTCGTCAACGGTCGCGCCTTTCCTGGTCGCTTCATAGAGCATGAACTGGCGTGTGGAGCAGGGCGTCCTGACCGCTTCGACCAAGGCTTCCTTCGTCCACTTGTCGTAGCCCTTATAGAAACCTAAGCCGTAGCATTTGTTCTCGAGGGAGCGGATGGCTTTCTGGAAAGCTTCCTTGTAATTTTTGCCGATAGACATCACTTCGCCGACGGCGCGCATCTGCGTTCCCAGCTTGTCGTAGGAGCCGTGGAATTTCTCGAAGGCCCAGCGCGCGAACTTTACGACCACATAGTCGCCGGAGGGAACGTACTTGTCGAGGGTACCTTCCTTCCAGTAGGGGAGCTGGTCCAGCGTTATGCCGGCCGCAAGGTAGGCGGAGATGAAGGCGATGGGGAAGCCCGTCGCTTTGGAAGCCAGGGCGGAGGAGCGGGAAGTCCTCGGGTTGATCTCGATGACGACCACGCGGTCCGTTACCGGGTCGTGGGCGAACTGGACGTTCGTGCCGCCTATCACTTCGATGGCGTCCACGATGTCGTAGGAATATTTCTGCAAACGTTTCTGCAAGCTCTCGGGGACCGTCATCATCGGCGCCGTGCAGTAAGAGTCGCCGGTGTGCACGCCCATGGGGTCAACGTTCTCGATGAAGCAGACTGTGATCTTCTGGCCTTTGGAGTCCCTGATGATCTCCAGTTCCAGCTCTTCCCAGCCGGCCAGACATTCCTCTATGAGGATCTCATGGACCAAGCTTTCATTAAGGCCGCGCTGGGCGATCGTCTTGAACTCTTCCATGTTGTAAACGAGGCCGCCGCCGGTGCCGCCCATCGTGTAGGCCGGGCGGATGACGACCGGAAGCTTGATGGTCTCAAGAACTTTTTCGGCTTCCTCGTAGCTTCTGGCGATGGCGGATCTTGCGCATTCGACGCCGATAGATTCCATCGTGTCCTTGAAGGTTTGTCTGTCTTCGCCCTTCTTGATGGCGTCAAGCTTGACGCCTATTATCTGCACGTTGTATTTCGCCAGGATGCCTTTCTCGGCCAGGTCGGCGGAAAGGTTCAGGGCCATCTGCCCGCCCAGGTTCGGAAGCAGCGCGTCAGGGCGCTCCTTGGCGATGATCTTTTCCAAGGACTCGACGTTCAAGGGCTCGATGTAGGTGTGATCGGCCATATTGGGGTCGGTCATGATGGTGGCGGGATTGGAGTTCACCAGGACGATCTCGTAACCAAGTGATCTCAGGGCTTTGCAGGCTTGCGTGCCGGAATAGTCAAATTCGCAGGCTTGGCCGATAATGATGGGGCCGGAACCGATAATCAAAACTTTTTTGATGTCCTGACGACCTTGCAGCATATGTTTTTATGTCCTCCTTACACGATTTAGGGAAAAAATCCCCGAAATTCGAGAAAGTTTATTAAAATTTCCCGAAAAAAGCAACGAGAAAGCCAAATGCCAGTCTTTATGCGGATTCCCATTTTTGTTATAATACAAGGTTAAGTAAAGGTAAAAATCCGCTTAAGGAACGCGCATGAAAACTTTTTT
>JAFZXZ010000020.1 GCA_017616555.1 bacterium | reverse complement strand
ATCGGCAGCTTCATGAACATTGCTGACGACTGTCCCCTCTTTGGCGAAGCTCATCAAGCCCGTCACTTCCGCATGGCCTTTGTCGCCTAAAATGACGACCGGCTCCCCTGCTTTTGCGGCGCGCTCGATTATTCTTCTTATTGCTATGACGTGCGGACAAGTGCCGTCCAGGATATCAAGGTCATGATTTTTCAATACGGCGTATTGCTCTTTGGAAACTCCGTGCGCTCTGACGAGAAGCTTGACGTTCTCAGGAAGTTCGTTAATAGCGTTTTCGTCCAAAGAGGAGGAGAGGACCTTCATCCCCTTTTTTTCCAGCGCTTCGATGACGGAAGGATTGTGGATCAGAGGGCCGAGGGAGCAAAGCTGTTTTCCAGGCTCCTTCTCAAGGGAGTCGTTGGCAAGCTGCACCGCGCGCTTAACGCCCGCGCAGAAACCCGCTTCCTTGGCAACTAAAATTTCGCGTTCCATCATTCCTCTTCAGTTTTCACCTGGATGCGTTCGTAACGCCTCAAAGATGATGTGATCTTATCAACGTACGCGGCGTACTCTTCCTCGCTGACGTTGCCTGTGCAGGGAGCGCAGCAGCGGTCGATCTGATAGTAGAGGCAGGGCTTGCCTTTCTTCATCTGATTGACAGTGCAGCGCCTAAGCTTGAAGCGGTCGCGGTAGCGTCTTAAAAGCTCGTCGGCGGAAACGCCCACTATGAAAGGTCCGAAGTAGCGGCTGCCTTTTTTTAAATGGCGGTGGGCCGGGATAAGCCTGGGATATGGCTCCAGGACAGTCAGCTCCAGCGAAGGATAGCTCTTGTCGTCGCGCCCCATAACGTTGTAGCGCGGCAAAAATTTCTTGATGAGCTCGTCCTCCAAGAGGAAGGCCTTCGCTTCGTTGCCGGTGATGCGGAACTCTATTTTCCTCACCTTCTCAACAAGGAACGGCACGCTTCTTCTTCCGTCCCCTCCCGGACGGAAGTACTGCTGCATCCTGAGCTTCAGATTGTTGGCTTTCCCGACGTAGATGACGACGCCTTTTTCGTCGTACATAAGATAGACTCCGGTCGCCTTGGGAGCATCCTTGTAGCCCGGAGCAGTCTCAATTACGCTGATAGGCTCATCAGAGGAAACGGCCATTTTACTTGACAGTCGGACGTCCTATGCTGTAGTACGTGAAGCCCAGTTCCTTCATCTCGGAAGGAGAATACTGGTTGCGGCCGTCGAAGATCACAGGAGTCTTGAGCAGAGATTTGATCTTCGGGAAATCGGGAACTCTGAATTCGTTCCATTCCGTGACGAGCATCAGGGCGTCGCAGCCTTCCAAAGTTTCGTATGCTTCCTCGCAGTAAGTGATCGAATCGCCGAAGACCGCTTTGGCGGTCTCCTTGGCGACCGGGTCGTAGCCTTTCACCTTGGCGCCGGCTTCCAATAGAAGCTTTATGATCACTCGGGAAGGAGCATCGCGCATATCGTCGGTCTGCGGCTTGAAAGCAAGACCCCACATGGCGATCGTCTTGCCTTTCAGGTCGCCTTTGAAATG
Organism: bacterium; assembly: GCA_017616555.1. GTDB lineage: Bacteria > Auribacterota > UBA3054 > UBA3054 > UBA3054 > UBA3054. Next base: position 2,791 of record JAFZXZ010000020.1, on the reverse strand, counting down.
TTCCTTGGCGAGCTCGAAGAGCAGTTCTTTCTGCTTGGCGTTGACCTTTTCGATGGCGTCTATCATGATCGGCTCGTAGCCGTTCTCCCTGGCTGTCGCAGCCAAAGCCTTCACATCTTTCGGGAAGCAGGAGCCGCCGTAGCCGATGCCGGAATACAAAAAGCGGCGACCGATGCGGGAGTCGAGCCCCATGGCGATCCTGACCTTCGTAACGTCCGCGCCAACTTTCGAACAGATGTTGGCGATCTCGTTCATGAAGGAGATCCTTGTCGCGAGCATGGCGTTAGAAGCGTATTTGCACATCTCGGCGGACTTGTTGTCCATGACGAGAATGTCGGCGCCGGACTTGGTGAAAGGATCATAGAGAAGTTTCATCTTTTCGGCCGCTTCAGGAGAAGTCGTGCCGATGACGACGCGCTCGGGCTTTAGGAAATCATCCAGGGCAGCGCCTTCCTTTAAAAACTCAGGGTTCGAGACGACGTCGAAAGGCTGCGTAGTGCCTTGCGAAAGCACTTCCTTGACCTTCGCGGCCGTTCCTACCGGGACCGTGCTCTTGTTGACGACGATCTTATAGCCGTTGAAGTAGGGCGCGATCTCTTTCATGACCGCCCAGACAGCGGATAGATCCGCTTTGCCGTCGGCGCCTGTAGGAGTTCCCACCGCCGAGAAGATGACGTCGGAATTCTCGATGGCATAGCGCATGTCGGTCGTGGGAATGAGACGCTTGGCGGCCAGGTTTCGTTTGACCATCTCCTCCAGGCCCGGTTCGAAAATGGGGATCTCCCCGTTCAAAAGCTTCTTGATCTTCGCTTCGATCTTGTCGACAGTGATGACGGTGTTGCCGCTGTCGGCGAAACAAGTAGCGGCCACTAAGCCGACGTATCCGGTACCGATTACTGCTACTCTCATTTTGTGCTCCCTATTAGTTTAACGAATGACTTTCAAGAATTTTCTCTTGCCGACTTTCAGGATGAAGCTGTCGGCTTTCGGCATAGTAAGGTTGAAGCCCGTTACTTTCTCGCCGTCGCAGGAGACTCCGCCCTGTTGGATGACTCTCCTGGCCTCGCTCTTTGTCGCGGCCAGTTTGTTCTCCACCAAGAGTTCCAATAAATCGAGCTCGGGAACTCCGCCCTCTTTCAATTTGTATTCCGGAATGTCGTCCGGGATCTCTTTGTTGGAAAAAACATTTTCAAAATTGGCGATGGCGGCGTCCGCGGCTTCCTTGCCGTCGTAGATCTCCGTGATGGCGTGCGCCATGGCTTTCTTGACCGTCATGGGATGGACCGTGCCGTCCTTGACGCCCTTCTTCCATTCCGCGATCTGTTCCATCGGGATGTCGGTCAGAAGCTCGAGATACTTGAACATCAGCTCGTCGTTGACGGACATCAGTTTGCCGACTTTCTCGTTGGGAGGATCGGCGATGGCTACGTAGTTGCCGTAAGATTTCGACATCTTCCTGACGCCGTCGAGGCCTTCCAGAAGCGGCATAGTCAGGCAGACCTGAGGCTCCTGCCCTTCCTCTCTCTGCAGGTCGCGGCCGACCATAAGGTTGAAAGTCTGGTCGTTGCCGCCCAGCTCCACGTCCGCCTTCAGAACGACCGAGTCGTAGCCCTGCATCAAAGGATAGACGAATTCGTGCATATGGATGGGAAGATTCTCTTTGAAGCGCTTCTGGAAGTCGTCGCGTTCCAAAGTTCTCGCGAGCGTCGATTTCGCTAAGAGAGCAATGACTTCCTTGAAAGTCATCTTCGAGAACCACTCGCCGTTGTAGCGGACGATAAGCTTGTCGCGGTCAAGGATGCGGGAGGCCTGCTCGAGGTAGTGCTCGGCGTTCTTCAGGACCTGCTCCTCTGTGATCTGCGGACGCGTTTTGTCGCGGCCGGTCGGGTCGCCGACCTGGGCCGTGAAGGAGCCTATCAGGAGAACGGCCTGGTGGCCGAGGTCCTGGAACTGCCTGAGTTTCCTAAGTACGACCGTAAATCCCAAGTGCAGGTCGGCGGCCGTCGGGTCAACGCCCAGTTTCACCGTCAGGGGTTTTCCCTTGGCGAGTTTCGTTTTAAGCTCATCCCTTTCCGTAATGGTCATGGCGCCTCTTTCTAAGATCGCCATCTGTTCCTCAACTGATCTCATACTTATCCTTAATTTATTTTTACGTGATTTTAGCAGAAGCTTTGAATTATGGCAATTTACTGCCCATCCCTGACGCCGTGCAGGAGCATCTTCATCTGCGCCATCTTCTCCTCGCTGGCAGCCATGATAAGAAGCTCGTCGCCCTCCTCTATTATGGTCGATCCGTTGGGCGTGATGAAGTCGCTCCCTCTTTTTATGCCCATGACAAGGCAGGACTTGGGAAACGACATGGAAAGCAAGGACCGGTTGATGCACTGGTCGCCCGGACGCACAGCGAAACTGTCAAGGTTCGACTGGAAGGAATCAGATACCTCCAATCCGAAATCGCTGGTCTTGCTCTTGTCCTCGGGTATCGTAACGCCCAGAAGCTTTCCGGCCCAGACTAAGCTTGAGCCTTGGAACAGCACCGAAGAGAAGGAAATACAGCAGACTATGAAGAAAAGCGCCCGCGCCATCGGATCGTGCACGCCGAAGGCGACAAGCGGATAGGTTGCGAAGACAATAGGCACCGCGCCTCTCAAGCCCACCCAGGAAACGAAAACCTTGTCCTTCACAGGCATCTTGAAAAAGTGCAGGCAGAGGAAAACGGAGATCGGCCTGGCCACGAACATCAGAAGCGCCGAGACCGCAAGGCCGAAGCCGATGTAGGGCTTGAAGCGCT
>JAFZXZ010000003.1 GCA_017616555.1 bacterium | reverse complement strand
TCATACTGGGCCTGCGTCACTTCAAAGACTCCGATATAATACGGCTTGGTGAGCGTGACTTCGTGCTGGGCGAGGTCAGTGTCTCCCCTCATGTCGAAATCTTCGGGGCTGCCCATCAAAAAGGTGCCCGGCTCGATGCGCCTCAGGGCGAGTTTCGTCGTCTTGTATTCTGCCGTCCAGCTTGCGGGAGGTTCGGGAGAGTAGCTGACGGAGCCGTCGGAAAGATCAACGGTCATGAAAGTCTTGGGAGGAGGCGGAACGACTTCGCCCGCAACTTTGATCCTCATACTGCCAGAGTAGATATTGTCGAAGGCTTCGCCCGGCGTCCAGTAGATCGTGTGGGCTCCGTTGCCTTGCGCCGTGCCGTATTCGCCTTCTCCCGAAAGTGCTCCGTATTCCGAAAGCTTGTAGAAGGTCGCGCCTTCGTCGGTGGTGCAGAAGAAGTCCACGGTGAACTCGTCGTTCTCGTCAGAATCAAGGACGTAGTTGATGATGACCATCCTCTCGAAGGGGAAGAACTGTCCGGCCGTGACCGACTGTACGCAGCCGTCAGCCCTGGCGCCGGCGGAAGCAAAGACCGTTATGGCAACTAGGGCCGCGGCGAGAGCTTTCGCACGCTTCCTGAGAAAAAGGAAGCCCAGTACGCCGAAGAGCAGCAGGGCCAGAGGTTCGGGCAAGATCTTGATGGTATGGCTGTAAATTTTCGTTTCCGCGTCGGTCTTTATAGTTTCCGTAATAAGGTAGGTGTGGCCTGCGGGCAGGTTTCGGTATTCCGAGGCATAGTAATCCCAGAAGAAAACGCCGTCAGCAAAGGGCGCATCCAGCGTCATAAGGATCTCTTTATACACGGGATTGTCCAGATCCTGCACCTCGATGGAAACATATTCCGGTTCGCCGGAGGCCAGATTTTCGCTGTAATAGATAGGATCGGTGGCTTTCAAAGTCACCGCCTGATCCATGTCGCTTTTGCTGCGGAAAGAAAAAGGTTCGGAAATACACTCGTCGCAAAATGAGCTGATCGCAAAGAGCGCCGCGAATAAAGTTAAAACAATGCTTCTTTTCATGTTGGTCGTTAATTAAAGTTTAATAGATGCTGTTGCCGAAACTGTCCTGGGCGACGAAGACCGGGAAATCCTCAACTTTGAGTTTCCTTACGGCTTCCGTGCCAAGGTCAGGGTAGGCGATTATTTCACATTCCTTGATGCATTTGCCTAAAAGCGCGCCGCAGCCGCCGGGCGCGGCGAAATAGACGGCCTGGTATTTCTTGATAAGCTCGGGAACGTCGCCTTTTCTGGCGCCTTTGCCGATCATGCCGAGAACTCCCGCTTTGAGCAAGGGCTCAACGTAAGGATCCATACGGTAGGCGGTGGTGGGGCCGGCGGAGCCGATGACGGATCCCTCGGGAGCCGGCGTAGGTCCGGTGTAATAGATGGTCGCGCCCTCCGCGGGGAAGGGAAGATCTTCGCCTCTCTCCAAGGCTTCAACGAGCCTCTTGTGAGCGGCGTCTCTTGCTGTGTAAAGAGTGCCGGAGAGTAGGACATACTCTCCGGCTCTAAGGTCTCTTGCGATCTCTTTGGTGAGAGGAAGGGTTATTTTCCTCGGAGCGGTCATTATTATTCGCCGGCTTCTTCAGTTTTTTCCGCTTGGGCTTTGCGCTCCTGCATCATTTTTTCCTGAGCAGCTTTCATCTGTTCCATTCTCTTGATCTGCTCCGAAAGCATCTGGGCCAGGTCGGTCTCGGGAGCGGCCTCAATGGTCTTTCTGATGGTTTCCTCGGCCTTGGCCTGATCGCCGGCTTCCATGTAGGCCTGGGCCTGCATGAAGAGGGCTTTCTGTAGAGAAGCGGGATCGGGGTTGTACTGCTCGATGGCTTTGTCGATGGCTTCGATCATTCCTTTCGGATCGCCGCGCAGAGATAAGAGCTGGGACTGCGTCACGGTCTTGTTGAAGGGATCGAGCTCGTTGAGGCGAGTCTTGAACTGTTCCGTGGCTTCTTCATTGCCGCACATTTCAATGCATTTGTTGAAGTTTTCCTTGGCGCCTTCAATATCGTCGAAGAGGACCTGGATCTCAGCCTTCACGCTCGTCAGTTCGATCTTGTTGTTCATGTCCTCTTCTTTTTCGAGCCTTTCGTCGATAGCCTTCAGAGCGTCGTCCTTCTTGTCGTCAATGACCATCTGGTTGACGTTCTCCATCAATTCCTCGATCTCATTGGCGGCGCGGCGTTCTTTGATCATCTCGGCGAATTCGGAATCGGGAGCGGCTTCCACAGCCTTGTCGAGATATTCCTGGGCTTTCTCATCTTCCTGGACGATGGTGTAAACAAGGGCTATCTTAAGGAGGACTTCCTGCTTCTTCTCGCCTTCCAGCTTGAAGGAGTCTATGACAGCCTGGTAATCAGCCACGGCCTGTTCGGCTTTTTCGGGAGTCGCTTCGGAAGGATCGTAGCCTTCGCCGATCTTGTACTGTTCGTCGATCTCGGCAAGACGCTGCTTGATCTTTTCTTCCCTTTCCAGGGCTCTGGAGATCTCAGGGCACTTCTCGCGGCAGATGTCGTAGTACTTCTTCAGACCTTCCTTGATGCAGGGGTCTTTGAATTTTTCGGAATATTCTTCCAGGATATTGTAGAGTTCGGAGGCCGCGGCTGCGTCGCCGTCCTTTAATTCGGCGACTTTGGCATCTAATTCTTTCTTGCCCTCGACAAGATTATTGAGCATGGTGAGGTAACCTTCCGCTCCGCCCGGCTGATAACCGCAGACGGCGAAAGCATTGCCTTCGCAGTCGGTCAGGACGACAGTCGGGTATCCCCTGACGCCGTATTTCTTCATCTCGGCTTCGTAGCTCTTTCTGATCTCTTCCGGGAACTTCACGGCGCTGGGGAAGTCGAGCTTGACAGGCACGAATTGCTTTACGACTTCCTGCTGGAATTCATCCTGGCTGAAGACTTCCTCGTTGAGTTTCTTGCACCAGTGGCACCAGTCGGAGCCGGTGAAGAGAATGAGCAGGTTGAGGTCTTTTTCCTTGGCGATCTTCTTCGCAAAGTCCATATTGACGGTCCAGATGCCGTCGTCTTCCGGCATCACGGTGCCTTCCTCAGGCTCGGTCGCGGTTTCAGCGGTTTCCGTAACTTCGACTTCGGTGTCGACCGCGGCGGTCTCTTCCTGGGTGGGAGTCTTTACTTCGATTTTGTTCTTGTCCTGTCCTTTCTGACAAGCGGTCAGGGTAAGGAGCATAGCCAGTAAGACTAAAATAGATTTCATATTGTTTATCCTTGATTAATTGTTATTTTCTTTCCATAGCCTCGATTTGGCTGTCGATAAGTTCCGAGATCTTGCTTTCAGGGTCGACGGCCTTGGTCTCTTTCAGAAGCTTTATGCATTTTTTGGGATCGCTTTCGCTTGAGGCAAGAGCCTTGAAGTACATGACCTTCTGCCTGTCCTCTTTCGTGATGTCGGACTTTTTGAGGTAAGCGTCCAGCTTCGCAGTGGCTTTCTTCCACGAGCCGTACTTGCCGATAGTGCCCGCTTCCAAAATGACCGTATTGCTTTCGCTGCGGTAATTCTTCCCCGCCTTTATCTCTTCCTGGACATATGGAAGCCTTTCCGCGAACTTCATGGCCTCGTCGTACTTTCTCGCGATAAGGAGGCAGTGGAACTCGTTTTTGCTCATTTCCTCACAGAGAATGGAGTCTTCCGCGAAGTCACCGTTAGCCAAGCCTTTTGTGATAAGCTCTTCGATCTTGGGAACCGCGCCGAGCCAGTCTTCCTTTTCCGCGGCCTTTTTCATGATGTCGTTAAGCTTCACCTCTTCCGGTTCATACATCAGCTCTTTGAGCTTCTGCAGATCGGCATTGGCTTCTTCAGCATCGCCGGATTCGCCGGTGGACGCGCAGCCTGTCAGGATCAGGAGCAGTCCGGACAGCAGCAATAACGGAAATTTGTTCATAGTGTTACTCAGCCGGTTCTTTGATAGCTTCTTCCTCTTCTTCGCTCTTTTCCTGCTCGACCTCTTCCGCTTCGGTCTCTTCCTGGGCCTTCAGCATCTGGCTGACGGCGGACATCTGAGCGGAGATGTTCTGGGAGAGCTCGCTGGTCGGGTCTATGTCGATGGCGGCCTGCATGGTCTTTTCAAAGTTCTCCGTGTCACCCGTCATGAGGAATTTCCGGGCTTTCAGGACCATGGCCATCTGCAGCAGGGTCTTGTCCTGTTCTTTTTCAATGACCGACTCGAGCAGGGCGTCGCCTTTCTCTTCCAATCCTAGCTGGTAGCAGAGGTTGGCCTTGGTCAGGTTGATGTTGCCGACGGAGAAAGCCTGCTCCTTCTTCTCGCTGATCTGTTTCTTCATTTCGGGATCGGGCAGGGAGTCCAAGAGTTTATCGGCGGCTTCGAAATCCTCGGCGAAGAGCAGGGCAGTGAATTTGGCCCCAAGAAGCGCTTTCTGGATGAGATCATCGTCGGCGTTCTCTTCTTTCAAAGCGTCGATCTTCTCGTTAAGAGCCTTGTAGTCGTCAGTTTCCAGGGCGGTCCTCATATCCTGCATGATTTCCATGGATATCTGCATGAGCTTCTGATTGGCAGCACCGGCCACCTGGGATCCTTCGGAACTTTCCGTGGCGACGCTTTCGGTCTCGGGGGCCTGAGCTTTCGGTTCAGCGGTCTTGGCTTTGCAAGCAGCTAACAGGAAGACCAAAGAAAGGGCTAAGAGCAAGAGTTTTTTCATATGTATCTCCAAATTTTTGAATTATCTGTTTATTTTAGCATAATTAAGGCGGTTTTGCTCAGTTGGAAGAGCCGCGGAAGATCTCCCCCATCTTCTTGCCTAGCAGCGCTCCGGAAATCAGAAGGCAGGAGCCTAGGAGGACCATGCCGATAACGCCCATGGCGGAGGCGATGCAGGGACCGTCGCCCAGGCGCATGTTCAGGGTGTAGATGGTCTTGGCGATAGGATAGTCCCATTCCCTGGCGGCAAGAAGGATGGTGGCACCGACCTCGAACATGCAGAAAGCGAAGGTCAATATCGCCCCGGCCGTTATGTGCGTCGAGAGCAGAGGTAGGGTTATGTCTTTCGTAACTCTGGAAAATCCGGCGCCCAGGCTTCTCCCCGCCTCTTCCATCGCCTCGCCTATGTGCTGGAAACCGGCGTAAACGGAACGCACGATATAGGGAAGACGCCTTACGCTGTAGCAGATGATGAGCAGGGCGGTCGGATCCTTCAAGGGGTCAAGCTTCGTTCCTGAGAAGGTCGAAAGATAGGAGAAAGCCAGCACGATGCCCGGGACAGCCAGAGGCAGCATGATAAGCGCGTCCAATCCTTCGCGCCACCAGCCCTTGTTGCGGGCTAGAAGATAGCCAACCATTATGCCTAGAACGATGTCGCAGGCCGTGGCCGCTGAGCTCAAAAGGAGCGAGTTGCGGATGCCGGAAACGGCGAGCTTATGCGTGAAGGCCCCGGCGAAATGGCGGATGGTGTAGCTTTCCGGCAGGATGGTCATGAACCACTTGTCGGAGAAGGCCACCAGAATGACGCTGAAGTGCGGCATAAGCGCCAAAACTGTGACCGCAGCAAGGAAAGCATAGACGAAAACAAGCGTTAGCGCGTTCAGCTTTTTGCCGGCCGTTCTCTGCGCTCCTTTGGAAGTGGAAACTACCCTGACGTCCTTGGAGAGCATCTTGCTGATAAGGAAGAAGACGCAGGTGGCCAGGAGCATCAGAAGAACCAGAGCATAACCGACGGCGTTGGAGTGCATGTCCGTGACGCGGTCGAAAATATTAACGGCCAGGCAATTCCTAAATTCGAAGATAAGCGGCGTGCCCAAGTCCGTGAAAGCCCAGATGAAAACTAAGATGGCGCCAGCGAAATAGCCGGGCAGAAAGAGCGGAAGGATAACTTTGCGCCAGATGGTAAGCGGTTTGGCGCCCGTCATCCTCGCCGACTCTAAGAGCGATTCGTCCAAGCTTGCCAAAGAAGCCGTCACGTTGAGATACATGATGGGGTAAAGGTGCAGCGCTTCAAGTATAACAACGCCCAAGAGTCCCCCGCCGCCCAGCCAGTCAACGTCAGATCCAAAAAGCAAATTTACGGAGCCACTGCGTGCAAAAAGGTAGCGCATGCCAAGGGCGCCCACAAAGGGCGGCATGATCATAGGCAGAAGCACGAGCCCCTGGAAAAGCCTTTGCAGCGGAAAAGTCGTTCTGGTGAAAAAATACGCCAGCGGCAAACTCAGAAAAGTCGTGAGGATCGTTACGGAAACGCCTATGAAAAGGCTGTTGAAAAAAGATTCCCTGATGCTCTGGTTCTGGAAGACCGCCGCAAGATAAGCGAAAGTTAAGTGCTCCCCGTCCCAGACGGAAGACTTCAGTATCCCGAACAGTGGAAAGATCAGGAAAGCGAAGAAAAATAGCGCAAGCGCAAAAAGAAAAACGTAAAAGGGAACTTTGCGCATCTTACTCCCCGTAAGCCATGATGTCTTCTACTTTCGGCCAGACCTTTATAAGTTCGCCAACCCTTAGCTGCGAACTGGAGAGCGTTTCCAATAAAAGCCTTTCACCGTTGGCTTCCAGAACGAGCTGAGTAATGTCGCCAAGGAAATTGCTCTCCAGGATCTTAGCCTGGAAATTGGGAGCGCTTTCCTCCCCTGCCAGTCTCAGGTCTTCCGGACGAACGCTTAGGGAAAGCGCTTTCCCGCTTTCAACGCCGACGGCCTGATCCTGCGAAATTGTGCTTATTCCCCAGGGAGTTTCTATTTCCCAGGATGTCTCATTTTTCTTTTGCGCCTTGCCTTTTAAAAAATTCGTTTCGCCCAGGAAACCCGCGGCGAATTTGCTTTGCGGCCGCTTGTAAAGTTCTGTAGGATTGCCCAGCTGCTCCAATTTCCCTTCATGCAGCAGCGCCACTCTGTCGGCCAGGGAAAGCGCCTCCTTCTGGTCGTGCGTGACGTAGATCATGGTGAGGCCTAGTTCCCTGTGGATGCGCCTTAATTCGGAACGCATCTCAAGACGGAGATTGGCGTCCAGGTTGGAGAGCGGTTCGTCCAGGAGCACAAGTTTCGGCTCGACTACCAAAGCCCTGGCTAAAGCCACTCTCTGCTGCTGCCCGCCGGAAAGCTCCGCGGGATAGCGCTTCTCCAAGCCTTCCAGTCTTACGTCTTGCAGAACTTTCGCGACCTTCTTCGCGATCTCGTCTTTTTTCAGTTTCCTGACCTGGAGGCCGAAAGCAATGTTGTCATAGACCGTCATGTGCGGCCAGAGGGCGTAATTCTGGAAAACAAGGCCCACTCCCCGCTTTTCCGCCGGAAGCGTAGTCACGTCCTCACCGTCAAAAAATATCCTGCCCTCGTCGGGATCGCACAAACCGGAAATGATCCTCAAAAGCGTCGATTTTCCGCAGCCAGAGGAACCCAGGAGAAAAAAGAATTCGCCCTTTTCAACTTCGAAGGAAAGGCCCTTTAAGACCTGTTGCGTTCCGAAGCTTTTCTTAATGTTTTCGATCTTAAGGCTCATTAGCTTTTCTCGTCAAGGAAAAATCTGTTCAGGGCTTTCAGGGTAAAGTCAGGATCGTACTCGGCCTTGGGAAAACTCTTTTTGACCGCTTCGTGGTAAAGCTCGGCGCCGCCGCCCGTGAAGACGATCCTTTTGAATTTGGCGCCAAGGACTTCTTTCTCGGTCTTTTTGATCAGGTCTATAAGGCCAAGGATCAAGACGGAACCAATGCCGTTTCGCATTGCGCTCTCGGAATTGCTGCCATAAAGTCCGTCCGTGCTTTCGGGATATTCGAGACCCTTGAGCTGGGCGGTCTTCTCGGAGAGACTCTGCCACTGGAGCCTGGCTCCCGGAATGATCACGCCGCCGATGAACGTTCCGGATTTATCCAATATCTCGGTAGTCAGCGCCGTGCCTGCGTCTATGCTGACGGCCGGAAATTTCCCGCCGCAATAAAGAGCATAAGCATTGGCGGCCCTGTCGGCCCCCGGCGTCATGCCTTTCACCGTAATGGCGTTGGGAAGCATATGGGAGACCGCCTCCCAGGTCATCTGCTTTACGGGGATCTTAGGGCAAAGCTTTTTCAAAGACGAAATCAACTGTTTGCTCGCTCTGGGAACGACGGAAGCGAAGACGCAGCCCTCGATCTTCCTTTTTTTAAAAAGCGGTCCCAGCGTTTCGGGAGCAAGGTCGTCAAGGTGTCCCTTACACTTTATTTCACCGCTCTCCAAAAACGCGTAAGCGGTCCTGGTGTTCCCTATGTCGATGGCAAGGATACGAGGCATCTTAGAAAGTTAGGGGAAGATCAAAAGTGAAAATGCCGCCGGATCTCCAGACTTTGACCTTCGTAAATTTCTTGCCTTCCTCAGCAAGGAAAGCCTTGGCGAAAGTCTCCTTGTCATAGACCTGATCCTCGCCTACCTGCAGAAGGATGTCGCCGGTCTTGATGTGCGCGCTGTAAGCGGCCGAGCCCTGCTCGACGTTGGCAATATACATTCCGTCGATGGCCGGAAGCCCCGTCTCCTCTCTCATGGCGTCGTCAAGCCCTACGGCCATCATGCCAGTCGAGAGGCAACGTTCCATATAGACGTTGTTGTAATCAGTGCCTTCCTTCTGCGTTGTTGCGCAACCTAAAAGCAAAAAAGCTAAAACTAAAAGTGAAAAGAATTTCATAATCATCTCCCTGATCCCTTAAGGACCGCAACGATCGTTTTGAAAAGTATCTTAACGTCAAGTATGAGCGTCCAGTTGTCAACGTACTCAAGGTCCAAGCTTATCCAACGCTCTATGGGGAGCGTGTGGCGCCCGCTGACCTGCCAGAGACCTGTCATGCCGGGCTTCATGGAAAGGCGGCGCCTTTCGCCGGGAGCGAAATGCTCGACTTCCTCAGGGAGACTGGGCCTCGGCCCGACTAAGCTCATGGAACCCAATACTACGTTCCAAAGCTGCGGCAGTTCGTCCAAAGAGAAACGGCGCAAAAATCGACCTATGGGCGTCACTCTCGGATCTCTTTCCATCTTGAAGGCCCAGCCCTCGACTTCGTTCTTGCTCATCAATTCCTCTTTCTTCTCTTCGGCGTCCGCAACCATGGAGCGGAATTTGTAAAGCGTAAAGAGGTGCCCGTTGCGGCCCACCCTGGTCTGGCGCCAGAACACCGGCCCAGGACTGCTCTGCTTCACCAGTATCGCAATGACAAGGAACAAGGGCGAGAGCAGAATGAGCAGAATAAAAGCGAAGATCTTGTCGAAGATCAATTTCAGCGTCAGCGCGCCGAGGTCTGGGGAAGTTTTGTTCAGAGAAAGCGAACTTATTCCCTCGTTTCTTGAAACGGAGACCCTCTCGAAGCCTTTGTCGGTCGGGAAATAGCAGACTGTCTGCAGACCCATAATGCCGCCGGCTTTGACGAGCGGCCAGAAGCGGAAGAGTTCTTCCAAAGGACAGAAGCAAGCGATCTCATCGACTTCACCCTCTATCAAAGCTTTCGTCAGCGTCTCTTCGTCCAAGCCTTCCAGACTCAATACCCTGACCTGCTTGGCGCCCCATTCGCTGTAGCGTTCAAGCGTCCGCCGTTCCTCGTCGCTCTCCTCCCCTTTCCTCAGGATCAGCAGGTGGAAATCGTCCTGCCTGTCTTTCAAGACCCGGTAGCGCTTCAAAAAGAGCTCTTTCAATTCCAGCAATCCCGCCGTAATAAACGCCGTGCCGACAATGACGATACGGGCCGTGTATTCCAGCTTGAAAACGAAGATGAAGGTCATCAGGACGACTGTCGCCAGAAGCGAACCCTGCAGGATGAGAACTCTCCTTCTCTTCCAGTCGCGCTGGCGCTCCGGATCATAGAGTCCGTAGTGCCCGAGGCAGAACGGCCAGACTAGCATGCAGGCCGGCAGCGTCCAAAGAAGCTCCTTTAAAAAGAAGCCTTCCTCGTAGGGCGGAATAGCCGGGAACCAAAGAGGAATGCCCGACATATTGCTCGCATACCAGCTCGACAAGACAAAGCGCAGAGCGTAAGCCAAAAGCAGACCGCAAGCGGCGCAGAAAGCGTCGCTCCACATCATCAGACGAAGATATGAATATTGTCTGTGGTAGAGCATTTAAGCGTAAACTTCCAAAAGACGCTTCAGAAGATTGGAGGCGGGAACGTTCCTGTCCCAGCGCCCGTCCTCGAAAAGCGAAATATGCCCGGTCTCCTCGGAAACGCAAATGACCAGGGCGTCCGTTTCCTCGCTCAAGCCCAATCCCGCGCAGTGCCTGGTGCCCATAAGCTGGGCCAGCTGCTTTGTGGAAAGGGGCACATGGCAGGCCGCCGCATGGATCTTGCGGCCGATTATCAACACCGCGCCGTCGTGCAGCGGGGATTTCGGGTAGAAGATGTTCAAAAGCAAAGGCGTCGAAACGTCGGCGTCTATGACAACTCCGGAAGGAGCCACGTATCCGTGCAAGCCGACATGGCGCTCTATGGCTATAAGGGCGCCGCATTTCTGCTCGGAAAGGGCGACGACCGCGTTGTAGATCTCCCTGACAGGGGCGTTCGTCTGCTTAGTCCTTTTAAAGGTCGTGTTCTTGCCAAGTTCCGTAAGTCCGCGGCGCATTTCCGGGGCAAAGAGAATGACGATGCACAGAACGATGGAGGGCAAAAGATCCGAAATAAGCGTCCTGATCGTCATTAAGGGCAAAACGTTCGCCAGAATATAGACCAAAGCCAGAACGCACAAGCCCTTCAAGAGCGAGACCGTACGCGTCCTGGAAGCGAACGAGATAATGAGATAAAAGACCGTAGCCATTATCAATATCTCGACGATATCCCACACCCCGGGATGCAGGATAGCTATGAAGCGGCGCAGCTGCGCCATAGATAGCAAATGATTCATATATACATTTTAGCAAAAAACCGGCGCCTCTCGCCCCCTTGAATTTGAAAGAGGATTTTGACACAATTTTCTTGTTTAACCAATCCCCCTTAACGACTATGAATAAAGAACTTCTTCTCATCGCCGATTTCGGCGCCCACAACAATCAGAAAGTCGCCAAACAAGCCAGATCCGCGAACGTTTACTGCGAAGTTTTGCCCATAGAAAAGATCGACGCCACCATCAAACCCAAAGCCATCGTGGCCATCGGCGACGACGAAAGCGAATGCGATCTGTCCGTCCTCAAGCCCTTCGGCGTTCCGGTCCTTGAAAAAGGCAACCTCAAAACGAACGAGGAAGTTCTCGCCTTCTTCAAATCCTGCGGCTTCAAGCAGGACTGGACAGTCGAATCCTTCATTGAGAACGCCGTAGAAGAGATCAGAAAGACCGTCGGCGACAAAAAAGTTTTGTGCGCCCTTTCCGGCGGCGTTGACAGCTCGGTGTGCGCCGCGCTCGTCCACCGCGCCATCGGCGACCAACTTACCTGCGTCTTCGTTGACCACGGTCTCATGCGCAAGAACGAGCCGGAATCCATCGAGAAGATCTTCAAGCAGACCTTCAAGATGAACCTCATCATGATCGACGCCAAAGAGCGCTTCCTGACGAAGCTGGCCGGCGTTGACGATCCCGAAAAGAAACGCAAGATCATCGGCGAGGAATTCATCCGCGTCTTCGAGGAAGAGTCCGCCAAACTCGGCAAAATGGACTTTCTGCTTCAGGGCACCATCTACCCCGACATCATCGAAAGCTTCTCTAAGAAAGGCATGGTGAAATCCCACCACAACGTCGGCGGCCTGCCCGAAGACGTTGACTTCCAGCTCCTGGAGCCCATCAAATGGCTCTTTAAGGACGAAGTGAGATCTGTCGGCACCGCCCTCGGCCTCCCCGATGAGCAGGTCTGGCGCCAGCCCTTCCCGGGCCCCGGCCTCGGCGTCCGAGTCGTCGGCGCAATAACGAGAGAAAAGCTGGCGGCCGTCCGCGAGGCGGACGCCATCTGGCGCGAAGAAATAAAGAACGCCGGGCTGGACAAACAGATCTGGCAGTACTTCGCAGTCTGCCCCGGCTTCAAATCTACGGGCGTGAAAGACGGCCGCCGCACGTTCGCGGAAGCCATCTGCCTGAGAGCGATCCTCTCCAGTGACGCCATGAGCGCGGAAGTCGCGCAGATCCCCTACGAGCTGCTTAGAAAAGTGGCGGTGAGAGTGGTGGCGGAAGTGCCGGGCGTGAACCGCGTATTGTACGACATCACGCCGAAACCGCCGTCGACCATCGAATTTGAATAAAACTCTCTCTTCGCCAAATTGGCGTATATCCCTTGGCAAACAAGCTTCGCTGAGTTTGCTTACGGGATACACGCCACATTTGGCTCAGAGCGCGCTCATCGCAAATTCTCAAGCGGAGCGAAAAAGAAGAACGCACCCCCAAGCGAACTCACGGAGGACGCAAATCAAGGCAATGCACGCGTAGTCCGTGAGCGGGGGGTGCGTTCTTTTTTTCGCGCAGCGTTAAGCGTTTTCTGATACAATGGAGTTGATGGATATCAGAGCGATTATAGATAAACTTAAGGCTACGCGCGACGTTTCGGACGCGGAGCTCTTGGCACTTCTGGAAACGGAAGATGAAGAGGCTCTCGCGTATCTTGCCGCCTGTGCGCGCGAAGTCCGCGAAAAGATCTACGGCAAAGCCGTATATATCAGAGGCCTCATCGAATTCACGAACTATTGCAAGAACAGCTGCTATTATTGCGGCATCAACTGCAAGAATGCCAAAGCCGATCGCTACCGCCTTAGCGATGAAGAAATATTGGATTGCGTGCACGAAGGATACGAACTAGGTTTCCGTACTTTCGTCCTGCAGGGCGGCGAGGATCCTTTCTATACCGACGACAAGATCATTTCTTTGATCCGCGAGATAAAGTCAATGCATCCGGATTGCGCCGTGACGCTCTCCATTGGAGAAAAAAGCGAAGCTAGTTATCGGGCCTTCTTTGAAGCCGGAGCGGACCGTTATCTCCTCCGTCACGAGACCGCCTCACCCATTCATTACGCCAAACTGCACCCTGCCAATCTCTCCTTTGAAAACCGCATGAACTGCCTCAAAACGCTGCGCAAGATCGGTTATCAGGTCGGCTGCGGCATGATGGTCGGCTCTCCTTACCAGACCACGCAGAATTTGATCGCGGACCTTCGCTTTATCTCGGAATTCAAACCAGACATGTGCGGCATCGGTCCCTTTATTCCTCATAAAGACACGATCTTTAAGGACGAACCGCAAGGCAGCCTTAATTTGACGCTGAAGCTTCTTTCCATTATCCGCCTTTTGGTGCCGGATGTGCTGTTGCCGGCCACCACCGCACTTGGCACGATCGATCCCGAAGGCCGCGAAAAAGGCTTAAGGCACGGCGCAAACGTCGTCATGCCAAATCTGTCGCCAGTAAGCGTTCGCGATAAGTATGCGCTTTACAACGGAAAGATCTGCACCGGCAGCGAATCGGCGGAATGCATCAAATGCCTTTCCGCCCGGGTAGCCTGCGCGGGCTACGAGATCGTGGTCGACCGCGGCGATCATAAAAGCGCTTAACGCGGAGCGAAAAAAAGAACACATCCCTAAGCGAACTCACGGAGGACGCAAATCAAGGCAATGCACGCGTAGTCCGTGAGCGAGGGATGTGTTCTTTTTTTTGCGCAGCGAAGAGTGTTAGCTTCTCAGCGAGCGGAACTTTTCGATCAGAGTGTTCGTTGAGGAATCGTGTGCAAGAGGCGCGTTGGAGTTTTCCAGTTCCGGCAGGATCTTTTTGGCCAGGATCTTGCCAAGCTCCACGCCCCACTGGTCAAAGCTGTAGATGTTCCAAATCACGCCCTGGGTGAAGATTTTGTGCTCGTAGAGAGCGACGAGCTGTCCCAGGGTTCCTGGCGTCAGTTCTTTGGCCAAAAGGGAGTTCGTGGGCCTGTTGCCTTTGAAAGTCTTGTGCGGGATCAGTTCCTCTGGAACGCCTTCCTCGGTGAGCTGCTCTTTCGTCTTGCCGAAAGCCAGAGCTTCCGTCTGGGCGAAGTAGTTAGCCATCAGTTTGACGTGATGGTCGCCGACGGGATTCAGAGTATTTGCGAAACCGATGAAATCGCAGGGGATCAGTTTCGTGCCTTGGTGAATGAGCTGGTAGAAAGCGTGCTGGCCGTTGGTGCCGGGCTCGCCCCAGATTATGGGGCCGGTCTGGTAATCGACTTCTTCGCCTTGCTTGGTGATATATTTTCCGTTGGATTCCATGTCGCCCTGCTGGAAGTAAGCGGCAAAGCGGGAGAGATACTGGTCATAAGGCAGAATGGCCTGGGATTCCGCACCGTAGAAGTTGTTGTACCAGATGCCAAGAAGAGCCATGATGACGGGCAGGTTCTTGTCAAAGGGCGCGGTGCGGAAATGCTCGTCCATTTGATGGTAACCTGCGAGCATCGCCTTGAAGTTCTCGGGGCCGATGGCGATCATAAGGGAAAGGCCGATGGCGGAGCACAGGGAATAGCGCCCGCCCACCCAGTTCCAGAAGGGGAACATGTTGGCGGTGTCGATGCCGAATTCAGCTACTTTCTCGGCGTTGGTGGAGAGCGCCACAAAATGTTTCGCAACGGCTTTCTCGTCGCCCAGTTTCTCAAGGAGCCAGGTTTTGGCGCTCTGGGCGTTCGTCATCGTTTCCAGCGTCGTAAAAGTCTTGCTGGCGACGATGAAGAGCGTCTCCTCGGCGTTGAGGTCTCTCGTTATCTCGGCAATGTGCGTGCCGTCAACGTTGGAGACGAAGCGCACGGTAAGGTCGCGCTTTGAGTAATGCCTTAAGGCTTCGTAGGCCATGACCGGGCCTAGGTCGGAACCGCCGATGCCGATGTTGACGATGTTTTTCAAGGGCTTGCCGGTGAAGCCGAGCCATTTTTCATTGCGGACTAAGTTCGCAAAAGCTTCCATGTGCTCAAGTACTTCCCAGACTTCCGGAACGACGTCTTTCCCGTCAACGTAAACGTGCGCGTCCTTTGGCTGGCGCAGCGCGGTGTGAAGAACGGCTCTGTTTTCGGTCTTGTTGATCTTTTCGCCCGAGAACATAGCGTCAATCTGCGTTCTGAGATCCGCTTCTTCGCAAAGCTTAAGGAGAGCTTTCAGGATCTCGTCGTCGATGAGGTTCTTGGAGTAATCCAGATACCAGTCCCCCGCCTCGGCGGAATATCTTTTGGCTCTTTCGGGGTCGGACTTGAAAAGTTCTTTTAATTCGGGGAGCCCTTTTTCTTTAAGGGCTTTCAATTCTTTTGTTGCCTTGTATTGCGAAAACAGCATTTTCTTTCCTTAATGATTAATCCGGGATGTAAAGGCGCTGGCCGACTTTCAGGGAGCTGGAATTCCTAAGCTCGTCCTTGTTGTAGCGCATGATCTTCTTCCACTGCTGGGGGTCGCCGTAGAATTTCTGGGCTATGCCGTAGAGCGTGTCGCCGCGCTGGACCTGATAGACTTTCGGACGGCGGGTAGGCCTAGGCTGCGGCGTGGGGTTAGAGGGAGCGGATCTGTAGCTTTGGATGACTTGGGACCCGGGGATAGGTGTGAAACTGTCCTTGGAGGCCGTCTGAGGCGTGTCAAAGGCACTCTTGGCGACGGTCGTGGGTTTCGATTCAAGCTGGCTGTCCATCGGGACAGGGGGCAGGGAGCGCAGAGCTTTTTCCTGAGCCACGAGCTGCTTTTGCGCTTCCTCTCTCTTTATCTTCTCGTCCTTGGCGGCTTCGTTGGCGGCCGCTATCCTTCTCTGAAGCTCCTCGTTCTCGCGCTTGATGTCTTCCGCTTCGCTGCGGGTGACGCCGCCGTTTTCTTTGTTCAGCTCGTTACGAAGGTAGCTGATCTGAGTGTCCTTGGCGCTGTTCTGCTTCTGCAGGGCGGCGATGTCTTTCCTAAGGGAGGTGATCTCTTCGGAGATGTCCTTGGCGGCTACGCCGTCGGGCAGCGTCAGAGCGGCCGTCTGGCTTTCCAGTTCTTTTACTCTGGCGTCTTTTATTGCCAGCTGTTTCTGCAGGGCCGCGAATTCAGAGTTCTTGTCAGCCAAAGCGAGAGCCAGGGCCTGGGCTTTCTCGGCGCTGTCCTGGGAAGTCTTGGCTTCGGAAAGGGCCTGGGCGGTCTCCGCTCTCAAGGCCTGGAGCTGGGCTTCGGTCGCGGCTTTGGCGGTCGCCAGTTCGGCGTATTTGCTTCTTAAGGTCTCAAGCTCCTTGGTCTGCGCTTTGCCGGCTTCGCCGCTTTTGAGGCGGGATTTAAGCGAGGCGTTCTCTTCTCTCAGCCTGGCGTTCACTTCGTCCAGGGATCTTACCTTGGTGGCGAGGCTGCCGTTGTCGTTTTTGAGCTTTATGACCTGCTGGGCCAGTTCGGGGCCGAGCTCGGTCGAGCCGAGGCTCTTCAGAAGAGTCGCGACGTCGTCGGTGTCCTTGAAGGCGATGAGGCGTTTTTCAAGGCCTTCCTTCTGCTCGTTCAGAAGCGCGATCTGATCCTTTAATTCCGTGATCTCGCGTTTAAGTTTCTTGGATTCCTCTTTGCTTTCCTCGAGGAGCTTGGCGTTCTTTTCGTTGGCTTCCGCGACCGCGGCGGCTACAGCTTTCTCGCGCTCTTCCTTTATGGTCTCCTCGACGTTCTTGGTGGAAACTTTCTCCTCTTTCTCTTTTTTCTGAGACTTGGCGAAAAGCTCCTGGTTGTGCTCGGCGTCCTGCTTCCAGGCTATGGCCTGACGGCGCATATCCTCGGATTTCGTCACCTGCGCGAACTTGTCGTACCATTTGGCGGCGTTCTTGTAATCGTCTTCTTCCTCGTAAGCCTGAGCCATGGCAAGATAAGCCTTGTCATAGTTGGGGTCGATGGCGATGGCTTTGGCGTACTGCTCCCTGGCGCCCTGATAGTCGCGCTGAGTGGAGAGGAGAAGGTCGCCGGCGTTCATGGCCTTGTCGGTCTCGGGGAGCTCTTTCTTAAAACAGGCGCTAAGCCCTAAAAGAAGCGCTAACAAAAGTAGTGTGATCTTTCGCATATTTTTTCCTCTTTTTGCTTAACGAGCCTCCGCCAGCCTCTGATAGCGAGCGTTGACTTGTTTTGTGAGGTTTGAGTTGTCGTTTTCGTCAACAAGTTCCAGATAGTAGGAGAAGTCTTCCATCGCCTTTCCGTTCTGCCCCAGCATCTCATAGGCCACGCCCCTGAGCGCATAGCTCTTCGGAAAATCGCTTTTCTTTTCTATGACTACGTCAAAGTATTGGATGGCTTCTTCGCACCTGGCTTTGTTTATGTTTTCGTCGCCGCCGCCCCTGATCTGGGTGAAAGCGTTAAGCCCAAGCTGATAGTAGGCCCGGTAGTCGTCCTCATTCATCGCGACCGCTTTCTGCAGGACGTCGCGGGCTTCGACATATTTGTTTTGGTTCATGTAGATAGTGCCTTCCGCCAGAAGCTGGTCGTAGGATTTGACTTTGGAGAGCTTCTGCTCGACGTCTTTCTCGAGCGCCTGCTTCCTCTCCTCCTCCTCTTTTTGGGCAAGCTTTTTCTCTTCTTCCTCTTTTTCGCGCATCTGTCTCAGCTTGGTCTCGGCCTGGTTGTAGCGAGCCTGGATCTCTTTGACTTTCTGCGTGGCGGCCGCGAAAGCTTCTGCGTCTTTCTGACACCAGCTGGCGTAGGACTGATAGCTTCTCAAGGCGTTCAAAAGCTCGTCGTCCTGGAACTCGGTGGAATAGATGTCGCCAATCTCGCCGTAGAGGTAGCCTCGGGCGGGATCGGCCTTCAGAGCTTTCTCATAATTCTTGATGGCTTCCTTCATCTTGCCTTCAAGGCGGCAGAGCCTGCCGTCGTGCTCGAAGGTGTCGGCGTCGGATTTGGCCTTGGTCTTGGGATCGACTTCTTCCGGGGGCGGATCGGGCTTGTCAACGATCGTGACGGAGGCGGCGCCTTCAGGTTTCTCGGGCTCCTCTTCCTCCACGTTCTTTTCCGGCAAACGGAAAGTCGAATAAAGCGCCCTGGCGCCCTGGGGATCGAGTTCGGCGTATTTTCTGAAACTGTCGGCCGCTTTCACGGGGTCGTCGAAATTCTCGCGGTAGATGTAGGCGAGCTGCAGAGGGATCTTTTTGTTCTTCGGAAGCTCGGAACCGGCTTTCTCCAGGTAGCGCACGGCTTCGCGCCAGTTCTTGGCGCGCTTATAGCAGTTGCCGATGACGGCGTAAAGTTCGCCCCTGGTGTCGCCGGCTTTGACGGCTTTGATGTAAGTGTCCGCAGCTTTCTCGTAATTGCCGGCCTTGAAGTAAGCGTTGCCGAGATCGCAGAGCGCTTCCTTGCTGTCGGGCATGCAGAAGACGGCGTTCTCAAGGCAGATCCGAGCCTCTTCGGCTTTCCTCAAGCGCTGATAATAGGAGCCGAGGCCTAGCCAGGCGAGTCCGTTGGTCTGCTGACTGAGAGCGAGAACTTTGGAGAATTCCCCGCCCGCGTACTCGTCGTGGTTCTGTTTCAAGTAGCAGTAGCCCAAACCTAACCTGACCTTCTGTTCCTCGGGGAACTTCTGTTTCAGCTCGTAGTAGATCTGCTGGGCCCTGCCGTAGTCGCCAAGGTTGATGGCTCTCTGGGCTTCGTCCAAGGAGCTCTTAAGGTTGGACGCGGAATCCCGGCAGGCTGAGACCAGCATGAAAGAGATGCCGCAAACGATTATGATTAAAGCTAAGACCAGTTTCTTCATTTAAAAAGCGTTCTCCTCGGAAGGCGTCGCCCCCTTCTTCACATCGCTGACATAACTCTTGAGGGCGGACAAAGCGACTTCCCGCATTTCAGCGTAACGTTTGGCAATTTTCAATTTCCTTTCGTTGAAACCGAGAAGATCATGCGTGACCAAAACCTGGCCCGAACAATTGGGACCAGCGCCGATGCCGATCGTCGGAATGTTGAGCATATCCGTGATCTCGGCGGCGAGCTTGGAGGGGATCATTTCCAGAACGACGGCGAAAGCGCCGGCTTCCTGAACAGCCAGGGCGTCGTTCTTGATCCTTTCCGCATCGGATACGCTCTTTCCCTGGACGGAATAACCGCCCAGCGTCAGAACAGACTGCGGCTGAAGACCCACGTGCCCGCAGACCGGGATATGGGCGTTCACCAAAGCTTTGATGACAGGTTCGACAGACGTTCCGCCTTCCAGCTTAACAGCCGCGGCGCCGCCTTCCTTGATGAAGCGGCCGGCGTTTATGAGAGCTTTTTCGACGCTCACTTCGTAGGACATGAAAGGCATGTCGGCGACAACGGGAACGCCCTTGGCCCCACGCACAGTCATCTGCGTGTGCCAGAGCATCTGCTCCATGGTTATGGGCAGCGTGTTGTCGTAGCCGGCGATAACGTTGGAGAGCGAATCGCCGACCAGAATGAAGTCGACTCCCGCCTCCGCCAGAATAGAGGACATCAAAGCGTCGTAACCGGTCAGGCAGACCAGTTTTTCGCCCGCAAGGTATTTTTCTCTAAGTTTCTTTAAGGAACTCATTTTTGCAAAATAAAATTCTACTAGTTTGGAGAATTATTATTTTAGCAAAAATCAGATCGTTATGATACCTGCTCCCAAAACTTCGCCGGAAAGGTAGATAACGCCCGCCTGGCCGCTTGCCGCAGCCCGCTCGGGAGCGGCGAATTCAAGAACTGTCTGGCCATCCGGGAGGACTTTGACCAGGCACTTTTTGGGAGCGGAGACGGAGCGGATCTTGGCCTCGGCCTCGAAGGTCTCGGAGGCGGGCTTAACCAGCCAGCGCGTGTCGGTTAGCAAGACCGTTTTCTGCTCCAGATCCTCGTTGCCGCCGATTATGACGCGGTTGTTTTCCTTGTCGATCCTGACGACGTATTTTCTGACGCAGTGCGCACCGATCTTTTTTCTCTGCCCTATGGTGTAGGAGGGCAGACCGACGTGCGTGCCTACGACGCTGCCTTCCGTGTCAAGGATTTCGCCGGGGATAAAAGATTCCGGGGCGCGTTCCCTTAGGAACGCTTCGTAATCGTCATTGGGAATGAAGCAGATCTCCTGGCTGTCGTGTTTAGCAGCCACGGGAATACTCCATTCAGCGGCCAGTTTCCTCACTTCTTCCTTTGTATATTCTCCTAAGGGGAAGACGATCCTTTTCAGCTGTTCGTTGCTTAGGCGCGAAAGAAAATAGGACTGGTCTTTTTTCTGATTCTTCGCCTGGAAGAGCCTTCCGTCCTTTACGATGGCGTAATGGCCGGTGGCGACTTTCTCGCAATGCTCTCGATCTGCGAAATCGATAAGATTTTTAAATTTGAAATTAGGGTTGCAGTTTACGCAAGGGTTCGGCGTATGGGCGAGCAGATACTCCTTTATGAAAGGCTTTACTACGCATGTCTCAAATTCGCTCCTAAGATCGAGGAGAAAAAACGGCAACATCAAATGCTCGGCCACGTGCTTGGCGTCAAGGGCGCTCTTTTCGCCCGCGTCGCTCATCAAAAAGTGGCAGAGGATGACGTCGTGGCCCTTTTCACTGAGCATTTTGGCGGTGACCGCGGAGTCAACGCCTCCACTTATCGCAACCGCTATTCTCATTACTTGAAAAGATCGTCCTGCATTGGAGCGGAATCGCTCACTTCCGGTTCTTCATTGGAGGGCTCTTCTACTTTTCCGCCTTGTGGGAAAGCCATGGAGTAAGCGCCGTCTTTGGCCGCTTCCGTCTTATAGAGCGCCGTGTCGAGTCCTTTTACGCGGGAGGTGAAGTCGCCCGCCTGCTCGCTCTCCTCGCCGATAGCGCGGAAAGCCTGGTAGATGTGGGAGTCGAATTCGTCTGCCCTGAAGAGAGCCATCGCTTCCGGAGTCTGCGGGAGACAGGGAGAGCCGAATTCCAGTTTGCCGTGATGGCTGACTATTATGTGCTGAAGCTGGATCTTGGTCGTTTCCGGAAAACCCTCGATCTTGTCGCAGGCCTTGCCAACGAGTTCGCTGCCAATGACGATGTGGCCTAAGAGGCGGCCGGCGGTAGTGTATTCCGTCGCGATAAGGCCGCCCATCTCGTAGAGTTTGCCGATGTCGTGCAGCATGGCGCCTGCGATCATGAGGTCGCGGTCCAGCTTCGGGTAAAGATCCGAGAAAGAATCCGCCAATCTCACTACGCCCAGCGTGTGCTCTAATAATCCTCCGATGGCCGCATGATGCATGGCCTTGGCGGCGGTATGCGTTTTGAATTCCCTGACAAAGTCAGGATCATCGAAGAAGGCGGCCAAAAGCTTTTTTACAAAGGGGTCTTTCACTTTTTTCCGGAAGCTTTCCAGTTCCGCAAACATCGCTTCGACGTCGTAGGGAGAGACCGGACGCAGAGCGGAAAAATCGATCTTGTCGTCTTTCTTCAGAGGACGCGCGTCGAAAATTTTCAGCTGCGGTTTGCCTTCCCTGCAGGCGACGCTGCCAGTAATTTTGACGACAGTGTTCGGCTCAAGCACCGCAAAAAGTCGTTCAACATCATCGAAAACGGTTGAACCAATGGTCCCGGAAGCGTCGGAAAAAGCAACGCTCAGATAAGGGTTGCCGGTCCTGGCTTCCCTTTTCTCCCTTTGCAGGACCACGAAAAAATCGTCAACTTTGTCCCCTTCGCACAAACTTTTTATGAATTTTCTCATTGCTTATTCCTCGATGAATTCTTTGTAAACGGCAATGGGCGGCAGGTTGCCCCAGCCCGCGAAATCGCTTCCAGCGCCGGCCCTCTTCGGTTCCAGGCACTGCTCGGGAGAGATGTTCTCCCAGACCGTCCCGGTCTTCAGGAAAAGGTTAAGATTGGCGTTGTAGTAACGCTTGGCGAAATACTTCGCCTCTTCCATCGCGCCCATGGCTTTCAAGCCTCGCAAGGCCATATACGTAGTGCAGGGCCAGTTCGAGCCGAGCCAGTAGCCTGTCTCCGGTTCGTAGGGCTTTTCGCAGGGCGGCAACGAGGGGAACGGCACCGGGCGATTGAAGATCTTTTCGTCCTTCAGAACGCGGATAACCTTTTCCAAACGTTCCGGCGGAACGACCTCCGCGATCAGGACCCACAGACAGCCGACGTGGTAGCGCGGAATGACTTTGCCTTTGTAGCAGTCGAAGTAGAAGCCTCTCTCCTCGTCGTAGCAAAGTTTGTTGATGAGCTCTTTAAGCTTGGCGTGGCGTTCCTTGAATTCCTTGGCGTCCTCCGTTAGATCGATAGCGGAAGCTATGCGGCTCATGCATATGGCGTTCAGGGCCATCTGCGAACTCATGTCGATCCAGTCCATCTGCTTGTTCCAGGAATAGAGCGGATTTCCCGCCACTGCTTTTCCGAAATGATCGTCCAAGAGCCAATATTCCGGCTTGAACTGGATGCCGTTTTCGATGTCGTCTTTCCAGTTTTCCGGCATCCTCGGAAGGTTGTCCATGCCGCAGCCCAGGGCATCGCCGAAGTAAAGGCCGTCCGGCTGACGGTAAGTCTTTTCGCAGAAGAGATAGAACTTCTTTAAGTTTGGCCAAACTTTTTTTAGACGCTCTTTATCCGTCTTGCCGTTAATGTAAAGCTCCCACTCCGCCCAGGAGAGCAAAGGCGGATTCCAGGAGATAGGATGGCAGCCGTTCCAGGCCGGCTTGCCGTCATAAGAGAATTCGCGGCAGATTGAGCCGTCCTCGCCCTGGAGATTGTAGAAGTTGTCCAAGGACGTGGTGACAGGCAGACTCATGTCGTACTTGGCCCACATGACGCAGAAGCAGGTGTCCCAGACGAAAAGGCCCGAGAATCCGCCGCCCGTAGCCAAACGGGGCAGGATCTCCCTTTTGGGAGGATTGTTCTTGAGGGCGTTCTGTCCCTCCTCCATTTTCCTCTTTGCGATCTCAAAAGCGGCGTTGTAAAACTTTTCCTTGAGTTCCTTGCTGAATTCGCCGTTCACGACTTTTTCCGTGTCGGCCACGTAATTTGTGAAAACTGCCATTGAAGTTCCCGTCCAGATGATTAAAAGTAAGAGCGGAAGAAAGCGCATAATTATTCCCATTTGTTCGTCACGGCGCTCTTCATTTGACCTTTCTCGTCATACTCGAACTTGACCGTCAGTTTGTTAGCGTTGTCTTTCATCTCCCAATCACCCACGCGCAGGCCGCCCTTCATCTCGCCCTTAAGTTCAGAGCCGTTCTCGGGGTCTCTAAGTTCCCAGATACCGCAGCGCTCGCCCTTTTTAAAGCCGCCCTTGGAGATGACGGAACCGTCCGGCGCGTACATGTAGCTGGGGCCTTCCTGCAGGCCTCCTTTGTAGCATATCGTGGCGGCCAGATATCCGTTGGTGCCGTACTGGGTCCAGATACCCTCCTCCTTGCCGTTAACGTAGGAACCCGTGCCGGCCAGCGCGCCGTCCTTGTGATAGCGCTTCCATTCGCCGGTCGCCTGGCCTTTTTCATCGAATTCGCCCTCCGAGGAGCGCTTGCCGTTCTCGTGGTAATAGACCCAGAAGCCGGATCGCAAGTCATTTTTCATCTCGCCTTCGGCTTTTACTCTGGTGTTGGGATGAAAGAAGTACCAGTAGCCGACCTTCTTGTCTTTAACCGTGAAGCCGTGGACCAAAAGATTGCCGTTGGGATAATTGGCGGAGACTTCCTCCGCGCCTTCCGGGGGCGCAACAGGCTTAGGCATGCGCATCTCGGTCTGCACCGGCGCTTTCATCTGAGGCTTTTTGGCTTCAGCCTCGGAAAGAAGTGCCGCCGCGTCGAAGTCTTCCCTTTTGGGCGTGTCCTTTGCAAGCGCGGCTTCTGCGCAAAGGCAAAAGCAAACTAAAAGTAAAAGCTTATTCCTCATAACCGTCGAAAAGCTGTATTTCGTTAAAGCGGGAGCGCTGCCAGTTCAGAGTCTGGATGCACTGGAGCTTAATTTCGCTCACTTCCTGCCTGTCGAATTTATAAACGTATTTTTCCTTGGTGGCTTTGTGGTCGTCCTTTTTGCCAACTTCTTTCCATTCGCCGTCAGGTCCTTTGATGCTGACAACGAAACGCTGCCAGTCGCTTCCGTCGCTGAAAGGATAGATTACGACCGTGTCGGCTTCCTTAGGCTCTTTCATTTTGACGATAGCTTCGCCTTCATTTTTCTTGTAGGATTCCCAACCGTTGTGGCGGTTAATTAGACCGTCCGTCAAATAGTAGCCGTCGCAGTCTAGATAGCATTCCGCTTCCACCGGCTGATGGTAAGCCAGGTTCTTAACTCTTGGATCGTAGGTCGTGAAGATGCTGGCCGGCAGGCCAACGCTGTTTCTAAGGTTCGGCTGATCCGTCAGGCCTCTGCCGTAGCTCACATATTTAATTTCCGGAAGCTCGGCGCTCGTCAAAGTCACTTCGTTCTTGCCGGTGATCTCGGCCGCGGCGTCCACAAATTTGCCGTCGGGGCCGGCGACTTTGAAGAGGTCGGGATCCTTGCCGTCAGCGGTTTTCAGTCCGTCGTAAACGTTGCTGAAATAAACTTTCGCTTCCGCGTTGCCAAGTACGACCTTCTGCATCACGGGACTGTAGGGCTTCAGATCCTCATAGCCGTAAACTTCCTTGAGCGCGAGATTCGAGAGCCTCTCGGTCAGCTGGCGTTTCTTTTTGGGGTGGATGTCGCCAAGATCGTCGACCAGGTCGTAGCTCAAAGCTATGCCAGTCTTGGGAATGTCCAGGGCCTTCATCTGGGCGTCTATGATGTCGGGCCTGTTCTGGTACACCCCCGAGTGCGCCCAGGGGGCTATCTGGACGTAATAGAAGGGCAATTCCTCGCCCCACAGTTTGCGCCAGCCTTCCACCAGGGCGTGCATCTTGTAGTAATACGCGCGGGCGCAGGCGCGCTCAATGACTTCGTATTCGCCCTGGTACCAGAGGAAGCCCCTTACGGTGTAGGGAACTAAGGGCGCGATCATGGCGTTGTAGATGACGCAGGCGTCGCCGGAAGCGGGATCTTCGGGGAAAGAGGGCGGGTACTTGATCTCGTTATGGCCCTTAGCCATTTTGTCCTTGAGATCATTGATCCAGTTCTGGGAATTCTGCACGAACCACCTGGCCCTGTCGAGGTACTCTTTCCTCTCCTTGTAGAAAGTTTCTGAGTTGCCTTTCACTTCGGGATACTCGTCGAAGATCTCCGGCGGGATGTAAGCTCTTATCGGCGTGCCGCCCCAGGAAGAGTTGATGACGCCGACAGGCACGTCAAGCTCGGCTCTCAGCCTCTGCGCGAAGAAGTAGGCGATGGCGCCGAAACCGTTGAAGGCGCCTTCTCTCACAACTTCCGGAGAACAGACTTTCCAGGTCGCGTCGATATCGGTGGCGACAAGATATCTTGCCCTCACTTTCGGCTCGAAAACTCTGATCATGGGATCGGTGGCGTTCTTGATCTCTTCTTCCGCGTTCTCAACGGCGCCCAGGCCCATCTCCATATTGCTTTGCCCGGAGCATAGCCAGACTTCGCCGACCAATACGTCCTTGTATTCGAGCTTCTCGCCCTTATCAGATTTTATCGTCAGCGTCTGGCTTTCTTTCACGACCGGCATAGGGTCGAGATCGACTCTCCACAAGCCTTCATCCGAGACGGTCGTCTGTTTCGTCTGGTCCATAAAAGAAACTTCCACGGTAGAGCCTTTCGTGCCCTGGCCCCAAACGGCCACGGGCTTGCCCTGCTGGAAGACCATGTGGTCTGAAAAAACGGTGGAAGTGGAAAGCGGCTGGCCGCCCAGAGCGACGCCGATGGAAACAAGAAAAGCGAAGAGAGCTTGCATAGCGTTCCTTAATTTTAATTGGTTATATTTATTTCCTATATTTTAGCAAAAAACACGCTTCTCAGGAAATAAAAAACGCTTTTCTAATCAGGCTTTCGGGAAAGTCTCCGGGAAATTTTCTTCCAGCATATCGACGACGAGAAGGTTCCAGCTTACGAAGCCGCCTTCTTTGCCGTTGTTCATATCGGCGGAGGGAGCAAGTCCGCCGCCGCATTCGGCGCAGTAATTTTCGTGCAGGCTGCCGCAGTTGTGCAGGTCCTTCAAAAGCGTGTCGGCCAGTCTTTTTGTGACTTCCCTCGCTTCCCCTTTGAGGCCGTAGCGATTCAACGCGACAGTGTGAAGATAATTGGCGACCACCCAGACGGGGCCCTGCCAGTTGGAATACGGGACGATCATGCACTCGTTGTTGTAGTCGGGATCGTCCTGAGATAGGCTTCTTATGCCGTAACGCGAGAGCATATTCCTGTTGAGAAGATGATCTTTCAAGAGCGCCTGGCCTTTTTCCAAATCGTCCAGGATGCCGTAGGTCAGAGGAATATAGTTACTGAAAGCGTTCCTTCTTACGATCTGTCCATTTCTTCTCCTGTTCCAGAAGATGTTCTCATCTTCATGGTAGAGATACTTAATGATGTTGGCCTTCAGCGTTTCGGCTTTCTTCTTATAAAGTTCCGCTTTGTCACTGTAGCCCAAGAGATCCGCCATTTCGGAGAGCGCCAGGTATTCCGCGTAAATATAGGCGTTGACATCGCAGGATAGCACTTGGTTTATGTCTTCAGGAGAGTCGCCGACAGCGGGGTTGTTGTCCGCGCCGGACATCATGGAGTCGTACCAGAAGAAAAGGCCCGTCGGCTCGTCGCATCTGACTTTTTCCCAGCGAACGAGAGTAGCCTCAACTTTCGGGAAGACAACTCTTCCCCACGCTTCGTCATGATTGTCCTTCATGGCCCTTGCTGCGCCTCTGGCAAGGAAGGGCTTAAGAATAAGGGAAGGATGACGGATGACTTTCTGGTCCGCTCTGACACAAGCAGGAGTATCTTCATTGGGGTCGAAGATGGAAAGGAAATTGTCGGTCCAATACTTCAGATACTGCGGCTTGGGGTCGCGCCTGTTGCAAAGATGGTTCGCCATGAAATAGGCGTCCCAGTCCCATTGCTGCGTATAGAAGCCGCCCGGAATAAGGTAGGGATAGGGAATGGCGCCTACGCCCGGCTTGATGATGTCGGAGTGACAATTTAGGAGGAAACTTACCAGCTCGCGGTACTTTTCCATTAGTTGCCCAAATTAAGTTTGCTCTTCGGGTAAGCTGTCAGCCAGAAGGTGGCGTAGACCGAATGGTCGTTGTTGTCTCTCAGGCGGTAGGAAACGGAGGTGTCTATGCACTTCTTCCAGTTCTTGTACAGCGTGAACTCCAGCTCCTGGAGGTCGCCGTGCTCCGCTTCGAAACGCATGTAGCTGCCGAATCCCCATCCTCTCGTGAGTTCCCTGGCCCAGGCTTTCTGCTGTGCTTCCAAAGAAAGCCACGGCGTGAAGTCGTCGAACCAGAAGCGTCCGCCCACGGAGATGAGGTTGGAGTAATCGTAGAGATAACGGTAGCTGGCATTCAGGATAAGCTCGTCTTTCCTGCCTCTCAGCCAGCGCGGCAGAGAAGGATGAGAGAGGGCTTTTTGCAGCACTCTGGTGGCGTCCATGTTGACGCCGAGGTTGGCGAACGTTATGCGTTTATACTTGTCCAGATCCCAGAGAAGATCGCCCTGGATGTTGAGCCAGTCGGTGGGATCAGCCTGCCAGGCAAAGCCGACGGCCGTGGAAGCCTGGTATTCCCTGAAGGCCTTGCCTTCCGTGTATTTTCCGCGGTACTT
The DNA here is from genome assembly GCA_017616555.1 of bacterium. Lineage (GTDB taxonomy): Bacteria > Auribacterota > UBA3054 > UBA3054 > UBA3054 > UBA3054. The sequence continues at coordinate 90,506 of JAFZXZ010000003.1, read as the reverse complement.
GTAGTGGTGGCGGTAATCCTGGGATTTGTAAACTTCGTCGTGATAGTAGCGCTGGCTGATGTAAGCCGTAAAATCGATCAGGTTGGCGTTGTTGCCTTTCCTTTCGATCTGGAAAGCGTTCCTGATGCCGAGGTCGGCGCCGGCCGCCAGGCCGGATTCCGTGCCGAAGGCCGCGTTGCCGAAGATCTTGCCCTTAGGCTCGATCAGATGGCGGATCTTTTCGCTGTCGGACTGCAGATATTTTCTCATCAATTCGCCGGCGTAAGTGCCTTCCAGATTGTAGGTCTTGTGCAGCTTGAAGTTCACGTCCACACCGCCGTAAGGCATGGCCCTGAAGAAGGCGCCCTCGTCCTGGGGACGATAGGCGTCGATGGCCATTCTCGTGTAGCGGTTGTAATCCTGGTTGAAGTGGTTGACCGGGAAGTTGACGGTCTTGTTCCTGAGTTTAAGGCGCCTGTTGAAGCCGCCGGGCGCGGACGGATTAACTCTTCCGCGCTTCCAAACGTAGTCGTACTCTTCGCCGTCGTTGTAGTTGTTGATGTTGCCGAAGTCCATCGTGAAGCCCAAGTACGGCTCAACGTTCAGGAAGTTGAAGAAGCGCTTCGGCATCGAGATCTTATGGTCGGTCTGCGCCTGCCACATGGTGTAGCTGGCGTGCGCGTCCTGCTTGTCGCTCTGGACGTAATGGTAATAACCGGCGGTCGTCTTGCTCTCGTAATAAACGGGCAATTTCAGAGCAGGCAGCTCCATCACCCTGCGCTTCCTGAAGACGTGCCTCAGTTCCGGCAATCGCTCGTAGGTCGTGTAGAAGCTGTTGACCTGCTTGACGGCATAGAAGGTCAGCTCGTTGTCCTCGCCGACAGGAATGGTGAAGTCGAGCCAGGTGTCCCTCTGTCCGTAGCGATTGTAATCCTCGCGATAGAATTCATGCACGACGTCCATGTCTTTCATGACGTCGATCTGCCAGGAAAGGAGGCCTCTGTTGAGCCAGCCGGCGCCTGGGCCGAAAGTCTGGACGTGCTGCCAGAGGAAGCGGTAGCGGAACTGGTTTTCGTCCTTGTTATTGTGCTTGTCCTTTTCCTGGATGAAGCGGCGCGCGGTGTCGTCGATGAAGAAGGATTCCCATTCGCCGGCGATCGTCGTGACGTTCGTGAAGACGACGGTGTAGGAACCATCGAGACCGAAACTGACGCCGTGCTTGGAGTAATAGCCGATGTGCGGCGTCAATCTGAGCTCTTTGCTGTGATAGACGTCCAGGGCCAGATCAAAGAAGCCGCCCTTTCTGGAATCGTAGCCGGCCTTGACCTGGACCGGGAAGGGATTGTCGTCCTCACTTGGCGTGTAAGTTACCTGCGGCAGCCAGAGGAAAGGCACGCCTTCGAATTTCACGAGGCAGTTCCTGGCCGTGACGCGGCTCTGTTCCTTGGGGTTCTTGAGATCGGGGACCGCGACCGTGATGTCTTTGGCTTCGAAGCTGTACAAAGCGGACTTGTATTCCGGCGGGCAGGTCGTGCAGCGGCCGTCCGTCACATGCAGCACGTTCTCATAAGGGTCTTTCACGAGCGTCTTGCCGTAGATGTACCACTTCTTCTCGTACCAGCGACCTTCCTCGATGTCCTTGAAGTTGCCGAAGTCCACCTTGGCGTGCGCGTTCTCGAACTGGCCGGCGTAGTTCTCGAGGTTGAAGATCACGTTCTCGCCCAAAACTTCGTAGCAGAAGGGGCCCATCTCATTGTCAACGGCGACGCCGGTCTGGTTCATCGATTCGTAGAGATCTTCGGGCGCCGTGTAAGTGACGCGCGTCCAGCCGGGAGAAGTAAGGATCTTCGTCACCGTGTTGTATTCGACGGAATCGGAATAGACTCTGAAGTCACCGTAAGCCAAAACGACGTTTCCTGTGGCGCGCAGGATCGTGTTGCTCGTGTAAGAAAACTCCAAAGCTTCCACCACCGCTTGTTCCCCATCGGGCACGGGAGTGATGAACCAGGGCTCGGTTCCCAGGGCGAAATCAGCCGGCGCGCCATTGCCGGCTTCATAGGCCGACTCTTCGGCGGCCGTAAGCGCTAGGCAAGTTAAGCCCATCGCCAGGATAAAACTCAATATACGATCACTCATGATATTCCCAAAAGGGGGTGGAATTTTTAAGGCAAATTTTAGTTCAAAATTATCTGTGTCATTCTACCAAAGGGCGGGATAAAAGTAAAGGATGATTGGGAGCTTGCGCTAAGATGTCAGGCTAAGTGATTATGAGTGATGAAGAAAGCTATTCGGAGAGCTAAGTGTGGACATTTTCGGCACTTTCCTGTGGATAAGTTGTGAGTAGTTTGTTGATAACCGGTTGAAAAAGCCCCTTTCCTGGGCCTTTTTTAAGTGGGAAAATATTTTCCCATTAAGCCCCTTGATTTTTTTGAAAATATGGTAAAATGGAGACAACCTCTACCAAATTGGATAGCATATGACTAAAAAAGAAGAACGCACCAAAAAAGACGGCAACAAACTGAAACTTTTGTACATGATGGAATTGCTCCGCAGCGAGGCGACCGAGAAGCATCCCCTAACGAAAGACGACATCACCGCTCGGTTGAAAAAATACGGCATCATGTGCGAAAGACGGACCTTCGGCAACGACGTGAAGCTTCTGATGGAAAATTTCCATATCAAGAAGACGAAAGTGGGCCGCAAGAACGCTTACTACGTTTTGAGAAGGGCTTTGACCGACACGGAGATAAAGATCTTAATTGACACTGTCCAGGCGGCGTCCTTCCTCTCAAAAAGCATGACGGAATCTTTCGTCAAGAATCTCTCCAGGATCGGCGGCGCGGACTTGGCGAAGAGAGTGCGGGAAAACTACATCCTCTTCAACGTGAAAAAAAGGAACAATACCGAGATCTTCGACAATGTGGAGGCCATAAGGCTGGCTCTCTCGAAAGAGAAAAAGATCTCCTTCGTTTACAACGACCTGAACTACAAGGGCGAACGCGTGGCGAGAAAGAATGGCGAGCGGTACCTGGCCTCTCCTTTGACCCTTGTCATAAACGACGACAAGTACTACTGCATGTGCCCGGGCGAGGAAGAAGCGCTCATCAAATTCAGGGTGGACCGCATGACGGAAGTTAAGGTCGAGGAAAAGCTCAACGTCCCGAAAGCCGCGCTTGAGACAAGGAAAGACATTACGAAATATCTATCAGAAGTGATAGACATGTTCACAGGCAAAACGGAGAACGTGAACCTGCGCTTCAAAAAGCCGCTCGCGGAAATGATCTTCGACCAGTTCGGCGAAGAGACAGCCTGTAAGGAAGTAAATGAAACGGAAGCCGAGACCGTAGTCTCCGTCTCCGTTGCCCCGACCTTCTTCAGTTGGCTTGCGACTTTCAATGGCGGCATCAAGATCGCCGGTCCTATGAAGGTCGCAAACGCTTACAAAGAATTTTTGAAAAGCAACCTCGCGAACGCCTGAAAAAGACTTGATCGAGCATTTTAAATTTTAAAAAAAGCCAAAAACAAGCGCGCCCGGTTGGGCGCGCTTGTTTTTTACAACCTCAGTTCAAAGAGCATTTTTTATTGAACCAGGAACACACGAAAGCCGTTGCTATAGTCGCCGTAGCTATTGGGGTTGTCGTAGCCGCGTCTAGCAGAGCGGCAGAAGCTGGCCATTGAAGTTGCCCAGCTCCCGCCACGTTGCATACGGCTAGCTCCATCTGCGCCTTTCGGATCGACTGCATTTCCATCGTACAAACCAAACCAATCCAAACACCATTCCGAAACATTCGCGTGCATGTCGTACAATCCCCAGGCATTGGGAAGATAAGAGCCGACGGTAGTGTGCTCGCTGTATCCGCCTTTCCCATCCTCTTTATTGAAACCATAGCGGCCGACTTCCTTCATGTTCGCATCGTCGGTTGTGCTGGTTAGATTCTTTCCGCTGTTCAAAGCTGTGGTCGTTCCCGCCCTGCAGGCGAACTCCCACTGCGCTTCCGTGGGAAGGTCAAAGCTTAAACCGGTTTTGGCGCGGAGAATGCCAAAGAACGAATCTTCGTCAACTTCGTTGTTAGCAGGCCAGGCAGTGCCTTTATCCGTTCCGCGGAGCGACTTGTATGAAACTTTTTCCACCGGCCTGGCATTTCCTTGATACTCAGAAGGGGTCGAGCCAGTGACCAATTCATACTGTTTCTGGGTCACCTCGAAAACGCCGGCATAGAACGGCTTCGTCAACGTCACTTTGTGCTGAGTTTCATTGTCCCTTTTTCCCACTTCGCCTTCAGGGCTTCCCATCATGTACGTTCCTGCGGGAATCAGGCGCATGACCATTTTAGTGGTCTTGTAGTCGTCACTCCAGCCGCCAGATGGCACGTCGCTGAGATAGCTTACAGGATAACTTGCGGCTTCTGTCCCGCCCGAAAGGTCTATGACCAGGTAATTCCTTGTGCTGGAGATCTCCGTCGCTTCAACTTTGACTTTGAAATTGTCGACTTTGGTGGAAGAAAAACTTGCATCCGGCGTCCAGACGGCTTTGTGCGTTCCAGCGCTGCAGAAGGTCTCGTTAAGGTTGGCAACTGACAAATGAAGCTCTCCCCTGTCCTGAAGATTGAATACAGTCGCGCCGTTGTCCGTAGAGCCGTAGAACTTGACATCATAGATCGTGTTCGCGGCCGGGGTCACAGTATAGGTTATCGCTACGTCTCTGGTGAACGGCAGCATTTGCTGGAAAGTGACTCCGCTTACAACGTCGGCTTTGGCGCCGGTGGCAAAAGCGGACACAAGCGCTAAAATTGCAACGAGAGCTTTAACGCGCTTGCGAAGGAAGAGCGCGCCGGCAATGAATAGCAAAGCCAGAATTGCCGGTTCAGGCAGGATCGTAACAGAGCGTGAAAGCGATTTGGTTTCATACGAGCTGACGACCGTTTCCGTTATGGTGTAGGTGTCGTTCTTCGGCAGATCGGAAGCGGTGTAATTCCACGTCGCAGAGCCTTCCACCGCGGTTCCGCTGTTATCGGAAAAGATCGTAGCAGTCTTGGTTGAATCCGACTGATCGACCGCGCCGATGGTTAAGGAAGCGGGAGTCCCGTCCGCCAAAGCGCTGCTGTAAAACAAAGAATCGGTCGGACGCAAAAGAAAAGAAGCTGCTGTGATCTCACTTCCGTCGAAGCTGCCGGCCGCAGACCAGGCTTCGTCACAGAGCGCCGTCACGCTAAGAAGCGCAACAATACTAAATAAAATCGCTTTTTTCATTTTTTCTCTCCCAAAGGGAATATGGTTTTAGGTTGACCCTCGAATTTGCCGTTTGCTTTGCATTACGGAAACACGAGTGATTTTAACAAGGTTTGTTGCAATATTTTACCAAAAAACCAAATAAAAGCAACAGCTTGGCAAAATTCCAGTGTTTATTAGGCTTTTGAGCGCTTTAAGATCCCCCGCTTGCAAATTAAAAAGATAAGTGCTAACATTTTCGCCGAACGATCGAGGAAAATTTTTTTCATGAACACTAAAATGAACTTCTGGTGGTGGTATGCTTTCTCCGGGCTTTTTCAAGCCGGGACGACTCCTCGTAGCTGAAAGCAAACCTAAAAGAAGTTGAAGCAAGAGGGCCCCGCTTGAAAAAGCGGGGCCCTCTTCTTTTTTCGCTTAACCAAAATTTAAAGATAAAAATGAAACCAAGTTTAGATGAATTCGCAAAGATGGGAACCGGGAGTGAGTTTATTCCGGTTTACCGGGAGTTTTTGGCCGATCTGGAGACGCCGGTCTCGGTGCTTCGGCGCTTCGCGGAAGAAAAGCACGTCTTCCTATTGGAATCCGTGGAAGGCGGCGAGCGCTTCGGGCGCTACTCCATCATAGGCGTGAACCCTTACGGGATCTTCACCGTGGAAGACGGGCAGGCTTACCTTTCCGCGCCCGGGAAACCCAAAGAGGCTTTGGGCGAAAAAGGCAAAGGCTTCTTCGCGCTGCGCGATTTGATGAATGAAGCCAAGGCTCTGACTTACCCCGGCCTTCCTCCCCTTTTCGGCGGCGCGGTCGGCAGCCTCGACTACGAGATCGTCGGAGAATTCGAAAAAATACCTTTGCGCGAAATTAAGGAAGACCGGCCGGAAGCGCTCTTCATGCTGACAAGGGAGATGATCGTTTTCGACACCATGAAGCACACCGTCATGATCGTCGTCTCCGTCAGGAAGAACGATCACAAGGATCCTGAGGGCGCCTACAGATACGCTGAGGAAAGGATAACCGCGATCAGGGAGCGCATGACGGCGCCTTTGCCCCCCTCCGAACTGGAGCCGGAAATTTCCAGATCCGACGAGATCAAGCTTAAAAGCAACATGACAAAAGAGGATTACTGCGAGGCCGTCGAGAAAGCGAAAGAGCTGATCGCGGCAGGCGAAGTGATCCAGGTCGTGCCGGCCCAGAAATTCTCCGCTCCCGCCCCGAAAAACAGTTTCCAGATCTACCGCGCGCTGCGCCTCATCAATCCTTCCCCTTACCTTTTCTTCATTAAGAACGGCGACCGCATCCTTATAGGCTCTTCTCCGGAAACGATGGTGAAATTGGAGAACGGCACGGCGGCCATCCGCCCGATCGCCGGCACAAGGCCCAGAGGCTGTGATCAAAAGGAAGACGTGCTTTTGGCGGACGAGCTCCTAAAAGACGAAAAGGAGCGCGCCGAGCACCTTATGCTGGTCGATTTAGGCAGAAACGACCTCGGCCGCCTCGCCATGCCCGGCAGCGTGCAGGTGAAGAGCTTCATGCAAGTGGAGCGCTACTCCCACGTCATGCACCTCGTCTCCAACATCGAGGCGGAACTGAAGCCGGAGTACGACGCCTTCGACCTGGTCGCCAGTTCCTTCCCGGCCGGAACTCTGTCGGGCGCGCCCAAGATCCGCGCGATGGAAATAATATCTGAACTAGAGCCGGAAAGAAGGGGCGCCTACGGCGGCGCGGTCGGCTACTTCAGTTCGACGGGAAATATGGACCTCGCCATCACGATAAGAACGCTGGAGATAAAAGGCGGAACGCTCTCCTTCGGAGTGGGCGCCGGAGTGGTGGCCGATTCCGTGCCGGAAAACGAATATAAAGAAACGCTGAACAAGGCCGGGGCGATCATGAAAGCTCTGCGCTTCGTTTCAGAGGGGCTTTCCCTCTAAGGAGAAATTATGATCTTCATTCTTGACAACTACGATTCCTTCACCTACAACCTGGCGCAGTATATTGAAATGCTGGGCGAAGAGGTGGTGGTGAAGCGCAACGACGAAGTGACGCCCGAAGAAGTTTTGAATTCCGGCTTATCAGGCCTCGTGCTCTCCCCCGGCCCCGGGCGCCCGGAAGCGGCCGGCATCATGCCGAGACTAATCCCCTTGATAGGCGACCTTCCGACGCTGGGCGTCTGCTTAGGCCACCAGGCCATCGGCTACTGCTACGGCGGCGAGATAGTGCGGGCCAAGCGCTTGATGCACGGAAAACTTTCCCCTATCACTCACAACGGGCTCGATCTCTTCCAGGGCATTCCTCAGCAGACCAAGGTCGTCAGATACCATTCCCTGGTCATAAAGAGGGAAACGCTGCCGGAGTGCCTGGAAATAACGGCGGAATCCGACGACGGCGAGATCATGGGCATAAGACACAAAGCCAAACCGCTTTTCGGCATCCAGTATCACCCGGAATCGATCCTGACGACGACCGGCAAGCGCCAATTGAAAAACTTTTTGGAAATTACAAAAAAGGAGAAATAAATTATGCTGAACAAAGAAATAAACAAGGCCTTGGCGAAAGAGAATTTCAGCGCCGAGGAAATGGAAGAGATCCTCTCGAAATTGGCTTCCAAAACGGAAAGCGCAGAGCAGATGGCAGCCTTCCTCATCGCTTTGAGAGCCAAGGGCGAAACGGTCGAAGAGCTGACCGGCGCCGCGCGCTTTTTGAGACGCAAAGGGCAGTTCATCGACACCGGCGCCGCGGAAGTCATGGACATCGTGGGCACGGGCGGCGACGAATCGTACTCCTTCAACATTTCGACGACCTCCTCTTTCGTGGCGGCCGGCGCCGGCGTCATCGTCGCCAAGCACGGCAACCGCTCCGTCTCATCTAAATGCGGCGCGGCGGACGTGCTGCAGGCCCTGGGCTTCAATCTTGAAACGGCTCCGGAAAACATGGAGGAAAGCATCCGCGAGAACCGAATCGGCTTCCTTTTCGCGCAGAAGATGCACCCGATCTTGGGCAACGTGGCGCCCTTGAGAAAGGCCCTGGGCGTCAGAACGATCTTCAACATGATAGGCCCTCTTACGAACCCGGCCGGCGCGACCACGCAGCTGACGGGCGTTTACAGCGGCGCCATAACGGAATTGGTGGCCGGAGCGCTAAAGGAACTCGGTGTGAAACGCGCCATGGTCGTGCACTCTGAGGACGGCATGGACGAGATCAGCTGCAACGTTCCGACCCGCGTCTCTGAACTGAAGGACGGACTCGTCACTACTTACGACCTCGAGCCTTCCTTGTATCTCGATGGTTTCGAGGGCGGAGAAATAGGCGGCGGCACTCCTGATGAGAACGCTAAGATCCTGCTTGACGTCCTGGAAGGCAGAGATCGCGGCGCAAACAGAGCCGTGACGCTCATCAATTCCGGCGCGGCCATCTACATTTACGGCCTCGCCAAAGATATTCAAGAAGGCGTCAAAATGGCGGAAGAATCCATAGACAAAGGCTTTGCCAGACAGAAACTCGACGAACTTATTACCGCCAGCAAAAATGCGTGACATTCTTTTGGAAATAGCCGAAAAATCGGCCGCTGACCTCAAGGCGAAAAAAGCAGAGGTTCCCGAAGCGGAATTGATAAAAGCAATAGAGAAGCGGGACAAAAAACCGCTTTCGCTTTACGCTGCCCTGAAAAAAGAGGGCGTCTCCGTCATCGCGGAAATAAAGAAAGCCTCACCCAGCAAAGGCGTCATAAAAGCCGATCTCGATCCAGTTGGCTTGGCGAAAACCTACAGCGCCAACGGCGCGGCGGCCATCTCCGTCCTGACGGAGGAGAACTATTTCCTCGGCTCCATGGATATTCTGAAAACGGTCCGCAGGGAAACTTCTCTTCCCGTTCTTAGGAAGGATTTCATCTTCGACCGCTATCAGGTCCTGGAGGCCGCGGCGGCCGGCGCCGACGCCGTTCTGCTCATCGCCTCGCTTCTACATGACGACGCGCTCCTTAAAGAGCTCTTTGAATTCACGCAGGAACTGGGCATGGAAGCGCTTTGCGAAGCGCACGACAAAATGGAGGCGCAGCGCCTCGTTGACCTCGGCGCTAAAATAATCGGCGTGAATTGCCGCGACCTCAGAACTTTCCAGGTCTTCCCGGAAAAGTCGGAAGCGGTCATAGAGACGCTGCCGATTGATGTCGCGAAAGTGGCGGAGAGCGGCTTGAAAACGCCAAACGACCTTAAACTTTACCCTGCCGCCGACGCTTTTTTGATCGGCGAAACTTTAGTCAGGTCAAATGATCCCGGCGCAACTTTGAGAGGTTTCGCTAATGGCCGCTAAATTCGTAAAGATCTGCGGGCTCACCAACTATGCCGACGCGCGCTTCGCCTTCGAAGCGGGCGCGGATTACCTCGGTTTCATCCTCATCCCGAAATCAATGCGCGCTATAGAAAGAGAAGAGTTCGAAAAGATCGATTTCGGGAAAAAAGTAGGCGTATTCCAAAACGCCCCCCTAGACTACGTCCTCTCCTTTAAGCTCGACACGATCCAGCTGCACGGAACAGAGAGTGAGGAATACGTTGACGAGCTGCGCGCAAGAACGAATTGCGAGATCTGGAAAGCGCTGCCAATCGTGGACGCCGTGAGCCTGGAGTTCGCAAAGTCGCGCTACAAGAATCTTACGATCTTGGCCGACGGCGAGAAGGGCGGCCGCCATTGCGATAGGGTTTTGGCGCGCGAACTGAGCGTAATGAGGCCTACGATCCTGGCCGGACAGTTGACGCCCGAGAACGTGGGAGAAGCAATCAATTTGGTCGATCCCATCGGCGTGGACGCGGCCAGCGGCGTGGAAACCGAAAACGACCACAGAAAAAAAGACGAACATAAAATACTAGCTTTCATAAACGAAGTAAGGAAACATTTATGAGCAAAACTCATTTCGGCCCCTACGGCGGACAATACGTGGCGGAAACGCTGATGCCCGCCCTGCATGAACTGGAACAGGCTTACAGAGAAGCGAAATCTGATCCCGCCTTCAAATCAGAGATGGCCAATCTCCTGCGCGATTACGTGGGGCGCACCTCCCCCCTCTATTTCGCCAAACGTTTGACGGAAAAAGTTGGCGGCGCGAAGATCTATCTTAAAAGGGAAGACCTGAACCACACCGGCGCGCATAAAATAAACAACACCATCGGCCAGGCCCTCTTAGCAAAGCGCATGGGCAAGAAGCGCCTGATCGCCGAAACGGGCGCCGGCATGCACGGCGTCGCGACAGCGACCGTGGCGGCGCTTTTGGGCTTCGAGTGCGAAGTCTTCATGGGCGAACTTGACATCAAGCGCCAGGCCCCGAACGTCCAGCGCATGCACGCCCTGGGCGCTAAGGTTAGAAGCGTCGCTTCCGGAACGGGAACTCTTAAAGACGCCATGAACGAAGCGCTGCGCGACTGGGTCGCCACTTATGAGGACACTTTCTACGTCATCGGCACGGTGGCCGGCCCGCACCCCTATCCAGCGATGGTAAGGGATTTCCAGTCGGTCATAGGCAAGGAAGCCAGGCGCCAGTTCAAAAAGCTCTCCGGCAAGCTGCCAGACCAGGTGATCGCCTGCGTGGGCGGCGGCAGCAACGCCATGGGCATTTTTCACGCTTTCCTCCGTGACAAGGACGTCGCTCTTTTCGGCGTGGAAGCAGGCGGCAAAGGCCTGAAGACCAAAGCGCACGCCGCCAGCATAGGGGGCGGCGAAGTGGGCGTTCTGCACGGCTGCAAGACCTACCTTCTGCAGACTGATGACGGCCAGATTCTGGACGCCTACTCGGTTTCCGCGGGCTTGGATTATCCCGGCGTCGGTCCGGAGCACTCTTACCTTGGCGACATCGGGCGCGTCACTTACACCGCCATCAATGACAAGGAAGCGCTTTCCGCTTTCCACGCTCTTTGCGAATACGAGGGCATTATCCCGGCCCTTGAGAGCGCGCACGCCTTGGCGCAGGCCATTAAAAACGCCAAAAAGCTTGGCAAAGACAAAAACATCATCGTCTGCCTTTCCGGGCGCGGCGACAAAGACATGGACAACGTCATCAATTACGAAGCGAAAATGCAGGAGAAGAAATAATGAGCGGCAAATTGAGAAAGATTTTTGCGGACGGAAAAAAGAAACTTGTGGGCTTCGCCTCCGCGGGCTGCCCTAACGTAAAGGAAAGCCTTGAATTCATGGACGCGATGTTATCTGGCGGCGTGGATATTCTCGAAATAGGCGTGCCCTTCTCCGACCCGATGGCGGACGGCCCGACGATCCAGGCCTCCTCGCAGAAAGCGCTCGCAAGCGGTACGACCGTAAGTGACGTCCTTAAGATCTGCAAAAAATTGAGCGACAAATATCCCAAAAAAGGCTTCGTCTTATTCAGCTACTACAACCTGATCTTTCATATGGGGCCAGATAAATTCGCCCGCGCCGCCAAAGCCGCCGGCGCCGACGGGATCTTGGTCGTGGACGTCCCCTTGGAGGAAAGGAAAGAAATAAAGCCCTTCTTTGATAAGCACGGCCTCGACCTTATCCCGCTCGTTTCACCCGCCACGCCCAAAGCGAGGGCCAAAGAGATATTAAAAGGAATAGGCGGCTTCGTCTATTACATAATCTTTAAAGGCGTGACCGGAACGAGAACGGAACTGCCGAAGGACCTTAAAACCAAAGTCGCGGAACTGAAGAAAACAGCTAGCCTTCCCGTGGCGGCCGGTTTCGGCGTAAGCGATGCCGCCATGGCGAAAAAAGTCGCAACTATCGCGGACGGCGTAGTCATGGGCTCCGCCTTCGTAAAGATCCAGCTGGACGAAAAATTAAGCGCTGAAAAGAAGGCCGCGAAGGCAAAACGGCTCGCGGCCGACTGCAGTTTGGCGCTTAATCAATAACGATTGTTATTGTTGCGGTAATAATTATTGTTCCGGTAACGGGGCTGATAATTATTGCCGCCGTTCTCATTCGAGAAACGATTGTAGCGGTAGTTCTTCTGGACGTTTTCCTTGAAGAAGATGACCTTCGTTCCGGCGATGAGATCGCCTATCCTTCTCAGTCCGATCAAAGCAAGGAAAGCCTCGAGCACTATGACGGAATAGCTGGCGATAATTATCACCTTTTCTATTTCCGGCTTGATAGTGCCCTTTTCAGCCAGCGCCATGGCCACGAAAATAATGATGGCGGGCAAAAGGATCGTCAGGTTTCTAAAAATGGTGTGATAGAAGCGGGGCTTCGGAGAACGCACCGCGAAGATCTTGAGATTGCAGAAGCGTTTTCCGACGCTGCGGCTGTATCCCCAGGCGTCACGCGCGATGACGGCGAAGAAAAACCACAAGCCGATGACGAAGCACTTCAGCTGCATAACGAGCGCAGGCTCGGTCGTAACCGGCACACCGTTCACTAATTTTTCTCCCTTGAAAAAATCAGCCACGAAAAGAACAAGCGCCACGCCGCCCAAAAAGACCAGAAAATCGATTATGCCGGCGTTCAAACGGTTGAAAAAATCGCTGATGAAAAAGCTCTTGCGGGGCTTCTCACCATTTTGGGCAGTACGGGAGCTGACTGCCTGCTCCTCAGAAAAGGATTCCTCAGTTAAATTTTCAGTGTTTTCCATAATTTGAATTTAAATTAATTAGTAGATTGAACCAATACTCAAATAACTTACCATATATTAGCAATTTCTGTTTTACAATGCAAAATGGTTTTGATTTGTCTGAAAAACAGGACTGTTCCCGGCCCCGAAAATTGCTATAATAAACAATAATACTTTTTTAAATCTTTTCAGAGGCAAAACATGAACAGAATCAAAACATCCGCCCTGCTCTTTCTCGCTTCCTTTGGCCTTATGGCTGCGGAAGCGCCACAGGCCCAGAAAGTCTATGTTTCCGTCGGAACCGTCGGGACGACTGAAAACGTCACCCAGCACCGCTACACCGGCCGCGTCGTAAGCCCGGCCAGAGTCGATCTCATAGCCCGAATCAGCGGCGAATTGAAGGAGATCGGTTTTGAGGAAGGCACTTTCGTTGAGGAAGGACAGGTGATGTACAAGCTTGACGACGTTCCCTACAAGGCCGCGGTCATGAGCGCGGAAGCGCAGCTATCCGAAGTCAAAGCGAAAGCGGAGTACGCCCAGCAGACATACAACAGAGTACAGGATCTTTACAATAAACAGGTGACTAGCAAGGACGCCTTCGACAACGCCAAGAGCGCCCTGGCGGTCGCCAACGCCGCGGTCCAGGCTGCGGAAGCCACGCTTCTGACGGCCCAGGAAAACTTGAGCTACACCGTCATCACTTCCCCCATCGCCGGCAAGGTCGGCACGACCGCCAAGACGAAAGGCAACTACATCACCCCCAGTTCCGGAGTCCTTGCCTCCGTCATCCAGCAGGATCCCCTGAGAGTGCGCTTCGCCATTAGTAACAAGGATTTCCTTACTGACTACGGCAGCGAAAAAGAGCTGAAGGAAAAAGCGGAAGTGACCGTGAAATTGGGCGACGGCTCCGTTTATCCCCTGACCGGCAAAGTGACCATCACGGAAAACCAGTCGAACGAAGCGACAGACGCCATCATCCTTTACGCCGTCTTTGCAAACCCGGACGCCAAACTTAATCCCGGCGCCACGGTCGCCGTGCTCTTAAGGAAGAACGAGAGCGTCATCTATCCCTGCATTCTGCCGAGCGCCGTCATGCACGACGGCACCTCCTCTTACGTTTACGTCCTGGACGACAAGGACGTGCCGACAAGACGCAACGTCAAAGAAGGCGTGCAGAAGGGCGACAAGCAGATAATCCTGGAAGGGCTTAAAGCGGGCGAGAGAGTCGTGACGGACGGCATGCTGAAAGTCGTCCCCGGAACCCCAGTCGTGCCGGTTGAGGAGTAATTCATGTTTTCCCAGATCTTCATAGAAAGGCCGCGCCTGGCCATGGTCATCAGCCTGGTCCTGCTTTTGGCCGGCGCCATCGCCATACCTAACATCCCAATCGCGGAATATCCTGAAATAGCGCCTCCCCAGATCTACGTCGGCTGCAACTACGCCGGCGCTTCCGCCCAGGCCGTCCAGGAGACCATTGCGGTGCCTCTGGAAGCCGAGATCAACGGCGTCGAGCACCTTCTGTATTTCACCTCTTCCTGCGACGACAACGGTTCGTACAGCTGCTCCATCGTTTTCCAGCCCGGCATCGACTACGACATGGCGATGGTCAACGTTCAGAACGCCGTGAAAAGAGCTGAGGCGAAACTGCCCGACGAAGTGAAGAAAGTCGGCGTCAACATCCACAAACGAAGCGGCGACTTCCTTACCATCTACAGCTTCCTTTCCCACAACGACTATTCTCTTCTTGACCTCAACAACTTCGTCAACACGACCATAAAGGACGCCATCTCGCGTCTGGAAGGCGTCGCCACCGTGGCGGTCTTCGGCGAAAGAGTTTACTCCATGCGCATCTGGCTCGATCCTTTCCGCATGGCGGGCTTGGGCATCACCACGGCCAACATAATAGCGGCCATCCAGAGCCAGAACCTGCAGGCGGCGGCCGGCACGGTCGGCACGGAATCGAGCAACGAATACGTCGAGTACAAGATCGACATGCAGGGCCGTCTTCTGACGACGGAAGACTTCGGCAATATCGTTCTGAGAACGGAAGCCGACGGCTCAATGGTGAAGATCAGTGACGTCGCGAGAGTGGAACTGGGCGCGCGCTCCTACGCCGGCCAGGGACTTCTCGACGGCAAGCCCGGCGTCGGCATGGCGACATTCCGAACCAGTGACGCCAACGCCCTCGACACGGTCAACAACATCAATAAGCTTCTTGAGGAATTGAAGCCCCGCTTCCCGGAGGGCGTCTATTACGAAGTGGCTTACGATCCGACCAAATTCATCAAGGTGACGATCCATGAGATCATTGAAACGCTCGTCATCGCGCTTATCCTTGTCATCGTCATCACCTACCTCTTTTTGCAGGACTGGCGCGCTACGATCGTTCCCGCCGTCGCCATCCCGGTATCCTTGCTTGCGACCTTCCCGGTCATTTACATAATCGGGTACTCTATCAACGTTTTGACAATGTTCGGCCTGATACTGGTGATCGGCTCCCTGGTGGACGACGCCATCGTCGTCGTCGAGAACTGCCAGTCTTTGATGGAAAGGGAAGGGCTCAGCGCCCGCGACGCGGCATCCAAATCCATGCAGCAGATCACGGGCGCCATTATCGCGACAACTCTTGTGACGGTCGCCTGCTACGTGCCTTTGGCCTTCTACGGCGGCATGGTCGGTAACATTTACCGGCAATTCTCCGTTACGATGTGCGTCTCCTTGTGCTTCTCGACTCTCGTCGCTCTGACGCTCTCCCCTGCTCTCTGCTCCCTTATTCTGCGTCCGCCCAGAAAGAAAGCTTTGTGGGTGTTCGCGCCCTTTAACCTGATCTTGAACTGCTCCCGCAGCATTTATCTTTTCATCGTGAAGCTTCTGGTCAGAAGAGGCTTCATCACGGTCATCCTTTTTGCGGCCTGCTGCTACCTTGCCTACAGGGTGCACGGCACTATTCCCTCGGCCTTCCTGCCTACGGAAGACAAGGGCGTCATCCTTTGCAACCTTGAGCTTTCTCCCGGCGCTACGCTCGCTCGTACCGACAAGGCCCTGGAGGAATTCAGGAACAAAGTCAAAGACGTCCCCGGCATCAAGACCTGCTTCTCCGTTTCCGGCCAGAACATCATCAACGGCAACGGCGAAAACAACGGCATGCTCATCGTCCAGCTGAAAGACTGGAGCGAGCGCGAGGGAAAGGATCTCAGCCACACCGCCATTCTGCAGAAAGTCCAGGCGGCCGCGGCGACGATTCCCAGTGCCTCCGTCAACTGCTTCACGCCTCCTGCCATCATGGGTCTGGGCGCCACGGGCGGCGTCTCCTTCAAGATCTGCTCTGACTCCGACTCCGATCCGGTCAAGCTCAGTAACGTCGCCAAGAAGATGTCCTATGAGCTCACCATGCGTCCCGAGACTTTGTACGTTATGTCGTCTTTCAACGCCGACACCCCGCAGATCTACTTCGACCTTGACAGAGAGAAAGCCCTGAGCCTGAACGTCTCCGTCGCCAACGTTTTCGCGACGCTGCAAAGCAAACTGGCTTCCTACTACATCAACGACTTCACCATGAACGGTGAGAATTACTACGTCAAGATCCAGGCGGAAGCCGCGGAGCGCTCCTCCATTGAAAACATCGACGAACTGATGATCCCAAGTAACTCTGGCAATCAGGTCCCTCTTTCCTCTCTCGGCACGATGCGCTACACGGTCGGCCCGAAGGTCATCCAGCGCATGAATAAACTGATGTGCGCCGGCATGAACGGCATGTCCGCGCCCGGCGTAACGAGTGGCGAACTGATGAAGATCATCGAGGAAACGCCTCTGCCCAAGGGCTACCACATCGAGTGGGTGGACCTCAGTTACCAGGAAAAGAACAACGAGAACCAGCTTGGCCTCCTCATCGGCTTGGCCTGCCTTTTCGCCTACCTCTTCCTGGTCGGCCAATACGAGAGCTGGTGCATTCCTGTGCCTGTCATGCTCTCCGTCGTCATCGCCTTGCTTGGCGGCCTCCTCGGCCTTAAGCTCACGCATTCCGAACTCGGCATCTACGCTCAATTAGGCTTAGTCATGCTGATCGGCCTGGCCGGCAAGAACGCCATTCTTATGGTGGAATTCTCGAAGCAGGAACGCGAACTTGGCGTTCCCATCTTCGATGCCGCCGTCAACGGCGCCAACATGCGTTACCGCGCCGTTCTTATGACAGCCTGGTCCTTCCTCTTCGGCGTCTGGCCGCTCGTCATCGCGACCGGCGCCGGCGCCGGCAGCCGCCAATCCATCGGCATCACGACGTTCTCGGGCATGCTCTTGGCGACCATCGTCGGCATCTGCTTCACTCCGGCCCTCTACGCCGTCATGCAGAGAATAAGGGAATTCATCAAATACCGCATCTTCAGGATGGAACACTAATGTACTCGCCTTTGTCTTTTGAGAAAGAGCTGGGCATCGAGCCCGGAAACCACGCCTTAAGGCTGCCGAATGTCATAAGCGACCACATGGTCCTGCAGCAGGGAAAACCTGTTCCGATCTGGGGCCTTTGCAATGCCGGTGCCAAAATTTCAGTCATCTTCCAAAACCAGACTCTGGAAACGACCGCCGACAGTAATGGTTCCTGGATGGTTAGGCTTTCTCCTCTCTCAAAGACTTTCGAACCGCAGACCTTGACAGTCAAAGCCTCCACCGGCGAAGAAATAGAAGTTAGCGATATCCTTATCGGCGAAGTCTGGCTCTGCTCCGGGCAAAGCAACATGGAGATGGGCATCAAGGCCTGCTACAACGGCGAGGAGCTCGTCAAGAACGCGAACCACCCCTTCCTCCGCATCCTGACGACCGTCAACAAGACAAGTTACACGCCCCGCTTCGACATCGACACCAAATGGGCCGTCTGCACGCCGGAAACGGCCGGCAAAGGCACTTTCGGCGGCTTCTGCGCCATCGGCTATTTCTTCGCGAGAAGACTTATGGAAGAAATAGACGCTCCCATAGGCGTCATCAACTCTTCCTGGGGCGGCACGCCCATCAGAGCTTACATTCCGCCCGAAGGCTTCGGGATGACCAAAGGCATGGAAGGCAACGTTTACGACGTTGAAAAACAGCGCAAGCTCTACGAGGCCTCCCTCGTCAACACCTATAAGAGAAGCAAAGAGTGGACGGAAAAAGTCAAGGTTTCCGTGGAAAACGGCGAAATAATGCCTCCTCCCCCGAAGCCTCCGAAATACCCGACTCCCTACGAGAACTGCTCCATCTACAACACGCAGATCCACCCTCTCGTTCCCTTCGCGATAAAAGGCTTCCTCTGGTACCAGGCGGAGTACGACGTCATCGACCGTCCCTGCGGCGAATCCTATTATCAGAAGATGCACGCACTGGTTGATGGCTGGCGCAGGATCTGGAATGAAGACCTGCCCTTCTATTATGTCCAGATCGCTTCCTGGCACTACGTCGCCATATACACCCATCGCAACGAGATCATTGATGCCCAGACGAGATCATTGGACATTCCCAATACCGGCATGGCATTGGCCTACGACACCGCGGACGACCTCACGAACATCCACCCGATGGACAAGAAGCCTCTGGCTGTCCGGCTCGCGAACCTCGCTCTTTACGAGCAGTACGGCAAAAAAGAAATCAAGCCTTATTTCCCGAAGATTAAAAGCATCGAGCTGGAAGGACAAAGCGCCAAACTCACTTTCGACTTCGCCTACGACGGCCTGACGACAGCGGACGGCAAAGACCCCGACTGCTTTGAAGTCGCGGGCTCTGACAAAGTATTCCACCCCGCTGAAGCGAAGATCACCGCCCCTGACCAGGTGACGATCTCCTCTGAAAAGGTCAAGAACATCATGTATATCAATTTCGGCCACGGCTTACTTGACCGCCCGAACTTAAGAAACTCCGTTGGCCTTTCCGCCAACACCTTCACAACGCTGGACACCCGCCTAATTGAGGGAAACCTTGCTTTCGGAAAACCCGTCACCTCCAATTACGAAACATATCTGGACTGCGGCCCGGAATACCTTACCGACGGCGTAATTGACAACGGCAGCGCCTGGGAAGGCACTAGATTAGGCCAGACCGCCACCATCGATCTTGAATCCCCCACCGTCTGCGACACGGTCGCCATTTATCCTTACGCCGACGGCCTCAGTGCCCAGCGCTACACAGTTGAGATCTCGCTTGACGGCGAAAGTTGGGAGCGCATTGGCTTAAAGAACAACGGCATTCCCAATCTTCCCTGTGAGGAATACACTTTCGGAGCCAAACAAGTCCGCTACGTCAGATTCAAGATCCTCTACACTAACAGAATGCGCCCCGACGAATTCGCGGAAAACAACCTCGGCCTCAGGACCTTCGATTCCAGAGAAAGAAGCGCAAGGATCAACGAGATCGCGGTCTATTTCAGAAGCAAGCGCAATCTGCCTTAAACAATGGCATTTGCGGCAAAAACCCTGCTCCCTTTGCGGGAGCAATTTTGCCGAGGTTTTAATTCTTGGTTTAAGTTGTTGAAGCATCGCAATTTACCCCCCACGGCAAATTCGCTTGCTTTTAAAGGTCTGTTTTGATAGAATTTTTGAACCATTAAATTATATAATGAGATAAGAGGATGCACTGCATAAACGGTGCGTCAAAAAACGAGACTTAACAAATAGAGGAACTAACGTGAACAGCAGATCTGTATTTGCTCTTTTGCTTGCCCTGACAGCTGCCGTATCGGTTCTGGCGGACCTTACCCCCAGCCAGGTGACGAACATCAGCTGCGCCCAGCGCTGGCCTTGGAACGGCAAGGTGGACATCAACTACACCCTGTCCTCCACCTCGCCCAGCCCGGTATTCCGCACCGCTTTCTACGGCCAGATAGGGAGCGGCGAAGCATTCGCCCTCAACACCCTTGAAGGCGACGGCGCCTGCGGCGTCACCTTTGCTGCCGGCGTGAAAAGAATCACCTGGGACGCTTCAGTTGACAAGCCGAATACCGATTCCAGCAGCGTGAAGGTCGGCATCATCGCCCTGGACGTCACCAAGGCCGCCGAATACCTTATCCTGGATCTTAACAATTACACCATGAGCTACACCATGGCCGGTCCGGATCTTTCGAATGACAATCCTTCGCGGGATGCCTACAAGACCTGGAAGATTTATTTCAAAAGGATCAATCCCGGGACCTACTACATGGGCTCCGATCCGACCGAACCTGGCAGAGAACCCTCCACAAACCCCACAGTCTATGAAGACAAGCATGAGGTGACGATCACGAAGCCTTTCTATATCGGTATTTTCGAATGCACGGCAGCCCAGTATGCGATGATCAATTCCGGCTCCTCTTCCAGCACAAAAACCCCGGCGGTATCAGTCAACATGGACGATCTGCGCGGCACCGCTTACGGAGCGACCTGGCCTACCGAGACCGACCACAGAGTTGACGACAACAGCTTCTTCGGCAGGCTGCGCCAGAAGACCGGCTACAGCCTGAAATTCGACCTGCCGACGGAAGCCCAGTGGGAAATGGCCGCCAGGGACAAGGGCGACGGGACTTACGACGACGACGGAATTTATAACTACGACGGCACCTTCCACGGCGACAAAGTCTGGAACGACGGCTCATCTTTCTGGAAAACTAAGGTGGTTGAAGATCCGCTTGATCCCGAAAGATCGTATACCACGAATGTCGTGGACTACACCGACATGGCCAGACTCGGTTGGTGTCAGGATCCGAACAGCGCCGTCCACGATGTCGGCTTGAAGGAGCCCGGCATAAACGGGCTTTACGATATCCACGGCAACGCCTGGGAATATTGCCTTGACCGCCTTTCCGTCCATCTCGGCACCAGCGCTGTGACCGACCCCGTTGGCGATGCTTCGGACACTAGATTCATCGTCAAGAGCGGCAGCGTCTATGTAAGCGACCCCACCAACTACTGCCGCATGGCTATGAGAATGGGCAGAAACGCCAGAACCACCAACATAGGTTTCCGCATCGCAATCGTTTTTTAAAAGCTGAACAAATATCTTAATGAACAAAATGAAAGATATTCTAATTAAAAACACGACCTTGGCCATTCTGGCGGCCTTGCTTGCCGCCCCTGTTATGGCCGATTGGACGACTGATCCCGCCGCTGAGAGCGTGTGGTCGTCGGGCATTGAGCTTGACAACGTAAATCTCGGAACTGAATTTCTGATCTCCGTAATGGATCCCATAACCTACGGCTCGGACTGGGCCTACGGCTACGACAGAGTATCGACCGTCAGAGCGGAAAACAATATGATCAGACCGTACTACATTTACCGCAACGTCTATGACGGCGAATACGGCAAATGTTACTGGAACTACGCCGATGAGGATATCCTCGCCCTGCCGAGACACCTCCATTATACGCTGATCCATGAAGTCAAAGACGGCATGGGCAATGTCCTTTGCACCGACACCGCTTACGTCACCATCGGTTCCGGCGACCCCCTGCCTCCGACCTGGTCCTCTAATTATACATTGGACACCTACAATATTGCCTCCGGCAAGAGCGTCGAGATCAAGCCGACCGACTATATCACTTACAGCGCCAAGTGGGCTCTAAACGGAAAAGGCTTCGACAGGAAGTTTAAACTTTACGCCACCGATCAGGGCGCCAGCGGCATCATGGGCTTCTTCTCAATGTCCTCTGGCGACACCTACGACATCATGACAAGCTCTGTGGAAGGAGAAGGCACTTACAGGTGGAATTACACCTCCGTTGACCCCGGCGATCTGCCCAGGGGCGACTCCTATACTCTCAACTACACGATCTATGACAACGACGATCCCACCGCGATCTTCGAGTCTGTCACCAGCACCACATCCATTACGATCACGCCGGAGCCTTCCCTTGCTTTGATGGCGCTCATCCTTTTCGGACTTTCCTATAGAAAATTAAACTGAGGTATAAAAGTGAATAACAGATCTCTATTTTTACTTTTGCTGTCTTTGGCTGCCGCCACGTCGGTTTTAGCAAACAGCACTCTGACCAGCGTCACCGCCTCCCAGCGTTGGCCCTGGAACGGCAAGGTCGACATTGACTATACCTTAACGTCCAATGCGACGTTCCCTGTTTTCCGCACAGCCTTCCACGGTCAGATCGAAGACGGCTCTGTCTTTGACCTTAGCTCCATCGAAGGCGAAGGCGCCTGCGGCATCGTCTTTGGCGACGGTGTAAAAAGAATCACCTGGAACTCCACCGTTGACAAGCCGAATACCAATACCGACGACGCCAAATTCAACGTGATCGCCCTGGACGTCAGCGGAACCGCTTCGACCTACCTTAAGTTGGATCTCGCCGACTACACCCTGAGTCCCAGCGCGACCGGTCCGGCGAATGTTGGCCATAATAACGCCTGCAAAACCACAAATATCTGGTTCAGAAGGATCAACCAGGGTACCTTCTACATGGGCTCCGCCTCGGACGAACCGAACAGACAACCGGGCGGCATTCCCGAAGACAAGCATCAGGTGACGATCACCAGGCCCATATACATCGGCGTGCTTGAAACCACTGCAGACCAGTACTCGAGGATAATGAATATCCAGACAGGCAGAAACAGCAAGCTGCCCAGAGTCCAGATACAAGAGAAAGAGCTGCGCGGCGAAACCTACGGCATGACCTGGCCTGACAAGACCGACTACAGAGTAGATGAGGGCAGTTTCTTCGGCACGCTGCGCCAGAAAACCGGTCACGGCCTCATATTCGACCTGCCGACGGAAGCCGAGTGGGAAATGGCCGCCAGAGACAAGGGCGACGGGACTTACGCTGCCAATGGAGATTACAATTGCGACGGAACTTATCACGGCGATTACGTCTGGAATGACGGCGTAGCTTTCTATGATCCGCAAACTCAAATTGCCGATTGGTCCCACACGACGAACGTCGCCTGGAATGCTGATCAGACCCCACCGAACGGCATTACCCACGAAGTCGGCTTGTTGACTCCCGGCCTGAACGGGCTTTACGATATGCACGGCAATGCCTGGGATTACTGCCTTGATCGCTTATCGAAAAACCTTGGCACCAAAGCTGTGACAGACCCTGTCGGCAACTATTCAAAGAAAGCGAATTTCTGCTGCAAGGGCGGAGGCATCTACAAGACCGACACTCCCGCCCACTGCCGCATGGCCATGAGAATGTCCAAAGACGCTAAGAACGACAACTGCGGTTTCCGCATTGCGATCCATTATTGACCTTGACTTTTAAATCCCTCATTTGATATCATTTCAGCCCACGTATAATTTTGTCTGAAAAGTAGTAGGGCAAATGCGTGGAATATAACAAATACTTTGGAATCATACTTATGAATTACAAAGGACCTAAGGTTCGTCTCTCCCGCCGCCTTGGCATCGCCATCACCCCGAAGGCTAGCAAGGTTATGGAACGCCGTCCCAATCCCCCGGGACAGCACGGCGGAAACACCAGACGCTCCAAACTGTCGGAATACAAGCGCCAGCTGATTGAAAAGCAGCGCCTGCGTTGCCAGTACAACGTGCACGAACGACAGATGGTAAACTACTACCGCAAGGCGGCCGCCAAGGCCACCAACACCGGTGAGACCATGGTCCAGCTTCTGGAGACTCGTCTGGATGCGGTCGTTCTTCGCGCCGGCTTCGCGCCGACCATCTACGCCGCCCGCCAGTTCGTCTCCCATGCGCATGTCGAAGTGAATGGCAAAAAGGTCAACATTCCTTCCTACAGCGTGAAGCCGGGCGATGTGGTCAGCGTCTGTGAAAAAGCAAAACAGCTGCAGATCGTCAAAGACTCCATGGAACGCCGTCAGCCGGCTCCCGCTTACCTTTCCGTTTCGGAAAAGGATCTGACCTGCACGCTGGTAACCCTTCCTCAGCGCGACGAAGTTCCGATCATCTGCGACGTGTCGCTGGTGGTTGAATTCTACGCCAGACAGTAAGGGAAACGCTTACCAAAAAGCAAAAAAAACGGCCGCTCACGCGGCCGTTTTTTTATGCTTTAAAGCCCTACTGCGGCGCCTAAGGTCTCGCCTATTGGTTCCCTTATTATGAGGTCGGCGTTGCGGTCGTAGGGCGTAGCGCTCTTGTTTATAAGGACGATAGTGTCGCCCTTGAAGTAATTGAGGAGGCCGGCGGCAGGATAGACGTTAAGGGAGGTGCCGCCGACGATCAGCGTTTTGGCGCGCATGATGTCCGTTACGGCGCCGCGCACGGTGTCGTCGTCCAGCGATTCCTCGTAGAGGACGACGTCGGGCTTGATATAGCCGCCGCAGGAGCAGACGGGAATGGGAACGCATTCCTTCATATATTCGACGTCGAAGCTTTTCCCGCAGTTCAGGCAGTAGTTGCGGGCGACCGAGCCGTGGAGCTCCCAAACGCGCTTGCTGCCGGCTTTGGTGTGCAAGGCGTCAATGTTCTGGGTAATGACGGAGATGAGCTTCCCTTCCTCTTCTAGCTTGGCCAGGGCAAGGTGAGCCTTGTTGGGCTTCACGCCCTCGACGAGGATCTTGTCGCGGTAAAACTTGAAGAACTCCTTCGTATGTTCGAAGAAGAATGAGTGCGAAAGGATCGTTTCCGGAGGATAGTCGTACTTCTGGTTGTAAAGGCCGTCCACGCTCCGAAAGTCCGGGATGCCGGACTCTGTGGAAACGCCGGCGCCGCCGAAGAAGACGATGCCGTCGCCTTTTAAGATCTCAGCAAGATCTTTCACTTTAGATTAGAAGGGCTCGTACGTTTCGCGGTAACGGACATCCTCTTTCTCGCCGGAAATGACCGGGAGGAAACGGCAGGCGCTCAGAGCGAAAGCTGCGAGCAGAATAAGGATCACTAGTTTTTTCATAGTCTTATTTTCCGCAACAGTTTTTATACTTCTTGCCGCTGCCGCAGGGGCAGGGATCGTTCCTGCCGACTTTGGGCTGCGTTCTGACGATAGTCTTCTGCTTAAGCGCCCCGCCTGCTCCGCTGTAAGCGACGTCGCTCATGTGCATCCCCTCGTCGGAGATCTGAGTTTTCGAAGAGGCTGAAGAGTTGTCGCTGACGTCGTTGTAGCTGTAAGTCGCGTTGCTCATATCCATCAGAGCCTTGGGGTCTCTGACGGTCGTTAAGTTGAAGAGCGACTTGGCGACTTCCCCGGCTAAGCTTTCCATCATGGTAGTGAAGATGGAGTGCGCTTCTTTCTTATACTCAAGCAAGGGGTCTTTCTGGCCGTAGGATCTCAAATACACGGATTCGCGGAGGCCGTCCATCTCGTAGAGGTGATCCTTCCAGAACTTGTCGATGGTCATCAGGAAGACGATGTGTTCGAGTTTGCTGACGTTCTCCTCGCCTTCGATCTGGATCTTCCTGTTGTAGGCCGCCCAGACGGCGTCCCTCAGGTAATGCTGCAGTTCGGAGGGATTCTTCATCAGCTTCGCGACGTCGTCCCTGACGAGGTTGACGGGGAAGAGCGTCAGCACTTTCGCGATGAATTGGTTGACCATGCTGGAGGTCACTTCCTTGAATTCGCCCTGGGCCGCCATAAAGTCGTCCACGATGTTGCCGGCGGCGTCATCCAGGAACTGCATGGCGTCTTCCCTTATATTGTCGGTCATCAATAAGTGCGTGCGGAATTCATAAATGACCGCGCGCTGCTTGTTCATGACGTCGTCGAATTCAAGAGTGTGCTTACGGATGCCGAAGTTTCTTTGCTCAACGCGCTTCTGGGCCGTTTCGATGGAGCGGTTCAGCAAGGGATGCTGCAGCTCCTCGTTCTCCTGCATGCCCATCTTTTCCATGAGCGTAGCGATCTTGTCACTTCCGAACAATCTCATCAGATCGTCTTCAAGGGAGACGTAGAACCTTGATGAGCCTGGGTCGCCCTGACGACCGGAACGGCCTCTGAGCTGACGGTCGATACGGCGCGATTCGTGGCGCTCCGTGCCGATGATGTGCAAGCCTCCGAGTTCGGGGACGCCGGGGCCTAGTTTAATGTCGGTGCCTCGGCCTGCCATGTTGGTCGCGATCGTCACGCTGCCCCTTTGTCCGGCTTGGGCCACGATCTCAGCTTCCCTTTCGTGGTACTTGGCGTTAAGAACGCTGTGGGGGATTTTGAGACGCTGGAGCATTCTGGAAAGGACTTCCGACTGATCGACCGTAACTGTGCCGACCAGGACCGGCTGGCCTTTTTCGTAGCAGCGGCTGATGTCCCTTATGACGGCGTTGTATTTTTCCCTTCTGGTCTTATAGACCACGTCGTTGAGGTCTTTTCTCTGCACCGGCTTGTTGGTCGGAATAGAGACGACGTCCAGATGATAGATCTGCTGGAATTCCTCGGCTTCCGTTTCAGCCGTGCCGGTCATACCGGCCAGCTTCTCGTAAAGGCGGAAGTAGTTCTGGATCGTGATGGTGGCGTAAGTCTGAGATTCGCCTTCGATCTTGACGTTCTCTTTGGCTTCCAGGGCGCTGTGAAGTCCGTCGCTGTAACGGCGGCCCGGCATGATGCGGCCCGTGAATTCATCGACAATAAGAACTTTGCCTTCCTGCACGACGTAGTTCACGTCTTTTTCGAAGAGCACGTACGCCCTCATCAGCTGCGAGAGGTTGTGCAGTCTTTCAGACGTGTCGTGATAGACTCTCTGGAAGGCTTCTTTGGCCGCCACTTTCTCTTCCGCGGTCAGGCCTTCGTCCTCGTCGATCTTCATGGTCTCCTCGACCGGGTCGGGGAGGATGAACTTCGACTGGTCTTCAGGAGAGAGCGTCGCAAGGCCTTTGTCGGTCAGGAAGACTTCGTTGCTCTTCTCGTCCATGGCGAAATAGAGGTCTTCCGTGATCTTGTGCATTTCCTTGCGCTTCATGTCGGCGATGAGGTCGGCATGGATCTTGTCCAGGAGCTTGTGGTTTTCCGGATCTTCCATCAGTTTCGTCAGCTGGTGGTTCTTCGGGTTGCCGCGGCGGACGATGTACATCAAACGGCCGGCTTTGTAGCGGTCGTTCTCGTCGCCCGTCTTCAGGAGCTCTCTTGCCTCGTGCAGCATGTCGTTGCACATGACCTGCTGCTTCCCTACCAAGGTCTGCACCAGGCTCTTTATTTCCTGATAATTGTTCTCTTTGGAAACGCCCACCGGGCCGGAAATGATAAGAGGCGTTCTCGCTTCGTCGATAAGGATCGAGTCCACTTCGTCGATGATGGCGTAATAGTGGCCGCGCTGCACCATCTCTTCCTTGCGCATGGCCATGCCGTTGTCACGCAAATAGTCGAAACCGAATTCGCTGTTCGTTCCGTAGGTGACGTCGCAGTTGTACTGGATCCTTCTTTCCGCGGGATCCATCTGGTTCTGGATGCAGCCGATGGTTATCCCTAAGAAATCGAAGACGCCTTTGTTCCACTGCGAGTCGCGGCGCGCCAAATAATCGTTCACCGTGACGACATGCACGCCCCTTCCGGTCAGGGCGTTGAGATAAATGGGCATGATGGAGACCAAAGTCTTGCCTTCGCCGGTCGCCATTTCGGAAATGGCGCCGCGGTGCAAAACGATGCCGCCCAAGATCTGCACGTCGTAAGGGATCATGTTCCAGACGTAAGGGGAGCCGCAGACTTCCCAGCTCTGCCCGCACAGTCTCCGGCAGACGTTCTTTATTACCGCGAAGGCCTCGATCATCAGATCGTCAAGCGTCTCGCCTTTAGCTAGCCTTTCCTTGAATTCCGCGGTCTTAGCCTTTATCTCGTCGTCACTTAGTTTCTGATAAAGCTCTTCCTGGGCGTTGACTTTCGCAACAATGGGACGCAAACGCTTAACCACCCGCTTGTTGCGGTTGCCCATGATGAGTTTCAATATCCAATTAGACATAAATAAATACTCCTAATTCTGTATTTGTTTATTTTATCATATTACCTCTTGAAATAACCCCGCGCATGTGATAAACTGCTAGACATGAATAAATTCAAAACAAATCTTCTGGCTTTCCTGCTGTATTTCTACAGCAAAAAGAAAAGAAAGGCCTTCCGCGCCAAGCACTACCGAAATGCCGAATACGACCGCGAGCTCCGCAAGCGCGGCATCTTAGGCCGCGACTCCTTCGTAGGATTCGGCACCATAATCACTGACAAACGGACGCGCATCGGCAAATTCTGCTCGATCGCCAGCAATGTCATGATTGGGACCACTACGCACCCGACCCAGTTCCTAAGCTCTTCCTCTGTCTTTTATAAAGACATTAGCAATGTCACGGAAGGCCTTGCCCTCCCTAGATCCAAATGGGTGAAATACACTTTCTCTGAGCCCGTCACCATCGGCAACGATGTCTGGATCGGAAGGAGCGCCATCGTAATGGACGGCCTAACCATAGGCGACGGCGCCATAGTCGGCGCAGGCGCTGTCGTAACGCACGATGTCCCGCCGTACGCGATCGCAGTAGGAGTTCCAGCCCGCGTGATCAAATACCGTTTCGACGAGGAGACTATCAAGCGTCTTTTGAAAGTGCGCTGGTGGGACCAGCCGGACGAAGTTATCGCTTCCCTCAAAGCTGATGACGTGGAAGGCTGCCTTAAGCTGCTGGAAAGCCTTCCCGAGCCTCCCGTTAAGTAAATTGCTCAGCGCGCAGGAAAAGAGCGAAACTATTTTTCGCCTTTCACTAGCAAGCGGTAAACTTTAAGATCGCTCCCCGCGCAGCCAAGAAGTCCGATCTTTTCCGCCGGACGCTTCGTATTGTCGCCGTACCAGCCGATCTCACGTCCGTCGCAGATCAAGAAGAAGTATTTCCCCTTTCGCTGGAACTGCATCGTATGGCGTCCCGGCGTCAGTGCAAAAGCCTTCTCGCACACTTCGCCCAAGCCTTTCAATCTGATCTTCGAAAGCTTGTTGCCGTATCCTCCCAGGAAGCCCACGCTGTCTTTGCCGGGATCAATACCGGCAGTTCCGTTCTCGAACGCTCCCAAGACCGCGTCGGCTTTCGCTTCAAATTCCATCATTACCGTGAAATTCCCGCCCTTGAAGCCCGGCGCCAAAAGATACGCCGTCGCATTTCTCGGCATATCGTCTTTCAGATTCAGCGCGCCATCCTTCACTTCGAAATATTCCGAAGTGCACTCGAACCCGGACAGATCAGCATCACGAGAAAAATCCAGCGCGACATCCGCTTCCTCAGCCTTAAGCTCGGAAGGCAGCGGAACCGGGCACTTAGCGACGCCGAAACTTGGCAGCATGAAGCAATAGACGGGCTGATACCCGTCGCCCAAAGTGTAAGCGGACTTGTCCGGCAGACGGAAGCTCACTATGGAGCCAACCTCCCTTCCTCCGCCTTTCCAGAACCAACTCGATTCCCCTCTGTTCTCGATACTGAACTCGAAAACGACCTTCCCGTCTTCCTTCTTGTAAGCGAAATCAGCGCCTTTGCCGTATCCGCCTTTCGTTATCCTATACCCGTCTCCGTCGGGACGGATCCTGAACTCATAATAATCCTTGAAACCGCCGGGCGCCTCACAGCCGCTGAAGATCCCGTGCCCTTCGCCGTCCAGCTCCAGGAGTATCTCCGTAAATTCACCCGACGCTTCTATCAGCGCATAGTAGGCGCTCTCGTCATGACCCTGTTTAAAGCGCACACATACGTCATCCACGCGCTTTTCCCCATTAAGGGGTATATTCACCCATTCCGCCGCATCCCCGTCTATTTCGGCCGTCAGGGGCCAAATATACGGTTCAAAGGGAAGCAAGGGCAAAGGATCGATTGCATCCTCCAACCCGTCGTCGTCGCTGTCCGATGAAACAGGATTCGGCCAGACGGATTCCTCTATCCTTCTCGCGAACCAGGGCTGCAGAACGCCGCCGCTCCAAATGCTCTCCCTCACTTTCGAAAAATCGTCCATCACTCCGTCCGTCGAACGCTTGTTCTCGTCATAGCCGTATTCCGCTTCCGTAAAGGGCAGTTTCCCGTCCGAGAACATCCCGCCGTCCGGCACGCCGTCCATATCGCGGTCCACTACCAGAACCGGCGTTCCAAAGTACATCCTCAGCCACTGCAGATCCGTAAGCGATCTGTCAGTCATAGCTATACCGCTCCAGTGGTCCCCGCATTTCGCCGAGAGATCCCAGGTCGTCTCATCCCACTCCCCATCCGCCTTCTGGAAACGGTGCCTGTTGACGAAGTGGTCATAGATAACGTGATCGTCTTCCCTGTCCAGCCCGCTGAAGGTCCCCAGACTCTCGATCTGGTGATGATACTCGTGGCAGGTCAGCCAGGCGATGTCGTCGCCTAAGAACTGCGACCTTCCCGGCACCCCGCGGAACCACTCCGTCACCCCGAATGTTCCTCCTCCGCTCGTCCTGTAGAGCCACTTTCCGCTCTTAGCGTCATAATACCTCAATTGCGCGTTCTCTATCTGCCCTACAAACTCATCCTCCACCGGCGAAGAATTGTTTTTCTCGATATTCCTAAGATCCACTATCGTAAACGTCCCGCCGCCCGGGAAGCGGTACTCCTGCCCGGAAAAACTTCTGCACGGCACCAATTCCTTATAACCAGCAGGCGCATCCTCCGGCACTTCTCCCCAATACTGCGGCCTCTCATCCCAGAATATCTGCAGATCATACCACACCCTGAACCCGTTGTTCACGAACCAGAACCTCTCCGCCAGCTTGAAGTCCCTGACGATCTTTTCCTTCTCGGCATCCCCTATTGCAGGTGGCAATTCCGGATACGTTCCGTCCGGCAATTTAACGTTGTACATACTGTAAACATTCGGCATCACCAAAACCTTCACCGGTATCCTGACGACCGTCCTGCATCCGTCCGGCGACAGCGTATTCACCGCATACTCCCTTCCCCAGGGTTTCTCCGCTCCCCAGTTCACCTCCACCGGCGTAGGCTCCACGCCAGGATCATACAGCCTGTAATAATACCGTATGCAGGGATTCAAGCCCGTCACCGTCAGCCTGTGATAAGTCCCCGTCGTCCCTCCCTCAACAAGACGCACCTCATCCTCTTCCCACGGCTTATACTCCTCCCCCTCGGGCTTCCACGTCATGCAAGGCTCCCCGCCCTCGCGCAATTGCAGCCGAGTCGCACACGGCTCAGCAGTGTACCACTGCACCGTAAATTCCTTCTGCCCCAACATCGATACCGGCCGATTAGGATCATAAATCGTCCTCTCCGCAAAAGCCAATACCCCAGCTCCCAAAGCCAAAAATGCCAACAAAACTCTCTTCATGCGTGCCTCCCAGCATAATTGATTATCAGTCAATTTTATTTACGCGTTATATCCCAAATGTTTCAATAACCTTTTTTCGTGTGCCCTAATTGAAAACTGTTTCCAGCCTCTATATTTCTTCAGTCTAACTTCAGCGCAAAGCTCAGTTACACCAAAGTAGTCAACTATATCAGAAATAGTCTTCCGCTCCATTCTGTCAATGATTACCGGAGGAGCAATTGCATAACCAGCAAAATAATCTGCTAATGTTTCTGCTCTAGTGCTTTCTTCCTTATGCCCAAGAATAATATGTCCCAATTCATGCAATAAACTAAAGCGAATGCTTCCTTCGCTTTTATGTTCGTCGTAATAAATCATGTATTTATTGCTTATAGGATCATAATCTCTAAACGCATCAATCTTACAAACCGAGCACGCCAATCTCTTTTCGGCATCCAAAGCAGAATAATTTCTAACTTCAATACCTTTCATTCGTGCCAAGAAAAAAGGGTCAACCGGAAATCTCATCATCCCGCAATCTACTAGTAAATCTACAACTTTTTCTTCCGCTTCTTTATAAAACCTTGTCGGTATTCCCATGTGATTTTCTTTGTCTATCCCTTCATCTGCTACGACAGTTATTTGCTAAGTATTTTTATTAACTCCATTTTTTGTTCAGGAGACAGGTTCGTCCTACAGCGTGTCAATATACTACGGGCTCGATTAAATGCCACCTCTTCATCTTTTCCAGTCAGCAAGTAATCAACCGTTGTTTCCAATGCTGTTGCTATGTTTTTAAGAATATCAGGTCGCGGCACTCGCTCATCCTTTATATAATGACACAGCGCAGCTGGTGTGACCTCTGAATAATCAGCTAATTCCCTTTGATTTAATCTGTTTTGACGCATTAATCTCTCTATCCTTTGACCCATGCTTTCATTTTTGTTTTCCATTTTTGACTCCCTACTGTTTTAAAAATGTTTATTTTTTGTTATCAGATTGTAGCAAAAAACTGGTGCCGAATCAACCTGTCTAATACTCCGCAACTCCTTTTCTTTGCCTATTTAAAAGCGTTTTTGCTAACATATAGCCATGAAAGAAAATGATTACAGTAAAAATTGGAAGCCAATCATCCGCTGGCGCCATAGATTGGCGGCTTGGGGGTTCACTCGGTTGAAGCCTACAGAACCTTATGAATCTTATTACGTATATGGAAAATATACGATTCCCCCTGAAAGAATACCTCATAAATGGAAAGGCCGAATGAATGAAGATAAGGAACGCAAATTGCGTTTCAAAGCTTATCAGGAAGCTTGCGAACAATATAAAAGAGACGGTTACTGGAAAGAAAAAGTTAGAGTATCAATTTCGGAGGAAATTGAGATTTATAAAAACATTCGCAAATATGTCTCGTCTCATCCGTCTGACGTGAAAGAAAGGCAAAGATTGAGAGAGCATTTCATTGTTTTTGCTGGATCAACCATCGCAATTTTATTTGCGTTAATCATTTTTTCTATCTTCCTTTTCAAAGAATTTTTTCCCCTTGATTAGAAGTGTCGGGCATTGCTCGACACTTCTAATCTCCCTTATCGCTTAACGGTATTTCAAACACTTATTGGCGAAATCTTCCCAAGACTCGATCGTGCCCAAGAATTCAGAAAACGTTTTTTGGCTGGCTACGTCTTTGAACCCTTTAGCGAGTTTTGGGTTGAGCGCCTCAAGCAGTTTTGCTTTTGCCAACTGGCTGGGTGAGGTCATGTTAAAGGCCGAAACCGCTAATCCTTTACCGATAGCACCAGCAATAGTTTCTGGTTCGTAATCATAAAGGAAATCTGCGTCTTCCGCATGAGCAAACCATTCGGAAGGATCTTCGCCTTTCCTTTTGGCCTCCAGGTATGCACCAAGACCGCGTCCAGCCATAGGTTTTCTATACCAGACGCCGCCTAGATAATCTTCTTTAGACCAATCTGTCTTTTGTGCACCGGCCATCTTTCCTAATGCATCTGCCGCCAAGATACCTAAAGTTTTACCTGCAGCGGTATGAGCCTTATGAAAAAGATCGTCAGTCCAGTCTCCAAGAAATTGTGCAGTATAGTACCCAGTCTTGGCAAGATTGGCGAAATCATCAATAACCAAATATCTTGGTTCGGCGGTTAGTGTTGGACGAGGTTGATAATAAGAGGCAGGCCTTAATTGTGGTGCCCTTAGGTAACTATTGCTTGGTCTCGGCGCTTTGGAAAGATTCAGAGTCTCGTTTTTGCCGTAAATACTCCCATACCGCGGAGAAGATGTTGGCATTGTTCTCCTGGGAGCCGCAGCCTCGCCGGCTTTTCTTCCGAGTTCGGCCGCGGTTTTTGACTGTGCGCCATACCAGCAATTGTTGCCAGTTCCAGATTTGCGTTGAAGCGCCTTTTTTACTTGAGCGTCGAAATACATTTTAGCCAAGGCGTTTTCCACTTCTGCTTTTCGACTCTCTTCGATAAGCCTTAGAGCGCGTTTGTGAGCAATCATTTCTGCCTCAGTTTTAGGGGTTAACAAATCCCAAACTTGCGGTTTAGAATGAACGGTTTTGTCCCAACCCTTCTTCTTGATCCATTCTTGCCACGGGTTGGTTTGGCTTGGATCGTTTGATAAATAAGATTTTGACATTTTAAAATCTCCTTAATAATTATTTTTAAAATATAAGTCGCTTTTGCACGGCCATTGGATAATTCTAACAAGCCCTCGTCATGGAGGTCTTGCAATTCTTCTGCTGTAGTAATTTTTGCTCACCGTCTTTTTATTGTTAATTTTTAATTATAATATTGTAAACATTGTTCGCTTAAAAGTCAATAGGGGTTTCCAGTGTCATAACATCCAAGAAAAAACGTAAATACACCAAAATATCTTTTTTGTGTTATTAACAATTGTTAATATTAAATGCTAAAAATTTAGATTTCGTTAAAAGCAATGCAATATTTTGATTATATTTGCTTGCCACCACACTTTTCCTACCGATCTTTTGCCCAAATCTCACACTTTTCCACCCGAACTTGTCCCAAAAATCTCCAAGTTCTATAACAAAAATGCTCCAACTTCTATAACGCAAAAACTTCTTTCGCCAAATTTCTCGACTTAACTTGCTTTCCCATTGAATGTTATCCGACCGCCATTTTTCCCCAAACGCAATAAATCTCATTTCGCGACCGTTTACTTATAAAGGAGGATATTAATATGACAGAAAAAGAACTAGAGCATCTTCATAACAGGCAAGGCCGAGCACGACCGATATTGGGAATATCCTATGGAAGCCCTCAGAGAAACTATAACCAACGCCATTTGCCACAGAGACTACGGCTCCCCTCACACCATACAGATTCAAATAATAGATAATCGCATTATAATATGTAGTCCTGGAGAGCTTCCGTTTGACATGTCTATTGACAAGCTTTTAAATAAATTTCACCCCTCCCGTCCCAGAAACAAAATCATAGCCCAGGCCTTCTACGACATGCACCTCACAGAATTCTACGGCAGCGGCATCAGGCGCATAAGAAAAGAATGCGAAATAAACGGAAATGCTTTTCCCACTTTATCAAATGAGGCGGGATCTTTTACAACAACATACTTCTCGCGCCAAAAAGAGGGGTCAGATACGATAAATTCGAGCGATGATACGATAAATTCGGGCAATGATACGATAAAAGGGGGCTCAGATACGATAAACGATGACTCAGATACGATAAATTCGAGCGATGATACGATAAATTCGAGCGATGATACGATAAATTTGAGCGATGATACGATAAATTTGAGCGATGATACGATAAATCCGAGCGATGATACGATAAATCCGAGCGATGATACGATAAATCCGAGCGATGATACGATAAATTTGAGCGATGATACGATAAATCCTGGCGATGATACGATAAATCAAATAGATTATAATTTGAAACAACAATTGCTCAAAATAATTAATCAAAAAGAAGGAATAAAACGTGATGTATTAGCAGTGGAAGTTAAAAAATCTATCCCAACTGTTGCCAGATTATTAGCAGATTTAGAAAAAGAAGGAATAATAATTTATCGTGGCAGCAAGAAAACCGGCGGCTACTACCCAATTGAAATACAAGACTCAAATAACAAATGAGTTTCTAAATGGCGGAATAAATCAAAACCATGAGCCATTAAAAATAGCTGTAACTTAGCATATATAAATTGTTTCTAAAATTTTGTCTCTGAGGATGAGACATTAAATGAGACTATAAATGTCCGCTTATGCCGCGGTGGAGGCCTAAGCGGCCGCGACCGCCTGCCTTTGCTTCTTCTCTTGCTCTCTATCGTGTATGTACCTTGCCGCGTAAACAAACGGCGTGTCCAAGAGCGACGTTATGATGAAGATAATATAGCTCGAAACAATAAACGACCAGACCGTCTTCAGATCAAACGTTCCGTAGAAAGCCAGCAGCGTAAACAAAACGTTGTTTATAAACTGGCTGATCAAAGTCGAGAAGTTGTTCCTGAACCATAAGAATCTCCTCTTGTCCCCGCAGAGCCTTTCCGTAAGATTCCACCACATATGATAAAGCCAAACGTCCGTCAGCTGGCTCACCGCATAGACCGTAAGGGAAGCCATGATCACCCTGGGGGAATTTCTGAATATCGTCTGGAAGGCCGCCATGCAGTGATCCGTCTCATCCGGCGTAAACAAAAGCCACACTTGGCTCACCACCAAAAAGAACACCGTCGAGAATATCCCGATATACACCGCCTTGTTAGCCGCCTTCTTCCCCTCGCACTCCGACAGTATGTCCGTAATAAGAAACGTCACCGCGAAAGGAATGTTCCCCAATGTCTGCGTCCACCCGAAGGCCTTTATAACCAGCAGCACCTCGATATTCGCAACGATCGTCGCAATCGGCGTCAGCGCAAAAAGCCCGCTCTTCCCGAAGAGCTTGTAAGCCAGCAGCGCCGACCCGTAAATAAACAATAGCGTAAAAATCAAAAGCAATTCGTTCATTCCGGCGTCCCCACGGTAAAATCAGTATTGTGTATAAGGATGTCCACCCTGTTATCCAAAATATACTTCGGATAGATCTCTTTCATAAACTCAGCGATAACTTCCTTATCAGGCTTAACAGGAGTCGTATTGTCGCACATTACGTTCAGCGTTATCCGCTTGAAATACCTGAGCCCCAATTCTACATCCCTCAAAATCATATCAACAGTCTGCCCCTTGACTCCCACCAAAAAATTCGCTTCCTCAAAATACCTCGCCACTTCTTCCGGAGTAACGCCCGGCATTCCCTTCTTCAAATACCCTTCCCGCAAATTTTCGTCAAAAGTCTCCAATCCTACCCGCATCCTCACTTCGATCCCCGAAAAAAACGAACGAAGCCCGGCAATTTTATCCCTCACGAGATAATGCGCCTCGAAATGCAGCATCTTTATCCCTTTTTCCCTAGCGGTCTCCCTAATAAGCGAAAGCGTCCTTTCTCCCAATTCATGAAAAGACCCGCTGTTTATCACTTCCAGGTTCCCATACACTCCGGTCACCTGCTTCAAAACCGACTTGTTCAAAGCCACGTTCTCATCATCATCCAAACACGCGTCCAGATGATAATCGCAAAAGGCGCACTTCTTATAAAAGCACCCAGTTCCCCTAAGGAGCACTATCTCCCTAGGGTCTTTTTCAGAAATGATCCCATACCTAAGCACAGGTCTATGTCTCCGTAGTTTTGTTTTAGGTTACCCAAGGCAGGATGGTTTCGAACTGCCAAATTCCATTATATCAAATCCAAAATGGCTCATGTTTTACCCATAAAACCCCCAAAAGTGGCTCATGTTTTACCCATTTAACCCCCAAAAGTGGCTCATGTTTTACCCATCAAACCACTAAAAGTGGCTCATGTTTTACCCATTTAACCCCTAAAAGTGGCTCATATTTTACCCGCCATATTGCTTTTTGCTAAGCTATTTGCCGTGGCATCAATAACTTAGGAAATATATGCGAAAGCATCTTTTTTATTCACCAAACCCGCTTACAATTCTTCCAGCATCAGGAAGTCTTTTAGTTTAATGTGTCGTACTGTGGAAGTGGAATAGTCGATATCGTCTGTCGTTCTACTGAACCTTTTTGCGAAAATCTGTAAAAAGGTTCACTAGCACTGAACCTTTTTTCAAAATTCAACAAAACATTTCAGTACTACTGAAAACTTTTACCAAAGCCGCAAAAACTTTTCAGTAGCACGCCCCTTTAGGCACAGCCTTTCTCTAAAATAGCACTTGTCAATTATTATCAATCCCTAATTACACAACTTTCGTGTTTTAAATTGTTTATCAGAAAAATCACTTGTCAATTGCCATCAGCAAAATTGGCATAACAATATATTTATAAACGACTTAAGTCATTAAACTTTAATAAATTGTCAAGTTTTACTTTAATAAATTGCTGCGTTTTGGTTTAAAGATTTGCGGTTTCTGAAAGAATCGCACCCCATCCCTTCCTGTCATTATTTTTTCCCACCAACCGCCTTTCCACCCCCTTCCTCTCTGCTAGAATACTCTCAGAACAAAATAAAAACAACACACCCCAAAGCTATGAGACTCCCTATCTCCCTCTTCATCATCTTCCTCATACTTTCCCCCTTCGCCGCCACAGCTGATTTCACCACCTATTCAGCCTACGACAGCAACGGCAACACCTTCAGCGCCACCACCACCAGGATCGGCGATTCCACCTTCACCTCCGGCTACAACAACAATACCTCCTTCAACACCTCCCAAACCAGAATAGGCGGAACATCCCTCTTTTCCGGCACCACCTCAGAAGGAGACTCCTTCAGCGCCTCCACTACCAGGATTGGCGGCTCCACCTTCACCTCGGGCTACGACAACAACTCCTCCTTCAGCGCTACCACTACAAAAATCGGCGATTCCATCTTCACTTCCGGATACGACTCCAACGGCGACTCCTTCAACGCCACCACCACCAAAATAGGCAACTCCACCTTTACTTCCGGTTACAACAACAACACTTCCTTCAACGCCTCCCAAATGAAGATCGGCAACTTCACCTTCACCTCTGGCACCACCTCCAACGGCGACTCTTTCAACGCCACCACTTCAAAGATAGGCAACTTTACCTTCACCTCAGGCACCACCTCCGAAGGCGACTCCTTCAGCTCCACCCAATACAACTTCGACAACGATTACAACAACGACTTTGACTTTGACTTTTAAAGCCACCTTGTGGTATACCTCCCGCACCTTACCGGAAAGGGATTTGTCGCCCCTTGCTTGCAAAGACAAAACAAACGAAGCCCCGTGCCAACGGCACGGGGCTCATTATTCCTAATCCTCTTATCAAAACCGCATTACAAAAACTTTGTCTATTCAACACACCTAAAAACACTAGTACTTTTTCACCTCAAACAACGATTTTAAAGGAAAAACATTAATGACATAGCACAAAACTCTACACAATTAAGTAGCGATTGTTAAAACACTTTAAATCTACTTTATTTTTTGATAGTGTATAGTTAAATCCACCAATAGGAGATATCCATGAACAACATCAATTTCGAAAAGACCAACGACACCCAGATTCTCTTAACCAACGCCAAAAAAGCCGTCGCCCTCTGCCAGGAGATCAACCCCGGTTCCGGCATGCGCTTCTTCATCCCGCCCAATGAGGACATCAAACACATGCCCTCCGACGCAAGAGTGGAGTTCATCTACCTTCCCACCTACACTCTTGCCGCCTACCTCATCAACTGCAAGATGATCCTAAAAGATCTCTTCACCAACGACCCTGAACTCGAGGAAGGCTTCAAACAGATCCTTCTCGCCTGCACCGCCCGCAACATGACCGGCCACGGCTACGAAGAACTCGACGGCCTCGTCGATGCCCTCGAGATCTTCCTCACTGCCCCAATTAAGGCCTTTCTCATCGAACACGGTAAACAATACCCCGAATTCACGAAATGCCTCAAAAACGCCATCAAGACGCTTCACGGCATAGCCGGCGGCTCAGTCCACTCCCCCTGGGGCAAATCCGAAGAGCTCGTAAAAAAAGCCAAAGACCTCATCGCCATCTGGGAAAACCAAAAAGAAACCGTATAAGCATTGTTTTTCATAATTTTTCCTTATATATAAAACCTATGCTCCTTACCGGAAAGGGACCGTCGCCCCTTGGCAGCAGAGACAGGAATTATTTTTCAAAGCCCCGTGCGCAAGCGCGGGGCTTCTTTTTTTATGTCACTATTTTTTCCCGCCAACCGCCTTTCCAGCCCCTACGTCTCTGCTAGAATAAGCCCACACACGAAACCAAACCCAATTTCAAACAAGTAATGAGACCATCATGACAGATTTCCCATTTGAAAAGACCAACGATCAAGATATCCTCTTAGCCAACGCTAAAAAGG
This sequence comes from bacterium, assembly GCA_017616555.1. Lineage (GTDB taxonomy): Bacteria > Auribacterota > UBA3054 > UBA3054 > UBA3054 > UBA3054. The sequence goes on along the minus strand of JAFZXZ010000003.1, from coordinate 51,195 downwards.
CCGTCGCCATGTGCAAGTCACTCAAGCCTAATTCTACTCCTGGTTACGGCATGCGCTTTTTTGTCCCATCAAACGTAGACTTCAAACAAATGTCACTCATCGAATTTGAGGATGTCATCTTAACATCGACTTACAAGCTTGCTGCTTATCTCATCTATTGTAGGTTGCATTTAAGTGATGCTTGCTACGAAAACAACAAAGATTTATTTATTGCTTATTGCGAGGTTCTGAACGCCTGTGCCTTCAGAGATTTTTACGGACACGGCAACAACTCCCTGCACGGTCTTGTTGACACCATGGAAATCTTAATCGAGGCTCCTTTAAAACCCTATCATTATCACCATTTTTGCGACAATTTCTGGTTCTACGTGTGTGTCGAAAGAGCCTTATTAACCTTGCAGAAAATTGCTAGTGGAACTGCCTACTTCCCCTCAGGCAAAGACGAAAAACTCATAACCAGAGCCCAAAAACTCTTAGACATCTGGGACAACTCCAGCTCAGAGGTAGAATAAAACAAAAGCCCCGGTCACAAAAACCAGGCGCCAATTTGTACCTTTTTAAGAATCGTTAATCCTTATCATAATCAAACAAACTTACGAAACAAACTAGAGATATTAATCTATATTGTGATCTTGACTCCAAACGTCTTTATTTTGCATAATATCTATGGCCTACTCTTAGTTACACTAACGAAGAAATATGATATCACGATATTTTTACTACGCTAAGCTAGAAGATTTCCTTCAGGAATCTTTTGAATCCATCTTCGGTAAACTGGTTAGAAACGATGATGGCGATTCAGTACTATTACAAAAAACTGCATGGGAAGAAGAAATTAGAATATTAAAAGAAACTTTGGTCCCATATACTCAAGAAGAAGCCTGGATTGTTTTTGAATATTCTCTTATTCGTCTTGGAAAAAGAATTGATGCAATATTGCTCCTTAAAGAAAGAGTATTTGTATTAGAGTTTAAAGTTGGCGAAAACAAATATCTAAAGAGTGATGTCGATCAGGTTTTAGACTATGCTCTGGATCTCAAGAATTTTCAACAGGGCAGTAAAGATAGAATTATTGCCCCAATATTAATTGCAACTGAAAGCCCAACTATCAATGATGATATAAGTTTTTCAAATTATGACGCTAGTGTGTATTCTCCAATTTGCTCAAATGCGGAAAAGCTGAGTGAAACCATAACAAAACTGCTTAATTCTCAAATACAGCAAAGAAATTATAATGTTGAATTAAAAGATTGGATAAGAAGCCGCTATGCTCCCACTCCAACCATTATAGAAGCAGCCAAAGCTCTTTATCTCAACCACAGTGTGGCCGACTTAACTAAAAGCGAAGCGGAAGGCGCACAGCTGGATAAAACAACGAATTATTGTTTAAAGATAATTAAAGAGACCAAAGAAAAAGGCAAGAAAAGCATTTTATTTGTTACCGGCGTCCCGGGCGCCGGAAAAACTTTAGTCGGCCTTAATGTTGCTATAAAGCAATCAGAAGATAAAAAAGACGAAGCAGATAAAGCCGTCTATTTATCGGGAAATGGCCCATTAGTAGAAGTGTTGACTGAAGCATTAGCTCGCGATAAAAAGAAACAAGAAGAAAAGAACTCTGGACAAAAATACAACATTACTACGGCAAGAAGAGAAGTAAAGCAATTTATACAGATTATTCACCGCTATCGTGATCAAATGCTTGGTAAATTACAATTCCCGATAAAAGGAAAGGATTTGCAAATAGACCCTACTAAGGAATTAAAGGATAAAGAAGCTGGATACGCAGAAGTAGAAAACATTGCTATTTTTGATGAAGCACAAAGATCTTGGAACCAAGAACATTTATCATCTTGGTTAAAAAGGAAAAAGGGCGTTAATAATTTCCCGATGTCAGAAGGTGAATTTTTAATTTGGTCATTAGACCAAAGACCTGATTGGGCTGTTATAATATGTCTGGTAGGAGGAGGTCAGGAGATCAATACAGGAGAAGCTGGCATTGGAGAATGGATAAGAGCTATAAAAGAAACATTCCCAGATTGGCAAGTTTATATTTCAGACCAATTAACTTCAAAAGAATATGCAGAAGGTAATGTTAAGCAGTTCCTATCTGACTACAAAAATGTCGTCTATTCCAACGATCTTCATCTGGCTGTTTCAATGCGTAGCTTCAGAGCTGAAAAATTATCAGAATTGGTTCATCACCTGCTAGATGGAGAAACGACAAAAGCCAAAGATCTCTACAATGAGATAAAAGAAAAATATCCAATAAAACTGACTCGTGATCTCAATAAAACAAAAGCTTGGCTAAGAGAAAGAGCAAGAACTAATGAACGATATGGATTGATTGTGTCCTCCAAAGCATACCGTCTTAAACCCATGGCTATCGACGTTCGCTGTAAACCTGATACCGTGCATTGGTTCTTGGATGACATTAACGATATTCGTTCTTCTCTATTCCTTGAAGACGCCGCAACAGAATTTGACGTGCAAGGTTTGGAGTTAGACTATGTCGGTCTAATTTGGGATGGTGACTTAAGACGAAATAAGAACTCTTGGGATTATTTCGAATTTAACGGCGGAACAAAATGGAATAATGTCAACAAAGAAGAACGCAAAGCTTATCAATTAAATGCCTATCGTGTCCTTTTAACAAGAGCTCGTCAGGGGGTAGTTATTTGTGTCCCAACTGGTGACCTTAAAGATCCCACCAGATCACCTGAAATATACGATGGGACATATGAATATTTGAAATCAATTGGATTTGAAGAAATCTAACCTGTATTAAAAAGGCGGCATTTAATGCCGCCTTTTTTGTTTTGTTTTGTTATTTCTCGCCTTTGACGCGGAGTTTGTAGATCTTGATGTTGGAGCCGGGGATGCCGACTACGCCGAGACGGTGGGCTGGACGAGGGGTGGTTTCTCTGTACCAGCCGATTTCTTTGCCGTCATAGAGCATGAAGAAGTATTTGCCTTGGCGTTGGAACTGCATGGTGTGTTTGCCGGGGGTTAAGCCGATGCGCTCTTCTGTGACTTCGCCCATGTTGATGAGTCGGATCTTGGAGAGCTCGTTGAGGTAGCCGCCGATGAAGCCGATGGAGTCCTGGCCTGGGTCGATGTGTTTGGTGTCTTTTGAGAAGGCGCCCAGGACTGCGTCCTGGGTCGCCTCGAACTCCATGAAGACGGTGAAGTCACCGTTGCCGGTGAATCCGGGGACGAGGAGGTAACAGGAGGCGTCGGGGTCGAGATTGTCTTTTAGGATAAGGGCTTGGTCTTTGAGGTCCCAGTCTTGTGTGGTGAACTCGAATGGGGAGAGATCTGTGTCTTTCGAGAAATCGAGTGAGACGTCAGCTTCTTGTTCGGTTATTGGGGGATTAGGGGTGACTGGGCAGGTCTGGGTGCCCTGGAGGGGTTCCATGAAGCAGTAGGTGGGCTGGTAGCCGTCGCCGAGAGTGTATTGGGCTTTGTTGGGGAGGCGGAGGGTGACGGCGTTGCCGATTTCTCTGCCGGCGCCTTGCCAGAACCAGGTGGAGTCACCGCGGTTTTCGATGGAGAATTCTATTGTTATTTTGTTTTGTTCTTTTTTGGCTTTTGATTCGAAGCCTTTGCCGAGGGAGTGGTAGGTGACTCGGGGTTCTTCGGTGTTTCTGTCGAGGTCAATGTGGATCTCGTAGAGGTCCTTGCTGCGGCCGAAGCCCTCGAAGCCGTTGTAAATGCCGTCGGCTTCACCGTCGAGCATGATGTTGAGTTCCCAGAAGGGGCCTTCTATTTCTACGAGGCCGTAGTAGAAGGAGTCGTCGTGGGCCTGCTTGAAGGAGAAGGTGGTTTGTTCTACGGTTTTCTTGCCGATGTAGGGGATGGTGTTCCAGTCTTCTGGGTTGGCGTCGAGCTCGATGGTCTTGGCCCAGATGAAGGGAGGATAAGGGATGGTGGGCAGAGGATCCTCGATGTCGGGAATGCCGTCTCCGTCGGAGTCGGGAGTGTTGGGATCGGGGAGGGCGAGGTATTCGGGCTGACGGGAGTACCAGGGGCTCATAGCGCCGCCGGACCAGATGGATTGACGGATCTTTTGAAAGTCATCGAGTATGCCGTCAGTTTCCGGTGTCTCGGGGTCGTAGCCGTATTTGAGTTCGGTGAAGGGAACGTCCCCTCCGTCGGGGACGTCGTCCTCGTCCTGGTCGGGAACCATGATGGTCTCACCGAAGTAGTAGCGGAGCCACTGGATGTCGGTGAGCTGACGGTCGGTCATGGCGATGCCGGACCAGTGCTCGCCGAATTTGCCGCCGCAGTCCCAGGGGAATTCATCGAATGAGCCGTCAGGCTTCTGGTAGCGAAAACGGTTGGAGAAGTGATCGAAAACGACACGGTCGTTTTCCTGGTCGAGGCCGGAAAGGTAGGTCTGGCTTTCGATTTCGTGGTGATATTCGTGGGTGGTGAGCCAGGCAATGTCGTCGCCTAAGAACTGGGATCTACCGGGTATGCCCTCCGGCCAGCCGTCTATGCCTAAGGTGCCGCCGCCTGAGATACACCATTCCCATTTCTTGGCGTACCAGTCGTAGCGCTGGAGAAGATCGTTTTCGATCTGTCCGACGTAGCCGTCGTGGATGGGAGAGTGGTTTAGTTTTGTCAGGTCTCTGGTGTCGGAGATGGAGAAATCGCCTCCTCCGGGGCCTGAGAATTCGTTGCCGGGCCAGTTGCGGCAGGGAACGAGCTTCTTGTATTCTTCCGGAGCGTCATCGGGCATTTCGCCCCAGTACTGCGGTCTTTCATCCCAGAAGTACTGCAGGTCGTGCCAGACTCTGAATCCGTTGTTGACGAACCAGAAGCGCTTGGCAAGCTCGAATTCTCTTATGAGCTTGGCTTTGTCTTGTTCGTTCATGGGGGGCGGGAGAGGAGCCCATTCGCCGTCTTTATTTTTGGCGGTGTAGAGGCTGTACACATTCGGCATGATGATGACTTTTACCGGGACGCGGATTACGGTCTTGTAGCCGTCTGGGGCGAGAGTACTGACGGCGTATTCTCTGGACCAGGGCTTTTCAGCGCCCCAACGGGTCTCCTGGTTGGTGGGCTCGATGTCGCCGTTGTTGAGGCGGTAATAATAGCGCGTAGCGGGCTGTAAGCCCGTTATGGTGATGCGGTGGTAGGTGGAGGTCTCCGAGGTCTCGAAGGTTTGGAATTCGTTCTGCCAGGGCTTGTATTCCTGGCCTTCCGGGTACCAGGTGTTGCAGGGCTCCCCCCCTTTCCTAATCTGGACCTTGGTTTGGCAGGGAGCAGGCGTGCTCCACTGCAGGGTGAATTCCGTCTGGCCGAGCATAGGTATGGGCCTTGTGGGATCGAATTTGGTCTCCTCGGCTTGGAGATTAGCGGCTAGTATTGCCGCAGCGATTGCTGGAACGATAAGGGACTTTCTCATGTGCATCCTTAAGGTTATATCGTTTTTTGCTTACTGCCAGTCGAAACGTTTCCCCAGGAGCTCGTAGAGCTCTTCGTTTTTTGGGGCGAAGTAAGCCTTTAGTTTTTCTTTGGTCTCGGGAGCCATTTTGGCGTATTTGAGAGCGTTCTTGGCCTCGAAGACAGGAAGAGTATAGGAGTTGAGGCCTAAGTATTCGACGATCTCGTTGTAAACTCTGGGAGTATCCTTGTAGAACTCTTCGCTCTGGACAACGAGAAGCTGTTCCTTGGGGAAGTACTTGTACCATTCAGTGAGCTGCTTGGCATAGTAGCCTCTTGTAAGGTAGGAGTAGTCCCTTCTCTGGTCGGCTTTGTAGAATTCGTCCTTATTTAGCTTTTCAATGTCCGGAGTGATGCGTTCTACTTCTTTTGCTAGCGCTTCCTCGAAGGATAAGGGTTCGCGGTTGAGCCTTCGGATGTGGTTGTAGTGGGAGTAGGCGCGCTCAATCGGGTCTCTTAGGACGAGGATGAGCTTGACTTGTGGAAGCGTCTCTTTGATCCTTCTGGCAGCGTAGGGGTGGAAGAAGTAGCTGGGGGATGCCTCGCCGGTGATGACTCTGGCTATGAGGTCCCTTTCCAGTTTTTCCTTCTGTTTTTCGGTTGGGAAAAAGGACTTGTACCAGTTGATGGGTCTCGTGTAGTAGTCGTCGAAGTAGAAGAGCTCCTTTACGGGAGAAGGAATGATCTGCGGATGATTGGAAAGATAATCGTAGAGCGAAGTGGTGCCGCAGCGCTGAGCGCCTATTATGATGAAGCTGGGAAGGATCCTTTGATTGGCGGTCAGGTCTCTAATCCAGATGTCCGGAATGGACAAGGCCCGTTCCGGCCATCTGGTAAGAAATTTACGGATTTTTTCTTTAGTTAATTTTGGCATTTATATTAATGCTTGAAGTGGCGCATGCCGGTGAAGAGCATGGTCATGCCGTGTTCGTCCGCAGCGGCGATGGATTCTTCGTCCCTGATGGAGCCGCCGGGCTGGATGATGGCGGTGATGCCGGAAGCGGCCGCGGCATCAACGCTGTCCCTGAAGGGGAAGAAAGCGTCACTAGCCATTACGCAGCCCTGGATGGGTTTTCTGGCCTTCATGACGCCGATCTTGGCGGAATCGACGCGGCTCATCTGACCGGCGCCGACGCCGACTAATTCGGTGCCCTTGGCGTAAACGATGGCGTTAGATTTGACGTGCTTGCAGCACTTCCAGGCAAAGAGGAGGGATTTCACTTCCTCTTCGGTGGGCTCTCGCTTGGTGACGCACTTCAGGCCGTCGGGGCCGAGGACGGCAAGGTCTCTTTCCTGGACGAGGAGGCCGCCTACGACCTTCCTTGTCATGAAACCACTGGCAGGACGTCCTTGTTCGAGCCACTGCGGGAGATCCTCGACCGTCATGATGCGGATGTTTTTCTTCTTGCTGATGATCTCAAAGGCTTCCGGAGTGTAGGCGGGCGCGATGACAGCCTCGACGAAGACCTTGGATAATTCTTCGGCTAAGGGCGCCTCAACAGTGCGGTTGAAGGCTAAGATGCCGCCGAAAGCGGAATCCGGGTCGGTCTCGCGGGCTTTAAGGTAAGCGGTCAAGAGATCGTCGTCGGTGGCCGCGCCGCAAGGGTTGGTGTGCTTGACTATTATGGCCGCGGGCTCGGTGAATTCTTTGACTAATTCGAGGGCGCCGTCCAGGTCGATGAAGTTGTTATAGCTGAGTTCCTTGCCGTGCAGCTGCTTGGCGGTGGTGGCGCAGGGCTCATTGATCTTGGCTTCCTTGTAGAAGGCGGCCGCCTGGTGGGGGTTCTCGCCGTAGCGGAGGCCCTGGACCTTGCGGTAGCCGAAGGTTTTCGTTTCGCCGAACATCGGGGCGTCAGGGCCCATGGCGTTGGCTAAGAAGTCCGCGATAAGGCTGTCGTAATAGGCCGTGGCGGCGAAGACCTTCTGGGCGCAGGATCTGTTGAATTCGAAGGTGGACATTCCTCCGTTCTGGTCCATGATCTCAAGGAGCTTGTTGTAGTCCGCGGGGTCGGTGATGACCGTCACGTCCTTGAAGTTCTTGGAAGCGGAGCGCAGCATAGTCGGGCCGCCGATGTCGATGTTTTCTATGGCTTCCGGGAAAGTGACATCCGGTTTCTTGATGGTCGCTTCAAAAGGATAGAGGTTGACGACGACGAGATCGATGTACTCCAGAGAGTATTCCTGCATGGTCTTCTGATGGGCGGGATTGTCGCGCATGGAAAGGAGACCGGCGTGGACCTTCGGGTGCAGCGTCTTGACTCTGCCGTCGAGCATTTCCGGGAAACCCGTGAACTCGTCGATAGTCTTGATGGGAACGCCTTCGCCTTTAAGAAGCTTGGCGGTGCCGCCGGTGGAGATGATCTCCACGCCGCGTTTACTTAGTTGCATGGCCAGTTCCGCGATCCCTGTCTTGTCGGAAACGCTAATCAGAGCACGTTCGATCTTTTTCATTTTGAAGGTCCTGTAATGTTAGGTTGTTTCGCTTTAATATTTCTTTGAAGAGCTTGCACTCTTCCATTAATTTCGCTTCTTCCCTCACCCAGACGTAGGGAAAGTTCCGGCACTGATCTGGCCTCGCCTTGTAGATAGTGCAGCCCTTTTCCGAAAGGAAGGGGCAAGGGTCGCCTTTCCCCATCCTCAGCCGCAGATTCCTGCGGTCGTCGCTTAATTCAAAAAACTTTTCCGCGCAGTCCCTAACGTCCATATGAAGAAGGTCAGCCAGGGCGTCCAGTTCCTGTGGCGCGAAAAGCACCTCCCCGTCCCAGCGGCAGCAGGAAGTGCAGGTTCCGCAGATTTGGGAATCGTTTTCTTCCTCGCTGAAACGGATGAGGTTTCTCACAGATTTACGATCTCCACCTTACGGTCGCCTTCCGTCACCTTGCCGATGACGGCGGCGGGAAGATTCTGTTTTTCCCTGGCGAAACGGATGACCGTCTCGGCGTTTTCAGGAGAAACGAAGATCACCAATCCGATGCCCATGTTGAAAACGCGGTACATTTCCTTAGGATCGACTTCGCCCAGCTTCTGCATGAACTGGTAGATGAAGGGCACCGGGAAAGCCTTGGCGTCGAAAGTGACGCCCGTGCCTTCCGGAAGGATACGGGGAACGTTCTCGTAGAGGCCGCCGCCCGTGATGTGGGCGAGGCCCTTTACGGGAATGGCGTCGATGAGAGGCAAGACCGTCGGAATGTAGGAGCGGTGCGGCTCAAGCAATATGTCGCCTAAGGTCGGGCCGCCGGCTTCCGGCATGTAGCTGAGGTCATAGCCGCCGTCCTGGAAGAGGATCTTCCTCGCCAGGGAGAAGCCGTTGGTGTGCAGACCGGAACTGGGGAGCGCCACCGCCACGTCGCCGGGCTTGATGGTCTTGCCGTCTATGAGCTTCTTGCGGTTGACGACGCCGACGATGCAGCCCGCCAGGTCGTACTGGCCGCGGCAGTAGGTGCCGGGCATTTCCGCTGTCTCGCCGCCAAGCAGAGCGCAGTGGTTCGTGCGGCACTCTTCCGTAATGCCCGCCACGATCTCCGTCACGCCTTCCACGGTGAGGTCAGCGGCCGCCACGTAGTCTAAGAAAAAGAGCGGCCTGGCGCCCTGGACAACGATGTCGTCGCAGCAGTGGGCGACGATGTCGTGACCGACGCCTCTAAAGCGGTTCAGCTGCGCGGCCAGGTGCAGTTTCGTGCCGACGCCGTCGATGGAGGCGACGAGAACGTTTTCGCCTTCGCCCAAACCAGTGATGTCGTAGAGTCCGCCGAAAAGCCCGATGTCAGCCAAGACCGCGGGGCTGAAAGTGGAGCGGACCATGCCCTTGATGTCCTTTACGATCTGATTACCCTTGTCGATATCGACACCGGCCTCAGTGTACTTTGATTTCATTTTACCTTCTCCTTTATGAACACACATTATAAAAGTATTTTATATGATAGCATAATTTGCCCAAGTGCGTCTTTTCCCTTTATAGGAGCGGGTTTTCGCGCTTTTCAGGTCTTGGCGGCGCAAAGCAGAATGATGTTTTTCGCGCCGTTCCTTTTGAGCTGACGGGCGCAGAGCTCGGCGGTCGTGCCGGTCGTGCAGACGTCGTCGATTATGGCCACAAGCTTGCTTTTGGGCAGGTTTTTGAAGCGCTTGGAATAACGTTTGTCGAATTGGAAAGCCCCGCCCAGGTTGCGCATCCTCTCGTCCCTTTTGAGCCCGGCCTGGGAGGAATGGTAGCGCACCCTCTTGAGGGCCGGGACGACCGGGATCTTCGTCCTTCTTGAAAGCTCGTAGGCGAGGTCTTCAGATTGGTTGAAGCCCCTGATTATCTTCCTCGTCCAGTGCATGGGAACGGGAACGAGACAGGCGATGTGCGGCGCGAGGATGTTGAACTCCGGGTGCGCCATTATTATGTCCGTCAGAGGGTCCGCGAGATAGCGGCAGCGCCCGTATTTGAATTTCGAAATGAGGTGCAGGACAAGGCCCTCGTAAGCGGCGCCGGCAATTACTCTGGAGAGGGGGGCGCGCTTGGATCTAATTTGGCAGTCGGGGCAGAGGAGCGTTTCCTCGTCAAGGATAACGTTTGTTTTGGAACAGCCGAGGCAATAAGGCGCTTCTACTAATTTCAGTAGTTCCCGGCAGCGAGGGCAGAGTTTTCTCCCGCCGCGGCTGTCCAGGGGCGATTTGCAATAATAACAGACGGGAGGAAAAAAGAGATCGGATAGCGCTTCCCATGTTTCGTCCATGGGAAGCGCTAACTTTTCACTCCATAACTTTGGAGAAAGTTTGAATGCTCTTAGCAGATCCTGTGGTTTCATCGACTTCGACGACCGCGCCGGAAACCTGGCAGGGGCCGTCCGCCACGTGGAATTTCTGGGGAAGGCCGGTGATGAAATGCTCTAAGACCGGCTCTATTTCCCTGCCGATGACGGACTCCTCAGGGCCGACCATACCAAGGTCCGTTAAGTAAGCGGTCCCGTGGTGGAGAATTTTTGCGTCCGCAGTCTGTACGTGCGTGTGAGTACCGACGATAACGGACACCTTGCCGTTGAGGTGATGGCCCATGGCGATCTTCTCGCTGGTGGCCTCGGCGTGGAAGTCTATTATTATCACTTTGGCTTTTATTTGCTCTAGGATCTTGTCCACTTCCACGAAGGGATTCTGGCTGGGCTGCATGAAAGTCTGCCCTTGCAGATTGATGACCGCGACGGGGGTATTCTTCCACTTGGTCTCCAGGAAGCCTACGCCTACGCTGGAAGTGATGGCGTTGGAAGGTCGGACGATGCGGTTTAGGGAGAGCATCTCGCGGTAGTCCTTCTGACGGAAGGCGTGGTCGCCCAAAGTGATGACGTCCACGCCGCCCGCCAAAAGCTCCTTGGCGATATCGACCGTCAGCCCGCTGCCGCCGGCGGCGTTCTCGGCGTTGGCAACGCAGAAATCCGCCTCGTACTGGGCCTTCAGTTTAGGGAGATGCTTAAGCAGGACGGTCCGGCCGCTGCGGCCGACCACGTCCCCGAACAGGATGATTCTCATTTCGCGTACTCGACGACTCTGGTCTCCCTGACCACGCAGACCTTGATCTGGCCGGGGAACTGGACCTCGTCGGAGACGCGCTTGGCGATGTCTCTCGCGATGACCAGCATCTTGTTATCGTCGATGCTCTCGGCATCGACTATGACTCTGAGTTCGCGTCCGGCCTGGACCGCGAAGGCATTCTGGACGCCCTCGATCTCGCCGGCGATCTTTTCTAGTTGCTCGATGCGCCTCAGATAAGTGTCGTAAGCCTCGCTTCTGGCGCCGGGCCTGGCCGCACTGATCGCGTCAGCCGCGCTGCAAAGGACCGCCATGCGGGACTTGGCTTCCGTTTCGTTGTGGTGCGCCGCGATCGCGTTGACGACCTTGTCGCATTCCTGGTAATGTCTGGCCAACTCGGCGCCGATAGAGGCGTGCGGGCCCTCGACCTCATGGTCAACGGCCTTGCCGATGTCGTGCAAGAGACCGGCGCGTTTGGCGAGCGTCGGATCCTCTCTCATTTCGGTAGAGAGGGCGCCCATGATCTTAGAGACTTCGATGGAGTGCGCCAGCAAGTTCTGGCCGTAGCTCGTGCGGAATTTCAAACGGCCGACAAGCTTCACCAGTTCGGGGTGCAAACCGCTGATGCCGAGGTCCAGGCAGGCTTTCTGACCGGCTTCCTCGATCTCCTGGTCGATCTCGCTTCTCACGGCGTTCAAGACTTCCTCGATCCTTGCCGGGTGGATGCGGCCGTCCGCGATCAGACGTTCCAGGGTCCTCTTGGCGATCTCTCTTCTCACCGGATCGAAGCCGGAGATAACGACCGCGTTCGGCGTATCGTCAATTAATATCTCAACGCCGGTCTCCTGCTCGAGGGCCCTGATGTTGCGGCCCTCGCGGCCGATGATGCGGCCTTTCAGGTCGTCGCTGGGAAGACTGACGGAAGCGACCGTATTCTCGGCCACGTACTCACTTGCGCAGCGCTGGATGGCTCTCGCAATGATGTCGCAGGCGACGGAATGGGCCTGCTCCTCAGCTTCCTGCTGACGACGACGGATAAGGTTCGCGGCGTCGTACTCCACTTCGCGCTCAAGCTTTTCCCTTAAACTCTTTATGGCTTCTTCGCGGGAAAGGCCCGCCACGCGCTGCAAGGCGGCTTCCTCTTCCTGGATCAGTTTTTCCACTTTCTCCTTGCTGAGATCTATCTGCTTGCGTTCGAAAACAAGCTTAGCCCTGTCGTTTTCCAAGGCCTGCTCTTTCTGCTCGATCTGGTCGGCGCGTTTGTCGCAGGCGGCCTTCTTCTGCTCTATCCTCTCCTCTTCCTTCTTCAGTTCGCGCCTGGTGTCCTTGGTGCTGTTCTCGAAGTCGAGGCGCATTTTATGCTCTTTGTCCTTCAGTTCCAGATCGCTTTCCCTCTTGATCTGATGAGCTTCCCTTTTGGCCTTGTCGATCAGTCTTCTGGCTTCGTCCTTGACTTTGTTTTCCCTTGAGCGCTCCTTGGCTTTATGGATGGCGCTTAAGATTATGGCTCCAAGGATGAAGCCTACCGCCGCCGCGGCCGCGATCAGAACTAACGTTTGGGTTGTCAGCTGTTCCATTTTTATCCTTATATATGTTGATTAATATAGATGTCCCCTGGCGATATAACGAGGTCCAGGGCCCTGTCCCACTCTTCAGTCGGGATCCTGTCCGCTATCTGGCAATCAAATGCCACGCCGGCTACTGTATCTCCGGCGCGCCGGAAAGAGCGGAGCCTTTCCAGCGTTCTGTCGTAATAGCCCCCGCCTTGGCCCAGCCTTCGGCACTCTTTGTCGAAAGCTACGCCGGGCAGAAGCCAGAGCGTATTGAAACGTTCTTCCATTGGGTTCCAGAGAGGAAGCTCCTCCCTTGGTTCCCTTATCCCGAAAGAACCTACCTTGAAATATTCCTCAGTAAGTCCCCCCACTTCCCTAAAGATCAAGTCTTTTCCCTTAACCACCGGCAATACCAGCTTTTTGCCCTCGGCGAGGGCCGCTTCGTTTGCGGCGGCAAGGTCCAGTTCGCTGCCCAGCGCCATGTAGGAGACTATTATTTGCGCTCTCTGCCAGGCCAGGCTAGCCACTATTTTCCTCACTACTTCCCGCGTTTCAGAGCTTCTTGCTTCCTTCGTCAGCGCCTTTCTCAGACCGCGCATTCTCGCGCGCAGCTCTTCTTTGGTTGCGCCAATTGGACAGTCGTTCATTTATTCTCTCCTCCGCGCCGAAGCGTGTGGGCTTATAGTACAGTTTCTCAAGGGGCATGTATTCCTGAGCCGCGCTAAAGTGCCCCTCGGCGTTGTGGCTGTATTCGTAGCCCTCGCCGTGGCCCAGGTCCTTCGCGCCCTTGTAATGGGAGTCTTTCAGGTGATCGGGCACTTCCATCGTGATGTTTTCCGCCACGTCCTTCCAGGCCGCTTCCAGGCCCATGTAGGCCGCGTTGCTCTTCGGGCAGCAGGCAAGGTAGGTGACGACGTGGCCGAGGTTGATCCTCACTTCCGGCATGCCGATCCTCTCGGCCGCCTGGTAAGCCGCCATCGCTAAAGGCAGGGCAAGGTAATCCGCGCAGCCGATGTCCTCGCTTGCGAAAATGACCATGCGGCGCGCGATGAACCTGGGGTCCTCGCCGGCCTGCAGCATCTTGGCGAGCCAGTAGAGCGCGGCGTCCGGGTCGCTTCCCCGCATCGACTTGATGAAGGCGGAAATAGTGTCGTAATGTCCGTCGCCGTCGCGGTCGTAGAGCAAAACTTTCTTCTGCAAAGAGGCCTCGGCGTCCTTTATCGTAACGTTGACTCTGCCCTTTGCGTCGGGTTTGGTGGTCGTGGCCGCCAGTTCCAGGGCGTTCAGCGCGACACGAGCGTCGCCTTCGCAGCGCTGGGCTAGGAAAGCGAGCGCGTCAGGTTCGACCGTAAGGTCCATCTTTCCAAATCCCCTCTCCTCATCCTTCAGGGCCCTTTCCAAGACCGCCATGATATCTTCTTTTTCCAGCGGCTTGAACTGGAAGATGCGGGAGCGGGAAAGAAGCGCGTTGTTCAAAGCGAAGTAAGGATTCTCGGTCGTCGCGCCGATAAGGATAAGCGTGCCGTTCTCGACATGCGGCAGCAAAACATCCTGCTGCGCCTTGTTGAAACGGTGGATCTCGTCAAGGAAAAGCACCGCGCCTAAGCGCCCGGCCTTTCTCCTTGATCTCGAAAAATCGACGACGTCCCTGACGTCCTTGACGCTGGAAGCGACGGCCGACAGGCGGCAGAAAGGCCGCTTCGTCGTCAAAGCGATTACTTCCGCCAGAGTCGTCTTCCCGCAGCCCGGAGGGCCGAAGAAGATGGCACTGGAGAGCTTGTCAGCAAGAATGGCGCGCTCCAAGAGAGAGCCTTCGTAAATAAGATGCTTCTGCCCGGCGATCTCAGATAAATCGCGGGGGCGCATACGGAAGGCCAGAGGCGCGCTGCTGTTTTCGGCGTTCTCGGTCAGATTAAGCGCGGGATCGCCGGGAATATCTCTTTCGCTTGAAAAGGAAAAAAGTTCAGGTTCGTCAGTCATTATACAAGGGATCTATTTCGCGTGCCTTGACTGACCGGAATGAGATAAATTGAGGGCCCTGCTGGTGCCGTAGATACTTAATGGTCTAAACTCAGAATTCTAAGAATAAGGCTTGCAAGATTTTAAGGCTTCCCGCTCGAAGACGGGCCTGCACAACCACCTTGTACTCGCCCCTTTACAATAGCGAATGTCAGTTCAGGCGCTTCTCGGTATGTTAGCGAACACCGCAGGGTAAAACTCATTTCAAATTTCCAATTTCAATTTCATTCCGGCCCGAAGGCCATATATATTCAAACTCTTTACGAGACTGCAAACATTATAGCAAATTCAATTCAATATAGCCAACGCCAGCTTGTGCAGGGTCGGCGGCGCGGCAAGACAGGAATCGGCTCCCACCGGATCCTGGCCTTCCCAGCCCGTTATGACGCCGCCCGCTCCCCTTATGACAGGGATAAGGGGCAGGATGTCCCAGAGGTTCATCTCCGCGTCGGACATGACCGCCGTCAGGCCGCCGGCTATGAGCGCGTAGCCGTAGCAGTCGCCCCACATCCTGAAGATCTTGCCTTCACTGATGAGAGCGTCGAATTTAGGCCGGCTTTTCAAGCGGGCTATATCGCATATATCCGTAGTCAGGATAACGGCCTCTTTGAGCGTCAGAGCGTCCTTAACGTGCACCGGATTCCCGTTCAGCTCCGTTATCGTATTGTCGCCCAGATAAATTTCGTCGCGCATCGGGAGCCCGATGGCGCCGAGGATCGGTTTGCCGTTCTTTAAAAGCGCAACGAGCGTGCCGAAAAGCGGGGAGCCGGAGATGAAGGATTTGGTGCCGTCGATGGGGTCAAGGACCCAGGTGTACTCCGCCTTCTCGCTCGCCCCGAACTCCTCGCCCAGGATCGCGTGGCTGGGAAAATTCTTGGCGATCATTTCCCTCAGCATCATCTCGGCCTTGCGGTCTATTTCCGTCACCGGGCTCTTGTCCTTCTTCTCCTCGACGTGGTAGGCGCGGGAGTTGAAGGAGTCTTTGATGAAGGGCATCGCGACCTTCAGCATGGCTTTGACAAAATCTTTGTATTGGTCGATTTCCGTCATAGTATCACCTCAAGGAGTTCAATGAAGAGCCTGACGCCGTAGCCCGTGGCGCCCATGGGATTGTAGCCCTCAGTGGAGGGACGCATGCCCATTCCCGCGATGTCCACGTGCGCCCAGGGAACGTTAGGCGCGAATTTCTTCAGGAAGAGCGCAGCCGTACTTGAGCCGGCCGGGCGGCCGCCGCCGTTCTTTATATCAGCAACGTAGCTCTTAAGGAGTTTCTCGTAGCCTTTGTACATCGGCATCTGCCAGAGGCGTTCGCCTGTCTTTTCGCCGGCCGCCTTCAGAGCGATGGAAAGCTTTTCGTCTTCGCAGAAGAGGCCCGCCGCCTCATACCCTAAGCAGGTGATGATGGCGCCCGTTAATGTCGCGATATCAACAACGGCTTTCGGCTTGAATTCTCCCGCTCTCAGGAGGCCGTCCGCCAAAATGAGCCTGCCTTCCGCGTCCGTACTTATGATCTCGACTTTGACGCCGTTTCTGTATTCGATGACGTCGCCCGGCAAAAGCGCGTTGGGGCCCGGCATGTTGTTGGTCGCGGGAACTAAGCCCACAACGTTCTGCTTTACTTTGAGAGCGGCCGCCGCGTAGAGCGTGCCGATGACAGAGGCGCCGCCGTGCTTGTCCATGCGCATCGCTTCCATGCCGCTGCTTCCCTTGATGGAGATGCCGCCGGTGTCGAAGGTCAGGCCCTTGCCGACGAAGACCACGGGCGCTTCCTTCTTATTTTTGGCGCCCTGCCAGACAAGTTCTATGAAGCGCGCCGGCTGCGTGGAGCCTCTGTTCACGGCCAGAAGCCCGGCCATGTTCTTCTTCTTGATGTCCGCCATCTCGAGGACGCTGACTTTCAGCCCGAAGTGCTTCAGGCTCTTGGCGACCTGGGAGAGACGCTCGGCGTTGATGGTGGAGTGCGGCGCGTTCGCCAGTTCCCTGGCCAATATCACGCCTTCGCAGATCGTCTGCGTTCTCTTTAAGAGAGGCTTCACTTCCTTGGGATCTTCCGCCGTGATGAAGCAGATCTCTTCGAAGGGCGTTCTCACGCGGGGCGTGAAGTCCGCCTTGTATTCGTAGCCGCGCAAAAGAAAGCCTTCCAGAGCGGCCGCCGTCGCTTCCTTTTCTATGATCTCGTCGCTCCTGAAAGGCAGGACTCTGAATTTCTTGACTTCCAGCTTCGCCAGCGCGTCGCCCGCGGAGACCGCGGCGCGCCTAATGTCCTCAAGCTCCAGTTCCGCGACGCTCCCCAGACCGCAAAGCAGGAAGCGTCCCACTTCGCCTTCCGTATAGACCGTTACCGTTTCGCCCGCTTCAGCCTTGAAGTCCTCCCAGACCTTTTTGGTCAGGGGGAAAGTCTTTTTGGCTTCCGGCAAAAGTTCCTTGGTCAAAAACACGACCGCCGCTTCATTTGGCGCGCCGTCCTTGCTTTTCAAACAGGTGATCTTCAATTCAGACATAATTTATCTCCTTAATTTTTTTATGCGGTCCTCTTGAGACTGAGCTCGATAAGGGACAGCAGAATTTCTTTGCCTTTTTCGTTTTCTATCTTTTGCGCGGCGGCTCTGGCCTTGGCGGCCAAACCGAGGGATAGCTTATTCACTTCCTCTGTCACGCCTTTAGCTTTCATCATCTCTCTTACTTTTTCGATCTCTTTGGCAGTCACTTTTTCGCTTCCGAAGATCTTGGAGAGTTCTAGCTTTTCCTTAGCGCTTGCTTTCGTCATCAGCTTCTGCCAGAAAATGGTCTTCTTCCCTTCCCTGATGTCGCTGCCAATGGGTTTACCTAAAGCTTTCTCGCTCCCAAAAAGACCCAGTTCGTCGTCCTTCACCTGGAAGAGCGTCCCCAGAGCAAGCGCGTATTTTTCAAGGCAGGCAATTAGTTCCGGCTTCCCGCCCGCAAGCATGGCGCCCGTGACGAGAGGCACGGTCATAGTGTAGCCCGCCGTCTTCCCGACGTAGAGCGCTATTATCCGCTTCTCCTCGGGAAGGCCCTTTTCCAAAGCGAGGTAGGTGTCCTCCATTTCCGCGGCGCCCACACGGGCGAATTCTCTTCCCCAGTAGGAAGCCGCCAGAACTTTTCTTTCTGAAGAGCACTTCGTTTCCATCAAAAGCGCGTACGTCAGCATCAGCGCGATGTCGCCCAGACAAATGGCGAGCGATTCTCCCGTCTTTTCCGTTTCCTTAAATTTTTTTGCTTTCAAAAAGCTCGCGAAGGCCGCGTGGGCGGAAGGCTTTCCTCTTCTCATAAGATCCTGGTCTATGATGTCGTCGTGCATCAGTATCCCGGACTGGAAAAGCTCTATGGCCGCGGCCGCCGGAAGATAATCGTCAGTATTTCCTCCGGCAAGGGAAGCGCCAACTAAAAGCAGATTTCCCCTCAGGCACTTTCCGCCGTCCGTGAAAGCAAGAAGTTTTTCTGGCAGCTTATCCTCCCAGGGAAGGGAAAGAAGCTTTTTCGTCTCCTTCCTCAGAAGATAGCTTTTCAAGGTCTTCAATATCTTCGCTTTCCTTTTTGAAAAAAGCGTTTTCAGATCATTTTCCATTTTTAGCGCTTTGGTTTTTTCTTATCTTGACGTAAGTCTTGTAAATTTCTCCGGCGATCGGCGCGGCGTCCGTGCCGCCACTAGTCGCGTTCTCAACGACGATGGCCATGGCCACTTCCGGCTCGTCGAAAGGCGCGTAGGAGGCGAACCAGGCGAAAGTCTTTTTGCCCAGCATAGCGGAGCCCGTCTTGCCGCAGGCCGTGATGCCCGGCACTTTCGCTCTTCTGCCGGAGCCGTTCGGCTTGTTTACGACCGCGTACATGCCTTCTCTTACCGCCTTCAGGGCTTCGGGCTTGAATTCCGAGTGTCTGGTTTCCGGGCGCTCGCCGTTATAGACCGTTTCGATGCCGCCCTGGCGGAGGGATTTTATGAGCGTCAAAGGCATGACCGTGCCGCCCGTCGCAAGAGCCGCCGCCATTCTGGCGATCTGCACCGGCGTCACAAGGATGAAGCCGTGGCCTATGGAAAGGTTCACGGTGTCGCCGGGATACCAGGATTCGCCCTGGATGTTCTTTTTCCAGACGGGAGTCGGCACCTGGCCGTAGGATTCCGCCGGCAGCTCCACGCCCGTGCGGTCGCCCAATCCCAGCGCGCGGGCGTATTTCGCGAGATTGTCCGCGCCGATCGCGTTGGCGTAATGGCAGAAGAAAGTGTTGCAGGAGACTCTGAGAGCATCCTCAAGCGTTATGTCGCCGTAAACGGCCTTGTGATAATTCCTGATCGTGTGGTTGCCGACCTGCACCGAACCGGTGTCGTGATAGACCGTTTTGGCAGTGAAGACGCCCGTTTCCAGCCCCGCCAGAGAAGTGACGAGCTTGAAGACCGAACCCAGAGGATAGAGGCCCTGCGTCGCGCGGTTCAGAAGCGGATGGTCGGGATTGTCTCTCAAAAGGGCGTAATTAGTCTGGCTTATTCCCCCGATGAAAAGATTGGGGTCGTAACTGGGGGAGCTGACCATCGCTAAGATCTCGCCCGTCTTGACGTCTATAACAACCGCCGCGCCCACCTTGCCCTTCATGGCGTCGGTCGCGGCCTGCTGCAGTCTTACGTCCAGCGTCGTCACGATGTCTTTGCCGGGAATGGCGTCCTCCTGGAGAAGAATGCCGGTGTAGCGCCCAACGCGGTCCACTTCCACCATGCGTCTCCCGTTGCGGCCGTGCAGGATGTCGTCGCAGTAATACTCCATGCCTTCGCGGCCCACGATGTCGTTGATGTGGAAGGGATCCAAGGATTCTTTCAGGCGCTTGTCGTTGGACCTTATGAGGCCGGTGTAGCCCGTCACGTGCCCGAAGACCGAGCCGTAGGGATAGCGCCTGGCCGCTTCGTAGTCGAGGATAAGGCCCGGTATCTCGTCGCTCCTTTCCGCCACGCGCGTGAAGCTCGACTCCGAAACGTTCCTGGCCAAAACGGCCGTGCCGTCCGGCAGGCGCTTTTTAGGCCGCAGGTTCTCGCTGAGCTCATTTGGCAGGCAGCGCAACAGGTAAGCGAGACGCGTCACCGCGTTGCTCTGCGCGCGCTTAGAGTAAACGCTTGCTTCGTAGGCTACGTTGCGCTCCGGGCTGTTGTAGGCGATAATTTTGCCGTTGCGGTCAAGTATCTCGCCTCTGGCGGCGTCCACCCAGACTTTCCTGGTGCTTTGATTCGTCACGCGCTTGCGGTAGTTTTCGCCTTTAACTAGCTGCATGTACGCAAGGCGCAAGGCAAGGAGAATGAAGACCGCCAAGATTATGCGGGCCAATATCTCCAGCCTGAAAAGGGAGAGCAGCTTGCTTTTCGGCAGTTTTACCACGCGTTGCCCTCCAGTTCAGCCTTTATGCTCGCGATGCGGAAAACGATGACCGTGAAAAGGCCGGCGCTCACAAAAGAACTTAAGAGCGGCGGGAAGCACAAAGGCATGGACAAAAGGTCCGTAGTCACCGAGGCGAAGATCAGGCCGCAGATCTGCCACATAAAGGAGAAGCTGACGCCCGCCACGAAGACCATGCCGGGCTTCCGGCGCCAGTTCTCGAAGAAGGATACTCTCCAGAGCCACTGCGCCATGATGAGTCCGGTAAGGATAACTAAAAGCGGCTGCGGATAAATGGCGGAGACCAATAGCCCGGTCAGGATGGTCCAGAGGATCATTTCCCTAAACGGTTTCGAGATAGACCAAAGAAGCAATAAGGGCGTCAGGAAATCAAAGAAGATCCCGCCGAAAAGCTTTGCGGAACTTATCTGCAAAAACAAAACAAGAATTATGAGAAGCAGGTCTCTCATTTTTCTTCGGGCGGCTCCGGGTCTAGGGAAAGGTTAGGCGGCGCGTGCTTGATGACCGTCACGGTCTCCATGGAGCGCATGTCGGCGGCCAGCTGCACTTCCGCGCGCTGATAGAAATTGCGTTCGTCCCTTTCGACTCTGATTACGGAGCCGATGTGGTAGCCCGCCGGGAAAACGCTGCCGGTGCCGGAAGTATAAACTTCGTCGCCGATATTTATTTTGGCGTCCAGCGGCAGGAAATTGATCCTGGCCAGACCTTCGCCGCGGCCTTCCAGAATACCGGCCGCTTCACTTGGCCTCAGAAGGACGCCGACTTTAAAGGTCGGGTCGTTGATGAGAAGCACTTTGGAATTCAAAAATCCGGCTTCCACGATCTTGCCGATCAGTACTCCGCCCCTCACAACCGGCATGCTGGGCAAGAGTCCGTCGCGGCGGCCTCTCGATATGATGATAGTTTTGCTCCAGCTGAATTCGTCCCTAAAGACGACGGGCGCCGGCAGAAGTTCGAAATCGTAATCGCGCTGAAGGTTCAGCATCTGCTCCAGTTCGTGCACGCGGGCCTGAAGATCCCTCGTCTGGTCGTACTTGTGCTGCAGATTCTCGAGCTGCAGCTTCAAAGCGGTGTTCTCCCTCAGGACCGCGCTTCTGAACTGGTAGAGGTTCCAGAAGTAGCTGAGCTTCTGACCGGGATAGTTGACGACTCTGACGAAGAAGCCGGAGACGTCTAAGGTCAGGCTGCGGGAAAAACTCCCGAGCCAGCCTATCCTGGCGCAGAAAATAATGATCAGAGCGACGATGAAAAATGTCAGGATATATTTTGTTTTAAACATTAACGAGCCTCCTTTTTCCCAGAAGGAAAAGTAAGAGCAAAAATCCAAAGGCAGGTTCGGGCGCCTCCTCCACCGTAAAATCCGCTTCGCCCCGCATGGGAAGATCGATTTCGTCTCTGGCGTAGCAGCAGCGGAAGGTGAGGGAGTTGGTCAAAACGATCGGCTCCGCATAAGTCTTCGCCGTTTCGGATCCCCAGGGATCGCTGCCATCCGTGGTGTAAACGATCTTTTTTTCTCCGATAAGGGAGATCTCCGTACCATATGGCACCTCGCCTCCCGGAATGGAAAGCAGAGGCGGATCACATTCCGGGAACCAGCCGGCGGCGCGGTACTGCGCAAGCGTAACTTCAAAGCGGTGCGGCAGGAATTTGTTCCTTATGTAAGTGATGTTGGGCTGCCAGTCGCGGTCTCTCCTCAGGGGAAGCCTGTCTCCGTAGGGCGCCCTTATGTCGCCCCAGCGCGCGGATTCGCAGACTATGGCGTTCGTTATGGAATTCGCCCTCTTCATGAAAAGCTCCTGCATCCTTTTCGGTTCGGCCGCGCCGCCGTTGAAGTAGTGCTTGCAGATGCGGGAGACGAAAACTTTTCTGTATTCCCCCGACTTCATCAGCCTCTGGTGCAGATAGCGGGAGTTGAATAAATTTAGCTTCGACCCCACCGGAGTGTCACAAGTAAGGTCGGCGTCGTAATGATCCCTTAAAAGCGAGCATTCGCTGTCGTGGTTTATAAACTTGAAGCCGTTTGGCTTTTCGCGGTTGTAAAGAGCGAAGAAATTGTTGACGTGCTGGTCGTCAATAGCCACCGGGCTGTCCATGTTGCAGACCAGGCTGTTCAAAATTGCCATGTCCGCCACGTTGGTGGGATCCAAAAGGCCTGCGTTCACCGTTTGCAGATAGCTCGCGTCGGAAAAGCCGTTGGTGGCCGCCTGCCAAAGCCTTTTGTAAGCGTCCATATTGCCCTGCGTCACGGTCACAAAGAGATCTTCCGGCTTCAAAACGTCGTAGTCTTCCTCGCTGCCGCCGAAGTAATGAGCCGCGTAGTTCTGGTCGGGCCTTTCCTCCGTCTGGTAGAGGCCCCAGTAGTGGCCGTTCAGAAGGACGTGGTAGTAGCAGCCCCTGGTGCCGGGCATACCCATGGAAAGAGCCAGGTCGCGGACGAATTCGTCCGAACAGTAGGTGGACTGGTAGGCGTCGCCCTCAAAATGCCAGGAGAAAGTCTGAGTGCTTCTTAGGTCTATCTTGTCGAACTCATTTATTTCGTTTTCGCCGAAAAGTGGGAACTTCAGTTTCCCAACTCCCCACTCGTTGCGGAAGAAAAGCCTGAGGGAGTGCTTGGGATTGTTGGCGGCCCGGCTCGAACTGCCCCTGATCCTTAAGCCGCAGCCAACGGAAAAGCCAGGGGATCCGTCATGGTTCAAAAGCTCGATGTGCGCCTGGCGCTCCCAGTTTTTCCCGTCCTGCTTGGCGTTGACGTAGATGCCGCTGGAGGCGTTGAAAAGATTGGCGGGGCTTGCAACGATGGAGATGAATGGCAGCTGCTTAAGGCCGGGAAGCATACATTCCTTGTAGTCCCGGGACTGGGTGATCCTTACGTCCATTCCGTAATCCAGCTTTTGCTTGTTCACGGAATTTGTCGGCCACTGATCTCCAGGTGGAACGCCGTCTGGAGTGTTGATGATGTCATTTAGGAAAACGAAGGTGCCGGTAAACTCCTCCGCGCCGCCGGCGTCGTCCTTAAAAGCGATCGCCCTGACTATGGTCGTTTTGTCAATAGTGAAGTGCCCGCGGTAAATATTTCCGCCTTTCTTTGGCGTCGTTCCGTCCAGAGTGTAAACGATCCTGGCGCCTTCCGTGGCGCAGCGCAGTCTCAGTTCAAAACTCTCCTCGTAAAAGCCCGGTTCGGGAATGGTCGTAACTTCTCCCAAGACCTCGCTGAACCCGTCGCGGTTCGGGTATCCCGGAGAAGCAGGCTTCATATATTTCAAAACTTCGTTGGTGAAAGAGACCGCTTCGCCGCCCATAAGCATCGGGCTTATCAAAAATTCCTCGTCGGAAATTTTGGCGGTCGTTCCCACTATGGCCAAAACGTTCGTCCCGGAAGTCAGGAGAGAACGGAACTTAGTGATGTCGAAACTGCGCCAGGTAATGGCGTCCTTCTTCGCGCGGTCGCCTTGGGAAAAAGCGTTCGCTCCGGAACCGGACATCTTTTCCTCCCTGGCAATCAAAACTCCGTTCAGATATGCTTCGAAGGAATCGGCGTAGCGCATCTTAAGGGCGAGGGAATAAAGTTTCGGCGTTTCCTTGAGAACGAAAGGATAGCGGATGAAGGCGGCGCGCCTCTTTTCGTACATCGCCTCCTTTATGTTCACCTTGATATATTTGGAAAAATCGTATTCGCTTCCTTTGTTGCATTCAAAGCCAACGCTGCCGGCGCTCTTGAGCCAGCCGGCGTCGCTGAAATCCGGAAGATACCAGACGGCGTCGATAGAGCTGTTGCCCGGAACGCAGACGCGGCAGGGGTTCGTTTCATTCAGCAGCGTCGTTTCAATTGTCTCGCAATCGCCGCACCAGCCGTAAGAAGTGTCTTCAAGCTGAGGCGGGAAGGTCGGGGCGAAACTTGAAATAACAACGCCCTCCTTGTCGCAAAGCCCAAGGTATTCCCCGTCCGCGGAGAGCTTGAAGCCGCAGTGCAGTTCCTCGCCCGGAACTTTCCAGGAATCCGAAGTCGCGAAGACGGTAAGAAAACTTTTCGCGAAAAGATTGGTGTCGGGAAAAGCCCATTTGAAGGGCTTTTCAGCGTCGTCGCTCAGGCCGAAGCCTTTCAAACTGACAGTTTCGTCCCCGTCGTTGTAAATTTCGATCCAGTCGGAGCACTCGCCGAAAGAATCCTTAATCCCCGACTTGTTGGAAGCCATGAATTCATTGATGCGCACACCCTTCGCCGAAACGGCGAAGAGCAAAGCGAAAAAGACTATGACTGAAAGCGGCCTCAAGCTCTAAAGGGAAAGTTTTCTGACGCCCAAAAGAGCGAGAAGCGGGATTAAAAGGAACGCCGGTTCGGGCAGGTCTTCGCGTCCTGGGGATCCGTAGGGCTCTCCGGAGAGACGCCAGCCAAGCTTGGTGCTGTAATCCGAATAGTTCAGATCGTACCTCGCGGCCACGATGGACGGTCCTAAGCCGCGGGCGCCTTCGAACCAGTAACCGCTGAAATTGAAGTTATAGGTGGAAAGGAAGAAGCGCTCGCCGTCGTTAGAGATGCTGCCGTCGAAAGTCCCGGCGATGTACATGTCGTTGGTCTCATAGCGCTCGGCGAAAGCCGCCGGATTCTTGACCAGAACCACATAGCTTCTCGGCTCAATGGGCTTTGAGCCCGGTGCAAATACAAAATCAACGCCGCCCGTTATAGACTGCCCTTCCGGATAGAAGAGATTGTCGGAATTGTTGAAAAGCTCAATGAATTCGTAATCCTTGTCCGTGAAGGCGGAGCCTTCCTCGGGCTTGGCGGGCATATACATAAGTTCGGTGACGAGAAGCGGGCTCTTCTCCGCCAGGGTAAAGTAAGCGGAAACGTCCATGGGAGAATCGCTGTAAGCCGGATCGTAGGTGCAGCGAATGTAGGTAGGCTTGTCGATCGTCAAAGGACCGGTGTAGCGCTTAGCCGTGGATGAGGTGTAGGGGTCGCTTCCGTCCGTAGTGTATTTGACGTACGTCTCGCCGGAGAGCGTCACTTTCGTGCCGGACATCACCCTGCCGCCGTTGGGATAGATCCTGGGAGGCGCGATGGAGGGATACCAGCCGCGGTTCCTGAATTGGGTAATGTTCACTTCGTTCCTGGTTGGGAAGAAGGTGTTGGTGATCCAATTGATCTCGGGCCACCAGTGGTCGTCGCGGTTAAGCGGCTGATACTGCCGGCAGTCCGTCCTGACGTCGCCCCAGCGGGCCGATTCGCAGATGATGGCCTTGTCGATCTCGTGGACGCGCAATAAGAGAAGCTTCGAGGCTTTTTCGGGCGTCAGCATGCCCTCGTTGAAATAATGCTTGTTGACTCTGGACTGGAAGACGCGCTTGTAACTGTCGACCGCACAGAGCCTCTGGTGGAGGTAGCGAGGATTGAAGGCGCCCGTGCCGTCGCGGCCGGTGGTTATATTGCCGGTCTTGTCGGTCCTCAGATACATCTTCACCATGGCGTGCTCGGTGTCGTGGCAGAAATACTTGAAGCCGCCCTGCTTCACGCGGTCGTAGATGGCGAAGAAGTTGTTGGGGCCGCTGTCCGTCATGGTCAGGGGACCGTCGGTGTTGCCCAGGAAGTTGTTTATGATGGTGTAGTCCGCCAGATTGGTGGGGTCAAGGACAACGGGATAGGTGCGGTTCCTGGTGCCGTCGGGGTTGCGGCCCACCGCCTTCATGTAAGTCTCTTCCGTGAAGCCGTCCCTGGCCATCTGCCAGAGCGTTCTCCAGGCGTCCATGTTGCCGCTGTTGACCGTGGCAACGTAGCCGTCCGGCTTGATGACGTCGTAGTCTTCCTTGTCGCCGCCGAAGTACGTCTCGGCGAAATGTTCCTCCGCCCTTTCCTGGAACTGGTAGAGGCCCCAGTAATGGCCGTTCAGAAGCAAATGAAAATATCTGCTCCTGGTGTACGGTTCGCCCATCTCGCGCTGCATGTCGCGGGCGAAGACGTCGCGGCACATGATGCATTCCCTGGCGTCGTTGCCGCCTTCGCAGCTCCAGGAATAGTTCTGGGCGGTCCTTAAGTCAACCTTGTCGAATGCCGGGGCGCCCTCGGAGCCGAAGAGCGGATACTCAAGCTTGGAGTCGCCGTACTCTCTACGGAAGAAAAGACGCCAGGAGTGCTTGGCGTTGCCGGAAGAGCGGGACGCGCCGCCCCTTATCCTAAGCCCGCAGTTGACAGAAAAGCCCGGCGTTTCGTCGTGCGTCAGATAGTTAAGCTGGGCGAAGCGCTCCCAGTTGCGGCCATCCTGCCAGGGGTTGACGTAGATGCCGGTACTAGAGTTGAAGAGGTTTCCGGGCGAGACGACTATTGAGAGCATGGGGATCTGTTCGAAAGCATCCCTCATCAGACCACCGTAGCGGGCGGACTGAGTTATCCTCGTATCCATGCCGTAGTCGAACTTCTGGTTGTTGATGGAACCGCTTGGCCACTGAGTGCCGGGCCTGACACCGCTTGGCTGAGCGATGACGTCGTCTAGGAAAACATAAGTCTTGGCGGTCGTCCTCGGCCTGTAGGCGCCGGTCTTGAAAACGCCCACTCTCAGAACTGTTGTCTCGTCGATGCGAAGAGGAGCGGTGTATGTGCGGCCGTTAGAGGTCGTGGGCTCCGTGGCGTCCAGGGTGTAGCGGATCGTTGTGCCCTCGTCGGGGGAAGTGATCGTCAGATCAAAAGAGTCCTCGTAAAAGCCGGAGTCATGGCTGAAGACGGGCGGCTGCAAAAATTCCTCGTAGGCTTCGCCGTTGACGCGGCCTGGCGTAGGATCAGTGAAATATCCTCTCTCCTTGAACTGCATGCTCTCGACGCCCTTGCCCCTCAGTTCCGCGTCCATCAGGAAGTCTGTGCTGGTGGTGGTGTCGTTGAGGCCGTGGATGCACAAAACGTTCTTGCCTTTCCTGACAAGGCTGATGTAATCGGTGATGTCCACGTCCTCGAATCTCAGAATGTTGGATTCGTTGTGGTAGGTGGGCGAGCAGGACTCCCAGCTGACGGTCGGCGGAGCGTTGACTCTCGCGACTTCCACGCCGTTTAAGTAGGCGACGAAGCCGTCGTCGTAGAGCATCCTCAAAACGAGCTTCTGCAGATTCGGCTTCTCGGCGACGTTGAAGGGCATGCGGATGAAGCAGGTGCCGTTCTTGCCGTACATGTCGTCCATAACGTTGATGCCGACATAGTCTGTGACGTCGGTGGAGCTGCCGGGGCTCTTCTCATAGCCGACGCCGGAATTGCCTGATCTCCAACCCGAGTCGTCGAAGGTGGAACGGTACCAGGATGTCTCGAGACTGTCGTCGGTGGGGACCAGAACGCGGCAAAAAGAGTTGGTGGAGCGCAGAATAATTTCCTGGGTGGCAGTGACGCAGCCGTCGCCGTAAGAAACATCCTCGTACTGCACGGGGAACGTCGGCTTGTATTCGCTTGCGACCTGCCCTTCGCTGTCATAGAGGCCTAAGTATTCGCCGCTGGCGGAGAGCTTGAAGCCGGTGTGCATTTCCTGCCCGGGCTGAGAGATCTCCCTGTCCGAACACCAGACGAGCATATAAGTCCCGGCCACGAAATTGGTGGCGGGGAATTCCCATTTCCTCGGCTTAGTCTCGTTGTCCGTCAGGCTCCAGCCGTCCAGCGAGAACGTTTCCCCGTCGTTGTAGAGCTCGACCCAGTCGGAGCTTTCGCCGAAAGAGTCTTTGATCGTTCCCTTGTTGGAAGCCATGAACTCCGTGATCCTGACGGCGGAGAGAGAAAGAGCCGTCAAAAGCGTTGCACAAAAAAGAATGCGTTTCATAGTTTTTCCTGACATTTATCTGCCGTTAACAATATTTCTGAGATCCTTGTGTATGACGTAATAGCCGTTGCTCGTGACTGCCTGGCCCATCAGCGCGTCTTCCGTGGCGTTGAAAAGCTCGTTCATCGTTCCGCCTTCCTTCAGGGACGCGGCCGGCACGATAAGGTCGAGCCCGCCGCTGAGATTGTCCTGCAGGCGGAAGATGTCGCGCCAGTTGTTGAGCTTCACCTTCGAGGTGTCAACACGGAATTTCAAAGTGCCGTCACCTTCCGGCATAGTGACAACGCCGGCGCAATCGAACATGGGGCCGCACTTCAAAAATTCCTTAGCGCTTTCCATAACGTCAGCGAACTTCGAGATAACGTTGAGGCTGATGCCGGTATTGCGCTGCTGCTTTAAGCTCGTAACCGTCGTCCTGATCTCGTTCAGCTTTTCGATATTGCAGTTCTTAAGCTGAAGCTTGAGATCGACGGGCAAAGTCTTGTCCTCGATCTGAGTTTCGGAATTGAGATCGATAGTTATGTTGTGCAGCTTGTTGCTGACGCTGCCGTTCAAGAAAAGCTTGCCGTTCTTGGCATTGAAGCCCTTGCCTTGCACGTTCTCAAGGTCGCCGGTGAAGCAGTAGGCCCTGACGTTCTCATTTATCACGCGGCTCGAGCCCTGCAGGACGAAATTGGTGAAGCTTCCGGCGGCGGACTGCAACCCGTTGGCGCAAAGCTTAAAGGTCGCTTCCCTGCCGCCCAGGGGGATCTTCATCTCACCATTGATGTCGCTTAGCTCGCAGTTATAGGAGAGCCATTCGTATTCCGGGAAGACTTCGCCAAGTTTTTCGGCTTCAATGGAGCCGCCCGGGATCCTGAAAGTCGCCCTGATGCAGGCGTCCCAGCCAAGACTGGCCTTGAGGTCGATGTTTTTTATGATGTTGCCGGGCGCTTTGACGACGGTCTTGCCTTCGCCCTTGCAGTAGAAAGTCTTGTCCTTTAGGGAGGGGCAGTGGTAGATGGCAAAGTCGGACTGCAAAACGATGTTGGTCAGGATCGGCTTAAGGTTCGCCAGTTCCTTTTCGGAAAGCGTCCTCGTCATCAGCTCATAGCCGTCGAATTCCACCATGCAGTCAGACTTGAAATATCCCCTTTCGTAATACCTCACCGCTTCCTCGCCTACGGGGGAACGTTTGAAGAAATTCCTTATCTCCCGCTCGGCCAGGCAGCCGTTGATGTAGGGAAGCAAAACAAGGATAACAAGCAGAACGACAATTGCCGTCTTGATCAATTTTTTAGTCATCTCCGCCTCCTATCATTAAACTTTCAAAACTTTCCTCGTCCAGGAAAAAGCGGACGAGCCGGGAGAAAAAGCGGTCTTTCGTTTCAAACTCGACCTTTCTGCCGACCAAGTCTCCCAGAGAGCCCGTTCCCTTCAGGATCTGACAGCGGAGATCTTTCTGAGAGCCGCCCTTGATGACGGGCTTGGATTCCACCTTCACGAAAAGATTGGAGATCTCTCCTTCCTCGAAACGCACCGAAGCAACCGTAAGATCGCCGGAAGTCCGTTCGTCTTCCGACGTTTCGGAAACGTATTTCAATCCGGATATGGAAAGGCCCGGCCAGACAGAAAAAGCGCCGGCTGTCAATTCCGCGCCCGGCCCGTTGTCCTTCAGCCAGAAATTGCTGATGCAGAAAGTTACGCCTTCCGTTTCCAGCACTTTGTCGTAAAGTCTGACGTAGCGTTCAGAAGGAGCGGAAAACCTGTTGGTGCGCCATTCCTCGCCCGTGATCTGCCAATCCGGACCTCTGAGCGTGAGAACGGTGTGCTCGGCGCTTTTGATGAAATGCATGGGCCCGTGCGTGACGTCTATCTTCAGGCTGAGGTCGTAATCCCGGAAAAAATCCACGGCCTCCGGAGCCAGCCCCATGGAGGAGATAGTAGTGGACAAAGGCTCATCTAACGTAAGCGAAGAGGAAAGGAAGCCGCTTTCAACGTTAAACGGCCTCGGGTTGATCCCAAGCTCATAACAGGCGTTCCTGTAGCGCTCCTCGATCCCGGAAACGCTCATTTTGCCCAAAAGGTAGGGGCAAAGGGCGCAAAGAAGAACGATTAGCGCTATGGCCAAATATTTCATCATTGTTAAAGCTCCTAAAAAAGTAAACAATTAACCATTATCTATTTATTTTAGCATAAATTAGAAAACGGCCTCAAGGGCGAAAAAGCCGGAAAAATGAGGACTATTCAGCCTGGGGGAACCAGCGGAGATCCTGGGCTTCCTGACCCAGGGCGGTGGAGGGGCAGCGTCTGATCAAGGTCTCGTAGAATTTGCGGGAAGTTTCGAGGTCCCTGTTCTCGGTCCAGCGGCCGGCTTCCAAAAGAAGCTCGGCGAGAGTGTCGGAATCGTCCGGCAGCAGTTCGACCGCCAGCCAGACCTGGCTCACGGCGTTGTCAAGGCACATTTGCCTGGCCGGAATACGCTTGGCGTGCAGATTCACTCGCTTCTCCTCATCCTCAGAAACGGGCGCCAGTCTGCTCTGAGAGCGGTCGCGGAGGAAATATGAGCGCGGCTCTCTGCCTTCGCTTGAGAACCAGTCCGGAGCGTTCTCGGTCGCAAAGAGCGGTTCCCCGCCGTAGTAGATGCCCCTGGCGGCGTCGCCGATGGCCAAGCCTCTTTCGGAAGCGGGAAGAGCCGTGTTTTTGCCGATGGCCAGGGAGGCCATGATCTGGTCGGCGTTGGCTTTGGCAAGGCGCGGGAAGTAGGGACCGGCGTCCTTCAGGTCGCCTTCCCTCGCCAGGCGGCGGGCCAGGAGATATTTCAGTCTCGGCGTGTTGATGTCGTCTTTGGGACTCTCAAGTTCTCTTTCCTTGATGTAGTGCTCAAGCTCTTTTATGGTCATGACCTGCTCGGCGATGTAGGAGACTTCCTGCCAGTCGTCGACGGCAAGGGAAAGCTTCAGGGCCTCCTTGTAGCGCTGGTCGGAGAGATAGAGGAAACTTAGTTCGCGCCCGATGGCGTTCCTAAGTTCGGGCGTCATGTTGGGGAAGCTGAAGAAGAGCGTCGCCAGGTCGCTTTCTGCCTCAGCGCGCTTATTGTCGGATAGTTTCTTTTTCGCCATGATCCAGCCCGCGAACGGCGACATATACTTTGCACTCTTAATGGCGTCCTCTGTTAGCCCGTTGTCGCCTATCCTGTAGGCCGCGACCGCGGCGAGGTCCGCCACTTCTTCAAGGACGCCCTCCTTTTTCAAAGCCTTAAGCCAGTTTGCGATCGCCTCCTTATCGACGATGTCGAGCGTCCCCAAGCGCAGATTGGAATACAGCGTCGCGGCGTGCCAGGTCGTCATTTTCGCGACCGCCTGGCTCTTGGCGGCGATCTCAAGGTCGGAGCCTTCGCTCTTCATGATGAGGTTGGCGATGGAGTGTATCATTTCCTCCCTTCTGAAACCGAGAAGGTTCAGGGCGAAGTAGCAGTTCATAGCCTGGGGATAATTGGTCACCGCGGCGTAGCTACTGGCTTCGCATCTCAAAAGGCAGGCGGCAAGCTTCGGGTCGAAGTGCGTCTTCTTCTGCAGTTCCTTCCTTATCTCCTCCAATTCCCTGATGGTCCTGTAAGGGTCGCTTTCGGAGTACGAGTCGGCCGTCAGCGTCCGCGCCCAATTCTCGCAGTAGATCTTCTTGTTGGCAGGGAGCGCTTTCACCCTGTCCCAAAGTTCTCTGGCCGCATAAGGATCGTCGCGGTAGTAATACTGCAGGCCTTCCAAAAAGAAGCGGAACTCTTCCGGCATGTCGGAGGGGAATTCCATAAGTTCCATGACGGGCTTTTCGGGCTGGTCGTAGAGGCCGTAGCGCGCCCAGTAGCGGCGGTAATTGTAGTCGTCCCTGGCGTGCGTAAAATCAAGGAAGGCGTTCTCGGCTTTGCGGTAAACTTCCGTGAGCTCGGATTGGCGCTCCTTTTTCAGCTGCGTGAAGGAAAGGGCCTGGGCGAACTCGCTGTCGCCGGGCTGCCAGCCCGTCAGCGCTTCCGGATCGAGCTTGTCGCTGCCGGAAAGCGCCACTATCGCACTGTTGGTCGGCCAGGGCGGAATGGCAGAAAGAATCCTGACCGCCTCGTCGGCGGACAAAAGAAATTCGTCGCCGAAGACGGCGACGGCAAAAACAAGGCAGAGCGCCAAATAGACTGAACCTTTTCTGACCATACCCAGATATTATACAAATTCAGCTTGAAATTTGATAAGATAAACCTATAATCAAACCAATAAGCAAGGAGTCTTGTATGCGCAAATTTTCCTATCTTTTGCTTGCGGTGACCGCTCTTTTCCTGCAAGCCTGCTACACCGTTCCTGTCACCGGACGCACGGCTTTCATCATGACTTCCGTCGAGGAAGAAAAAGCTCTCGGCCTGGAAGCCTACAATGTTTACAAGACCAACAGCGTTGTTCTGACCGACTACGCCATCAACAACCGCGTCAAGACGATTGGTCAGCGCATCGCCAAAATTGCGGAGCAGGATACTCCGGGCATGGATTGGGACTGGGAGTTCACAGTCTTCAATGACAGCCAGACCGCCAACGCCTGGTGTCTGCCCGGCGGCAAGGTCGCGGTTTACACCGGCATTCTCCCCTACGCCCAGAACGACGCGCAGCTTGCCACCGTCATGGCGCACGAGATCGGGCACGCCGTGGCCCGCCACGGCGTTGAAAGGATGGGCACCGAGACAATGGTCAACGTTGTGGGCAGCGTTATCGGCAGCAGCGTCTCCGAAGCGAACGCAGACGCCGTCTTGGCGGCTTACGGCGTAGGAAGCAGCCTTTTCGTCACTCTGCCCTTCTCCCGCGACGACGAATACGAAGCGGACCAGATCGGCATGAACTTCATGGCCAGGGCCGGATACGATCCCAACGAAGCGATCAAGTTCTGGGAAAACTTCATGGCCTCCGGCGGTTCCTCCGTTCCGGAAATGCTCTCTACGCACCCCTCGGACGCCAACCGCATCGCCAAACTGAAAACCTACCTGCCTGACAACGAAGCCCTTTACAAAAAGGCTATCGGCAAATAGTGTTGAGTGAGATCAAAATAGGGGGGCTCACTTTTTCTCCCCCTATCGCGCTGGCGCCCATGGCGGGCTACAGCGATTATCCAATGCGCTGCATCGTAAGGGAATTGGGAGGCTGCGGGCTTTTCTATACCGAGCTCATCAGCTGCCACTCCGTCATCCACGCGCATGAGAAGACCAAAGCGCTCCTTAAAAGCGACCGCAACGAGTATCCGCTTGCGGTGCAGCTTTTCGGTTCACACCTTGAATTCATGCCCGCGGCCGCTTCCGAAATGGAAGCGCTGGGCGCCGGGCTAATAGACATCAACATGGGCTGCCCGGTCTCGAAAGTCGTCAAAACGGGCGGCGGCGCGGTCCTTATGAAGGAGCCCGAGACCGCCGCCAAGATCGTCAAGGCGGTGAGGAAAGCCATCTCCATTCCTCTCACGGTAAAAATAAGGATCGGCTGGGATTCCAATTCCATAAACGGGCCGGAGTTCGCAGCCAGAATGGTTGACAGTGGCGCGCAATGCGTCGCGGTGCACGGCCGGACTCGCGCGCAGGGCTACGCCGGCAAAGCCGACTGGAACGAGATAGAAAAAGTCGTGAAGGCCGTTAAGAAAACCGATCCGACCGTCCCCGTCATCGCCAACGGCGACATAGTAGATCCCTTGACCGCCAAAAAAATAATAGACGTGACGGGCTGCGACGGCATCATGATAGGCCGGGCCGCCATGGGCGCGCCCTGGCTTTTCAGAAGAGTGGCGCGCTACCTTAAAGACGGGACCATAATAGACGATCCCTCCTACGCCGAAAAGGGCGAACTTGCCATCCGGCACCTTACGCTTCTTAAGGAAACGTACGGCGAAAAGGGTGCTTCCCTGCACATCCGCCGCATCGCCTGCTGTTACGGGCGCGGGAAACTGGGAGTCGCGGAATTCAGGCGCCGCATCGTTGCCGTGACTTCCACTGAGGAGGCCGAAGCCGTCATCAAAGATTTTTTCCAGGGAGAAAACAATGCGTGAAGTTGATCTGAAACCTGCCGATGATTTGAAAAAGCTGGCGCTTTTCGCCAAAGGCATCTGGGAAGAATACTGGACGCCGAGGCTTCCCTCGGGACAGGCGGAGTACATGATCGAGAAGTTCCAGTCCGAAAAAGCGATGGAAAGTCAGATAGAAAACGACAACTACCATTACTTCTTCATCGTCACTAACGGCGTCACGGTCGGCTACACCGGGCTCTCGCTGAAAGCGGAACAGCTCTTCCTCTCGAAGCTTTACATATTGAAAGCTTACCGCAATTCGGGCTACGGCAAACTAGCCTTCGAAAAGATCAAAGAATTCGCGAGAGCGCACGGCAAATCCGAGATCTATCTTACGGTCAACAAAGGGAACGCGCCCACCATCGCGGCCTACAGGAACTGGGGATTCGCGACGACAGAGTGCGTCGTGACCGACATAGGAGAGGGCTACGTTATGGACGATTACATCATGACTTATGTCCTCTGAATTCAGGCTTTGGTATAATAGCTCAAATGTCCTATTACAGTAAGTTATACAACCTGGTCCTGCTTCCCTCGGTAGTTTTGGCCTCCCCTGTCTGGCTCCCGGTGCTTCTCTCCAAGAAAAAGCACAGGGTAAACTTCTGGCAGCGCCTGGGATTCCTGACCAAAGAGCAAAAGGATCGCCTCCCCGACAAACCGAGGATCTGGTTCCATGCGGTCTCCGTCGGCGAATTCAACCTGACGCTGACTTTGCTCAACGTCCTCCGCCCGATGCTCAAAGACAAGTACGGCTTCGTCGTCTCGGTCACGACCGCCACGGGCTACGAGATCGCCCAGAAGAAGCTGCCGCCGGAAGACGGACTCATCTACTTCCCGGCGGAATTCTACTTCTCGATGGAGCACGTAATAAAAGTCGTTAACCCCGTCGCGGCCGTCATAATGGAGACCGAGATCTGGCCGAACTTCATCTGGGGACTAGCCAAGCGCCGTGTTCCCATTCTTCTGGCCAACGGGAGATTAAGCGACAACTCCTTCCACGGCTACGGCCGCATCAAGCTTTTTGTCAGGGACGTCCTTAGAAACATCGGCCGCTGCATGATGCAGACGCCGGGCGACGCCAGGCGCTTGCTAAGACTGGGAGCCCGCGCCGAGACCGTCAGCTGCGACGGCAACATCAAATTCGACTCGGTCGCGGCCTATGAGCCCGCGCCGCGCGACCAGGCTTTGATCGAGGAGCTGGGCATGCCGGATAATTTCGAGATCCTCCTTGGCGCGGCGCTGGAGAAATCCGGCCGCGAGGACGGCATGATCTTGGACGTCTTCTCGCTCATCAGAAGAGAGCACAAGGAATTGGGCCTCATCATGGTGCCCCGCCACCCGGAGCGCGGCGAAGCGATGGCGGAAGAAGTCAGAAAGCGCGGCCTCGTTCCGAGAAGGCGCTCTTTGGGCGAAAAATTCACCGACCCCAAAAAGGAAGTTTTCATCGTCGATACGATTGGCGAACTGAAGCGCTTCTACACCTTGTGCTCCATCGCCTACGTCGGGAAATCCATGTTCCCGCCGGGCGGCGGACAGAACATGCTCGAGCCGGTCGCTTTGGGCCGCCCGACGCTGTACGGCCCGCACACCAGGAATTTCAGGGGCATCGCGGACGTTCTGGCCCAGAGAGGCGGCGCCGAGATCGCGCAGGACGCCTGGCAGTTGAAGGAAAAAGTCTGCGAGATCTTAAGCGACCACAAGCGCGCTTTCGACCTCGTGGAAAGAGGCCAGGCTTACATCCGCACCCAGCAGGGGGTAACCTCAAGGATAGCTGATGAGATTGTCAACATGCTTTAGAGTGATAAGGTGCGCGGCGAGGGAAAACCTTAATTCCTTCAGATCGTTCCTGGCCGGCTTAAGGGGCCAGTCTTTCACTCCGGAACACGATTTCATCTACGTCAGGACTTATGACGAATGGCAGAAAGCCGTGGCCGTTTTGAAAGATAATCCTTCCGTCGCGGTGGATCTGGAAGCCAACAGCCTGCACTATTACCCAGAATCTATATGCCTCATCCAGCTTGGCTGCCCGGGCTACCACTTCATCGTCGATCCCGAGGCCGTCGGCGACGGCGAACTTTTAAGGGACCTTTTCGGCGACGAAAAAATCGAGAAGATCTTCCACTCCTGCGACTACGACATGCGCTCGCTTTTCAGGGACTACCACGCGGAAGTTAAAAACATCTTCGACACCGCCGTCGCGGCGCAGTTCCTTGGCTCCACGCACACCGGGCTCGGCGCCGTCATAAAGGAATACTTAGGCATCGACATCGTAAAAGACAAGAAGCTCCAGCAGATGAACTGGGGGGAGCGTCCCTTGCCCGACGAAGCGCTGCGCTACGCCGTGAACGACATCGCCTACCTCATAAAGCTTGCGAAATGCCAGAAAAAGCTCTTAGCCAAGTGCGGCCGCCTCGCTTGGGTGACGGAGGAATCGGAACGCATGGCGAAAATGCGCTTCAAGGAACCGCTGCCTGACAATATTGCTTTCTCGATCATCAAAGGCTGGCACGCCCTTTCACCGAAGGAGCTCGCCATTTTCCGCGCGATCTTCCAGATGAGGGAAAGGATCGCTCTGCGCCGCCACCGCCCGCCGTTTAAGGTCTTAGGCTCGCAGACGATGTTTTACCTTGCCAGGAACCCTAGGTGCGATCTTTCCAAAGTTACCGGGCTCGGCCCCTTCTTTTTGCGCCACCACGGGCAGGAGCTGAGGGAAACTTTACGAATGGCGGAAAAACTCCCGCCCTTCGTCGTGGTGGAATTCAAAAAAGAACTGCCCGTTTGGCGCCGCTCCTCCATGGAGAGGATGGGCAAACTGAAAGACTGGCGCGCGAAAAAAGGCGAGGAACTCAATCTCGAGCCTTCCCTCATCTGGCCCTCCTCTTCTCTGGAAAGGCTTTCGCTGTACCCGGAGAAGCGCAGGTCTGAATTCAACGATCCGCAGGAGGACACCAGGGACTGGCAGCGCGCGGCTTTCTCAAATGAACTTGAAGCTTTGCCCGTTTGGGGCAGAAAGAGATAAAATTTTTGTATGAAATTCATAACCGACGTTTTCCGCTACCTAAGGAAGGTCAGAGCCGCCGCAAAAAGGCTCGACCAGACGGAGGAGGCTGAAAAAAGGCTGCAGGGCGAACTGAAGATCGCCTCCGACATCCAGCGCAGCCTGCTGCCGAATCTCGAAAGGGTCAACAAAGGCGACCAGAGGATCGAGACGGCCGGCATCCTCTGCCCCGCCCAGTCCGTGGGCGGCGACCTTTTCAACGTCTTCTTCGTTGACAGAAGCCACCTTTGCTTCTGCATGGGCGACGTCTCGGGCAAGGGCATCTCGGCGGCCCTCTACATGGCGGTCGTGCAAACGCTCATAAGGTCTGTCGCGCGCTACAACGCCTCGCCCGCGGCCATCCTCGACCACATCAACAAGGACCGCTCCGCCAACAACGAGAGCTGCATGTTCGTGACGCTCTTCATAGCCGTCATAAATCTTCGCAGCGGAACGATGGCTTACTGCAACGGCGGCCACAACCCGCCCGTCATCATGAAAGCAAATGGCTTGGCGGAATTCCTGCGCTCCAACAACGGAGCCTTGGTCGGCATGTGCTCCGACATGGAATACCACGACGACTACATGGTACTGCGCCCCGGCGACACCATCTTCCTCTACACTGACGGCGTGACAGAGGCCTTCAACACT
Source organism: bacterium (assembly GCA_017616555.1). Classification (GTDB taxonomy): domain Bacteria; phylum Auribacterota; class UBA3054; order UBA3054; family UBA3054; genus UBA3054. The sequence continues at coordinate 13,745 of JAFZXZ010000003.1, read as the reverse complement.
AAGGAAAAAATGTACGGCGACGAAAGGCTAATTTCCTTCCTTCAGGGAAAGAACGGGTTCGCTTGCGAAAAACTCATAGGATCAGTCTGGGACGACGTAAAAGCGTTCGCCGCAGGCGCCCCGCAGTCCGACGACATCACGATGCTCTCCGTCCGCTATCTTGGAAACGAGGTGAAAAATGCCTAGGATTATAACGGGACTCTATAAAGGGAAACTCCTGGAAACGCCGGAAGGCCGCGAAGTCAGGCCGACGTCCGACCGCGTTAGGACTTCCGTCTTCAACATCCTTCATTCCTGGCTGCCCGGAAGAAAGGTCCTTGACCTCTACTCCGGCTGCGGCGCCATAGGGCTTGAATGCCTCTCCCGCGGCGCCAAGAGCGCCATTATGGTCGAAAAGGCGCCGGAAGCGCTGCGCTGCCTAATGTCCAACGTCAAACGCTTAGGCGCCGATGATAAGGCGACCGTCTGGAGAGCCGACGTCTGGGACGTCCTCAAAAATTCGACCGGGTACCCGATGGATCTTATCTACGCCGATCCCCCGTATCGGGAAGTCGAAATGGAAAAGCTTTTGTCCGCCATCGACTCCTCCTCTTTCGCAAATGACGACACGATTGTTATAATAGAACACGACGAAACTGTGAAATGCGCTAAAGATACCGAGATCGCCTCCTGGCGCTGCTACCGCTCCATAAGCTACGGCAAAGCCCAGGTGAGCTTTTTCGGCCGCATCGGCTCCTTTACGAGCGAGGAGGAAGAATGAAAGAAAAAGAAACTAAGATAAGACGCGCCGTTTACGCCGGCACCTTCGACCCAATAACCAACGGGCACCTGGACGTCATATTAAGGGCGGCCAAGATCTTCGACGAAATAATCGTCGGCGTCGCCGACGCCGTGCATAAAAAGACTCTCTTCACTCCCAAGGAAAGGCTGAAACTTGTCAAGGAAGTCGTAAAGGACATCCCCAACGTCAAAGCCGAGATCTTCGAAACGCTCCTCGTTGACTGGGCGAAAGAAAAGAAAGCCGTAGCCGTAGTTCGAGGATTGAGAGCCATGACCGACTTCGAATTCGAATTCCAAATGGCCCTGACCAACCGAAGAATGAACAAGGACCTCGAAGCCGTCTTTCTTATGACAAGGGAAGACCTCGCCTACATCAGCTCCACCAACGTCAAAGAGATCGCCCTCTTAGGCGGCAAAGTCGACGAAATGGTCCCGCCCCCCGCCGCCACCGCGCTCTACAAAAAGTTCAAACGTTAAAAACGTTAATTTTTTATAAAAAACCGGGGCGGATCTTGTGTCCCCAAAGTGAACTCACGGAGGACGCAAATCAAGGCAATGCACGCGTAGTCCGTGAACGACGGGGACACAAATCCGCCCCAGAAATAAAAAATGGAGCCAGAAATCGGACTTGAACCGATGACCTGCGCTTTACGAAAGCGCTGCTCTACCGACTGAGCTATTCTGGCTTCGAATTGTGAGGAGTATTGTATTAAAAGCGCGCCTAAATTGCAAACCGAGGGCGCTTTCAGGACTCCTTGTCTTCGCTCTTATAGACTCTGACCTTGCCGTTGGCGGAAAGCAAAATGGCAATGGGACGCGTCGCGTCGAACTGCGCGAAGAGCATGATGATAATGGACATGATGGGCACGCAAAGAAGCATTCCCGCGATGCCCCAAATGGCGCCCCAGAAGGCCAAGGACAGCAAGACCACCAAAGGACTTATGTTCAATGACGTTCCCAGAACTCTCGGCTCCAGGATATTCCCTATCAAGAACTGCACCGCTGTGATCCCGCCCGCCACGCACAAAAAAGGAACCAGAGGATGCTCGAACTGCACAAGCGTCAGAACGGCCGGGATGATGGTAGCGACGATGGAGCCGATACTGGGAATGTAGTTGAAAAGGAAGATGAGAAGCGCCCAGAAAGCGGCGTAGTCAAGATTGACCCAGCTCATGATCGCGTAGCTCAGCAAAGCCGTCACAAGGCTCGCCACCGTTTTCACGCCAAGATACTTTCTCATAGCGGTGACGCCTTCCGACATCACCAGGTCCAGTTTCCTTTCCGGCGCCATGGCGGCGAAGAAAAGCTCGTGCTTGCGCTGGAAATTGGCCTGCTCCATGAAGAGGAAGATGATGTAGATGATGACGAGGAAAACGTTCTTCGTCATGTCCTGCAGAGCGCTCGCAAGACCTGAGAGCATCGAACCGTAATTTATCTTCCTGATCCAGGTCTTAAGCGTCGCGTCGGCGTTGTAGTGGAAACGCTCTGCCATACTGTCGATCAGGTACTGCAGCTTCTCCTGATAGAAAGGCACCGCTTTGACGACCGCCGAAACGTTCGAGACCACGATGGAAACAATGCCCCAGACCACGAGCGTTATGATGCAAAGGGCTATTATGTAGCAAAGGAAGGTGGGCAGCGAATAGCCTTTTATGCTGATGCTCTTTATGAGCTCCTGCAGGGAGTTGATGAGATACCACAGACAGATCGCCACGACCAAAGGCAGAAGGATCGGCTTCCCGATCTTCAAAACATAGACGACTACGCAGATGGTAAGAAAGCCTAGGCAGGCCGCTATCGCCTGGTTCATCACTGAGTTGGGGTTTTTCGGCATAATTTATCCTCTTTTTCCATTATACCACAGAAACTTATTTGCCACAGACCCCCCTTGAAAAAAGTTTTTTGAAAAGAAGTATAATATAAGCGGTTGTAATAATACTTAGAAGGCAAAAATGTACGACGTTAAATCACCGCATGCGGAAGAATTCATCGATCACGAGGAAGTATTAGCCTCCCTCAAATACGCTGACGAGCACAAAAGCGACGCCGCGCTGATCGACGCAATCATAGAGAAAGCCAAGGAACTGAAAGGCCTCTCACACCGGGACGCCTCCGTCCTCTTAGCCTGCGAGCTGCCGGAGCAGAACGAAAAGATCTACGCTCTGGCGGAGCAGATCAAAAAAGATTTCTACGGCAACCGCATCGTCTTGTTCGCTCCCCTTTATCTTTCCAACTACTGCGTGAACGGCTGCGTTTACTGCCCGTACCACTTCAAGAACAAGCACATACCGAGGAAAAAACTCACCCAGGAAGAGGTCATAAAGGAAGTCACCGCTTTGCAGAACATGGGACATAAGCGCCTCGCCCTGGAGACCGGCGAAGACCCCGTCAACAACCCAATAGAGTACGTCCTCGAGTGCATCAAGACCATTTACAGCATCAAGCACAAAAACGGCGCCATCCGCCGCGTGAACGTCAACATTGCGGCCACCACTGTCGAGAACTACAGGAAACTGAAAGAGGCCGGCATCGGCACCTACATCCTCTTCCAGGAAACGTACCACAAGGAAAACTACGAAAATCTGCACCCCACCGGCCCCAAGCACAACTACGCTTATCACACGGAAGCTATGGACCGCGCCATGCAGGGCGGAATAGACGACGTAGGCTTAGGCGTCCTCTTCGGCCTCTCCCTCTACCGCTATGAGTTCGCGGCCCTCCTTATGCACGCCGAGCACCTGGAAGCCGCTTTCGGCGTAGGCCCGCACACCATCAGCGTCCCTCGTATCCGCCACGCCGACGACATCGACCCCACCGCCTTCGACAACAGTATCGACGACGACACCTTCGCCAAGATCGTCGCCTGCATCAGAGTTTCCGTCCCCTACACCGGCATGATCGTCTCCACCAGGGAAAGCAAGGCCACCCGCGAGCGCGTCCTGCACTTGGGCATCTCGCAGATTAGCGGCGGCTCCAGAACGAGCGTCGGCGGCTACGCCGAGGAAGAGCCTGAGGACGAATCCTCCGCCCAGTTCGACGTCATCGACAACCGCACATTGGATCAGGTCATGAACTGGCTTATGAAGATCGGCTACATCCCGAGTTTCTGCACCGCCTGCTATAGAGAAGGCCGCACCGGCGACCGCTTCATGAGCCTCTGCAAATCCAGGAAGATATTAAACTGCTGCCACCCCAACGCGCTGATGACCTTGAAGGAATACTTGATGGACTACGCCAAGCCCGAAACCAAAGAGATCGGCGAAGCCCTCATCCAAAAAGAGATCGACAACGTCCCCAGCGAGAACATCCGCCGCATCTTAAAGGAGCGCCTCCAAAAGATCGAGCAGGGCGAACGCGACTTCCGCTTCTGACCCGTTTTTGTTAATGCCATTCCAAAGGCCACTTTGGAATAGTCAATGCCATTCCAAGCTTGCCTTTGGAATGGCATTGATTTTTTGTCAGCCTATTTGTTATAATATCCCCGTAAACACTGAGAAAAATCCTCACAGCGGCACCCACGAGGTTTAAAATATGATCAAAAGAATGTATCAGGATATTTTTAAAGATCATTGCAAAAAATATCGGCAGATGATCATGCTTTCCGGCCCCAGGCAGGTAGGAAAAACCACCACATGCAAAGAACTCTCCGACCATTATTTCAACTGGGACAGGAGAGAGGACAGAGAGCTCTTGCTTCGGGGAGAAGACGTGCTGGCGGAAGAAATAGGCCTGAACATCAGAACAACCAAATCTCCTTTTGTTGTGTTTGACGAGCTTCATCACTACCCGAAATGGAAACAATTTTTAAAAGGCTATTTTGACACTTACGGAGAAAACGCTCACACCATAATCACAGGCTCCGCGCGCTTTGATCTGTATAAACGCAGCAAAGGCGACAGCCTTATGGGACGTTATTTCTCTTTCAATATGCATCCCCTGTCCGTAGGAGAGCTGCTTCGCCCAACTTTGCCGAAAGCGGAAATAGCTGCGCCTAAAAAAATATCTGACTCCGAATGGGAAACGCTTAGGAAATTCGGAGGCTTTCCGGAACCGTTTACAGCGGCTTCAGACGGATTCTCCCGCCGCTGGCGCAAAAGCAGACATGAACAGATGATCAGAACGGACATCGCCAAAGAGACCGGCATAAAAGATCTTGACCAGCTTGACACTTTGTCGGTCATTCTTGCCAAAAACTCCGGCAGCCAGATTGTGTACTCTTCCCTTGCCAACAGCATTCAGGTCAGTGAGGTGACGGTGAGAGAATGGACAACGATCTTGAACGCCTTCTTCTATGGTTTCAATGTTCGCCCCTGGTCCAAAACACTAGTTAACGCCATCCGCAAAACGCCAAAGTGGTACTTGAGAGACTGGTCCGGCATAAAGGACGAAGGGCAGCGAAACGAGACCATGGCGGCCTGCCATCTTTTAAAGGCCGTTGACACCTGGAATGATCTGGGCTTCGGAGATTACGGACTTTTTTACGTAAGGGACAAAAACCAAAAAGAAGTTGATTTCCTCGTGACCAAAGACGATGAGCCTTGGTTCCTGGTCGAAGTTAAAACGTCAGAAACAAAAGTTACGCCTTCTTTGACCCTGATGCAGGGCAAACTGAAAGTTCCGTACGCTTTCCAAATCGTAGCCAATCTGCCCTACGAACCTATCAACGCCTTTGACAAGATCCGGGAAAAGCCGAGCGTTATCTCCATGCGTTCTTTCCTAAGCCAATTGCCGTAAACACCATTAGGAGCACCAAGTTTATGTCGCTTTCCGCCACGCCAAGTTCCGACAGGATACACATCGCTTTTTTGGGCCGCACCAACACCGGAAAATCGAGTCTGGTGAACGCCCTCACCAATCAGGACCTCGCCCTGGTCTCCAATGTCGCCGGCACCACCACCGACCCCGTTAAGAAGGCCATGGAGATCCTTCCTTTGGGCCCTGTCGTTATAATCGACACTCCAGGCCTCGACGACACCGGGGAATTGGGGCAATTACGCATTGAGAAGACCAAGGAGGCCATAAGAAGCGCCGACATGGCTATCGTTGTGGCCGAAGCCGCAAAAGGCCTCCAAAGCGAAGAGAAGGCCATTATTGAGGAACTGAAGGAAAGGAAGATTCCCTACCTAGTTGTCTTCAACAAGGCCGACGAATTAAGCGAAGAGCATAAGAAAAATTTCAAGGAGGGCCTTCTCGTTTCCGCCGTGACAAAAGAAGGCGTAGAGGAAATAAAGAAAACTCTCCCCTCCCTCAAGCCGCAGAAAGAAGATTCTCCCCTCATAAGAGATCTTCTGCAGCCCAAAGACGTCGTCATTCTCGTAGTGCCTATCGATTCCGCCGCGCCCAAGGGCAGATTGATCCTTCCTCAGCAGCAGGTAATCAGGGACGCCCTGGAAGCCGGCGCGCTTCCCCTCGTCGCCAGGGATACGGAACTCGCCGACGCGCTCGTAAAATTCCCTAACCCCGCGCTCGTCGTCACCGACAGCCAGGCCTTTGGGAAAGTTTCCAAGATCGTTCCGGAAAACATACTTCTCACCTCCTTCTCCATCCTGCTCTCCAGAGCCAAAGGCGACCTCGAGGAGCAGATCAAAGGCGTCAAGGCCCTTCTGTCCCTTAAGAGCGGAGACCCCGTGCTTATCGCGGAAGGCTGCACCCATCACAGGCAGTGCGAAGACATCGGCACCGTAAAATTACCCCGCTGGATCAGGGAAAAATTAAATATCGAGCCCGACTTCCACTTCACCAGCGGCGGCACCTATCCCAAAGATCTCACGCCCTACAAAGTCGTGATCCACTGCGGCGGCTGCATGCTCCCGCCCATGGAAATGAAGAACCGCCTCCAGCAGGCCAAAACGCAGAACGTCCCCATCACCAATTACGGCATGGCCATCGCGGCCCTCCACGGCGTCCTCGAGCGCAGCCTCAAAGTCTTCCCCTCCGTCGCCGACCAACTTAATTCAGTTTAGCAATGAATCAATAAATTGAGTATATAATCCATTATCATACATCACCTTTCAAAATGGTCATCAGCATATAAATACCTTGTTCAGTAAAAGCGTAAGGAGGATTGCTTCTCCCCCCCTTCACTCCAGAAGTTTGTATCGAGGTCACAAATTGTGACCTCGATAATTTCAATGTCTCTTCCATAGATAATTGAAATTTAAAATCTTCATCGAATTTTGCTAAATTTCTTTTAACTTGCTGATTAAATGCCTTGGTTGTATATCCGTATATTTCTGCCAAATCAAAGTCCAGCATAACACTTTGTCCTCTTATTAAATGGATTTTGTGACGAATGGTTTCTTCCGATATTAAAACAACTCGATTGATTTTTTGCTGATCATATTTTTTCATTGTGGCCCCTTTGGTTATTTTTTTCAGACTAGCGTATTAAACGTCGTTCAATATATAGCGGTCGCAACTTGAGATGTTTTTGCGTCAAACAAAACAATAATGTTTATAACCAATTAATAATATGCAACTTATATCTTAACGCAAAATTAGCATTTATACTAATATTCATAATTTGTCTTTCCTGCATAAAAAACAAACGATTTTATGCAGATAAGATTACGCTGCGAATCAAGGTCTTCAAGGTCTAGCCTGGCATTTTTATGTTAACGATATAACTATCTTAATATAAAAATGTTATATGGTGTTAATTTGCTTTTTTACATGCTTCTACTTTACTTTTTTATATAATACTACTTTACTTTTTTATGGCTTGCTACTTTACTTTTTTCACAATTTGTGATAGCATGATTCCGACAATTTGAGGAGTAGAATTTATGACGATCTTAAGATGGCAGGAAAAAAATATACTCTCAATGATGAAGGTCAGGCGTGCTGTTAATCTTACGGGAGCCAGACAGGTCGGAAAATCAACATTGACGGAGCTTCTTGCGTTCCCTTCCGCAAGACGATATAGCTTTGATGACTCTATGATTCGGAACGCCGCCAAAGACGATCCGCACGGCTTTGTTTTGCGTAGCGACGGAGAAACCTTGATCCTTGATGAGATCCAGAAAGTTCCGGAACTATTGGAAGCTATTAAAATGAGGGTTGATAAAGACAATTCTCCAGGGCAGTATCTTATAACGGGAAGCTCCAATATACGTTTCGCTAAAAAGGTTAAAGACTCTCTGGCCGGACGCATGGGAAGGATCAGACTTCGCTCGCTTGCTTTTGCTGAGATAAACGGCAACAAACCAGCTTTTTTAGACAAAGCTTTTGCAAGAGATTTTTCAGCGACCTATCCCGAATTAACCAAACGCGATGTGATTCATTTGGCGTTTCGCGGCGGATATCCTGAAACGCTTGATTATTCTTCCTTTGATCGCAGCAATTGGTTCAAGGATTATCTTGATGATTTGCTGGATAAAGATGTTCGGGATGTCACGGAAATCAGAAAACTCACTACGTTGCGGGAAATCGCTTTTTGGCTGCTCGTTCACAGCGCGCAGTTTTTTTCTATAGAAGAGTTGTCCGCAAAAGCTTCCGTCGCCAAAAGCACGGTGCAAAATTACATAGAAGCCCTAAAAGCTCTGTATCTTTTCGATAACGTCCCCGCTTGGGCTAAAAGCGATTATGAGCTCCTTGGAAAAAGGGAGAAATGGTTTGCTTCCGATTCTGGTTTGATCGCCAATGTTCTTGGTTGGGACGAAGAGGAAGTGTATTTGGACGAAAAGCGCAATGGAAAACTCATTGAAAGCTGGGTCTATCAGCAGTTGGCAGCCATGGCGGATGTCGCAGGCAATTACACAGTTTCCCATTACAGAGACAATCAGAAGCGAGAAATCGATTTTATCGTTGAAAGAAACGACGGAGCAATTCTTGGCATCGAGGTCAAAGCGGGCCAGGCTTCTCTTGATGATTTCAAAACTTTGAAATGGTTTGCAAAGAACTTGGCGAAATCATCCTTTACAGGCATAGTTCTGTACTCCGGTTACCAGACTCTGCGCTTCGGAGAAGGCTTTTACGCCGTGCCTTTCAGCGCCTTGGGCTAGCGCCGGCATATCCATTCTCGGGAAGAAAGACCAAAGCGAGAGCTGACGGCTTTTATTTGCATACTTTTTGCCAGAAAGTATGCAAACAATCCGGCTTTCTGCATAAAAACCAGCTAATTTTATGCAGACAGCCATTCTCTCTGCATAAAAAAGCTCAAAAATTATGCAGATAAGGTGATTGCTTTTAAGGGTAACAACCACGGAATTAAGGGTAACTGTGCGGAAATATTACCCCATTTAGCGGAGGATTACCCTTATTGTTTTTGGGCCTGCTTCGGGACAAAATGGCACTTTGCGCCTTGCTTTTGTGTGAATTTTTGTCGCTTTTGGCCGTGTGCCTGCTTTTGTTAATTGGCTTATATCAAGCGTTTATGCGTTTTTGCGGTTTGGCACGATAATTGCATATATAATTAAGCTTAAATAGTAATCAATTAGAGGAGGAAAATATATGAACATCCAGAAAATGACTGAAAAGGTCCAGTCGGCTCTTATGGAGGCGCGGGATAAGGCTTTGTCCCGCAACAATCCTGAGACCACCATATTGCATCTTTTCGCCGCTCTCCTCTCCGATAAGGAAGGATTGGCTAAGAGGATGCTGGAACTCTCCGAAGTGAACAGCAACGCTGTTTGCCGCGAAGTGGAAGCCGAGATAGAAAAACTGCCAAGCGTTTCTGGCTCCAACCAGAGCGCCGGGATCTCCGTTAGCCTGGAAAGATTGTTCGCCAAGGCTTTCGAGCTGGCGGGCAAGATGAAGGACGACTACGTCAGCGTCGAGCATCTGCTTCTGGCGATCGGCGAAATAAAGAACGACAAATGCGCGGAGATACTGCGCGCGGCCGGTTTGAGGCCCGACAAGCTTATGGCTGCCCTCGTTAAGATCAGGGGCAACCAGCGCGTTGATAATCCTAATCCCGAAGCGACTTTCGACGTTTTGGGCAAGTACGGCATCGACCTGGTCGAAGCGGCCCGCCAGGGCAAGATCGACCCGGTCATCGGACGTGACAACGAGATCAGGCGCGTTATACAGGTATTGGCGAGAAGGACGAAGAACAACCCTGTCCTGATCGGCGAACCGGGCGTCGGCAAGACCGCTATCGCGGAAGGCTTAGCGAGGCGTATCATGCTGCAGGACGTTCCTGAGAACCTGAAAGACAAGACGGTCTTCTCGCTTGACATGGGCGCTCTGGTCGCGGGCGCGAAATACCGCGGTGAATTTGAGGAGCGCTTGAAAGCGGTCCTGAAGGAAGTGCAGTCCAGTAACGGCAGGATCATCCTCTTCATCGATGAAATACACAACATCGTCGGCGCGGGCAAGAGCGAAGGCAGCATGGACGCAGGCAACCTCCTGAAGCCACTTCTGGCCAGAGGCGAACTGCACTGCATCGGCGCCACTACCCTCGACGAATACAGGAAATACATCGAGAAGGACCCTGCTCTGGAAAGGCGTTTCCAGATGGTCATGGTCGATCAGCCCTCCGTTGAGGACACCATCTCCATCTTGAGAGGCTTGAAGGAGCGCTACGAGATCCATCACGGCGTAAGGATCCAGGACGGCGCGCTTGTCAGCGCGGCTGTTCTTAGCCACCGCTACATCAGCGACCGTTTCCTGCCCGACAAAGCTATAGACCTTATGGACGAGGCGGCGGCGATGGTCAGGACCGAAATAGACAGCCAGCCGGCTGAGCTCGACGAACTGAACCGCAAGGTCATGCAGCTCGAAATTGAGCAGGAGGCCTTGAAGAAAGAAAGCGACGACGCCAGCAAAGGCAGACTGGAAGAGCTTAAAAAGGATCTTAGCGAGCTGAAGGAAAAGAGGGCTGTGCTCTCCGCCCAGTGGCAGAAGGAAAAGGAAGCCATCAAGAAGGAAAGAGACCTTAAGGCTGAGCTTGAACAGACCAAGAACCAGATCGCCGAAGCCGAGAGCCGCTACGACCTGAACAAGGCCGCGGAACTCAAGTACGGCAAACTGGCCGGACTCGAAAAAGAACTGAAAGCGATCCACGAGACCAACGTCAAGGACGACCGCCTCCTGAAGGAGGAAGTGACCGAAGACGAGATCGCCGATGTGGTCAGCCGCTGGACGGGCATCCCGGTCAGCAAGATCATGGAAGGCGAGAAGGAAAAACTCCTTAAGATCGACGAAGTCCTCCACGAGCGCGTCATCGGCCAGAACGAGGCGGTGGAAGCGGTGGCCAACGCGGTCATAAGAGCCCGCTCGGGCTTAAAAGACCCGCGGCGCCCCATCGGATCTTTCATCTTCTTAGGCCCCACCGGCGTTGGCAAGACGGAATTAGCGAAGACTTTGGCGGAGGCGCTCTTCGATTCCGAAGAGAACGTCATACGTCTCGATATGTCGGAGTATATGGAGAAATTCTCCGTGAGCCGCTTGATCGGTGCTCCTCCGGGATACGTAGGCTATGACGAGGGCGGACAGCTGACGGAAGCCGTCAGAAGGAAACCCTACTCCGTCATCCTCTTGGACGAAATAGAAAAGGCTCACCCGGACGTCTTCAACACTCTGCTTCAGCTTCTCGACGACGGCCGCTTGACCGACAGTCAGGGACGCACGGTGGACTTCAAGAACACCATCGTCATTATGACCTCCAACATCGGCAGCGACCTCCTGCTCGACAAGCTGAACAAAGGCAAACTCGACGACGACACCCGCAAAAAAGTCATGGACCTCCTGAACGCTCACTTCAGGCCTGAGTTCCTGAACAGAGTTGACGAGATCGTCCTCTTCAAGCCCCTTGAGAAAGCGGAAGTCGAAAAGATCGTCGAGCTCCTCATCAAGGACCTCACCAAGCGCTGCGAAGAAAACGGCTTCAAGCTCGTCCTCACCGAGAAAGCGAAAGCCTTCATCGCCGAGAACGGCTTCGACCCGATCTACGGCGCCAGGCCTCTGAAACGCTACATCCAGAAGCACGTGGAGACCGCCCTCGGCCGCTTCCTCCTCGCCGGAGAAGCCAAGGAAGGCGCCACCGTTACTGTCGATGTCGGCAAAGACGGCCTTACGATCAAGTAAAAAAAGAGCGGAGCGCTTTAGCGCTCCGCTTTTTACATTAGATATTCAACCGTGAGTTGCAATGTTTTTCTGCTAACAAGATGAATTCTTCCGCAGTATCTATTAGTTCTTGCGCTTCATCTCTGGTTGCTATATAGAAATCATCATAATCGCTTGTGTGTCTAATCTCCTCGGCGGCGACTATTCTGCTTCCAAGTTCTCGGGGAAAAATGTTGGTTTTAATGTAATCCTTATTGAAGTTCCCCAAAACATCTTTGTGCCGCTTATAGCTTTTGCCATCAAGAGCGAAAATAGCGTTGATCGTATGAAAAATAGCATAATACGCCCGGTTGTTGGCGCCTTTATAAAGTTTTTCAGATAACAAAATACGAGCTTCCGCCAAATTATCTTTTGCGGTTTTAATCCTGTAGAGCATCAAATCTTTTTTTGATCCGCTATCGTTAAACTGTTCCATAAATTTTAATTCCTTCCTTTTTAATGTTTTCATAAAAAGGATAATTAACGGACCATTTTTTAAAATGCTCTTCGTTTTTAGCTATTGGTTTTATATCAACATTGTTGCTCATGTTGAAATTGTAAGTGGAATCAGAAAGATCGTGACGATAGTCCTTGATTTTCATATCGGGAATATCGAGAAGAATCATGATATCTATATCGGAATCTTCCCTGTAATCATTTCGCGCATACGAGCCGTAAAGGATTACCTGCTGGAGGTGATCCTTGTAAATATCCCGGACTACGCTAACATACCCGTCTAATATTTTTTGTATTTTATGTTCCATATGTATTATTCATTGGCAAGAATACATTAATGAATCAAGACTCTTCTCCATTGTATCAAAATTTGCACTTACTGAGTACTCGTCTTGCAAAAGTCATATGACTTTTGTTATTCTTCCAGCAAACAACACTATCGATTGGCACCCGTGCTCGCGAAAAGCATAAACATCCTCGGCCGCTTCCTCCTCGCCGGAGAAGCCAAAGAAGGCGCCACCGTCACAGTCGATGTCGGCAAAGACGGCCTTACGATCAAGTAAAAAAAGAGCGGAGCGCTTTAGCGCTCCGCTTTTTTCTCATATTAGCGTAAGCGGACAGATCCAAGCATCCCTGCTATACGGCGCAAATTGATCCGCGGAGCAAATGACTAGCCCCGGCATCACATTAGCCTTAGCCCCTTTCAACTGGCGAAAACTTTTATCGGCGTTATCAGGAGATTTGGCTTTCTTTATTTCTGCCGGATAAAGCTTGTCGCCCTGGACGAAGATCAGATCGATCTCGTTCTTATCAGAATCGCGATAGTAATATATATTCGGCTCTATTCCTGCGTTGTAACAGCTTTTTAAAATTTCAGACACTACATAGGTCTCGAAAAAAGCGCCGTTCATAGGCCCTTCTTCAAGCGTTTTATAATCAGGCCATCGGCAGAGATAAGCCGCCAGTCCGGTGTCGGTGAAATAGATCTTCGGCGATTTGACAAGACGCTTGGTTAGATTGCCGGAATAAGGCCTCAACAGGTAAAGCACTCCGGAACTTTCCAAAATAGAGACCCAGTGCTTAGCTGTTGGCGCGGAAACGCCGATATTTTTGGCAATGTCGTTGAAATTTAGCTGCTGGGCCGTACGGGCAGCCATATAGACAAGGAACTCATAAAAGCGATCGAGATTCCCGACCTGGGCCAGATCGCGGATATCTCCCTCCAAATAAGTATTGACATAGTTCTGATAGTAGCGCTCCCTGTCAACTTTTTCGCTTATGACTTTCGGCATCGAGCCGGTGAAAATATTCTCGAAGGTTTCAAGGACGTTCGCGGAAGGCGCGTGTTTTGCTTGAACTTTAAGAGCCTCAAGATCCGGAGAGAACAGGCAAGCCTCTCTGCCCTCGATCTCTCTTGCGGAAAGCCCCGCCATTTCAAAAACGGCTATGCGTCCGGATAAAGT
>JAFZXZ010000019.1 GCA_017616555.1 bacterium | reverse complement strand
GTGCCATCCAAAGTGCCATCCAAAGTGCCATCCAAAGTGCCATCCAAAGTGCCATCCAAAGTGCCATCCAAAGTGCCATCCAAAGTGCCATCCAAAGTGCCATCCAAAGTGCCATCCAAAGTGCCATCAATTTCTATTTTTTGACTTTCCAAAACCCATAACGTTTTCCTTCCCTACGTATGATAATTCCAGCATCTATTAGCCTTTTTAATATTCTTTTAATGCTCCTTTCAGAAAAATTGCTTTTATGGGCTAGCTCTTCTATTGTTATAGAAGGATTATCTTTCAACATAATAAGTATTTTATCCTCTAAAGATTCAACTGATGTTTCGTTTTGCTGATTGGGCTGGGGCTGTTCTGTTATTTTTGCGCTTTCCAAGGCTGTGAACTTTATTCTTAGGGCGTCCCCAATTATGGTGTATTCCGGTTCGGGAGTGCCAAGTTTGCGGCAGGAGTCTTTGATCAATTGTATGCCGCGTCCCCAGGATTCGATGTAGCCTGCGCGATAAAATGCGTTCGCTATAAGGGGATTTAGAGGTCTTGATTCATGTGAATGAATAATGTTCTCCGCGGTCTCATTTCGCGGTATCTTTCTTTTTTACCGTTTTGCTCATTTTTTTGCTAAAATGAAATGTAGTAAAACAACATGAGGACATTTATGAGAAATCTTTCATTATTTCTTGTTACGTCGCTTTTGTCAGCGGCTGTTTTCGGCGAGGCGATAAACGCTTCGGAGATCACCAAAGCACCGATCGCCGGACTCTCCATTTTTAAGAACGGGACCGTTTTGGTGGAGAGGAGCGTCGAGCCTCCCAGCGAAGGGCCGTGCTATCTCAGCGGGGATATCAAGCCTTATCACGGAACTTTCTGGACGCTGAGCGACAAATCTTTAAAGATGACGGCCTTTCAGGAGACGGTCATAAGTAACAGCACATCCTCAGTGGACACCCGCTCTTTTGCGGAAAGGCACGGCGGTTTCGAGGCGGTCGTTTGGTTCGTGTCGGAGATCACCAATCTCAAAGAAGAATTGGATTTTATGCAAAAGGAGGGCGCCGCGGGAAGAGTGCTCACCGTGCAGCCGGTCACGGACGAAAAGACCGCAAAGACTTTTTACAAGGTGGAAGGCGTGGTGGAGAAGATGCCGAAGGCAAGCTCAATTGTTAAGAACGGCATTATGCTGCCCAATCCCGTTTTCGACGGAATAGTGGTAAAGTTCCCGGTGGGCGGCGCCGTCAGGATACCTACGGCTAATCTGAAGGCCGTTTCCGCGGCAGGGGAGAACCAGATCGAGACTTCCGTCACCAGGAACCTCTGGAAAGTCGAGGGCGCCGACAAGCCCTTCAAGATCGAGTACGCCACCCAGGGCATGACCTGGGCGCCTTACTACAGAATGGAGCTCAATGAGGGCAAGGCGAAGCTTACCATGGCCGCCGACATCAAGAACGAGATGGAAGACTTCAGCGAGGCGGAAGTGTCGCTGGTCTCAGGCTTCCCGAAGATCGACATGGAAGGCAAGGATTCGCTTCTGAACCTCAGGATCTCCCTGAACGGCTTCCTTGGCGTTCTGGATAGCGGAACTGTTTACAACGCTCCGGTCCGCCGCGATTATCGTTCCAATAACTTTTATTCGCAGGCTCCCATGATGATGGCCAAGGCTGACATGGATTCGGCCGCCGGAATGGAGGAGAGCGCGACGCTGGGCGCTGTCGCCCAGGTCGAGGAGAAAGGTGCGGTCAACATGCATTTCCAGAAGATCGGGAAGCAGTCTTTGAAGAAGGGCGAGACGCTGAGAACGGACATCGCCTCCGCGGAACTGGAATACGCCGGCAAGGTCTCCTGGAACGTTTCCGCGATGCGCACTATCGATCAAAACGGCTATATGCGCAACCTTAATACCAACGCGACCCAGACGGTCTGGGACATCCTGGTCTTCAAGAATCCCTTCTCTTTCCCCATGACCACCGCGCCGATGGAAGTTTTGCTGGACGGGACCTTCTACTGCCAGACGCCGCAAAACTGGCTGAATCCCGGTCAGGAAGGCAAGACGACGCTGACAAAGGCCCTAAGCCTGGAGCCGAAATTAGAGGAGAGCGAAAGGGAAGAGGAAACGCCCAAGACGCTGCAGCTTGACCACTCCACTTACCGTCAGGTGACGGTGGACGGCAAGGCCACGCTTAAAAATCACCGCAAGGAAAAAGTCTCGGCTGAGATCGTATTGAGAGTCAGCGGCGTCTTCGAGAAAGCCGAATTGGCTGAAGGGCAGAAGGAAACAAAATCCGTCTCCATTCCTTACGGCGTGAATCCCATCAGCTCCAAGACTGTGGAAACGGAGATAGAGCCGGGCGCCACGGTGGAGATCAATTATACCTACACATCTTACATCAGGTATTAACGAGTATTCTTTAGGAGAAAGATCATGCAAAGCAAATTTTTCTTTGTCTTACCGCTTTTGGCGCTTCTCTTGGGGGCGGAGCTTTTCGCCGTCGAGCAGGAAGAGCTGGTCAAGGCGCCCATTGTTTCCCTTGAATTCTTCAAGAGCGGTCTTACTATCGTGAGAAGGCAGGTGACGCCTCCGGAAGGCGACAAACCCCTGTATTTTTCCGGCGACATAAACCCGGCCTACGGCACTTTCTGGATCATGGGCGACGAGAAGATCTCCATCGCCGCAAAACTTGAAAACGTCAAGACCAACAGGAATGAATCGCTGGATTTTCTGCCTTACGCCGAACGCTTCAAAGGGGAGAAGGGCAGAGTGTGGTTCACTTCCGACATGCCGGACCTGGACAGCGCCCTTAAGTGGATCGGGAGCGAAGAGGGAGCTGAGCAGTTCCTTTACCTGCCCGAGCAGAAGGAAGCCAGAGGCGCCAAGACTTACAGCATTGTCGGCACCATAGAAGGCAATGTTGGCAATGACCTTTTGATAAGACTTCCCAACAAGTCCGCCGTCAAGATCCCTACAGCCAGCATAACGATGGTCTCCGGCAAGGAGAAGGAACGTCCGCAGTACCTGAAGATGAAGCTCTGGCAGGTCATGGGCGCGACAAAGCCCTTCGAGTTCGAATACCTCACCGACGGCATGGCCTGGGCGCCCTCCTACAGGCTGGAGCTGGACAGGGAAGGCAAAGCCTATCTCTCTATGGCGGCCGATGTCAGGAACCACTTGGAAAAGGTCGAGAATGCAGAGATCACGCTTGTCTCGGGCCAGCCGAATGTGGAATTCAAGGACACCTCATCCCTTCTTGATCTGAGAGTTTCCGTCCAGGGATTTTTCCTCGGCCTCAATGGCGGCGAAGTTGACGGAGCGAAAGATTTTAGAAAGACTATGAAGCAAAAAGCTTACAGAGCCGCATATGCGAGCAATCGCATTGTTTTTAGTGATCTTGGAAGCAGACGCAAAGAACCCGCTCCTGCCGCAGGAGCGATGGCTCGCGAAGCGGCTGTGGCAGACGAAGAAGACATGGAAGTTGTCGAGGATATGCCCATGCAGGTGAGCGAAGGCTTTGCTTCCACCGACAAGGAACAGGGCGCCGACGTCAGCTACGTTTCTGTCGGCAAGCACTCCATGGATAAGGATTCCACCACGCACATCCCGATTGGGACGGCGGAAGTCGAGATCGAGCGGAAAGCGGAATGGAAGATCGAATCTAGACGCTACAACAACGGCAGGCTCGTTCCCCAGTTCGAGGAGAGCGGCGTGGAGACCTTGTGGGATATTTTAAGTTTCAAGAATCCTTTCGCTTTCCCGATGACCGCCGGCGCCATGGAGGTTACCGAAGGCGGCCACATCTACAGCCAGAGCATGCGCAAGTGGGTGAACCCCGGGCAGAAGGTCAACATGAACCTGACCAAGGCGCTTAGCCTAACCGCCAAGGTCGAAGAAACTGTCGATAAGAAAGCCAAGGTCGTCAAGCGCCGCAAAAAAGTCAACGGCGAGAATGTGGAAGGCAACGAGAAAAAGATCAACGGCAAGCTGACCATAAACAACTACCGCGGCAGCGACGCCAAGGTCAAAGTCTTCCTGAACGTTTGCGGCGACTTCGAGAAATTCGCTATTCCGGAAGAAAAGCTCATCAGCTCAAAAGATAACGAGGGCGAAATGAACGCCGAAAGGGAAAGAGTCTGGGAGATGGAGATCCCCGCCAAGGGCGAAGCAACTTTCGAATATCACTACACCGTCTTCGAAGCGAAGTGATCTTAAGTTAACATGAGACGAAGCGAATTTAGCAAATGCGATCAGTATTCAGAGAGGATAGCGGCCTTGCGGCCGCTTCCGAAAGAAACGTTGAGATCACTGCGTGAATATTATCGCGTAGGATTGACTTATACGAGCAACGCCCTGGAAGGGAACTCGCTTACCGAAAGCGAAACGAAAGTTGTCATAGAGGACGGTTTGACTATCAGCGGTAAGCCGCTTCGCGACGTGTATGAAGCGACCGGTCATGCCAAGGCTTATGACTTCATTTATGAGCTTCTGAAAAAACGTCATGTTCTGGAATCTGACATTCTCAAGATCCATAAACTTTTCTATTCCCAAATCGATAAATCCAACGCTGGGAAGTGGCGCTCTGTTAGAGTTTTCATTTCCGGCTCTCGCAGGACTTTGCCGAATCCGGATAAGGTTCCCGGACTAATGGCGGGATTTTTAAAATGGATGGAAAGGAACGAAGGGAAACTTCATCCAATCGAGTTCGCTGCGCTTGTGCACCAGAAGTTTGTCTATATCCATCCTTTCGTGGATGGCAATGGCCGCGTGGCGCGGCTTCTGATGAACCTCATGCTGCTCAGAGCCGGCTGGACGCTTGCGATAATCCCGCCTGTCTGTCGGCACGAATACATCATGACTCTCGAAAAAGCTGAAGCTGATCTTTCTCCGTTTGTGCTTTTCATTCGGGACCGAGTCTGCGAGACTCAAAAAGAGCTTCTGCGCTTGATGGGACAGCCAATAAACTTGCAGGATGATAGAGTAAAACCAGGAAATAGTGATAGAGTAAATGATAGAGTAAATGTTAGCGCGATCGCTACGGAGATCCTTTCTGCAATTGAAAAAAATCCTGGCTCAAAGACCAGGGAATTGGCTGCTCTGGTGGGGAAGAGCATTCCAACTGTTTCCAGATATCTTAAGGCTCTGAAGGAAGCCGGGAAAATAGAATTCCGCGGCGCGCCTAAAAACGGCGGATATTTTGCCGTTTGAATGGCGTTATTTCAAAAGAGTGTGCTCGAGGAGGATCTTGAGGCCGAGGCCGATTAGGATGACGCCGCCTACGATCGCCGCTTTGGAGCGCAATTTTTCGCCTATGGCTTTGCCGAAGACTACGCCGACGGCTGATATGGTGAAGGTCGTGCAGCCGATCATGACGGCCGGGAGGAAGATCTCCTTCTGGAGCATGGCGAGCGATACGCCGACGGCCAGGGCGTCGATGGAAGTCGCTATGGCGAGCTTCAGCATCGTGAAGAAGGCCAGGGAGGCGGTCAGGGTGTTCTCCTCTTTTTTAAGAGATTCCCTGATCATGTTGAAGCCGATCATAACGAGAAGGGCGAAGGCGATCCAGTGATCGAAACTCTCTATCATGCCGGCGCAGCGGGAGGAAAGTAAAAATCCGATGATCGGCATCAGTGTCTGGAAGGCGCCGTACCAAAGGCCGATGACAAGCATGTGCTTGAGGGAGAATTTGGGGAGGCACAATCCCTGGCAGATGGAGACCGCGAAAGCGTCCATGGAAAGGCTAACGCCTAAAAGCAAGATCTCGACTATGGACATTATTCTTCCGTTTCCGCGCTTTTAGTGGGCGAACCTAAGCCTTTTCCTTTCCATTCGAAGAGCGAGATTAGCTCGAAATGCTTGGTGTGCGGGAAGAGGTCGAGAGGCTGGATCTTGCTGAGCTGGTAGCCGGCGTTGGCGAATTTAGCGGCGTCCCTGGCGAAAGTCGGAGGCCCGCAGGAAATGTAGATGAGGCGCTTGGGCTCAAGGTGCTTGACGGCGGAGACAGCCTTGTTGGTGAGACCGGTTCTCGGCGGGTCAAGGATGGCGATGTCGGGCTTGACGCCCTCTTCCAGAAGGCCTCTCAGGAAGTTTTCCGCAAAGTCCGCAGTGTATTCGCAGTTCGTGAAGCCGGCGGCTTCGGCGTTCTTTTTGGCGTAGGCGATGGAGGAGGGGTCTATTTCTACGCCCAAGACTTTTTTAACTTCTTTGGCCAGGGTGAGTCCGAAGAAGCCCGCACCGCAATAGACGTCCAATAAGAGGTCGTCCGCTTTGGGCTGGGCGAAATCCTTTACGACTTTGGCGAAGGTCTCAAGCAGCGAGGGGTTGACCTGGAAGAAGCCGCTATAGGAGTTATAGAATCTTAAGCCGCAAAAATCGTAGAAGACGTCCTCGTCGCCCAAGCTTTCCCTCGTCTTGTAATCGTAGGGTTTTGAGGAGACGACGTTGTGGTTGTCCTTGAAGTAATAGTAGGGCTCCCCGCTGTGCGTCCTGAGGACCAGGAGCTTGTCCTCCATGCGCATGGGGATCTTCGAGAAATCGTCATCCAATTCGAAAATAGGGCACTCTGTTAAGGGGAAGATGGTCTTCGGTGCGTTCCTTAAGCAAAAGCCGTAATACGGCTCTCCTGCTTCGTCTATGGCCGGGTGCAGGTCTATTCTGTTGCGGTAATGGGTAGTCTTCGGCGAGGGGAGGGCCGGGAGGATCTCGGGGAGCTCAAGGAAGCCGCCCGTCCTGATGAGGAGGTCTTTAAGCTGCTTGACGAAGATCTCGAGCTGATAGGGGTATTTGATGTGCTGGTACTGGCAGCCGCCGCAGCGCCCGAAATTTTTGCAGAAAGGCTCCTGGCGCTCGGGGGAAGGCTCAAGGACTTCCAACAGATCGGCGAAGAGCATCCGGCGCTTTTTGCTTATGATCTTAACGCGCACCTTTTCGCCCTTGATGGCGAATGGTACGAAAATGACAAGATTGTTGATCCTTCCGACCGCTTCGCCGCCGAAGGCGTTGTCCACGAGGTCGAGGACTATTTCATCTCCGATCTTTACAGCCACTTTTATTCGCTCTTGTAACTGGTGTCGGGGGTGTATTCCGGAACGATCTTGCAGAGTTCGCTCCTGGTCTCGGCTTCGTTGCCGAAGGCCGCCGCGTCGATGAGCTCGAGGATCTTTTCTTTCAGCTCTTCGTAGTCTTCCGGGTTGGTTCTGGTGACCATGATCTTCTTCATCTTGGTCGGCTGTTCGCTGCCGTCATAGACGAGCTGCTCGTGCATCTTTTCGCCGGGCCTGAGGCCGGTGAAGACGATCTGCACATCGGAGCCCGGGCGTTTGCCCATCAGTCTTATTAGCTGGTTGGCAAGATCTACGATCTTGACAGGCTCGCCCATATTGAGGATGAAGATCTCGCCGCCCTCGCCTATGGTCGCGGCTTCCAGGACGAGCTGGGCCGCTTCGGGAATGAGCATGAAGTAGCGCGTCATGTCAGGGTGCGTGACGGTGACGGGACCGCCCTTTATGATCTGCTCCCTGAAGAGGGGAAGGACGCTGCCGGAGGAACCAAGGACGTTGCCGAACCTGACGGAGATGAATCTGGTGGAGCTGATGGTGTTGAGGCTCTGGACGAATTTCTCCGCGACTCTCTTTGTGGCGCCCATGATCGAGCTCGGCTTGACGGCTTTGTCAGTCGAGATCTGGATGAACTCTTCGCAGCCGGCTTTGTCGGCGGCGCAGGCGATCTGGTAAGTTCCCTTGACGTTGTTCAAAACAGCTTCCAAGGGGTTCAGTTCCATAATGGGAACGTGCTTGTAGGCTGCGGCGTGGAAAACGATCTGGGGATGATGCTTGCTGAAAATGGAATCGAGCCTGGCTTCGTTCTTGATGTCCGCGATGTAGGGGCAGATCTTAAGTTCGGGGAACTTGGCTCTCAGTTCGCGGTCGATCTGGTAAAGGTTGAATTCGCAGAGCTCAAGCAGGATCAGCTCTTCGGGTTTGAAGAGCGCGATCTGACGGCACATTTCTGATCCTATTGAGCCGCCGGCGCCCGTAACGAGAACGCGCTTGCCCCTTATCTTGTTCTTGATGGCGGGCAGATCCAGTTCCACAGGGTCGCGGCGCAGAACGTCAAGGATATCGACTTCCCTGAGGTCGGAGACCGTCACTTTGCCGTCCACGATGTCGTTGACGGAGGGAAGCGTCTTGTATCTTATCTTCAGGGCGTTGCAGGTCTCCGCCACTTCTTTGATGGCGTGTCCGGAAGCGGAGGGAATGGCGATGAAGACTTCTTCTGTGAAAGTCGTGTGGACGATGGTCTCAAGCTGATTTCTGTTGCCGAGGACGGGCACGCCCTGGATCAGCATCCCTTGCTTCTTGGGATCATCGTCGATGAAGCCGACGACCGCGTATTTCGGAAGATTGGCGTTGATCTCTCTAAGCAGCATGACGCCAGCGTCGCCCGCGCCGACGATAAGGACGTTCTTCCTGCCGGTGCGGCGCCAGGCAAGAAATTCCTTTTTAAGCCGCATGGAGAAGCGCATGGTCGTGATGAGGACCGTGGCGATCACCATGTCGCCTAAGAAAATGTAAACGGAGTAGTTGAAGGGCTTAGTGGGGATCTTGCTGACAAGGATGGTTACGATGCAGGCGACGAGCGTGCTGACCGAAACGGCCTTGGCGATGTTGACGGCGTCGTGCAGTCCGGCGTAGCGCCAGCCGCTGCGGTAGAGCGAGAAGCAGGCGAAGACTACGAGCCTGACCGCTATGACTATAGGCAGGCAGTAGCAAAGCATCTCATAGTAGTTTGAGAAAGGCTTTTCGGCGCAGCTGGCGTGCACGAAAGTCATGATCAAAAAACTCACGGCGCAAAGCAAGGCGTCGCTGACGACCATCAGCCAGACAAGGGGCCCGCGGTCGGGATTTTTCAGGAAATTAAGCTTCATGATTTTATTTTTTCAGACGGTATAGTTTCAGTTCGTATTTTTTATCTACGGGTTCCAGGGAATCGATGTATTCCAGTTTGTCCTTGATGGGCAGGAAAGACGCGGTGTGGCTTTCGTCCCTGAAGTTGACCAGGAGGAAAGAATTCTCTTTTTTGGCCAGCTGTTCAAGCAGTTCTTCGGGAGTCTGCGAAGCCCACATTTTGTGTATCGCGCCGGCGTAATAGGAAAGCTGCGTCAGACCGTTCGGCTCTATCAGGATGGCTTTTTCAGGCAGTATATTTTTGGCTGCCAGCTGCTTCCCATAGAGCTTGAGGGGAAGACGATGCCTTTCAAGCGGGCGGAAGGCCTTGTAAGTCAGCATGAGGAAAGCCGCCGCAAGGCAGAAAGCCAGCAGCAATTTCTGCCAGCCTTTCTCGACTCTCAGGTAGGTGGTAAAAAGGCCCATGTAAACGGAGAGCACGAAGACCGGCAGAACTATGTGCCTGTTGCTGACCGCGAATTTCGTGGAGACGTAGCGGTAGAAGACGGCGCCCATTATAACGATCAAAGCGAGCGACAGTACGTTTATGGGAGCGCAGAGCTTCAGGGGTTTTTTCGTCACCAGGTAGTAGAGCGCGACAACTAGGAGCGCCAATCCCACCGGGTGCAGCGTTTTCCAGGTCTTGTAGAGGATCTCGTAGCCGAACAAAGCTCTCTGATGGTCCCAGGCCAGGTGCGCGAAGGCGTATTTTGTTCTCGCCAACGGGATAGGCCTGCCCTGGGCATCGTATATTTCCGCGGAGGGCTTCAGAGGATCGGCCACGTCGTATTTTTCCTCGCCCATTCCCTGGGCGGAGAAGATCTTGTCGAGCCTGGCGAAATCCCACTGGCCCTTTACGACTCTCACGGCGCTGAATAGGGCAACGGCTGAAATTAAGAGGACCGCGGCGCAGACGAAGAAGATCTTGAGCCTGGCTTTGAAATGATTGTCGCGTCCTCGCTCATAGTGCGCCAAAAAGAGCGTAATGACTGCGACGAAAAGAAGCGAGAGCATCTCCAGCCTGATCAAAAGCGCCAGGAAAATGAAGACGAGGCTCAGAGCCAGCTTCTTGTAATCCCAGTTCTCGGGCTCTTCCTTTTCCAGTCCGGTCAAAAGGAAATAGACCGCCCAAAGCCCGAAGCAGACCGCGGGGGCTTCCCTCAAGACCTGGCAGGAAACTTCCGTGAAGATCGGGTGCCAGGCGATGTAAAAGCCCGTGACGAGAGCCGGCAGTTTCCCGAAGATCCGCTTTGCCAGAAGATAGACGGGAACGAGCGCCAGAAGCCCGAAGAAGAAGTTCAGTATGAGAACGGAACTTTCGGCGGAAAGCGTTCCGCAGGAGATCTTCTGCAGGCAGGCCGCGAAAAGCGGGAAGAGGTTGAAGGGATAAGCGTTCGTAAAGGCGCCTTTGAAACCGAGCTCCTGGATCTTCCCGATCCACTGCACGTAAAGGAGCCCGTCGTTGACGATGACGTACTCCCTTATCAAAAGGAGATAGATCCTGACGAAGACCGCGAGCCCAAGCGTTACGGCGAGCCCGTGCTCCGCCAGGAGCTTCAGAAATTTGACGCCTTTACTTTCGCTCATCAGGCCGGGTTTTCCTTAAGCCATTTTTTGATCTCCATGACCACGATCTTCTGATCCTCTTCCTTTAGCTTGTTGAAGAAGGGGATGGACATGGAATGGTCGCCCATGTATTCCGTCACAGGCAGGTCTCCGCGCTTCCAGCCGTACTCCTTCTGGTAGAAGGGCTGCAGATGGATGGGGGAGAAGTACTGGTTGCAGCCGATGCCCAGGGAGCGCAGGTGCGTTATTAGCTCGTTGCGCTGGTCGCCGGTGTAAGCCTTGGGTAGCTGGATGACGTAAACGAACCAGCTTCTTCTCAAGTTTTCCGGATCCGGGCAGGGGAGGACTATTTCGGGGATCTCTTCCGTGAAGAGCTTCGTGTAGCGCGCGGCCACTTCCGCGCGTTTCGGCAGAATTTCGCCCAAGCGCGAGACCTGGACGGTACCAAGAGCGCAGCTCATGTCGCTGAGCCTGTAGTTGTAGCCAAGTCTTGCGTGCGCGAGCCAGCCCATGCCGGCGTCTCTGCCCTGGTTGCGCATAGAGACGCAGAGGCGGGCGATCTCGTCATTATCGGTTATGATGATGCCGCCTTCGCCTGTCGTTATCTGCTTGTTGGGATAGAAAGCGTAGAGTCCGCAGTCGCCGAAGGTGCCGGCCATTTTCCAACTGTCTCCGTCCTTAATCATGGCGCCGATGGCTTCGCAGGCGTCCTCGATGACGGCGAGGTTGTGCTTCCTGGCCACTTCCATGACTTTCACCATATCGACCGGCATGCCGAAAGCGTGCACCGCCACGATGGCTTTGGTCTTCTCGGTGATGGCGCCTTCTATTTTATCGATATCGAAGTTCATGTTGACGGGATCGATGTCGATGAAGACGGGCTTGGCGCCTTCAAAGATGACGCAGTTGGAGGAGGCGATGAAGGAGAAGGAAGTCGTGATGACTTCGTCGCCGGGCTTCAGGCCCAGGGCTCGCACCGTCAGGTGCAGCCCGCTCGTTCCGGAGTTCACCGCTACGCCGTGCTTGGAGCCGCAGTAGTCCGTGATGGCTTTTTCAAATTCCGGAAGCTTCGGGCCTAAGCTCAGCGTTCCGGTCTTCATGACGTCCGTTACGGCCTGAATCTCTCTTTCCGTAATATCGGGGGAAGAGAGGGGAATGTGATATTTCGTTTCGCTCATTATTTTAGATCACAAAAGAGGTTTTCTTATCGACGGCCAGGATAGTTTCGGTCATCAGGGCGATGGCGGATTCCACGTCCTTCATGTCGAAGAGTTCCACAGGCGTGTGCATATAGCGGTTGGGGATGGAGATCAGCTGGCAGGCTACGCCGCCGCTTGAGAGCTGCATGGCGTTGGCGTCGGTGCCGGTGCCGCGGCAGGCCGCGTCGCGCTGGAAAGCGATCTTCTTTTTACCAGCGGTCTTCACGACGAGGTCGAAAAGCTTCGGGTTGATGTTCGGGCCTCTCGTAACGACGGCGCCTTTGCCCATCGTAACGTCGCCCACAACGTCTTTGCCCACACCCGGCATCAGGCAGTGGCAGACGTCCACCGCGAAGCCGAACTCAGGCTTGATGCTGCCGGCGGCCGTCACGGCGCCTCTTAAACCAATCTCTTCCTGGACGGTCGCGACCGCATAGACCGCGAGGTCGCCGAGGTCTTTGCCTTTCAGATTTCTCAAAACTTCGCCGACGATGAAGGCGCCGATCCTGTCGTCCACGCCGCGGCCGACGTAAACGTCATGGGCCAGTTTTTCAAGCGTGTAACCGTAGGTTATGGGGTCGCCGATCTCGACGGCGGCTTTCAGCTCTTCCTCATCGTAGATGCCGGTGTCGATCCACATGTCGCGGAATTCGGTGGTCTTCTTTCTTTCGTCCGCGGACATGAGGTGGATGGCCTTTTTGCCGATGACGCCGGGCAGGGGCCCTTTGGCGGTGTGGATGATGACGCGGCGGCCGGGGATTATGTTCGTATCGAAGCCGCCCAGAGGCTGGAACTTGATGACACCGTCGCAGATAGATTGCACCTGGAAGCCGATCTCGTCGATATGGCCGGCCAGCATGACTTTCCTTTTGCCTTTCTCGTTCAAAACGGCGAAGCTGTTGCCGTGCGTGTCGCCGTAAACTTTGTCGGCCACGCTTTTCATTTCGGCGCGCCAAATGTTCCTGGCGCCGTCTTCATAGCCCGTGGGGCTGGGAGCGTTCAACATTTTTTCCAGATAGGTCATGCTTGATTTTTTCATTTTTCTTCTCTTTTGGTTATGTTTGAAAGATAAAGATCGTAGATGTCGAATAAAGATTTGGAGACCACCCTTGTGTCGGCGCAGGTGGTGATGAAATTAGTGTCGCCGAAGTAGCGGGGGACGATGTGCATGTGCAGATGCTCGGCTATGCCGGCCCCGGCGATCTTGCCCATATTGATGCCGATGTTGAGGCCGCCCGCACCCACGCTCTTTTTGACGACGCCCTGCCACTTCCTCAAAAGCGCGAAGAACTCCTCGTAAGTCTCGTCGTCTAATTCGTCGATAGTCTCCACGTGCGTATAGGGGAGTATAAGGACGTGCCCCGGCGTATAGGGGTAGGTGTTCATCGTAACGAAGCACCTTTTTCCCCTCTCCAGGAGCAAGTTGTCGCGGTCGGAGGAGGGGGGAGCTTTAACTTTGGCGCAGAAAACGCATTCCCCGTCCTTCTTGGGCCCGGAGATATAGGCGCTTCGCCAGGGAGCCCAGACTTCGCCCACCTTTCTGAGCGATTTTTCGAGCTCCGAATTAAGTTCTTTCTCAATATCCATAATTAATTCTATATTTTACCATAATTCGTTTGGCGTTAGATGTTGACAGGGATGGTAAGATGGAAGTGATAGGTTTTGGCCTATTAAATTTTGGAGTGTGTGATATGTCAGAAACAGTATTGAACGTGAACGCGCCGCCCAAGGATCACGTCATGGTCCTTGACGGACAGGGCTGGGTCGGCCTTGTCAATATGATGGGAAGCGAGACGACGATCGTCAACGCCGCCAGAGTCTCTTTCGGGAAATTCGTCTCCGAGATCACGGAGCGCGACATCATCCTGATGAAGTACCTCTTGGAGAACCGTCACACGAGCCCTCTTGAGCACGTGGTCTTCTCCTTCATCGTCCACTGCCCGCTCTTCGTCAGAAGCCAGTGGCACCGCCACCGCACCTGGTCCTACAACGAGATCAGCCGCCGCTACACCGAGACCGACATCGAGTTCTACGTGCCGCCCATGGTCAGGTCGCAGAGCGAGAACAACCGCCAGGCTTCCCTTGACACCATGTCTCCTGAAGCTCAAAATGAAGCGAGGGAAATGATCAGAGCCGCCAATGAGCAGAGCTTCAGAGAATACGAGGCTCTGCTTAAAAAGGGCGTCTGTCGCGAGCAGGCCAGGGGAGTTTTGACGCAGAACGTCATGACGACCTTCTGGGCTACCGTCGATCTGCACAACCTGGCGCATTTCCTGGAAATAAGGGACCACGCCGGCGCGCAGTGGGAGATGGTCCAGTACGCCAGGGCCATAAAACAGCTTATAAAACCGAAACTACCGCACGTGGCGGAGATAATGCACTGGTGAAACAAAGCCGGAAAATAAAAAAACCATCCCCTCGGGATGGAATTTGGTGGAGAATACCGGGTTCGAACCGGTGACCTCTTGCATGCCATGCAAGCGCTCTACCAACTGAGCTAATTCCCCACGGAAAACGACGACAATAATACTACAAAGAGGAGTAAAAGTCAAATGCCAGTTTTCTATCCTATGAAGTTCTCGCCCGTTTACAGGGCCAAGACCTGGGGCGGCCGCTGCCTCACGCGTTTCTTCAACCGTCCGACGCCCGCCGTCTCTCCGGTCGGCGAATCCGCCGAGATAATAGACATGCCCGGCATGACCAGTTCGGTCGCGGAAGGCCCTATGGCCGGCATGACCCTCACTGAGCTCTGCAAGGATTATCCCCAGGAGATCTACGGCCGCCAGGCCAGCCAGTACCAGTACACCGGCTTCCCGGTCGTCTTCAAGTACATCAACGCTGAGGAAGCCCTCTCCATCCAGGTTCACCCCGACGATCGCTACGCGATGAAGTACGAGAACGCCAACGGCAAATTCGAAGCCTGGTACATCGTGGACGCCAAGCCGAACGCCAGGATCTCAAGAAGCTTCAAGCCCGGCGTCACCGCCGAAAAGGCCAAGAAAGCCATCAGGGAAGGCCGCGCCGAGGAAGTCATCCATTCCTACCCCGTTGAGAAAGGCCAGTCCATCATCGTTCCTCCCGGCACCATTCACGGCATCGGCAGGGGCTTGATTGTAGCCGAAGTCGCGCAGAATTCCGACATCACTTACCGCGCCTACGACTACAATAGAACTCCCGCCAAAGGCGAAAAGCGCCCCCTACAGATAGAAAAAGTCCTGGACGTTCTGAAGTTCCAGGATCAAAACGATTTCGTCAAGGAAGTGAAATTAAACAGCCTCTGTTCGAAGATCTGCCTGAACGACTGCTTCTCTCTCTACAAGTACTCCTTCAGGGAGCCCATCCACGACTACACTTACAACCAGTTCAGGCTTTTGTGCAACGTGGAAGGACACGGCACCATCATCTCCCCGGACAGCCTCTTCGAGGACATCGAGTTCCATCCCGGCGACACAATTTTGATCCCGGCCTGCCTCTACGACTTCAGCCTTGTCCCCGCTACCCACTGTGTCATGCTGGAAGTCTTCGGCGGCAAATTCGACAAGAACGAGGACCGCAAGCAAGCGATGACCCCCCACCCCCAGGGCCAGTTCTAAGATCAGCGAAAACGCCTAAAAAGAAAGGACCTGCTTTTGCGAGCAGGTCCTTATTTATTATTGGCAGGCGTGCCAGGACTCGAACCTAGAATGGCGGAACCAGAATCCGAAGTGTTACCATTACACCACACGCCTAGATGTCAAAATGGTGAGAAGAATTTTATTATAAAGGGGGTCTAAAGTCAAGTGGCGTCTTTGCTGGATTTGACTCCCTTTTTTTGGTAAAATTCTATTAAGTTGAAGTATTTTATTTTCATTTAATAATCAGCTTAAGGAATTTTATGATACCGAGACCTGAACATCCCAGGCCGCAGTTCGAGCGTTCTGCTTGGCTCAATTTGAACGGGCAATGGACTTTCACTTTCGATTTCGGGCGTTCCGGCGCCGACAAAGGGCGGGAACTTTATTTGAGCAAGGGCTTCGATAAGGAAATAACGGTGCCTTTCTGTCCGGAGAGCCCTTTGTCCGGAGTCGGGTATTACGATTTCATCGAGGGTATGTGGTATCACAGGAAACTGCTTCTGCCAAGCGATTGGGAAGGGAAGAGGATAATTCTGCATTTCGGCGGCGTGGACTATGAATCCGAGGCTTATTTGAACGGCGAGTCCGTAGGAGTGCACCTTGGCGGCGCCTGTTCTTTCGCCTACGATATTACCGAGAAAGCCAAATTCGGAGAGGAGATGGATCTCGTATTGCGCGTCGAGGACGTCATGCGGGAAGATCTGAGAGGCTCCGATTTCGGCAACGTGGGCTGCACGCACCCTTACGGCAAGCAGTGCTTCGTTTACCAGTCCCACGGCTGCTCTTACACGAGGACGACCGGCATCTGGCAGACGGTCTGGGTCGAAGCGGTAGGGAAGGCCGGATTAGCTGATTGCTACATGCGCCCGGATATCGACGCAAAGAAACTTTACCTCACGCCTTCTTTCTACGAAGTCCCGGAAGGGCTGAAGTTCCGTTGCGTCGTGAAGAACGGCGGCAGCGTGGTGACGGAAGGGGAGTGGGACGCTAAGGAAGGCAAGCAGTACGAAGTTTCCTTTGACGAGATGCGTCTGTGGTCGCCCAAAGATCCTTTCCTTTACGACGTCGTTTTGGAAACGGTATTGGACGGCGCTGTGGTTGATTCCGTCAAGTCTTACACCGGCATGAGAAAGTATCACTGCGCCAACGGCAAGATCTATTTGAACAACGAGCCGATCTTCATGCGCATGGTGCTGGACCAGGGCTTCTATCCAGACGGCATCTGGACGGCGCCCAGCGACGCGGCCTTAAAGCAGGACATCGTGATGTCCATGGCAGCGGGTTTCAACGGCGCCAGGCTGCATCAGAAAGTCTTTGAGGAAAGATTCCACTACTGGGCGGACAAGCTGGGTTACCTGACCTGGGGCGAATTCCCGAGCTGGGGCTGTGACCCCAACGTTGCGAAGGCTTGCGAAAATCACAAGCGCGAGTGGAAGGAAGTTATTTTGCGCGACCGCAACCATCCCTCCATCGTGGCCTGGACGCCCTGGAACGAGACCTGGGGAATTGAGAACAAATTGCAGCACGAAAACAGCCATGTGGAAAGTTACAAGCTCTGCACGCAGCTTGATCCCTCGCGTCCTGTCAACACCGCTTCCGGCGGCGTGCACTACGCTACGGACCTCTGGACGGTGCACATGTACCACAAGCCGGACAAACTTCCTGAGCTTTTAGTTCCGGATGAAAACGGGCGTTATTTCGAGAACTTCCCGGAACAGCAGGAGACCAAGTGGCATGGCCAACCCTACGTCGTGGACGAGATCGGCGGCATCGGTTACATTCCGCCGGACAGAAAAGCTTTCGCCAGCAACACCTGGGGGTACGGCGGCATGCCGCAGACTGAGGAAGAATTCTTGACGAGATTAAGGGATACAGTCAAATGCTTCGTCGAGGCGCCTCACGTCCAGGGCTTCTGCTATACGCAGCTGACGGACGTCGAGCAGGAGCAGAACGGCGTTTACAACTACGACAGGACCAACAAGGTCCCCGTTGAGAAACTGCATGAGATCTTCACGCAGGAAAGGCCTGATTTCAAGTAAACAATTAAACCTTAAGGATAGATATGAAAAAAAGCTTGTTCCTTTTAGTGGCCCTGATCGCGATCAGCGCCTGCGCTTACACCCCCGTCAAGGATCACATCATGACGACCTGGGGCGAAAACATGACGCCTGATTCGGCTTGGCAGAATTATCCGAGACCGAACCTGGTGCGTTCCGATTGGCAGAACCTGAACGGCCTTTGGAAATTCGCCGTGACGAAGATCAATGAAGAGATGCCGAAAGACGATGCCTGGCAGCAGGACATTCTCGTGCCCTTCGCTCCTGAATCCGCTTTGAGCGGCATCGGCCGCCTTACGGAACCTAATGAGACTTTGTGGTACAAGAGGACTTTCAATGTCCCGGAAGTGAAAGAAGGACTTCGCTATTTCCTGAACTTTGAAGCGGTGGACTGGCGCTGCCAGGTCTTCGTGAACGGCAAAGAAGCGACGGCTGCTCCGCACGTCGGCGGCAACGTTCCCTTTGCTGTGGAAGTGACGGACCTTGTTCAGACTGGGGAAAACACGCTTGTAGTTACAGCCTGGGACCCTTCTAACAGTTATGGGCAGCCTACCGGCAAGCAGAGCCTGAATCCGGGCGGCTGCTTCTACACCAGAGTTTCCGGCATCTACGGCAGCGTCTGGATGGAAACGACGCCCAAGGGCTACATCACGGGCTACAATGTTGAAAGCGACATCGACAAAGGCGAAGTGAAAGTGACCGTCGAATGCGCCGGCGATCTGGCGGGCGCCAAAGTGACGGCGGAAGTTTCTTTCGGCGGCGAAAAAGTCGCGGAAGGCGAAGTGGCCGACTGGTCCAAGGGCCAGACCTTCACTATTCCCGAGCCGAAGCTCTGGGACGTCAATGAAGGCAACCTATACGACCTTAAGCTGACGCTGGAAACCGCTTTCGGCAAAGACGAAGTCGCGGGTTACTTCGGCATGCGCAAGATCGAGTTCAAAAAGGACGAGCTGGGCGTTCAGAGAATTTATCTGAACAACAAGAAGATCTTCATGCAGGGCACCTTGGACCAGGGCTGGTGGCCGGATGGTCTGCTGACTCCTCCTTCCGACGAGGCCATGCAGTATGACATCGACATCTTAAAGGAGCACGGCTACAACTTCATGCGCAAGCACATCAAGATCGAGCCGAGAAGATATTACTACCTCTCCGACAAGGCGGGTTTCCCGATCTGGCAGGACATGGTCTCCGGCGGACAGAAACCGGAGGAGAAATACCACATCTACCGCGCCGAACTCGTTGAGATGATCAAAGACTTGAGGAACTTCCCCTCGATCGTCGTCTGGATCGCCTACAACGAAGGCTGGGGCCAGCCCGACAAAGAGAAATCCACCGAGACCACGCGCTGGCTCAAGCAGATCGACACCACCCGCCTCATCAGCGAGACCTCCGGCTGGACGGATCACAACTGCGGCGATATGAAAGACCATCACCAGTATCCAAGTCCTCTGCCTACGCCTGCCAACGACGACAGGCTGACGATCTGCGGCGAATTCGGAGGATTGGGCCTCTTCATCGATGGACACCTCTGGAATCCCGAAAGCAAGTGGGGCTATCGTTCCGACTCCAACGTCGAGGACAGCCTCAAGCGCTATGAAGAGATCATGAACAACCTGGCCCGCTGCGCCCACGAGAGCTTCGCCGGCAGCGTCTATACCCAGACCACCGACGTGGAAACGGAAGCCAACGGCCTCGTTACTTACGACAGAAAAGTCGTGAAGTATCCCACCGACAAGATGAGAGCACTGCACAAGAAGGTCGAAAAGATCGCCCTTTCAGTTAAGCCCATGACGAGAAAGTGCTTTGTGCCCAAGGGCACGGAAGAAAAGATCGTCTGGAGATACATCTTCGAGAAACCGCAGGGCGAGTGGAGCAATCCAGCTTTTGACGACAGTCTGTGGAGCCTTGGCGAAGGCGGCTTCGGCAACGAGATAATCAAGAACGACCTCGGCGCCAAACCGAAGACCAACTGGGACACCAAGGAGATCTATCTGAGGCGCGTCTTCATCCTGAAGGAAGTTCCCGATGAAAACCTCGAGATGGACATCTTCTACGACGAGGATCCCGAAGTTTACGTCAACGGCGTCCAGATCTTCAAGACGGAAGGCTACTCCAGAGGCTACGACAGAGTGCTCCTGAAGAAGGAAGACGTTAAGAAAGCCTTTAAGAAAGGCGAAAACGTCATAGCCGTCGGATGCAAGAACAAAAATGGCGGCGCCATGATCGACCTGGGCTTCTACAGCGAACTGAAACTTGGGGAATAAAATGGAAAATTGCATCTTCTGCAAGATCATAAAAGGGGAGATACCCTCCTACAAAGTCGCGGAGACCAAGGAGGCCTATGCTTTCTTAGACATAGGCCCCCTTTCTCCCGGGCACACGCTCGTGCTGCCGAAAAAGCACATCGCCAATATTTTCGAAGCTGATCCCAAGGACCTCTATCCCGTCCTGGATCTCGTTCAGAAAATTGCCTCCCTTTTGAAGGAGAAGCTGCCCTGCGACGGCGTCAACATTCTTATCAACAACGGCGAAGCGGCCGGACAATCCGTCCATCACTGCCACTGGCACATCATTCCCAGATTCGCTGGCGACGGCTACAAGTTCCCGCCCGCCGGCTCGCTTTCCAAAGAACAAGCTGAAGAGATCCTTGGCAAATTGAAATGAAGTTCGCAAAGGGACTAGTTTTTCTGCTTTTCGCGGCTTCTCTCCTGATGGGGGAGGAGGCGTTCCTTCCGGTCTGTTCTGTCAGCAGCTCAGTAAGCGACCTTGGCGCGACGATCATAAGCGCCGATCTTCCTGGGAATCCCGAGACCGCGGTGACGGTCTCATTCGGCGGCGGCGTTTCCGGAGAAGGGAACCTCCTTGGCAGCGGCTTGGCCTTCACCATGACTGAATGGCTGAGAAAAAGGCTCGATCAGGAGCGCTTGAAACCGGACTGCGCTTTCCCGGAAACGGAGTGCGAAGTGATTCTGGAGCGCGACGCGGTCTTCGTCGTAGTGACAGGCTTGAAGGAACAAGTCAAAGCGGCTGTGAAGGCGCTCTTCACGATCATCAAAGAGCGTGACATAGATGATGAAGAGTTTGCGAAACTGAAGCAAGAAACGGTCGCTTATCTCAGGAGGTCGGAGAGTGAGGAAAAGAACGCCCTCATAAATCTCTGGCGGCGCACGGCCTTCCCAGCCATGATGGAAGCCGTGCCTAAATGCGGTTATTCCGCGCAGGCGGAAAAATTAGAAAAAGAGGACCTCAAAAAATACATGGCGGCGCACTTCGTCTCCGGCAACGTTTCTTTCGTTTTGGTCGGAAGCCTTTTCGGCAGCGGCTTGGAAGAGCTGGCAGGGGAATGTCTGGCTTCGCTTCCGGAAGGCATATTCATAAGGGACGACAGAGTGCTTATTGGCGACGACGGAACGCCCAGACTTTCCATGAAGACCGCAAAAGGCACGAAGAGCCTGGTCTGCCTTGGCGTGACGCTGCGTCCTTCCGCCAGAGACAAAGCGGCAGCTGACGTATTGGCCAATTTGCTGGAAAAAGGCGTCGGCGAATTGGAGAAAAAGCTGGCGGAGGAATTCCAGAGAAGAATGGAAGTCAACGTCATAAGGGAAACGGAACTGGGAGGCGTGTCCTTGATGTTTATTTGCGAAACGCCGCCCCAAGACCGCCCGAAAGTCCAGAGCATAATGAGCGGACATATTCGTTCTTTTGCCGGCAGGAAATTCTCCGAGGAAGAAGTAAGGGGCGAAGCTGATCTTCTTTTGACCGAGCTTGCCGCGCGCTGCGCCAAGCCAGTCAGTTTCTCCAAAATGCTCTCCAGGTCTGTCATTGAAAGAAGAGGGCCCTTCTCATTGAAAGAGGAGGCCAAAGTAATAAACGATCTCAGAGCTGCAAAGCTGAGAAGCTATGCTGAAAAAAATCTCGCGCCTTCCTGCATTACGCTCTGCTGGAGTGATCCGGAGGAAATCATTGAGCCGAGAGCGGCGGAATTTCTGCGCCTCGAGCGCGAGATACTTGAAAATATAGGCTACCAGTCATACAGAAGAATATTGCCGGGACAGGCCGAGGTGCTTTTCCAGAGAAGGGAAGACGAGACGCTCGTGCGCTGCGCTTTCGTATCCCTTGGCGGCAACTGGTACGAAGAGACTTTCAACAACGGGATCTTCGCCGTGCTTTCGGAATTTCTTTCCCAGGGCGCCGGCGATCAGCAGGCTTTTTCCAAAGCCGTGAAAGAATGCGGCGCGAAGGTAGAGCCGATCAACGAGCCTCAGGTGATAGGCTTCGAAGCAATTGTGCCGGCCCGCAATTTCACGAAGTTATTGCCTTACCTCTGCCGTTCCTGGGGAAACCCGAAGTTTACGGAGAGCGGCGTCGGAGAAGCGGTGAAGAAAACGCTGGCGCGCTCCAGCATCGAGAACACGAACAGCATAGAGAGCGCCGAGATGCTCATGCGCACATTCCTTTTCAAGGACCATCCTTTCGCTTTCGACCGCTACGGCAATCCTTTCGTGCTCGAGAGAATAAAAGCCAAGGACGTCGCTTCCTTCTACAAGGAATACATTACGCCGGACAACACCGAGATCATAGTGAGCGGCCCCGTCGAGGAAAAAGCCGTCCTGATGGCTGTTCATTCCGAAATGAAGGATTTCCTAATGAAGGGCAACGAGAAAGTCCAGAACCAGAGGAGACCTTCCCGCCCGCGGCTTCTGCCCGACGTGGTGAACGAAGTTCCCGAAGGCGAAGAGGAGAAAGTTTTCTACGCTCCCGAGAGCACCGGCATGGCGGTCATAGGCACGGCTCTGCCGGGCTTTGAGAACGATCCGGCCCTGCCGTATCTCGTCTCTTATTCCCTGCGCCGCCCGCTCGCTTCCGTCCTGGCTAAGCTGAGGGAAAAATACGGCAGTCAGTCCGTTTTGGGAAGCGGCTTCAAAGCTTACCAAGGTTACGCCCTGGGCTACGCTTTTCTCTATTTGAAGACTGATTCGGAACTGATCGACGAGTGCTCGAAGCTGCTCTTCGAGGCCTGCACTGAAAGCAGGTCCGACCTGCTTGACCCCGCCAAATTCGAAAGCATCAGAAATTCCGCCGCCGAAGCTTCCGCGCTCTACTCCAGGAGCTCAGAAGATTTCGTCAGGAGGGCGGCCGATACCGCGCTCTTCACGACCAACGATTTCGGCGACCTGGCGGAAGCCGTGAGAAATACGCAGCTTTCCAGCGTAAGCAACTATTTGAAGCGCGCCGGGGCTCTTCGCAAAGTGATCGTTAAGCCCGCGGAATAAGCTGCCACTATGCGGGAACAAGAGCTTATCAATTTGGCCAATTCCCTTTTTTCCGGAAATTCCTCCGGCGGGGTATTGCAAGGCATCGGCGACGATTGCGCCGTGCTTCGCTACAACGACAAATGGGATCTTATCGCGACCTGCGACACGCTTTGCGAAGGCACCCATTTCCTGAAGGGGACAAAGCCGGAACTTCTGGCTCACAAACTGCTGGCCGTAAATTTGAGCGACATCGCCTCTATGGCCGGCATCCCACTTTGGGGCATACTATCCCTGGCCGCGCCCAAAACGGCCTCTAATGTCTTTCTAAAGCGCTTTATGACCGCCCTGGGACTTGAAGCGGAGAAATATAACGTTGCCATCATAGGCGGCGACACGGTGAGGGCTGAAGCGCTGACGCTTACCCTGACGCTCGTCGGCAAAGTCAAAAAAGGAAAAGCGCTTCTCAGGTCCGGAGCCAGGGAGGGCGACCTTGTCCTGGTCACGGGAACGCTGGGTAAAACTTTTGCAAGCGGCAGGCACCTGACTTTCGAGCCGAGATTAAAAGAGGCCCGCTGGCTTAGGGAAAAACTTTCCCCCAACGCCATGATGGATCTTTCCGACGGACTTTGCGAGGACGGGAGACGTTTAGCGCTTGCCAGCGGACTCTCAATGTCGATCGCGGGAGATTGTGTTCCCTGCGCGGACAATTGCAGCCTGAAAGAAGCCGCGACGGGAGGGGAAGATTTCGAACTGCTTCTGACTGTCCCGAAGAGCAAATTCAGCGCTCAGCTCCAAAAGCGTTTTGAAAAAAAGTTTTCGCTGAAACTTAGCGTGGTGGGCGAAATGACAAAAGCTGGCAAACATCCGCTTCTGATAGACGGAAAAGCGAACAAATGGACGGGCTATGCGCATTTCTGATTTTAGTTTCAAAGCTAGATCGGCGAAGGAGACGATCGCGCAGGGCGAAAAGCTGGCGGCTCACCTTGAGCCGGGCGACATCCTCTGCTTGAGAGGCGATTTGGGCGTCGGGAAGACGACTTTCGTCAAGGGTTTGATAAAAGCCCTGCAGGGCGAGGACACGCTTTTTTTGGGCAGCCCGACCTACACGCTCATCCAGGAATACCGCTTCAAAAAGCCCTACGTTTACCACTTCGATTTTTACCGCCTGAAAAGCACAGACGAGATCTGGGGCATCGGCTGGGAAGAGTACTGCTACGGCGACGGCATCTGCGTAGTGGAGTGGGCCGACCTCTTTCCGGAACTTATCCCGAAGAACGCTGTGTGGTTAGATTTTTCCGCCCGAGGGGAAGCCAAACTGCGGACAAGTTAGCGGCATAGTTTTTGCTTGTATAACCTTTGCTATAATTTCATTTTGTCAAAATGACAATACATTAAATCTTATCGATCAACAAACATGATTCAGGTTCAACATCTTATTAAGCTTTTCGGCAACTTCAGGGCGGTGGACGACATCAGCTTTGAAGTCGAAAAAGGCGAAGTCTTAGGTTTCCTGGGGCCGAACGGCGCCGGCAAGAGCACGACCATGCGCATGCTGACCGGCTTTTTCCCGCCGAGCTCAGGCACGGCCGTCATCAACGGCCATGACATCATCAAAGATTCCCTCAACGCCCGCCGTCAGATCGGCTACCTTCCAGAGAACGCTCCCGTCTATCCCGACATGACCGTGGAAGGATACTTGAAGTTCATCGCGGAAGTGAGAGGCTTCACGGGTTCCGAATTGAAAAAGAAATTTGAAAGGGCGGTCGAGATCTGCAGTTTGGAAAAAGTCCTGCCCCAGACCGTCGATACCTTGAGCAAAGGCTACAAGCAGCGCGTCTGCTTCGCACAGGCGATCCTGCCCGATCCGCCCGTTTTGATCCTGGACGAACCGACGGACGGACTCGATCCGAACCAGAAGTTCGAAGTCAGGCGCATGATCTCCGGCATGGCCGAGAACAAGTGCATCATCCTTTCCACGCACATCCTTGAGGAAGTGGACGCGGTCTGCACCAGGGCGATAATCATCGCCAACGGCAAGATCGTCGCGAACGGCTCTCCAAGTGAACTGCGCCGCAAGTCCTCCCTGTACGAGGCGGTGACGCTCTCCCTTGACAACGTCAGCGCCGAGGAGGCTAAGAACGCTTTCATGAGCCTGGCCAACGTTGCCGCTACAGAGATCCTGAAAGAAGAGAACGGCACCATCGTAATAAGAGTGCTTCCTTCCGGCGGCAACGTCATAGCGCCCGCCGTCGCGGAGGAGATAAGGCGCCGCAACTGGCGTAATACGCAGTTCTCAGTAGAGGAAGGCAGGCTTGACGAAGTCTTCCGCAACATAACGAGGCAGTAATATGAGAACGATATACAGCATTATAAAAAGAGAGATGAGCGGCTACTTCGGTTCGCCGGTGGCGTACGTCTTCATCGTTATTTTCCTGATCCTTTGCGGTTTCTTCACTTTCCAGTTCGGCGAATTCTACAACAGCAACGACGCCAGTCTTAGGACGTTCTTCGTCTGGCACCCCTGGCTGTATCTCTTCCTTATCCCGGCGGTCGCCATGAGGATGTGGGCGGAGGAGCGCCGCACCAGAACGATCGAGCTCTTATTAACTCTGCCGGTAACGCTGCCGCAGGCCATCCTTGGAAAATTCCTGGCCGGCTGGCTCTTCATCGGCATCGCGCTTTCCCTGACTTTCCCGATGGTCATCACGGTCTGCTATCTTGGCAATCCTGACATCGGCCAGATCATCGCGGGCTACATCGGGAGTTTCCTCCTGGCCGGCTGTTATCTGGCGGTCGGGAGCTTCGCTTCCAGCCTTACCAGAAACCAGGTCGTTGCGTTCATTATCTGCCTGGTCATCTGCCTCTTCTTCGTGATAGCGGGCTGGGGCCCGGTCACGGAAGCGCTCGCAACCACTGTTCCTCTGAGCGTCGCCAACTTCATCGCTTCACTCTCCTTTATGTACCGCTTCGATTCCGTGCAGCGCGGAGTTATAGATTCCAGGGATCTCATCTACTACGCTTCGCTGATTACTTTCATGCTGGCCGCCAGCTCGGTGGTCCTAACTTCGCGCAAAGCT
This sequence comes from bacterium, assembly GCA_017616555.1. Taxonomy (GTDB): domain Bacteria; phylum Auribacterota; class UBA3054; order UBA3054; family UBA3054; genus UBA3054. The sequence continues at coordinate 8,772 of JAFZXZ010000019.1, read as the reverse complement.
TCCTAAGGCAGAACATATGAACTTCTTTTCCCAGAAATTTCTGACTTCCGCAGTAGGGCTCATAGCTCTGCTGGCGGTTATTATCATCGTGAATTTCGTCGCCGCCAATCTTTATTTCCGCTGGGACATTACCGAGGCAAAAACTTACAGTCTGACGGACGGCACGAAAAAAATGCTAAGCGACCTCGACCAGGACGTCACGCTGAAACTTTTCTATTCCTCCAGTTTGAGAGGGCAGCCTTCCCAGATCAAGGCTTTCGCCGGGCGCGTCAAGGACCTCCTGAAGGAATACGAGAATGCCTCCAAGGGCAGCGTGAAAGTGGAAGTGCTTGATCCGAAGCTCGACTCCGACGAAGAGGAATGGGCGCTAAAATACGGTCTGAAGCGAGTGGGCTTCAGCAGCGACCCGACGGCCGACGGCTACTTCTACTTCGGCATCGTGGCGGAAGCGCTCGACCAGAACGCCGCTCTGCCGATCGTTGACATCAGCCGTGAGCGCTATCTCGAGTACGACGTCTCCCAGCTGATCTACCAGGTGCTTAATCCGCAGAAGAAGACCATCGGCGTGATCAGCTCCCTTCCCATCACGGGCACCGACAAGGACGACATGTACGGCCGCAATTCCAAGGGCGTCAACCAGCCCTGGATCATAGTAAACGAACTGAAGCGCAATTACGTCGTCAAGAACATCAAGCCCGACAGCCCCGTGAACCTTGACGGCGTGGACATCCTTCTGGTCGTGCATCCCAAAGCCTGGCCGGACGAAACGATGATCGCCATTGACCAGTACGTCATGAAGGGCGGCAAAGTCATCTTCTTCGTCGATCCTTTGTGCACCGCCGACAGGGACGAGCACAGTCCCATCATGCCGTTCGGCGCTTCCGACGCCAACGTGCTCTTCGAGAAATGGGGCTTTTCCGTCGATCCCGAAAAAGTCGTGGCTGACCTTGATCATCCCACGATCTTAAGCAGCCAGAGCGGCGGCCAGGAGAAGAATCCTTTGTGGATCAGCGCAAGCGGCGAATGCTTCAACGGGAGCGAGATCATGACGGCTCAGCTCGACCGCATGCTGCTTCCCCTGACGGGCGCCATCATTAAAAAGCAGGACGCCAAGACGACCTTGACGCCGCTTGTCTCCACCAGCCTTTCCGCCTCTCTCATCGCTAAAACGGAAGTCTTCCAGGAAGCCAGCGACTTAAGGATGAACTTCAATTCCGACGTCAAGAATTACCCGATGGTCGCGAAAGTGAGCGGACAATTTGAGAGCGCCTATCAGGGCATGACAAATTTGCTCTCCTATTCCGAGAGCGACAACACGATCGTGGTCTTCGCCGACGTGGACGTACTCTGCGACCAGTACAATATAAGGACCGTCGGCTTCATGGGCATGCAGGCCTACCAGCCGCTCAACAACAACTACACGCTTATCCTGAACGCCATCAACCAGCTCAGCGGCGACCAGAATCTTATCGCCATCAGGGCCCGCGACAGCTACGAAAGGCCCTTTACGGTCGTGCAGGACCTCGAGAAGAAGGCCCAGAACGAATGGCTCTCCAAGGAACAGGCCCTTTCCCAGCAGTACGAGAATCTGCAGCGTCAGCTCTTCGAACTGCAGCAGCAGAAGGACGATTCCCAGCGCATGATAATAAGCCCCGAGCAGGAGAAGAAGATCAAGGAGTTCCAGAACCAGCGCCAGCAGATCGCCAGAGAGCTGAAGCAGGTCAGGAAGAATCTGAACCGCGACAAGGAAAAGCTGGGCTTCTATCTTAAGCTCTTCAACATTGCGCTTGTTCCCGCCATCGTCTGCCTGATCGGCATCTTCCTTGCGATCCGTCACCAATACAGAGTTAAACAGAGATAAATTATGAACGCGAAAACCACGCTAATACTTCTTCTGATCGCCCTCCTCGGCTTGGGCGGCATTTTCGCTTACAAGGAATACAAAAAACTTTCCGCCAGGTCTGAGCGCAAGCTCGGCGACACGATCTACAAGGATTATCCCGTAAACGACATCACCAAAGTCACGCTGAAAAACAACAAGAGCGAAGTGACGATAGAGAAGGAAGGCAACTTCTGGGTCGTGAAAGACGGAAGCAACTTCCGCGCCAAATACTCCATGCTCGCCAATCTGCTCGCCGAGATCTATGCGATGAAAGCCGGGCAGGTGATCAACGTCAGGAAATCCGGCTACCAAAAGATGAGCGTGGCGGATCCCGACGAAGTGACGACCAACGCCGGACTGCGCGTCGAGACTTTCCTTCCCGACGGCAAAAAAGCCTCTTCCTTTATCCTGGGCCGCACGAAAATGCACAGCACGGACGACGAGATGACCGCCAGGGCTTTTTCTGTGGAGTCTTTGTTCGTCGGCCAGTACGTGCGCTTGACTGACGAGGAAAAGCCGATGCTGGTCAGGAACATCTTCCGAGTCAACGCTGATCCCAAAGATTGGCGCGATCCCTTCATCCTGGAACTGAAAAAAGATGAGATATTCAGGATCACTGGCCAGGACTATCTTCTCACCGCGGCCGGAGAAGGGGGAGAACTGCTTTTCGAAGACGGGACCAAACCTAATTCCGGAGCGCTTCTGAGACTGACGGGAACGCTCTCGCGCCTCGAGGCTCAGGAAGTGGCCGAAACCGGCGAAGATCTTTCCGGCATTTATCTGAAGGTTGAGCTTATGAGCGGTCTGAACTACACTTTGTACGGCAAGAGCGCCGACGGAGGCGATTCTCTTCTCTCCGTCAAGGCTTCTTTCACCGCCCCCGACCGCGGCACCAACGAGGTCACCAGAGCGGAAAAGGACGCCGATCTGAAAGCGGCCGACGAAGCGAACCAGTACAACGAATGGTACGGCAGATTCGCTTACAAAGTGGACAAGGCTACCTTCCAGAAGCTTTTCATCAACGAGGAAGGGCTGAAAGAGCCCGAGAAGTCGGACAAACCGGAAGCTGAGAAGCCCGCCAATCCTTTCGATGCTCTTGAAGACGTCGAAGAAGACGATGCCTGATGGAGATCAAAGGCACAAAGATCATTTTGCGCGAGCAAAGGGCCGAGGACGCCAAGTTCTTTGCCCATTGGTTCAATCAGCCCAAAGTCATGTTCCAATGCGGCTTCACTGAGCCGACCGACGAGGAAAAGGAGAAGACCAACATTCTCGTCAATCATAAAAGGGAAGACGCCCTCTGGTTCACCATTACTGATCTTGAGGGAAACATCATCGGCGAAACAGGCCTTCTCAGAATGTTCCCGGCCTGGCATTGCACCGACCTCTCGATCATTATTCCCGACCCAAAGAAGCAACACAAAGGCTACGGCTCGGAAGCCATCAAAATAATCCTGAACCTAGCCTTCAATCAGTACGAAATGAATCGCGTGTCGATTGGCGTCGTCGCCCTGAATACCAACGCCCTATCTTTTTACAAGAAGATCGGCTTTAAACAGGAAGGCCTACAAGAGCAGGGCTACTATTACGAAGGCAAATACAGCGATTTCGTAATGATGCGCATTTTGCGCAGCGAATGGAAATAATAACGCAAGGGCAGCATATAATCCCTCGCTCACGGACTACGCGTGCGTGGCCTTGATTAGCGTCCTCCGTGAGTTCGCTTAGGGATATATGCTGCCCTTGCTTATATTACATTACCCTTGGCGGCGCAATAGACTGCTTCGGCGACCGCGCGGGTCACTTCGCGGTCAAGGGCGGGCGGGATAACGTAGTCCGGCTTCAGCTCGTCGGGGCTCACCATGTTGGCGATAGCCTGGGCGGCAGCCAGCTTCATTTCTTCTGTGATCTTCTTGGCGCGGGCGTCGAGAGCGCCGCGGAAGATGCCGGGGAAGGCCAGGACGTTGTTGACCTGGTTGGGATAGTCGGAACGGCCGGTGCAGACGACCTTGGCACCGGCGGATTTGGCCAGCTCCGGATCGATCTCGGGAGTGGGGTTGGCGCAGGCGAAGATCATGGGGTCTTTCGCCATGGTCTTGACCATGTCGGCTGTCAGGATGTTGGGGGCGGAAACGCCGATGAAGAGATCGGCGCCCTTGACGGCTTCCGCGAGTCCGCCGGTGCCTTTGTCGCGGACCGCGAAATCAAGAAGCTCGGCTCTCTTGGGATCAAGGGTCATGTGTTCTTTACTGATGATGCCCTTGGTGTTGAGAAGCGTGAAATCTCTGGCGCCGTTGGCGTAGAGGAGGCGGGCGATGGCGGTGCCGGCCGCGCCCACGCCGTTGATTACGATCTTGAGGTCCTCGATCTCCTTGCCGACGATTTGGGTGGCGTTGTAGAGAGCCGCGAGAGTTACAACCGCGGTGCCGTGCTGGTCGTCATGGAAGACCGGGATGTCAAGTTCGTTTATGAGGCGTTCCTCGATCTCGAAGCAGCGGGGGGCCGAGATGTCTTCCAAGTTGATGCCGCCGAAAACTAAAGAAATGTTTTTTACGGTCGCGATGAATTCCTCGACGTTCTGGGTGTTGACGCAGATGGGGAAGGCGTCAACGTTGCCGAAGGATTTGAAGAGGACGGATTTTCCCTCCATGACGGGGAGACCGGCTAAGGGGCCGATGTTGCCTAAGCCTAAGACCGCGGAGCCGTCTGTGATGACGGCGACCATGTTCCACTTCCTGGTGTAGCGGTAAGCTAAACTGGGATCATCCTTGATCTCCAGGCAGGGAGCGGCCACGCCGGGAGTGTAGGCCGTGCTGAGGTCGTCCTTGTTTTCCAAGGGGCAGAGAGGCGTAAGGCTTATTTTGCCGCGCCATTCTTCATGCTTCTGAAGCGCCAGAGAGAAATAATCCATATATCCTTCCTTTTTGATTGTTCACGAACACACTTTGGAAATTATACCATTTTGGTAAAATATAAAGATAGTAAAATTTAACTTCAAAACGAGGGTCTCTTATGCCGAAAGCAAAAAAAGCAAAAGTATATTTCACGTCCGTCAGGACGAAAGTCGGCACAAGCCTTTTGGACAAATTATCCCTGCTTTTAGACAAGGCCGGGTTCAAGGAACTTGATCTGGAAAGGAAATTCGTGGCCATCAAGATCCACTTCGGAGAAAGGGGAAACCTCGCTTTCCTAAGGCCCAATTTCTCAAGAGTGGTGGTTGAGAAGGTCAAGGAAATGGGCGGGAAGCCCTTCCTGACCGACTGCAGCACGCTCTATGTGGGCTCCAGGAAGGATGCCATCGAGCATCTGGAGACCGCCATGATAAACGGCTACGTCCCGGCGGTGACGGGCTGCCCAGTCATCATGGGCGACGGCCTTAAGGGAACGGACGACGTGACGGTCCCCATCGAGGGCGGCGTGGTCCTGAAGGAAGCCATTATCGGCCGTACGATCATGGACGCGGACGCCATCATCTCCGTGGCCCATTTCAAAGGGCATGAGATGTTAGGCTTCGGCGGCGCGATCAAGAACCTCGGCATGGGCTGCGGATCCAGAGCCGGGAAAAAAGTCATGCACAGCGACGGGATTGTCCAGGTGGACGGCGAACGCTGCATTGGCTGCGGCAAGTGCTTCAAGATCTGCGCGCACGGAGCGCCGAAGATCACGAACAGGAAATGCAAGATCCAGGAGAACGTCTGCGTAGGCTGCGGCCGCTGCATCGGAGTCTGTCCCACGGACGCCATAGGGCCCATGTGGAGCGCCAAGGCCGGCTCGGTCGACATGAAGACGACGGAATACGCCAAGGCGGTCGTCCAGGGCCGTCCGCAGTTCCATATCAACTTCGTCATTGACGTCTCGCCCTTCTGCGACTGCCATGGGGAGTCCGACGCGGCGATCGTTCCCGACGTCGGCATCTTCGCCTCATTTGATCCGGTGGCGGTGGACCAGGCTTGCGTGGACGCCGTTTTGGCGCAGCCTGTCATTGGAAACAGCTATCTTGGGCAGAGCAAGGTCAAAGGCCGAGACCACTTCGGCAAGGTCTCCCCGGACACGGACTGGAGGATCCAGCTGGAGCACGGCGAAAAGATCGGTTTGGGAACCAGAAAATATGAACTCATAAATGTCGGTGATTAAGATGAAAAAATTATCTTTGCTTCTTCTTTCTGTACTGCTTTTCGGCTGCGCCAACGCCACTACGCAGATCACGACCGTCTATCAGCTCAACAACCCGATCTATAAAGTGGGCGGAAGCGAGCAGACGGAATCCTACGCCGCGGCCAAAAAGCGCTTCATGTACGCGAAAATGGTGCCGTACTCCTCTGTTGAGGAGCTTTTCCCGGCTTTACAGACTGAAAAGGTTGACGCTGTGGTCTTCGACAAGCCGAGCCTCGACCACGCCGCCAGCCTCTATAAGGAAGCTTTCGTCATCCTGCCGGAATCGCTGGGCGACGGGCATGTCGCCATCGCTTCCTCACACCAGAAGAAAGAGCTGATGAATCAAGTGAACGCCTTCATAAAAAAATACAAAGAGGACGGGACCTATGCGGACATGTACGAGCGCTGGGTGAAGACAGGACATCCTGAAATGCCGAAACTGAAAGAGCCGAAGGAACCCAAAGGCACGCTTAAGTTCGCGACCGAAACGCTCAACACGCCCATGAACTATCTGAACGAGAAGGGCGAACTCGTTGGCTTCAACATCGAGCTCATAAAGAGACTGGCGCTTTACCTCAACGTTAAGCCCGAGATCGTCGTCATGGATTACGACAAGCTCTATGAAGCGGCCGGGACCGGCAAAGTTGACCTGGCGGTCGCCAGTATGGACGTGACCGACGTCATGAAAGGATACGTGCTTTTCTCCGACGAATACATCGACTGCCCGGTGGCGGTCATGGTGCGCAAGGAAAAGAAGTAAAATGGCTTTTTCATTTTTAAGCAAGCTTTTCGAAAAAGAACTTGTGGTGGTCTCCGGGCTGCCGCGCTCCGGGACGTCGATGATGATGAAGATGCTGGAAGCGGGCGGCATTCCGCCGCTGCAGGACAACATCAGGACGGCCGATGAGGACAACCCCAAGGGCTACTACGAATTCGAGAGAGTGAAAAAGCTTCCTAACGATACGGCCTGGATGCCCGAGGCGGTCGGCAAGGCGGTCAAGATCATTGCGCTGCTTCTCACCAAGCTTCCCCTGAAGGGCTACCGCTACAAGGTGCTTTTCATGCGCCGCGACATCGAGGAGATCATGAAGAGCCAGAAGCAAATGCTCATAAGAAGAGGAGAGAGCACCGACAAGATCTCCGACGAGGAGATGATCACGACCTACAACCGCCACCTCTCGGAAGTTTTGAACTTTCTGGAAGCCAATTCCTGCTTCACGGTCTTTTTCGTGAACTACAACGACCTTATGCGCGACCCTGAGGACTGGGTGCCCAGGATCGCCGCTTTCCTAGGGAAAGAGATGGATACCGAAGCTATGAAAGCCGTGGTCGATCCTAAACTTTACCGCAACCGCCGCTGATATTTTATGCCTCCACATTTTCACGGCGGAAGTCAGGGCGACAGGATAACCAAAGCGGGGATGAAGATCCTCTTAGGGTACGTGTGGCAGTACCGCTACCGTTTCCTTCTGGGCGTATTGGGGCTTGCCTGCATTGACCTTGCGGTTCTTTTGATGCCGCACTTCATCGCCTTGGCTTTCGACGCGCTCTCCGACGGCACGGCCACCAGGGAACTCTTAAGAAAGCTCTGCCTCACCATGATCGCGATCATGACGGGCGGCATTTTCTTCCGTTTCCTGTGGCGCTACTGTTTTTCCGGCGTGGGATTAAAGATCAACCGCGATCTCAGGCAGAAGATCTTTGATCATCTGCAGACGATGCCGCCCGAGTATTTCGACAAGCACAGAGTGGGCGATCTGACCGCGCACATGACCAACGACGTGCAGGCGGTCGAGCACTCCGTAGCCTTCGGCATGCTGGCGGGCGCCGATTCTCTCGTCATGGGCGGAATGATCATTGTTCTAATGCTCCAGGAAAACTGGAAGCTGGCGCTCCTCGTGCTTATTCCCGCGCCGATCATCATGATCGTCGTAAGGGTGATAGGCCGCCAGATCAGGATTCTCTTCGGCAAAGTGCAGGAATCCTTCTCCGCTATGAACGAAAGGGCCCAGGAGATCTTCGCCGGCATCATGGTAGTCAAGGCTTACGGCGATGAGGAGGCCTCGCTTAACAGTTTCGGCAAAGAGGGAAAAGCCTACGTTGACAACAGCATCTCACTGGTCAGAAAATGGGCGATGATGGGTCCCCTTATCATGGTCGTCTCTAACCTTTGCATGGCGCTGCTTTTGTGGTTCGGCGGAAAGCGCATCATAATGGGCGAAATGCCCTTGGGCACTTTCACGAAGTTCTACATGTACCTTGGCACCATGACCTGGCCGATGATCGCCATCAGCGAAGTGATAAACCACCTCGAAAGAGGCTGCGCGTCCGCCGAGCGCATCCAGATGATCCTTGAGGAGGAAAGCGCCATCAAGGACGGCAGCGAAGAAGTTAAGGGAGAAACGCTCCTTGAAATAAAGGATCTCACTTACAAGTATCCCGGCGCCGTCAAGAATGCCCTGGAGAACATTACTTGCCACGTGGCGGAAGGCGAGACCTTGGGCATCGTGGGAAGGACGGGCTGCGGCAAGACGACGCTGGTCGATCTCTGCATGCGCCTCTACAGTCCTCCTCCGGGCACGGTCTTCCTTAATGGGAAGGACGTGGCGGAATACAAGCTCGACGAACTGAGGGGCGTCTTCGGCTACGTGCCCCAGGAACCGTTCCTCTTCAGCATGACGATTAAAGACAACATCCGTTTCGCCAGGCCGGAGATGGACGACGAGGAAGTAATG